>NZ_JAKSXZ010000140.1 GCF_022829465.1 Methylobacterium sp. J-067
CAACATCACCGGCGTGGCGCAAGCGGCCGAGGAGACCGGGGCCGCCGCCACGCAGGTGCTCGGCGCGGCCTCGGAACTCTCGCGGCAGTCCGAGCACCTGACGGCCGAAGTCGCCCGCTTCCTGGCGACCGTGCGCGCGGCGTAGTCATCCGGCGGCTCTGTCGAACAGCGGCCCTCCAGAGTCCGTCGTCCGCGAGGCCGTATCGAACGGGTGCGAAGTGTCCTGCTCAATGGGACACTCCGCCACGCGCGCAGCAGCAATGCGCGGCAAGTGGTTCTCACGACGCGATTGCAACTTGCGGTAATTGCTGCCCTTGCATCGCGAGTAGTTTGCGATCGGCGCCCTCCTGCTCCATCGCTTTAAAGTTGTACAATCTTCATTACAGATTATGTATCACAAGTCCGAGATCCCTACCTGCGCCTCTTACTTGTAGTGATCCTTGAGAAAAATCTTAAGTGGTCCAAAGTTAGTTGGCGGGACTTGAACGTGACTGCTCGCCCTTGGCCTGCCCGTGCTGGGCCCTGGGTTCCGGAGCCTCAAAGGTCCACCGCATGCAAATGACCATCAAACTCCGCCTCATCGCGTTGCTCGCCAGCCTTGGCCTGGTTTTGCTCGCAACGGCCACGCTGGGCAATTTCGCCCTCCATTGGAGTCATCAGAGTCTCAAGACCGTCTTCGATGATCGTGTCGTCTGTCTCCGGCAGTTCAGCGTCATCCGCGATGCCTATGACGACCTGATCGATGCCTCGCGCCTGCTGCGCGGCAAGAAGATCGAGCTGGCCCAGGCCAGGGAGAAGATCGAGCGCGATCTGACGAAGCTCCACGCGGAGTGGGCGGATTATCTGGCTACCAGCCTTACACCGGAAGAGGCCATCCTCGCCAAGGACCTGCAGGGCAAGATCGATCGGAACGACGCCGTCGTCGCCGAGATTCTGAAGCGGGTCGCCGCCGGGACCGGCTCGGATTTCGACACCACCCACGCGGATCTGCTTCTGAGCATGCAGGCCACCAACGCCACGCTGAACAAACTCAGCGCGTTGCAGGTCCGGGAAGCCGAAGCGGAGTTCAAGCGCTCCGAGGTGACCGCCGGCTGGTCGCGCCTCGCGCTCCTGGTTGCGCTCGGTCTCGCCGCTCTCAGCATCGCCTACGGCATTTATACGATCATCGCGCAGATCACGCGCCCGCTCGGCAGCCTCGTCACCGTGCTGCAGCGGATGGCGCGCGGCGAGATCGACGCCCAAATCCGCGAAGCCGCCCGGGGCGACGAGATCGGCGCCGTCGGCAAGGCGGTGGAGGGCATCAAGGCCATGGTCGCCCGCAAGGCGGCGGAGGAGGCCGAGGTCAAGCGCCGCGCGGACGAGGCCGCCGTCGCCGAGCGAAAGCGCACCATGATCGAGCTTGCCGACAGTTTCGAGCGCGCCGTCGGCGGCATCGTCGGCATGGTGTCGTCCTCGGCCACGGAACTCCAGGCCACCGCCCAGCAGATGACCGCCACCGCCCAGGAGACCGCCGCGCAATCCACCACCGTCGCGGCGGCTGCGGAGGAAGCTGCCTCGAACGTCAACACCGTCGCCGCTGCTGCCGAAGAACTCGGCACGTCGGTGCAGGAGATCGGCCGGCAGGTGCAGGGCTCCGCGAGCCTCGCGCATCTCGCGGTGAACGAAGCCGACCAGACCGGCCTCCGCGTGCAGGAACTCAGCGAAGCGGTCGCCCGCATCGGCGATGTCGTCGGGCTGATCTCGACCATCGCCGGCCAGACCAATCTCCTCGCCCTCAACGCCACCATCGAGGCGGCGCGGGCCGGAGTCGCGGGCAAGGGCTTCGCGGTGGTCGCCTCCGAGGTGAAGGCGCTCGCCGAGCAGACCGCCAAGGCGACGAACGAAATCTCCGGGCAAATCCTGCGGATTCAATCCTCCACGAGCCAAGCCGTGACGTCGATGACGGGCATCACCGGGCGGATCCGGGAGATCAGCGGCGTGGCGACCTCAATTGCCGCCGCCGTCGAGGAGCAGGGTGCGGCCACGCAGGAGATCGTCCGAAACGTCTCGCAAGCCGCGCAGGGCACCGGCGAGGTCACTAGCACCATCGCCAGCGTTGCCGGAGCGGCCGAGGAGACCGGAGCGGCCGCGAGCCAAGTGCTCGGCTCGGCCTCCGAGCTGTCACGCCAATCCGAACACCTCGCCGCCGAGGTCGGGCGGTTCCTGACGACCGTGCGTGCGGCGTGACCTCGAAGATGACCGGCTCCCCCGGGGCCGGTCATCTCCAACATTAACTGTTCATTGAATGTCGTTTTTGCCGACAGCGCGGCAAACTAGCCCATGTTATGGTCTCTAAACGTCCAAGTAACTTGACACTGGTAAGTCTTACGCTTGGGAAAAGGTGGGCGGGCTCCCGGTGCCGCAGGTCAGGTCGATCATTGCTTCTCACCACCGACCGGTCGCGGTGCTTGTGGCGGCATTCGTCGTCCTGACAATCTTGATCGCTTTGGGCGCGAGCCTGTTCCTCGCCGACATCCATCGCCAAGCGGTGGACGAGGTCGAGCACAATCTGGTCGGGCTTTCGACCATGCTTGCCGATCAGGCCGACCGCTCGCTCCAAGCCATGGAGATGGTGCAGGACGCGATCATACAGGATTTCACGGATGCGAAGGTCGCGACGCCCGCGACCTATGCCGCGATGGCTCGCCGGGAGGCCCTGCATAACGGCCTCAAGGCCCGCATCGCGGCGCTGCCGCAGGTGAATGCCATCACGATCATCGATCACACCGGCAAGCTTCTCAACTTCAGCCGATACTGGCCGATCCCGGATGTCGACATCTCGGACCGGGATTACTTCAAGGCGCTCGCGGCGGACCCCGCGCTGCGGCGCTTCATCGGCCAGCCCGTGCGCAACCGGGGTGACGGCGCCTGGACCATCTACATCGCCCGCAAGATCACGGCCCCCGATGGGACGTTTCTCGGGCTCGTCCTCGGCGCGGTCGAACTCGGCTACTTCGAACGCCTCTACGCGCAAATCTCGCCCAGCGACGACGCCGTCGTCTCGATGTTCCGCAACGACGGCCTGCTGCTCGTCCGCCATCCTCGCCGCGAGGACATCGTCGGCAAGGTCTTCTCGACCACGGGCGCTGCCCTGATCGCGGCCAAGAATCCGGCCGGCGGCGTTCTGCGCAACGTCAGCCCGATCGACGGCCTCGAACGCCTCATCGCGACGAAGGCCCTCGCCCGCTATCCGATCATCCTCAGCATCAGCCGCACGACCGATGTGAGCCTCGCTCCCTTCCGCCGACAGGCGTTCGCCGTCGGGATGGCGGGGATCCTCCTGGTGACGTGTATCGGCAGCCTTCTCCTGCTCCTCCTGCGGCAGGCGCGGGCCGACCGGCGCATGGCGGGTGCCGAGGAACGCGTGCGCGGCGAGCGCGAGTTGCGGACGCATTACGAGCGGTTCGGCGTCGCGCTGGACAACATGATCCAGGGCCTCTGCCTCTTCGACGCCGATCAGCGGCTGGTCGTTATGAACGGCCGCTTCGTCGAGCTCTACGACATCCCCGATCACCTCCGGCAGCCAGGCGTCAGGGCGGAGGACGTCCGCGGCTATCTCCTGAGCCTTCGGGGGACGACGATGGGCAATTGGGACAGCGTGGCGACTTCGCCCGATGGCGACGCCCAATCTGTCTCGCCGGTCATCGTCCAGACGAACACCCATCGCGACATCAGCGTCCTGCGCGCCCCCGTCCCCGGCGGAGGCTGGGTGTGCACCCACGAGGACGTCACCGAGCGGCGCCGGAGCGAGGAACGCCTGCGCTACCTGGCCACCCACGACGTGCTGACGAAACTGCCCAACCGCATCCAGTTCGAGGAGTTGGTCGCGCGGAAATTGTCCAATTGCGCCGCGTCGGGCGGTGAGTTCGCCCTGCTCTGCCTCGACCTCGACGGCTTCAAGCAGGTCAACGACATGTTCGGCCATCCTGCCGGGGACCATGTGCTCACCGACGTCGCCACACGCCTGAGCGATCTCCTCGGCCAGAATTGCATCGCCGCCCGCCTCGGCGGCGATGAGTTCGCCGTGCTGGCAACCGACTTCGACGCGGTCAAGACGCCGGCCGTGGCGGCGCAAGCGGTGATCGATGCGCTCTGTATCCCTTACGCGGAGGGTGAGCGGCAGATCGACATCGGTTGCAGCATCGGCATCGCCTCCTACCCCGGCGACGGCGACACCTATGAACGCCTTCTCACGGCGTCCGACATGGCGCTGGTCCACGCCAAGAACGAGGGCAAGGGCGGCTATCGCTTCTACGAGCCGGCGATGGACGTGGCCGCGCGCGAGCGCCAGCAACTGGCCCTCGATCTCAAGGCGGCCCTCGGGACGAACCAGTTCGAGCTGCATTACCAGCCACAGTTCGACGTCGCGACGAACGAGGCCTGCGGGTTCGAAGCGCTCCTGCGCTGGACGCACCCGGTTCTCGGGCCGATTTCGCCCGTGCAATTCATCCCGCTGGCGGAGGAGACGGGGCTCATCCTGCCGCTCGGCGAATGGGTGCTGCGCGAGGCCTGCCGCAATGCCGCCACCTGGGCGCAGCCCCTCGGCATCGCAGTCAATCTGTCGATCGCCCAGTTCCGGCAGGCCAATCTGTGCGACCTCGTTCGCGAGGTGCTGGACGAAACCGGGCTCCTGTCCAGCCGCCTCGAACTTGAGGTGACGGAAAGCCTGTTCCTCGAACGGACGGCGCGGTCGCAGGAGATTTTGCGTGACTTGAAGGCCCTCGGCGTCCGGATCTCGATCGACGATTTCGGGACCGGCTATTCCTCGCTGGCCACGCTGCAGGCGTTTCCGTTCGACAAGATCAAGATCGACCGCTCGTTCGTCGGTCAGATCGGCATCACCGATAAGGGGGCCGCGATCGTCAGGGCCATCATCAGCCTCGGGAACAGCTTGAACGTTCCGGTGATCGCCGAGGGGATCGAGACGGAGAACCAACTCGCGTTCCTGGCACAGCATCAGTGTGCGGAATTCCAGGGCTACCTGCGCGGCAAGCCGCTGCCGATCTCCGCGTATCACTCGCTGATCACGCCGCGCGAACAACTCCGCGTGGCGTAATCGTCCTTATACCAGCGAGGAGATCAGGGGTCCGCCCGGCGCGTTCCGGCTTGGTCGCGGCGGGTGAGCGTGGCATTGTGCGGGATGACTGATCTTGCATACACGGGCTTCCGCTTCACCTGGGACCGCCCCGACGCCAGCGCGCCAAAGGGAATGGCGCAGGTGCAGTGTCTGGTGATCGCCAAAGCGCTCTCGGACGCGCGACGCATTCTGGAAGACACGGTCACCGGAAGTTCGCGCGGCCTCCAGCTTGTCAAAAGCGGCCCCGATGTACTCCAGGCCGCCAAGGCCGCCGGTTTGAACGAGGATGAAGGCGGCGTGCAGTGAGGGCAAGCGAGATGTGGTTCGCGCGATCTTACAAGTAGGCGTCAATGGCTTGGATTGAGCTGACGGACAGCACGAACCACAAGGTTCTCGTCAATACAGACCAGATCGTCCGAATAGACCATCGATTCAACGGCGGCAGCATCCTCCACACCGTGGCGACACGGAACAAAGAAGGCAGGCTGATCAGCAACTTCGAGGTTCAGGAAGATCAGACGACCATCGAGACGATCATGAGCAAGGCCCATATCGTCGTCTCTCGCTGAAGCTTGTCGCCGCCGGATACCGGTGATCGCCTGAACGTCGGCTCGCCCGCCGGGCCCCTCACTTCTCGCGGAAGGCGCGCCGGGCCTGATCGACCAGGGGCTTCGTCAGGTACGACAGGACCGTCCGGTCGGCGGTGCGGATGAAGGCCTCCACCGGCATGCCGGGGATCAGCTTCGCCCCGTCCAGCCGGCCGAGTTCGTCCTTCGTGACGCCGAGGCGAACGAGATAGTAGAAGCTCCCTGTCCGCTTGTCCTCGCTCACGTCGGCGGCGACGCGGCTCACGCGCCCGTTCAGTTCCGGCGTGGTGCGCTGGTCGAAGCTCGGGAAGCGCAGGCCGGCCGCCTGCCCGGTTTGCAATCGGTCGATGTCCTGGGGCGCCACGCGGACCTCCACCACCAAGGAGTCGGCCGTGGGGACGATGAGCATGATCGGCTCGCCGGGCGTGATCACCCCGCCGCGGGTATGCACGGACAACTCATGCACGTAGCCCGTCTGCGGCGCGCGGATCTCGATGCGCTGCAACTGGTCGAAGGCGGTGATCTTCTGCTCGGTCAGGGTCGCGGCCTTGGCCCTGTTCTCCGCCAGTTCCTTCGCGACCTCGCTGCGGAGGTTCTGCTCCAGTTGGATGATCTGCAATTCGGTCTCGGAAATCTTGCCCTTGGTTTGGGCGATGGTCGCGACGAGGACGCCGCGCTCGCCCTTCAGGCGGGACATGTCCCGCTCCAGGCTGGTGAGCCGATTGAGCTGGACGAGATTGCGCTTCCAAAGGCCTTCGACGCCCTCGTATTCGCGCCCGATGATCGCCGTCTCCTGCTCCTTGGCGGCCGCTTGCTCTTCGAGCCCCTTGATCTCCTCGCGCAACTGCCCGATCCGCTGCTCCAACTGCGCCTTCTGGCCGTCCCGCGCATCGCGCCGGAAGCGGAACAGCTTGCGCTCGCCCTCGACGATCCGGGCGACCTCCGCCCCCGCTTCCGCCAGATCGGCCGGGAAGGCGACCGCGTCTCGGCCGTCGCGCTCGGCCTCCAGGCGGGCGTTGCGGGCGGCGATCTCCCACAGGCTCTTGCTCACGCTGTCGAAGGTGGCCCGCGCCGTCGTGGCGTCGAGCCGGATCAGGAGATCGCCCGCCTGCACCCGCGCCCCCTCCTCCACCAGCAGGTCCGCGACCACGCCGCCGGTCGGATGCTGGACCTTCTTGATGTTGCTCTCCACGACGAGGGAGCCGGAGGCGATGATGGCACCGGAGAGTTCCGTCGCCCCGGTCCAGGCCCCCGCCCCGAGGGCCACCGCGATGATGGCGCCGACCCCGGCGATGTGGCGCCGGAGCGAGCGACGCGTGCCGCCCGTGGGATCGGCGGCGGCCGTGGGCGTGTCGGGCTTCGTCATGCGACCCTCGTCGGGACCTGCCGCGTCAGCGCGTTGAGTTTGGCGAGCACGTCGTCGCGCGGCCCGTGCAGTTGCACCCGGCCGTCGGCGAGGACGAGGATCCGGTCCACCGCCGTGAGGGCGCTCGGCCGGTGCGCGACCACGACGGCGATGCCGCCCCGGGCCCTCACCGCCTGCACGGCGGCCGACAGGGCCCGGTCGCCCTCGACATCGAGGTTGGAATTCGGCTCGTCGAGCACGACGAGGAACGGGTCGCCGTAGAGCGCCCGCGCCAGGGCGATCCGCTGCCGCTGGCCGCCGGACAGGCCGAGGCCCCCCGGCCCGACGCGCGCATCGTAGCCGCCCGGCAACCGCAGCACGACGTCGTGGACGCCCGCCGCCCGCGATGCGCGGAGAAGGGCCTCCGGGTCGGGATCCAGGTCGAACCGCGTGATGTTCTGGGCGATGGTGCCGTCGAACATCTCGATATCCTGCGGCAGGTAGCCCACCGCGCGTCCGAGTGCGTCGGGGTCCCATTGGTCGATGGCGGCGCCGTCGAAGCGGATCACTCCCCGGCTGGGACGGACGAGGCCGACCAGGGCGCGGGCGAACGTCGATTTGCCGGACCCGCTGGGGCCGATCACCCCCAGCGCGCTTCCGGGGGCCATGGCGACGTTGACGTCGTGGAGAACCAGCGTGTCCGTGCCCTGCGCGGCGATGGTCAGGGCGGTGATCCGCACGCTTTCCCGCGGGGCTGGGAGGGGCGTGAGGGCGGCCGGCTCCCGCCGGGGCAGGAAGACGACGAGCCGGGTCCAGGCTTGGCGCGCCGCCGAGAAGGATTTCCAGTTGGCGATGGCAAGATCGACCGGCGCCAGGGCGCGGGCCGAGAGGACGGTCGCGGCAAGCATCACCCCCGCCGTCGCCTCTTCCCGCACCACCAGATAGGCGCCGAGCCCGAGGATGCCCGATTGGAGCACGGTGCGCGTCAGGCGCGCGGCGGCGCCGAAGCCGATGGCGAGGTCGTTGCTGGTGATCGCCGTATCGAGCGTTCGGTTCGTCCGGGCCTGCCAGAGCGCCGTCATCCGCGCGCGCATGCCGAGCGCCGACAGGAGGGGCGCCGTCCGGTGCGCCATGTCGATGAAGGCACGGCGCTCCCCCACCACGCGCACGCCCTCGCGGGTCGAGGCGGCGGTGGCCCAGTCGGTCACCAGGGTCAGCAGGCACAGCAGCACCGCACCGGCGGCGATGGCCGTGCCGAGCCATGGGTGGAACAGGAAGCACACGGCGATGTAGAGCGGCACCCAGGGCAGATCGAAGAACGCCGTGAAGGCGAGGCTCGCGAGGAAGCCGCGCACCGTGTCGAGGTCGCGCAGGGCCTGGGGGCCGTCGTCGGTGCGGGGCATCTCGGCGCCGCGCGCCAGGAGGGTGCGGAAGATGCGCCCGCCGAGCCGCTCCTCCACGAGGCGTCCGAACCGGGCGAGGATCCGGGCGCGGAAGATTTCCAGGATGCTCTGGATCAGGAACAGGATCAGCGCGATGCCGGCGAGGCCCACCAGCGTCGCGACGCTGCGGCTCGGCAACACGCGGTCGTAGACCTGCAGCATGAAGATCGGCGCTGTCAGCATCAGCACGTTGACGAGGCCGCTGGCGACCATGACCGTCACGAGGGAGGCGCGTCCGGCCCAGGCCGCCGCCCAGAATTCCCGCCGTGTCGCGGCACGCACCTCACGCTCGTCGCTCACGGACGCAACTCCAGCTTCTCGATGGTGCGGGGGACAGTGCGGTCGGGTGGCCCCCGCCACGGTGTGTGGCGGGGGCTCCGGGGCTCAGAGGCCGAGCAGGTGGATGCCCGTCGTCGCGCTATGCGCCATCGGATCGGCATGAGCGGCTTGGGCATGGCCGCCGAGGTCGAGGGAGGCGAGGCCGAGATCGCCCATCAGGTCGTGCGAGGCTCCGGCCTCGGCCGGAGCGGCCGTCGCCACCGGCACGATGTCGTGAAGCTGCCCGACGAGGGAATCGGCCGTGGCACCGGTCGCGGGGAAGGCGATGTGGTCCCCCGTGAGAAGGTTGGCACTGACGGCGCTCGGCTCGCCGGCCGGTGCGGTCAGCGCGCTCGCCTGGACGGTGTGGGAGGCGTCCGTGCCCGGCGACAGGACGGCGACGTCGGCGGCGGGTGTCGCCGTCGCCGGGCCGGCCGAGAGGTTGACCAGCGGATGGCTGCCCGCCGCGTCGCCCGTCAGCCCTCCGAGCAGGCCGCCGAGCGGAGCCCCCGCGCCGCCCGATCCGGCATTGGCGAGGAGGCCCGTTAACGAGCCGACCACGCCACTCGCCGCCCCGATCCCATGCCCGGCATCCGCGACCGCTTGGCCGATGGCCGTGGTCCCGTTGCCGCCCGCGACCGCACCGGGCAGGTTCGCAGCATCGGTCAGGAGATTGCTGGTTTCGCCCAGCTCCCCGAGCCCGAGGGTGTTGCCGAGACCGAGCACCGAATGGACGGGATCGTTGAGGACCGGCATGGCGTGGCCGACCTGCTCCAGGTTCGCGTGCACCCCGTCGATCACCTGGTTGGCCAGATCGGCCACCGGCTGCGCCGGAGCGCCTTGACCCAGCAGGCTGCCCGTTCCGCCCAGCGGCGTTCCCTCGCCGCCGAGACTGCTCGCGAGGCCGGTTACGCCACCGAGGAGAGTGCCGGCCGCGCCCGCTACCGCCCCGGTATCGGACAGGATCGGCGCCAGCGCGGAAAGGCCTTGCCCTTCGACGAGCCCGCCCGGCAGGGCCGCGACATCGGTGAGCAGGGTACCGCTCTGCCCGAGATGGCCGAGCCCGATGGTCTCGCCGAGGCCGGTCAGACCATGGATGGTATCGTTCAGCGGCGCCACCTCGTGCCCCACGGTCTCGAGGCTCGTGTGAAAATTGAGGATGCCGGTGTTGGCGAGGCTGGTGACCGGCGCCAGCGGCCCATCGCCGGCCAGAAGGCCGCCATTGCCTAGCGTCCCAGTCAGGGAGCCCACCAGGGTGTCGGTCGCGCCGAAGGCATGGGCAAGATCGGTCAGCACCGGGCTCACCGAGGTCAGCCCGCCGCCGCCCAGGACGGAGCCGGGCAGCGTGGACAGATCGGTCAGCAGCGTGCCCGCCTCACCGAGATGGCCGAGCCCGACCGTCTCGCCGAGGCCCGTCACCGCATGGAGCGGCGCATTGAGCACGGGATTCTGATGCCCGGCCTCCTCCAGGGTGGCATGGGTCTGGAGCACCGCCTGATTGAGGATCGTCTCCGCCGGCGCAAGAACGCTGCCGCTGCCGACAAGGCCGTTGCCGGCCGCCGGCGCCGCTGCGACCGTATCGGCCAGCCCATTGGCACTGGTGGCGACGTTTCCCGCATCGTTCAGGATCGGGGCGAGGTTTCCGGCATCGGCCGGGTTCGCGGTGACGCCGCCGAGATCGGTCAGTAGATTGCCGTTCTCGCCGAGATGGCCGAGCCCGATCGTCTCGCCCAGGGCAGTCAGCCCGTGAAGCGGCCCGTTCGCGGGGGCGACCTCATGGCCGACGGTCTCGAGTTGCGCATGGGTGTCGAGGACGATCTGGTTGGCTGGCGCCGAGAGGGCATCCGGGAGCGGCGACGGATCGGCATTGCCGGCACCGGCATCGGTCGCGCCTTCGACCAGGGACGCAATCGGACCGAGGCTACCGAGTTGTGACGTCGAGAGAGCCGTCGAAGACAAGAATGCGCCCGGCCCGCCGAGCCATTCGAGAGATCGCGAAGACGAACCGAGAACGGAAAGTGGAGATGTGGACATCAAAGCCTCCAGTTTCCCCGCCCAACCTCCTGATTCAATTCTGAGTTGCAGAAGCCGCGCCTCTGGATGGTTCCTGTAGTAAATAGAGAATTATGATCTTGCCTTTATTTGTCCGATGATAAGACGTTAGACTGCGTTTAAGAGCGAGCATGAATTCAAAATCCAAGATATCACATATAGAACTCGTTCAAAAATTCCGATTTGCCCCAACAAAGCATTCTTTGTTCGTAGTTTATTCACCCTACCCTTTCGCGCCGTGAACTCGCTCACAGGTTGTAGGTTGACCGACATCGCGTTGTTTGCCGGTGACAAGCATGCCGCACTCAATTTTCATCAAGGAGCGAAAAGGCGACGTGGGGCGTCCGCCGGAACTGGTCGCTTACGACATCGACAGCGTGGCTTTGGCCAATCGACTGGTCCGGTCCATCGCCAAATCGAACCGCGTCAACGGATTCGACCGTATGACGCATCAGCGCTGGTTCAAATTGAAGGACTCGATCTTCTACGTGTACAGAATGGAGATCGAATACAACTGAATGTCGGAGCGTATCACTGCCATGACGGCACGCCCGGCGACACTATGGCCGGGCGTGCCGAGTATAGAGGGCTATCGGCTCCGTCAGCAGCTAAGGCGACGGCCTTCGCGGCGTCCGTACGTCTGGTAATGAAACAGGCCGGACCTCATCTGGCCGCCCATGACCGCCCGGCGTACATCGGGATTGCAGCGCAGATACTCGCGCTCATCGAACGCATAGTCGCCGCGCCCGCCGCGCGGTCCGCGGTCATAGTCCCGGTCGTAGCCGCGACGGTCACGGGGATCGTCATCGCGGTCACGGCCGTCGTAATCGCGCCGGTCGTATCCATAGTCACGCCCGCCATAGGGCTGCGCCAACGCCGGGGTCAGTCCGCTCAGCAGGGCCAAACCCAAAACGGTCGCAGAGATTACCTTCATGATGCCTTCCTCCTCGTTGCGACCTGGGAACGCTCAAGGTGGAAAGCGGTTCGAATTCGAACTGCCGAGTTACGCCTCATTGACGCCGGGGTATCATGAGGCGGGGGCGTCATCGTTCCGGCATACGGCGGATGGACTCGAGATTGTCGGATGACAGGTCCGCTTCGATGGCGCCATGACGTTGAGCGACGGCCTTCACATCGCCGGCCGGGTGCGGTTTCGCGGTCGCCGTCTTCTTCTGATCCGATCCCGGTTTCGATGCTGCATCGCGGGCGGGCCATTCTTCGTACCGTATCGCCCGGGCGGGCTTCTGATCACCGCACCCTTCGCAGACCGACACGAGCCAGGATTGCCAAAGCCCGTCGGTCTTCTCCTCCATCGACTTGGCTTGCTCCCGGTGCGCGGAGGCTAGCTCGACGGTGTTGAGATCGGACTGCTTCTGCGGAGGAGCGAGCGCGCGAAGCTCATCGAGCTTCACATCCCGCTTCTCTTCCGCGACTTTCGGCGTCGATAGCGTTCCGGTGGTCGCCGGATCGGGCCGACACCCCGTACAAACCTTCGCCGCGATCGCATCATCGACGACTTGGCGTGACGTCGGTTTGTCGATTTCTTTTATTGAGGTCGGGCTTGCATCGCGACTCGGTGGCTTTGTCTGGCCAACCGCCGTCGTGTTAGGCACTTTCTCGGTCGATAACGGATCGTTTATGGTCGTTCTTGGCTGGTCCTGCGCCTGAGCCGGCGCCGCTAAAGCACAGCAAAGAACCATTCCGGTGATCAGGCGACGACGTATTGTCATGGCGAACTCCATGACACACCAATCATAGTTTTGACGAATGGTTCACTATAAAATATGTTGTTTCTGGTACCCGGCGCCGGCGTTTCGCCTGAGGTTCTCAGGCGTAAATTGGTAGCGTGCGGCAGCGATCATCAGAAGACGATCTCGCCTACACAGCGAGGCGGATACGGAACTGGAACGCTCCGACAAGCTGGCGGGTTTGTCTGTGCCCACACCGCAGCTTGGCAGGTGGGGCCCGGAGTAAGCCATTGTTCAACGTACCGACATTCACGGCCGGCTTGTTTGCGGCCGGCATGCTGTTCGCGCCCGTCCAGGCATCCGCGGCTCAGATCGGCGTCGGCGCCGTCCCTGAAACGGCGAGTGCGGTGCACGAAGTACAGTACGGGTATGGCGGCCCCCGCTTCGGGTACGGCCACCGTGGCTACGGCCGCCCGCACTTCCGTGGTCGCGGCTACGGTTATGGCCGTGGCTACGGACACCGCTACGGTTACGGCCGTGGGTATGGGCGTGGCTACGGTCACGGGTATGGGCGTCCCGGGATCTTTTAAGCGCATCTCACGCTCGCTGATTGCAAAGAGCCCGCCCGGATTTCACCGTGCGGGCTTTTTCTTGAAGCGATTCAACTCGCCCGGGCACCGCTTTAGACGCAATCAACTCCAGGATTTTTAAGCGCCGTCAGACTAACATTCGGCGCACGGCATTTTTCACATGCAATGGGACGCCTTTTCTAAAGGCGGCCGCGTAACCGAGCAGAGGTTTTTCAATTATACAATAGAAGACTGTGGCTATTACGCTGATCATTACGACGCTGACCGCCACGACGATGGCCATGCCGATGCCACCAAGGCTCCCACAGTACCTCTCAGTTACAAGAAACACGGCTTGCACGACCTGAACGTGTACAAGATAGACGGAATATGAGGCAATGCCGACTTGGGCCAAGCCGGGACGGGTGCATAGCCAATAAAAGAAGCCGCGACCGCTAGCCAAAGCACTGAACATGATGGCGATCAACACCATCCGTGCCACGATTTCCATGCCAATTCCGGATACCCAAGGCTGAAGCCCCGCGAAGGCCAGGAAGGCTGGGAAGCCGAGAGCACGCATCAGCGCCGAGGTCGGGCGCCAGCCATTTTGCCATACCGCATTGGCAACGATCCCGAGTAGAAAGAGCGGAATGAACACAAGAAGAGTGTGCTGAAGTCGATCACTCCCGGAGGCGAGGGAGACCAAAGCAATCACGCCGCCTGCCGATAGCGTCCAAGCCGAGGCGGCACCAAGGCCCTTCCGGTTCGCCAGGTGGGCGAAACCGAGGCACAGAAGCGGTGAAAGAATATAGAAATGCATCTCTACCTCCAGGGTCCAGCCTGGCGGGAAAAGACGTGGCAGTGTGCCGTATACAACTTGGTGCAGAAACAAGCTGCTGGCTAGCAAGCTCTCTGTCAGTGAAGTTGGCTGTGTCTGGAACTGAGTGACGCGTTGAGGCACCCAACCCGTCGAGATCAGCGCAAGCCTGGTCACGAATAACAAGATCAGATAAGGCGGCGCAATCCGCAACACCCTTCGCGCGTAAAATTTGGCTAATTCATACCTACCCGTATTGATTTCTCTGGTCAGTGAACCGTTGATCAGAAACCCACTTATCACAAAGATCAGATATACACCGGAAGCCGAAGCGCCTGTCGTATCGAAGATATACCGCGAGATGGGTCCGATTTCGTGTGCTTCAAAATTAAAACGATAGACTCTTTGGGAGATATGCCCCAATACAACTAATGTAATTGCCAAGCCACGTAGACCATCGATTTCGACTTGGCGAACGTTTGGTAGGCTGCCATTTATCGGCTCCATGCTGGGCCTGCCGTTCCATGAGCTTGCCGG
Organism: Methylobacterium sp. J-067; assembly: GCF_022829465.1. Lineage (GTDB taxonomy): Bacteria > Pseudomonadota > Alphaproteobacteria > Rhizobiales > Beijerinckiaceae > Methylobacterium > Methylobacterium litchii. The sequence continues at coordinate 14,472 of NZ_JAKSXZ010000140.1, forward strand.
TACCAGCCACGAGCACAAATCCGCGGCCTCACAGGCGCTCAGTACCGCAAGTCCTAAGCCAGTGATGTGACTGTTGGTGCGGCGCACAATCACCGTGTCGTGAAAGGGGGTTTGGGCGCGTTACCCTCCATCACGGCAGAGCGTCAGGCCTATTGGGGGACCAATGGAATCGCGTTCTGTGCTGCATTCGTTGGCTCTGTCGGGCCGACCTCCCGACCCTCGCGGTCGCAAGCCCGGCGCGGGTCGCGGCGATGACGCGGGACAGGATCGCCGTGGCCTGAAGAGGAGGCGGTGCCGAGGTATCGGGGCTCGGTCATCCTAGAAGTGGCATCGATGCCGATGGCGATCCTGGCCTCCACGAGCACGGAAGCACAGGGCCACACCGCAGGAGGGAACGGGCTGGTCCGTCGCTCCGTTCGAACATCACGGCGGGCCGCGTTGGTTCGCCGGCGCCTACCAGGATACCTAAATGGCTATTGGCACTGTGAAGTGGTTCAACGAGACCAAGGGCTACGGCTTCATCCAGCCCGATGACGGCGGCAAGGACGTGTTCGTGCATATCTCCGCCGTCGAGCGCGCCGGGATGGGTAGCCTGAATGAAGGGCAGAAGGTCTCCTACGACGTCGAGAACGACCGTCGCAGCGGCAAGGAAAGCGCTGGCAACCTGAAGAGCGCGTAAGCGCCTCGCTGCCGGTCTGCCTCTTACAGAGCGACATACCTCGATCTGTCGTCGGTGTTCCCGGCCCGGGACATCCGGCGGCGCTCGACAACACCCGCCGCTAACCGGCAGCACCCATCGTGCCCCCAAGGCCGCGTTGCGTACCGGCCCCCGCTGGTGAGATCGGACGCTCCCCCGCCCCGTGATCAGATCGGGGCGGGGCCGAGCGGTCCTCTGAGCGGCCTTGGGGCCGGCGATTGGCTAGGGCGCGTACTCGAAGGCCAAAGCATCCCGCTGACGAAAGTACTCGATGGCGTGCTTGGGGAGCCGGGCTTCGACTTGCCGGACATTCAATCGTAGACCCACCCTGCCACCTTCTCGGCGAATGCGGGCGAGAGCCATTGCGCGAGATGGATGGCCACTTGCGGATGCACCCAAGTATGCTGAAGACGCGGGTCTCCTCCGCTAAGTAACGGAATTAGCTCCGCTATCGGTATACCGAGGGCGGAAGAGAGAGCCTGGGCATGATCTTTAGATGCTCGCGCTTCCCAGTAGCGGCTTCTCAAGCAGCGGCACCGCGCTCGGATCGGCGGACATCCGCAGCCCGCCGAGCGTGATGAGCGCTTCGTCAGTGTCCTGGGCGGCGAGGATTTCGGCTTCGCAGATCGGTTTGACTATCGGGATAACTGTCGGGACAGTCATTCCAAACCGAACTAGATAATGGTCGGAGTGGCAGGATTTGAACCTGCGACCCCCACGTCCCGAACGTGGTGCGCTACCAGACTGCGCTACACTCCGAAGGCCGGCGGGGCGGTGAAGCGCGACCGGCGAGGCGGCTTATAGCTGTGGCCTCCCCAGGCCGCAAGCGCCTCCGCCATCATTTCGCATCGAACTTGTCCGCCCAGGTCGCGGAACGGCTCTGGCGACGGATCGCAACCCCCGCCGCTGTCACCGCCACGGTGGCGCAGGCGCCGGGGCCGGGATCGAGCGTGGCGAGCGTCCATTGCGCGGTCCCTCCCGTGATCCGCAGCATCCGCGCCGGCTCCGGGGGAACGGTGACGGAGAAGCCCGCCAGCGGCTGGGACAGGCCCGCGCCCAGGGCCTTCACCACCGCCTCCTTGCGCGTCCACAGGCCGAAGAAGGCGGCTTCGCGCCAGCTGGGCGGAAGGGCTTCGAGCGCCGCCGTCTCGTCGGGGGCGAAATGGCTGCGGGCGATACGCAGGGCATCCGGCAACGGCCGGCGGATCTCGACATCGACGCCGATCCTCGCCCCCCGGACCAGACCGATCAGCGCGATGTCGCCCGAATGCGAGAGGTTGATGTCGAGGTCCGTCCCGGCCGGCTCCGCCAGGACGGGGCGACCGGTGGATTCGGTGGCAAAACGCAGGCGTTCGGGCGGCAGGCCGCATTCCCGCCCGACCACCACACGCAGGGCCGCATGGCTGGCGATGAAGCGGGTCCGGTCGGCCTCGCGCAGGAAGCGATCCGCGCGGGCTGTCTCCTCTGCACTCAGCAGCGCGGCGCAGTGGGCGATCCGGCCCGGATCGAGGGCCAGCGCGGCGATGACGACATCGGCGATCACCGCATCCGCCTCTCTCCTCACGGGCCATGATGCGCTAGAAGCCCGGCATGGCCGCCGCGCAGACCCAATCCGCCTCCATGACCGCCGACGAGGCCCGTGCGGAGCACGCCGACCTCTCGGAGCGCATCGCCGAGGCCGACCGCCTCTACCATCAGGAGGATGCGCCGGAAATCTCCGACGCGGATTACGACCGGTTGCGCCGCCGGCTGGAAACCATCGAGGCCGCCTTTCCCGATCTTGCGGGAACGGGTGCGGCCAGCGTCTCGGTCGGGGCCAAGCCGTCCGAGAAATTCGCCAAGGTCCGGCACGCGGTGCCGATGCTCTCTCTGAGCAATGCCTTCGCCGACGAGGAGGTCGCGGAGTTCGTTGCCCGCGTGCGGCGCTTCCTGAACTGGCCCGAGGACAAGCCCCTGGCTTTCACCGCCGAGCCGAAGATCGATGGCCTGTCCCTCTCTCTCCGCTACGAGAAGGGCACCCTCATCACGGCGGCGACGCGCGGGGACGGCGAGGTCGGCGAGAACGTCACCGCCAACGCGCTGACCGTGAACGACATCCCTCGCAAGCTGAAGGGCGGCGGCTGGCCGGAGGTCTGCGAGGTGCGGGGCGAGGTCTACCTGTCGCATGCGGATTTCGCGGCGATCAACGCCCGGCAGGAGGCGGCCGGCAAGCCGCTCTTCGCCAATCCGCGCAACGCGGCGGCGGGGTCGCTGCGCCAGCTCGATCCGGCGGTCACCGCTTCCCGGCCGCTGCGCTTCTTCGCCTATGCCTGGGGCGAGGTCTCCGAATCCCTGGCCGACACGCAGAGCGGCGTGCTGGACCGCTTCACGTCCTGGGGCCTGCCGGTGAACCCGCGCACGCGGACCTTCACCGACACGGAGGGCATGCTCGCTCATTACCGTGGCATCGCGGCCGAGCGGGCCGACCTCGGCTACGACATCGACGGCGTCGTCTACAAGGTGGACGACATCGCCCTGCAGAAGCGCCTCGGCTTCGTCTCGCGCTCGCCGCGCTGGGCGCTGGCACACAAGTTCGCCGCCGAGGAGGCGACGACGGTGCTGGAGGAGATCGTCATCAATGTCGGCCGCACCGGCTCCCTCAATCCGCTAGCGAAGCTGCGGCCGGTGACGGTGGGCGGCGTGGTGGTGTCGAACGCCACGCTCCACAACGAGGGCTACGTGAAGGGCGTCGGCGCCGATGGCGAGCCGATCCGCGAGGGCCGCGACATCCGCGTCGATGACACGGTGACGGTGGTCCGCGCGGGCGACGTGATCCCGAAGGTGATGGACGTCGACCTCACCAAGCGCCCGGCCGATTCGAAGCCGTTCGAGTTCCCCGACCATTGCCCTGCCTGCGGCAGTCGAGCGGTGCGGGCGGTGAACCCGCGCACGGGCAAGCTCGACGCGGTGCGCCGCTGCACCGGCGGGCTGATCTGCCCCGCGCAGGGCGTCGAGCGGCTGAAGCACTTCGTCTCGCGCAACGGCTTCGATATCGAGGGCTTCGGCGAAACCTATATCGAGGTGCTGTTCGAAGCGGGGCTCGTGAAGCAGCCGGCCGACCTGTTCCGGCTGGATTTCGACAAGCTGAAGGCGGCCGTGGAGGCGCGGCGCGAGGCACTGGCGGCCGAGCGGCGGGCCGGGGCGGAGCCGGCGAAGAAGGCGGCCAAGAAGAAGGGCGACGACGAGGACAAGGCGATCAAGAACCTGCTCGCCGGGGTCGAGGCGCGCCGGTCGCTGCCCCTCAACCGCTTGGTGTTCGCGCTGGGCATCCCGCAGATCGGCGAGGCCACCGCCAAGGCGTTGGCCAAGCGCTTCGAGGACATGGACGCCCTGATCGCGGGGATCGAGGCTGCGGCCGAGGCACAGGGCGGGCCGGACTGGATCGAATTCACCTCCGTGCCGCGCATCGGGCCCACCACCCGCGACCGGCTGATGGAGGCGGGGCTTCCCGCCGAGGGGGCCGAGCCGACCCCCGGTGAGCGGGTGCGGCTGACATCGAGCCAGCGCGAAAGTCTCATCGCCCATTACGGCGACCTCGATGCGGCCCGCGCGGCCCTGGAACGGGCGGCGGGCCAGCGCCCGGGGGATGCCTACCGCGCCTTCGCCGACGATGGCGAAGTCGGCCCCGTGGCGACCGACGCGCTGATCCAGTTCTTCGCCGAGCCGCACAACGCCTCGGCGGTGCGCGAGCTTCTAAAGGAGGTCCGCACCGAACCGATGGAGCGCGCCGGGTCCGCCAGTGCCTTCGCGGGCAAGACTGTGGTCTTCACCGGCAGCCTGGAGCAGATGACCCGCAACGAGGCCAAGGCCATCGCCGAGCGGCTCGGCGCCAAGGTGTCGGGGTCGGTCTCGGCCAAGACCGATCTGGTCGTGGCGGGGCCCGGCGCGGGCTCCAAACTGAAGGATGCCGAGAAGCACAAGGTGAAGGTCGTCAGCGAGGCCGATTGGCTGGCCATGGTGGCGCAGGCGTAGGGTGGGGCATGGCGGCATGATCACCCTCGCCCTCGATTTCGAGACGGCCAACGAGCGGCGCGACAGCGCCTGCGCAGTCGGACTCGCCTGGATCGACGGCGGCCGGATCGTCCGACGGGAAAGCCACCTCATCCGCCCGCCGGAGATGCGCTTCTCCCCCGGCAATATCCGCGTCCACGGCATCCTGCCCGCCGACGTGGCGAACCGGCCGGGCTTCGCGGAGGTGATGGCGCCGTTCCTCCCGGACCTCGCGGGCGGGGTCATCCTCGCCCACAACGCCACCTTCGACATCGGCGTCCTGCGCGCCGGGCTCGGCCGGGCGGGCCTGCCCGTGCCGGACCTCGCCTATCTCTGCACGGTACAGGTGGCCCGGCGGGTGTTCCCGGCGCCGGAGGGCTGCGGCCTCGGCAAGGTCGCACGGCGGCTCGGCATCACCTTCGAGCACCACGATGCCGGCGAGGATGCCTATGCTTGCGCCCGCATCGCGCTGGCCGCCATGGAGGAGACCTCGGCCGGGGACGTTCATGGCCTCGCCGCCGCCATCGGCGTGCCGGTGACGGCGGTGCCGGGGGAATTGGCGCGCTTCGTGCCGGGCCTGGGGCCGATCAGCGGACGGGCGATGCCGGCCGTCCCGCCGCCGGCCTCGGCCTCCTTGAGCTTCCTCGTGCGCGGCTCCACGGGGAACCGCTACACCGTGACCCTGGAGGAGCGCCGCAGCGGCGCCGTCCTGCGCTGCACCTGCACGGCGGGGCGCTTCGGGCAGCGGTGCCGGCATGTTAAGGCGCTGCAGGCCGGCGACATCACCGACCTGCTGTCCGACAACCACGCCGACCTCGCTACGCTCGCGTCGCGGCTGGCCGGCGCGGCGTGAGGCGTCAGGCCGCCTTCCTGGCTTCGCCATAGAAGGTACCGTCCCGCTCGGCCATGGCGGCGAGGCTATCGGGCACGGCGAAGCGCGGGCCGTGGCGCGATTCCAGGTCCCTCGCCAGGGCGACGAAGGCCGGTACGCCCATGAAGTCGATGTAGGAGAGTACGCCGCCCGTGAACGGCGCGAATCCGAAGCCGAGAATTGAGCCGACATCGGCCTCGCGCGGGTCGGTCACGACGCCCTCCCCCACCGTGCGGGCGGCTTCCAGCGCCTGGACCACGAGCAGGCGGTTCTTCAGCTCCGTGAAATCGACCTGCTCCGGGTCAAGCCTCTGCGGCTGGAGATCGGTGAGGCCCGGCCACAGGCGCTTCGGCGCACCCTCGGGGTAATCGTAGAAGCCCTTGCGGTTCTTGCGGCCGAGCCGCCCCTCCCCCTCCACCATCCGGGTCAGGATCTCCCGTTGCGCCGGATCGACCGCCTCCGCCCCGACCTGCGCCTCGGTGGCCCGGGTGATCTTGAGGATCAGGTCTAGGGCGACCTCGTCGTTCAGGGAGAGCGGGCCGACCGGCATGCCCGCCTGCCGCCCGGCGCTCTCGATCATGGCCGGCGGCACGCCCTCGGCCAGCATCTTGTGGCCTTCGAGGATGTAGGCGCCGACGCAGCGGTTGGCGAAGAAGCCGCGCGAATCGTTGACGACGATGGGCGTCTTCTTGATCGCGCGTACGTAATCGAGGGCCACCGCCACGGCCCGGTCGCCCGTGGTGCCGCCCTTGATGATCTCGACCAGCATCATCTTCTCGACGGGCGAGAAGAAATGGATGCCGACGAACAGCTCCGGCCGGCGGGAGTGGCGGGCAAGCCCGGTGATCGGCAGGGTCGAGGTGTTCGACGCGAAGACCGTATCCGGCCCGATCACGGCCTCGATCTTCCCGATCACCTCGGCCTTGATCGACGGATCCTCGAACACCGCCTCGATCACGAGGTCGCAGCCTTCGAGCGTGGCGTAATCCGCCGTGGCGGTGATGCGCGCGAGCAGGGCGTCGCGGTCGGCGGTCTTGGCGCGGCCCTTGTTGATCTGGCCGGTGATGAGGGCGTGGGCATGCGCCTTGCCCTTCTCGGCCGCCTCGATGCTCCGGTCGATCAGCACGGTCTCGAACCCGGCCTGGGCGGTCACGTAGGCGACGCCCGCTCCCATGAAGCCCGCGCCGACCACGCCGACCTTGCGCAGGCTTGCCGGCGGCACGTCCTTCGGGCGGCGGGCGCCCTTGTTCAATTCACCCATGGAGAGGAACAGGGTGCGGATCATCGCCGCCGCCTCCTTGGTACGGAGGATATGCGCGAAGTAGCGGCTCTCGACCTTGAGGGCGAGGTCCATGGGCAACTGAAGCCCCTCGTAGACCGAATTCAGAATGGCCTTCGCGGCGGGGTAGTTGTCGTGCGTCTCGCGGCGGTAGATCGCGTTGGCGGCGGGCCAGACCTGCATGCCGGCCGGCGAGTAGACCTTGCCGGAGGGTGCCTTGAACTTCGGCGCGTCCCATGGCGCCACCGCCGAGCCTCCGTCGCGGATCCACGCCTTGGCCTGCGCGACGATGTCGGCCACCGGGGCGACGGCGTGGATGAGGCCCATGCCCTTCGCCATCGGCGCGCGGATCTGCTCGCCCTTGAACAGCATCTGCAGGGCGTCGCCGGTCTGCATCAGCCGCGCGACCCGCTGCGTGCCGCCGCCGCCGGGGAAGAGCCCGACTTTAATCTCCGGCAGGCCGACGCGGGTATGGGGCGCGTCCGACGCGATCCGGTAATGACAGGCGAGCGACAGTTCGAAGGCCCCGCCGAGGCAGAGCCCGTGGATCGCCGCCGCGAAGGGCTTGCCGCAAGTCTCCAGCCGCCGGAACAGCAAGGTCAGCCGGCGCGATTCCTCGAAGAAGCGGCGCATCGCCGCCTCCTCGCCCTCCTCCGCGCGCAACTTCTCGTAGGCAGCGCGCAGGCCCTGAAGCATGGTCAGATCGGCACCGCCGGAGAAGTTCTCCTTGCCGGTGGCAATCACGCACCCCTTGATCGCCGGGTCCGCAGCAACAGTCTCCACAATCGCCGAGAATTCCTCCATCACCGCTTCGGTGATGACGTTCATCGAACGACCGGGCATGTCCCAGGTTGCGAGGGCGATCCCATCGGTATCTGCTTCGAACCGAAAGTAATCTAGGTTCATTGGCGCGCTCCTGCGGCAGTATCGCAAAATGAATACATGACGGCCGGTCTTAATCGACTGGTGAGGGTTTCTTGCGCATTCTGGCGCGCGCTGGGGGGCAAAGTCAGGATCCGAGCATGATATCGACCCAAGGTTGCGCCGCCTGCCGGGATGGCGCTTCCCTCCCCTTCGCCTTCACGATGGCCTTCCAGCCGATCCTCGACCTCTCCACGGCGCGGGTCTGGGGCTACGAGGCGCTGGTGCGCGGCACGCAGGGCGAGCCGGCCGGGGCGATCCTCTCCCAGGTGAACGATGAGACCCGCTATCGTTTCGATCAGGCGGCGCGGGTGAAGGCCATCGAGCTGGCCGGCTCGCTCTTCCCGAAGGACGAAGACGTGCGCCTGTCCATCAATTTCATGCCGAACGCGGTCTACGAGCCGAATGCCTGCATCCGCGCGTCCCTCGAGGCGGCGCGGCGTGTCGGCTTCTCGTACCGCCGGATCATGTTCGAGTTCACCGAGAACGAGCGGTTCCGGGACATCGACCATCTGAAGCGCATCGTCGCGGCCTACCGGAAGCAGGGCTTCATGACGGCGCTCGACGATTTCGGCGCGGGCTTCGCGGGCTTGAGCCTGCTGGCGAATTTCCAGCCGGACCTCATCAAGATCGATATGGATGTCCTGCGCGGCCTCGACGGCGATGATCGCCGCCGCAGTATCGTCGAGGGCATCGTGGGGATCGGCCGCGCGCTGGGCGTCGAAATCCTCGCGGAGGGCATCGAGACCGCCGCCGAACTCGACGCGGTTCGGTCGCTGGGCATCGATCTGGTCCAGGGCTACCATTTCGCCCGTCCCCTCATCGAGGCGCTACCCATGGTGCCGGGCATGGCGCCGGAATCCGCCGCGCAGGCCGCGTGACGGTACGCCGGAGCCCGCCCGGTCGCCATGCCCCGGGCTCGTCTTATTTGGGCGCGGGGGTCGGAGCCGGCATCGGCACGGGCGGCGCGCCAGGCGGCTGGTTGTCGGTCGCCGAGGCGACGGCCAGCATGTTCAGGAGCTTGGTCACGGAGTTCTGAGAGATCGCCGTCACCGAGGAGTTCGGGTCGGCGTTCATGGTCTGGAACTTCTCGTAGACCGGGTCGGAGTAGATCTCGTCGAGATGCTTCAGCTCGGCGAGGCTGAACTTCTGGGCGTATTCCTTCGACAGGCCCTCGACCATCAGGGCGCGCTGCTTCTCGAACTCCGCGTTCAGCTCCTTGCGCACCGAGTCGGCGCGGGCTTCCGGCATCGCGGCCGTGGTCTTCTCGAGGGCGACGCTGAAGCCGGTCTGCAGGTTCTTGATCAGGGTCTTGTTGACGAGCTTCGTCGCCTCGGCGACCCGGTCGCTCTGGTCGTCGGCGCGGGCGGCGAGCGGCGCGGTGAGCGCGACGCCGAGGCAGAGGGTGGCGATCAGGCGGTTCAAAGTCATTCCTCCCGTTTTCATGTCGGTTCCCCGCGGCCGTCGAGCCGGCCGCCGTGGCACGGCGCCCGTTTCGGTCGAAAACGGAGCCGCCGCAAGTCCTTGTGCTGCTGCGTTCAGACGCGCTCGATGATCGTGGCGGTGCCCATGCCCGCGCCGATGCACAGGGTGATGAGGGCGCGCTCCTTGCCAGTGCGCTCCAGCTCGTCGAGGGCGGTACCGAGGATCATCGCGCCCGTCGCGCCGAGCGGGTGGCCGAGGGCGATGGCGCCGCCGTTGACGTTCACCGCGTCGGGGTCGAGGTCGAACGCCTGACAGAAGCGCAGCACCACGGCGGCGAAAGCCTCGTTCACCTCGATCAGGTCGATGTCGTCGAGGGTCAGGCCGGCCCGGTAGAGCACCTTCTCGGTGACGTCGACCGGCCCGGTGAGCATGAGCGCCGGGTCCGAGCCGATGTTGGCGAAAGCGCGGATGCGGGCGCGGGGCCGCAGGCCCGCCGCCTCGCCGGCCTCCTCAGAGCCGATCAGCACGGCCGCCGCCCCGTCCACGATGCCCGACGAATTGCCGGCGTGGTGGACGTGGTTCACGAACTCGACGTCCGGGTGGGCGTCGGTGGCGACCGCATCGAACCCGCCCATCTGCCCCATCTGCACGAAGGAGGGCTTGAGGGCGCCGAGCGACTGCATGTCCGTGCCGGGGCGCATGTGCTCGTCCCGGTCGAGGAGGGTGATGCCGTTCACGTCGCGCACCGGCACGACGGAGCGGTCGAACAGCCCGTGCTCCCAGGATCGCGCGGCCAGCGCCTGCGAGCGCACGGCGTAGGCGTCGCATTCCTCGCGGCTGAAGCCGTACTTGGTGGCGATCAGGTCGGCCGAGATGCCCTGCGGCATGAAGTAGGATTTCACGGCGATGGCCGGGTCCACCGGCCAGGCCCCGCCCGACGCGCCGATGCCGATGCGGCTCATGGATTCGACGCCGCCGCCGACCGCCATGACGTGCTGGCCCGACATGACCTGCCCGGCGGCGACGTTCACCGCGTCGAGGCCGGAGGCACAGAAGCGGTTGATCTGCATGCCGGGGACGTGGACCCCGTAATCGGCCACGAGGGCGGCGGCGCGGGCGATGTCGCCCCCCGCCTCGCCGACCGGATCGACGCAGCCGAGGATCACGTCGTCTACCAGCCGCGTGTCGAGGCCATTGCGCTCCTTCAGCGCACGGAGCGCCGTCTCGGCGAGCCGCAGGGCCGTCACCTCATGGAGGGCGCCGTCCGCCTTGCCGCGCCCACGGGGCGTGCGGACATGGTCGTAGATGAAAGCTGTCGGCATCGGCGTACCCTCTCGCTCTCCCGGCCTTGCGGCGCTGCGGGCTTACAGGTCCGCACTCGTGAGGGCCAGCCTATCCCACCGGATCGCCGCCGCGCGCCTCGGCCAGGGCCCGCGTGAACGCCTCGGCCACGAGCAGCCCGTCGTAGCCGATGGAGGCGAGCTTGAAGCCCATCGCCAGCATCTCGCGGGCGCGGGCCGGGCCGGCGGCGAAGGCACAGGGGATCTTGCCCGCCGCGAGGGTGACGCGGATGATCTCCCGCAGAGCCTCCGTCACGGCGCTGCCGTTCGGATCGAAGGCGGCGCCGTTCGACAGGGCGATGGACAGGTCGCCGGGGCCGACGAGGATGCCGTCGATGCCCGGCACCCGCAGGATCTCCGGGAGGTTCGCGATGGCCTCGCGGGTCTCGCACATGGCGATGGTCATCGTGCGGGCGTTGGCCTGCGTCAGGTAATCCTGCGGGTCCGTGAGACCGGTGAACCACATCGACCGGTCAGGCCCCCAGCTGCGCTGGCCGACGGGCGGAAACTTCGTCGCGGCGGCCAGCGCGCGCGCATCCTCCACCGTGTTGATCATCGGCGCCACGATGCCGGCCGCGCCCCCATCGAGCATCTTCGAGGCCATGGCGAAATCGCCCACCGCGATGCGCACGAGGCCGGGCTTGCCCCACAGCGCCAGCTCCGTGAGCCCTGCGGTGCAGGTGGCGACATCGTAGGTGCCGTGCTGCTGATCGAGGAGCACGACGTCGAAGCCCGCCCGCGCCATCAGCCCCGCCAGGGCGACATCCGCGAGGCAGGACCATCCGAGGAGGCGGCCGCCTTGACTGCGCAACAGGTCGGGCAGGCTCGGCACAGGTGCGGTCACGGCGGGATCCTGCAACAGGGTTCGGTGCGGCCAGGATAGGGAAGCGAGCCCACCCCGGTCCAGCGCGCGCGAGGATGAAAACGCCTCAAGTTCGCCGGGTTCTCAACCGATCCTTAACCTTGCCCGGCCCTTAAAATCCTGCGGACATACGAACGACCGCGGAAGGGCCCGGCCCTTACTTTCGACAGATTCACGGGCGATACCCTTGATATCGCTCGCACTTCCGGCACCCGCGGCGCTCATGCCGCCGCGCCGGCTCGGAGCAGGAGACTTCGACGGATGAACCCAGCCGACGCGATGCAGGCCGCCGCCCCCGTGGCCGACATGAGCCTGCTCGGCTTGTTCCTCCAAGCCCATATTGTCGTGAAGATCGTGATGATCGGTCTGCTCAGCGCGTCGGTGTGGTGCTGGTCGATCATCGTGGACAAGACGCTCCTGTTCCGCCGCATCCGCAGCGAGATGGACGCCTTCGAGGACGCGTTCTGGTCCGGCCGCTCCCTGGAGGAGCTGTTCCGCTCCTTCAACGACCGTCCGGCCACCGGCCTCGCCGCCGTCTTCGTCGCCGCGATGCGCGAGTGGAAGCGCTCCTTCGAGGGCTCGGGCCGTCAGGTCCAATCGCTCTCCCAGCGCATCGAGAAGCAGCTCGACGTCACCATCCACCGCGAGGTCGAGCGACTCGAATCGCGCCTGCTGTTCCTCGCCTCCATCGGCTCGGCCGGTCCGTATATCGGCCTGTTCGGCACGGTGTGGGGCATCATGACCGCCTTCACCTCGATCGCGGCCTCGAAGAACACCTCCCTCGCCGTCGTGGCGCCGGGCATCGCGGAGGCGCTGTTCGCCACCGCCATCGGCCTGTTCGCCGCCATCCCGGCGGTGCTGGCCTACAACAAGCTCCAGGCCGAAGTCGCCAAGGCGCAGTCGCGCCTGGAAGGCTTCGCGGACGAATTCTCGGCGATCCTGTCCCGGCAGATCGACGAACGCCTGTCGCTGGCCGCCTGAGGAGACAGACCGATGGCCATGGCGGCAGGGGCTGGACAAGGCGGAACGAAGCGGCGGCGCAGGCGCGGTCGCCGCAGCGGCGCCATCAACGAAATCAACATGACGCCGTTCATCGACGTCGTGCTGGTGCTGCTCATCATCTTCATGGTGGCGGCGCCGATGATGACGGTGGGCGTGCCCCTCGACCTGCCGCAATCCAAGGCGTCGCCCCTCAACTCGGATGTGAAGCCGATCACCCTCTCCATCCGGCAGACCGGCCAGATCTTCCTCGGCGAGGACGAACTGACCGACGACAGCATCGTCGCCAAGCTCACGGCCGCCGCCAAGAACGGCACCGAGGACCGGGTGTTCGTGCGCGGTGACAAGCGCGTCGATTACGGCCGCGTCGCCCAGGTCATGGCCATCGTGACGGGCGGGGGCTTCCGTCACGTCGCCCTCGTCACCGAGCCCGAGCACTAGGGGACGCGCTGCCTTGGCGATCTCCCTGCCCAAGTTGGACCGCCGGGAACCCGGCGTCTGGATCTCGGCCGGCACCCATGTGGCCCTGCTCGGCTTCGTGCTGCTCGGCGTCTCCGCCCCTGCCCTGCCCGAGGCGCAGGAGGGCGTGCCCGTCGAGATCGTCACCGAGAACCAGCTCTCCGAACTCACCAAGGGCGAGCGTCAGGCCGACAAGCCGATGCCGAACGCGCAGAGCCGTGCGGACAAGCAGGCCGAAAAGATCGAAGAGCGCGAGCCCGAGAATTCCAAGACCGACGCCCCCACGGCGCCGAAGCGCACGGCCGAGATGAAGCTCGCCAACGCGGACGAGATGCCCCTGCGCGCCGAGCCGGACGTGAACGAGGCCGAAGCCGCCAAGGCGGCGAAGGCCGCCGAGGAGAAGCGCGAGGCCGAGAAGGCCGCCAAGGCCGCCGCCGACAAGGCTGCGGCGGACAAGGCCGCTGCCGCTGAGAAGGCTGCCGCCGCCAAAGCTGCTGCCGAGAGCAAGGCGAAGGCCGAGGCCAAGGCCGCCGAGGCGAAGGCCAAGGCCGAGGCGGAAGCCGAGAAGCGCGAGCAACTCGACAAGCTGATCGAGCGCCAGGAAGCGGAAGCCGCCGCCCAGGCCAAGGCCGACGCCGCCAAGAAGGCCGCCGAGGCCAAGGCGAAGGCGGAAGCCGCCAAGGAGGCGGCGAAGAAGGTCGCGGAGGCGAAGGCCAAGGCCGAAGCGGAGGCCGAGCGCCAGAAAGAGATCGCCGAAGCCAAGGCAGAGGCGGAGCGCGAGAAGGCGGAAGCCGCCGCCGAGGCGAAGGCCAAGGCGGACGCGGCCGAGAAGGCCCGGGCCGATGCCGCCGCCAAGGCGAAGGCCAAGGCCGTGGCGGATGCCAAGGCGAAGGCCGATGGCGAGGCCAAGGCGCGCAAGCAGGCCGAACTCGCTGAGAAGTTCAACGCGGGCGACATCCGCTCGATGCTCAATTCCAAGGTCCCGTCGCAATCGACCGGCTCCACCGGCCATGCGGTGCAGAAGGTCGCCGCCCTCGGCGCCGCCACGGGGAACGCGCAGCGCCTGTCGCCGTCGCTGCGCGACGCTCTCGTCGGCATGCTGCAGCAGCAGATCGAGCGGTGCTACTCGGCGCCGCCCGGCGCGGCCCAGGGCGTGGTGCTGCCGGTGCTCGACATCCGCCTGAACCCGGACGGATCGCTCAGCAACGAACCGCGCATCATGCGCGGCGGTGCCAGCGCGGTGGACCAATCCATCGCCCAGGCCGCGCTTCGGGCGGTCAGGCGGTGTGCGCCCTATCGCATACCGGCGACCTACGCGCCGTATTACAACGACTGGAAGGCGATCAACGCGGAGTTCGAGTTCACGGCGACGTAACCGCCGAGGCCCCCGCCGTCGCCGCCCTTCCCCCGTCTGACCACGACCGAGACGATGATCGACAGCCTCACTCGCCGGCACGGCCCCTCGCGGCCCACCCACCTCCTGGCGTTCCTCGCCTTTATCGCCCTGGCCCTCGGCTTCGCCGGGCCGGCGCAGGCGCAGCTGCAACTCAGGATCGGTGGCGGCAGCTTCCAGCCCCTCCCCATCGCCGTCGCCGATTTCGGCGGCGATCCGAGCCTCGGCGGGTTGCTGAGCGGGGTGGTGACGAACAACCTGCGCCGCTCCGGCTACTTCGCCCCCCTCGACAAGGGGCGCTTCCCCGAGAACCCGCCCTTCGACGCCGCCCCGAACTTCGAGAAGTGGCGCGCCACCGGCGTGCAGGGCCTCGTGACCGGCCGTGTGGTGCGCGACGGCGGCGGGCGCCTGAAGGTCGAGTTCCGCCTGTGGGACGTGACCTCCGGCCAGCAGATGATCGGCCAGCAATACGCCACCGATCCGGCCAACGCGCGCCGCGCCGGGCACCTGATCTCGGATCAGGTCTACACCAAGATCACCGGCCTCGGGCCGTGGTTCGACAGCCGCATCGCCTTCGTGGACGAGACCGGCCCGAAGGAGAACCGCCGCAAGCGGCTGATGGTGATGGATCAGGACGGTGCCAACGTCCGCGCCATCACCTCGGGTGAGATGTCGATCGTCGCCCCGCGCTACTCGCCGAGCACGCAGGAGATCGCCTTCATGGCGCAGGCCGCCGGCCACCAGCCGCGCGTTCAGGTGATCAACCTCGAAACCGGCTCCCGGCAGGCCTTCGGCTCGGTCGATTCGATGAGCGCCAGCCCGCGCTTCTCCCCCGATGGCCGCCGCCTCGTGATGAGCGTGCAATCGGGTGGCAACGCCGACATCGTGACGATGGACCTCGCCTCCAAGGCGCAGAAGCCCATCACAAGCGGGCTCGCCATCGACACCTCGCCGACCTACTCCCCCGACGGCAGCCAGATCGCCTTCGAATCGGATCGCGGCGGCTCGCAGCAGGTCTACGTGATGGGCGCGGACGGCTCGAACCCGCACCGCATCACCTTCGGCACCGGCTCGGCCTCGCAGCCGGCGTGGTCGCCGCGTGGCGACCTGATCGCCTACACCCGCCAGCGCAACGGCGGTTTCGCGATCTGCGTCGCCAAGACGGACGGGACCGGCGAGCGCGTGCTCACCGAAGGCTTCCACAACGAGAGCCCGTCCTTCTCGCCGAACGGCCAGTACGTGGTGTTCTTCCGCGATCCGGGCGGCCAGGGCGGCGGTAAGCTGTACATGGTCGACATCACCGGCAAGGTCGAGCAGCCGGTGCCGACGCCGGCCTACGCCTCCGACCCGACGTGGTCGCCGCTCCTCGCGGGGCGCTGAGCGGCGCCCTCTCTCAGCTCTGGGTGAGCAGCCTGTCCCGCGCCCGCAAGGCCGGGAACAGGCGACCCCAGAGCAGCGCGACCCCCACCGTCGCCACGCCGCCGAGCACGACCGCCGGCACCGCGCCCACCGCTGCCGCGAGCAATCCCGATTCGAACTCGCCGAGTTCGTTCGAGGCGCCGATGAAGACGGTGTTTACTGCCGCCACCCGGCCGCGCATGGCATCCGGCGTTTCCCCCTGCACGAAGCTCTGGCGGACGTAGACCGAGATCATGTCGGCGGCGCCCGTCACGAACAGGCAGGCCATCGACAGGGGCAGCGAGGTCGAGACGCCGAACACGACGGTGGCAAGGCCGAACACGATCACCGCGCGCAGCATGCGGAGGCCGGCATGCCGGCGCAGCGGGTATGAGGCGAGGATCAGCGCCATCGTCACCGCCCCCGCCGCCGGCATGCTGCGCAGGAGGCCGAGGCCGAGCGGCCCGACATGCAGCACCGACGCCGCGTAGATTGGCAGCAGTGCCGTCGCCCCGCCGAACAGCACCGCGAAGAGGTCGAGGCTGATGGCGCCGAGCACCACGGGCTGCGAGCGGATGTAGCCGATCCCCGCGAGCAGCGTGCCCCACGTCACCTTCGGCCGCTCCGTGACCGGCGCCGGCCGATGCCGGATCAGCGCGACACTGAGGCTCGCGAGGGCGAAGCACGTTCCCGCCACCGCGAACACGACCTTCGGCCCGAGGGCATAGAGCAGGCCGCCGAGCGCCGGTCCCATCACCGAGGCGGTCTGCCAGAGGGAGGCGTTCCACGCGATGGCCGAGCTGAAGAGCGACCCCGGCACGAGGGTCGGCAGCAGGGCCTGCAAGGCGGGGTTCGCGAAGGCGCGGGCCGTGCCGACGATCACCACCAGCGCGTAGATCGGCCCGACCATCGCGGCCCCGCTCAGCGCGTAGGCGAGGAGGCCGAAGCTCGCCACCGCCTGCAGGGCGAAGGCGGCCGAGCCGACGATGCGCCGCTCGTAGACGTCGGCGACATGGCCGCTCACCAGGGCGCTCAGCATGGCGGGCAGGAAGCCGGCGAGGCCCACGAGGCCCAGCGCCAGGGCGGACCGGGTCAGGTCATAGACGAACCACCCGATCGCCACCGCCTGCATCTGGTAGGCGAGGCCGGTAAGGAACCGGGCCGTGCCGAAGAGCCGGAAATCGCCGTTGGCGAAGACGGCGTAGCCGGATTTCGTGGTGTCGGACATCCGCCTTCCGTGGGGCGCGGGCCTCGCGGAAGCAAGCGCGGCCACGCGGGGCGAGTGCGCCCGATTTGTTTCGGAATCACATCAATCGCGAGGTCACGCGATGGAGATGCGTGACAATTCCGGGCGGCGCTCCGGCTGGGGCTCGTCCGGCACCTGAAGGGGGAAGTGGCAGGTCACGCAGGTGCCGACGCCCTGCTCCGTCTCCAATTCCACCCGGCCGCCATGCAGCTCCACGAAGGAGCGGACGATGGAGAGGCCGAGGCCCACGCCCCGGTGGCGGGTACCCCGCGTGTGGCTCTCGAACCGGTTGAAGACGAGCTCCCTCACCTCCGGCGACATGCCGACCCCGTGGTCGCGCACGCTGAGGACGAGATCGCGGGAGGAGCGCCGCGCGGCGATCTCGACCCGCTGGCCGGGATCGGAGAAGCCCACGGCGTTGGAGAGCAGGTTGAACAGGATCTGGCGGATGCGTTTCCCGTCGGCGCGGACGGTGCCGATGTCGGCGGGCACATCGACGGAAAGGCCGATCCGCGCCTCGGCCAGCCGGTCTTCGAGACCGCGCACGGCGGCTTCGACGGTCGCGTGAACGTCCACGTCCTCGCGCTGCAATTCCAGCGACCCGGCATCGATGGAGGCGAGGTCCAGGATGTCGTTGATCATCACCAGCAGCGAGCCGGAGGAGCGCATGATGTGGTCGGCGTATTCCCGTTGCCGCGTGTTCAATGCGCCCACCGTCTCGTCGCCGAGCAACTGGGTGAAGCCGATGATGTTCGTGAGCGGAGAGCGCAACTCGTAGGAGACGTGGTGGACGAAGGTGTCGCGCAGTTCGGCGGCCTTTTCCAGCGCCTCGTTCTTCTCGATGAGCATCCGCTCAACGTTCACGCTGGCTGTGACGTCGATCAGGGTCAAGAGGGTCGCGCCCTCGGGCAGGGGCTGCGTCGCGCAATCGAGGACCGTGCCGTCCACCATCTCGATGCGGCGGGCCAGGGCCACGCGGGCTTCGAGGCCCACCACCGCGTCGCGGATATCTAGCCACTGGTTCTCGGCCGGGGCGAAGGCCTTGCAGCGCAGGATCACCGAATCGACGTGCGGTTTCGCGTCGACCATCTCTGGGTCGAGGCGCCACACCGTCGTGAAGGCGCGGTTGGCGAGGTGCAGGCGTCCGTCCGCCCCGAACACCGCCACCGGCTCGGCCAGGGTATCCAGGGTCTCGGCCTGGAGACGGCGCAGGGCATTGTAACGGGACTCGGCATTGAGCCGGTCCGAGACGTCCTCGAACAGGTAGGTCAGGCCGCCCTGCGGGTTCGGATCGGCCACGACGCGCAGGGTACGGCCGTCCGGCAGATACCACCACGCCTGATGTGCCTCGGCGGCGCGGTAGGCGGCGAGCACGCCGTGCTTCCAGGTGCGGAAGTCGGCGTGTTCTTCGAGCTTCCGCTGCGAGCGCAGCAGGTCGAGGATTTCACCGTCCGAGGGGCGGCTGTCGAGGAAGGCCGGATCGAGGTCCCACAGGGCGCGGTATGCGGCGTTGTGGAAGATCAGGCGCTGGCCCACGTCGAACATCGCCACGGCGGTGGGCAATTGATCGAGGGTGCGGGCGTTGGCGTTCATCTGCTGCTGCAGGTCGGCGCGGACGCTCTCCAACTCGGAAACGTCCACCGCCATGCCGACGCGACCGCCTTCGAGGACGGTTTCGTACACGTCGAGGACGCGCCGGTTGCCGGACATCACCGCCGAAACGCGGGGCGCCCGGCGTGGGCCACCGGCGGCGACGACCGCCTCCTCGCGGGCGATGGTGTCCCGCGCCGGACGGTCGAGGAGTTCCATCCCGGCGTCGATCACCGCCTCGCGGCTCGCGGCCTCCACGGCGGTGACGTAGGCGGCGTTTACCCAGGCGAGGCCGCCGTCGCGGTTGCGGCGCCAGACCGGCTGCGGGATCGCGTCGAGCAGGGTCGCCAGCGCCGAGAGGCCGCGCCGCGTCTCGTCGAGGGTGATCCGCAGTTCGGAAATCTCGCGCCGCTCGGAGGTGGTCTCGCGCAGGCGCAGCAGAGCCCGGCCCGCCACCGTCCGCCCCTGGGCGTCGATGTTGCGCCCGCTCTGGGTGCGCAGGTCGAGGGTGAAGCCGATCCCGCGGGTGAGCAGCGTGTCGAGGGCCGCCTCGACCGCCTGTGCGTCGGCCGGCATCAGCCACGCGCCGAAGGCCAGCACCCGGCGCGCGGAATCCGCCACCGCCCGCTCGCCGTTCAACGCGATGCCGACATCGCCCTCGATCACCGGCTCGCTGTTCTCGTCCCAGGTGATGACCACCTGCCGGTCGGCGTTCAGCAGCATCTCGGCGCGGTCATGGGCGCCGCGCAGCAGGTTCAGGGCCGCGACGAGGTCCTGCTCCCGCCGGGTCCAGCGGGCGCGCTCATAGAGATAGAGAAGGGCGAGGATCACCGCGAAGGCGACGAGGCCGCCGAAGACGGCGAGCCCGGCGACGCCGTGCATCTCCCTGGGCGCGTGAGCCGCCGGGACGTCCTGCATTTCCGCAAAGGCCGCGCCCGCCGCGAACAGCGCGAGAATCCCCACGCCGACCCGCAGCTGCGCCGCACGTCCGACCCGCATCCGCCATGCCCCCAAGCTCTCGTCACCGCCGGCGTGCGCCCGAGCGATGCGAAACGCACCCTGCCGCGGATGCCCTCTGCCGGGGCTGCCGCGGTACGCCTGTCACTGAGTCGGGGGCACCTTACCGTGGGGGGGATTCCCGCCGGAAGGAGAACGAAGCGTGGCTTTGGCCCCGGGGGGTAAATCCGCCGTTAACGACACCGAGAAGACACACCTTCCTGTGCCGAATTAGGCTTGACAAACGAAGGGCCCGGCGCAGCGCGCCGGGCCCCTATAGTGTGTAGCGTGCGAGGGTTCTAGTAGCGGTAGTGCTCGGGCTTGAACGGCCCGGTTTCCTTCACGCCGATATAGGACGCCTGGTCCGGCCGAAGCTTCGAGAGCGTCGCCCCGACCTTCGCGAGATGCAGGGCGGCGACCTTCTCATCGAGCGCCTTCGGCAGGGTGTAGACCTGCTTCTCGTACTTGCCCGGGTTGGTCCAAAGCTCGATCTGGGCCAGCGTCTGGTTGGTGAACGAGGCCGACATCACGAAGGACGGGTGGCCGGTCGCGTTGCCGAGGTTCACGAGGCGGCCCTCCGACAGGAGGATGATGCGGTGGCCGTCCGCGAACTCGATCTCGTCGACCTGCGGCTTGATGTTGTTCCACTTGAGGTTCTTCAGGCCGGCGACCTGAATCTCGTTGTCGAAGTGGCCGATGTTGCAGACGATGGCCCGGTCCTTCATCTCCCGCATGTGGTCGAGGGTGATGATGTCCTTGTTGCCCGTGGCGGTGACGAAGATGTCGGCGCGCGGGGCGGCGTCTTCCATCGTCACGACCTCGTAGCCCTCCATCGCGGCCTGGAGCGCGCAGATCGGATCGATCTCCGAGACCATGACGCGGCAGCCGGCGTTGCGGAGCGAGGCGGCGGAGCCCTTGCCCACGTCACCGAAGCCCGCGACCATGGCGACCTTGCCGGCCATCATCACGTCGGTGCCGCGACGGATGCCGTCGACCAGCGACTCCTTGCAGCCGTAGAGGTTGTCGAACTTCGACTTCGTGACCGAGTCGTTCACGTTGATCGCCGGGAAGAGCAGCTTGCCCTCCTTGGCGAGGATGTAGAGGCGGTGCACGCCCGTGGTCGTCTCCTCGGAGACGCCCTTGATCGAGTCGGCGAGGCCGGCGAACCAGCCCTTCGGCTTCTCGGCGAGCTTCTTCTTCAGGAGCGCGAAGAAGATTTCCTCCTCCTCGGAGCCCGGCTTGTCGAGGAAGGCGGTGTCGCCGTTCTCGGCGCGCAGGCCGAGGTGGACGAACATGGTGGCATCGCCGCCGTCGTCCAGGATCATGTTCGGCAGGCCGCCGTCATGCCAATCGAACAGGCGGGAGGTGTAGTCCCAGTACTCCTCCAGGGTCTCGCCCTTCACGGCGAAGACCGGGATGCCGGCGGCCGCGATGGCGGCGGCGGCGTGGTCCTGGGTCGAATAGATGTTGCAGGAGACCCAGCGGATGTCGGCGCCGAGCGACTTCAGGGTCTCGATCAGCACGGCCGTCTGAATGGTCATGTGCAGGGAGCCGGCGATCTTGGCGCCCTTCAGCGGCTGGCTCGCGCCGTATTCCTCGCGAACGGCCATCAGGCCGGGCATCTCGCTCTCGGCGATCGAGATTTCCTTCCGGCCGTAATCGGCCAGCCCGATATCCCTGACGACGTAATCCTTGGCCATGCGGCTCTCCTCACTCGCGTTGCGATCCGGCCGGTGGCCTACCACTTCGCGAGCGAGGAAGCAATCAAGACATAAAGATGTCTTTATGCGATTGGGCGGCTACCCATCGCTCAGCGGTTCGGGCGGGCAAGCCAGCCGATGCCGAACGCCACGGCCGCCACGAGGGCGAGGGTGGTCGTGCGGTTGTCGTCGGCCCGGCGGGCGATGTCCCGGCCGTGATGCACCGCGCGGGAGCGAACATGGCGGCCACGCTCGTAGGCTTCGTCGGCGAAGGCCTCGCCACGGGAGCGGGCCTCGTCGGCCAGGGCGCGGGCGCGGTCGCGGCCCTCTTCGTAGAGGTGCTCGCCCTCGCGACGCAGGTCGTGCGCGGTCTCGCGGGCGCGGCCATAGGCGTATTGCGCGGCGCCGGCCGCCTGATCGAACGCCCCTTCGGCCTGTCGGCCGGGGGCGCCGCGCAGGGCGCCGGTCGCGGTCTTCACACGGCCGCGCAGGTGGCGGATCCCGCCTTCCAAGCGATCACTGTTCATCTGAAAATCCCTCCGTTCGGCGACCCGATGCCGTTTCCTGGCGGAAGCGGAACAGGTCGCTGGCTCTTCAGGCGAGTCGAACGAAGGGGGACGGCCAAGGTTCCGGTGCGGCGAGGCTCGTCAGATCTCGATTTCGGTACCGACTTCCACGACCTGACGGGTCGGCACACCGAAGAAAGCGCCTGTCCGCTCAGCGTTTCTCTGCATGAACGCGAACAGATTCTCCCGCCAGATGGCCATGCCCCGCTGATCGTTCTTCGGAATCACGGTCTCGTGACCGATGAAGACCGTGACGTCTTCCACGCATTGCGGCGGCAGCCGGCCGTCGCGGACGGCGCAGGCGATGCCCTCGGGAATCGAGGCGTCTTCCATGAAGCCGTAGCGCAGCACCACCCGGTAGAAGTTCGGCGCGATCATGCTGACCTCGGCCCGCTCCTCCAGCGGTACGGTCGGCGTCTCCTCGTAGAGGGCGGTGACGATCAGCACGCGCTCATGCAGGGCGTGGCTGCGCTCGACGAACCGGGACAGATGCAGCGGAATGCCGTGGATCGCCGCCGAGAGGAACGCAGCGGTGCCCGGCAGGCGGGTCAGCCGCTGGTGGCTCAGCCCTTCGAGGAAGGCGTCCTCCGGCTGGCGCAGGTTCACCCGCGCCTCCTCCACCAGCATGTTGCCCTTGCGCCATGTGAGCATCATCACGGCGACGATCCCCGCGAGCACGAGGGGAAACCAGCCGCCCTCCAGGATCTTCACGCTGTTAGCGCCGAAGAAGATGAGGTCGATAGCGAGGAAGAAGCCGTTCACCGCCACCACCGCGATGGGGTTGTAGCCCCACTTCAAGGCGATGAGTGCGGCGAGCAGCGTGGTGATCGCCATCAGCATCGAGACGGCGATGCCGTAGGCCCCGGCCAGCGCATCGGACGAGCCGAACACGACGACGGCCACGAGCGTCGCGATGGCCAGCAGCCAGTTCACCGCCGGCACGTAGATCTGGCCGCGCTCGTCATGGGCGGTCTGGACGATCCGCATGGTCGGCAGGAAGCCGAGCTGGATCGCCTGCTGCGTCAGCGAGAACACGCCGGAGATGATCGCCTGCGAGGCGATGATCGTCGCGAGGGTGGCGAGCCCCACCAGGGGGATGTGCGCCCAATCCGGCGCGAGGCGAAAGAACGGGTTCTCAATCGCGTCGGGTTCGGCGAGGAGCAGCGCCCCCTGCCCGAAATAGTTGAGCACCAGGGCCGGCAGCACCAGGGCGAACCACGCCGCGCGGATCGGCCGGGCGCCGAAATGGCCGAGGTCGGCATACATCGCCTCGCCGCCCGTCACCGCCAGGAACGCCGCGCCGAGCATGGCGAAGCTGATGCCCCAGCCGGCATGGAACAGGTAGTCCACCGCCCGCAGGGGGTTCAGGCCCTGAAGAATGCGCGGTTCGTGCAGGATCGACCCCAAGCCGAGAAGCGCCAGGGCGACGAACCACAGCAGCATGACGGGGCCGAAGATCCGCCCGATCCGGGCAACGCCCTGGAACTGGACCGCGAACAGCCCGACGAGGATCACGAGGGTGATCGGCACCACGTAATGGCCGAGGCTCGGCGCATCGATCTTCAGCCCTTCCACCGCCGAGAGGACTGAGATGGCGGGTGTGATCGCGCCGTCGCCGTAGAGCAGCGCCGCACCCACCAGACCGACGACGAGGAGCAGCGCCTGGGGCGTTTTCGGCCGCGCCTGCCGCGCGCCGAGGAGCGCCAGCATCGCGACGATGCCCCCCTCCCCGCGATTGTCCGCGCGCAGGATCAGGATCGCGTATTTCAGCGAGACGATGAGGATTAGCGCCCAGAAGATCAACGAGACGGCGCCCGTGACGGCGAGCGGCGTGGCGGTTCCGTTGCCCGCCGCCTTCACCGCCTCCTTGTAGGCGTAGAGGGGGCTCGTGCCGATGTCGCCGTAGACGACACCGAGGGCACCCATGAGCAGCGCGGGGCTCATGCGCCCCCGGGCCGGAGCCGTGGTTTCAGGCATTGCGGCACCGCTGGCCGTAGCGACGGACTGGCTCAACGGACCTCCGGGGATGATCGGCGGAGGCCACGTGCCTCTTCGCACATCAGCTAAGCGCCAAAGCGTCACCGTCCAGCGACACCCGCCCGCCATCCCGACACTATTCGGTGAATTGTCGCTCTGCTTGAGCGCCAACGGCGCGTTCAAGCAACGCCGCCAGATCATCCGGTGCCGATGCCCCTCGGCCCAAGCAGAAGACCGGGCAGGACACATGCCGGCGAATCGCATGCGCCACCGTGTCAGGCGGCGTCGGGGCGCCCTCGCTCTCGCTCACGACGACGTTCAGGAGATCCACCCCGCGCAGGCGCAGCACCTCCGCCGCCGTGAGGGCGTGGCTGATCGCGCCGAGATAGCTGCCCGACACCAGAACGACCGGGATGCGCAGGGCCTCGATCCAGTCGAGGCCGGTCGCCGCGTCGGTGATGGGGCTCATCAGCCCACCCACCCCCTCGACCACCACGGGGCAATCGGAGGCCGCGATCCGGTCGCGGCACCAGTCGGCGATTGCGGACAAGCTCACGCTGCGCCCTTCGAGGGCGGCGGCCTGGTCCGGGGCCAGGGGCGCCGCGAAGCGCCAGGGCGAGCAGGCGGCGACAGTCTCTTCGGTGACGGGCAGGCCCTGCGCCGCCAGAAGTCGCGCCGTGTCGCTCTCCCCGAAGGCGGAATCGTCCCAGGGCGCGACGCCGCTCGCCAGGGGCTTGAGAGCGAGGACCGGGCCCCGCTCGCGAAGGCGGCGCGTGAGCGCCGCCGTCACGTAGGTCTTGCCGATCTCCGTCCCCGCTCCGGCGATGAAGACCGCGTGTCGGCTCACGCCTGATAGCTGCCGTGGCAGTGCTTGTACTTCTTGCCGGAGCCGCAGGGGCACGGCTCGTTGCGGCCGACGCGACCCCAGGTCGACTCGTCGGTGGGGTCACGCTCAAGCACGGCGGTGTCGGCGGAGAGCGCCTGCGCGGCATAGCCGTAGGCCGGGCCGCCACCCCCGTCGCTGCCGCTGCCGCCGGCATAGGCCATCTCGTTCTCGCCGGTGACGGGATCGAGGTGCTGGGCGAACATCGGCGGAAGGGCGGGGCTCTCCATCGGAGGCGCCTCGTCCTGCTGGAACATCACCTCGATGCGCGAGAGCTGGCCCGTCACCTGCTCGCGCAGGGCCACCACGAGGCTGTTGAACAGCTCGAACGCCTCGGATTTGTACTCGTTCAGCGGATCGCGCTGGGCGATGCCGCGCCAGCCCACCACCTGCCGCAGGTGGTCGAGCGTCACGAGATGCTCGCGCCACAGGTGGTCGAGGGTCTGCAGCAGGACCTGCTTCTCGATATAGGCCGAGACCTCGGCGCCGTTCTTCTCGACGCGGGCCTGATAGGTCTCCTCGGCGAGCTTCATCAGGCGCTCGCGGATCTCCTCGTCGGCGATGCCTTCTTCCTTCACCCAATCCTCGGCCGGGATTTCGAGGTTCAGGGTCTGCTGCACCGCCTCGCGCAGGCCCTCGGCATCCCATTGCTCGGCATAAGTATCCGGCGGGATGTGGCGGGTGACGATGTCGTCCACCACGCCCTCGCGCATGTCGTCCACGGTCTCGCGGACACTCTCCTGGCCCATGAAGTCGCGACGCTGCTCGAACACGACCTTGCGCTGGTCGTTCATCACGTTGTCGTACTTGAGCACGTTCTTGCGCATGTCGAAGTTGCGCGCTTCGACCTTCTGCTGCGCCTTCTCGATGGCCCGGTTGATCCACGGGTGGATGATCGCCTCGCCCTGCTCCAGGCCGAGCTTTTGCAGCATCCCGTCCATGCGGTCGGACCCGAAGATCCGCATCAGGTCGTCCTTGAGGGACAGGTAGAACTTCGACCGGCCAGGGTCGCCCTGGCGGCCGGAGCGGCCGCGCAGCTGGTTGTCGATGCGCCGCGATTCGTGGCGCTCGGTGCCGATGATGTAGAGGCCGCCGGGCAGGTCCTTCTTGCGGCCCGCCGCCGGATCGGCCGGCTCGCCGGAGGCCAGCACCTTGGCGCGGTTCTCCGCGATCTCGGCCTTGATCGCCGCGATGGCCGCGTCGCGCTCCGGCCCCTCCGGCTTGCCAGCGAGTTCCTTCTCGACGCGCATCTCGACGTTGCCGCCGAGTTTGATGTCGGTGCCGCGGCCGGCCATGTTGGTGGCGATGGTGATGGCGCCCGGCACGCCGGCCTCGGCGACGATATACGCCTCCTGCTCGTGGAAGCGGGCGTTCAGCACGGCGAATCGCTTGGTCACCCGGCCCTCGCGGGCAGCGGCGTAGACGTCGGTGAGGGCGTTCGGGTCCGAATAATCGAGGGGTTTGTAGCCGGCGCTCACCAGCATCTCGGCGAGGTATTCGGACTTCTCGATCGAGCCCGTGCCGACGAGGATCGGCTGATGGCGCTCGTGCGCCTTGCCAATCTCCTTGATGATCGCCTGATACTTCTCCTCGACGGTACGGTAGACCTCGTCGTCCTCGTCGACGCGCTCGATCTCCTTGTTGGTCGGGATGTCGACCACGTCGAGCTTGTAGATCTCCGCGAACTCGTCGGCCTCGGTGGAGGCCGTGCCGGTCATGCCGGCGAGCTTCTTGTAGAGGCGGAAGTAGTTCTGGAAGGTGATCGAGGCGAGCGTCTGGTTCTCGGGCTGGATCGTCACCCGCTCCTTGGCTTCCAGCGCCTGATGGAGGCCTTCCGAGTAGCGCCGGCCCTGCATCATGCGGCCGGTGAACTCGTCGATGATCACCACCTCGTCGTTCTTGACGATGTAGTCCTTGTCGCGGGTGAACAGGGTGTGGGCGCGCAGGGCCTGGGTCACGTGGTGGACCAGGGTGACGTTGTGGGCGTCGTAGAGGTCGCCCTCCTTGAGGATGCCCGCCGCACGCAGGGCATCCTCGACGAACTCGTTGCCCTCCTCGGTCAGCGAGACGGTGCGCTGCTTCTCGTCGAGGTCGTAATGCGATGGCACGAGCAGCGGCATCACGCCGTCCACCGCCACGTAGAGCTCCGAGCGGTCGTCCACCGGGCCGGAGATGATGAGCGGCGTGCGTGCCTCGTCGATGAGAATCGAGTCGACCTCGTCCACGATCGCGTAGTGGTGCCCGCGCTGAGACAGCTGCGCCATCTCGTACTTCATGTTGTCGCGCAGGTAGTCGAAGCCGAACTCGTTGTTCGTGCCGTAGGTGATGTCGCAGGCGTAGGCTTCCTTGCGCTGCTCGTCGTCCAGGCCGTGCACGATGGTGCCGACCGACAGGCCGAGGAAGCGATAGACGCGGCCCATCCACTCAGCATCGCGGCTGGCGAGGTAGTCGTTCACGGTGATGACGTGGACGCCCTTGCCCTCCAGGGCGTTCAGGTAGACCGGCGCCGTGGCGACGAGGGTCTTGCCTTCGCCGGTCTTCATCTCGGAGATGCCGCCCTCGTGCAGCACCATGCCGCCGAGGAGCTGCACGTCGAAGTGGCGCTGGCCCAGTACCCGCTTGGCGGCCTCGCGGACCGTGGCGAAGGCGGGAACGAGGATGTCGTCCACGCTCTTGCCGGCCGCGAGCTCGGCCTTCAGCATGTTGGTGCGGGCGCGCAGGGCGTCGTCGCTCAGCGCCGCGATCTCCGGCTCCAGGGCGTTGATCTGCGCGACGCGCGGACGGTAGCCCTTCACACGGCGGTCGTTGGAGGAGCCGAAAATCTTCTTGGCGAGCGAGCCGAGCATCGTAAACCTGCGGACGGGCGTGCCCGCCGACGGACGTGACGTCGCGGGCCGGCCTGGGCGGAATGGGGTCGGCTTATAGAGGTAAACATCGCCCCGTGCACCTGAAAGAGCCGGAGCCCCGATTGGTTGCCGATTATGGCTCCGCTTGCCTTCTGCGTGCGGCCGGGCCACCTCTCCCGCCGCCGGACGGGCGGCCGAGCGGGGCCCCTCGGGCCTCCGCCGCCGAACCGGCTGAACGACACGCCGACCGAGGTATTCCCATGCCGACCCATGCTCTGCTCCGGCGCGCCAGCGCGCTCGCGCTTGCGCTCGCGCTTGCGCTCGCCCTCTCCGGCGCGGCGGCGGCCCAGACGCCCCCGGCCGACAAGACGCCGGCGGCTGCGCCCTCCGCCCCCGCCGACCCTAACGCTGTCGTGGCGACGGTGAACGGCCAGCCGATCACGCAGGCCGATATCGCGATCGCCTCCGACGATCCGGCCCTGTCCCTGCCGGGCGTGGACGAGGCGCAGAAGAAGAACCTGCTCGTGGATTACATGGTCGACCTGAAGGTCGGCGCGCAGGCCGCCGAGGCGGCCAAGGTCGGCGACAGCCCCGACTTCAAGCGCAAGCTCGCCTACTTCCGCGACAAGCTCCTGCTCGACGACTACCTCGAACAGGAGGCCAAGAAGGCGGTGACGCCGGAGGCGGAGCACGCGATCTACGACACCTCGGTGAAGCTGATGAAGCCCGAGGAGGAGATCCACGCTCGTCACATCCTCGTGGACAACGAGGCCGAGGCGAAGAAGATCGCCGCGCGGATCAAGGGCGGCGAGGATTTCGCCAAGATCGCGGCCGAGACCTCGAAGGATCCCGGCTCGAAGGCCGAGGGCGGCGATCTCGGGTGGTTCACCAAGGAACGGATGGTACCGGATTTCGCCACCGCCGCGTTCGCAATGCAGCCCGGTCAGGTTTCCGACCCGGTGAAGACGCAGTTCGGCTGGCACGTCATCAAGGTCGAGGAGAAGCGGACGAAGCCACAGCCGACCTTCGACGAGCTGAAGGAGCAGATCGACCAGCACCTCATCCGCAAGTCGCAGCAGGACCTGATCCTGAAGCTGCGCGCCGAGGCGAAGATCGACCGCAAGGACGCGCCGGCCGCGACCCCGGCGGATCCGATGACCCCGGCCGCGCCGCCCCCGCCCGCGGTGAAGTGAGGCTGATCGGTCGTTCGTCCTGCTCGCCTACCTCATCCTGAGGTGCTGCGAAGCAGCCTCGAGGGAGAGTTCCAGGGATCGTGGAGCCAACTGGAGCCCTCCTTCGAAGCCCGCCACGGCGGGCACCTCAGGATAAGGTCGAGGGAAGGGCCGTCCGACTAATACGGACGGTCGGGCTTCATGAGGTAGGCGGAGTGGTTCGCGGGCTGCGGCGTGACGCCGAGGGATTCCAGTTCGGAGACGCGCCGTGCCTCCGACAGCCGATCCAGCACGATGACGAGGATCCACGGACAGGCGATACCGATGAAGAACGCCACGCGACGACCCTCCCATTTGGACCGGACTCGCGCCGGGTGAGGGAATGATAGGCCGCGCCGGCCGCGCAGCAAGCGCAACCGGCATGATCCGCGTCGATTAAGTGGTTGTCACAGCCAGCCCTGCAGTTCCCGGCGAACGACGTGCTCGATCACGCGCATGCCGAGATCGGTGTCGTTGAGGCAGGGAATGTAGGCGAATCGCTCGCCCCCGTTCTCCTCGAAATAATGGCGGTTCTCGCCGTCGAGTTCTTCCAGGGTCTCAAGACAGTCTGCGGTAAAGCCCGGGGCCACGATGGCCATGCGCTTCACGCCGGACTTGGCGAGGTCCATCACCGTCTCGTCGGTATACGGCTTCAGCCATTCCTCGTTGCCGAAGCGGGACTGGAACGTCACGCGCATCTTGTCCGGCGACAGGCCCAGCGCCTCGCGGATGAGGCGGCCGGTCTTGTGGCACTGGCAATGGTAGGGGTCGCCCTTCAGCAGGTAGCTGCGCGGCACGCCGTGGAACGAGGTGAGAATCACCTCCGGCTCGAAATCGAGCTTGGCGAGACCCTCGCGGATCGATTGCGCCATGGCTTCGATATAGACCGCATCGTCGTGATAGGGCGGCGAGACGCGCACGGTCGGCTGCCAGCGCATGTCCATGAGGGCGCGAAACGCCTGATCGCAGGCGGTGGCTGAGGTCGCCGCCGCGTATTGCGGATAGAGCGGCACGAGCAGGATGCGGTCGCAGCCTTGGTCGAGCAGCGCCTGGATGCGGCCCGCCACCTCCGGCTTGCCATAGCGCATCGCCCAATCGACCACGACGCTGTCGCCCATCGCCGCCTGGAGCTTGTCGCTCTGGCCGCGGGTGATCGTCTTGAGCGGCCCCTCGTTCAGGTCGTTGTTCCAGACGCTGGCGTAGTCTTTCCCCTTGGGGCCAGGCCGCTTCGACAGGATGATCAGGTTGAGCAGCGGCCACCAGATCAGGCGCGGCACCTCGATGACCCGGCGGTCGGACAGGAACTCCTTCAGATACCGGCGCATCGGCCAGTAGGACGTGCCCTCGGGCGTACCGAGATTCATCAAGAGAACGCCGACGCGACCCCAGCGCACCTGCGGATGGTCGCCCGGCAGGCCGCGCGTCCCGTTCTCGCGGGCGGGGACGGGGCGGTTGTTGGCGAGCGCGGCTGGTTCGATACGTTCGTTCATCAGAGCGTTCCGGCGCCCTGGCGCCGATTCCCTTTCGAAGCTGAGTTCGGACCCGCTGGGCGGGAAGTCGCCCCTATGTAGGTCGCCGGGCGGCTCCGGCGAAGGCACCCTTGCTGCGGTGCCGCGTGCATACCGGTATAGAGACGCGGCACGCGGCGGCAAATGCCGTCCCGGCTTAGGATCTCCACAGCCCGATGACCGACCGGCCCGTCGCCGCCGCCCTCGCCGCGTTCCGCGAGAGCGGTTCACCCTGGCTCACGCTGCCTTTTTTCCGCGACGGCGCGGCCGACAGGGCGGCGCAGACGATCGATGGACGCATCGCCGCAGGGGCGCAGGTCCTGCCGGCCCCCGGCGACATCTTCCGGGCGCTGCGCGAAACGCCGTTGCCGTCCGTGAAGGCGGTCATCCTCGGGCAGGACCCGTATCCGACGCCGGGCGACGCCAACGGGCTCGCATTCTCCTACGTGGGCAAGGGGCGCCTCCCCGCCTCCCTGAAGGTCATCCTGGCCGAGGCGGGCTCGCCCCGCGAGGCGGGGGGCGATCTCACGCCCTGGGCGCGGCAGGGGGTGCTGCTCCTCAACAGCGCCCTCACCGTCGAGGCCGGCAAGGCCGGGGCGCATCTGCGGTCGGGCTGGGCGGCGCTCACCGACGAGGCGGTGGCGGCGGTCGCCGCGCGCGACGAACCCGCCGTGTTTCTCCTGTGGGGGGCGCAGGCGCGGGCGCGGGCCGGGCTGATCGACCCTTCCCGCCACGCGATCATCGAGAGCGGGCATCCTTCGCCCCTCAACCGGGCGCGGGACTTTCCCGGTTCCGACCCGTTCGGCCGGGCCAACGCGTGGCTTGCCGAACGGGGCTTAGCGCCGATCGAGTGGCGGCTCGGCTGAGCGCTACTGCGCGGGCTTGGCCGGCTCCGGGGCTTTCGGCACCTCGGCGGAGGGCTGCAGCACGTTCTTGGCGACGTTGCCCTCCGGCCCGTATTCGCCGGCCACGGCGAGGCACGCGCCGTCACGGTTCATCTGCATCTGGTTCGACATCAGGGTGAACATCGTCTGGACGCGGTTGCCGAACGGGCCGCCGGCCTGGACGTCGGCGACGCGGGTGTTCTGCTTGGCGAGCAGGGCTTCGAACTCGGGGGCGCCGATCCGGTAGCCGCAGACGTTGGACGCCGCGAAGATGTAGGCGGCGAATTCGAGGGCGCGCGGCGAGGGCGCGTTGCGCATCTCGGCCTGTGCCGGGCCGCAGAGCAGCAGGGCCGCAGCGAGCGGGGCGAAATGGCGGGTCAAGGAAATCCTCCGGTGTGTCGCGGCCTCGTCGAGCGGGCCGCTTCCGAAGGCATCAGATAGACGTTCCGTCCCCGCCGGCCAGGGCGGATTTTCTGCGTAATCTTCATCCCACGTTGGCCATGAGCTGCTTTGCGCCCACGAACCGCCCGGTTCCGGCCGGTTTTGCTGCACCCGAGAGGCCCGAGATCAGGAAGTCTTAACCGGGACGCGCGAACCCGGAATGGTTCAGCTTATGAACAGGCCGGTTTTCACCGCATGCTCGGCGCAAGATACAGCGTGACTCACCCCGCCTCCCTGGAGAAGCCGACGCTGCTGCGCCCGGCTCCCATGGAGGAGAACCCCTCGCCGTTCGTGCCCGGCGCCTGCGCCAAATGGGCTCGGGCCGAGGGCATCGGCTTCGGCGACCTCGCCGTGATGATGGTGGCCGATCCCCTCGAGGCGGCGGCCCTCCGGCAGGGCCTCGCCTGGGTCGGCGCCCGGACGAAGGATCTCGATCCGGCGACCGGCGAACACGAACTCGCCCTCGTGCTCTCGGGCGCCAGCCTCGCCATCGTGGACAGCGCCTTGGCGCCGAACTACGCGCGGGCGCTCGGCCGGCTCGGCCGCCTGCCGCCCCTGTGGTGGAACGGCCCCGGCGCCGATTTCGCCCGGCTCGACCACGCCCTGGCGGAGCATGCCGAGCCCGGCCGGGTATGCTAGATCCGTCTCCTGAGGGCCGCAGAGCCCGAAGGGAGACGCCGTTGACCGCTGCTGAGC
The DNA here is from genome assembly GCF_022829465.1 of Methylobacterium sp. J-067. Classification (GTDB taxonomy): domain Bacteria; phylum Pseudomonadota; class Alphaproteobacteria; order Rhizobiales; family Beijerinckiaceae; genus Methylobacterium; species Methylobacterium litchii. The sequence continues at coordinate 46,689 of NZ_JAKSXZ010000140.1, forward strand.
CCGTCCTTCTCCGGCACGATGCGGAGGGTATCGCCACCCTCGTGCTGAACCGCCCAGCGGCGCGCAACGCCCTGTCGCTGGCGCTGATGAACGCCCTGCAGGACGCCCTCGACGCGATCCGCGAGGACGATTCGGTGCGGGTGGTGGTCCTCAAGGCTGCAGGACCCGCCTTCTGCGCCGGGCACGATCTGCGCGAAATGCGCGCCGATTCCTCGCCCGAGACAACGGACCACCTCTTCCGGACATGCGCCCGGCTCATGACGAGCCTCGTGCGCCTGCCGAAGCCCGTGATCGCGCAGGTCCGCGGCATCGCCACGGCGGCGGGCTGCCAGCTCGTCGCCTCCTGCGATCTCGCGATCTGCACCGCGGAGGCGCGCTTCGCCACGCCCGGCGTGCAGATCGGCCTGTTCTGCTCGACGCCGATGGTCGCCCTCTCGCGGGTGGTGCCGCGCAAGGCGGCGATGGAGATGCTGCTGCTCGGCGAGCCTATCGACGCCGCCGAGGCCCTGCGCATCGGCCTCGTGAACCGCGTGGTGCCCGCCGACCGCCTGGACGCCTGCGTCGCCGACATGGCGGGCCGCATCGCCGCAAAGGCGCGGAAAGTGCTCGCCGTCGGCAAGGAGGCTTTCGCCCGGCAGGGCGAAATGACTCTCGACGAGGCCTACGCCTACACGGCGCAGGTGATGACGCGGAACATGGCCATGGCCGACGCGCAGGAGGGCATCGACGCCTTCCTGCAGAAGCGGGCGCCCGTCTGGGAGGGGTGATCCGCCGCGCCTCCCCGGTGGTAGGCGGCGCGGTCGCCGTGCCCTAATCTGTCCGCTGTCCCGCAGAGGCGGGCCGCCGGTGCGGGACGGGCGATGACAGCCACCACCGACTTGATCGGCCTGACCCTGGCCTTCTACGGGTCGATGCCGCCCCCGCGCCCTCCCCGGCCCGAGCGCGACGGCCCGACCTGGGCGGCGGCGCTCCTTATCGGCGGCGTCTGCCTCGCCACCGTGATGCCGATGATCACGATCTGGACCTTTCACCGGCCGCTTGAAGCGGCGAAGACGCGCTGCCTCCATGCGGGCGGCCGCATCGTCTACGGCGCCCTCGACGGCAGCGAGTTCCGCTGCGATCCACCGCCCAAGCGCTGAGAAGGCGCACCGAACGGGCAGACTTGCGCCGAGGCTGGGCTATATCGCCCGCAGGCTTCAGCCGCATGGGATGCCAGTGGACCAGGTCGTCTATCGTTGGATCAACTCGACCGCTTTGCTGCGGGCGGACGTGGAGGCGCTGGTCGGCGTCTGCCTCGCCATCGCGGTGACGGTGCATGCGCTGCTGCGCAAGCGGCGCGTGAGCGTGGCCGTGGGGTGGATCGGGCTGGCGTGGCTCTCGCCGATCTTCGGATCGGCCCTCTACCTGCTGCTCGGCATCAACCGCGTCTATCGCCGGGCGCGGAAGATGCGCGGGCGCCCCTCCGAGGCGGTGCCGCCGCCGGATGCGGACGATGCCGTCGTGCCGGAAACCCTGTGGCCTCTGGACCGGGCGATCCGGCGCATCACCGGCGCGCCCGCGCTCATCGGCAACCGGGTGCGGATGTTCCGCAACGGCGACGCAGCCTACCCGGAGATGCTGGCCGGAATTCGAGACGCGCGGGCGAGCGTCGCCATGACGAGCTACATCTTCCGCGATGACGCGACCGGCCGCGAATTCTGCGAGGCCCTGGCGCAGGCCAAGGGCCGGGGCGTCGAGGTGCGGGTCATCATCGACGGGATCGGCGGCGGCTATTTCCGGACGCCGGCCTACAAGCGCCTGCACGCGGCCGGCGTGCCCGCCGCCCTGTTCATGCATTCTGCCCTCCCCTGGCGGATGCCGTTCCTGAACCTGCGCAACCACAAGAAGCTGCTGATCCTCGACGGACGGGTCGCCTTCACGGGCGGGCTGAACATCGCCGCCGCGAACCGCGTGAGCACGAAGCCCCGGGATCCGATCCGCGACATCCATTTCCGGTTCGAGGGGCCGGTGGTGGACCAGCTCGTCACGGCCTTCACGGCGGACTGGGCCTTCGCCGACGGCGAGAGCCTCGACGGGCCGCCCTGGTTCATGGAGGCGCCCGCCGTCGGCGACTGCGTGGCCCGCGTGGTGACGTCGGGGCCCGATGCCGACGTGCAGAAGATCGAGCAGGTTGTGATCCAGGCGTTGAACTGCGCCCGCCGCCGGGTGCGGATCGCGACGCCCTACTTCCTGCCGGACGAACTCGTGACCGGCGCCCTCATCCAGGCCGCGACGCGGGGGATCTCCGTCGAGGTGGTGATCCCGGCGGTCAGCGATCACCGGTTTATCGATTGGGCGATGCGCGCCCATCTCGACGTGCTGATCCGCGCGGGCGTGCGGGTCTATCTCGACCGCGATCCGTTCGACCACGCCAAGGCGATGGTGGTCGATGACGTGTGGTGCTTCGTCGGCAGCGCCAACTGGGACATGCGCAGCTTCCGCCTGAACTTCGAGCTGAACGTCGAGGTGATCGACGCGGATCTCGCCGGGCAGATCGATGCGCTGATCCGGGCGAAGATGGACCTGCCGCTTACCGAGAAGGATCTCGCAAACCGATTCTTGCCCGTGCGCTTGCGCGACGCAGGCGTTCGGCTGCTGCTGCCATACCTCTGAGCGGCGCGGGCGATTCCGGCTCCGGGCAGAGATGCACGACGATGGGCCGGTGGTCCGAGGGGCCGCGCGGCAGCACCGCGCTCTCCCGGCACACGAGCCCCCTGGCGATGCAGCGGTCGAGGCGCAGGGGCAGCACCTCGATCATCGAATGGGTCGGCCGCCGGGGGCCGATGTCGCGGAACCCCGGCACCATGGCCGGGCCGACGATGTTGTAATCGCCCAGCACCGCCGCGCGGGGCGGAAGGCCCGTCACGATCCGCCGCAACTGCCGCCGGTTCAGCATCTGTCCGTGCGAGAGGTGGACGTTGGCAATGCCGAACGTGCCGAGGTCGACCACTTGGCACACCCGGTGGACCACCGCGCCGGAGGGCAGCGTGACCGTGCGCGGCGGGCTCGGAAACGGGGTCGGGCTCCACATGGCGAGCCCGTGGATGCGCCCCGGCAGCGGCGCCCAGGCGTAATGGCCGCCGACGCGCTCCTTCAGGAACCCGATGGCCCGCGTCGCCTCCTGCATCAGCAACAGGTCGGGCGATTCCTGCTCGATCAGGGCGATCACGTCCTCGATGGCCGCCCCCACCCGCCGCAGGAGATTCCAGCTGATGATCTTGAAGGCTGGGCTCGGGGTATCGAGGCCGGCTGGTGTCACGAGCTGCACGCCCGCCAGTTCCGGTGCATCCGCAAAGGTGGGTTTCGTCATCGTCCCCGACCGTTTCGCATTCGCCGGCCTCCCCGCCGCCTCGCTCAAACGCTTCGCGATCCGCTCGGTTCGACCGGCGCCGCGAGGGCCTTGCCGCGAGATCCTGGCTCCCGTGAGGCCGGAAGCGTCTCGGAAACCACGCTGCGATCACTTCTGTCGCGGATGGGGGGAATCCGCACGTCTTGGGGCCGTCCCAGCGTGCGCCAACCTTCGCGATATGCTTTAGACCGCAACGATATTGCCGAACGGACCATTCCGTCCGGCCGGAATTTCAGGAGTTTCCCGTGGCTGCACGCATGCGTCACTTCAGCCTCGCCGTCGCGGCGCTCGGCCTGCTCGGCGGCGCCCTCACCGAGGCGCAGGCCGCCCAGTGCGGCAACACCTCGGCCGGGTTCGAGACCTGGAAGCGCGAGTTCATCGCCGAGAACCGGGGCCGCGCCAGCGCCGAAAGCCTCGATGCCCTCGCCGGCACCAGCTATTCCACCGCCACCATCTCGGCCGACCGGGGGCAGCACAGCTTCAAGCTCTCCCTCGACCAGTTCATGGCCAAGCGCGGCGCCGCCACCATCGTGAAGCGCGGCCGCGCCCTGAAGCGCACCAACGCCGCCCTGTTCGATTCCATCGAGCAGCGCTACGGCGTGCCGCCGGGCCCGCTCCTGGCGATCTGGGGCATGGAGACCGGCTTCGGTGCCGTGAAGGGGAACGTGAACACCCTCTCGGCCGTCGCGACTCTCGCCTACGATTGCCGCCGTTCGGAATACTTCACCGATCAGCTCCGCGCCGCCCTTACCCTGATCGACCGGGGCATCATCTCGGCCGGCACCCGCGGTGCGGCCCACGGTGAGATCGGCCACACCCAGTTCCTGCCGAAGAACGTGCTGAACTACGGCACCGGCGGCGACCTCAACAACGTCGGCGCGGCCCTCTCCTCCACGGCGAACTTCCTGAAGGCCCATGGCTGGCAGCGCGGCGCGGGCTACCAGCCCGGCGAGCCGAACTTCGCGGCCCTCCAGGGCTGGAACGCGGCCCAGGTCTACGAGCGGGCCATCGCCATCATCGGCAAGCAGATCGATCAGGACTGAGACCGGTCCTCGTCGAAATGAAGGGGGGCGGGCCGCGAGGCCCGCCCCCTTTTTCGTTCAGGCGGTCGCGAGCCCCGCCTTCTTTTTCTTGCCCAACGCCTCTTCCACCGTGCCGTCGCCGTCGAGATAGCCATGAACCTTCGGGTTCGGCATGATCAGCGAGGCCACGAAGGCGATGGCGAGCATGATCGTCACGTACCAGAAGAAGGTCGTCTCGATCCCCGCATCCTTGAACCACAGCGCCACGTACTCGGCGGTGCCGCCGAACATCGCGTTGGCGAGGGCATAGGACAGGCCGACGCCGAGCGCCCGGACGTTGGTGGGGAACAGCTCCGCTTTCACGATGCCGCTGATGCCCGTGTAGAATGAGATAACCGCCAGCCCGAGGGTGATCATCGCGAAGGCGAAGTAGGGGTCTTTGTTGGTGTGCAGGAACGACATGATCGGCACCACCATCAGCATGCCGAGGCCGCTGTAGAGGATCATGTTGGCCTTGCGGCCGATCTTGTCCGACAGGGCGCCGAAGATCGGCTGGATCAGCATGTAGACCAGCAGAACCCAGGTCATGACCTGTGAGGCCGAGGTCTTCGGCATCCCGGCGGTGTTGACGAGATACTTCTGCATGTACGTCGTGAAGGTGTAGAAGCTCAGGCTGCCGCCGGCCGTGTAGGCGAGGACGACGCAGAACGCCCGCCAGTGCTTGAACAGCTCGCTGAAGGTGCCGGCATTCTCCTTGTCGCCGGCTTCCTTGGTCTCGGCCAGGGAACGACGGAGGTAGAGCGCAACGACCGCGAGGCCCGCGCCGATGAAGAACGGGATGCGCCAGCCATAGGCCGTGAGTTCCGCGCTCGTCATGACGGCCTGGAGGCCGACCAGCACCAGGGACGCGAGCAGCTGCCCGCCGATCAGAGTGACGTACTGGAACGAGGCGAAGAACCCGCGCCGTCCCTTGATGGCGACCTCGCTCATGTAGGTGGCCGACGTCCCGTACTCACCGCCGACAGAGAGGCCCTGGATCATCCGCGCCAGCAACAGCAGGACCGGCGCCAGGGTACCCACGGTGTCGTAGGTCGGCAGGATGCCGATCAGCAGCGAGCCGAAGCACATCATCAGCACGGAGATGACCATGGAGGTCCGCCGCCCGACCCGGTCGCCGATGCGCCCGAACAGCCAGCCGCCCACCGGGCGCATGAAGAAGCCCACCGCGAAGATGCCCGCCGTCTGCAGGAGCTGGCTGGTGGAATCGCCCTTCGGGAAGAAGGCCGGGGCGAAGTAGAGGGCGAAGAAGGCGTAGCAGTAGAAGTCGTACCACTCGACGAGGTTGCCGGACGAAGAGCCGACGATCGCGAAGATGCGGCGGCGCCGGTCGGCCGCGTCGTGGGGCTCCGACGTGATGGTGATACGGCCGGCGGGAGGTGCGGACATGGCGTCTCCGGGACTCGCTGGGCCGACACTGCGCCGGCTTCTCGGGCTTGGGCGGACGTTACAGCCCCAACCCCCGCCCGCAAGGGTCCCTCACGTTCGCGTGTGGGAGACGCGGCGGCTTGTCACCAGCCTTGGACGAACGATGCCGGAACGGTTTCGATTCCGTCCCCGTTCCGGCCCGGGTCGAGCGTCCGGTGGGCGCGCCCTCTGGGACGGTGGACGGCAGATGAACAGGATTCTTCGCAGCACAGTGGCCGCAGCGGTCATCATGGCGGGCGCGACGACGGCCTTCGCCCAGGGTGGACCCGGTGGCGGGGCCGGCGGTGGCGGTGGCGCCGGGGGCGCGGCGGCCGGTCCGGGCGGCGGTGGCGGTCCGGGCGGCGGCGCGAGCGGCGGCCCCGGCGCGGGTGGACCGGGCGCGGCGGGTCCGGGTGGCGCAGGCGGCGGTGCAGGGATGCGCGGCGGTGAAGGCGGCGGGCGCGGCCCGGCGGCCGGCGGCGGGGCGGAACGTGGTGGACCCGCCGAGCGCGGTGGCGCGGCCGAGCAGGGTGGCCCGGCCGGACGCGGCGGCGCGGCCGAGCGGGGCGGCGCGGAGCGTGGTGGCCCTGGCGAACGCGGTGATCGTGGTGGCCCCGGCGAGCGCGGCGAGCGTGGCGGACCCGGCGAGCGCAATGGGGCGGCCGAGCGCGGCGGTCCCGATGGCCGGAACGGGCCGGGTGCGGCCGGCGAGCGGCGCGGTGCCGAGCGGGGGCCGGGCGTCCGTGGCGGTCGAGAGGGGGGTGGGGTGCGCGGCGGCTATTCCCGCCTCGACACCGGGCGGCGCACGGAGTTCCGCCAGTCGCTCCTGCGGGGCGGTGTCTCGCGCCTCGACAGCGTGGACTTCGCGCTGAGCGTCGGCACGGCGATCCCGCGTTCGGTGCGGCTGCACCGTCTGCCGCCGGCCATCGTGGAGCTGGTGCCGGATTACGAGGGCTACGACTTCATCCTCGTGCGCGACGACATCGTCATCATCGATCCCGACACCTACGAGATCGTGGACGTGATCCCCGCCTGAGCGGGCGAACGATCACCGCCCGCCGTCGAGTAGCTTCGAGACGACGCGGGCGGTGTAATCGACCATCGGCACGATGCGGGCGTAGTTCAGCCGCGTCGGGCCGATGACGCCGACCACGCCGACGATCTTCTGCGACCCGTCGCGGAACGGCGCCGCGATGAGCGACGAGCCCGAGAGCGAGAACAGCTTGTTCTCGGAGCCGATGAAGATCCGCACCCCCTCCCCCTGCTCGGCGCGGGCGAGGAGGTCGATCACGTCCTTCTGCGTCTCCAGGTCGTTGAACAGCAGGCGGATGCGCTCCAGGTCTTCGGCCGCGCGCAGGTCGTCCAGCAGATTGGCCTGTCCGCGCACGATGAGTTGCCGCGCCTCCGAGGGCCCGACCGGGGTCGCGAGGCCGGCATCCACCAGCCGCTCGGTGAGTTCGTCCAACTCGCGCTTCTTCGCGAGGCGGCCCACCTCAATCTCCGCGCGCAGCACGCCGAGGGTGCGCCCCGCGAGGCGGGCGTTGAGGTAGTTCGTCGCCTCCTGCAGCGCCCCCGCTGGCAGGCCGGGGGGCAGGTCGAGCAGGCGATTCTCGACGCTGCCGTCATCCGAGACCAGCACCACCAGGGCGCGGGCGGGGTCGAGCCGCACGAACTCGATATGCTTCAGGCTCGCATTGGCCTTCGTGGTGAGCACCACGCCGGCCCCGCGCGACACGCCCGACAGGAGGCTCGACGCCTCCGTCAGCGCGGATTCGAAGGTGTGGCGCGAGGCGACCGCGCGCATCTGGCCCTCGATCCGGTCCTTCTCGTCCTGCCCGACATCGCCGAGTTCGAGCATGGCATCCACGAAGAATCGCAGGCCCTGCTCGGTCGGCAGGCGCCCCGCCGAGGTGTGGGGCGCGAAGATCAGGCCGGAATGCTCCAGATCCGCCATCACGTTGCGGATGGAGGCCGGGGAGAGCGCCATCGGCAGGATGCGCGCGAGGTTGCGCGAGCCCACCGGCTCTCCCGTCGTCAGGTAGCTCTCGACGATCTGCCGGAAGATCTCCCTGGCGCGCTCGTTGAGGGCAGAGAGGGCCTGCATCTGTTGATTTTGTGAAATGTCGAAGCTCTGATGTGTCACGGTCGCCGGGTCCTGACTCCCGATCATGTCTGCCCTGGGCTCGCGGATCAATCCGCTGCTTGCTCGCCGGGGCCGTGCAGCCTATGAGCCCGGCCCGCACTTCTCGCAATGAAAGGGTGTCGCATGCGGCCATCCAACCGTGCCGCCGACGCGATGCGGCCCGTAACCCTCGAACGCGCCGTGGCGCGCTACGCCGAGGGCTCCTGCCTCGTCAGCTTCGGCAACACCAAGGTGCTGTGCACGGCCTCCCTGGAGGAGCGCGCGCCGCCGTGGCTGCGCGGCTCCGGCAAGGGCTGGGTCACGGCCGAATACGCGATGCTGCCGCGAGCGACCCATGAGCGCACCCGCCGCGAAGTGAATTCCGGCAAGCCCTCCGGCCGCACGCAGGAGATCCAGCGCCTGATTGGCCGCTCACTCCGCGCCGTCACCAACCTCTCGGCCATCGGCGAGAAGCAGGTGACGGTGGATTGCGACGTGATCCAGGCCGATGGCGGTACCCGCACCGCCGCCATCACCGGGGCCTGGGTGGCGCTTCACGATTGCTTCGCGTGGATGCGCACGCGCTCCATCATCTCCGTCGATCCGCTGCGCGATCACGTCGCCGCCGTCTCCTGCGGCATCTACAAGGGCATGCCGGTCCTCGACCTCGAATACGAGGAGGATTCGGCCGCAGATACGGACGCGAACTTCGTGCTGACCGGAAAGGGCGGCATCGTGGAGGTGCAGGGCACCGCCGAAGCCGAGCCCTTCACCGAGGCGCAGCTCCTCGAATTGCTCCGCCTCGCCCGCATCGGGACCGAACGCCTCGTGGGCCTGCAGAAGGAGGCCATCGCGTGAGGCGCCGCCTGACCGGCAAGGTGGTGATCGCCACCCACAACGCGGGCAAGCTCGTGGAGATGCGCGAGCTTCTGGCGCCCTTCGGCATCGAGGCCGTCTCGGCGGGCGAACTCGGCCTGCCCGAGCCCGACGAGACCGGGACGATGTTCGCCGAGAACGCGGCGATCAAGGCCCATGCGGCGACCAAGGTCACCGGCCTGCCGGCCTTCGCCGACGATTCCGGCCTCTGCGTCGATGCCCTCGACGGCGCGCCGGGGATCTTCTCCGCCCGCTGGGCCGGGCCGACCAAGGACTTTTCCGGCGCCATGGCACGGATCTTCTCCGAACTCGACACGCGCGGCGCCACGAATCGCAAGGCGCACTTCGTGTCGGCCCTCGTCCTCGCGTGGCCCGATGGCCATACCGAACTGTTCGAGGGCCGCGTGTTCGGCGACCTCGTGGAGCCGCGCGGCACGGCCGGCTTCGGCTACGATCCGCTGTTCCGCCCCGAGGGCCACGAGCGGACCTTCGGTGAGATGACTGCCGAGGAGAAGCACGGCGTCGATTGGCAGTCGGGCAAGGGGCTGTCCCACCGGGCGCGGGCCTTCGTGGACCTCGCCCGCGAATGCCTCGCCCCGTCGGAGCGGACTTGACCGCCGCGATCCCTGACCACCCCACCCGCGATGCGGGGTTCGGGGTGTACCTGCACTGGCCGTTCTGCGCGGCGAAGTGCCCGTATTGCGACTTCAACAGCCATGTCCGCCATGCCGGCGTCGATGAGGCCCGCTTCCTCGCGGCCTTCCGCGCCGAGATGGCCCATGTCGCCGCCCGCGTGCCGGGGCGGGAGGTGACGAGCATCTTCCTCGGCGGCGGCACGCCCTCGCTGATGAAGCCGGAGACCGTGGCGGGGCTGCTCGATGCCATCGCCGGGCATTGGCGCGTCGCGCCAGGGGCGGAGGTGACGCTGGAGGCCAACCCGTCGAGCGTCGAGGCCGGGCGCTTCCTGGGCTACCGGACGGCGGGGGTGAACCGCGTTTCCCTCGGCGTACAGGCCCTGGACGATGCCTCGCTGAAGACCCTCGGGCGCCTGCACAATGCGCAGGAAGCCTTCGCCGCGATCAAGGTGGCGCAGGGCACTTTCGCGCGGACCTCCTTCGACCTGATCTATGCGCGTCCGAACCAGAGCCCGGCGGCATGGCGCGCCGAACTCACCGAGGCCATCGCGCGGGCGGCCGAGCACCTGTCGCTCTACCAGCTCACCATCGAGCCCGGCACGCCGTTCTACGGCCTCGCCGCCGCCGGCAAACTGGTGACGCCCGACGAGGACGTCTCCCGCGCGCTCTACGACGTAACGCAGGAGGTCTGCGAGGCTGCGGGACTGCCGGCCTACGAAATCTCGAACCACGCCCGGCCCGGCGCCGAGGCGCGGCACAACCTGCTCTATTGGCGCTACGGCGAATATGCCGGGATCGGGCCCGGCGCCCATGGGCGCCTTGTGACGCCGGAGGGGCGCATCAGTACGGTCACCGAGCGCGGCCCCGAAGCGTGGCTCGCCCGCGTCGAGGCGGACGGCCACGGCATCGCGGAAACCGAACACCTCGCGGCCCCGGCCCAGGCCGACGAATTCCTCGTGATGGGCCTGCGCCTCTCGGAGGGGATCGACCCCGCCCGCTACGCCGCCCTCGGCGGGCGGCCCATCGACCCCACGCGGATCGACGCGCTTGTGGGGGATGGGCTCCTGTCTCGGAAGCCCGACGGCCGCATTGCTGCGACCGCTGCCGGGGCTCCGGTTCTCAACGCGCTTGTGGCTGAACTGGCAAAGTAACCGCTCATCGTCATTGCGAACGTAGTGAAGCAATCCAGGGAGCCGCGACGTCCTGAAACGTCCCGCTGCCCTGGATTGCTTCGCTTTGCTCGCAATGACGGCTCAGGGTCAGTTCAGCACCACAACCTTCGAGCCGACATTCACGCGGCTGAACAGGTCGATGGCGTCCTGGTTGATCATGCGGATGCAGCCCGAGGACACGCTCTTGCCAATGGAGAAGGGCTCCAGCGTGCCGTGGATGCGGAACAGCGTGTCCTTGTTGCCCTGCCAGAGATACATGGCGCGGGCACCGAGCGGGTTGCGCAGGCCGCCGGAGACGCCGAGCCCGCTCTGGAGCTTGTCGACCTCGCTCGCCAGCTTCGGGCTGCGGGCGATCATCTCCTTCGGCGGATACCAGTCCGGCCACGCCTGCTTGGAGTTCACGGTGGCCGTGCCGGACCACGAGAAGCCCTGCTTGCCCACGCCGACGCCGTAGCGGCGGGCCCGGCCGCCCTCCTGCACCAGCGTCAGCTGGTGGGCGCGCGGATCCACGATGATCGTGCCCGGCTCGTAGGGGCCGTTATAGGCAATTTCCTGGCGCAGGTAGGCCGGGCTCATCCTTTTGTAGTCGAAGGCACGGACGGGAAACACGTCGTCCTCGATGGGGCCGTAGGCCTTCGCGTAGTCGATCGGGCCGTTGTCGGGGGTGCGCAGGACGGCCTTGGCCTTCGCGGCCTCGATCGGCGAGAGCGCCGGATCGCCGGAGGCTTCCGGCTGGACCAGGGCGGCCTGCCGGGAGGCCGGCGGCTGCATCGCCGGGGCGGGGGCCGGAGCGAGCGCGGGCGCGGCGGCGGCGGCGGCCTGACGGTCGAGCACGGCACGGCCGAACTCGACGCGGCCGGCATACGGCACGTAACGGTCGCCGCGCTTCAGGTAGTAGGCGCCGTTCTGGTCCTGGAAGAGCCGGTCGGCATCGGGATCGGCCAGGGCGGTGCGGGTTTGCGCCAGGGCGGGCGCAGCCGCCGCGCTGACGGCGAGGCCGGCGAGGAGCAGAAGGCGGATCGGGGCGGACATCGTGAGTCTTCCTGAAAGACGAAGGCGGATCACGGACGGAGTCGGCCGTGCGTCATCCGGTCAAGCTTCAACGAGATCTACAAAAGCCGCCGGGCGTCGCCAAGCGCGGCCATGCCATACCGGACCCGCGTATGACTTGCCGCCGGGCTTTCCGCGCGGCTGTTGCATGCATGCAGCAAGTTAATCCCATCAATTGCGACTGATTTTGCGCGTGCGCCCGTTTGCGCGTCACCCCTGCCTCGTTGCGCGGCACAGCTTTCCGTCGCGCCCGAATTCGCCGCCCGTGGCGGCTGGCACACCTCGTGCATTGTTCGCCCTGCCGCCTCAGGCGCGGCACGTGGAGCAACGGCGCTCCGCAGAGCGGACGGTGTGAGTCCGGATCCCCGGCATGTACGGCCGCGTCGCGGCTTGCAAACTCTGACGAGCACCTCACCCATGGCGAGCTTCAAGACCGTGATGAAGTCGGGCCACCCCCCGACCTTGTTTGCCGCATTCCTCTACTTCGATTTCTGCTTCGCGATCTGGGTCCTGAACGGCGCGATGGGCCCGTTCATCACCGAAACCTACAAGCTCACCCCGGCCCAGACCGGCTTCATGATCTCCCTGCCGATCCTGGCCGGCGCGATCATGCGCTTCCCGCTCGGCGTGCTGGCCCAGTATATCGGCCGGAAGAACGCCGCGATCACCGAAATGGGCATCATCGTCCTGGCGATGGCCTACGGCTTCTTCGCGGTCTCCTCCTACAACGACGTCCTCGCCATGGGCGTGCTGCTCGGCATCGCCGGCGCCTCGTTCGGCGTCGCGCTGTCGCTGGGCTCGGGCTGGTTCCCGCCGGAGCATAAGGGCCTCGCCATGGGCATCGCGGGCGCCGGCAATTCCGGCACCGTGCTCGCCGTGCTGTTCGCCCCGCCGCTGGCGCAGATGTACGGCTGGCAGGCCGTCTACGGCTTCGCGGGCGTCGTGATGCTCGTTCCGCTGGTGGTGATGATCCTCCTCGCGAAGGAGCCGCCGGACCTGCATGGCCAGTCCTTCAAGGAGCACATCTCCTGCCTGTTCACGAAGGATGGCTGGGCCTTCTCGCTGATCTACGTCATCACCTTCGGCGGCTTCATCGGCCTGTCGAATTTCCTGCCGACCTTCTTCTACGAGCAGTTCTCGGTGACGAAGGTCGAGGCCGGGCGGCTTACGATGCTCGCGGCGCTGATGGGCTCGGGCATCCGCATCGTCGGCGGCTACTTCGCCGACAAGCTCGGCGGCGTGGCGGTGCTCTCGGTGGTGCTGCTTGCGGCGGTGGCGGCCTTCCTGGCGCTGACGGCGAACCCGTCGCTCGCCATGACGACCATCCTGTTCATGTTCTGCTTCGCCGCCCTCGGCGCGGGCAACGGTGCGCTGTTCCAGCTCGTGCCCCTGCGCTGGCCGAACAACACGGCGGTCGCGGGCTCGATGATCGGCGAGATCGGTGCCCTCGGCGGGGCGATCCTGCCGAACGTGATGGGCCTGTCGAAGCAGTATACCGGGCACTTCGCCACCGGCTTCGTCATCTACGCCGTCTTCGCGGCCGTGGTGCTCGGCTGCCTCGCCCTGTGGCAGCGCAACTGGGTGGGCTCCTGGGTCGGCCCGCGCGGCAAGGCCCTCTCGGCGCCGGCCGAAGAGAACACGAAGCTTCAGCCCGTGACGGCCTGAACACTGTCGATATCACCGCAAGGACGGGGGCCGCACGGCCCCCGTTCGCTTTTGTGGGCCATGAGCGCATGATGATCATTGACGGTTGCCAAAGACGCCAAGACGGGATTGAATAACGTATTAATCGAAGTGTCAGGCCGTGAGGCCGAGGCACCGTGCGGGCACGAGGGGCAGCAAGCTCCCGGCGCCGCCAGGGAGGGGAAGGCGATGATGAAGCGCGTGAGCGCCACCAACGGCGTGCTCGGCCTGCTCTGCCTGATGTATTTCATCACCTACCTCGACAGGGTGAACCTGGCGACGGCCGGCACGGTGATGATGCACGACCTCGGCATGTCGAAGACCGAGTTCGGGCTGATGCTCTCTGCCTTCGCCTATCCTTACGCGATCTTCCAAGTCATCGGCGGCTCGGTGGGCGACAAGTTCGGCGCCCGGCGGACCCTCATGATCTGCGGCATCATCTGGGCGATAGCGACGGTCCTCACCGGCCTCGTCGGCGGGCTCTTGAGCCTGTTCCTCGCCCGCGTGCTCCTCGGCTTCGGCGAGGGCGCGACCTTCCCCACCGCCACCCGCGCCATGCAGAACTGGACGGCGCCGGGCAAGCGGGGCTTCGCGCAGGGCATCACCCACGCCTTCGCGCGGTTCGGCAATGCCGTCGCCCCGCCCATCGTCGCCTTCCTGATCTACCATTTCGGCTGGCGCGTGAGCTTCTTCGTCCTCGGCGGCGCGAGCTTCGTCTGGGTGGTGATCTGGTATCTCTACTTCCGCGACGATCCCTCGGACCATCCGAACATCACCCAGGCCGAGCTTCAGACCCTGCCCGCGCCGCGCAAGGTCGGCGTCCGGCAGAGCGTGCCGTGGGGCGCTCTCACCCGCCGGATGCTGCCGGTGTCGATCACCTATTTCTGCTACGGCTGGACGCTGTGGCTGTTCCTCGGCTGGCTGCCGACCTTCTTCAAGGAGAGCTACGGGCTCGACCTGAAGAACTCGGCCCTGTTCGCCTCCGGTGTGTTCTTCGCGGGCGTGGTGGGCGACACGGTCGGTGGTGTCGCCAGCGACAAGATCGGTCACGTCACCGGGAACGTGAAGCTCGCGCGGCTGTCGGTGATCGTGATCGGCTTCCTTGGCGCGGCGGCGAGCCTGACCGGCGTGTTCTTCACCCGCGACCTCACCTACGTCGCCCTGCTGCTCTCCTCCGGCTTCTTCTTCGCCGAACTGGTGATCGGCCCGATCTGGTCGGTGCCGATGGACATCGCGCCGAAGTATGCCGGAACGGCCAGCGGCCTGATGAACACCGGCTCGGCGCTGGCGGCCATCGTGTCCCCGATCGTGTTCGGCTTCATCGTGGATCGCACGGGCAGCTGGACGCTGCCCTTCATCGGCTCCATCGGCCTCTGCCTGCTGGGCGCGGCCCTCGCCTTCACGATGCATCCCGAGCGCGAGTTCGTGGATCCCCCGGTCGAGCCCACCGGGCGTGTCGCCAGCGTCCCCGCGGGAGAGTGATCCGATGGCCGTCGCGACGATGGAGCGGCACGGGCCGCTCGCCGGGATGCGAGTGATCGAGCTGGCGCACATCATGGCCGGGCCGGTCTGCGGGCTGATGCTCGCGGACATGGGCGCCGAGGTCATCAAGGTCGAGAAGCTCGACGGCGACGACACGCGCCGCACGGTCCCCCCGGCCCTGGACGATGAGAGCGCCGCCTACATGATGATGAACCGGGGCAAGCGCGGCCTCAGCCTCGATCTCAAGGCGCCGGAGGGCGTCGCCATCCTGCGGCGGCTGCTCGGCAATGCCGACGCGCTGATCGAGAACTACCGCGCGGGTACGATGGAACGCCTTGGCCTCGGCTACGAGAGCCTGCGGCAGGATTTCCCCGGCCTTGTCTATTGCTCGCTGTCCGGCTTCGGGCGCAGCGGCCCCTATGCCGACCGGGCGGGCTTCGACCTCGTGGCCCAGGGCATGAGCGGCCTCATGTCCGTGACTGGCGAAGGGCCGGGCCGCCCGCCGATGAAGTGCGGGCCGCCCGTCACCGACATCACCGCCGGCATCCTCGCCGCGATGGGCGTGCTTGCAGCCTATACGCGCCGCCTCAAGACCGGCCAGGGGCAGGTGGTGGACACCTCGCTGTTCGAGGCGGGCATCACGCACACCTACTGGCAATCGGCCATCGCCATGGCGACCGGCATTGCGCCCGGCCCGATGGGCTCGGCCCACCCGCTGAACGCGCCCTACGAAGCCTTCGAGACGGCCGATGGCTGGATCACCATCGGCGCCGCCAACCAGACCAACTGGCTGCGGATGCTGAAGGCCGTCGGCATGGAAAACCTCGCCGAGGATCCGCGCTTCGCTCTAAACCGCGACCGCATGGCGAATCGCGAGATTCTGGCCTCGACCCTGGCCCCCGCCTTCCGCGAGCACAGCTCGGGCGATTGGCTCGCCCGCCTGGAAGCCGAGGGCGTGCCGGCCGGGCCGGTGCTCGACGTGAACGCCATGCACCGCGATCCGCAGACGTTGGCGCGCGAGATGGTGGTGGAGGTCGAGCATGCCCGCGTCGGGCGGATGAAGACCCTCGGCCTGCCGGTGAAGTTCTCGGAGACGCCCGGCCGCGTCCACGGGCCGGCCCCGCTCCTCGGCCAGCATTCCCGTGCCATCCTGGCGGAAGCGGGCTACGATGATGCCGCGATCGACGCCCTGATCGCCCGCGGCATCGTGTGCGAAACACTCGCCTGATCCCGGCTGCGCGGAGGCCCCGATGAACGCTCACGCCCCGACCGACGAGTTGCTGTTCACCAAGGACGAGGCCGGCATCGCCCGCATCATCCTGAACCGGCCGCAGGCCCGCAACGCCCTCACCTTCGCGATGTATCGCGGGCTGATCGCCTGCTGCGAAAACATCGCGGCGGACCCGTCCGTGAAGGCGCTCATCATCACCGGCGCGGGCGAGAAGGCCTTCGCGGCCGGCACCGACATCGCGCAGTTCCGCAGCTTCGCGACGGCGGAGGATGCGCTGGGCTACGAGCGCTTCATGGATCAGGTGCTCGGCGGCCTGGAGCGGCTGCGCGTGCCGACCATCGCGGCCATCGCCGGGGCTTGTACGGGCGGCGGCGCGGCCATCGCGGCGGCCTGCGACCTGCGGATCGCCACCCGCGACGCGCGGTTCGGCTTCCCCATCGCCCGGACGCTGGGCAATTGCCTCAGCCAGGGCAACCTCAAGCGGTTGTCGAACCTGATCGGCCCCGCGCGGGTGAAGGACATCATCTTCACCGCGCGCCTCGTCGGCGCGGACGAAGCCCTCGCGATCGGCCTCGTCGGTGAGGTCGTGGACGATCTCCACTCGCTCAACGAGCGCGCCGAAGCCCTCGCGACCCTGCTCGCCGGCCACGCGCCCTTGACGATGCAGGCGACGAAGGAAGGGCTTCGCCGCCTCGCGGAGGAAGAGGCCGGCGCCGAGGGCGAGGCGCGGCCGGGCGATGACCTGATCCTCATGTGCTACATGAGCCAGGATTTCCGCGAGGGGATGGAAGCCTTCCTCGGCAAGCGCGCGCCGGACTGGCAGGGGCGGTAACGCCCCCTCCCCTGCGCATCGCGGAGGGCGAGCTCAGCGCTCGCCCGGCTTCAACAGCTTGTTCTCGTCCTGGTCGAGAAGCGGCACGTCGTAGTCGCGCAGCACCTTCTCGATATCCGCGCTGCGCTTGCGCAGGGCGGTGTTGAGGGCGCGCTTCCAGTCGTTCTCACCGAGACGCACACCCATGGCGATCCGGTAGGCCATCGGCGGGCGCTCCGGCTCCTTGAGCAGGGGCGTAACCGTCATCTCGGTGCCGCTCTGCTTCGCGAGCCAGCCGGCGGCCGGGCCCCATAGCACGGCGGCGTCGATCTCCTTGGCGGCGAGATCGGCGATTACTTCGGCCGAAACGGTCTGGTATTTCCGCTTGGGATCGAGCGCGTAGGGCGGATACGCCTTCATGGCCGAGACCAGCCCCAGATCACCCATGCGGTTGACGGGCGGCGTGCCGGCGATGACGCCGATCTTCTTGCCCTTCAGGCGCGGATCGTCGAGCGCGGTGGCGCCGTCGAACTCGCCCTTGCGGGTCACGAGGGTGTAAGTGGAGCGGTAGTAGGGGTTCGTTGTCTGGACGAGGTCGCTGCCGAAGGCTTGCCCGATCACCACATCGCACAGGCCGGTGCCGAGGGTATTACGGACGAAGCCCGGACCCTGCGTCAGCCAGTAATAGCGGACCGTGACCTTCAACTCGTCCGCGATGATCGCGGCGATTCTGTTCTCGAAGCCGTCTTCCTTACGCTCGGAGAACGGCATGTTGCCGGGATCGCCGCAGACGCGCAGAACGTCGGTCGTCACGGTGTCCGGCAGGTGCTGTGCGACGGCCCCCTGCGCCACCGTCATCGACAGGGCGCAGAGGATCGCAAGCTGGGGGGCTCGGGCCATTAGAAGCCCATGCACTCCTTCTCGGCCTTCTTGGCGGCGTCAGGCTTGTCCTCGTGGTCGCTCGGCCGGATACGGCCGATGGCACCTGCGGCACGGGCCTTCAGGTAGACGTAGAGGTCGTCCGAGTAGCACATGACGTTCTTGTTGTCGCCGAAGGCCGGCATGACCTTCTGTTCGGCGGCATTGATGTCCTGCTTGCCGCCGACCAGGATGCCGATGAACTCCTCGTAGGAGAGGTGCTTCAGCGAATCCTTGAGCGCGGGGGCGTAGGTCGAACCCATGCCGTCCGGGCCGTGGCAGACGTGGCACTCGGCGTGATAGCGGCGGTAGCCGGAGTAGCTATACCAGTCGAGCTTCTTACCATTGTCGGTGATGTGGAAGGTCGGATGGCCTTCGGCGTCGACGTATTTGCCGTCTTCGACCTTGACCGCAGCGTCCTTCTTCAGAAGCTCCGGCTCGCTTTCAGCCGTCTTGTCGTCCTTGTTGATCGAATTGGCGAGAGCCGGATCCGGCTTGGCATCCTCAGCATGTACGGCGACCGCAGAGACGGTCGCTAGGGCGAGGGCGGCGAGTACCGGCCGCGTGATGAATGTGCTGAGGTGCAGCAACGTGCGCTTCTCCCTGATTGAGGTCTTTCCGTCTCCCTTCGAGCAGAGACCTCTTGAACCACTTCTAGTCAAAAGGATGCCGGCGCGGAAGCCCGCGCCGGCACCAATGTTTAAGCGTTCACCGCGACCGATTAGTTCGGCAGGGCGAAGACGGTCAGCTGGCCGCCGAGGTTGGTGTACTGCGACAGAGCCGCGTAGCCACCCACCGCGCCGAGACCGGCGTTCGGATCGGTCAGGCCGGCCGCAAGGCCGATGCCCGCCCAGCCGCCGACGCCCGAGAGGACGCCCACGTACTGCTTGCCCTTGTGCTGGTAGGTCATCACGTTGCCGATGATGCCCGACGGAGTCTTGAACTTCCAGAGCTCCTTACCGGACTTGTCGTCGACAGCCTTGATGTAGCCTTCCAGAGTTCCGTAGAACACCACGTCACCGGCGGTGGCGAGAGCACCCGACCACACCGAGAACTGCTCGGGATCCGACCACTTGATCTTACCGTTCACGCCGTCCCAAGCGATGAAGTTACCCATGCCGCCGTGGGAGTTCGGAGCCGGGTACATCGAGAGGGTCGCACCGACGTAGGGCTGGCCCGGGGTGTAGGTCACCCGGAACGGCTCGTAGTCCATGCAGACGTGGTTGGTGGGCACGTAGAACAGGTTGGTCTTCGGCGAGAAGGCAGCGGGCTGCTGGTCCTTGGTGCCGAGGGCCGCCGGGCAGATGCCCTTGGAGTTCACGTCCTCACCGTTCTGCTCGGTCGAGTACTTCGCCTGAACGAGCGGACGGCCGTAGGTCTTGGAGCTCTTGTCCATGTCGACCTTCGAAGCCCAGTTCACCACCGGGTCGAACTTCTCGGCGACCAGGAGGGCGCCGGTGTCGCGGTTCAGCGTGTAGCCGAAGCCGTTACGGTCGAAGTGGGTCAGGAGCGGCTGTTCCTTGCCGTCGATCTTCTGATCCGTGAGGATCATCTCGTTGATGCCGTCGAAGTCCCACTCGTCGTGGGGGGTCATCTGGTAGACCCACTTGGCGACACCGGTATCCGGGTTACGCGCCCAAATGGTCATGGACCACTTGTTGTCACCCGGACGCTGCTTCGGGTTCCAGGTCGAGGGGTTGCCCGAGCCATAGTACATCAGGTTCAGCTTGGGATCGTACGAGAACCAACCCCAGGTGCAGCCGCCGCCGGTCTTCCACTGATCGCCTTCCCAGGTCTTCAGCGAGGAGTCCTTGCCGATCGGCTTGCCGAGCTCGGTGGTCTTCTCCGGGTCGACCAGGATCTGGTCATCCGGGCCTTCCGAGAAGCCGCGCCACACCATCTTGCCGGTCTTCAGGTCGTAGGCGGTGACGTGGCACTGCACGCCGAACTCGCCGCCGGAGATGCCGACGATGACCTTGTCCTTCACGGGAAGGACGGTGGCGGTGTTGGTCGCGCCCTTGGACGGGTCGCCGTTCTTCACGGACCAATTCACCTTGCCGGACTTGGCGTCGAGCGAGACGACCGTTGTGTCGGCCTGGTGGAGGAGGATGGCGCCGTCGGCGTAGGCCAGACCACGGTTGACCGTGTCACAGCACATGACCGGGATCACGGACGGATCCTGCTTCGGCTCGTACTTCCAGAGGATCTTGGCGTCGTGGTCCAGATCCAGGGCGTACACGATGTTCGGGAACGGCGTGTGCACGTACATGATGTTGCCGACGACGAGCGGAGAGCCCTCGTGGCCGCGCAGGACGCCGGTCGAGAACGTCCAGGCGACCTGGAGGTTCTTCACGTTGTCCTTTGTGATCTGGTCGAGCTTCGAGAAGCGCGTGTTCGCGTAATCGACCGTCTGCAGGACCTGCTCAGCAGGATTGGCAATGCCCTTCAGAACGCTTTCGTTGGCAAGCGCCGGCGTGGCGACGGCCGCAACGCCTGCCCCCAGGGCAAGGAGATGTACCGCTCTCATGGAATTCCTCCGACAAGTCATTAGTAAGTCTCCGAACATGCCGCGTGGGCAATGCCAGAAGAACTGCAACCTGACTCTTTCGCGACAGGGATAGAGCCTCGATAGCGGGCGGGTGGGTGACGGAGATCTTCATCAGATCTCCGGCCAGAGGCTGCCCATCCCCTTAGGCGGCCCCCTCGAAACCGAAGCTGAAACGGACCTTAAGAGATTTTTGAGCGCCGTCAACACGGAGTTTGGGGCCAGTTCCCCCGCCGGGGCCACGGATGGTTTCGCAGACGTGAAAACGGCTTAGTTGCTGCCGCGCACAAAATCATATTGCACCGCGTTCAAAACGAATTTGAAGCGGCGCCGCCCCGGCCTGCCGGAGCCGGTAGGATTTCACGGAAAGTGGAAAAGTCTCTTGTTCCGGCACGGCATAGTGGAAAGTCAGTAAAGTGCGGCCGCGATAAGGGGTATCAGCCCTACGAGTATCGCAGTGCGGGAGGGCTGAGGGAGCCGGTCGGACGCGCCTCCGCAGAAAGCCACGGTCGGATCGTGGGGATTGCGCCTTCCTGCCGCATGATCCACCCGTCCGAGCCGGGAAAATTCGGCAAAGCGTGAGCGTCCGCGACGAGCCGACGCGCCATGCTGACTGTTTAGAAATTGAGAATCAGAGTTCGGGGACTGGGCCGGTCGACTCAAATTCGGCGACGTCGCCGACGAGGTCGGTGATCGATATGGCGAAGCTGCACCCGCTCTTCACGCGCAGTTGCGCATCGGGTTCCAGCCAGATCGGCCACAGGCCGGCATGGCGCCCGGTCAACGTGCCGTGCGCCACCGGGCCATCGGAACGCGGTTCGACGACGATCCGGTAACGGACGCGGACGGACTCGCAGCCCTCCGCGATGACGACGCCGCGACCGGTATGGATGTTCAGACCGTCCTCGGGCTCGGACATACGCTAAGCAGGGCCAGGGAAAAGCGGCAATCCCATTGCCACTTAATCCCGGCGGGGCGTTCTGTCACCGGCTGCCCGTGAGGATCCTGGGATCTGTCAGGCGACGGGCGTGTCGAGCTCGTGGACGACGATGCGGTTGCCGCGCGCCGAGAGGGCGAGCCGCCCATGCTTCAGCGCCAGTGCCTTCTCCCCGAACAGCGAACGCCGCCAGCCCTGCAGCACGGGCACTTCGGCCTCGTCGTCGTCCGCCAGGGCTTCGAGATCGTCCACCGTGGCGATGATCTTGGGCGCGACGCCCTCCGCCTCGCACACCGCCTTCAGAAGCACCTTCAGCAATTCCACCAGCGCCCCGTTGCCGCCGGAGCGGCGGATGCGCTCGGGCATGGCGATGGCGGTCGGGTCGCTCGCCAAGCCGCGCTCGACGGCGGACAGGATGTCGGCGCCGGTGCGCGAGCGCTCGAAGCCGGCAGGGATCGTGCGCAGCCGCCCCAGCGCCTCGACGCTGCGCGGCGCGGCCGAAGCCACGTCGATCACCGCCTCGTCCTTCAGCACGCGCCCGCGCGGGACGTTGCGCGACTGCGCCTCCCGCTCCCGCCACGCGGCGACTTCCATCAGCACGGCGATTTCGCGGGGCTTGCGCATCCGCCCGGCGAGGCGCCGCCAAGCCTGCTGCGGATCGGCCTGATAGGTCTCCGGGGAGGTGAGAACCCCCATCTCCTCATCGAGCCACGCACCCCGGTCGGTGCGGAGCAGTTCCGCCACCAGCGCCTCGTAGATCTTCACAAGGTGCGTCACATCCGAGAGGGCGTAGGCAAGCTGCGCCTCAGAGAGCGGCCGGCGCGACCAGTCCGTGAAGCGGGAGGACTTGTCGATCTTGGCCTTGGCCACGTCGTTGACCAGCTGCTCGTAGGAGACCGAATCGCCGTAGCCGCAGACCATCGCCGCGACCTGCGTGTCGAAGAACGGATGCGGCAAGGTCCGCCCCAGCATCCAGACGATCTCCAGATCCTGCCGGGCGGAGTGGAACACCTTCACCACCCCTTCGTCGGACATCAGATCCACGAAGGGTTGCAAGTCGATGCCCGGCGCCAGCGGATCCACCAGGACGCCGCTGCCGTCCGGCGCGGCCATCTGGATGAGACACAACTTGGGATAGTAGGTCGTCTCCCGCATGAACTCGGTATCGACGGTCACGAAAGGCTGCGCGGCCAGCCGCGTGCAGACGTCGCGCAGTTCGGCGGTGTCGGTGATCAGATCCATGACTCGGCTATACGCAAGCCTCAACCGGTTGGGGAGGCGGCATGAGGCTCCCCGCTCTATTTCGCCGGGACTTGTAGCATTTTCCGCGCGTTACCCGGCCGCGTCGGTTAACGAAGGTGGCGCATCCCGCATGGGGCGGTGGTGGGCGGGCGTACGGTCGGCCCTCCGACGTCGCGCTTGACTTGAAGGCACTCGCGTGAATGGTGCCGGCCTCCCCAGAGAAGAAACCGCCATGCACCGTTACCGTACCCACACCTGCGGGGCATTGCGCCCGTCCGAAGTCGGGCAGACCGTCCGCCTCTCCGGCTGGTGCCATCGCGTCCGCGATCACGGCGGCGTGCTGTTCGTGGACCTGCGTGACCATTACGGCGTGACGCAGTGCGTGGTGGATTCGGATTCGAAGGCTTTCCCCGCCGCCGAGGCCGTGCGCTCCGAGTGGGTGGTCCGCATCGACGGCCGGGTGCGCACCCGCCCCGCCGGCACCGAGAACGCGGAACTGCCGACCGGTGCGGTCGAGGTCTACATCGATGAGCTCGAAGTGCTCGGGCCGGCGGGCGAGCTGCCGCTGCCGGTGTTCGGCGATGTCGAGTACCCGGAGGAGACGCGCCTCAAGTACCGCTTCCTCGACCTGCGCCGGGAGAAGCTGCACGCCAACATCATGAAGCGCGGTGCGATCATCGATTCGCTTCGCCGCCGGATGCGCGAGGGCGGGTTCTTCGAGTTCCAGACGCCGATCCTGACGGCCTCCTCGCCGGAGGGCGCGCGCGACTACCTCGTCCCGTCGCGCGTCCACCCCGGCAAGTTCTACGCGCTCCCGCAGGCGCCGCAGCAGTTCAAGCAGCTGACGATGATCGCGGGCTTCGACCGCTACTTCCAGATCGCGCCCTGCTTCCGCGACGAGGATGCCCGTGCCGACCGCTCCCCCGGCGAGTTCTACCAGCTCGATATCGAGATGAGCTTCGTCACGCAGGAGGACGTGTTCCAGGCGGTGGAGCCGGTGCTGCGCGGCGTGTTCGAGGAGTTCGCCGAGGGCAAGCGCGTCACCAAGTCATTCCCGCGCATCACCTATGCCAACGCGATGCTGAAGTACGGCGTCGATAAGCCGGACCTGCGCAATCCCCTCCTCATCGCCGACGTGACCGCCGAGTTCGCCCGCGACGACGTGGAGTTCAAGGCGTTCAAGGGCGCGATCAAGTCGGGCGGCGTGGTCCGCGCCATCCCCGCGCCGGGGGCCGGCGGCCAGCCGCGCTCGTTCTTCGACAAGCTCAACGAATGGGCCCGCTCCGAAGGGGCGCCGGGCCTCGGCTACGTCGTGTTCGAGGACGAGGGCGGCACGCTCGTCGGCAAGGGCCCGATCGCCAAGTTCATCCCGGCGCCAGTCCAGGCGATCATCGCCGAGAAGGCAAAGGTGAAGGCGGGCGACGCGGTGTTCTTCTCGGCCGGCGTCGAGGCCAAGGCCGCCGGGCTCGCCGGCAAGGCGCGCATCCGCATCGGCGACGAACTGAACCTGTCCGACAAGGATCAGTACGCCTTCTGCTGGATCACCGACTTCCCGATGTACGAGTGGAACGAGGAAGACAAGAAGGTCGACTTCTCCCACAACCCGTTCTCGATGCCCAACATCGAGCGGGAGGACTTTCTCAAGTTCGACGTCAAGAAGCTCGCTGCCGATGGCGAGACCGGTGAGCTCACCAAGACGATCCTCGATATCAAGGCGTTCCAGTACGACATCGTCTGCAACGGCGTGGAGCTGTCCTCCGGCGCGATTCGGAACCACCGCCCCGACGTCATGGAGAAGGCCTTCGCCATCGCCGGTTACGGCAAGGACGTCCTGGAGGCGAAGTTCGGCGGCATGCTGAACGCGCTCCGCCTTGGCGCCCCGCCGCACGGTGGCATCGCGCCGGGTGTGGACCGCATCGTCATGCTCCTCTGCAACGAGCCGAACATCCGCGAGGTCGTGCTGTTCCCGATGAACCAGCGCGCCGAGGATCTGATGATGGGGGCCCCCTCCGAGGCGACGGCGAAGCAGCTCCGCGAACTGCACATCCGCCTGAACCTGCCGGAGAAGAAGGCCTGACGTCTCCCACCGCGCTGTGAGTGGCCGCGATGGCGGATCTCGTCGCCATCGTCGTCGCCCATGACAGTGCCGACGCTCTCCCCACCTGCCTCGCGGCGCTGGCGCGGGAGGGGGTTCCGGCCCTCGTCGTGGACAATGCCAGCCGCGACGCCTCGGTGGCAGTCGCCGAGGCCGCCGGCGCCCGCGTGGTGCGCAACGCGCGCAACGAAGGCTATGGGCGCGCGAACAACATCGGCGTGAGGGCCGCCGAGGGCGCCTCCCGCGTGCTGATCATCAACCCGGACGTGGAGTTGGCGCCGGGCGCAGCCGAAGCGCTGCTCGCCGCCGCGCGGGACTGGCCCGAAGCCGGGCTCCTCGCCCCCCGCATCGTGGAGCCGGATGGCCGGTTCTTCTACCAGCCGCGCTCGCTCCTCGCGCCCTACCTCCCCAACCCGTCCGGCCGCCGCGACCTGCCCGACGGCGATGCCTGCGCGCCGTTCCTGTCAGGTGCCTGCTTCATGGTGAGGCGCGATCTGTTCCTGGCGCTCGGCGGCTTCGACGAGGCGATCTTCCTGTTCTACGAGGACGACGACCTGTGCCGCCGGGTGGCCGATTCCGGCCGGGCGCTCGTCCATGTCCATGGGGCGGTCGCGCTCCATGGGCGGGGGCGCTCCTCGGCGCCGGAACCCGGCCGCGTGTTCCGGTCGCGCTGGCATCAGGCGTGGTCGCGGGCCTATGTGAGCCGCAAATACGGTCTGCCGGATCCGAGCCTCACCACGATGATCGTCAATCTGCCCAAGGCCGCCCTCTCGGCCCTGGTGTTCCGCCGGGCCGGATTCGAGCGCTACGGCGGCTCGGTTGCCGGCGCCTATGCGGCGTGGCGGGGCCGTGGCGCCCTGGCACGGGAGGGCCTGTCGTGAGCGCCGCGCCGACCATCGCGGAGGCGCTGGCCCGCAAGCCCAACGGCTTCACCGGCCTGCGCCTGATCCTGGCGCTCGCCGTCGTCGTGTCGCACGCCTTCAGCGTCGCCACCGGCATCGGCACCGACGAGCCCCTGGCCAAGGCCACCGGCTACACCCTCGGCGAGCATGCGGTGAACGGCTTCTTCGCCGTCTCCGGATTCCTCGTGACCATGAGTTGCGACCGGCGCGGCCTGCGCGATTACGCCCTGGCGCGGACCCTACGCATCCTGCCGGGACTGATCGCGGCGACGCTGGTCGTCTCCCTCGCCCTCGGCACGGCGATGACGCGCCTGCCGGCCGGCGAGTACTGGCGCGATCCAGGGCTGTGGTCCTTCGTGCGCAACACCCTCGTCAACTTCAAGAGCAACGCCGCCCTGCCGGGCGTGTTCGAGGGCAACCCTTACCGCTCGCCCCTCGGCACGGTGTGGACCCTGAAGTACGAGGTGCTCTGCTATTGTGGCGTGTTCGTCGCCGGCTTGAGCGGCTTACTGCGGCGGCGCTGGGTCGCGACGCTGCTCTGCTTCGGCTTCGCCCTCGGCTTGTCTGTGGAGGTCGCCCTGCACGGCGACGCTTTGGCGAAGGGTGTCGAGACGGCATTCCGCCTGCCGATGATCTTCGCGGCCGGGGCCTGCCTCTATCTCTGGCGGGACACGCTGCGCCTCGCCGCCCCGGCGATGCTGTGCCTAGGCGTCGCCCTGTTCGTGCTGGCGCGGACGCCAACCTATCCGGCCCTGCTGTTCCTCGGCAGCGCCTACGCCGCGATCTGGCTGGCGCTGGGGCCGCTCGCCTTCCGGCTTTTCGACCCGCCGGCCGACTTCTCCTACGGGATCTATCTCTACGGCTGGCCGGTGCAGCAGACCCTGCACGCCCTCTGGCCGGCTCAGACTGGGCTCGCGCTGTTGCTGCCCTCGCTCCTCATCACGGTGCCGGTGGCGGCCCTGTCTTGGTACGCCGTCGAGCGCCCTGCCCTCGCCCTTAAGGCCCGCGCGCTGGGCCGCCGAAGCCTCGGCACCATCGAGCCGGCGGGGCCGTGAGCGCGGTCCTGCCGCCGCTCGCCGCCCTCGACCTCGCCGCCCAGCTCCTGTCGGCCGAGGGGTTCGTGGTCGCCGCGCGGAACGAGCGCGGCGACAGCTTTTATCTACAGCGGCCCGGATGCCCCTGGCATATTCGGCTGTCGAACCATTCCCGCACGGCCAAGCAACGCAAGCGGCGCACCGACATCCTTACGAGTCTCGTCATCGACGGCCCGCGCTCGGCCGATCATGTCGCCGCCCTGGTGCGGGGGGCGCAGCGCGACTTCGAAGCCGCGCTGGCCCGCCGATAGCTCAGTCCGAGCTCATCGCGGCGCCGCCCTCGCCGCCTTCCCGCGGCGTCTCATCGACCGACTGAGCCTCCACCACCGCCGCCGCCGTGACGTTGACGATGCCGCGCGCCGTCACCGACGGCGTGAGGATGTGGGCGGGCTTGGCCGGGCCGATCAGCAGCGGACCGACCGGCAGGGCATCGGCCAGCACCTTGGCGAACTGGAACGCGATGTTGGCCGCGTCGAGGTTCGGGAACACCAGCACGTTGGCCGCGCCCTTGAGCCGCGAGCCCGGCAGGACCCGGTCTCGCACCGTTTCGGACAGGGCCGAATCCGCCTGCATCTCGCCATCGACCTGCAAACTCGGGTCGCGCTCCTCGATCAGAGCCAGCGCCTCGCGCATCTTCATCGCCGAGGCCGAATCGGACTGGCCGAAATCGGAATGGCTGAGCAGCGCGATCTTCGGCGTGATGCCGAAGCGGGCCACATGGCCGGCGCTCGCCATGGCGATCTCCGCGATCTCCTCCGCGGTCGGGTTCTGGCGGACATGGGTGTCCGTCAGGAAGTACGGACCCTCGTTGGTGATGATCAGGCTCATCGCCGCGAGCTGCTTGATGCCCGGCTGCAGGCCGATCACGTCGCGGATGATCCGCAGGCGCGTCTCGAACCGGCCTTCGAGGCCGCAGATCAGGGCGTCGGCCTCGCCCCGGCGCACGGCGACGGCGCCGATGATCGTGCTGTTGGTGCGCACCAGCGTGCGGGCGGCGTCGGGGGTGATGCCCTTGCGGCCGGCGATGTCCAGATAGGTCTGGACGAAGGAGCGGTAGCGGGGATCGTCCTCGGGATCGATCAGCTCGAAGTCGCGCCCGAGCTTGATCGACAGGCCGAAGCGCTTCAGCCGCGTCTCCACCACCCGCGGGCGGCCGACGAGGATCGGCAGGGCGACCCTGTCCTCCACGATGGCCTGCACGGCGCGCAGCACGCGCTCGTCCTCGCCCTCGGCGTAGATCACCCGCTTCGGGTTCTCCTTCGCCTTGGAGAAGATCGGCTTCATGATGAGGCCGGAGCGGTGGACGAACCGGTCCAGGCTGTCTGTGTAGGCCTGGATGTCCTCCAGCGGGCGCCCGGCGACGCCCGAATCCATCGCCGCCTGGGCGACGGCGGGGGCGATGCGCAGGATCAGGCGCGGATCGAACGGGCTCGGGATCAGTGATTTCGGGCCGAAGGGCCGCACCTCGCCGCCATAGGCGCGGGCCACCACGTCGGAGGTCGTCTCGTGGGCGAGGCCCGCGATGGCCTTCACGGCGGCCTTCTTCATCTCCTCATTGATCTTGTGCGCGCCGACATCGAGGGCGCCCCGGAAGATGTAGGGGAAGCAGAGGACGTTGTTGACCTGGTTCGGGAAGTCCGACCGGCCGGTGCAGATCATCGCGTCCGGCCGCTCCTTCTCGGCGAGGTCGGGCATGATCTCCGGGTAGGGGTTGGCGAGCGCCATAATGAGCGGCTTCTCGGCCATCTCGCGCAGGTATTCCGGCTTGAGCACGCCGCCCGCCGAGAGGCCGATGAACACGTCGGCGCCGGGGATCACCTCCGCGAGGGTCCGCTTCTCGGTCTCCTGCGCGTAGATGTCCTTCCATCGGTCCATCAGTTCCGGGCGGCCCTTGTAGACCACGCCCTTGATGTCCGTGACCGTGATGTTCTCGACCCGGGCGCCCAGCGAAACGAGCAGGTTTAGGCAAGCGAGCGCCGCCGCGCCCGCGCCCGAGGTCACGATGCGGACGTCCTCAAGGCTCTTGCCGGCGAGTTCGAGCCCGTTCAGCACCGCTGCCGCGACGATGATCGCCGTGCCGTGCTGGTCGTCGTGGAAGACCGGGATGTTCATCCGCGCCCGGCATTGCTCCTCGACCTCGAAGCATTCCGGCGCCTTGATGTCTTCGAGGTTGATGCCGCCGAAGGTCGGCTCCAGGGCGCAGACGACGTCCACAAGCTTGGAGACGTCCTTCTGGTTCACCTCGATGTCGAACACATCGATGCCGGCGAACTTCTTGAAGAGGACGGCCTTGCCCTCCATCACCGGCTTCGACGCCAGCGGGCCGATATCGCCGAGGCCCAGCACGGCCGTGCCGTTCGAGAGCACCGCGACGAGGTTCTGGCGGATGGTGAGGGTCGCGGCCTCCTGCGGGTCGTCGTGGATCGCCATGCAGGCGGCGGCGACGCCGGGGGAATAGGCCAGCGCGAGGTCACGCTGGTTGCCCAGCGGCTTCGTCGCCTGGATCTCGAGCTTTCCGGGCTGCGGCAGCCGATGGTAGACGAGCGCCCCTGTCTTGAGGTCCTCGGACATGTTGTCGGCCATCAATAGCCCTCCTGCTCGCCCTACGCCGTGCCGGCCCCGCCGGCCGGGCGGGAACGTGCGCTGATGGGTCTGTTGCAACGCCTGCGCAGGGGGCGCAACCCGCTGAACGAAACCCGGCTGCACCTCGCCCGAATGGCGGGGCGCCACGGATTCTCCATCGGTGCCTATTCCTACGGCAAGCCCAAGGTCCGCTTCCCTGAAAGCGGCCGGAAGCTGACGATTGGCCGCTATTGTTCCATCGCCGACCGGGTGGAGATCCTCCTGGGGGGCGATCACCGCCTCGATTGGGCGTCCACCTATCCTTTTGCCGCGATGCGGGGGCACTTCGCGGACGCACAGGCGCCGGAGGATTATCACGCCTCGCGCGGGGACGTCGTGATCGGCCACGACGTCTGGCTCGGCTCCGGCTGCATGATCCTGTCGGGCGTCACGGTGGGGCACGGGGCGGTGGTCGCGGCCCGCGCCGTCGTGACCCGCGACGTGCCCCCCTACGCGGTGGTGGCCGGCAACCCGGCGCGCATCGTCCGCCACCGCTTCCCGGCGGAGGTGGCCGAGGCGCTGGTGGCATCGGCCTGGTGGGACAGGCCGAAGGACGAGGTGAGTCGCCTCGTGCCGCTCCTGCAGAGCACGGACATCGCCGCCCTGCTCGCCGCGTTGCGCGGGCCGGTGGAATCCCGTAACGGCGGGGCCGCGCCCGCACCCCGCGCGGCGCATGAGATGGAAGCCGGACCAAGGCGATGAGCGAGACGCCCCCCGACCGCCTGGCGGCGAACCCGAACAGCCCCTTCTACGACGAGGCGCTTCTCGAGCGCGGTATCGGCGTGCGCTTCAACGGCGCCGAGAAGACCAACGTGGAAGAGTATTGCGTCAGCGAGGGCTGGGTGCGCCTCTCGGCCGGCAAGACGCTGGACCGCGCGGGCAACCCGATGACCGTGAAACTGAAGGGCAAGGTCGAGCCCTACTTCCGCGAGGCGGCGGAAGGCTGAGCCGCGCTCAGCCCACCACGACCCGCCCGTCGCACCCGATGAGGCGGGCGAGGCCCCGAACGCGGTTGAGCAGGCGGTCTCCACCGAGATCCTTCCATTCGGCCGGGAGGCGCAGGGTCACGCGGCCCTCCTCGACCCCCAGCGGCGCCTGAGGCAGGGCGCCGTCCATCCCCGCCGAGACCGGGAAGGCGACCCGCAGCAGCGCGCCGAGCAGGCGCGCCCGGTCGAACAGGCGCGGGCCCGCCAGCGCCCGCAGGACCTGATTGGCCTTCTCCGGCCCGACGCCGGTATGGCGCAGGGACACCGCGAGACTCAGATAGGCCCGGCCGGGATGGTCCACGCCCACGAAGGCGGCGTTCTGGATCACCGCGATGGATTGCTCGCCCCGGTAATCCGGGTGCGCCCGCCAGCCGACATCGGCCAGGAGGCACGCGGCGTGGCGCAGGCGGCGCTCGTCGGCCGTCTCCGGCCCGTCGAGATCGGCCACGAAGCGATCCGTCCAGGCGATCAGTTCCTCGCCATGGCCCGGCGCCCGCGCCCGCAGGGCGTTGAACTCCGACGCCGAGGCGAGGAGCGGATCGACCAACCGCGTGTCGCGGTCGAGCTGCTCGAACAGCAGCCCCTCACGCACGCCGGAGGCCGAGATCGCCACGGCGCGCGGTCGCCCGACGCGGATGATCTCTTCGAGGACCAGCGCGCCATAGGCCAGGAGCGGACGCCGCGCCTCGGACACCGACTCGACGTCCTGCAATTGCGAGGCGTCGGTCTGCTCCACGATCTGCAGGAAGCTCAGCTCGTCCGTGGGATCGACGGTGTAGCCGTGCATCACGTGGACGGGATAGCCGCGCGAGGCCTGATGCAGCCGGGCGATGGCCCGCCACGTGCCGCCGACCGCGTAGAAGGTCCGTCCCCTCAGGATCTCAAGTTGCGGCGCCGCCTTGCGCATGTGCTCGCGCACCAGCTTGCCGGCCTTCTTGATCGAGCCGCCGGAAAGGTCCTGCAAGGTAAGGCCGCCGAGGGGCATCGTCACGCCCTGGCCGACCACCGTGCCGCGCACGTCCACCAATTCGAGGGAGCCGCCGCCCATGTCGCCGACGACGCCGTCTGGCGCGTGGAAGCCCGAGACGACGCCCAGCGCCGAGAGTTCGGCCTCGCGCCGCCCCGAGAGCAGGCGGATCTCCTCGCCGCACGCCTCCTCGGCGGCGCGCAGGAAATCCGGCCCGTTCTGCGCGTCGCGGGCGGCAGCGGTCGCCAGCACGAACACCTGCGACACCCGCATCGTCTTGCACAGGACGCGGAAGCGGCTGAGCGCGGCCAGCGCCCGCGCCACCGCCTCGTCGTTCAGCCGGCCCGTGGTGAACACGTTCCGGCCGAGGCCGCACAACACCTTCTCGTTGTACATCGGGGTCGGCGCCCGGCCAAGCCCGTCATAGGCGACGAGCCGCACCGAGTTGGAGCCGATATCGATGATGGCGACCGGGCGGTTCCGGTCACGGACGGCCCCCTGAGCAAACTCGGCAGGGGCGAGGATGGCGCTGGGACTTGCCAAGCGGTGCGGTCCTAGTCGTTCTGCGTGACGCGGGCCCGGCGGCTGAGCGCCCGCGGGCTCGACTTCTTCGAGGATTTCCCGCGCCCCGACAGACTCGGGTTGGTCATGAAGTATTTGTGAGCGTTGAAGGGTTCCTCACCGTCCGACGGTTGGATCCGCTCGCAGCCACCCGAGGCCAGTACACGCCAGCTTTGCCTGTTGTCGAGGAGGTTAGCCAGCATGATCTGGTCCAGCACCTGCTGGTGCACCGTCGGGTTGGTGATCGGCAGCAGGGCCTCCACGCGGCGGTCGAGGTTGCGGCTCATCAGGTCCGCCGACGAGATGTAGACGATGGCCTTCGGGTGCGGCAGCCCCACGCCGTTGCCGAAGGCGTAGATGCGCCCGTGCTCCAGGAAGCGCCCGACGATCGACTTCACCCGGATCGTCTCCGACAGGCCGGGGATGCCCGGCCGCAGGCAGCAGATGCCGCGCACCACACAATCGATCTGCACCCCGGCCGCCGAAGCGTCGTACAGCGCGTCGATGATCTGCTGGTCCACGAGGGAGTTGCACTTGATCCAGATCGCCGCCGGCCGCCCGGCCTTGGCGTGGGCCACCTCCGCCTCGATGTGTTCGAGCAGGCGGTTCTTGAGGGTGAGCGGCGAGAC
This sequence comes from Methylobacterium sp. J-067, assembly GCF_022829465.1. Lineage (GTDB taxonomy): Bacteria > Pseudomonadota > Alphaproteobacteria > Rhizobiales > Beijerinckiaceae > Methylobacterium > Methylobacterium litchii. The sequence goes on from NZ_JAKSXZ010000140.1 coordinate 79,123, forward strand.
GCCCATCCGCTCCAGCTCGGCCGGTTCGGCATAGCCGGTGATGAAATTGAAGATCCGGCTCACGTCCCGCGCGATGGCCGGGTCGGCGGTGAAGAACGAGAGGTCGGTGTAAACGCGGGCCGTAATCGGGTGATAATTGCCCGTGCCGACATGGCAGTAGGTGACGAGGCGGTCGCCCTCCCGGCGGACGACCATCGACAGCTTGGCGTGGGTCTTCAACTCGACGAAGCCGAACACGACCTGCGCGCCCGCCTTCTCGAGGTTGCGCGCCCAGCGGATGTTCGCCTCCTCATCGAAGCGGGCCTTCAATTCGACCAGAGCCGTGACCGACTTGCCGAGTTCGGCCGCCTCGGCCAGCGCCGCGACGATGGGGGAGTTCGAGGAGGTACGGTAGAGCGTCTGCTTGATGGCGACGACGTTCGGGTCCCGCGCCGCCTGGGCGAGGAACTGCACCACCGAATCGAACGACTCGTAGGGGTGGTGGACGATGAAGTCCTTCTGCCGGATCGCGGCGAAGACATCGCCGCCGCTCTCGCGGATCCGCTCCGGGAAGCGCGGCGTGTAGGGCTTGAACTTCAGGTCCGGCCGGTCGATCCCGACGATCTGCGAGAGTTCGTTGAGGGCGAGCATCCCGTCCACGAGGAAGACGGCGTCCGACGAGATCTCCAACTCGTCCACGACGAAGTTGCGCAACTCCTCCGACATGCCCGCCTCGACCTCGATGCGGATCACCACGCCGCGGCGGCGCTGCTTGAGGGCCGATTCGAAGTGCAGGACGAGGTCTTCCGCCTCTTCCTCGATTTCGAGGTCGGAATCGCGCACCACCCGGAACGCCCCCTGCCCCTTCACGAGGTAGCCGGGGAAGAGCCGGCCGGTGAACATCACGATCACCTGCTCGATGGCGATGAAGCGGGCCTGGGAATCGCCCTCCGAGGCCGGCAGGCGCACGAAGCGGTCGAGCAGGCCCGGCATGCGGATCAGCGCCCGCAGCACCCGCCCGTCGCGGGGGCGCACCAGCATCAGCGCCAGCGTCGTGCCGAGGTTCGGGATGAACGGGAACGGGTGCGCCGGATCGATGGCGAGCGGCGTCAGCACCGGGAAGACGTAGGTAAGGAAGTACTCCTCCAGCCACGCCGACTGATCGCCCGTCAGGTCGGCGGGTTCCACGAGGTCGATCTCGGCATCGTGCAGCATCGCGCGCAATTCGCGCCAGCGCGTCTGCTGGTCGGCGGCGAGGCTCGAAACCTCGGCGCCGATCCGCGACAATTGCTCGGACGGGCTCAACCCGTCCTGCGACGGCATGGTGATGCCCGCCCGGACCTGATCGTGCAGGCCGGCGACGCGCACCATGAAGAACTCGTCCAGATTGTTGGCCGAGATCGACAGGAAGCGAAGCTGTTCCAGCAGCGGATGGTTGGTGTTCGACGCCTCTTCCAGCACCCGCCGGTTGAACTGCAGCCAGGAGAGCTCGCGGTTGACGAACCGCTCCGGCGCGTGGCGCAGGCTGCGCCCGGCCTCGACCACGGGATCTCGCGCGGGGCCGGTAACGGGGGCGACGGGCTCAGGCGTTGCCGGGGAGGTCGGCCATTCCTCGTTGGCGTCGGACTCCGGCGTCGAGCCCTTCGCGGGTGGGGTGCCCATGGTGCGGCGGGGCGCAGCCGGGCGCCGTGCGGCCGGAGGCCGGGCCGCCGGAGCGGCCGATCCTTCCGCCTGATCCCCTTTATCCTTGCGGTCGAGGGGCTTGGGCGTCGATTCCATCGGCTGGTCCCGCTTTCCCGTGTTGTGATCGTTCGGCGCCCCTTACCACCCGACCATCGCCGCCGTCACGACAGTTCGATGACAGTGCCGATTCAGGGCTCGGCATCCCCCGAACTCTCATCGAGCCCCATCCGGCGCAGCACCGCCACGGCCAGCGGCCGGCTGATCCGCCGTCCGCGACCGAGGGCGTCGCGGTCGAGTTCGGCCACCACGTCCCGCGCCCGGCCGAGGGAGCGGTCGATGCGCAGGGCTACCGCTTCGATCACTCCAAGGTCCACGATCAGTTGGCGGTCCACGAAGAGCTTCACAAGGACGGCCCGCAGCAACGCATCGTCGGGCGCCTCGATGGCTGCGCCGGGCGCGAGCCGCAGGCGCGAGCGCAGGTCGGCGGTGGCGAGGCCGAGCGCGTCGATGGGCTTCGCGCTGGTGAGCAGCACCGGGCTCCCCCGCTCGCGGGCGAGGTTCAGCAGGTGGAACAGAGAGGCCTCGTCGCGGCCCTCCGGCCGGTCGATGTCCTCGACCACGAGGGCGCCGTTCGAGGCGAGGTGCTGGACGCGATCATGCGTCACCGCCATGGCGGTCACGGTCCAGGCGTGGGCGCGTTCGGCCCAGATCGCCGCGAGGTGGCTCTTGCCGCTCCCCGCCGGGCCGGTGAGCACCAGCACCCGGTCGGGCCAGTTGGGCCACGCCTCGATCAGCCCGTAGGCGGCTTCGTTGGCATCGCCCACCAAGAAATCCTCGCGGCCGTAGCGGGGATCGAAGGGCAGGTCGAAGGTGAGTTGCCGGGGCGGAGCGTCGTTTGCCATGTGGCCCAAGGGTCGGCAGTCGGCCCCCTCAGGTCAAGACCGACTCGCGCGATGGCGCCTGACCCGCTAAGGCGGTGCCGCAATCAGTTCGGGATGGCGCTGGCATGACGGCGGACGGGAAAGGCCTCACCTACGCGCAGGCGGGCGTCGATATCGACGCCGGCAATGCCATGGTGGAGACGATCAAGCCTCTGGTTCGCTCGACCCGGCGGCCGGGCGCGGATGCGGAGATCGGCGGCTTCGGCGGCCTGTTCGACCTGAAGGCGGCGGGTTTTCGCGATCCGATCCTCGTCGCGGCCAACGACGGCGTCGGCACCAAGGTCAAGATCGCCATCGAGACCGCTAAGCACGACACGATCGGCATCGACCTCGTGGCGATGTGCGTGAACGACCTGATCGTGCAGGGCGCCGAGCCGCTGTTCTTCCTCGACTATTACGCCACCGGAAAGCTCGTGCCGGGCGTCGGCGCCGACATCGTGCGCGGCATCGCCGAGGGGTGCCGGCAGGCGGGCTGCGCGTTGATCGGCGGTGAGACCGCCGAGATGCCGGGCCTCTACGACGGGTCCGATTACGACCTTGCCGGCTTCTCCGTGGGCGCCGCCGAGCGCGGCACCCTGCTGCCGAAGCCCGGCATCGCCGCCGGCGACGTGGTGCTCGGCCTGCCCTCCTCGGGCGTGCATTCGAACGGCTATTCGCTCGTTCGCCGGATCGTGGCCCGCACCGGCCTCGGCTGGGACGCGCCCGCGCCGTTCGATTCCGCGCGCAGCCTCGGGGAGGCGCTGCTGGAGCCGACGAAGATCTACGTGAAGCCCCTGCTGGCGGCGCTGCGCGCGACGGACGGCATCAAGGCCCTCGCCCACATCACGGGCGGCGGCTTCCCCGACAACCTGCCCCGCGTGCTGCCGGACGCCATCGGCATCGAGGTCGATCTCGACGCGCTCACCCCGCCGCCGGTCTTCGGCTGGCTCGCCCGCGAGGGCGGCGTCGCGCAGGCCGAGATGCTGCGCACCTTCAATTGCGGGATCGGCATGGTGGTAGTCGCCGCCGCCGGCTCGGAGGATGCGGTGACGAAGGCCCTCACCGAGGCCGGTGAGGCGCCGGTCCGCCTCGGGCGGATCACGCCGCGCGGCGCCGAGCCCGTGACCTTCACGGGCACGCTCGCCCTGTGACGGCAGCGGTGAACAGGGTCCGTGTCGCGGTTCTCATCTCCGGGCGCGGCTCGAACATGGTTGCGCTCGCCGAGGCGGCGCGCGATCCGGCCTTCCCGGCCGAGATCGTCCTCGTCCTGTCGAACGATCCGCAAGCCGAGGGCTTGGCCCGCGCCGCCGCCCTCGGCATCCCGACGAAGGCCATCGATCACCGGGCCTATCCCGACCGGGCGAGCTTCGACGCGACCATCGACGCGGCGCTGCGGGAAGCGGGCACCGAGCTTGTCTGCCTCGCCGGCTTCATGCGGATCCTGACCGACGGGTTCGTGGAAGGCTGGGCGGGCCGGATGATCAACATCCACCCGTCCCTGCTGCCGCTATTCAAGGGCACGCACACCCATGCGCAGGCCCTGGCCGCCGGAGTGCGGCTGCACGGCTGCACGGTGCATTTCGTGGTGCCGGAACTCGATGCCGGCCCCATCGTCGCCCAGGCGGCGGTGCCGGTGCGGCAGGGCGACGACCCGGACAGCCTCGCCGCGCGGGTCATCGTGCAGGAGCGTCGGCTCTACCCGGCGGCGCTCGCCCTCGTCGCGGGCGGACGGGCGCGCCTCGACGGCGGGCGCGTCGTGATCGACGACGCGCCGCCGGATGGCGTGCTGTTCAGCCTCTAGCGTGGATCAGACCGGGCGCTGCAGCTTGCAGGCGTCGAGGGCCGAGAGGGCCTTGGCGCGGGCGCTGTCGTTGAAGTAGCCGGTGACGCGGTAGGCGTCGAGCTCGGACTCATCGAGGCTGCGCAGGGTCTGCTTGGCGTAGCAACCGCAGGGGCGGTCGAGCGACGCCTCGGGGGCGCTGGTCATGCGGGCTTGCACGACGGCGCAGGCGTGGCGCACGCGGCCTTCGAGGTTGGCCTTGGTCGCGGTCTTGAGCGCCGGGTCAGGCTGGTACTGCTCGAACGGGGCCGACGAGCCGCTGGCAAGGGCGGCGGTGGCGCCGAGGGCGAGGAGGCCGGTCGCGGCCAGCAGGCGGAGGCGGGTCGTCATCGTATCGTGGTCCCAGGGCTCGGGGTGTTCTACCGAGTTCCCTGGTCGCCCCCGGACTCCGCGCCGTCAATGACGGGGCGGACACACCTTCCGGTCATCATGCCCACGAGGCGTTCCCGGAAGGAGCCGGCCGGGCTGTGTGCCCCGCCGGCCACCGTCACCTTACTTGGTGAGGTCCGAATCCTGGAAGAACTGCGCGATCTCGAGCTTGGCGTTCTCGGCGCTGTCCGAACCGTGGACGGTGTTCTCGCCAACCGACTCGGCGAACTGCTTGCGGATGGTGCCCTCGGCGGCCTGGGCCGGGTTCGTGGCACCCATCACCTCACGGTACTTGGCGACGGCGTTCTCGCCTTCGAGAACCTGCACGACCACCGGGCCGGAGGTCATGAACTCCACGAGTTCGCCGAAGAACGGACGCTCCTTGTGGACCTCGTAGAACTTTTCGGCCTGGGCCTTGGTCATCTGGATGCGGCGCTGGCCGACGATGCGGAGGCCCGCGCCCTCGATCACGGCGTTTACGGCGCCGGTGATGTTGCGGCGGGTCGCATCGGGCTTGAGGATCGAGAAGGTGCGCTCGGTGGCCATGGTCCGTGGTCTTTCTGTCGGGAATTCGGGCGGGAGATCGGGCGCACGAACCGGGTCCGCATCGCACCGCGGCCAAGGAGCCTTCTGCGAAATCCCCTCTCGCGTGAAATCCCTTGGGCGGCGGGCTTATAGCCCCGCGCAACCCCTGCCTCAACCCGCCGGGGCGGAATCGGTAAGCCGGGGAAACGTGGCCTTGCCGCAACACGGCCAAGAATTCGCCCGATTGCGAGGGCTCCATTGCCGCATCGGGCCTGGCGCAACGCCGGGCCTATCAGAATCCGGAGCTGCCCATGAAGCCGATCCTGCGCATCGCCCTCAGCCCCGCTTTCCTTCTGGCCGGCCTCGGCGCCGTCCAGGCCGAGACGCCCCGCGATCCCTCCGGCACGTGGCTGACCGGCGACGGCCGCGCCAAGATCCAGATCGACCGCTGCGGCGCGAACGCGTCCCATGTCTGCGGCAAGGTCGTGTGGCTGAAGGTGCCGACGACGGATACCGGCGCCCCGCGCACCGACATCAAGAACCCTGACCCGAAGAAGCGCGCCCGCCCCGTGATCGGCCTTCAGCTGATCGAGGGCCTGCGGCCGGAGGACGGCAAGTTCTCGGGCCAGATCTACAACGTCGAGGAGGGCAAGACCTACGACGTGAGCGTGGAGCGCGAGAGCGAGTCCGAACTCAGCGTCTCGGGCTGCCTCCTGAAGGTGCTCTGCGGCTCGCAGACCTGGACGCGCGTGCCGGTCGTCAACCAGCAGGCGTCGAACAAGAACTGACCGCCTAGATCGCGGCGAGGCCCCGCTGCACGGCGGGCCTCGCCAGCACCCGCTCGAGCCAGCGGGCGACGTTCGGCAGGGTGCCGATCTCGACACCTTGCTTGAAGTTGAGCTTGGCCCACGTCACCGTCGCGATGTCGGCGATGGAGAACTGGTCGGCGATGTACTCTCGGCCTTCGAGCCGCCGTTCCAGCACGCCGTAGAGCCGCTTGGCCTCGGCGGTGAAGCGCTCGATGGCGTAGGGCACCTTTTCCGGCGCGTAGATGGTGAAATGGTGCGTCTGGCCGAGCATCGGCCCGAACCCCGCCACCTGCCAGAACAGCCACTCGTCCACCGCGACCCGCGCGCGCTCGTCGGCCGGGTAGAGCTTCCCGGTCTTGCGCCCGAGATACTGCAGGATCGCCCCCGATTCGAAGACGGTGATCGGCTGGCCGCCGGGGCCTTCGGGATCGACGATGGCCGGGATCTTGTTGTTGGGTGAGATCGCCAGGAAGTCGGGCGCGAACTGCTCGTTCTTCGCGATGTTCACGGGCACGATCCGATAGGGGAGTTCGCACTCCTCCAGCATGATCGGAACCTTCCAGCCGTTCGGCGTGCTCCACGTGTGCACGTCGATCGGCCGGGCGTTGACCGCTGCCATCAATCGCTTCCCTTCAGGCAATCCCGGACGGACCCTGTGCGGTTGCGAATGAAGACGATTTTGCCCCGCCGCTCAAGCCACACGCCCAGATTGTCTCACGCCTTCGTGAGAGGACGATCCTGTGCGCAACGCCGGTTCGCGCTCGACCGGCGGCCGGTCTCCATGCCCCGTTTCCGTCGCCGCCCGTGTCGGCGGTGACCAGGACGCTACGATGAACGACCGTCTGTTCAGGGCTGCGTGTCTCGCCCTGTCCCTCGCCGCCGCCCCGGCGGCTTTCGCCAAGGAGCCCGCCCCCGCCGAGACCGCGCCGTCCGCCAAGACGCCGAGCGCCGGGCAAGCCGCCGCCCGCGAGCGGCAGAAGACCTGCGGCACCGAATGGCGCGCCCTCACCGACGCCCAGAAGGCGACCGAGGGGCCGAAGTGGCCGCAATTCTGGAGCAAGTGCAACAAGCGGCTGAAGGGTCACGACAAGGCCTGACCGGCTGCGGCGGCGCGGCGTTGAAACTCCGGTGACTGCGCGCGCGTTGACGCCTGCTTAACGGCTCAGCCTGGAGTGTGGGACGATGAACGCGCGGCTCGACAGTGCCGCGCCGGCCGGTGGCTCTCGCCTCGACCGGCTGATCGATGCCGTCGATCAATATGTGCCCAGGCTTCCGGCCTGGGCCTTCGCGACGCGAATCTGGCTGGCGATGATGCTGGCCCTCGGGGTCGCCTTCTGGCTTCAGCTGGAAAGCGCCTCCTCGGCCGCGACCTGCGTCGCGATTCTCGCCCAGCCCAAACGCGGACAGGCCCTGTCGAAGGCGGTCTACCGCCTCGTCGGCACGCTGATCGGCGCGGCCGTCTCCATCGTCTTCATCGCCCTGTTCGGCCAGGATCGGGTGCTGCTCCTCACCTCGGTCGCGGTCTGGCTCGGCCTCTGCGTGCTCGTCGCGCAATACCTGCAGGATACCCGCGCCTACGGGGCCATGCTCTCCGGCTACACGGTCGGCATCGTCGCGCTGGCGCAGATCGATACGCCGCAGGACACGTTCGACGCGGCGACCGCGCGCGTGGCGGCCATCGTCATCGGCATCGTCGCGATCACCTTCATCAACGATGCCCTCGCCTCCCCGAGCACGTGGCGTTCTTTGTTGCCGACGCTCACGTCGGCTTGGGATGCGACCCGCGCCTACGCGACGGAAACGCTGGAGAAGGGCGCTCTCGGCGTCGTCCGCACGGCGGCGCTGATCCGCCAGATCGCGCCCATGCGCGCCGATGCCAGCGCCATCGCCGGGGAACTCGATGATGGGCCCTTCCGGGCGAGCGGGGCACGAAGCTGCATCGCGGCGCTCTACGCCATGGCGGCCGCGATCCGCACCGTGGCTGCGGCGGCAGCGCATCTGCGCGAGCCGTCGCCGGCCGTCGAGGAAGCGCTCGCCATCTGCCGCCGCATCGCCGCCGGTCCCGACCCGGCGCGGCTCGACGCGGAGGACGAACGCCTGCGCGAGTTGGTCGATGAGGCGATCCGCGACGCCGACCGCCCCATCGACGAGATCGTCGTGCTGCAGCGCGCCCTCGATTTCGCCTGCGCGGCGACCTTCGCCCTGGACGGGCTGAAGGCGCTGGCCGACGGACACGAACCCCTCCGCGATGCGCGCCTGCCGACCCATCGCGACTTCCCCGTGGCGGCGCGCGGGGCGATGCGGGTGGTGATCGGCTTCGCCGTCACGGCGGCGAGCTTCGTGGCCTTGGGCCTGCCGCAGGCCTCCTTCGCCCTCGTACAGGTGGCTGCGACCTCCTCGCTGTCGTCGGTGACGCCGGATCCGAAGAAGTTCGCCAACGGCGTGATGATCGGCATGACGCTCGCCGCGACCTTCGCCGGCATCGCCCGCTTCACCCTGCTGAATGGCGTGCAGGGTTTTCCGATGCTCGCCCTGGTGATGGCGCCGGTCATCTATCTAGGCTGCTTCCTGTCGCTGAACCAGAAGACCTTCGGCATCGGCTTCATCCTGATCGTGTTCTTCCCCGTCCTGCTCAGCCCCTCGAACCCGCAGGATTACGACGCCCTCACCTTCCTGCTGAACGCATTCCTCGTCCTCGTGGCGGCGGTGATCCTCGGCGTGGTGGTGCGGCTCGTCCTGCCGGTGAACAATGTGCAGCAGCGGGTCTTCGCCCTCGATTCCGCCAAGCGGTCCCTGGCCGATGCCCTGCTCGGCGAGGGCGGCGACGCCACGACCCGCACCAGCCTGAATGCCGACCGCCTCTTCCAGTTCGCGGGCTACAGTTCCGGCAACAGCGCCGTGCGCAAGGCGAACCTCAGCCACGCCTTCACCCTGGCCCGGCTCGAAGCGGCGGCGGCGCGGGCGCATGCGGAATTGCGCGCCCTGTGGCAAATCGAGCCCCTGCGGGCTGTGATCCCCGGCACCCGCAACGCTTTGGCACGCGGCGACGACCGCGCCCTGGAGTTATCCGCGCAGGCCCTGCTCGGCAGCGCGCGGGGCGAAGACCGGGGCGTGCGGCTCCTGACCGCGCGGGCGGTGAGCGATCTCGTCAGCGCGGCTCGAACCATTGCGCACCATCGACGCTTTCTACAGCGGCTCGATATCGCTCCGTTCTGAGATAGAGGCGGCAAGACTGGTCATGCACGAGGATATCCACTTCGGCGGGGTCCTGATCTCGTCCTTCGTGGGTTACGCCCTCGTCGCCTTTGCTATCCTGCTCGCGCTCCGTTTCCTCTTCGCCCGCATCCGGCTCAGCCGCTACGTCGCGAACGCCCCCCTCGCCGAGGCCGGAATCTATGTCTGCGTCCTCGCCCTGCTGATTGCCCTGACCTGATGCCGCAGACCACCGCAGACGAGGACGACCCCAAGAAGGTCGCGCCGGCCGAGTCGGAGGACGGAAAATCCGCGCCGCCGCCGGTCGATCCGCCCGCCACGCATGCCCGCTTCACCAAGGCCACCGGGCGCAGCCGGGCGGCGAAGGTGTTTCGCTTCGCCGCGACGGGGCTGATCCTGATCGTCGCCTTCGTGGCGGCTGCGTTCGTCTGGCAATTCTACGTCGAGGCGCCCTGGACCCGCGACGGGCGGGTGCGCGTGCAGGTCGCCAACATCGCCCCGCAGGTCTCCGGCCAGATCGTCGCTGTGAAGGTGGCCGACAACCAGAACGTGAAGAAGGGCGACATCCTCTACGTCATCGACCCTGTCGACTTTCAGGTCGCCGTGTCGTCGGCCGACGCCGAGGTGAAGAACCGTGAGGCCGACCTCTCGGTGAAAAGCGCCCAGGCCGCGCGGCGCGAAGCGCTGTCCACCGTCTCGACCTCCATCGAAGAGAAGCAGATCTACGCCGGCAACGCCAAGATTGCCTCGGCGGCTCTTGAGGCGGCACAGGCACAGCTGCGGCAGGCCAAAGTCAACCTGGAACGCACGCAGGTCCGCTCCACCGTCAACGGGCGCGTTACCAACCTGCTCATGCGGGTCGGCGATTATGCCCGCAGCGGCAGCTCGAACGTCAACGTCGTCGATACCGATTCCTACTGGATCGACGGGTATTTCGAGGAGACGAAGATGCGCAACATCCAGGTCGGCGCCTCGGCCGATGTGGCGCTGATGGGCTATCCGCAGCACCTGAACGGCACGGTCGCGAGCATCACGCTCGGCATCTCCACCGCCAACGCCACCGCGAGCACGCAGGGCCTGCCGGACGTCAACCCGGTCTACACCTGGGTGCGCCTTGCCCAGCGCGTGCCGGTCCGCATCAAGATCGACCGGGTGCCGCCGGAGGTGCCCCTGGTGGCGGGCATGACCGCGACGGTGGTGGTGGGCGACGGACGCGCCACACCCCCGACCTGGTTCATGGATCTCCGCGACCGCATCGCCGGCAAACCCGACACGACGGTCGAGGCCCAACGACAGTAGAGGACGGGCCTGTTCAATTGCGGCCTAAACAATCGGCGTCATGCTGTGCATGACTTAAGCCTGACGGTTTCTTAAGGTCGTACGAAAGCGAAGACGGCTTCATTTTTCGAGTTGACGAGGTCGCGGGACGGGCGCAGTCTCTTCAAGTGCTTCGCGGATGCGGGCACGGGTCATCCGTTACCCAATGGATAGTGCGGATGACCAGGGAATTACTCGCAACGAGCTGAAGGAGACAGGCATGACTCCACCTCAGCAGGATGCCGCCTTGATGGGCGCGGGACCGTTCGGCCCGTAACCTAGCGGCCTTTCGACGGATAACCGGACGGGAGCGGCCCCAGGGGCATGGAAGCGGCCTTCCAGGCACGACTTCGAACACGCGAGACGCCCCACCTCAGCCCTCCCGCCACGGCTTTGCTCGTTTTTGCCCAGGCTCGACTCGCCCGCGCGGCCTCGCCGCAGCGGGGTTTTTGCGCGGGCGCCGTCAGACCGCCGGGCCCATCCAGTCCGTGACGATGCGGATCTGGTCGGGATCGAGGAGCGCGGGGGCGTGGCCGCAGCCGGGAATCTCGACGCGGTAGGTGCGCGGACCCCGCCGGGTCATCTCGTCGGCCGTCTCGCGTAGGAGCAGGTCCGACTCGACCCCGCGCAGCAGCAGAACGGGACAGGTGATCGCGTCCCAATCGCGCCACATGCTCACACTGTAGACCCGGCCCGGCCGGAAGGCCTGCCCGATGCCGGGGTCGTAATGCGGCCGCCAGCCGCCGGTCGGCTCGGGGAAGAAGCTGTGAATGGCGATGTGGCGCCATTGCTCGTCGGTGAGCGGCCCGAACGCGCCGAGCACGATCCGCAGGCGCGATTCACCGGAGGCGAGGTTGTGGTGCAGGCGCGGCGCGTCCCGCAGTCGGTCGCCGATATGGCGGATGGGCGCCCAGGGCAGGAAAGGCCCGATGTCGTTGATGACGAGGCGGCGGATCGGCGTGTCCTGCGCCGAGGCCAGCACCATGCCGGTGAGGCCCCCGAGGGAGGTGCCGATCCAATCGATCTCGCCCTTCAGATTGAGGTGGGCGGTGAGCGCGGCCATGTCGGCGGCGTATTGCGGCAGGGCGTAGAGTTCGGGATCGCGCAGCCAGCCGGAGAGGCCCCGCCCCGGCAGATCCGGGCAGATCACCCGGTAGCCCATCTTGGCGAGCGCGTAGGCGAGCGGGTCGAAATCCCGCCCCTGCCGGCTCAGGCCGTGGACGCAGATGACTACGCGGCGGCTCTCCAGATCGCCCCAATCGACATAGGCGATGCGGTGGAAGTCCTTGGGCGCGTAGGCGAGGAAATGCCCCGTGCGGAATGGGACATCCGCTTCGCTCAGCTCATCGAGCCGCAGCGGGCGGCTCCGCAGCAGCATCGTCACCGCGTTTCGGCGCGGATGGCGGCCTCACGTGCGAGGCGCGACGTGGTCTGGTGCAGATCGACCACCTGATCGGTGATCCGGCGCGACTGGTCCTGCATGAAGGAAACCTGCAATTGCAGCATCTCCCGCGGATCGGAGGTGGAGGCCAGCTGTTCCGCGAAGTCGAGGGAGGCGCGCACGTTCGTGTCCGACGCGACGAGCATCCGGTGGCCGATCTCGCGCATGGCGAAGAGCATCTGGCTCGCGTTGTCCTCGAAGGCGTTGTAGAGGCGCGCGCCGGCCGATTCCCACTGCTCCCGCGCCTTGCGGGCCCCCGCGACGTTGCTGTCTGTAAGCTGCGTCGCCGCCTCGCGGGTCGAGCCCGCCACCTGCTTCCAGCCCTCGAAGGCCTGGGCCATGGAGGCCTCGAAGGCGTTCAGCGCCTGCTCGCCGGCATGGGCGTAGCGCTCATACGCCTCGCGGGCCTTGGCGACGGCGCTTTCGGCCATTTCACGGCGCATCGCATCCGAGGTGGCCGGAAGGTTGTCGTTGTTCACGTTCCGCTCCCGCGCGCGACGAAGCCGGTTCGCCCCGGCAGCGTGGCATTTGACACGACGGCGCATCTCGTCAACCGCATCGCGGTGACGGCAGCCCACGACTCGTTACGGAGGATGCAGCCTATTCGATCCCGCCGCCCCGCGCGATTGACAGCGGAGCCGCCCTCGAAATCATGGCGCCAAGGGGCGAACGCTACGCCCGCCGCCTGACCGAGAGGGCCGTCATGACGGACACCCCGATAACGCCAGCCGGCGGGGCCGCGCACCGCTTCGAAGCGGGGCTGGAACGCAGGGCGGCGAATTACGTGTCCCTCACGCCGGTGAGCCTGCTCGCCCGCGCGGCGGCGGCCTTCGGCGCCCGCGTCGCGGTGATCGACGGTGAGCGCCGCCTCACCTACGCCGCCCTTTACAAACGCTGCCGCCGCCTCGCCTCCTCACTCGTTGCGCGGGGGATCGGGCGCCTCGACACGGTGGCGATCCTCGCCTCCAACATCCCCGAGATGGTCGAGGCGCATTTCGCCGTGCCGATGCTCGGCGCGGTGCTGAACCCGCTCAACACCCGCCTCGACCCGGCGACCATCGCCTTCTCCCTGCGGCATGGCGGGGCGCGGGTGCTGATCGTCGAGGAGGCCCATGCGCCGTTGGCCGCAAAGGCGCTGGCCGCGATGGAGGCGCCGCCCCTCGTCGTCGCCATCGGCGAGGCTGGGATCGCGGAGACCCTCCCCTACGAGGCGCTGATCGCGGCGGGCGACCCGGCCCATGCCTGGGCTCCGCCGGAGGACGAGTGGCAATCCCTCTGTCTACTCTACACCTCGGGCACGACGGGCGATCCGAAGGGCGCCGTCTACAGCCATCGCGGCGCCTATCTGCAGGCGCTCGGCAACGCCGTGACCTTCGGGCTGTCGGGCGAGAGCGTGTATCTCTGGACCCTGCCGATGTTCCATTGCAGCGGCTGGTCCTACCCCTGGGCCTGCGTGGCGGCGGGCGCGACGCAGGTCTGCCTGCGCAAGGTCGAGCCGGCGGACATCTTCCGGCTGATCGCCGAGCACGGGGTGACGCATCTGTGCGGGGCCCCCATTGTCCTGTCTATGATCGCCCACGCCCCCGCGCACGAGCGGCGGGACTTCCCCCAGACGGTGCGCTGCGCGGTCGGCGGCGCGGCACCCTCCTCCACCATCATCCGCACGATGGAGGAGATGGGCTTCCGCATCACGCACCTTTACGGGGCGACGGAGAGCTACGGGCCGGCGACCGCCTGTCTCGCCCAACCCAATTGGGCCGACCTGACGGACGAGGAGCGCTACCAGCGCATGGCCCGGCAGGGCGTGGCGCTGGCGACCCTCGATGCCGTGACCGTCACCGATCCCGAGATCGGTGAGCCCGTGCCGCAGGACGGCAGCCGGATCGGGGAGATCTGTCTGCGCGGCAACACGATCATGAAGGGCTATCTCGGTAACCCCTCCGCCACGGAGAAGGCGCTGGCCGGCGGCTGGTACGCCACGGGCGACCTCGCCGTCTGGCACGCGGACGGGGCCGTCGAGATCAAGGACCGCTCGAAGGACATCATCATCTCGGGCGGCGAGAACATCTCCAGCCTGGAGGTGGAGGAGGTGCTGATGCGCCACCCCGCGGTGATGCTCGCCGCCGTGGTCGCCCGGCCCGACCCGACCTGGGGCGAGACGCCCTGCGCCTTCCTCGAAGCCAAGCCCGGCCGCGACGTGCCGAGCCAGGAGACGATCATCGCCTTCTGCCGCGAGCGCATGGCCCGCTACAAGGTGCCGAAGACGGTGGTGTTCGGCCCCCTGCCGAAGACCTCCACGGGCAAGATCCAGAAGTTCGTTCTCCGTGACCGGGCGCGGGAAATCGGCTGAGGGTTAGTCCTTCTCCTTGACCCGCCGGCATTCGGTCTTGAGGTAGGCGGTCTTGCCGATATCCTCGCGCAGGTCGGTGCGGGCGATGATCTCCTGCCAGCCGGTGGCGCAGCCGATTTCGTTCGCGACCCGCACCTTGCGCACTTCGAGGGCCTGCGCGTCCGTGCAGGCTTCCTGGGCGATCCCGTTGGCGCAGACCAGCACCACTGCGATGAAGGCGTTCATGGCGTCCCGTCCCTTTGTGTCTCCGGGTGTACATGCTCCCGCCCGCGCGGGTTTCCATCTTTACCGGCACGCCGGGTCCGCCTAGCGTCTCCGGGATGCCCCTGGTCCCCCCTCCCCGCCTCAAGGCTCCGCCGCTCTCGACCGACGTGCCGCCCGCGTCGGTGCTGGCCGGCAACCAGCCGGAATGGTCGGTGGGCGACCTCGCCGCCGCGCTGAAGCAGACGTTAGAAGAGCGCTTCGGCCATGTCCGGCTGCGCGGCGAGATCTCCGGTTTCCGGGGCGTCCACGGCTCCGGCCACGCCTATTTCTCGCTGAAGGACGGTCAGGCGCGTATCGACGCCGTGGTGTGGAAGGGCGTCTACGGCCGCCTGCGGCAGAAGCCGCAGGAGGGGCTGGAGGTGATCGCCACCGGGCGCATCACCACCTTCGCGGGCAAGTCTTCGTACCAGATCGTCATCGACAGCCTGGAGCCAGCCGGGCTCGGTGCGTGGATGGCGTTGCTGGAAGAGCGGCGGAAGATGCTGGCCGCCGAGGGCCTGTTCCTCCCCGAGCACCGCAAGCCAATCCCGTTCCTGCCGAACGTCGTCGGCGTCGTCACCTCGCCGACCGGCGCGGTGATCCGCGACATCCTCCACCGATTGCAGGACCGCTTCCCCCGCCCCGTCCTCGTTTGGCCGGTGCGCGTGCAGGGCGACGGCGCCGCCGAGGAGGTCGCCGCCGCGATACGAGGCTTTAACGCCCTGACGCCCGGCGGACCCATCCCCCGGCCCGATCTGCTGATCGTCGCACGCGGCGGCGGCTCGATCGAAGACCTGTGGGCCTTCAACGAGGAATGCGTCGTCCGCGCCGCCTTCGAGAGTGTCATCCCGCTGATCTCGGCGGTGGGCCACGAGACCGACACGACGCTGATCGACCACGTCGCCGACCGCCGCGCGCCGACGCCGACCGGCGCGGCCGAGATGGCGGTGCCGGTGCGCGCCGACCTCATCGCCACGGTGGCGGATCTGGCGGCGCGTGGCGGCGGCGCCGTCCGCCGCCGGATCGAGCGCGACCGGGCGGACCTGCGCGGCCTCGCCCGCGCCATGCCCGGCCCCGATGCGCTGCTCGCGGCCAAGCGTCAGCGGCTCGATCTCGCGGAGGCGCGCCTCGCTCCTGCGCTGGCGGCCGGTGCGGCCCGCCACCGTGTAAGGCTTCAGGCGCTTCTCGACAGGCTCGCCCGCCGCTCGCCGGAACTCGCCCTCGCCCAGGCCCGCGCGCGCCTGGAACGCGTCGACAACCGCACCCACCGGGCGCTGATCGTCGAGGTGAGGCGAAAGGAGGACCAGGTCGCCCAATTCGGCCGCCGCCTCGTCCTGGCCAAGGAATCCAGCCTGGAGCGTGCCCGCGCCTTGGAGGCCCGCCGCCGCGACCGCCTCGCCGGGCTGACGGCGCGGCTCGTCCAGGCCAGGCGGCGCGACATCGAGCGGCGCCACAGCCGCCTGCAATCGCTGGCCGATCTGCTCGGCACCCTCAGCTATCGCTCCGTGCTCGACCGGGGCTTCGCCCTGGTCCGCGACGGCGACGGCCGCCCCCTGAAGCACGCCGAGGAGGCCGAGGCGGCACCGCGCCTGACCCTGCAATTCGCTGACGGGACCGTCGAGGCCGTGCCCGCCAAGGGCAAGCGCCCGGCGCCGCGCGCGAAGAGCCCTAAGGCGAAGCAGGGGACGCTGTTCGACGCCTAATCCCGCACCCGGTAATGGTAGCGGTACAGCTCCCTCTCGAAGCCGAGGCTCTGGTAGAGGGTGATCGCCGCCGAGTTGCTGTCCTCGACCTGAAGGCAGACGGCGCTGGCACCCGTCTCGGCGCCCCAGCGCATCAAGCCGGCAACCGCCTTCCGCGCAAAGCCATGCCGACGCAGGGCCTCCGGCACGGCGACCGACTCGATCACCAGCAGCGCCCCGGCCCGGACGCCGAAGCAGATCGCGCCGATCCCGTCCGGTCCCTCCACGGATACGAAGGCGCGCGGCAGCAGGATCGCCTCCGTCACCATCCGGAACGTCCGTGCCGTCTCGGCGTGATGGCCGCTCACGGCGTTGCGGATGGCCAGCCATTCCAATGAAGGGGCCGGCGCCACAGTGACCTCAGCCTCGGAGCATTCGTCGAGATCGCGGTACAGGGTTCGGGTTTCGCCGATGGCGCGGTAGCCCCTGCGTTCGAGACCGGGGAGCATCTGCGTCGCGATGTCGGGCACGCGGAAGATCGGCCGCTGCCCCAGCCCGGCATAGATGGCCTCGCTGGCTGTGATCGCCGCGTCCGGGTCGCCCGCCCCGCGCAGGGGATTGCACGAATTGATGCGCTTCGAGGATCCGCCCGCCGCACGGAGCAGATAGCCATGGACGAGGGCGTGACGCGGGCTCGGCCACGCGTTCAGGCAGGCTTCTTCCACCTGCCAGCATAGATCATCCGTGGCTAATCCCGCCATTATCCATCCTGCGATGTCGCACCGACTTGAACTCGGTTAAGCTCGCGCGATGTCCGGCTCATGACCGGACGCCCCCCAGACACCCTGTTCTGCCTCCACTTTCTAGGCGGAAGCACCCGAAGCTGGGAGGCCCTCGGGCGCACCCTCGACGGCACGGCACGCCTCGTCCCCATCGACCTGCCGGGCTTCGGCGCGGCAAGCGGCCAATCGGGATACGGCATCAACGCCATGGCCGACGCCGTGACGGAGGCCATCGTCGCCGCCGCGCCGGGGCCGTTCCGCATCGCCGGCCACAGCATGGGCGCCAAGGTCGCCCTGGCCCTCGCACGGCGTGCCGAGGACGGTGACGACCGGCTGGAGGGGCTTTCGGGCCTCGTTCTGATCTCCGGCTCGCCGCCGAGCCCGGAGCCGATCCCCGAGGATCGCCGCGCCAAGATGCTCGCCTGGATCGATGCCGACGACGAGACCCGCGCCAAGGAGGCTCGTGCGTTCGTGCACGCCAATGTCGCCGCGAAGCTCCCGGCCGAGGCCGAGGACCGGGCGGTCGAGGACGTACTCCGTGCCGCCCCCGATGCCTGGAAGGCGTGGTTGAACTCCGGGTCGACCGAGGATCATTGCCGCCGCGTCGGCACGCTGCGGATGCCTGCCCTCGTCCTCGCCGGGTCCGAGGACGCCGATCTCGGTGCCGACGCCCAGGCGGCGCTGACCATGCCGCATCTGCCGAACGGACGACTCGTCACGGTGGAGGGCGTCGCCCATCTGCTGCCGTTGGAGAAGCCGGAGGAGCTGGCCCGCCTGCTCCGCGACTCGATGTCCGGCTCCGTCGAGCCGAACACTTTCCCCATTCCCGCCGATTACGATGCGCTGATCGCCACCGACCGGGTCAATTCCCGCCTGCGCGAGACCCTTCGCCAGCGCGCCGAGCCCGACGATCCGGCTTACGCGCCGAAGGCGGTCGATGCGGTGGAATTTGCGATCCTGCGGGCGGTCTTCGCGCGGGTGCTGCCCGTGCCGGGCCTCGACGTCGCGGCGCGGCTCGATGCGCGGCTGGCCTCCGGCGGCGGCGACGGCTGGCGATTCGTCGCCCTCCCGCCCGACGCCGAGGCCTACCGGGCCGCGCTCCGCACGCTCGATGCGGCGGCGCGGGCCGCCCATGAACGCCCCTTCGTCGCGCTGGACGAGGCGGGGCAGGATGCGCTCCTGACGCTGGCGCAGAAGGGTAAACTGTCGGTGCCGGATTCGCTCGGCGGCCGCCTCAATGCCGACCGGATGCGCTTCTGGTTCGAGGATGTGCGGGCGGATGCCGTGCGCCTCTATCTCGCCCATCCGGCGGCGCTCGCCAGCATCGGCTTCTCCGGGATCGGCGCGGGCGGCGACAGCCCCGAACCCCTGGCCGCCGGCCTGCCGGGCTTCCACAGCACCGGCCTCGATTCCCCTGAAAGCTGGGAGCCCCGCTCCTCGGAGTCCGCACGATGAACCTCGATTCCATGCGGACTTACGCCGAGGGCGATACGGTCGATGTCGTGGTGGTCGGCACGGGGGCCGGCGGCGCCCCCGTCATCGCCAAGCTGGCGGCGTCGGGCCTGTCGGTCGTCGCTCTGGAGGCCGGGCCGAACTTCCGGCCGGAAAAGTTCGCCTTCGACGAGACGCTGGCCGACGAGATCTACTGGACCGACGAGCGCCTGAGCGGCGGCTCGACGCCGGAGGCCTTCGGCGCCAACAACAGCGGCACGGGTGTCGGCGGCTCGACCCTCCACTGGGGCGCCTTCGTGCCCCGCGCCGATGCCCGCGACCTGCGCCTCTTCACGGAGAGCGGCGAGGGTGTCGACTGGCCGCTCGAACACGCGGAGCTTGTGCCCTACTACGAGCGGGTCGAAGCCTTTCTCGGCGTGTCAGGCCCGCCGACCTATCCGTGGGACGCAGGCCGCCGCTATCCGCTGCCGCCGGTCCAGCGGAACGGCCCGGCCGACATCATGGCCGGCGCCTGCGACAGCCGGGGCATTCGCTGGGCGGATGCGCCCGCTGCCCTGGTTTCGCGCGAGTTCCAGTCCGAGGACGGGCCCCTGCGCCATGGCTGCATCAATTGCGGCTTCTGCCACCAGGGCTGCCGCAACGGCGCCAAGGCGAGCATGGACGTGACCTACCTGCCGCTCGCGGTCGCGCACGGCGCCGAGATCCGGCCGGAATGCTTCGTCACCGGCTTCGAGCGTGGGGCCGACGGGCGGATCTCGGCGGTGATCTACAGCCACGGGGGTCGCGAGACGCGCCAGCGCTGTCGGGCGGTCTTCCTCTGCGCGGGCGCTGTCGAGACGCCACGCCTGCTGCTGCACAACGACATCGCCAACGGCAGCGGGCAGGTCGGACGCAACTACATGGGCCATGTGGCGACGCAGGTCTGGGGCACCTTCGACCACGAAGTGCGGATGAACCGGGGCTACCCCTCCGCGCTCATCACCGAGGACTTCATCCGCGCCGAGGGCGCCGACTTCGCGGGCGGCTACCTGATCCAGAGCCTCGGCGTGGTGCCGCTCACCTTCGGCAATGCCGTCGCGCGCGGGCGCGGCCTGTGGGGCAAGGCGCTCACCGACTATCTCGGCCGCTACAATCACTTGGCTGGGATCGGCATCAACGGCGAGACGCTGCCCTGCGATGCCAACGTGCTGACCCTGTCGGACGAGGTCGATGCGCGGGGGATGCGCAAGGCTCAGATCGACTTCGGCTACTCCACCAACGAGGAGCGTCTGAACGCCCACGCCACCAAGGTGATGCGCGACCTGTGGGAGGCGGCGGGCGCCAAGGACATCTGGGTGCTGGAGCGCGTGGCCCACACGATCGGCACCTGCCGGATGGGCCATGACGGCGATACGGCGGTGGTCGATCCGTTCGGCCGGAGCTTCGAGATCGACAACCTCTGGATCAGCGACGGCTCGACCTTCCCGAGTTCGCTGGCGGCCAACCCGGCGCTGACGATCATGGCGCTGGCGTTGCGGAGTGCCGACCGGTTCCTCGCATCCGGGCGATAAGGCCCCTCAGCCGCGAATCTCCGCGAGGCTTCGGCGTTGACGCCCCTCGGCGTCGAAGTTCTCCGGGGCGAGCCAGGCCTGGAAGGCGTCCCGCACGCGCGGCCAGTCCGAGTCGGTCACAGCGTACCACGCCGTGTCGCGCGAGCGCCCCTTCACCACCACCGCCTTGCGGAAGATGCCCTCGAACGAGAAGCCGTAGCGTAGGGCCGCCGCCCGCGAGGGGGCGTTGAGGCTGTCGCATTTCCACTCGTAGCGGCGGTAGCCCAGCTCATCGAAGGCGCGGGACATCATCAGGGCCATGGCCTCCGTCGCCGCCGGCTTGCGCTGAAGGCTCGGGCCGAAATGCAGGTGGCCGACCTCGATCACCCCATTGGCCGGGTCGATGCGGAGATACGAGGCGATGCCGAGCGGTTCGCTGGTCTCCGCGTCGAGGATCGTGTGGAACAGCGGGTCGTCCCCCGCCGCCTGACGGTCCAGCCGCTCGCGGAACGCGGCCTCCGTCTCCGGCAGTTCGTCCATCAGGTAGGTCCAGCTGCGCCGGTCGGGCGCGGACCTGAACAGCGCGTAGAGCTTCGCCGCGTGGGCCGCGGGATCGAGGGGCACGACGTGGCAGAACCGGCCACGCATCGGCGTGCGCGGCGGACGCGGACGGGGGGTCCAATCCGGCAGCGCCGGCCCGATGGGCTGGCCGTACTCGTTGAGGCGCTCGGACGAATCGGTTTGGTTCATCCGCGCACCTTATTCCATCAGGCCATTTCCACCGCCACCGGCTGCGGCCCGGCGCGATAGGCGGACGAGGCTTCGTCGGTGAACCAACACGCCGCCCGGTGGCCTGGGGAGAGTTCCACCTCCGGCGGCATCTCCTTCCGGCACCGGTCTTCGGCGAGGAAGCAGCGCGGCGCGAAGGGGCAGCCCGGCGGTCGGTTGGCGAGGTCGGGCGGGCTTCCGGGGATGGTCTGGAGGCGGCTGCCCTTGTCCATCGCGCCCTCGGCGCGGCTGCGCAGGAGGCCGATCGTGTAGGGATGGTGCGGATCGCGCACGATCTCCTTGGCGGTGCCGACCTCCACGATCTTGCCCGCGTACATCACCGCGATCCGATCCGCGACCTCAACCGCCGCGCCGAGATCGTGCGTGACGATGACGATGGACAGGCCGAGATCCCGCTGCAACTCCCGCAGCAGGAGCAGCACCTGAATCTGCACCGTGGCGTCGAGCGCCGTGGTCGGCTCGTCGGCGAGCAGCACCTGCGGCCGGCAGGCGAGCGCCAGGGCGATCATCGCCCGCTGCCGCATCCCGCCCGACATCTCGTGCGGGTAATTGTCGAGGCGCCGCTCCGGGCTCGGGATGCGGACGCGCTCGAACAGGGCGAGCGCCCGCGCCCGCACATCCTTGGACGAGATTTTCTCGTGGCGCTGGATCGATTCGGTGATCTGCCGGCCCACCGAGTAGACCGGATCGAAGGCGAGCAGCGGCTCCTGGAAGATCATCGAGACGTCGCCGCCCCGGAAATGCGACAGCGCCTTGGTGTCGAGGGCGAGCACGTCCTTGCCCGCCGCCAGGATCTTGCCCTCGATCCGGCTGCGCCCTGCCGGGAACAGCCGCAGGATCGAGCGGAGCGTGACGCTCTTGCCGGAGCCGGATTCGCCGATCAGCGCCAGCGCCTGCCCGCGTTCGACCTTGAGGTCGACGCCATCGACCACCTGCGTCTTGCCGAAGGCGACCCGGAGGCCGGACAGTTCGACGGCCGCGCCGTCCCGTGCCTGTGCCGTGCTCATGCCGCGATGGCCTCCGAGGGGGCGGCCGAATGGCCCGAACCCGGCTGGCGGGCGAGGCAGGCGACGCGATGCAGGGGCATGACCGGGGAAAGCGACGGCTCGACCGCTGAGCAGACGCCTTCCGCCAGGGTGCAGCGGGGGTGGAAGCGACAGCCGGAGGGCGGGTCGATGGGGTTCGGCGGATCGCCCGCGAGCAGGGCTTCCTGCGTCCGGTTGTCAGGATCCAACGAGGGCATCGAGGCGAGTAGCGCCTGCGTATAGGGGTGCGAGGGCGCGGCGAGCACCTGATCCGACGGGCCGATCTCGGCGACGCGGCCGAGATACATCACCATCACCCGGTCGGAGATGAAGCGCACGACGTTCAGGTCGTGGCTGATGAAGATGTACGTCAGGCCGAACTCGGCCTTGAGGTCGAGGAGCAGGTTCAGCACCTGCGCCTCCACCGACTTGTCGAGCGCCGAGACGGCCTCGTCCAGCAGCACGAGGCGCGGTTCGAGCGCGAGCGCGCGGGCGATGTTCACCCGCTGCCGCTGGCCGCCGGAGATTTCGTGCGGGTAGCGGCCGGCGAAGCGCTTCGGCTCCAGGCCGACGCGGGCGAGCAGGGCGCGGGCGCGCTCCACCGCCTGCCGGCCGGGCACGCCGTTCACCTTCGGCCCGAAGGCGATGGATTGCTCCACCGTCATGCGCGGGTTCAGCGAGGCGTAGCTGTCTTGGAAGACCATCTGCGCCTGCCGCCGGTAGCTGCGCCAGGGCATCGCCCGCTCGCCGATGGCTTGGCCATCGTAGAGCATGTCGCCGGAATCGCGCTCGATCAGGCCCATGATGAGCTTGGCCGTCGTGGACTTGCCGCAGCCGGACTCGCCGACGATGCCCAGCGTCTCGCCCTTTAGCACGTCGAAATCGACGCCATCGACGGCGCGCACCACCCGCTTCGGGCCGGTGCCCTTGCGGACGGGGAAATGCTTGATGAGGCCGGAGATGGAGAGGAGCGGCTGGGCGGGGCCGCCCCGGTCGGTGGCGAAGGGGTCGAGGCCGTTCGGGATGACGCTCACTGGCGGATCTCCATGGCGCTGCGCAGCCCGTCCGAGAACAGGTTGAAGGAGATCGACACGATGAAGATCGCGAGGCCCGGCAGGGCCGCTACGACGGGGTTCACGTAGATCGCCGTGCGCAGGGTGTTGAGCATGAGGCCCCATTCCGGCTCCGGCGGGCGCACGCCCAGGCCGAGGAAGGACAGGCCCGAGGCGAGGATCATCGACACGGAGATGAGGCTGGTCGAGTAGACGAAGATCGGCCCGACCACGTTGCCGAGCACCTGCACCCGCATGATGGTGAAGGCCGAGGCGCCGGAGAGCTTGGCGGCGTCGATATAGTCCCGCCGCCGGATACCGGTGGTGACGCTCTCGGCCACGCGGGCGATCTGCGGAACGAACACGCAGGTGAGCGAGACGATCGAGTTGAAGATGCCCGCGCCCAGTGCCCCGGACAGGGCGATGGCGAGCAGCACCGAGGGGAAGGCAAAGAACACGTCGATGGTGCGCATCAGGATCGTGTTCGTCCAGCCACCGACATAGCCGGCGAGGATGCCGATGCCGGAGCCGATGACGAAGGCGATCAGCACGGGCGTGACACCCATGAACAGCGACAGCCGCGAGCCGAGCATCAGCCGGCTGATCATGTCGCGGCCGAGCTCGTCCGAGCCCAGCCAGTAGGTCGCGTCGCCCACTGGCTTCAGCCGGCGCAGCATCGAGCCCTTGTACGGATCCATCGGCGTGATCCACGGCGACAGGATCGCGATGGCGATGACGATCAGGATAAGGATTCCGGCCGCCATCGCGACGGGATCGCGCACCAGCCGGTGGCCGACATGGCCCCAGAAGCCCCGCGAGGCGATGAAGGCCTCCGGGGCGTCGGGGGCGGCGGTGATGTTGCCGTCGAGGGCGACGGAGCCGGCAGTGAGGGGGGCAGTCATGGCCGTTCCTCCTGTCTCAGGCGCGCTCGATGCGCGGATCGAGGGCGGTCTGCATCACGTCCACGATGAGGTTGAGGGCGACGAAGAACATCGCCAGCACGAGGATCGAGCCCTGGAGCAGGGGCAGGTCGCGCTGGAAGATCGCCGCGTTGAGGAGGAAGCCCGTGCCCGGCCACGCGAATACGGTCTCGATCAGGATCGAGCCGCCGAGCAGGTAGCCGAGCTGCAGGCCCATGATGGCGAGCGCGGTCGGGGCGGCGTTGCGCACGACGTGCTTGAACACGCCGAACTCGCTGAGGCCCTTTGCGCGCAACGCCTCCACGAAATCCTGGGAGAGGATGTCGGCGACGAGCGCCCGTACCGTCCGGGCGATGATGCCCATCGGGATCACCGCCATCGTGACGGCGGGGAGGATGATGTAGCGCAGGTGATCGAAGTCCGGCCGCCAGTTACCCGAGCCGTCCGGCCCCGCCCCGGTGGGCGGCAGCCAGCCGAGGGTGGCCGAGAACACAATGACCAGCACCATGCCGAGCCAGTAATGCGGCACGCTCACGCCGAAGACCGAGAGGGCCGAGGCCACCCGGTCGAGGATGGAGTTGCGGCGATAGCCGGCCACGAAGCCGAAGAAGACGCCGAAGGTGAAGCCGATCAACGTCGCGACGCTGGCGAGGATCAGCGAATTGACGACCGCGCGGCCGACCTCCTGCGCGACGGGGCGCCCGGTGGCGATGGACACGCCGAGGTCGCCATGGAGCACGTGCCACAGCCAGATCGCGTATTGGATCGGCAGCGGCTTATCGAACCCGTAGGCCGCCCGCATGTCGTCGATAGTCTGCTGCGTGGCATCCGCCGGCAGCACGGCGCTGAGCGGGTCGCCGGGGGCGAGGTGAACGAGGAGGAAGCACACGATGCTCACCCCGAACGCGACGGGGGTGACGGTGATGAGGCGTTTCAGGATGTAGAGGAGCATGGGACCGATCTGACCACCAGGGACACCCTCCCCCGGTGGGGGGAGGGTCGTTCGTCTTCACCGACTCGCGGTGGCCATGGTGATGTTGGAGAAGTCCTGGAACCAGTTCTGCGCCTGGACGAAGCCCTTCACCTTCGGGCTCATCGCGCGGGGATTCACATCGTGCGTGATCATCACGAACAGGGCGTCATCCACGTACTTCTCGTGGACCTTCTGCAGGACCTTCTCCTGCTCGGCCTTGTCGAAGGTGTTGCGGACCTGATCGAACAGCTTGTCCATCGCGGGGTCGCAGTAATACCCCCAGTTGGTGCCGTTCGGCGGCGCGAGGTTGCATTGCAGGTGCCGGATGAATCCGGTGAAGGGATCTTGGATGAAGTACGAGTAGTTGATCGCGCTGACGCCGCGCGAGATGTCAGCCTTGGCGCCGGCCCGCCAGATGTTGATGAGCGTGTTCCACTCCACGACCTGATATTCGACCTGCACCCCGACATCGGCGAGGTTCTGCTGGACGAACTCGTTCATCGGCAGCGGCTGCATCTGGCCTGAGCCGGAGGCCGAGATCGCCACCTTGAGCTTGAGGGGCTTCGCCGTGCTGTAGCCGGCCTCGGCGAGAAGCTTCTTGGCCGCCTCGGGATCGTACTTCACGTCGAAGGTCGGCTTGCCGAACCATTGGTGGCCGGGCGGCATGAAGCCCTTGGCCGGGATGGCGAGGCCGCCGAGCAGTTCCTTGATCCCCTCGCGGTCGATGGCGAGGTTCACCGCCTTGCGGACGCGGATGTCGTTCCAGGGCGAGCCCTCGACGCGGGATAGGTGCCACGTCCAGTTATGCGGGTAGGCGTTGGTGACGATGGTGAAGCCCGCCCCCTTCAGGGAGGCGATGGCATCAGGCGCCGGGGCCTCGATCCATTCGACCTGACCGGAGCGCAGGGCCGCGACACGGGCGTTGGCCTCCGGCAGGGGCACCAGCACCAGCTTGTCGAGCTTCGGAACGCGGTTCTTGTCCCAGTAGGCGGTGTTCGGGACCATCTCGGCGCGCTCGCGCGGGGCGAATAGCGTGAGCTTCCACGGGCCGGTGCCGGAGGGATGCTTGGCGAACTCGTCCCAGGACTTGCCGAGCTTCTCCCATTGGGCGGGGGAAGACATCATCACCCAGGCGATCTGGTAGGGCAGCGTCGCGTCCGGCGCCTTGGTGACGATCTCGACCGTCAGCGGATCGACGACCTTGTAGCTCGCCACGGAGGGGATGCGCGTCTTGCCCTGGGCCGATTGGCGCGGATCGTATTGGGGGGCGTCCGCCTTCAGGAGCTTGTCGAGGTTCCAGACTACGGCGTCGGCGGTGAAATCCGAACCGTCATGGAATTTCACGCCGGGGCGGAGCTTGAAGACCCACTTGGTCTTGTCGTTCGCGTCGACCGTCCAGCTTTCGGCGAGGCCAGGGACGAGGTCGGAGGCCTTGGTGGCACTGGAGAGGTCCCAATTGATGAGCCCGTCATAGACCGTGTAGCCCATGAAGCGCATGCCCTCGCCGCCATTGTCGGTCTGACCGGTGGTGAGGGGGATGTCGGACGCGGTCATGCCGATGCGCAGCGTGCCCTGCGCGAGGCTCGCGGAGGTCGCGGCGAGCAGCACGACGCCAGCCAGCGCCGCACGGGCGCCGAGTTTGGGAAGAACGACGTTCATGAGAAAGGGGTCTGCTCCTGGCCCCGGGCCTGTCATGCCCGGTCGGGACAGCCATCATGCAAACCCCCGGCCAACCCGTCGGGCACCGCCACCGGGGGGACCGATCATGCCCACCCGCGCCACTGCCTAGCTTTTATGCATGTCGCGCGGGTTGGTTCGGGAGCCATGTATCCGTTGGCGACATTGTGACCGGTTGCATGTAACTTTTCGCACAGCATGCCCGGGATGAGGCAGTGCGGTCGCTTTCACTGCTCGCGCACAGTGCTCATTGCCTTGCCGGGCGGCGCCCAGCGCCCCATTTCTCGCATGTACTTGATCGGAGCGACGGACGTGGCTCCGCGCAGGTTCTGCGCCGCACCCGCGTGACGCTCTGAGGCTTTTCGGCATCTGGCGTCGAAACTTTCAAAGGATTCACGGCTTTTGTTGCGGTGGTCCGGTCCATTGCACCTGGGGCCGGTTGCCTTTCGTAAGGAGAGCGTGCGAAGGGCTCGCTGCTCCCGACTTTGGTTCGTCCCGAACGCTTGCTTTCGCGTGAGCGCTCGGGTCGAACCATCGATTGGTTCGATGGTTCGAGAGGATCCCGCGTCTCGGGGACGACGTGAGGATCGGTCACCAGCTTCGCTGACCGGCGGATTCGAGCCGGCCGTCCCCGCGAGACGCGTGACGCACCCAAGAGAAAGGCCCGATGAGCGCATTCGACTACAGGAACTTCAACGACCGTCGCGAGAGCTCCGCAGCCGCCAAGGCTGCCCTGTTGGCCAAGTTCAAGGCCCGCCCTCCGTCGGATGACCCCGAGGTCAAGGCCCGGGCCCAGGCGCGCGCAGAAGTCGCCCGCGCCCGTGACGAGCGCGCCCGCGAGCGCGAGACCGCCCGAATCGAGGCCGAGCGTAAGGCTGCCGAGGAGAAGCGTCTCCGCGAGGAAACCGAACTCGCCACCAAGCTCGCCCGTGAGGCCGCGGAACTCGCTGCCTATCAGGAGCGGAAGTCCGCCGAGCTGGAAGCCAAGAAGGCCCTGCGCGATGCGCGCTATGCGGCCCGCAAGGCGAAGGCCAAGACCAAGCGCTAATTGCGCGCTGGCCCGGTTCATCCGGGCCCGGTCCGGCACAATACGGCTCTATCGTGTACCAAATCGCCGCCCGCTTTGCGGGCGGTTTTCTTTTGCGCGGTGCATTGAGACTGATTTGCGTGAGCCCGCGAACTTTTTTTGTCGCGATAAGCTTCACCGTTGATCCGGCGGGACTATCTTGCGTGCAAGAGGGAGCGGCCAGCGAACGACATGAAGCGAATCGGAACGGGCTATCGCATCACTTTCGGCCTCGCGGCCCTGGCGATCTTCGGCGTGGGGGCCGCCCGGGCGGAGCCGCCGATCCGGAGCCCGGAAGACGCCGCTTGTCGCGGCGAGGCGAGGTCTCGCGTCTTCTCGACGCCCAATCCCCGGAACCTGCCCATCGAGGAGCTTGGCAAGGGGATCTACTACGCGTGCATGGCCCGCATCGACGGCAAGGCCAACACTTCACGCAAGCGCGCGCGGCGGCACCGCGTGCGATAAAGCCCTCAGGCGTCCAGCGGGGCGCCGATCCGGGTGCGCAGAAGCTGCTTCAGGCTGGCGTCGCCGCCCTGCGCATCGACCGCCGACATCAGCCGCAGCAATTGGCTGAGCGGAGTGGTCCGGCTGCGAACCGCGTCGGCGATCTGCTCGGCAAGGCTGCGGCTGCGGGAGCTGAAGCATGGCTCGTTCGCGAATTCGCGGAGCTGAATCATGCGCGGCGGTCCTTTGAAGGATTCCAGGGGCGGGCGGGTCGCTAAACCTTTCATCCGCCCGGCGCCACCCCATCGGCGAGTTTTCCATAGCCGGCGTTGGAAGGAGTCGCCGCGAAGCCACAGCCGCCCGGCGTCGTCCTGCGACGCCCGATGCGCGGAAAACCGGATTGCGCGTAACTGTTTAGGCCGTCTCGCATCGGCTGCGGACAGCCGGAAGCCCCCGCGCCGCCTGCATGCGACGCGGGCCAAACGCGCAAAAATCGCACTACTTCTGCGACAGGAAGGTGTCGTCGAACGCATCCAGCAGGTGTTGCGGGTCGCGGTAGATCGCGACGCAGCCCGCCGCCATAAGATCGCTCTCGGGGAAGCCGCCGCACAGGACGCCGATGGTCCGTAGGCCAGCCTTGTCGGCGGCCTCGGCGTCGTAGGGCGTATCGCCGACGACGATCATGTCCTCCGGGGCGATGCCGTCGAGCTTGTCGATGGCCGCCTGGAAGATATCGGGATGGGGCTTTGAGCGATCCGCGTCGTCCGAACTCGTCGCGACGTCGACCAGATCGGCGATGCCCAGCAGCTCCTGATAGTGCTTCACCTCGTCCTTCTTCCCCGACGAGGCGAGCGCCACGGTCAGTCCCTCTTCGCGGATCCGCTCGAACAGGGGTCGCACGGCGGGGAACGGCTTCACCTTGTCGAGGTATTCGCGCTTGAACAGGTCGGAGCGGTAGCTCTCGATCACCTTTCCGTCCTTCTCGATCCGCTCCTTTGAGAGGAAGACCGGCATCAGCTGGTCGCCGCCCTTGCCGATCTGGCTGCGGACCTCGGCTTCCTTCGTCTCGACGCCGAAATGCCGGAAAGCCTCGACCCAGGCCTTGGCGTGGAGATCGACGCTGTTCAGCAGCGTCCCGTCGATATCGAAGATCACCGCTCGCATCGCACCACCGGCCCGCCTACCCAAGAGCGCGGACAACCCCGGCCGGGCGGCGACGTTCCTGCCCCCGAAACGACGGAGGCCCACCCCTCGGCGGGGCGGGCCTCTCGCAGGATCGGCGATGGGGCCGATTCTCAGTGCATGGCGGCGCGGCTGCGGGCCGGCTTCGCCTTGACCGCAGCGGCGGCGACGGCCGCGCCGGCGGTGGCCTTCGGCTTGGCGATCTTGCTCGCGGGGGTGGCGGCCTCGGCGGCCTTCTTAGCGGCGACCGGCTTCGCGGCGGGCTTCTCGGCGGCCGGCTTGGCAGCCGCCTTGCGGGCCGGCTTCTTGGCGGGCTCGACGGCGGTCAGCTCGGCTTCGGCGCGCATCCAATGGATGTCGGCGCGGCCATGGACGCGGCCTTCGCCTTCCCAGATGTAATAGGCGCGCTCGCGGACGGCCTGCTCGGTGCTCTGCATATCGGGTCTCCGGACGGACCCGATGCCACCGCGACCGCTCGGGGTCGGGGCACGGCGGGGCCGTGATCCTGCACTCTCTCCCGGCGGGCCGGTGCCGACCGCGCCGGAGAGCGCCATGGGTCGGACGATCCCGCCGGCTGGTTAAGAGGCGGTTAAACCTGCGCGGCCGGCGCGGTTGTGAAAATCCGGCGCGCGGTCCACATGATGGGCAGCGCCGATGACGGCGCGCGACACCCTTCCCCCCGCCGGCCTTGAACCGGCGCAGCGGAGCCTCCGATGTTCATCCAGACCGAAGCGACCCCGAACCCCGCCACCCTGAAGTTCCTGCCCGGCCGGGTGGTCCTGTCCGACTCGACCTTCGAGGCGCGCGACGCCCAGGCCGCCACGCGCTCGCCCCTCGCCTCCGCGCTGTTCGGCGTGCCGGGGGTCTCCGGCGTCTATTTCGGGCACGATTTCATCTCGGTGACGAAGGCCGAGGACGGGTCGGAATGGCCGCAGGTCAAGCCGGCCGTGCTCGGCGCGATCATGGAGCACTTCCAGTCCGGTGCCCCGGTCCTGGCCGAAGGCGCCGCCGAGGCCCATGACGAGGCCGGCGAGGAATTCTACGACGCGGCGGACCACGACACCGTGGTGACGATCAAGGACCTCCTCGAGACGCGTGTCCGCCCGGCCGTGGCCGGCGACGGTGGTGACATCACCTTCCGTGGCTACAAGGACGGCATCGTCTACCTGGAAATGAAGGGCGCGTGCTCGGGCTGCCCGTCCTCCACGGCCACCCTGCGCCACGGCGTGCAGAACCTGTTCCGCCACTTCCTGCCGGATGTGCGCGAAGTCCAGGCGGTCTGAGGGTCGAGCCGGCGCAAGCCGGCAACACTCGTGATCCGACAGGGGATGAAACCGCCGGACGGCGCTGACGGTGCGGCGGTTTCGTTTTATGCCATACCGTCCGCGTCATAGGGCGCGACGGGAGTGGGCGTGCGAGTACTGGCCATCGATACGGCGCTGGATGTCTGCGCCGCTTGTGTGATGACGGGCAGCGAGCCCGAGCCACTGGCCTCGGAATCGCTGCCGATGGCGCGCGGCCATGCCGAGGCGCTGCTGCCGCTCATTGAGCGGGTGATGGCCCGCATCGACGGCGGCTTCGAATCCCTCGACAGGATCGCCGTCACCGTCGGTCCCGGCAGCTACACCGGCCTGCGCGTCGGCCTCTCGGCGGCACGGGCCATCGGGCTTGCGGTCGACCGGCCCGTGGTCGGCGTGGGCACCCTCTCGGCCCTGCTGGCACCGCTGCTGGCCGATCCCGGCGAGGGCACCCTCGTCGCGGCCATCGATGCCCGGCACGGGGCCGTCTACGTCCAGGCCCTGACGACGGCGAGCGGCGAGACGCTGGCGCCGGTCTACCTGCCGGTGGAGGAGGCCGCCGCGCGGCTCGGGACCGGACCCGTCATCCTCACCGGCTCCGGCGCGCCGCTCGTGGCGCAGGCCCTGTCCGCCCGCGGCATTGCGGCCAGTATCGCCGGGACCGGGGTGGCCGATATCGCCGCCGTCGCGCAACTCGGCATGGTGGCTGATCCCGCCCACGCCCTGCCGCGTCCTCTCTATCTCCGTGGGCCGGATGCGCGCCCGCAGGACCACGCCCGGGTCGCCCGACAATGAATCGCCCCGCTTTCCCCTTCTGGCCGATGGAATGGTGGATGGCGTGGTGGGACGCCCTGACGCCGCCGCCGAGCGTGGCGCCGCTGACGGATGCCTCGCAATCCCCCGCCCTGGCGCGGATCCACGCCACCGCCTTCGCCCGCCCTTGGGAGAGCCACGAGTTCGAGCGCATCCTGTGCGAACGGTCGAGCTTCGCGCACGGCCTCTTTCGCTCGGGGACGTTGCAGGGCTTCGTCCTGTCCCGGCGGGCCGCCGACGAAGCGGAGATCCTTACCGTGGTCGTGGCCCCTCCCCTGCGCGGGGGCGGCCATGCCCGTGGGCTGCTGCGGGATCACCTGAACGGCCTCGCTCTCAGCGGGACGCGGCGGGTGCATCTCGAAGTCGATGAGGGCAACCAGCCGGCCCTGAAGCTCTACCGGCGGTTGGGCTTCGAGCAGGTCGGCGCCCGGACGGGCTACTACACCAAGGCCGACGGAAGCCGCGCCACCGCCCTCACCATGTCGGCCGAGCTGTGAACGCGTGAGCCGCGTCGGCCTCGTCATCCGGCTCGCCTGCCTCGCGCTGGCCTTCGCGGTGATCTGGCCGCCGCATCTTGTCGTGCTGAGGGTCCTGAAGCGTCCCTCCGGCTTCGTGCCGATGCTGTTCCACCGGATCTTCCTGTGGCTCTTCTCCGTGCGGGTGACGCAGACCGGCACGCCGCCCGCGCCGGGCGAACCCGCCCTGGTCCTGGCGAACCACGTCTCCTGGCTCGACATCATCGCCATCGGCTCGCTGCGGCCGCTCTCCTTCGTGGCGAAGTCCGAGATCGCCGGCTGGCCGGTCATCGGCCATCTCGCCGTGCTGCAGCGGACGCTCTTCATCGACCGCGCCCGCCGGGGCGCCACGGCCACCGTCAGCGCGGCCATGGGGCACCGGCTGGCCGGGGGCGAACTCGTCGTACTGTTCGCGGAGGGCACGACCGGCGACGGCACGCGGCTCCTGCCCTTCCGCTCTTCCCTCGTCAGCGCCGCCAGGGCCGCCCTGCAAGCCGAGGGGGAGCGCGGCCGGGTGCGGCTCCAGCCGCTGGCGATCACCTATCCGAAGCGCAACGGTCTGCCGGTCGTCCGCTCCGAGCGGGCCGAGATCGCGTGGTACGGCGACATGGAGCTGGCCCCCCACCTCGCCACCTTCGTGCAGGGCGGCCCCATCGACGTGCACATCGTCTGGGGTGCGCCGATCCTGTTCGAGGCGGACAGCGACCGGAAGGTGGCCACCGCCGCCGCCGAAGCCGAGGTACGTCGGGCGATCCAGGGAATCGTGACCGGCCACGCGGGGCGCGAGCCCGCCGCCAGCCCGGCGCCGGCCTCCGATCTCGGGACGATGGGCGGATTGTCCGCCGCCTGACCGGCGGTGATTTCTGTGCTAGAGCCCGCCAGGATTGCCTGCCCCGAACCGGAACCCGGCCCGTTGAAGAAAGCCTACGTCAAGTCCTACGGCTGCCAGATGAACGCCTACGACGCGGCCCGCATGGCCGACGTGCTGGGCGCCGAGGGCTACACCACCACGGACAGCGTCGAGGACGCGGACGTGGTGGTGCTGAACACCTGCCATATCCGTGAGAAGGCGGCGGAGAAGGTTTATTCCGAACTCGGCCGGTTGCGCGTGCTGAAGCAGGAGCGGCGTGCCCAGGGGCTGGATACGCGCATCGTGGTGGCCGGCTGCGTCGCCCAGGCCGAGGGCGCCGAGATTCAGGCCCGCCAGCCCGCCGTGGACGTGGTCGTCGGCCCGCAGAGCTACCACCGCCTGCCGGAGCTTCTGGCGCGGGGCGGCCGCGTCGTGGACACCGAATTCCCCATCGAGGATAAGTTCGATCACCTGCCCGCGCGGCGCAACCTCGGCACGTCGGCCTTCCTGACGGTGCAGGAGGGTTGCGACAAGTTCTGCGCCTTCTGCGTGGTGCCCTATACGCGCGGCGCCGAGGTTTCCCGCCCGGTCGCCGCCGTGCTCGCGGAGGCGCAGCGCCTCGCGGCGGGCGGGGTGCGCGAGATCACCCTGATCGGTCAGAACGTCAACGCCTATCACGGCGAGGCCCCCGAGGGTGGTCCCGTCGGCCTCGCGGCGCTGGTGCGGGAGGTGGCGCGCCTGCCCGGCATCGCGCGCATCCGCTACACGACGAGCCACCCGAATGACTTCGCGGACGACCTCGTGCGCGCCCATGCCGAGATCCCGGCACTGATGCCCTACCTGCACCTCCCGGTGCAGTCGGGCTCCGACCGGATCCTCGCCGCGATGAACCGCAAGCACACGGCGGATCAGTACCGCCGGCTGATCGACCGGGTGCGCGCCGCGCGTCCCGACCTCGCCCTGTCGTCGGACTTCATCGTCGGCTTCCCCGGCGAGACCGATGCGGACTTCGCCGACACCCTCGCGCTGGTGCGCGACATCGGCTTCGAGAGCGCCTTCTCGTTCAAGTACAGCCCCCGCCCCGGCACCCCGGCGGCGGACCGCACGGACCACGTGCCCGAGGCGGTGATGTCCGAGCGGCTGACCGAGTTGCAGCGCGTCCTCGACGCCCGTCGCCACGCCTACCAGCGAGAGGCGGTGGGCCAGGTGTTCGATGTGCTGGTCGAGAAGGCCGGGCGCTACCCCGGACAGGTGGCAGGCAAGACGCCGCACCTCCTGGCAGTGCAGTTCGACGCTCCGCAGGACCATATCGGACGGATCGTGCCGGTTCGGATCACCGAGGCCGGGGCCAACAGCCTGTTCGGTGAACGCCTCCCCGAGGCCGCCGCCGCGTGAGGATGCCTGACGTGAGAGACAACGCTTGAGTGCGGCTGACGGTGGACGCGGGGGCAACCCCCTGCGCGGGCGGCCCCCCGGATTCGGGAGGCCCGTCACGGAGGAGGCGGTCGAGGTTCCGCTGACCTTCGACGACAACCGGCTCGCGAGCCTCGTCTTCGGCCAGTACGACCAGAACGTCGCCCATATCGAGCGGCGGCTCGGCATCACCGCGACGGCGCTCGGCAATCACCTCGTCATTAAGGGCCCGCCGGACGCCGCCGAGAAGGCACGTCGGGTGTTCCAGAAGCTCTATGCCCGCGTGAGGACCGGCGGGGGCACGCTGAGCCTCGGCGATGTCGATGGCGCGATCCGCGAATCGACGGCGCAGGCGAACCTGTTTCCGGCCGCTGAAATCGCCGCCGAAACCGATACCCCGCATTTCGACCAGATCGCCACCCGCCGCCGGGGCGCCGTGCGGGCCCGCAACCCGGCGCAGGATTCCTACATCAAGGCGCTGCGCAGCAACGAACTCGTCTTCGCCGAGGGTCCGGCGGGCACGGGCAAGACGTGGCTCGCCGTGGGCCATGCGGTGTCGCTGCTCGAACAGGGCCATGCCGAGCGGCTGATTCTCTCCCGCCCCGCCGTCGAGGCGGGCGAGCGGCTGGGCTTCCTGCCGGGCGACATGCGCGAGAAGGTCGATCCGTATCTGCGCCCGATCTACGACGCGCTGTACGATTTCATGGAAGCGCGCCACGTCGATCGCGGGTTGCAGACCGGGCAGATCGAGATCGCGCCGCTGGCCTTCATGCGCGGGCGCACGCTCACCAACGCCGTGGTGCTCCTCGACGAGGCGCAGAACACCACTTCCATGCAGATGAAGATGTTCCTCACCCGCCTGGGCGAGGGCTCGCGGATGATCGTGACCGGCGATCCGAGCCAGATCGACCTGCCGCCGGGCCAGAAATCCGGGCTGGTGGAGGCTGTCTCGGTCCTCAACGGGGTGGAGGGTATCGGCCGCGTCGTGTTCAAGGACGTGGACGTGGTACGCCACGACCTCGTCCGCCGGATCGTCACCGCCTACGAGCACGCCTCCCACGGCGAGGCCGAGGCCGACCGCAACCCGAACCCCCGCCGCCGGCCCCTCGCCTGATGCACGACCACGACATCGACGTCGCGGTCGAGGACGACCGCTGGGAGAAGGCGATCCCCGATCTCGAATCGCTCGTGCTGCGGGCGGTGGAGGCGGGGCTCGCCGTCGCCCCCGAGAAGCCTTCAGGCAACCTTGAGGTGAGCGTGCTGCTCGCGGACGACGCGACGGTGCAGGATCTCAACAAGACATGGCGCGGCAAGGATAAACCCACGAACGTGCTGTCTTTTCCGGCCACGCCGCAGCCCCTGCCGCCGGGGGCGCCCGCGCCGCTCGGCGATGTGGTCCTTGCCTACGAGACGATGGTGCGCGAAAGTGCGGAGCAGGGAAAGCCGCTCCAGAATCACCTCGCCCACCTCCTCGTCCATGGGACCTTGCACCTTGTCGGACAGGACCACGAACTCGGGAACACCGAGGCCGAGGCGATGGAAGCCCTCGAAATCGCGGCCCTCGCGACCCTGGGCATCCCGGACCCCTATGCCGACTGAGCGGGCAACTACCATCCCTTCCTTGATCCGAGAGACATGAGCAACGATCGAAGTCGCGGCGCGGCCCTGGCCGCGCCGAATGCCCCCGAGACTGACGCCCCCCAGCGTGAGCCTTGGTACGACCGCCTCCTGCAGGCCCTTCACCTGAAGCCGCGGGAGACCCTCCGCGAGGGCCTTGAAGAGGCCCTGGCCGAGACAGACCAGAGCGAGACAGGCCTCTCGCCCCTCGAACGGGCGATGCTCAAGAACGTCCTCGGGCTGCACAAAGTGCGGGTCGATGACGTGATGATCCCGCGGGCCGACATCGTGGCCGTCTCGAACGAGACCAGCCTCGGCGATCTCCTCAAGCTGTTCCGCACGGCCGGGCATTCCCGCCTGCCGGTCTACGGTGAGACGCTGGATGACCCGCGCGGCATGGTCCACATCCGCGACCTCGTGGATTTCATCGCCGCCAAGGCCGAACCGTCCACCCGCCGCCCGGCCGCGTCCCGCGTGGCGACCCCGCCCGCCGAGCAGACCGGCGAGGAGGCTCCTCCCGCGCCGCGCGTCCGGCGCCCCGCGCCGCGCCTGCCGCGCGCCCTCGACCTCGGCAAGGTCGAGCTGGGCACCACCCTCGCCGCCGCGCGCATTCAGCGCCCGGTGCTGTTCGTCCCGCCCTCCATGCCGGCCATCGACCTGCTGGTGCGGATGCAGGCGACGCGCACGCACATGGCCCTCGTGATCGACGAGTATGGCGGAACGGACGGTCTCATCTCCATTGAGGACCTGATCGAGGTCGTCGTCGGTGACATTGAGGACGAGCACGACGTTGCCGAGGCCAAGCAGGTCCAGCGGGTCGAGGGCGAGGGCGACGTGTTCGTCGCCGATGCCCGCACACCGCTGGCCGAAGTCTCCGAGGCGACGGGCATCGACCTTGCCGCCGCCGTGGGCGACATGGCCGAGGAGATCGACACGATCGGCGGCATGATCGTCACCCTCGCCGGCCGCGTGCCGTCGCGGGGTGAGTTGATCACCGGGCCGGGCGATCTCGAATTCGAAGTGCTCGACGCCGATCCGCGCCGGCTGAAGCGCCTGCGCTTCCACCGGGGGCCCGCCCGCATCGCGGCGGTCGTGCCCCTCGCCCTTCCCCCGCCCTCCCCGACGCCGCCTGCCGAGACGCCGCGTCCGTGAGGGAACGGATCGCGGGTCTGGCCGCCCTGCGCGGGTGGCGGCGGCTGGCCTGTGCCTTCGTCGCGGGGGCCTTCGGCGCCCTGGCAATGCCGCCCTACGGGTTCCTGCCCGCGCTCGCAATCGCCCTGTGCGTCGCCGTCTGGCTGATGGACGGCGCGATGGCCGGGCGGCGCCGAATCGGCCCGGCCTTCCTTATCGGCTGGGCCTGGGGCTTCGGCTTCCTCACGGCGGGCCTGTGGTGGCTGGGCTCGGCCTTCCTCGTGGAGGCCGACGAGTTCCTGTGGGCGCTGCCACTCGGCGTAATCGGCCTGCCTTTCGGACTGGGGCTGTTCTACGGGGCCGGCTTCGCCGTCGCGGGGCTGGCCTGGACGCGCAGGCCGGCACGGATCGCCGCCGTCGCCTTCGGCCTCGGCGGTGCCGAATGGTTGCGCGGGCACGTCCTCACCGGCTTCCCCTGGAACGTTCTCGGCATGGCTTTGGGCCAGAACCTCTGGCTGATGCAGGCGGCGGCGTTCGTCGGGCTCTACGGTCTGACGGTGCTGGCGGTGCTGGTCTGTGCCGCCCCGGCGACGCTCTTCGACCGGGCCTCTCAGCGCGAGCGGTTCGGGCCGGCGGCGGCGGCGGCAATCCTGCTCGTCGCCCTCGCCCTTGCCGGGGCCGACCGCCTCGGCCCGCCCGATCCGGTGGTGACAGGCGTGCGGCTGCGGCTCGTCCAGCCGAACCTGCAACAGGACGCCAAATTCCGCCCCGAGAATCGCGATGACATTGTCGACCGCTACATCGAGTTGAGCGACCGCCCGCCGGAGGCCGGCGAGGCGGCGCCGACGCATATCGTCTGGCCCGAATCGGCCTTCCCCTTCCTCATCCAGCGGGACGCCGACGCGCGGGCGAAGATCGCCGCCGGGCTGAAGCCGGGGCGGGTGCTGATGACGGGCGCCGCCCGCGCCGACGAGCCGCTGCCCGGCGAGCGCCCGCGCATCTACAACGCGATCATGGTGATCGAGCCCGACGGCACCATCACCGACACCTACGACAAGGTGCACCTCGTCCCCTTCGGCGAGTACCTGCCGGGCGTTCTCGACGGCGTGCTGCGGGCCATCGGCCTGCGCCAGTTCGTGGCGATCCCCGGCGGCTTCACGGCGGGCGACGCGGCGAGCCAGCGCATCCTCACCGTGCCGGGCCTGCCGCCCGTGGTGGGGACGATCTGCTACGAGGCGATCTTCCCGGCGGCGATCCGCCCCCTGGGCCAGCCCATCGACAGCGCGAGGCCGCCGGGCCTGATCCTGAACGTGACCAACGACGGCTGGTTCGGCGACACGCCGGGGCCGCGCCAGCACCTCGCGCAGGCCCGGCTGCGGGCGGTGGAGGAGGGTCTGCCCCTCGTCCGCGACGCCAACACCGGCATCTCGGCCGTGGTCGATCCCCATGGCCGCGTCACGGCGCAGACGCCCATCGACGTCGAGACCTATCTCGATGCCGACCTGCCGGCGCGGATCCTGGGCGGGACGCCCTACGCCCGGTTCGGCGATCTGCTGTTCGCCGGGATGCTGATGGTCTGCGCGGGGCTGGCCCTGGCGGGAAGGGAGCGGGTGTGACGGGTCGTCAGGTGAACGCGGGCGGGTGGATCCTCGGCCTCGCGATGATGCTGGTCGCGTTCAATCTGCGGCCGGCGCTGAGCACGGTGGGGCCGCTGCTCGGGCTGATCCGCGAAACGACGGGTCTCAGCGCCGCCGGAGCCGCGACCCTCACGACCCTGCCCGTGCTCTGCCTCGGGCTCGCCTGCGCCCTGGCCGCCCCGGTCATCCGCACGATGGGGCCGGATCGCGGCGTGATGGCGGGCATGGCCCTCATCGCCGCCGGCTTGGCGCTGCGCGGCATCGACACGCGGCCGACCCTGTTCCTCGGCACGGCGGTCGCCGCCACCGGCATCGGCTTCGCCAACGTGCTGCTCCCGGCCCTGGTGAAACGCGATTTCGCCGCGAGCAGCGGGCCGATGACCGGGCTCTACACCATGACGCTGTGCCTCGGGGCGGCGGCGGGCGCGGGCGCCGCCGTGCCCGTAGAGCAGGCGCTGGAGGGCTGGCCCATGGCGCTGGCCGTCTGGGCGGTGCCGGCGTTGATCGCGGCCATGGCGTGGTTCCCCTACGCGCGGCGCGGTGCACCCGCCCGGCCGCCGCAACCGGGGGAACTTCTGCGCAGCGCCCTCGCGTGGCGGGTGACGGCCTTCATGGGCCTGCAATCCTCCCTCGCCTACATCCTGTTCGGCTGGTTGCCGCTGCTCCTGCAGGGGCGCGGGCTCGATCCGCTCCATGCCGGCCTCTACGCCTCGCTGGTGACGCTCTGCCAAGCGCCGGGTGCGCTCGTCACCGCGACGCTCGCCGCCCGCGCCCGCGACCAGCGCGCCTGGATCGTCGGCATTCCGGGCATCACCGCCCTCGCCTTCCTCGTCGTCGCCTTCGGGGCGGAGGCTGTCCGCATCCCGGCAGCCGGCATCCTCGGTTTCGGTGTAGGCGGCTGTTTCGGGCTGGCGCTGACGCTCATCGTCCTGCGGGCCGCCGACGCCGGCACCGCCGCCGGCCTGTCGGCCATGGCGCAGGGCATCGGCTACGTCTTCGCGGCGCTCGGCCCCCTCGCCTTCGGGCTCGCCCACGAGGCGACCGGGGGATGGGGCCTCGCCGGAATCCTTTTCGCCGGCTTCTGCGTCGTGGCGATCATCGCGGGTCTTCCCGCAGGCGCGGCGCGCACGGTTTCCGCGACGCGTTGACCCAAGCTTCGCCGATCTTGTCTGTGCGATTTGTCGCTTTGGTGTCTATTTCCGTGATCGAAACCGGAAGTGGCGCGTTCACCGCTCACGATACACGTGATCACGGTGGATGGAATGACTCGCAGCACTTATGGACTTGCTGTCGCCTCGGTGATGGCTGTCGGCCTCGCAATGATGCCGGCGGGCGCGCAGGCCCAGGGTCGCGGTAATGCTCTGGCCGGCGGTGGCGTCTCGGCCGGCAATCCCGGCATTGCGATCGGCGGCCATGGCGGCGGCTTCGGTCGCGGCGGCGCCATCGGCGGCGGCGGCTTCAATCGTGGTGGTGCGATCGGTGGTGGCGGCTTCAACCGGGGTGGGTTCGCCGGTGCGGGCTTTGGCCGGGGCGCCGGTCTGGCCGGCGGCGGCATCAATCGCGGTGGCGTTGGCTATAACCGTGGCGCCTATGGCTACAACCGCGGCGGCTTCAACCGTGGCTATTACGGTCGCGGCTACGGCCGTGGCGGATACGGCGGCTACGGCCTGGCGGCCGGTCTCGGCGGGTTCGGCCTCGGGCTGGCGGCCGGCGGCCTCTATGGCAACAGCTACGGCTATGGATACCCGGCGGCCTACGGCTACGGCGGCTATGACGACGGCTATTATGGCACCGAGTACGGCCCGGCCGGCGGCTACGCCAATGTCGGCTATGCGCCCGTCGAGACCGTGACCACGGGCGATGAGGGGGCGATCGAGGCCTGCGCCCGCCGCTTCCGCACCTACGACCCGCAGTCGCAGACCTATGTCGGCAAGGGCGGCGTCCGTCGCTCCTGCCCGTAAGCGACCACTAGCCTAACGAAAAGCCCCGCGCGGATCGCTCCGCGCGGGGCTTTCTTGTTGTCCCGTGGGCGGGCCCGGCGAACCGGGCCCGCTTCGTCCTGAGCCTTACTCGGCAGCGACGCGCGGAGCGTTCTCGGTGTAGGTCTCGGCCGCGAGACGCTTGCCCGGAGCGGCGCGACCCGGCAGCGGCGGCAGGGCCTTGGCCTTCTCCAGATCGATGCCCGCGCCCTCGGCGACGCGACGGCCGTAATCCTCGTCGGCGTGCCAGAAGTGCCAGACCATCCGCAGCTGGATCGGCTCCGGGCACTGCTTCATGTCGTTGACGAGGTTGGCGATCAGGTCCTCACGCTCCCAATCCTGGAAGGACCGGTAGCGCACGCCCGCCTGGGTGTAGTCGTCCTCGGTCCGCGAGGTCTGGTACCGGCCGAGCCGGCCCTCGACGGCCTGATGGTAGTCGGTCTTCTTCGGCGCCTCGCGCAGGCCTTCGGCCAGCGTGGAGGGCTCGTAGTTGATGTGCCGGTTCGGACCCGTGCCATCGACCCCGTAGGTCATCTGACCGTCCCGCTGGTTCGAGTAGACCTTCACGCCGGGCTGCGGCGCGTTGATCGGCAGCTGGAGGTAGTTGGCGCCCACGCGGTAACGCTGGGTATCCGAGTACGACAGGGTCCGGCCCTGGAGCATCTTGTCGTCCGAGAAGTCGATGCCGTCCACGAGCACGCCCGTGCCGAAGGCCGACTGCTCGACTTCCGCGAAGAAGTTGTCCGGCACCCGGTCGAGGACCATGCGGCCGACGGGGAGCAGCGGGAAGTCTTCGACCGGCCACAGCTTGGTGTCGTCCAGCGGATCGAACGACAGGTGGTCGTTCGGGCCGTCCGGCATGATCTGCACGCAGAATTCCCACTCGGGGAAATTGCCGGCCTTGATGTTGTCGTACAGGTCGCGGGTCGCGTGGCCCACGTCCTTCGCCTGGATCTCGGACGCCTGCTGCGAGGTCAGGTTGCGGATGCCCTGCTTCGGCTCCCAGTGGAACTTGCAGAGGACGGCCTCGCCCTGGTCGTTCACCAGCTTGTAGGTGTTCACGCCGGAGCCTTCCATCTCGCGATAGTTGGCCGGAATGCCCCACGGCGACTTCAGGTGCGTGACCATGTGGATCGCTTCGGGGTGCTGCGCCACGAAGTCGAAGAAGCGCCACGCCTCCTGCCGGTTCGTCACCGGATCGGGCTTGAACGCGTGGATCATGTCGGGGAACTTGATCGCGTCGCGGATGAAGAAGACCTTGAGGTTGTTGCCCACGAGGTCCCAGTTGCCGTCGACGGTCTTGAACTTCACCGCAAAGCCGCGCGGGTCACGCTCGGTCTCGGGCGATTCCTTGGCGCCGGCCACGGTGGAGAACCGCACGAACATCGGCGTCTTCACGCCGGTCTCGTTCAGCACGCGGGCGCGGGTGTACTTGGAGGCCGGCTCGTTGCCGATCTTGCCGTAGGCCTCGAAGTAGCCGTGGGCGCCGGCGCCGCGCGCGTGAACGACGCGCTCCGGAATGCGCTCGCGGTCGAAGTGGGTGATCTTCTCGATGAACTGGTAGTTCTCGAGGGTGGCCGGGCCACGCTCGCCGACGGTGCGGGTGCTCTGGTTGTCACGGACCGGATGGCCCTGGCGGGTGGTCAGGATCGGTCGTTGATCGCTCATGCGTCTCATCTTTCCTTGGGCCAAAAGAGGGCCGGTCTGAGGGCGACGCCTTAGACTGGAACCGTTCTGACAGGTTTATGGACCTCGCCGGTCCATCTGACAAATGCATCGTCACAAAGGTTGTGATAGACGCCGTCTATGAACCTTTCAGGACTGTCCCTGCGCGATCTGGAATATGTCGTCGCCGTCGCGGACGAGGGGCATTTCGGCCGGGCGGCCGAGCGCTGTAACGTCAGCCAGCCGACCTTGAGCGTGCAGATCCGCAAGCTCGAAGGCGCGCTGGGCCTCGCGTTGTTCGAGCGGTCCAACCGGCGGGTGCTCCTCA
Organism: Methylobacterium sp. J-067; assembly: GCF_022829465.1. Taxonomy (GTDB): domain Bacteria; phylum Pseudomonadota; class Alphaproteobacteria; order Rhizobiales; family Beijerinckiaceae; genus Methylobacterium; species Methylobacterium litchii. The sequence continues at coordinate 121,631 of NZ_JAKSXZ010000140.1, forward strand.
CGGAGGCCGGGCAGGCCATAGTGCGGCAGGCGCGGACGGTGCTCGCGGAGGCCCAGCGGCTTCTGGCCATGGCGTCCGAGGGTCGGGGCGCGCCGCTCACCGGCCGGCTGTCGCTGGCGGCGATCCAGACCCTCGGCCCTTACTTCTTCCCGTTGGTCCTGCGGCCCCTGCGCGAGGCCTTTCCGCTGCTGAGCCTGTCGCTGTCCGAATCGCGTACCGCCGACATCCTCGAAGGGCTGCGCGAGGGGCGGATCGACGCCGCGCTGGTGTCCCTACCGCTGAATCAGGGGCGACTCTCCCTGTCGCCGCTGTTCATCGAGCCGTTCCACCTCGTCTGCCCGGCGGAGCATGAGTTGGCGCAGGGCGGCGCGCTCTCGGCCGGGTCCATCGCGGGGCCCGACCTGCTGCTCCTCGACGAGGGGAACTGCCTGCGCGACCAGACCATCGCCGCCTGCGGCGCCGGCTCCTCGGCGGGGCGGCACGCCACGAGTCTGGAAACCCTGCGCTCGATGGTCGGGGCTGGGGCGGGTTACACCCTGCTGCCAGCGCTCGCCGTGCCGCCCGGCCCCGATCCGAGCGGCCTGACGGTGATTCGCACCTTCGACGTGGACGGCCCCGGTCGCACCATCGCCCTGGCGTGGCGGGCGAGCGACCCCCGCGCGCCCGGACTCGCGCATCTGGCCGCGTTCTTCCGCGCCCACGCCCCGCCCGGCACGGCGGCCTGCCGCGAGGCCGCTTGAAGGCGGCGGGGGACTGGGCCTATCAAGCGCCGCTCGGTGCAACGGGGGAGTATCGATGCGGCGTCTTCTGACATCCATGGTCGCGGTGCTGGCGATGGGCGCGAGCGCCCGCGCCGACGGGGACGACGCCTTCGCGCGGATCGGCGAAATCAACCGCGCCTCCCTGGTGATGACGGTCGAGACCGGCATCGTCCCCCGGGCGCTCGGCCGCACCATCGCTCAGGCGCTCGATACGGTGCAGGCGAACGCCGCCGAGCCCCACGCCTCGCGCCCCGACGATTACCTCCGGATCGAACCGCTCATCACCGCCATCGCCGGCCCCGACGCCACGCGGATGCATGCCGGGCGAAGCCGCCAGGACATCATCCCCACGGTCCTCAAGCTGGAACAGCGGGATCGGCTCCTCGACCTCGCCGCCACCCTGGACGACGCGCGGGCGAGCCTGCTCGCAGTCGCCGAGCGCGAGGCCGCGACCGTGATCCCCGCCTATACGAACGGCGTCCAGGCGCAGCCCACGACCCTGGGCCATTATCTCCTCGGCTACGCCGCCGCGATGGCCCGCGATTCGGACAGGCTGCACGAAGCCTGGGCGCGGGTGAACCGCTCGCCTCTGGGCGCGGCGGCGCTCGGCACGTCGAGCTTCCCGGTGGATCGCGCGCGCCTCGCGGCGCTCCTCGGCTTCGATGCCCCGGTGGAGAACAGCTACGACGCGGGCCAGCTCGCGCCGATGGATCTCGGGCTGGAACTGACCGGGCTCGCCGCCAACCTCGCCACGACGGCGGGCAGCTTCTCGCAGGATGTCTACGCGCAGTATCACCAGACCCGGCCGTGGATCCTGCTGCGCGAGGGCGCGCTCACGGGGCCGAGCAGCATCATGCCGCAGAAGCGCAATCCCGTGGCGATCTACACCCTTCGGATGAAGGCGAGCGACGTGGTCGGTGGCGCCATGGCCTTCACCATCATGGCGCACAACGTCGATTCCGGGATGCCGGACTACAAGCGCAACCAGATGATCCCGCCCGCGCGCACGCTCGCCGTCGCCGCCGAGATGTGCCGCCGCTGGGTCTCCGTGCTGGACGGGCTCGTGGTGGATCGCGAGCGGGCGGCGGATGAGGTTGCGGCCGACTACTCCACCACGACCGAACTCGCGGACACGCTCCAGCGCGAGGCCGACGTACCCTTCCGCCTCGGCCACCACTTCGTCTCGGAACTCGTGACCTACGGGCGAAGCCACAATCTGCGCCCGGCCGACCTGCCCTTCGACGAGGTGAAGCGGATTTATGCCGAGGCCGCCGCCGGGGCGGGGCTGCCGCAGGACATGCCAAAGGACCTGCCGCTGTCCGAAGCGCGCTTTCGCGAGACCCTGTCGGCGACGGGCATGATCGCGGCGGCCAAGGGATTCGGCGGGCCGCAACCCGCCGAGGTCGCGCGGATGCTCGGGGTGGCGAAGGACAAGCTCGCCGCCGACCGGGCCTGGCTCTCGGCCAAGCGGGACGGGCTTGCCAAGGCGCGGGCCGGGCTCGATGCGGCCTTCGCAAACCTGAGCACCACACCCTGAACGCGATTCTGCGGTGACAGCGCGGCCCGGCGGGTGTAGCCGGCGGGGCGCCCGTCATCTCCGGCGGGAATGCATCCCCCGATCGCCGTGCCTCCCCTCCGCACCATCGGCCTCTGGATCGCGCTCGTCGCGGTCTCGGCCGCCATCGCCTACGGTCTCACCGCCGCGCAATTCCCCGCCGCCCTGCTGCTCGGGCCGATGATCGCGGCCATCGCCTTCGGCGTCGGCGGCTCGCATCTCACCGTACCGCGACCGGGCTTCCTGGCGGCGCAGGCGATGATCGGCTGCCTCGTGGCCCATGCGGTGACGGGGCAGATCGCGCAGACGCTGTTCGAGGACGGCTTCCTGATCGTCGCCGTGGTGCTGGTGACGGTCGCTGCCTCCGCCTTCGTCGGCTGGATGCTCACGCGACTGCGCATCCTGCCCGGCACGACGGCGGCCTGGGGCTCCTCGCCCGGCGGCGCCTCCGCGATGGTCGCCATGGCCGAGGATTTCGGGGCCGATCCGCGCCTCGTCGCCTTCATGCAATATGTCCGGGTCGCCGCCGTGGTGTTCTCGGCCTCCGTGGCCGCGCGCTTCCTGATGAGCGGCGCCCCCGCCGGTCCGGCCTCGGCCGCAGGCGACGCGACCGCGGCGAGTTCGGTGGCCGCCACCCTGCTCGTCGCGGCCATCGGCGCGTTCGTGGCGATCAAGCTGCGGGTGCCGGCCGGGGCGCAGATCGGGCCGATGGTGCTGGGCTCCGTGCTCCACGCCACCGGCCTCGTGCGCATGGCGCTGCCGGTGCCGATCCTCGAAATCGCCTATGCCTGCATCGGCTGGTACGTCGGCCTGCGCTTCACCCGCGAGACCCTGCGGCTGACGGTGAGCGCCCTGCCCGGCATCCTCGTGGCGACCTTCTCGGTCATCCTACTCTGCGCGGGCTGGGGCTTCCTGCTGACGCTGCTGCTGCCCATCGACCTCCTCACCGCGATCCTGGCCACGAGCCCCGGCGGGCTCGATTCGGTGGCGATCATCGCCGTGGGGTCGCAGGCGGACGTGTCCTTCGTGCTGGCGGTGCAGACGCTGCGGCTCTTCGTGGTGTTGCTGACCGGGCCGCTTCTGGCCAAGTGGATCAGCCGTATGGTGCCCGAGCCCGTCACGCGATAGCGGAGCAGCCCTGCCGGGGCCGCCCTCGCCTCGCCCGGCGCAAGGGGCTATGCCCCGTGGCTCCCGAGCCCCTTCGCAGCCGATGACCGACTACATTAAGAAGATCCTCACCGCCCGCGTCTACGACGTGGCGATCGAGAGCCCGCTCGATCCGATGCCGCGCCTGACGCGCCGGCTCGAACGCCCCGTGCTGCTGAAGCGCGAGGATCTGCAGCCGGTCTTCTCGTTCAAGCTGCGCGGCGCCTACAACAAGATGTCCGGCCTCGCGCCGGAGCAGGTGGCGCGCGGCGTCGTCTGCGCGTCGGCTGGCAACCACGCCCAGGGCGTTGCGCTGGCGGCGGCCAAGCTCGGCGCCCGCGCGGTGATCGTGATGCCGCGCACCACGCCCTCCATCAAGGTCGATGCCTGCCGGGCGCGGGGCGCCGAGGTCATCCTGCACGGCGACGCCTTCGACGAAGCGCTCGCCGAGGCCCGTCGCCGCGAGCACGAGGACGGGCTGACCTTCCTGCACCCGTTCGACGATGAGGACGTGATCGCCGGCCAGGGCACCATCGGCAAGGAGATCCTGCAGCAGCATACCGGGCCCATCGAGGCGATCTTCGTGCCCGTGGGCGGCGGCGGACTCGCGGCCGGCATCTCGACCTTCGTGAAGTACCTGAGGCCGGGCACCAAGGTGATCGGCGTCGAGCCCGACGATGCGGCCTGCATGAAGGCTGCGCTCGATGCCGGCTGCCTCGTGGATCTGCCCTCCGTCGGCCTGTTCGCGGACGGCGTGGCGGTGAAGCGCGCGGGCGAGGAGACCTTCCGCCTGTGCCGGGAGAATCTCGACGGGATCATCACTGTCGATACCGACGCCATGTGCGCGGCGGTGAAGGACATCTTCGACGACACCCGCGCCGTGTCCGAGCCTTCCGGGGCGCTTAGCCTCGCGGGTGCGAAGCTCTATGCCGAGCAGAATGGCGGCTCCGGTACGCTCATCGCCATCTCGTCGGGGGCGAACCTCAACTTCGACCGCCTGCGCCACATCGCCGAGCGCGCCGAGATCGGCGAGCAACGGGAGGTGCTGCTGGGCGTCACGATCCCCGAGAAGCCCGGCGCCTACCGGGCCTTCATCAATGCCCTGGGTCCGCGCGCCATCACCGAGTTCAACTACCGGCAGGCGCCCGCCTCGGACGCGCAGATCTTCGTCGGCATCAACCTCGCCGGCGGCAAGCGCGAGAAGCAGGAGCTAATGGGCTCGCTCGGCGAGGCCGGCTACCGCGTGCTCGACATGAGCGACAACGAGATGGCCAAGGTCCATGTGCGCTACATGGTCGGCGGCCGCAGCCCCGGCCTGATGCACGAGCGGCTGTTCCGTTTCCAGTTCCCGGAGCGGCCGGGAGCGCTGATGAAGTTCCTCGACGCTTTGGCGCCGAACTTCGACATCACCCTCTTCCACTACCGCAACCACGGCGCCGACTACGGGCGCGTCCTCGCCGGCATCGACGTGCCGCCGGAGGATCAGGCTCGGTTCGAGGCGGCGATCGAGGATCTGGGCTACCCGGCCACGGAAGAGACCGAGAACCCGGCTTACCGCCTGTTCCTGGACGGCGGGGTGTGATCCCCTCCGTCAGGCGGGGCCGAGGGCGGACTTCTCGATCTCGTAGGCGGCCCTGACCGCCGGGGCCCCGTAGCGCCGTTCCAGCCGGCGGATGGTGAAATGCGCCCGGGCCGTCGACTGGAAGTGGCTCATGAACACGGTGTTGACTGCCGCGCCGCCCACCGCGCCGAGGATCGGCACCGCCTGCGCCGCCACCTTCTCCGACACGACGATGCCGAACCGCGCGGCGACCTGCGCCGCGAAGCGCATCAGCGCCGGGCCCGACTGGTCCACCAGCGTGATCGTGCCGGCATATCGCGCGGCCTCGGACATGGTCTTGGCGAGCGCCGCGCGCACGGCGAAATAGCCGCTCTCGGTCAGCGTCGCGCCGGCCTCGGCGCTCGCGAGCTTGCCGCCGCCGAGCGCGAAGACCTGAATGCAGGCGAGCGCGCCCTCCGGCGTTTCGATGTCCTCCCCTTCCTCGCGCGCGATCTCCGCGATGGAGCGGAGCATCAGCGTCGTGGAGACCGGCAGTTCCACCGCGATGGTCGCGAGGCCGAACGCGCCGCCGAGCGCGCCGGAGATGGCCGCGAGGGCCTTGTGCTTGCCCTCGCCGGAGCCGAGCAGCCGTTTCAGCCGGCCCTCCGGCTCGGTCTGCGGCACCGGTAGACCAGACGCCACCGCCGGATCGCCGTTCTTCGGCAGGGTCGCCAACGCGACGCGGATCGCCGTGCGCAGGGCAGCTTCGGTGCCCTTGGCCACCGCGTCCATGACGGGCGTGGGCAGAGAGCGGCCGATCATCTCGATGGGCGTGCCCGCCGCCGCCGAGAGCCGCGCTGCAAGGCCCGGCTGTTCCAGCGCCTGCACCGCCCGGCGCAGGGCGGCGAGGTCGTCCTCGCTCAGGGCCGGAGCCGCCGTATCGGCGGGGGGAAGGATCTCCCCGGAGAGGATCACATCGCCGCTCGTCATGGCACCACCGCTCAAAGCTGTGTCCTTCGCTCTCACGCCGTTTTAGGCGTCCTCGCGGGGGAAGGAAGCGGGGAGACGCTCGGGGAGTTCCCATCCGCCGCCGCCTCTTTGACGCCCGTCCGCCGCCCGACGGCAACGCACAGGGCCAGCACCGGGAGCCCGATCAGCGACGTGAATGTGAAGAAGGCGGGGTAGCCGATGGCCGAGACGATGAAGCCCGCCGAGCCGGCGATGAGCTTCCCCGGCAACGCATAGAGCGAGGAGAACAGGGCGTATTGCGTGGCCGCGTAGGCGGGGCTCGTGAGGCTCGACATGTAGGCGATGAGCACGATGCCGGCGAAGGAGCCGCAGAAGTTCTCGACGGAGATCGCCACGATCAGCCGCCAGATCTCCGGCGCGCCGGCCGAAAGCCACGCGAAGGCGAGATGCGAGGCCGCCGCCAGGAAGGCACCCAGCAGCAGGGTGGGGAACATGCCGAGGCGGGCCAGCGCCCAGCCGCCGGCGAACCCGCCCGCGATGCCGACCCACACGCCGTAGAGCTTGGTGACGGTGGCGATCTGCTTCAGGTCGAAACCGAGCGTCCGGTAGAGGGGGCTCGCCATCACGCCGGAAAGGAAGTCCGGCAGGCGGAACAGGGCGACGAGGAGCAGGATCGCGTAGAGCGCCGGCCCGAAGCGGGCGTGCAGCTCGGTCAGGGGCTCCACGAGGGCGCGGCGGGCCGACCACAGGCGCGAGGTCGGCGCGGCCTGTTCGGCGGCCTGCACCGGGCGGTCGTAGGGCGGCGCCAGCAACGCGGCGATGAAGCCGACGAGCATCAGCGCGGCCATGCTGAGGTAGGCGATCTGCCAGCCGCCGGAGGCCGCGATGAACAGGGCGCCCGCCCCGGCGGTGATGAGCCCGAGGCGGTAGCCGAGATTCGAGGTCGCGGCCAGGATGCCCTGCATGTCGCTGCCGGCGGCGTCGATGCGCCAGCCATCGACCACCACGTCCTGGCTCGCCGCGCAGAAGGCGACGAGGAAGGCGCCGAAACCCAGCAGCGCGAGGCTGGTCTTCGGATCCGCGAAGGCCATAAGGAGCAACGCGGTCGCCGTGGCGAGCTGTGTCGTCACCATCCAGGCTCGACGGCGGCCGAGGACGCGCGACAACAGCGGAACATCCAGCCGATCGATCATCGGCGCCCAGAGGAACTTCAACGAATAGGGCAGCGCGACGTAGCTGAATAGACCAATGGTCTTCACGTCGATGTCCGAGAAGGCCAGGCGCAGGGTGAAAGTCCCAAGCACCAGCAGAAGCGGCAGGCCCGACGAGAAGCCGAGGGCCAGCATTAGCAGGATGCGTTTGTCCTCGACGATGTCGCGCATCCGAAACCGGCGCGTTTGCTTCTGAGCGGCGACGGGCATGCGCTGGAACTCCTCGACCTGCTCGCTCTTGTCAGGCAGAAACATGGCGACCGTGCGTTGGCCGAGTTTTGCCGTGCGGGCTGACCCCCGTATGATGGTCAACAGGTGATTAACGGGCCTTTTACTTCGGGGCGACATGACCGAGTGACGGGGCGGAGTGGATGAGGCGTTGAGTACCGGGCCAGAGAGCGGTCCTTCCGCTGAAACCCTAGCGGCGGCGTTCGCGACGACGCCTTCGCCGATGCTCGTCGCCGACGCGCGCGCGCACGACCATCCCATCGTCTGGGCGAACGCCGCCTTCCTCAGCCAGACGGGCTACGCCCTGGACGAGGTGACGGGCCGGAACTGCCGCATGCTCCAGGGCGCGGCGACCGACCCCGCCGAGGTGGCGCGGATGCGCGAGGCCGTGAGCGCGGGCCGCGCGATCTCCGCCGAGATCCTGAACTACCGCAAGGACGGCACGACCTTCTGGAACGCGCTGACGATCACGCCCGTCAGCGACGATCAGGGCCTCGCCTATTTCTTCGCGTCGCAGACGGACACGACCAGGATCCACGTCGAGGCCGAGCAGGTTTCGGGCCTGATCGCCGACCTCGCGCAGAAGACGGCGCTGATCCACGAGATCGACCACCGGGCCAAAAACAACCTTCAGGTCATCTCCTCGCTGATGCTGCTTAAGGCCCGGCGGACACAGGACGGCGAGGCGCGGGACGCCCTGGAAGGCATGGTGGAGCGCATCGGCGCACTCTCCATCGCCCATCGCCTCCTCTACACCGAGGAGGACGGCAGCCATTTCGCCCTCACGGATTTCGTCGGCGAACTGCTCTCAGACCTCGACGCGGGCATGGCCGACGACCGCATCCGCATCGACACGGAGGTCGAGGCCATCCGGCTCCCCGCCTCCATGGCCGCGCCGCTGGCGCTGATGTTCCACGAACTCGTGGCCAACGCCCTGCGCCACGCCTTTCCCCACGGGCGCCCCGGCCGCGTCTCGATCACCGCCCGGCGGACGGAAATCGGCATGGCCGTCGAGATCTGCGACGACGGCGTCGGCTTCGATGCGACCGTCCCGGAGGTCTCTGGATTCGGCCGCAGCCTCGTGGAGATGGTCGCCAAGCAATTGCGCGGCACCGTCCGCTGGCTGCCTCAGGCCTCCGGCACGCGGGTCGACATCGCGATTCCCCTGCGCGCCAAGTAGCGGCTCAGCCGGGCACCCGGCTTTCCTCCCGTTCGCGCTTCAGCCGGTAGAGCGCTTCCAGCGCCTCACGGGGGGTGAGCGCATCGGGATCGATGGAATCGAGCAGCAGGGCGAGCTTGTCCTCGGGCAATTCGGCCGGGGGCTCGGGGGGCGGTGGGGGGCTCAGCGTCGCGAAGAGGGGCAGATCGTCGATCCGCGCCCGCGCCGAGCGTCCGCCCTGCGACTTCTCCAAGCTCTTGAGGATCGCACCGGCCCGCGTGACGACGCTCGCCGGTAGGCCGGCGAGGCGGGCGACCTGCAACCCGTAGCTGCGCTCGGCGATGCCGGGCACCACTTCGTGCAGGAACACGACGCCGCCCCGGTGCTCCGCGACCTTCAGCGTCGCGTTGTCGATCCGGGGGAGCCGGTCGCCCAGAGCCGTCAGTTCGTGGAAGTGCGTGGCGAACAGCGCCCGGCAAGCATTGGCCTCGTGCAGGTGTTCGAGGCACGCCCAGGCGATGGACAGGCCATCGAAGGTCGCGGTGCCGCGCCCGATCTCATCGAGGATCACCAGGGAACGGCGGGTTGCTTGATTCAGGATCGCGGCGGTCTCGACCATCTCGACCATGAAGGTCGATTGTCCGCGCGCGAGGTCGTCGGCGGCGCCGACGCGGGAGAACAGGCGGTCCACCCGCCCGATCCGCGCCGAGGCGGCGGGCACGAAGGCGCCCATCTGTGCCAGCACGACGATCAGCGCGTTCTGGCGCAGGAAGGTCGACTTGCCGCCCATGTTCGGGCCGGTGATGAGCCGGATGCGGCCTCGCCCCTCGCCCGACAGGTCGCAATCGTTGGCGATGAACGGCTCGCCCGTCCGCCGCAGGGCCGCCTCCACCACCGGATGCCGTCCGCCGGCGATGGCGAAGGACAGCGAATCGTCCACGATGGGCCGGCGCCAATCGCCCTCGATCGCCAGTGCGGCGTGGCTGCCCGCCACGTCGAGGGACGCCAAGGCGTCGGCCACCGCGTTGAGGCTCGCCGAGGCCGCGACGACGGCCCCCGCGAGATCGTCGAACACCTCGCTTTCGAGGGCGAGCGCCCGGTCGGAGGCGCCGGAGATCTTCCGCTCCAGCTCGCCCAACTCGACGCTGGTGAAGCGCATGGCATCCACCATCGTCTGCCGGTGGACGAATTCCTTCTGCAATCCCTTGAGGCAGGCTTCGCCCACCGATTGCGGCACCTCAATGAAATAGCCGAGAAGGTTGTTGTGCTTGATCCGCAGGGTCCGGCAGCCGGTCTCCTCCGCATAGCGGGCCTGAAGGGCCGCCACGACCTTCCGCGAATCTTGCCCGAGCAGCCGCGCCTCATCGATCTCGGCCAGGAAGCCCGGCCGCACGAAGCCGCCGTCGCGCCGTGAGAGCGGCAGTTCGTCGGCCAGGGCGGCGGCGAGCGTCGCGCCGATCTCCGGATCGACGCCGGACAGCGCCCGGCCGATCTCGGCGAGGGCCGAGGGCAGGTCCGGCGCCGCGCGCAGCGTCTCCGCGATCCGCAGTGCCGCCGCGAGGCTGTCACGCACCGCCGCGAGATCGCGCGGCCCGGATCGGCCGAGGCCGATGCGGGAGAGGGCGCGCGGCAGGTCCGGGGCGGCAGCCAGCGCCTCGCGGCAGGCGTGGCGGAGGGTGGCATCCTCGACGAGACGGGCGATGGCATCCTGCCGCCGGGCGATGCGCGTCAGGTCGGTGAGCGGCCCAGCCAGATGCTCGGCCAGGAGGCGCGCGCCGTTCGCCGTCACCGTGCGGTCGATGGTGGCCAACAGGCTTCCCGTCCGCTCGCCGGAGAGCGTCCGCGTCAGTTCGAGGTTGGCCCGCGTGGCGGCATCGATGGAAAGGGTCGCGCCGGTCTCCTCGCGGCTCGGCACCGCGAGCGGCGCGCGGGCGGCGAGTTGGGTGCGGGCGATGTAGAGGAGGCCTGTCCCCGCCGCCGCGATCTCCGCGCGGCTGAACCGGCCGAACCCGTCGAGGGTCGAGACGCCGTATTGCTCGCGGATCCGCCGCTCGGCGGCCGAGGGTTCGAGTTCGGCCTGGGCCAGCGGCACCACGGCGGCTTTTGTATCCTGCCACAGCCGCGCCAGGGCCGGATCGGCATGGATCGCCTCTGACAGCACGATCTCGCGGGGGTCGTGCCGGGCGACGGCGCCGGGCAATTCGCCCGCCGGGACCTCGCTCAGGGAGAACCGGCCGGTGGAGATGTCGATGGCCGCGAGGCCGTAGACGAATCCGCTTTCCGACGCCTTCTGTCGGCCGATGGCGAGAAGCAGGTTGGCGCTCGCGGGATCGAGGAGACGGTCCTCGGTGATGGTGCCGGGGGTGACGAGGCGCACCACCTCCCGCCGCACCACGGATTTCGGGCCGCGCTTCTTGGCCTCGGCGGGGTCCTCGGTCTGCTCGCAGACGGCGACCCGGTGCCCGAGGGCTATGAGGCGGCTGAGGTAATCGTCAGCCCGCTCGACGGGCACGCCGCACATCGGGATCTCCGCCCCGGCATGCTTGCCGCGCTTGGTCAGGACGATGCCGAGGGCGCGCGAGGCGATCTCCGCATCGCCGAAGAACAGCTCGTAAAAATCGCCCATCCTGTAGAACAGGAGGCAATCCGGGTTGGCCGCCTTGATCTCGATGTACTGCGCCATCATCGGCGTGGCGCCGACCGAGTCGAGGTTGCCCGTCTCCGGCGGCGACTGGGGGATACGAGAGGTGCGGCCCATGCCGCCTTCCTACCAGAGCCCCCGCTCCGAATCAGTCCCACGCGGCTGCTTGCCTGGGGACGTCGTGGCCCGGCACCGAAGCGCCGGGCCCGTTGTCATGCCGACATCAGTAGCGCGGGCCGCCCGTGGTGTTGCCGAGCTGCTGCGCGCGGCCCGGCATCGCCGGGTTGCGGGCGTTCGGATTGCCATGGCGCATGGTGTTCATGCGGCGCATCCGGCGCTCGTGCCGGGTCGAGTGGTGACGGTGCATCCGGTGATGGTGGTGGCGGTGCATCGCCACGTTCTCCATCAGGCCGTCCTGACCGAGGCCTGGCTGGACCGGAGCGGGCGCAGCCTGGGCCGAACCCGCGAAGAGAGCGCCGAGCACGAGGCCGGCGGCGAGAGTGGTACGAAGTGAGATCACGGAATTCCTCCGGACGAAATGTCAGGCAGCGGCTCAAGGTCGCAGTTCCGAAGGAGTTCCGCGGAAAGCGATAAAAAAATAGCGGTGTTCGAATGCTGAGATGAGGGATTAAAACTGAATGTGGTAGAATATCCGGCTATTCAGGGCTGTTCGATAGGCCGAAAAAAGCTTTCGAGTGCCGCAGACACTGCCTCGGGTTCCTCATGCTGAATCCAATGGGTCGCGTCTGGGAACCAGCGGATCAGGCCGCTGTCGCACAGCCGTAGACTGGCTTCTGCGAGGCCCGGCTGGAGGGCGTGATCGCGTTTCCCCCAGAGGATAAGCGTCGGCATCGTCACTGGGGGCGGATCGCGGCGCGGCAGCCTCACCAGGGCGCGATACCAGGCAAGCATCGCCGTCATCGCGCGGGGCCGCGTCCATTCGCGGGCATAGGCGTCGAGATCGGCCTTCGAGAACGTACCCTTCCGGCTGGTACTCACGAGGGCCCGGCGCAGGGCCTTGGCGTCGTCCGCCGTTAGCCAGCGCTCCGCGAAGCCCCGCAACTGGAAGAAGCCGACATACAAGCTGCGCAGCCACTGGCCGGGATGGTGCCGGATATAGCCGGCCACGATGCCAGGATGGGGAGCGTTGAGAATCGCGAGGCGGATAACATGCTCCGGATGGAAGCTCGCCACCCACCATGCAACGAGGCCGCCCCAATCGTGGCCGGCGAGAAAGAATCGCCCCGCACCGCAGGCCCGCCCCAAGGCGACGACATCCGCCGCGAGACGGTCGAGGTGATACGCTTCGATGCGTTCGGGCTTGTCGCTGAGCCCGTAGCCGCGCTGATCCGGCACGATCACGCGAAAGCCCGCACGCGCCAACGGCCCGACCTGCCGGTGCCAGCCGGCCGCGCTTTCCGGGAAACCGTGCAGCAGGATCAGCACCGGCCCGTCGCTTGGCCCGGCCTCGCCGACATTGAGCGTTACCTCACCGAGATCGACGCGGCGGAACACGAGTTCATCCGGGGCTGGGGAAGATTGGGTCATCACGTCTCTCGACGTCCCGGCCCGCCAACCGTTCCGGCAGCGACAATCGGGGGCATTCCCGGCCGGAACACAAAGGCGGGCGTTGCATGGCGCGCGAGGCTCGCTCTACAGCCTGACGCAACGAGAACCGGGAGGACGGAATGAGCGCCACGGGCAAGATCGCGATCATCACGGGCGCCGGCACGGGCGTCGGCAAGGCGGCGTCGGTCGCGCTGGCCGGAGCGGGCTGGAAGGTCGTGCTGTCGGGGCGCCGCCGCGAGCCGCTGGAGGAGGTCGCCGCGCAGATCGGTGCGCAGAACACCCTCGTCGTCCCCACCGACGTGACCGACCCCGCCTCGATCAAGGCCCTGTTCGACGCCACCGTGGAGCGGTTCGGGCGCCTCGACATGATCTTCAACAATGCCGGCATCGGCGCGCCGGCCGTTCCCCTCGAAGACCTGCCCCTGGAGACGTGGCGTCAGGTGGTGGACACGAACCTGACCGCGATCTTCCTGTGCACGCAGCACGCCTTCCGGATCATGCGCGACCAGAACCCACGCGGCGGGCGGATCATTAACAACGGCTCGATCTCGGCCTACGCCCCGCGCCCGAACTCCATCGCCTACACCGCGACGAAGCACGCGGTGACAGGCATCACCAAGTCGACCTCCCTCGACGGCCGCGCCTACGACATCGCCTGTGGCCAGATCGACATCGGCAACGCCGACACCGCGATGGGCGGCCGCATGAAGGCGGGCGTCCCGCAAGCGGACGGCAGCGTCCGCGCCGAAGCGGTGATGGACCCGCTACACGTCGGCGAGGCCGTCCTCATGATGGCGAACCTGCCCATCGAGGCGAACGTGCAGTTCATGACCGTGATGGCGACCAAGATGCCGTTCGTCGGGCGGGGGTGAACGACACTTGAAACGGGCGACCGGCCGTGCATCTCATTTGAGAGACAAGCCGGATCGCCCGGAGGGATGATGCCCCGAACCTCGATGCTCCATGTCCGCGTCGACGACGCCTTGAAAGCGGACGCGTCGGAGACGCTGGCGAAGTTCGGCCTGACGGTGTCGGATGCCGTCCGCATCCTGCTGACGCGCGTCGTCCACGAGGGCGGCCTGCCATCCGGCCTGACAGCCGACCCCGATGCCCACGATGCGTGGTTTCGGGCCAAGGTTCAGGAAGCCCTGACCGATCCTGCCCCTGCCATCCCTCACCGCGAGGTCATGGACGAGGCGCAGGCCCTGATCGAACGGAAGCGCGGTGCCCGTTCTTGAATGGCATCCGGCCGCCCGGGCGGACCTGTTCGCGATCGTGGATTACATCTCGGACGACAACATCGAGGCCGCGCAACGGCTGAAGGATGAGATCGAGACGAGGGCGGCGGCTTTGATCGAGCGTCCGAAGATGTATCGCGCCGGCCGCGTCGCCGGCACGCGGGAGATGGTCGTCCGCTCGAACTACGTCGTCGTCTACGCAGAGAACGAGCGAGCTGTGACCATCCTCAGAGTCCTTCACGGCGCGCGGCAATGGCCACCGTAGAAGCCCTTAGGTCTTCCGTGCCACGGTGAAGCGGGCGGCGTCGCGTAGGACGCGGGCGCCCTCGCCCCATTGGGACACCGCATCCTCGCAGACCGCCACGAGTCGGTCGCACTCGGCACGGGCGCCGTCGAGGCCGAGGCGGTCCACCAGGGTCGCCTTGCCGGCGTCCTTGTCCTTGCCGGTCGCCTTGCCCATCGCCTCCGGCGACGCCTCGCGGTCGAGGATGTCGTCGGCGATCTGGAACGCCTGGCCCAGGGCGTGGCCGTAGCGCAGCAGGGCGGCGCTCTGCGCCTTGTCGGCCCCGCCGACCAGGGCGCCGGCTTCCACAGAGAAGGCCAGGATCGCGCCGGTCTTCATCGCCTGCATCCGCAGGGTGTCATCCACGTCGAGGTTCACGGCGCCGAAGCGGCCCTCGGCCGTCAGATCGAGCAACTGTCCGCCGACCATGCCGCCGAGGCCCGACGCGCGGGCGAGGCCGAGGACGAGATTGGCGCGGATGGCCGGATCGGGCTGCCAGGCCGGATCGGCCACCACCTCGAAGGCCAGCGTCTGAAGGGCGTCACCCACGAGGATCGCGGTCGCCTCGTCGTAGGCCTTGTGCACCGTAGGCTTGCCCCGGCGCATGTCGTCGTTGTCCATCGCCGGCAGGTCGTCGTGGACGAGGGAGTAGCAATGCACCAGCTCGACGCCCGCGCCGGCCGCCAGTGCCGCCGCCTCGGCCCCGCCGAGCATCTTCGCCGTCTCGATGGCGAGGAAGGGCCGCAGACGCTTGCCGCCGCCGAGCACCGCATGACGCATCGCCTCCATCAGGCGCGGCGGACGGGTGATCTCGCCGGGGCCGGTCTGCTCGCCAAGCCGCTCCACAAGGAAAGTCTCGACCTGCTGCGCAACCTGCGCGAGCCTGTGGGAAAAGTCCGGCGCGGACGAGTTCGCCTTGACCGGACGGGCGTCCGACTGCGTTGAGGAGTTCGGGTTCATCGGGCGTCGCGTCCGGATCTGGCCGTGCGGAGTGAGTTGAGCATCGGCGTGAGGGAGGAAAA
Source organism: Methylobacterium sp. J-067 (assembly GCF_022829465.1). Classification (GTDB taxonomy): domain Bacteria; phylum Pseudomonadota; class Alphaproteobacteria; order Rhizobiales; family Beijerinckiaceae; genus Methylobacterium; species Methylobacterium litchii. The sequence continues at coordinate 136,953 of NZ_JAKSXZ010000140.1, forward strand.
GATCAGGGCCGAAAGGCCGTTGGAGGAGGCGCAACCCGGGCGACCGCTCGCCCGGCCGAGGCGGGCGGCGCCGTTGCGGCGGTTGGTCGGGCTGCTGCTGCTCGTTCCCGCGCTAATTGTCGTCATCGTGCTCACGTTGGCGCTCGTCTATAGCGCGGTGACGCCGCCGTCGACTCTCATGCTTGGCCGTTGGTTGACGCTGCAACCGGTGGACCGGCAAGCCGTCCCCCTGACGCGGATCGCGCCCGCCCTGCAACTCGCAGTGCTCACCTCCGAGGATCAGCGCTTCTGCCTGGACCACGGCGTCGATTTCGGTGCCATCCGCGATGTCGTGGAGGACGAGGATTCGCCCTCGCGCGGTGCCTCGACCATCGCCATGCAGACGGTGAAGAACGTGTTCCTGTGGCCGGGGCGGTCCTACATCCGCAAGGCGGTCGAGATCCCGCTGGCGCTCGCCCTCGACACCCTGTGGGGCAAGCGGCGGATGATGGAGATCTATCTCAACGTCGCCGAGTGGGGGGACGGCATCTACGGGGCGCAGGCGGCGAGCCGCTACTGGTTCCACAAGGACGCCGCCGACCTCACCCGCCAGGAGGCGACCCTGCTCGCCGCCGTATTGCCGAACCCGATCCTGCGCAGTGCCGGCCGCCCCTCCGCCGGCGTGCGCCGACGGGCGGCGCGCATCCAGGGAATGATGGGGCGGACGGAGGGTCTGGCCGCCTGCCTGCGGCGGTGATCAGCCCTCGCGCTTCTTGCGCTGGGCCAGGGTGCGCAGGCGCAGGGCGTTGAGCTTGATGAAGCCCGCCGCGTCGCGGTGGTCGTAGGCCACGGCACCTTCCTCGAAGGTCACGAGGTCCTGATCGTAGAGCGAGTGCGGGCTCTCGCGGCCGATGACGTGGATGCCGCCCTTGTAGAGCTTCAGCCGCACGGTGCCGGTGACCTTCTCCTGGCTCTTGTCGATGAGCGCCTGGATCATCTCCCGCTCCGGCGAGAACCAGAAGCCGTTGTAGATCAGCTCCGCATATTGCGGCATCAGCTGGTCCTTCAGGTGCGCCGCGCCGCGATCCAGGGTGATCGATTCGATGGCCCGGTGCGCCGGCAGCAGGATCGTGCCGCCGGGCGTCTCGTACATGCCGCGGCTCTTCATGCCGACGAAGCGGTTCTCCACGAGATCGAGGCGGCCGATGCCGTTCGCGCGGCCCAACTCGTTGAGCTTGGCGAGCAGCGTGGCGGGCGACATCGCCTCGCCGTCGACGGAGACGGCATCGCCCCGCTCGAAGCCGATGGTGACGATGGTCGGCTCGTCCGGCGCTTCCTCAGGCGAGAGCGTGCGCGAATAAACGTAATCCGGCACCTCGAGGGCCGGATCCTCCAGCACCTTCCCCTCGGAGGAGGCGTGGAGCAGGTTCGCGTCCACCGAGAACGGGCTTTCGCCGCGCTTGTCCTTGGCAATCGGGATCTGGTGTTGCTCGGCGAAGGCGATCAGCTGCTCGCGGGAGCGCAGGTCCCATTCACGCCAGGGGGCGATGACCGTCACGTCGGGCTTGAGGGCATAGTAGCCGAGCTCGAACCGGACCTGATCGTTCCCCTTGCCGGTGGCGCCGTGGCAGACGGCGTCCGCGCCGACGCGCTCGGCGATCTCGATCTGCTTCTTTGCGATGAGCGGCCGGGCGATGGAGGTGCCGAGCAGGTAGACGCCCTCGTAGACGGCGTTCGCCCGGAACATCGGGAACACGTAATCGCGGACGAACTCCTCGCGGAGATCCTCGATGTAGATGTTCTCCGGCTTGATGCCGAGCAGTTCCGCCTTGCGGCGGGCGGCTTCCAGCTCCTCGCCCTGGCCGAGATCGGCGGTGAACGTCACCACCTCGCAGCCATAGGTGGTCTGCAGCCACTTCAGGATGATGGAGGTGTCGAGGCCGCCCGAATAGGCGAGCACGACCTTCTTCACGGCAGGCTTGGCGGGATCGATCATGCGACGTCCGATAACGGGAGGGCGTGGATCGCGGCGGCTTATCGCGGGCGACACCCGCCTGCAACCGGCATGCCGTCTTGAGCGTATGCCCCTGTGAAGATGGACCCGAATCCATACGTCGGATGCCTTGAGCCCTGGCGTCGCCGGCCCAACTTGGCCAGAGCGACCCTTTGAGACGATGACCGAAAGGCCGAACAGATGGCGCGCCAGCCCGTGTTGGAGTTCTGGTACGAATTTGCCTCGACCTATTCGCACCTCGCGGCACAGCGCATCGAGGCGGCGGCGGAGACGGCTGGGGTGAGCGTGCGCTGGCGGCCGTTCCTCGTCGGCCCCCTGTTCGCCTCCCAGGGCTGGACGACCTCGCCGTTCAACCTGTTCCCGGCCAAGGGCCGCAACATGTGGCGCGACCTCGAGCGGCAGGCCGCAGCTTACGGATTGCCGCCGATCACCAAGCCCGATCCGTTCCCGCAAAACAGCCTGAACGCGGTGCGGGTCGCGATCTTCGGGCAGGATCAGGACTGGCTCGTGCCGTTCTCGAAGGCGGTGTTCTCGGCAAGCTTCTCGCAGGGGCGCTCCATCTCCGAGCCGTCCGCCGTGGTCGCGATTCTCGATTCCCTCGGCCTCGACGGGACTCAGGTGCTGAAGGCCTCCGCCGCCGACACGAACAAGACGAAGCTCCGCGTCAGCGTCGAGGAGGCCCGTTCGCGCGGCATCTACGGCGCGCCGACCTTCCTGACCGACGACGGCGAATTGTTCTGGGGCAACGACCGCCTGGAACAGGCCCTGGCCTGGGCCAGCGGCGACCGGCCGCCCGGCTTAAGGTGATGCGAACCGGGCGATGGCCATAAATGCGCCATCTGACGCCGTTCGGTTCCGCAGCCATGATGATGACCCGTCGCCGCCTCCTCGCGGCCTCCACCGGCCTCGCCCTCGCGGGCCCCGCCGCCGCACAATCCTACGGCCAGCGCGTCGCCGTCACGGGCGATGACGGGAAGGCGGTGGCGAACTCGATCCTCCCTGGTGAGATCACCGGCCAGATTCCCGCCCTGCGCGGCGTGACCTATGCCGGCCCGAAGGACGGCGAGACGGTCCTCTACGAGTTCTTCGACTTCAACTGCCCCTGGTGCCGGAAGGCCGCCGCCGACGTGGTCGCCCTGCACGAAACTGATTCGACCCTGCGCATCGGGCTCGTCCACAACCCGATTCTGTCCCCGGAATCGGCGCAGGCCGCCAAGGTGACGCTCGCCGTGCAGCGCAAGCTCGGTTCGGCGGCGGCCTTCGGCTTCTACCGGACGCTCCTGTCGAAGCCCGGCCGCATCGACGGCCCCGGCGCGCTGACCGCCGCGACGGCCCTCGGCGTGCCGCAGGCCGAGATCGAGGAGATCGCCGACAGCGACGAGGTGCGCCTCGCCCTGCGCAGCCACATGCGCATGGCGGCCGATCTCGGGCTCTACGCGACGCCCTCCTACGTCCTGGGCAATTCCGGCATCCTCGGCCATCCCGGCGCGAAAGCGATGGCCAAGATGATCGCCAGCACCCGCCGTTGCGACCGGCTGGCGTGTTGAAAACAACGTAAAACCCGTCGTCACACTTCTGCCGCCGTGTCGCGCAGCCGCCAGCGTCGCCTTGCGCCCATCCGCTGAGCCATGCTAGGCGGTCGCCGCGCCGGACGGGGGTGATGGAAGTCCTGTCCGATCCCGGCGCGATCCAAAAACCATTGCCCAGGGCCGAAAGGTCTTGCGCAGCGCGCGGACGGGCTTCAAACACCCGGCCACGCGGGCAACGAGAGAAGAGAGCGACGGGTGGCGCAGAACGGTTCCGAGGCTGGTCCCCTGGTCGCAGGCGTGTCGGGCCGGTACGCTTCCGCCCTCTTCGAGCTCGCGCGGGACGAGCGCCAGCTTGACGCGGTGGCCGAGGCCCTCAATCAATTCGATGGGTTGCTCAAGGAGAGCGCGGATCTCCGCCGCCTCGTGCGCAGCCCGGTCTTCAGCGCCGAGCAGCAGGAAGCCGCGATCAGCGCCATCCTGGAAAAGGCCGGCATCACCGGGCTCGCCGCGAACTTCATCCGCCTCGCGGCCGCGAACCGCCGGCTCTTCGCCCTGCCGGGCATGATCGCCGCCTTCCGCTCGCTGGTTCAGGATTCGAAGGGCATCGTCCGCGCCGAGGTGCGTGTCGCCGAGAAGCCCTCCGATGCGCTGATCGAGGAGATCAAGGCGTCGCTGAAGGACGTCGCGAAGGCGGATGTCGACATCGACCTCGTGGTCGATCCGAGCCTGATCGGTGGCCTCGTCGTGAAGATGGGCTCCCGCATGGTCGACGCCTCGCTCAAGACCAAGCTCAACGGTATCCGCCTCGCGATGAGGGCTGCGCGCTAAGCGCGCCACCACCCCGCGACCCGCAATTCGACAGACGCTAAAGCCACAGGGGCACGAGCATGGACATCCGCGCCGCCGAGATCTCCGCGATCCTCAAGGACCAGATCAAGAACTTCGGTGAGGAAGCCGAAGTCTCCGAGGTCGGTCAGGTTCTCTCCGTCGGTGACGGCATCGCCCGCGCCTACGGCCTCGACAACGTTCAGGCCGGTGAGATGGTCGAGTTCGAGTCGGGCGTGCGGGGCATGGCCCTGAACCTCGAGCAGGACAACGTCGGCATCGTGATCTTCGGCTCCGACCGTGAGATCAAGGAAGGCCAGACCGTCAAGCGGACCGGCTCCATCGTGGACGTGCCGGTCGGCAAGGGCCTGCTCGGCCGCGTCGTGGACGCGCTGGGCAACCCGATCGACGGCAAGGGCCCGATCCAGTCCACCGAGCGTCGCCGCGTCGACGTGAAGGCGCCGGGCATCATCCCGCGCAAGTCGGTGCATGAGCCGATGGCCACGGGCCTGAAGGCCATCGACGCCCTGATCCCGGTCGGCCGCGGCCAGCGCGAGCTGATCATCGGCGACCGTCAGACCGGCAAGACCGCCATCGCCCTGGACACGATCCTGAACCAGAAGCCGGGCCATACGGCGGGCGGCGACGAGAAGTCGAAGCTGTTCTGCATCTACGTCGCCATCGGCCAGAAGCGCTCGACGGTGGCCCAGTTCGTGAAGGTCCTCGAGGACCAGGGCGCCCTGGAATACTCCATCGTCATCGCCGCCACCGCTTCGGACGCCGCGCCGATGCAGTTCATCGCGCCGTTCGCCGGCTGCGCCATGGGCGAGTACTTCCGCGACAACGGTATGCACGCCGTGATCGTGTATGACGATCTGTCCAAGCAGGCCGTCGCCTACCGCCAGATGTCCCTGCTGCTGCGCCGCCCGCCGGGCCGCGAGGCTTACCCGGGCGACGTGTTCTACCTCCACAGCCGCCTGCTCGAGCGCGCCGCCAAGATGGGTGACGCCGCCGGCAACGGCTCGCTGACCGCCCTGCCGGTCATCGAGACCCAGGCCAACGACGTGTCGGCCTACATCCCGACCAACGTGATCTCGATCACCGACGGCCAGATCTTCCTTGAGACCGATCTGTTCTACCAGGGCATCCGCCCGGCGGTGAACGTCGGCCTCTCGGTGTCGCGGGTGGGCTCCTCGGCGCAGACGAAGGCGATGAAGAAGGTCGCCGGCAAGATCAAGGGCGAGCTGGCGCAGTACCGCGAGATGGCGGCCTTCGCGCAGTTCGGCTCCGATCTCGACGCCTCGACCCAGCAGCTGCTGAACCGTGGCTCGCGCCTCACTGAGCTTCTGAAGCAGCCGCAGTTTTCGCCGCTGAAGATGGAAGAGCAGGTCGCGGTGATCTACGCCGGCGTGAATGGCTACCTCGACAAGATGCCCCTCGCGAAGGTGCGCCCGTTCGAGGACCAGCTTCTCAGCACCCTGCGCACCAAGCACAAGGACCTGCTCGACTCGATCGCCGCCTCCAAGGACCTGTCGGACGAGAACGCCGGCAAGCTGAAGAGCGTCGTCGAGAGCGTGGCCAAGGCGGTCGCCTGACCCAATACCCTCTGATCCCGGGATCGCCCGGGATCAGGTTTGCGCTCGCCTGACCGGGGCGGGCACGATCCGCCTCCTCCCTCCGCGAGGGAGGAGAGGCCCCTAGGAACGGACCTGGACCTCACTCGATGGCGAGCTTGAAGGACCTGCGGAACCGCATCACCTCGGTGAAGGCGACGCAGAAGATCACCAAGGCCATGCAGATGGTCGCCGCGGCCAAGCTGCGCCGCGCCCAGATGGCCGCCGAGGCCGGCCGCCCCTTCGCCGAGAAGATGTCGGGCGTGCTGGGCAACCTCGCCGGCAACATGATCGGCGGCAACAACGCCCCGAAGCTCCTCTCGGGCACCGGCGCGGAGCAGGTGCACCTGCTCGTCGTCTGCACGGGCGATCGCGGCCTCTGCGGCGCGTTCAACTCCTCGATCGTCCGCCTCGCCATCCGCGAGCATGCCCTGAAGCTTCAGGCCGAGGGCAAGACGGTCAAGTTCATGACCGTCGGCAAGAAGGGCCTCGACCTCCTGCGCCGCCAGTTCCGCGATCAGATCGTGGAAAGCATGGATATCCGCGGCAACAAGCCCGTGGATTACGCCTTCGCCTCCGAGATCGCGCAGAAGATCGTCGCGCGCTTCGATGCGGGCGAGTTCGACGTGGCGACGCTGTTCTTCGCCGAGTTCCGCTCGGTGATCTCTCAGATCCCCACGGCGCAGCGCCTCATCCCGGCCGAGCTTCCGGCCACGACCGAGACGACGGCCAAGCCCGGCGGCAACGCCGCGCTGGAGTTCGAGCCCTCCGAGGAGGTGATCCTTGAGACCCTGCTGCCGCAGAACCTCGCGGTGCAGGTGTACCGGGCGCTCCTGGAGAATGCCGCCTCCGAGCAGGGCGCACGCATGAGCGCGATGGATTCCGCCACCCGCAACGCGGGGGAGATGATCAAGAAGCAGACGCTGGTCTACAACCGGACCCGTCAGGCGATGATCACCAAGGAGCTCATTGAAATCATCTCCGGCGCCGAGGCCCTCTAAGGGTATCGGCTCCGTCCGCACGAATTGAAGGGTAGGCAGACAATGGCGAACACCGCACTCCCCGGCGCCGGCTCCAACAAGGTCGGCAAGATCACCCAGGTTATCGGCCCCGTCGTCGACGTGCAGTTCGAGGGCCACCTGCCCGAGATCCTGAACGCCCTGGAGACCAAGAATAACGGCGCCCGCCTCGTCCTCGAGGTCGCCCAGCAGCTCGGCGAGAACACCGTCCGCTGCATCGCCATGGACACGTCCGAGGGCCTGACCCGCGGCCAGGAATGCACGGACACCGGCGAGCCGATCAAGGTTCCGGTTGGCATGAACACCCTCGGCCGCATCATGAACGTCATCGGTGAGCCGATCGACGAGCTCGGCCCGGTGCAGTGCGACACCTACCGCGCCATCCACCAGCCGGCCCCCTCCTATGCCGACCAGTCGACCGAGGCGCAGATCCTCGTCACCGGCATCAAGGTGGTAGACCTCCTGGCTCCTTACTCCAAGGGCGGCAAGGTCGGCCTGTTCGGCGGCGCCGGCGTCGGCAAGACCGTGCTGATCATGGAGCTGATCAACAACATCGCGAAGGTGCACTCCGGTTACTCGGTGTTCGCCGGCGTCGGTGAGCGCACCCGCGAGGGCAACGATCTCTACCACGAGATGATCGAGTCCAAGGTGAACGTCGATCCGAAGGAGCATGGCGGCTCGGCCGAGGGCTCCAAGTGCGCCCTGGTCTACGGCCAGATGAACGAGTCCCCCGGCGCCCGCTCCCGCGTGGCCCTTACCGGCCTGACCATCGCGGAGCAGTTCCGCGACGAGGGCCAGGACGTGCTGTTCTTCGTGGACAACATCTTCCGCTTCACGCAGGCGGGCTCCGAGGTGTCGGCGCTTCTCGGCCGCATCCCCTCGGCGGTGGGCTACCAGCCGACGCTCGCCACCGACATGGGCGCCCTGCAGGAGCGCATCACCACCACCAACAAGGGCTCGATCACCTCGGTGCAGGCCATCTACGTGCCGGCCGACGATCTGACCGACCCGGCGCCCGCCGCCTCGTTCGCCCACCTCGACGCCACGACCGTGCTGTCGCGCTCGATCGCCGAGAAGGGCATCTACCCGGCCGTGGATCCGCTGGACTCCACCTCGCGCATGCTCTCCCCCGCCATCCTCGGCGAGGAGCATTACGACGTGGCCCGCCGCGTCCAGCAGACCCTGCAGCGCTACAAGGCCCTGCAGGACATCATCGCGATCCTGGGCATGGACGAGCTGTCCGAAGAGGATAAGCTCACCGTGGCCCGCGCCCGCAAGATCGAGCGCTTCTTCTCGCAGCCCTTCACGGTGGCCGAGGTGTTCACCGGTTCGCCGGGCGTGCAGGTGCCGCTCGAGGACACCATCAAGGGCTTCAAGGGCCTGGTGAACGGCGACTACGACGACCTGCCCGAGGCCGCCTTCTACATGGTCGGCACCATTGAGCAGGCCCAGGAGAAGGCCAAGAAGCTCAAGGCGGCGTAAGCCGGCCTGTCGTCCCCTCCCCGCACCGGGGAGGGGCCATGCTTCCCTCATGCGGGAAGAGAGCTTGAGGCGGGAATTCTGAGACGATGGCCACCTTCCACTTCGATTTCGTCGGCCCCGAGCGGACGCTGTATTCCGGCGAGGTGAACGCCGTTCAGTTGCCCGGCATCGAGGGCGAGATGACTGTGATGGCGGGTCACGCCCCGGTCCTGACCTCCCTTCGGGTCGGCGTCATCGTCATCACCGAGAGCCAGGGCTCCGGCAAGCGCATCTACGTCCGTGGCGGCTTCGCCGATATCGGGCCGAAGGGCGTGACGGTTCTGGCCGAGCGCGCCGCTCCCATCGAGGAGCTGAACCCCGCGTCCCTCGATCGCGACATCGAGGCGATCCAGATGCAGTACGACGCCACCGAGGATCTGCAGAAGCGCGAGGATCTGAATGCTCAGATCGTGCAGCTGCGCGAGACCAAGGCGCTGCTGAAGCTCTGAGCTTCGCCGCATCGTCGGATTTTTGAAGCGTCCCCGTCCAACCGGCGGGGACGTTTTTTTATGGGCGCGCGGCCTCCAGCGCCCGCGCCAGCAGGGCTTGGCGCGAGGCATCATCCTCCGGGCATCCGAGCGCCAGCCATTCGGCCTTCGCCGCCGCGAGGCCTTTCCCGATGGCCCGGCCGGGGGGAAGGCCCTCTTTGACCAGATCACCGCCGGTCAGGGGGAAGACCGGATCGGCCGCCCCGTCGGCCAAGCGCGCGGCTTCCGCCAAGGCGGCCTCGTCGGGGCGTGGGCGGGGCTCGCCCGCGAGAATCGCCAAGGTCTCCGCCATCATGCGTCCGCCATGGACGGAAGCGAGGGCACGGACGTCCTTCAGGCCCAGTGCCTCACGCCCGTGGAGCGTAGCGAGGAGCGCGGCGTAGGTGTCCAGTTGCGCCGTCTCGGCATTCGAGAGGCGCAGGCTGTCGCGCAGGCGCGGCTCGTCGTGGGCGGCGTGCACGCACAGCGCCGCGAGCCGCATCGTGGCCCGCTGCCCTGCCGCCGCGCTGCGGGCGAGGCGCCCCAGTTCCGCGACTCCCCCGCTGATCCGCTGCAACAGGCCCGTCACGGACAGCAGCGTCACCACGGGGACGCAGCCGGGGGCGAGCAGCAGCTTCAGGAATTCGCTGCGCACCCGCTCACGGGACAGGCCCTCGATGGCATCACGGGCGGCGATGCAGGCGGCGAGCGCCTGCCGATCCGGCTCGGCTTCGGCGAAGCGGGCGTGAAAACGGAAGAAGCGCAGGATGCGCAGGGCGTCCTCGCGGATGCGCGTCGCCGCCTCGCCGATGAAGCGGACGCGGCCGGCGCGCAAGTCGTCCAGACCCCCCACCGTGTCGTGCAGCGTCCCGTCCGCGCCGAGGGACAGGGCGTTGATGGTGAAGTCGCGTCGGGCGGCGTCCTGCGCGAAGTCGCCGCCGAACCGCACCACCGCGTGGCGCCCGTCCGTCTCGACGTCCTCGCGGAGGGTCGTGACTTCGATGGGCTCCTGCGGCGTCACCACTGTGATCGTGCCGTGCTCGATGCCGGTCGGCACGGCCTTCAGCCCGGCGCGGCGCGCGTGCTCCATCACCGCCTCGGGCCGGAGCGTCGTGGCGAGGTCGATGTCGGAGACCGCCGAGCCCAGCAGCGCGTCGCGCATGCAGCCACCGACGAGGCGGGTCTCCTCGCCGGGCGCGGCGAGGGCGGCGAGGGTGGCGCACACACCGGGCCGGGCGAGGAGCGCCGCCGGACCCGCCGTGTCGAGGCTGCGGCTCACCGGAACTGCCCCGGCACGAGGCGCCCGTTCTCCATATGCGGCGGCACGTAGCCGGTTTCGCTGCGGGTCGAAAACAGGCCCTCGTAGACGAGGGACGCGATCACCACGAACAGCCCGGCCAGGACGAGCCGCGTGCCCTGCCGGGTCCAGTGGTGCAACCGGAACGGATTGTGCCCCGTCACCACAAGCAGGACGAGGAACAGGCCGAAGGGAATCAGGAAGAGGCCGAACTCTTCGATGAAGCGGCGAAGCATGGATGTGTCGGCTTGAGGATGTTTCGCGGGGCGAAAGGCTGCGATACGAAAGCGAGACTAGCGCGGCCGGTCTCCGCTGTCGCCGGAAACCGGTGGATCCTCGGGATAAAGCCGCTCGCGGAGGTTATTGAGGATGCCTGCGGTGACGCCCCAGATCAGGCGCTCGCCGAACGGCATGGCGTAGAACCAGCGCTGCCGCCCCTTCCATTCTCGCGATCGGAGGACATACCGCTCCCGGTCCATCAGGAAGGAGAGCGGCACCTCGAACACCTCGGCGACCTCGGTGGGATTCGGGCGGAACGGCGCGGAGGGCGCGGCGAGGCCGATGACCGGCGTGACGAGGAAGCCCGTACCCGAGAGATAGGGGTCGAGATAGCCGAGCACCCGCACGTCCTGCGGCGCCAGGGCGATTTCCTCCTGCGCCTCGCGCAACGCGGCCTCGGCGGGTCCTGGATCGGTCGGGTCGATCTTGCCCCCCGGCAGGGCGACTTGGCCGGAATGGTCGCGCAGGCCGCTGGCGCGCTGCGTCAGTACGAGGGCCGGGCCCTTGGGACGGTGGAGCACCGGCACCAGCACCGCCGCCCGGCGATGGGGCGGGGGTGGAATCACCGCCGCGCCGTCCGGGTCGATGCTGTGGTCGCCGCGCGGGTTCGAGGTCGGGTCGTCCGGGCCGGGCGGCTCGCGCGAGAGCCCCGCCTCAGCACGGGCCAGGAAGTCGGAGAGGGCTGCGGTCACGCTTGGTCCACCGGGGCGATCCGGTGGAACGTGCCCCCGGCCGCGATCCCGAGCCACGCTTGGCCGTCGATCTCGCGCTCCTCGGCGAGCTCCACGAGGTCGTAGGTAAGGGCGCGTGTCACGAGCGCCCAGAGGCCGCGCCGGACATGGAGGTAGGGCTTTAGCCCGCCCTCCGAATCCTGCTCGAAGCGCAGGGCATGGTCGGCATCGAGGCGCACGAGGTCATCGACGTTGGTGCGGAAGGCGATGCTGCGCTCCGGCCCTTCGCCCTCCACCGCCATCTCGACGGCGAGGAACGGCGCGTCCTCCACGACGATGCCGACGCTTTCCACGGGGGTGACGAGGACGGTGCGTCCGTCCTCTTCGCGCCGCAGGATGGTCGAGAACAGGCGGACGAGCTTGTCCCGGCGAATCGGGGAGCCGTTATGGTGCCACGTCCCGTCGGCGGCGATGCGGATGTCGATCTCGCCGCAATAGGGCGGGTTCCAGTGCTCCACCGGCGGCAGGCCGCGCTTGGGCAGGGTGCCGAGGGCCGCGCTCAGGCGGCTCAGGGCCGGATCGGGGGCGGCGTCTTCGCTCATCGCTGCAAGATAGCGCCGAGCGGGCGCCTCAACCATGGGCGGGCCTCAGCCTTTCTGGCTGCGCAGGATCTTCCACACGCCGTCCCCCGTGGCGACGAGGCGTTCGCCGTCGCGGACTTCGCCGCGCATGAAGACCAGGGAGCCGGTGCGCTTCACGACGGTGGATTCGCAGGTGAGCCAATCGTCCATCCGGCCGGCTTCGAGGAACTTCATCTCAAGCTGGATGGTGACGCAGCTCGCCCCGTCCGCTGCCGCCATGGCCGTGACGCCCATGGCACGGTCGGCGAAGCTCATCAGCATGCCGCCATGCACGACGCCGATGAGGTTGGCGTGCTTCTGCGAGGCGCGGAAGGCATAGACGCCGTCGCGCACGTAGAGCGGGCCGACTGTGGCGATGAAGCCCTCATCCTCGATATGGACCCAGCCCGAGGCGGCGGGGTCGTCGCGTTCCGTGGTGTCGGTCATCGCATCCTCATGGGTTACTCAGGTGCCCCGTGGCTTCGCCCGGCGGGTCGGCGCCTCGGCCAGGGGATCCTCCGGCCAGGGATGGCGGGGGTAGCGCCCGCGCATCTCGGCGCGGACGGAGGCCCATGAGCCACGCCAGAAGCCCGGCAGGTCGCGGGTGATCTGGATCGGGCGCTGGGCTGGCGAGAGCAGGTGCAGCACCAACGGGCGCCCCCCGGCGCTCGGATGCCTGTCGAGGCCGAACAGCTCCTGCACCCGCACCGACAGGGCGGGCTCCTTGGCGGTGTAATCGATGGCGATGCGCGAGCCCGTCGGCACCTCGACATGGGTTGGGGCGGCGGTGTCGAGGCGGGCGCGCAATTCCCAAGGCAGCAGGCCGTGGAGGGCGTTGGCGAGGTCGTCGGTGGTGATCGCCCCGAGACCCGTGCGCCCGACGATGGACGGGGCGAGCCATTCGCCCGCCGTGGCAGTGAGCGTGGCGTCCGAGAGGTCCGGCCACGCCTCGCCTTCGGCCGCGCGAAGGAAGTTCACGCGGGCGCGCCATTGCGCGAGGGCCGATGTCCAGGGCAACCGCTCAATCCCCAGCCGGGCGATGCCCTCGGCCAGGATCGCCGCCGAAGCCTCGTCGGCCGGGACGCGCAAGGTTGTCTCGCCGAGGTTCACCGCGCCGAGGCGGCGCACCGAGCGGGCGCGCAGCGAGGCGGCTTGCGAATCGAACGTGACTTGCGTGACGGCCTCGATCCGCTCCGCGAACAGGGCCTCAATGTCCTCGGCCGTGATGGCGGCGGCGGCCAGGATGCGCGCGTTGGCGGCGCTTCCCGCGAGGTCGGCCACGACGATGTATTGACCGCGTGCGAGTGGACTCGCGGCATCAAGCCGCCCGGCCCGGCCGCTCGCCATCACGAACTCGCCCTCGCGGCCCCTGGCGCGGGCGACGCGATCCGGGAAGGCCAGCGCCAGGAGCGGCCCCGCCGGGCTGGGCTCGGACGGGCCGCCCGCGCCCGCGATTCGCGCCCAGTTCTCCGCGAGCCGGCGCATGTCCGTCGCCCGGCCGCCCCGGTCGCGGGCAAACCGCTCGACGCGCTCATCGAGATCGACGGCATCGCCGCCGAGGCCGCGCTCCACCAGCACCGCCGCCAGTTTCGCCGCCGCCCGGCCGCGTCCGTCCTGCGCGGCCGTCGCCACCATCCGCGCGAGGCGGGGCGGCAGCGGCAGGGCGCGCAGGCGCCGGCCGATCTCGGTGAGGCGCCCGTCGGCATCGAGGGCGCCGAGCCCGTCGAGCATGGTGCGTGCCTCGGCGAGCGCCGGGGCCGGCGGCGCATCGAGGAAGGCGAGGTTACGCGGGTCGGGGACGCCCCAGGCGGCGCAATCGAGGAGCAGCCCCGCGAGATCGCTCGACAAGATCTCGGGCTTGGCGAAGGCCTCCAGGGCGCCGTTGCCGGCCTCGGCCCAGAGCCGCCAGCAGATGCCGGGTTCGGTGCGGCCCGCGCGGCCCCGGCGCTGGTCCACCGCCGCCCGCGAGGCCCGCGCGGTGACGAGGCGGGTGAGGCCGAGGCCGGGCTCGTAGACCGGCACCCGCGCGAGGCCGGAATCGACCACGATGCGCACGCCCTCGATGGTCAGCGAGGTTTCGGCGATGGAGGTGGCGAGCACCACCTTGCGCTGGCCGGGAGGCGCGGGGCTCACCGCCCGGTCTTGCTCGGCCGGCGTAAGCGCGCCGTAGAGGGGCGCCAGGATTACCTCCGGCCCGACCTTTCCGGCCAGAGCCTCGGCCGTACGGCGGATTTCCGCCTGACCCGGCAGGAAGACCAGAACCGAGCCGGGATCGGCCCACAGCGCCCGCAGCACCGCTTCCGCGATGCTGTCCTCGATCCGGCGATTCGGATCGCGGTCGAGGTAGCGGGTCTCCACCGGGAAGGCGCGGCCCTCGGAGGCCACGACCGGCGCATCGTTCAGCAGTCCCGCCACCCGCGCCCCGTCGAGGGTCGCGGACATGACGAGGATGCGCAGATCCTCCCGCAGGCCGCCCTGGGCGTCGAGGGCCAGGGCGAGGCCGAGATCGGCATCCAGCGAGCGCTCGTGGAACTCATCGAACAGCACCGCGCCGATGCCGGTGAGTTCAGGGTCCTCCAGGATCATGCGGGTGAACACACCCTCCGTGACCACCTCGATCCGGGTGCGCGCGGAGATCTTGGAGCCGAGGCGGACGCGCAGGCCGACCGTGCCGCCGACCTCCTCGTTCAGCGTCTTCGCCATGCGGGCGGCGGCGGCCCGCGCCGCGAGGCGGCGGGGCTCCAGCAGCACGATCTTGCCCTTGCCGAGCCAGGGGGCGTCGAGCAGGTCGAGGGGAACGCGCGTGGTCTTGCCGGCGCCGGGAGGCGCCACGAGCACGGCGGCGTTGCGGGCCGCGAGGGCTTGTCGGAGATCGGGAAGCGCCGCCTCGATCGGCAGCGCGTGGTGCGGGTCGGCCATCGCCGCCGCTGATGCAGCGGCGCGGCCGTCCGCGCAACCGCTTCAGGCGGTGGTGAGCGCCACCGACAGGGCCGGCTTGTGGTTCAGGGTCTGAAACACGACGCAGTAGCGCTCGGTCAGCTTCAGGAGCTGCGCCAGCTTCTCCTCCGAGGCGTCGGTGTCGAGGATGAAGGACAGGCGGATGTCGCGGAAGCCGACAGGGGCCTCCTTGTCGACGCCGAGCGTGCCCCGGAAATCGAGATCGCCCTCGGCCGAGACGGTGCCCGCGCGCAGGGGGATTTCGAGGGCGGTGGCCACGGCCTTCACCGTCACGCCCGCGCAGGCGACGAGGGCTTCGAGCAGCATGTCGCCGGAGCAGAGTTCGGCGCCGGAGCCGCCGGTCGCCGGGTGTAGACCGGCCACGGCCAGGGCGCGGCCCGTCTCGACCTTGCAGGCGATGCTGCTGTCGTCCAGCGTGCCCTTGGCCTTCAGGGTGATGACGGCCGAATCCGGGGCGTTGCGATACTGGTCCTTGAGGGGGGCCTGGAGGCTGCGCAGGGTGGTGGCGTCCATGGGGTTCGTTTCCTCTCTCTCGTTGATGCCTCGCGTAGCGCCTCGCGAAGCCGGGCTCAACCGGCCCTGAAGCGCGCCACCGCCTCCGCGAGGGCATCGACCTGCGATTCGCTGTGCGCCGCCGAGAAGGCCACCCGTAGCCGCGCCGTGCCGGCGGGCACCGTCGGCGGGCGGATCGCCACCACGAGGAAGCCCTCCGCTTCGAGCTTCGCCGACAGGTCGAGCGCCTTCTGCGCGTCGCCGACCAGCACCGGCACCACGGCGCTCTCGGCCTCCGGCAGGCCGAGTCGGGCGGTGAAGCGGCGGGCCAGCAGGATCGGCCGGGCGCCGCGCTCCGGCTCCTCTTCGAGGATCGAAAGGGCTTCCAGCGCCGCCGCCGCCGAGGCCGGGGGCAGGCCCGTCGTGTAGACGAAGCTGCGGGCGCGGCTGGTGAGCAGGTCGATCACCGGCTGGGAGGCGCAGAGATAGCCGCCATAGGAGCCGAGCGACTTCGACAGCGTGCCCATTTCGAGGGGCGCGCGGGGCCCATCCTCGACCATGCCGAGGCCATGGGCGTCATCCACCACGGTCCAGGTGTCATGGTCCCGCCCGACGGCGAGGATGTCCTGCATCGGCGCCCGGTCGCCGTCCATGGAGAAGACGCGCTCGGTCAGGATCAGTGCCCGCCCGTGAGCGGCCCGCTGGGCGCTCAGGATCGCCGCGAGGTCGGCGACGTCGTTGTGGCGGAAGGTGAGCACCGTCGCGCCCGACAGCCGCGCCCCCGCCCACATGCAGGCATGGGAGAGTTCATCGAGGAGGACCAGATCGCCCTTGCCCGCGAGGGCCGGGGTGATGCCGAGATTGGCGAGGTAGCCGCTGCCGAAGACGAGGGCCGCGTCCTTGCCCTTATGCGCTGCAAGCCGGGCTTCGAGGGCGGCAAGCACCGCGTGGTTGCCCGTGACGAGGCGCGAGCCCCCCGCCCCGGCGCCATGCACCGCCACCGCCGCCTGCGCCGCCGCGATCACGCGCGGATGGTGCGACAGGCCGAGATAATCGTTGCACGAGAACGAGACGAGCGCCCGCCCTCCCCGCGCGGCGGCGGCCTCCGGGCCCCGCCCCGTGATCGTGAGCCGCCGACGCAGGGCGCCGGCTTCGAGCGCGGCGAGCTTGTCCTGCGCGAAGGCATCGAGGCTGTTCATGGGGGCGAGAAGCCAGCGCGGCGGGGTGGCGTCAAGGCTCCGGCGGTTGACCCCAGCGGCGGCTCTGTCCATCCCCCGCCCATGACCACGCATCTCTGGCGCCCCTACACCCAGATGAAGCACGCCGCCCCGCCGCTGGAAGCGGTGGCGACGGAGGGCACGCGCATCCGCCTCGCCGACGGGCGAGAACTGGTGGACGGCATCGCCTCGTGGTGGACGGCGGTGCACGGCTACAACCACCCGCACATTGCCGAGGCGGTGTCGCGCCAGCTCGCCGCCATGCCCCACGTGATGTTCGGCGGGCTGACCCATGCGCCGGCCGAACGGCTCGCCGCCCGCCTCGCCGCCCTGCTGCCGGGCGATCTGAACCACGTCTTCTTCAGCGATTCGGGCTCGGTGGCCGTCGAGGTCGCGCTGAAGATGGCCGCGCAATACTGGCTGAACCGGGGAATCGCCGGCCGCACCCGGGTGCTCGCGTTCCGGGGCGGCTACCACGGCGACACGATGGGGGCGATGTCGGTCTGCGACCCCGACGAAGGAATGCACCGCCGCTTCGGTGCGTACCTGCCGGAGCAGCTTTTTTGCGACCTGCCGCGCACCGCCGACCAGACAAAGGCGCTCGATGCTGTCCTGGCCCGGCACCGCGACACCCTCGCGGCGGTGATCGTGGAGCCGCTGGTGCAGGGCGCAGGCGGGATGCTGATGCACCCGCCCGAAGTGCTGGCGACCATTGCCCGCATGGCGGCGCGGCACGGACTGCCGTTGATCGCGGACGAGATCTTCACCGGGTTCGGGCGCACGGGCACCCTGTTCGCCTGCGAGCAGGCCGAGATCGTGCCCGACATCCTGTGCCTGTCGAAGGCGCTGACCGGCGGCACCATGGCGCTCGCCGCCACGGTGGCGCGCTCCGCGATCTTCGACGCCTTCTGGTCCGACGACCCGGCGGCAGCGCTCATGCATGGCCCGACCTTCATGGCGAACCCGCTCGCCTGCGCCGCCGCCAATGCCAGCCTCGACCTGTTCGAGCGGGAGCCGCGCCTTCCCCAGGCCCGCGCCATCGGTGCACGCCTCGCGGCGGGGCTTTCCGACCTACGCGGTGCGCCGGGGGTGGCGGATGTACGGGTGCTCGGCGCCATCGGCTGCGTGCAATTCGCGCAAGTGCCGGACCTCGCCGCCTTGAAGGAAAGGCTGTTGGCGCGGGGCGTCTGGGTGCGGCCGTTCGGCGACATCCTCTACCTGACGCCGGCCCTCACCATCGCCGAGGCCGATCTCGACCGGCTGATCGCGGCCGTGGTTGAGACCGTACGCGAAAATCGCTGATCTCGTGCGCGAGAGGTGCCCCGGGCCTGCAACTACGGGGCGTTTGTCCCGTTGGGAATACGGCTGGGGAGGCCGCAAACCGGCTGCGCCGGAGGGTTGGCGGCGGGGAGGAGCACGACGTGACGAGTGAGCAGACGGTAGCGGACGATCGGCCGGTGATCCTCCTCGTCGAGGATGAGGCGTTGACCATCATGGACCTCGGCGACGTGCTCGAGGAAGGCGGCTACGACACCATCCAGTGCGCCTCGGCCGAGCGCGCCCTGAGCATCCTCCAGACGCGCCCCGACATCTGCGGCCTCGTCACCGACGTGCAGCTCTCGGGCAAGACGGACGGGTTCGACCTCGCCAGCTCCGTCGCCGAGGCGCGACCGCAATTGCCGATTCTCATCGTCTCCGGACGCGCCGCGCCCGATCCCGACCGGATGCCGCAGCACGCGGAGTTCATCGCGCGGCCGTGCAGCGGCGAGGATATCCTACAGCGGCTCCGCCACCTCATGCATTGCTGAGCGGCCGAGCCGCCGCCGCTCTGTCATCCCATCGTCACCGGTTTTCCGCCAAGAGCCCAGGGGCTGGCAGAAGAACGGGAATCGAAGGTGCAGGTCTACGATCTTCCGGTGCTTGCCGCCGGGTCCGACGCAGCCTCGCTCGCGGGCGAGAAGGCCAAGCCCGACCGCGAGGCGGATACGGAAGGTGCCGTGTTCGATCCGGGTTCGAAGAAACTGCGCCCTCCGGGGTCGCGCAGCGTCGGCTGGGCGCTGGTCCAAGCGGCGCGCCTCCATAGGGCGCGGACCGGGGACCGGCTAGCCAAGATCGGCCTGTTCGCGGGCCAGGAGCAGGTGGTGCAGGTGCTCGCCGCCGCCGGCACCATGACGATGGGCGATCTCGCCGCCCTCCTCCGGGTGCGCCCGCCCACGGCCTCCAAGACCGTCACGCGCCTCGCGGCCCTGGGCATCGTCGAGCGCCGCGCCGAGGCCGGTGATGGCCGCGTGGTTCGGGTGCGCCTGACCGAGGTGGGCCTCGTCAAGGCCCAGGCCATCGAGGCGATCCAGGAAGAGGTCGAGGCGGAACTGCTCGATCATCTCGACAAGGGTGACCGCCGCCGCCTGCGCAAGCTGCTGCGCAAGGCCGCGAAGGGCCTCGCCGAAGCGGCGGGCGCGGCAGGTCAGGCGACGGAGATCGACGCCGAGATCGAGGGCGAGGACGAGGCCGACGCCCTGGCGCCGTGAGCGCCCCAAACCGGCCGGTCTGTTGCAACTGAGTAACGTTTCACCGCCATTTACGTCACGCCCCCGGAGCGGCCTTGCGGGGTGACACCATGGCGCGGCATTGAAACGTTATAACAAGTTGTGAGTCTCGATGTCGTCGCCGCGCCACTCCGTCGTGCCCGCCCTCGCCTGTGCCGCGCTCCTCGGCACCGGGCCTGCACTGGGGCAGAGCGCCGTCACCCTCGATCAGATCAGCGTCACCAGCCCGACGCCGATCCAGCCGAGCCGCGCCGCCGTCGCGGCGGACGCGAACGTCCCCATCGGAATCCTGCCGGTGGCGACGGACACGTTTTCGCCGGTCACGGTCGTCACGCAGCAGCAGATCGCGCGGGACCAGCCCCGCACCCTCGGCGACGCGCTGTTCGACCGGCCGGGCATCTCGGGCACGACCTACGCGCCCGGCGCCGCCTCTCGCCCGATCATCCGGGGCCTCGACAACGCGCGGGTGCGCATCCAGGAGAACGGCATCGTCAACGGCGGCGTGTCCGACCTCGGCGAGGACCACGCGGTGCCGGTGAACCCGCTGGTGTCCGACCGGATCGAGGTAATCCGGGGCCCGGCCACCCTGCGCTACGGATCGGGTGCCATCGGCGGCGTCGTCTCGGCTGACAACAACCGCGTGCCGACCTTCATCCCGGCGAACGGCGTGCAGGGACAGGTGACGAGCGGCTATTCGACGGTCGACAACGGCCGGCTCGGTGCCGCGACTGTCGATGCGGGCGGCGACGGCATCGCCGTGCACGCGGATGGGTTCAAGACCGCCGCCGATAATTACGCCATCCCCGGCGGCATCCAGCGCAACTCCTACAACGAATCGCAGGGCGGGGCCTTCGGCATCTCCGCCATCGGCGACCGCGGGTTCGCGGGCATCTCGTTCAGCCATTACGATGCAATCTACGCCATCCCTGGCGGCGTCGCGGAGCAGGACCGCACCCGCCTCACCCCGAACCAGGACCGCGTCCTCAGCCGGGGCGAGTACCGCCCGCTGGACGGCCCCATCGAGGTCATCCGCTATTGGGCGGGCTACTCGGTCTACAAGCACAACGAGATCGGGATCGGCGGGGACGGAATCGAGGGGATCCAGGCCACCTTCAAGAACCGCGAGGCCGAGGCACGGCTCGAATTCCAGCATGTTCCCGTCTTTACCGAAATCGGTAAGCTGACCGGCGCGCTCGGCTTCCAGTCCGACCGGCGCGTGATCAACACCGCCCTCGAAGCCTTCCTGCCGAAGACGGAATCCCGCGCCAACGCGGTGTACCTGTTCGAGGAACTGGAATTGCGGCCCGGCACACGACTTCAGGCGGCAGGTCGCTACGAGGTGGATCGTATCTCCGGCACGGCGGCGCAGTTCCCCGCCGATTACGTTCCCGTGAACGGTGAGGATCCGTTGCAATACGCGCGCACCCGGCGCTTTGCGCCGAAGAGTGTGAGCCTCGGCGCCCTGCAGGACCTGCCCTACGACTTCGTGGCGAGCCTGACCGGCTCCTATGTCGAGCGCGGCCCGAGCGGCTACGAGTTGTTCTCGCAGGGGCCGCACGACGCCACGGCGACGTTCGAGATCGGCAACCCGAACCTGAAGCGCGAGCGCGCCCGCACCATCGAAGCGAGCATCCGCCGCGCGGTCGGCCCGCTGCGCCTCGACGCGACCGGCTACTACACCCGCTACACCGGCTTCATCTACCGCAACTACACGGGGTTATTCTGCGACGACGACTTCGCCTCCTGCGGTACGGGCACCGACAATCGCCAGATCGTCTACCAGCAGCAGAACGCCACGTTCTACGGCGCCGAGATCATCGGCCAGTACGACATCCTGCCGATCGGCGACGGGTTCGCCGGTGTGGAGGCGCAGTTCGATGCCGTCCGCGCGCAGTTCGACGACGGCACCAACGTGCCGCGCATCCCGCCCTACCGCGTCGGCGGCGGTGTCTATGTGCGGGCGGATGGGTGGTTCGCGCGGGTGAACCTACTCCACGCCTTCGACCAGCGCCGCATCGCCGCTTTCGAGACGCCGACCGCCGGCTACGACGACCTGCGCGCCGAGGTGAGCTACACCGCCCCCCTCGATCCGAAGGTCTACGGCGCGACCTCCGTCACCCTCGGCCTGCAGGGGCGCAACCTCCTCGATGCGGATATCCGCAACGCGGCCTCGTTCAAGAAGGACGAGATCCTGCTGCCCGGCCGCAACGTGCGCCTGTTCCTCACCGCGCGGTTCTGACGAGCCGCCGCCAGCCGGCGACGAGGCCCGTCGCCGCGATGCCCATCGCGAGGAGGTTGAGCCCCCATTGCGCGGCTTCGCGGCCGGCGGGGCGCAGGATCAGGCCCGGCAGGTCGAGGCGGTGCGGCGCATCGAAGAGCCAGCGATTCACCCGGCCCGAGCGGTCGAGCCGGTTCAGCATCGCGCCGTCGCGGGGATCGATGTGGAGCCACGTCGCGGCGGGATCGTCATAGATCAGGCGCAGGACCGGCAGGGGCCGCGCGTCGCCGTGGGGATACCAATAGGCGTCGTAGGCCGTGATCCGTTCGGCCGAGACAAGCCTGCCGCCGGGCACGGATGCGGCGGCGGTGACGGTGGCGTCGTCCAGGCCGGCGGCGATGTTATCGCGCACCACGAACCACCGCCCGCCGATCGCCGTGAATCGCAGCGCCTTCGTCTCCGGCCCCCGCCGGAAATCGTCGGGTGACAGGCCGATGCGGCCGGGTGCGCCGGCATAGGCCACCCGGATCTCGTCCGGCACGGACAGCGAGGAGAACCAGCGGTTCGGGTTCATGGAGAGCCACCCGCTTACGATGAACCCGGCGAGCCCGATCCCCCCGACGAGGCCGAAGGCATGGTGCCAGAGGGCGAGGCCGCGATAGGGGCTGACCGCCCCGCCGCGATAACGCCGACGCAGGCGCATCCGCCAGATGCCGATGACGAGGCCGGTCAGCGCGGTGAAGCTCGCGACGCCGGAGAGCCAAAGTACCGCCTGCCGCCATGCCTCCGGCCGCGCGCGTAGCGGCGTGACGTAGACCCAATGGACCACGGCCCCGACCCAGTTCCAGCCGCGCTGCCAACGTGTGGTCACGAGGGCGATCTCGCCGGTCGGCTCGGAGACGTAAGTTTCCGTGCCCGCCGCATTACCGGAGGCCACCTTCTGGAAGGGCCGCAGGGGATCGTAGCGCGCCGTGACCGTCCACTGGTCGCGCCACACTCGCTCGACCCGTCCGCCGCCCGCGATCCGCGTGGCTTCATCCAGACCGATGGACCCGAGCCGTTCGCCCGTCTCGGCCGAGACCGTGACGCGCCCGCCATCGGGGGCGGCGAGGCGATAGACCGGGTGGTCGCCGCGCATCTCCAGCCGGACATCCGTCGCCCTCCCCAATGCGAGGGCGGCGTCGGGGCCGAGCTTCACCCTGTCCCAATCGAGGGGCGCGAGGCGGGCGAGCCGTTCCGCCTCGTCGAGGCGGGGGAACGGCACGTAGAGCATCACCAGCCCCGAGCCGATCCACAGGGCGAACAGCAGGGCCGTGCCGATCCCGAGCCAGCGATGGCCCAGGATCAGCCAGCGCTTGCCCCGCTTGCCGACGGCCCTCACCAGCTCACCGTGTAGGCGACCTCGACGGAGCGCGGGCGGCCGAGCAGCCAGTTAGTGCCGACGCCGTCCACGGCGTTGCCGCTGATGGCGTAGACCTTGTCGAACAGGTTGTAGACCCGCAGCGACAAACGCGAGTCCGCCGTGACCTGCCGGTCGAGGACGAGGTTCACGAGGTTGTAGCCGGGGCGCCGGGCGGTGTTGCCGAAGTCGCTGAAGACCTCGCCCACGTTCTGAAGGCCCACACGCACGGCCCAGTCGCGCGTCGGCTCCCAGGTGAGCCACAGGTTCGCCACCCGCTCCGGCACGTCGATGGGCTGCCGGCCGGCATAGGAGACGGCCGCGCCGTTCACGATCTGGTCGAAGCTGTCGTATTGCGCGTGCAGGAGGGCGAGGTTGCCGTCGAGCCGCCAGCCTGGCGTGAACCGCCAGCCCACCGCCAGCTCGACGCCCTGCGAGGATTGGCTCCCCACCTGCACGCCGACCGCCGACGAACCGGGCAGGCGCGAGATCAGGTTGTCCTTCACGATGCGGTAGCCGGCGAGCGTCCATTCGAGGGCGCCATCGAAGGCCAGCCCCTTGGCGCCGACCTCGATCTGGTCGCCGGCCGCGAGCTTGAAGCCCGCGAGCGATTGCGACAGCGTGATGAGGCTTCCGACCGGATCGGTGGCGTAGCTGTATTGCGCGTAGAGGGCGCTGTCGGGCGTCGGGTTGTAGACGAGGCCGAACCGGTAGCCGAGCGCCTGAAAGCTGCGGTCGAATTGCGCGCCGGTCTGCAGATCCTGCCGGTGCAGCGTCGGCAGGTCGAGGCGGGCGCCGGTCAGGATGGACAGCTTGTCGGTAAGGACCAGCCGATCCTCAGCGAAGAACGAGGCTTGATTCGTCTGCGTGGCATAGGCCGGGATCGCCCGGCCGTTCTGCGGAAACAGGCCGGGATCGTAGCCGACGAGGGGCACGCTCGTAGTCTGGTCGAATTGGAAGTTGTTCGTGTGCAGGAAGTCGATGTGGTTCACATCGAAGCCCACCGAGACGTCGTTCGGCCGCCCGAACAGCGCGCCCCGGAACGTGGCGTCCAGGCGATTCCCGACCTGCTCCTGATTGTGGTAGATTTCCAGGTAATTGGAGCGGTCCACGAGGCCGGTGTCCCGGTTGAACGCGTATTGCTCCACGTCCAGCCAATGCCGCCGGCTCGTGAGCCTGTAGGCCGTGTTGCGGATGGTGATGTCGGCGGTGGGAGACCATTCGGTCTTCAGCGCGGTCCAGTTGTCGGCCCAGGTGATCTTCGGGTCGCGGACGTTGTAGTTGTTGAAGCGGATCAGGTCCGGGATCCGCCCCTCGACCAGCGGGGTGCCCCAATAGCGCATCGGCTCCTGATAGCCGAGGTCGTGCGAGAGGGTGATGGCGAGGTCGGGGCTCGGCCGGAACAGCAAAGCCGCCGATACCGCGAGATTGCGGAAATCCCCCGCCTGATTGAGCCAGCCATCCGCCCGGTTGCCGCTGACGTTCAGCCGGTAGGCAAAGGTGTCGCCGTATTCGGCTTGCGCGATGCCGCCGCCCGAATCGAGCGCCAGCCGGGCGATCCCGTCCGAGCCGACCACCGCCCGCGCGGTGTTGATGGGCACGAAGGTCGGCTTCTTCGGCACGACGTTGATGATGCCGCCGATGGCGCCGTCGCCGTAGAGCACGGAGGACGGGCCGCGCAGCACCTCGATGCGCTCGACGTTCCACGTGTCGAACGGGAACGTCACCGTGCCGGCGCCGACGTAGAACCGCGTGCCGTCGTAAAGCTGCTGGATCGAGTTCGGCCCGGCGAAGCCCCGGCTCGTGAAGGCGCCGTTGCCGTTGCCGGGCGAGGCAATGGTGGTGATGCCGGTGGCGTCCTGCGTCACGGCGTCGGCGATGGTGTCCTGCCCGCGCAGGCGCGCCGTCTCGCCCGACACGATGTCGACGCTGGCCGGCGTCTCCAGCGGAGTCAGGCCGAGGCGGCTGGCGGTGCGGTCGGGCGTGCGCAGGTTCAGGCCGGTGGGCGAGGCGCGGGAGAGGCTCACCCCGCCCTCCCCTTCCACGGACAATTGGTCGAGGGTCACAGCCTCCTGCGACGAGGCGGGGGACACGATGGCGAGGGGGGCGACGAGAGCCAACAGGCGGCGTCTGGAACGGGAAACGGACATCGATGGACGGACTCCGGCGCGGCGGATGCCGGCCTCACCCCAGATGCAATGTAACAACATTACATGTCCAGTCTGACACGAAGGCTCGGGCAGAACCTTCGCGGATGGCTGGGATGCGGGCATGGCGGACGCGGGCGCGCTGCTGTGGCACGTCACCGCGAACGAGGCCTCGGCAGGGCCGCTCAGGGCGCTGCGTCGACACCCGCCAGGACACCCCGCCCGGCGCGTTTCGCGTGTGACCACGGCTGACGGCAGGTCTCCTGGCTCACGGGTCGTCGCCGTTCCACCGTCTTCCCGGGCGAACCGGCCCAGTGACGTGAATGGTGGAAAAGCTCGCCGCTTACAGTTGCGGGGGCAGCCGCGGCTTCGGGTTGCCCCTCACCGCGTTCCCTTTTGATCCCCGACAGGGGAACCGTCACGGCCACGCTAGGCGACGCACTCCCCCTGCGTCAACGCTCGCAAAGGAGCTATCCCGGGCGAAGACTTTGCCGGGTGCGCCGCGCGATGCTATGCGGCGGGCATTCCAGGAAGATCATGACCACACGACCTCCCCGCCGCGGCGGCCCTTCCGGCGGCACTGGCCGCCCCGATGGACGGCCGGGCCGCAAGCCGCCGTTCGGCGCCAACCGCGCCCGCACCGGCCCGCGCACCAGCGCCCACGATGCCGCCGAGCGCGCCGCCCGCGCCCGCGGCGACGATTCAAGCGAGCGCTCGCCGTGGATTCCGGCCGCCGCGCCGGAGCCGCGCGAGCCGCGCAAGCCCAAACCGAGGCCCGAGCCCGTGGCTCCTCCTCCCGGCCCGAGCAAGCGCGAGCAGCGGGCCGAAGCCTCGGCGACCCTCGCCTCCGGCGTGCAGACGCTGATGGTGGAGGCGGACGAGGCGGGGATGCGGATCGACCGCTTCCTCACAGCGCGGTTCCCGCAGCTACCCTTCACCCGCGTGCAGAGCATCGTCCGCAAGGGCGAGCTGCGCGTCGACGGCAAGCGCGCCAAGCCGAACGACCGGCTGGAGCCGGGGATGAGCGTGCGCGTGCCGCCGCTGCGCCTCGACCAGCCGAACGACCGCCCGCGCAGCGCCGCCCGCGATTCGGACGACGCCACCTTCCTGCGGAGCCTCATCCTGTACGAGGATGCGGAGATGATGGTGCTGAACAAGCCCTTCGGCCTCGCCGTGCAGGGGGGCTCGGGCACCGTCCGCCACGTCGATGGCCTTCTCGAATCGCTGATCGGGCCGGACGGGCAGAAGCCCCGCCTCGTCCACCGGCTCGACAAGGACACCGCCGGCTGCCTCATCATCGCGAAGACGCGGCTCGCCGCCTCGACGCTGGCCAAGAGCTTCCGCTCGCGCAACGCCCGCAAGATCTACTGGGCGCTCTGCGCCGGGGTGCCGCGCGTCAAGCAGGGCCGGGTCTCGACCTATCTCGCCAAGGACGAGCCGACCGATGCGGACGCGCGGATGCGCATCGCCAAGCACGGCGAGGAGGGCGCCACCCACGCGCTCACCTATTACGCCACGGTCGATCAGGTGGCGCAGAAGCTGTCCTGGCTGTCGTTCAAGCCGGTGACGGGACGCACGCACCAATTGCGCGCCCACGCGGCGCATATCGGCCACCCCATCGTTGGCGATCCGAAATACTTCTCGGTCGAGAACTGGGAATTGCCCGGCGGCATCCAGAACCGCCTGCACCTTCTGGCGCGGCGGATCGTGATTCCGCATCCGCGCACGGGGAAGCCCGTGGACGTGAGCGCCCCGCTGCCGCAGCACATGCAGCAGAGCTGGAACCTCCTCGGTTTCGATGCCGGCCGGTACGATCCGGTGGTGGACGCACCGGAAGATTGATCGGCCCGAGGGCTCCTGCAGGCGGCCATGCCTTGGCAACGGCGCCGCCTGCCTCATATGCTGCCTTGCTCGGCCGCGCGCCTGCCTGCCGGGATATCCGACGGTCGAGACCCTGGGACATGAAGCTCGCGACTTTGGCCTGCCTCGCCGCCCTGTGCCTGACGGCGCCCATCGCCCATGCGGCGCCGGGCGATGCCGCGCCGGCCCCGCAGAAGCCGGCGGCGTCCAAACCCGAGGCTGCGAAGGCTGAACCCGCAAAGGCGGAGGCGCCCGCCGCCCGCGCCGAGCCCCGTGCCGCCGGGGCACCCGTCGTCGGCAGTCGCGACAAGCGGCGGCGCTCCTACGCCGCCTGCAACCGGGCCTCGCACCAGCGCGGCTATCGCGGTGGCAAGCGGCGGCGCTTCCTCATCCGCTGCCGCCTCGGCTACGAGCGCACCCGCCACCAGCAGCAGCAACAGCAGCAGCAGGCGCCCGCCGCCGCGCCCGCGCCCGCACCCGTTCGCAAGCCATGAGATGGGGCTGCCGATGAGGCTCGTCGTCTTCGACGTGGACGGCACCCTCGTCGACAGCCAGCACCTGATCGTCGCCGCGCAAGGCGTCGCCTTCGCCGAGGTCGGCCTGCCCGCGCCCGAGCGGCGCATCGCCCTGTCCGTGGTCGGGCTGTCCCTGCCGCAGGCGTTCCGCCGTCTCGTGGGCGAAGACGGGCCGGTGGCCGAACTCTCCGAAGCCTACAAGCTCGCCTACAACCGCCTGCGCCTCGACCCGGATCACGAGGAGCCGCTGTTTCCCGGCATGGCCGATCTGCTCGACCGGCTCCACGCGAATCCGGGGGTGATGCTCGGCATCGCGACGGGCAAGTCGCGCCGGGGCGTGGACCGCCTGATCGAGCATTACGCCTGGGAGGGCCGCTTCGTGACGACGCAGACGGCGGACGACGCGCCCTCGAAGCCTGACCCCGCCATGCTCCATCAGGCCATGCGGGAAGCCGGCACCGGCCCCGACGGCACGGTGATGATCGGCGACACGACCTACGACATCGGCATGGCGGTGGCGGCGGGCGTCGCGCCCATCGGGGTCGCCTGGGGCTATCACGCGCCGGGCTCCCTGCTCCGCGCGGGCGCGGTGACGGTGGTGGAGAATACCGCCGCGCTGGAACCGCTGCTCGGCCTCGCCTGACCCCCCCTCGCCCACGGGCGGCGAAACGCCTATGTGCGTGCCCATGAGCGATGTGACGCGAGACTGGCTCGGCGAACCGGGCGATGAGGCACGGCCTGATCCGATGCGGGCCGCACGGTCGGGGGCCAAACCCGCCCTCCCACGCCGGTTCTACAAGGAGGCCGGCTTCGCTCCGGCCGAGGGCGGGTTCCGCCTGACCCTCGACGGACGGTCCGCCAACACGCCGGCTCGCAACCCCCTGCTTCTCCCCTCCGAGACGCTGGCCGAAGCCGTCGCAGCGGAATGGGGGGCGCAGACCACCGAGATCGACCCGGCGAAGATGCCGCTCACCCGCTTGGCCAACACGGCCATCGACGGCGTGTCCCAGCGCCTCGACGCCGTGGCCGACGACCTCTGTGCCTATGCCCAGACGGACCTCCTCGCCTACCGCGCCGCAGACCCGGACAAGCTCGTCTCCGCGCAGGCGCAAGCCTGGGATCCGGTGCTGGACTGGGCCTACGAGACGTTCGGCGCCCGGCTGATCCTCAGCGAGGGCGTGATGCACGTCACGCAGCCGCCACAGAGCGTGCAAGCCCTCTCCGAGGCCATCCGGCAGGTGCGCGACCCCTTCAAGCTCGCTGCCCTTCACACCCTCACGACGCTCTCCGGCTCGCTCATCCTCGCCCTAGCCGTCCTGCACGGGCGGCTCGACCCGGCGGAAGCCTGGGCCGCCGCCCATTTGGACGAGACCTATCAAGCCGATGTCTGGGGTCGCGACGAGGAGGCCGAGGAACGCCTCGCGGTGCGTCGCGCGGAGTTCGAGGCCGCCGCGCGGACCATCGCGGCTCTCCCGTGAGGCGTGTACCGCCGATGCAATCGGGCAACATCGCTGCCCGGCTTTCACCATAATCGTCCGCCCGCGAAACAACCTCTGGCGGAAACCGCCTCGGTCGTATTAGCATCGGCCCGTCAAGAATTGGCTGCCCGATGTCCGTCCCTTCGACCGACGAAAACACCTTTATCGACGATCTGACGGCGATTTTAGGTCGCGCGCGGGGACCTCGCGAACGTGACTCGCGTATTGCGCTGTTCGAATCGCTGTCTCGGCTCGAGAAGCAAGCATTCGTAGGCGGTGCGTCGGCGCTGACTCTCGGCCGGCTGGCCGAAAGCCGGTTCCTGGCGGGCATCCTGCGGGAGTCCGTCTCGCCCGTTTGCTACCAGAGCGTGCGCGGCCCCCGCCATCTCTGGACCGCCGCGCCCGACTTTCGCACGAGCCACGAGCCCGCCTAGACCCTCAGCGCCTTGTCGATGGCCCCAGCGAGCGAGGCCGGCCGGTCCTTCGGCGCGAAGCGCGCGATGGGCACGCCGTCCCGCCCCACGAGGAACTTCGTGAAGTTCCACTTGATCGCCGCCGTGCCGAACAGGCCGCGACGGCTGCGGGTGAGGTAGGCGAAGAGCGGATCGGCGTTCGGCCCGTTCACCTCGACCTTGCCGAGGATGGGGAACGTCACGTCGTAGCTCAGCGAGCAGAACCGCGCGATCTCTGCCGCATCCCCCGGCTCCTGCTTGCCGAACTGGTTGCAGGGAAACCCGAGGACGGTGAACCCCGCCTCGCGCCGCACGCGCCAGAGGTCTTCGAGGCCGGCATATTGCGAGGTGAAGCCGCAGCGGGACGCCGTGTTGACGATGAGCAGCGCCTGCCCCCGGTACTGCGCCAGCGGGTGCGGGCTCCCGTCCCCCTCGCGGACGGTGAAATCGTGAATCGTGGTCATTCCGTCCGGCTTTTCCTGGCTCCCGCGATGCATAGAGCATCGGGGGCCTCCCCCGGAATAGGCTCAGGCCGGCTGCGGCGATGGGCGGACCTTCTCCACGTCGAAGGTGATGCCCTGCGGGGTCATCCGCTCGCGGGTGACGATGCGCTCGTCGGCGGCGATGATCCCCAGGGGGACGTCCCTATCGGGGAGCACCATCGTCGTCGTCTTGTTGACGTGGACGAGGACGTGCCGCCCCTTGGCCGCCGAGGCCACGGCCCAACGGCGCAACTGGCCGTGATAGGGCTCGCGCCGCCACGCATTCGCCTGCCCCGGATCGACCTGCACGTTCATGTTGCGGGTCGTCGGATCGAGGCTCAGCACCATCTTGGCGCGCTCCGGCTTCCATTCCGGGCCGAGCCAACCCTCCGTCATCCAGAGGCAGTGGAAGGCGCGGCAATGGTCCGGCCGCGTCGCGTGGATCGCGCAGCCCCGGCCGGACTGGGTATGCCGGCACCATTGCCCGGCGACGCTTTCCACCGCCGGCACGTCGTAGACCTTGCAGCACAATGTGCAGGTGCCGCAGGCGCGGCCGGGCGCGGGGTGGGCGACGTAGCTGTCGGGGCTCTGCATCGGATGGTCCGGCATGCGTCCGGGGAAGAGGGATCGCGGACGACGGACCTATCTGCGCAGGCATCGTGCCGGTAGTGTGGCACGGCCCATTGTCCAGGAGCGCCTGCATGCTCTCGAACCTCGCGACCCGCGACGTCGAAACTCTGCTCCACCCCTACACGCATCTCGCGAACCACCGCCGCACCGGCCCATTGGTGCTGGAGCGCGGGGACGGCGTGAATGTCTACGACGCGGAAGGCCGCCCCTACATCGAGGGCATGGCGGGGCTGTGGTGCACGGCGCTCGGCTATTCCAACGCGGAACTCGTGGAGGCGGCGCGGGAGCAGATGGGCCGTCTGCCCTTCTCGCATCTCTTCTCCGGCCGCAGCCACGACCCGGCCATCGAGCTGGCCGAGACGCTGAAGGAGCTGATGCCGGTCCCGACCTCGAAGGTGTTCTTCTGCTCGTCGGGCTCGGAGGCGAACGACACGCAGGTGAAGCTCGCGTGGTACTACAACAACGCCCTCGGGCGGCCGAACAAGAAGAAGATCATCGCCCGCAAGAAGGGCTATCACGGCGTCACCATCGCCAGCGCCTCCATGACCGGCCTGCCGGCCAACCACCTGGACTGGGATCTGCCCCTGCCGGGCTTCCTGCACGTCTCGACCCCGCATCATTACCGGGGCGCCGAGCCCGGCGAGAGCGAGGAGGCCTATTCCGCCCGCCTTGCCTTTGAACTGGAAGAGACGATCCTGCGCGAGGGGCCGGAGACGGTCGCCGCCTTCATCGCCGAACCGGTGATGGGCGCGGGCGGCGCGATCATCCCGCCGAAGGGCTACTTCCCGGCGATCCAAGCCGTGCTGACGAAGTACGACGTGCGGTTGATCGCCGACGAGGTGATCTGCGGCTTCGGCCGGCTGGGCACGTGGTTCGGCAGCGAAACGCTCGACATGCGGCCGGATACGATCTCCTTCGCCAAGGCCGTCACCTCCGGCTACGTGCCGCTCGGCGGCATCAGCATCGACCCGCCGCTCTATGAAGCCCTGCTCGGGCAGAGCGAGAAGCTCGGCGGCTTCGGCCACGGCACGACCTATTCCGGGCATCCGGTCGCCTGCGCCGTCGCGATCAAGGCCATCGAGATCTACAAGCGCGACCGCGTGATCGAGGGCGCGGCCGAGAAGGCCCCGCACTTCCAGCGGCGCCTGTCGGCGCTGGCCGAGCACGACATCGTCGGCGAGGCCAAGGGGCTCGGACTGATCGGCGGCCTCGAGATCGTCGCCGACAAGGCGAGTCGCCGCCAATACGATCCGAAGATGGGCGTTTCCGCCCGCTGCGTCGCCTTCGCCCAGGAGGAAGGGCTGATCGTCCGCTACCTCTCGGGGGACCGCGTGGCGGTGTGCCCGCCGCTCATCATCACGCGGGAGGAGATCGACACGCTGTTCGACCGCCTGACGCGGGCGCTCGACCGGACCCGCGATTGGATCCGGGCAGAGTCCCCGTGACCCTCGTCCCTCGGTTCGCGTTCTCGACCGACGACGTCCCGGAGCGGGAGCGCCTCGATGCGTGGCGCTCCATCTTCGCCGCCCACGCGCTCGATGCCGATCCGCTGGGTTTTTCCGGGCGGATCGAGTCGACCCAGGTCGGCCCGATGTCCCTGCGCATCATGAACGCGGCGACCCAGGCAACCGCCCGCTCCCGAACGCAGGTCCGGCGCGATGGGCTGGATTCCTTCGTCCTGCACCTCAGCCGGCACAACTACAGCGTCGAGACCGAGCGCGGCATGGTCGACGTGCCGGCGGGATCGATCAGCTTCAACGACATGACCCAATCCTATCGCCGCTCCCAGGTGGCGGAAACGGATTCGGTGATCCTCGTGTTGCCGCGCGCCTCGATCGCCGCCGTGTTGCCCAACGAGGACGTGCTGCACGGGCTGGTGATGCGGGGCGGCGCCGGCCTCCTGCTCGCCGACCATTTCCGCAGCCTCGCGGCGCACAGCCACGCGATCACCACGGCGGATGCGAGCCATATCGCCCAGGCGACGCTGCACATGCTCGCGGCCTGCGTGCGGCCGAGCCTGGACGCCTTCGCACAGGCGAGCGCGCCGCTCAACGCCGCCCGCCTCAGAGCCGCGAAGCGGTTCGTCCGCGCCCACCTCGCCTCGCCGATCCGGATCGACGCGATGACCAAGGCGCTCGGCATATCGCGCTCGCAGCTCTACCGCCTGTTCGAGCCGGAGGGCGGGGTGGCGCGCTACGCGACCCGACAGAGGCTCGAATCCGTGCGCTCCGCCCTGGACGATCCGCTGGAGCGGCGGACCATCGGCGAGATCGGGGAGGCCTTCGGCTTCACCAACAACGCCGCCCTGGCCCAGGCCTTCCGCCAGGCCTTCGGACTGTCCCCACGCGAGTACCGGGCGGGCGTTCGGGGTTTCTGACCGGTGCGGCCTACGCCGTGTGGATGACCGGCACGGCGGGGGCGCCCTCCCATTCGGTGTTGGCCGGGATCGACTCGCCCTTCATGACGATGGTCAGCGGGCGCAGACGGGCGTAGTCGCCGACCTTGGTGTCGTAGAGCACCGTCGAGAACGACCCCACCGACACGCCGCGCCCGACCACGACGCGGCCGATCTTCATGATGCGGTCCTCGTAGAGGTGGGTCTGAAGCGCCGAGACGCGGTTGATGGTGCAGAAATCGCCGATCTCGACGCAGTCGAACTCGGTCATGTCGGTGGTGAGCATGCACACACCCTGCCCCACCTTCACGCCGAACAGGCGCAGCGCCCAAGGCAGGAACGGCGTGCCCTGCAGGTGTTCGAGGAGCACCTTGCCGGCGAGCCCCCAATAGGCCACCGCGATGGCCTCGGTGCGCATGGCCCACCACGACCACATCGGCTGCATACCGGGGCGGTAGACGCCCATCAGCAGCCATTTCATCGCGATGACCGCCGAGGATTGGATCAGCGCGATCACCACGCTCACGGTGATGAAGCTGATTGCCAGCCCCGACCAGTCACGCTCCAGGATCGCCGGGTAGAAGTACCAATCGATCGAGGTGATCGCGAGGGTGATGTAGAGCATCGGCGAGAACGAGGTCGAGAACGCCTCAAACACGCCGCGCCGCACCTTCGGCCACAGGCCCGGCTCGTAGGTCTGCGCGGCCGAGCCGAGATCGACGCGCTGCCGCGCCGGCAGGCGGATCGGCGGGGAGCCGAACCACGTCTCGCCCGGGGCCATCGCGTCGTTGGCCGGGGGCTTCGACTTGATGCCGATGAGCACGTCGTCCGGGATCACCGCGCCCGGCGGCACCACCGCGTCGTTGCCGACGAAGACGCGCTTGCCGGTCTGGACCGGATCGAGATACATCCAGCCCCGGCGGATCTCCTCCTCGCCGAACACCACCTCGTCGGCGATGAAGTTGCGCGCGCCGACCTCCGCGAGGTCGTAGCGGCCCGCGAGGTTGGTGGAGATCTCCGCGCCTTCGCCCATCCGGGCGCCCATCAGCCGGTACCACGCGCGCATGTAGACGGTGGCGAACAGCGAGGCCAACGTCTCCAGCGTCACCTCGACGGCGAGCGCCAGCGACCATTTCCGCAGGTAGAACAGGGAGTGGATCGAGTAGGTGCCGTGCCGGGTGCGCGGCAGGATCGACCAGCGCAGGCCGGTGATGAGCAGCACCGTTCCGGCCGTCATCAGCATGGCGGTCGGCCATGTGAGGATCGGCAGGTAGAAGTGGTAGTCGATGTCGGTGATGTCGGAGAGCGAATCCGAGATCTGGTCGAAGATGAAGAAGGCCGGGAAGATCGGCAGCAGCCCCACGGCCGGGATCGCGCCGAGCAGCAGCACGTAAATCAGCCCGAAGGCCAAGCGCCGCCGCGGGCTTACGGTCGATTGCGCGGGGAGGTCGCCGGTGTCGGCCATGCCCACCTTGCGGCCGGGGGAGCCGTCCCACCGCTCGGCGGCCCCGACCCGGGTGCGCGAGGGGATCGTAGTCAGGTCGGCGATCTCGGTTTGCGGGCCGATCACCGTGTCGTGGGAGATGACGCAGGACGTGCCGATGGCGGCATCCGCGCCGATCTCGACCTTGCCGATGACAAGTTCGTTGCCGACGATCTCGGCGTTGGCGATGACGAGCCTCCCGCCGAGCGACGCGCCGTCGCCGATGGTGAGGAGGTCGGGGGCGCCGATCTCGATGTCGGAGATCAGCGTGTCCTGGCCGACCTTGGCACCCATGAGGCGCAGATAGGTTGCGATGGCCGGTGAGCCCTGAAGCCACTTCACGTGGACCAGCGGCGCAAGCCGCTGCGCCAGCCACCAGCGGTAGTAATAGACGCCCCAAAGCGGGTATCGGCCGGGCTTCGTCCGCCCGAGCACGAGCCATTTGCCCGCCACCGCGATGGCCGCCGTCACCGCGTTGATGGCGATGTAGACGAGCAGCAGCACGCCGAGTTCAGCGAAGAAGCTCAGGCCGCCGCCGGTCAGCAGCAGGTAGGTCACGAAGATGCCGAGCCACTGCACGGTGGCGAGGGCGATGAGGAAGGGCAAGGCGACCGCCTGAGCGAGGCCGCACAAAGCCCGGCGAAGGAGCGGCGGCGGTTCGAAGCTCAGGTCCCGCACGGCGGCTTCGGTGCCGACGCCGCCGGTCCGCTCGATCAGAGCGTCGGCCATCGCCCGCAGGGTACGCTTGGCGTAGACGTCGGGCAGGGTGATGCCGGCCAGCGCCGGGGTCTCGCGCACCGCCGAGACGAACCGCGCGGCCAGCAACGAATGGCCGCCGAGATCGGCGAAGAAGTCGCCCTCCAGCGGGATCGGCTGCGCGCCGAAGACCTGCTTGGCGGCGGCGAGCAACGCGGCCTCGGTGTCGTTCTGCGGCGGTTCCTGCTCGCCGTCGGCGGCGACCACCGTCAGCGGGGCGATCTTAAGCGCCTTGCGGTCGACCTTGCCGGAGGTGAGGCGCGGCAGGGTCTCCGCCACCTCGAAATGGCCGGGCACCATGTAGGGCGGCATCTCGGCCGCCAGCCGCTTGCGCAGCGAGGGCGTGTCGAGGCACTGGCCGCGCTCGGGAATGAGGAAGGCAACGAGCCGGTCCACCCCGTCATCCGAGCGCAGCACCACCGCCGCCTGGTTGATCTCCGGCACGGCGCGGATGCGCGACTCGATCTCGCCCAACTCGACCCGGAACCCCCGGATCTTCACCTGATCGTCGATGCGCCCGTGGAAGAGGATGCGCCCGTCCGCGTCGAGGGAGACGGCATCGCCCGATCGGTAGAGAATCGGGTCCGACCCGTCGGAGGCGAAGGGGTTCGCAATGAACTTCTCGGCCGTCAGTTCCGGCCGCTTCAGATAGCCCGCCGCGACGCCGGGGCCGCCGATCAGCAACTCCCCCTGCTCGCCGTGCCCGAGGAGGCGAAGCTCCTCGCTCGCCACGTAGACGGAATAGTTCGGGATCGGGCCGCCGATGGTCACGGGCTCGCCGGCATGCATCTCGGCGGCGGTTGCCACCACGGTGGCCTCGGTCGGCCCGTAGGTGTTGAACAGCTTGCGCTTCGCCGTCGCCCATTTGGCGATCAGCGGCTCGGGCAGCGCCTCGCCGCCGAGCAACACGAGGCGGACCTTGGGCAGATCCCCGGTGATCATGGCGAGCAGGGTCGGCACCGTGTCGAGGACGGTGATGGCGTTGTTCGCGATGATGCCGGGCAGTGCCTCGATATCGCCCATCATGGATGGGCTCGCCACGAACAGGGTCGCGCCGACGAGGTAGGGGACCCAGATCTCCTCCATCGAGAGATCGAAGGCGACCGAGGCGCCCTGGAACACCACATCGTCCGCCCGCATCCCGTAGAGGGCGTTCCCCGAGCGCAGGAAGTGGCAGATGTTGGCGTGGCTGATGACGATGCCCTTCGGCACGCCGGTCGAGCCGGAGGTGTAGATCAGGTAGGCCGGATGGCCGGGGGTGAGGCCCTTCGCCCGCGCGTCGGGCACGGGAGCGTCGGCGGGCGTGTCCCTGTCCAGCGCGGCCGGCGTCAGGGCGGGGGTGCCGGCGGGCGCCTGGGCTTCGAGAGCCGGGGAAACGAGGAGCGCCTTGGCGGCGGCGTCCCCGAGGCAGATGCCGACCCGGTCGGCGGGGGCCTCGGCGTCGAAGGGCAGCCACGCGGCGCCCGAGAGGGTGATACCGATCTGGGTGACCAGGAGGTCCGGCCCGCGCGCCATCCAGAGGCCGACCACGTCGCCCGGCCCGATGCCGCGATGCGCAAGCCCGGCGGCGATCCGCTGCGCCCGCGCCACGACCTGGGCGTAGCTCAGATGCGGATGCAGCCCGCCCGTGCCGAGGGCGGCCCCATCGATCAGGCAGGGATGGTCGCCGCGTGCCTTGGCTGAGGCGAGGAAGATCTCGCCGAGCACCTCATCGCGGATCAGGTCGGGCCGCCGGTCGCCGTACAGGACCGCCCCCTCCCTCGACGGCCGTGCGCCCATGGCCGCCGTGGCGGGCAAGGACTTCTCGGCGAGGTCGCTCATGCGCTGCTCCGCTGCCGGCCCTACCCGCCGGCGCATGTCAATCTGGCGCCCTATACCCTGCGGATCGTGCCGTTAGCGAGGCGGCTTTACACCGGAACGGCCCCGCGACGGTGACGAAGTCCCGACCGTGGCTTGCGGGTCATTAGGCCCAGCGCCAACCCTTGGCCTCCACGACCAGCACTTCGCCCTGGCGGATGCCGAGGCGCGGGGCGGCGTAGATGTCCATCTGGCCGAGGGCGACCAGCATGGCACGGGCGACGCCCCCATGAGCGACGACCACCGAAACCGGCGGGAGTTCCGCGAAGAACGGCGCCACGCGCTCCACCAGCATCGCGTAGCTCTCCGCGCCCGTGCCCGGCGGGCGATGGTGCCACCGGTTGCGGTCGCGCTGGCTGGCCCCCGCCGGGTCCCGTCGGCGGATCTCGGTCCAGGTCGAACCCTCCCACGCGCCGAAGCCGATCTC
This sequence comes from Methylobacterium sp. J-067, assembly GCF_022829465.1. Lineage (GTDB taxonomy): Bacteria > Pseudomonadota > Alphaproteobacteria > Rhizobiales > Beijerinckiaceae > Methylobacterium > Methylobacterium litchii. The sequence continues at coordinate 174,099 of NZ_JAKSXZ010000140.1, forward strand.
CCGCAGGCGCGGATCCGTGGCGTAGTCCTCGGGCGGCAGGTTGAGCGTCCCGCGCAGGATTTCCATGGTGCGCCGGGTCCGGGTCAGCGGGCTGGCAATGAAGGTCGCCTCCGCGAGCGCCGGGCCGGCGACGGCCGCGAGCCGCGGCGCCACCGCGGCGGCCTGCGCCTCGCCGATGGCGTTCAGGTCGATGTCGTGGGCACCTTGAAGGCGGCCCTCCGCGTTCCAGCCCGTCTGGCCGTGCCGAATAAAATAGATAGTCCGCAAACTTTGCGTTCCTTACGAGGAACACGGCCGCCGGAACGAGGCCTCAGCCCAACCGTTCCGATGCCGCTGAGCAACGCCCCCCACAGGCCTCACCGGATGTCCAAGAAGCACGGCAAGCATGATCGCGGCCAGCCCGTCACCGGCAGGCAGGTAGCAGACCGGGACGATCTCTCCCACGGACATTTGCACCCACCCTCGACATCCCTGTGGGCGAACGCCGCCGGCCTGATCGCCGGGGTGAGGCCCGGTGCGCTCGACGCGCCTGTCGCGAGCCCCATCGTGCCGGCCCCCGGCCTCGTCGCCGTGGCGCCCGGCGTGACCTTCGATCTCGCGGGCGTGGACACCCGGGAGAACGGCGGCCTCGACAAGGGCTGGGCCAAGGACCAACTGCGCAAGGAGCGGGCGCGGATCTCCGATCTTCAGGAGAAGCTCTACGCCGAGCGGCGGCGCAGCCTGCTCATCGTGCTGCAGGCCATCGATACCGGCGGCAAGGACGGCACGATCCGCGCCGTGCTGAAGGGGGTGAACCCTCAGGGCTGCGCCATCGCCTCGTTCAAAGTGCCCTCGCACGAGGAATTGGATCACGATTTCCTCTGGCGGTATCACCAGCGCACCCCCGGGAAGGGGATGATCGGCGTGTTCAACCGCAGCCACTACGAGGACGTGCTGGTGGTGCGGGTGAAGGGCCTCGTCCCCGATGCGGTCTGGCGCTCGCGCTACGCGGCCATCAACGACTTCGAGCGGCTTCTCACCGAGAGCGGCACGACGATCCTGAAGTTCTTCCTGCACATTTCCAAGGACGAGCAGAAGGAGCGGCTGGAAGCCCGCATCGCCGACCCTGCCAAGCACTGGAAGTTCGACCCGGCCGACCTCGTCGAGCGCAAGTCGTGGGATTCCTACCAGACGGCCTTCGCGGACGCCCTCGGGCGCTGCTCGACGCCGCACGCCCCGTGGCTCGTGGTGCCGGCCGACCGGAAATGGTTCCGCAACTACCTCGTCGCCAAGACCGTCGCCGACACCCTTGAGGCGATCGACCCCCGGTTTCCCGAGGGGCCGAAGGACATCGCGGGCCTCAAGGTGCCGGATTGAGCCGGCACCGCGCGGGTCAATCCACCAGCGCCGCGTAGGTCAGCACACGCAACTCCTTCCGGATCGGCAGAGCCGAGGACGGGATGAGCTGCGTCATCAGCACAACGGCCAGATCCTCGGCGGGATCGATCCAGAACGCCGTCGAGGCCATGCCGCCCCAGGCGACCTCCCCCGGCGTGCCAACGATCTGCGCCTTGGCCGGATCGAGCATCACCGAGAAGCCGAGCCCGAAGCCGATTCCGGCATAGGAGGTTTCGGCGAAGCGCGGCGTGCCCATGGCCGCCAGATCGCCCGGCAGGTGGTTCGCAATCATTAGCGCCACGGTCTTGCGACCGAGGAGCCGGCGCCCGTCGAGTTCGCCGCCGTTGAGGATCATGCGGCAGAACCGGTGGTAATCCGCCGCCGTCGAGACGAGGCCGCCGCCGCCCGAGGGAATGGCCGGGGGTTGGCCGAAGCTCGTCTCGACCGAGCCGTCGAAGGGGCGCAGCTTGCGCTCCCGGTCGTAGGCGTAGCAGGCGCAGAAGCGGTCCATCCACTCGGGATGGACGTGGAAATCCGTGTCCACCATGCCGAGCGGCCCAATCACCTCCTCGCGGAGGTACTCCGCGAAGGGGCGGCCCGAGACAACCGCCACGAAATGGCCGAGCACGTCGGTGGCGACGCTGTAGTTCCAGGCCGCGCCGGGCTGGGCCAGCAGCGGCGCCGAGGCCGTCCGCGCCGACATCTCGGCGAGGGTGCCCTCGCGGGCCAGGAAGTCGATGCCCTTCTCGCGATAGGCGGCATCGACCAGCGTCGCCTCCATGAAGCCGTAGGTCAGGCCGGCGGTGTGGGTGAGGAGGTCGCGCACCGTGATCGGTCGCTTGGCCGGCTCGGTCTCGATCCTGGCGCGGTTGCCGCCCACCGCCACCCGCATCTCCTTGAACTCCGGCAGGAAGCGGGAGACCGGATCGTCGAGCTGGAACAGGCCCTGCTCGTAGAGCTGCATCACCGCCACCGAGGTAAGCGGCTTCGTCATGGAATAAATGCGCGTCACCGTCTCCAGGGTGAACGGCGTGCCGCGCGCGAGGTCGGCCTGACCGCAGGCACGGGCGAAGACGGTCTTGCCGCGCCGCTGCATCGACACCGAGAGGCCCGCGAGCCGTCCGTCCGCCACGAGCCGGTCCATCCACGGCGTGATCCGGGCGAGGCGCTGCGGGCAGACGCCCGCCTCACGCAGATCCGTGTCGGTGGCCACACCCATCCGCCTCTCCTGTCGCCCGTCGAAACCTCCCCGACGCTGTACGCGCTCCAAGGTTCCGGGGCGAGCGGACGCGGGGGCTCAGCGCGGCTCGACGAGGGGCGGATAAACGATGCGCACGTCCCGGCGCGGCGCGTCCTCTACGGAGGCGAACAGCGCTCGCACCGGCTCGCTCGGGCGAAGGGCCCAGCGCTCCTCCGCCCCCATGGCGACGCGCGGTTTCGCGGCAGGCAACGCTGAATCCGCCGCGCCGGTGGGAAAGGAGGCGAAGCCGGTGGTGACGACGAGGGCGAGGAACAGACGGAGGCGCATGGCGATCACTCGTTGTGAGCGCGGCCAGTGTGACTTGGGGCAGTGAAGACGAGATCGAACCGAATCGGGCGGGCGATTGTTGCGAACAGCAATTCGGAGTTGCGGTTTACTGCTTCTCACGACTTTTGGTGAATGGAGGATTGGGCAGCATGGCGACCAAGGTGGAAGGGGTAGCCGGCACGCCCGAGCGCGCTGAGATCGGCAGCGTCGTCGATACGGACATCGCGGGGCGCCTCGACCGCCTGCCCTGGGGCCGCTTCCATGTCCTCGTCATCGTGGCGTTGGGCATCACCTGGGTGCTCGACGGCCTTGAGGTAACGCTGGCGGGCTCCCTCGTCGGGGCGCTGCGCCAGCCGCCGATGTCCTTCTCCGAGTTCGACGTCGGCCTCGCGGCTTCTTCCTACCTCGTCGGCGCGGTGACGGGCGCGGTGGGCTTCGGCTGGCTGACCGACCGGATCGGCCGCAAGAAGCTCTTCTTCATCACCCTGGCCCTCTACCTCGTCGCCACGGCGGCCACCGGCCTGTCGTGGAACGTGGCGAGCTTCTGCGTCTTCCGCTTCTTCACCGGCGCGGGCATCGGCGGCGAGTACACCGCCATCAATTCGACCATCCAGGAACTCGTGCCGGCCAGCGCACGGGGTTGGACCAACCTCGTCATCAACGGCTCATTCTGGATCGGCGCCGCGCTCGGCTCCTTCATGTCGATCGTGCTGCTGAAGCCCGAAGTGATCGATCCGGCCTGGGGCTGGCGCGTCGCCTTCCTGACCGGCGGCGCCATCGGCCTCGTGATCCTGTTCCTGCGGCGCTGGATCCCGGAAAGCCCGCGCTGGCTGGCGACCCACGGCTACACCGCCGAGGCCGACCGGGTGGTCACGAGCATCGAGAAACGCTTCACCGATGCGGGCGTCACCCTGCCGCCGCCGGACCCGAAGAAGCACACCAAGATCCGGGTTCGCCACCACACGCCCCTCTCGGACGTCGTGCACTCGATGTTCGTAACGAGCCGCAAGCAGACCGTGGTCGGCCTCTGCCTGATGGTGGGACAGGCGTTTTTCTACAACGCCCTGTTCTTCACCTACGCCCTGGTGCTGGAGAAGTTCTATCAGGTGCCGGGCGGGCAGGTCGGCTGGTATCTGCTGCCCTTCGCGCTCGGCTCGTTCCTCGGGCCGGTGGTCCTCGGACGGCTGTTCGACACGGTCGGGCGCCGGCCGATGATCGCCTTCACCTACGGCATCTCCGGCGTGATGCTGATCGGGGCAGGCTACCTATTCCTCATCGACGCCTTCGGCCCGGTGGGCCAGACGGCGGCGTGGATGGCGGTGTTCTTTTTCGCCAGCGCGGCGGCCTCGTCGGCCTACCTCACCGTGGCGGAAACCTTCCCGCTGGAGATCCGGGCGCTCGCCATCGCCGCCTTCTATGCCATCGGCACGGGGGTCGGCGGCGTCTCGGGGCCGCTGCTCTTCGGATCGCTCGTGGAGAGCGGCTCGCGGGAATACGTCTTCTTCGGCTACCTGCTGGGCGCGGTGCTGATGATCGTCGCCGCCGTGGTGGGCGGCATCTGGGGGACCGCCGCCGAAGGGCGGTCCCTCGAAGATGTGTCCAAGCCGCTGGCCGCGGCCTGACCCACCGCCTCAGCGGTTGGCGACGTCGATCCGGGACGCGGCGGCCGAGAACGGGCGCGGAGTCTCGGTGGTCGGCACCGGCTGGGGCGTCACGGTGAACTCGCCGGCCGGGTGGATGGCGCGGATCTCGCGGGCATGCTCACGGCTGATCGGCGGGGTCACGTTGATCCGGTCGTCGGCCGAGGCGATGCCGGCCGCGAAGGTCGCCGCGGCGATAGCGGACGACGCAAGAATGATAATCGTGCGCATTGTGTGCTCCGATGCGACACCGGGGTATTCCGGCCCGCAAAGGAAAACACAGAATTGGTGCGTCGCGGTTTGAAAATTTCGCAATGCAACAAAACGCGGGCCGTCAAGATCGCCTGCGCTATGGTTCCCATTGCCAAGGTAAACAGACTACGCCGGCTGTAACAAGCCATGCGCTCAGAGCATGACACGCGTCATGTCAATTGTATGACATGTCCGCAGCGGGCGGCTCGGATCACTCCGGGCGACGCCAGACCTGCCCGTGATAGACGAACTTCGCCCCATCGCTGGCCAGGTTCGCCAACCCGTTGAAGGCGGGGTCCTGCACCGTGATGACGCTGGTGGGGATGCCGCGCATCATCGCCGCGAAGGGCGCCTTGCGCTCGAAGGACTCGCGGAATCCGCTCTCCTCCAGCACCTTCAGGATACGCGGAGCGATGCCCCCGCCGATATAGACCCCGCTCGTGGCGAGGAAGGTCAGCGCGAGGTCGCCGCAGACCCGGCCGAGCAGCCGGGCGAACAGTCCCAGCGTTTCCACGGCATGGGGATCGGAGGCGTCGAGCCCGGCCTCCGTCACGGCGGCGGGGTCGATCTTGTCGTGCGGGCGCCCGGTGCGGACATGCGCCACCGCCGCGTGCAACCGCGCGAGGCCGGGGCCCGAGAGCACCGTCTCGACGGTGATGCGGTCCTCGACGCGCTCCAGCGCGTGCCAGACCTTCTCCTCAAAAGCATCCGCCGGGCCGATATCGGTATGGCCCACCTCCGTCGAGACGATGGCGAGGTGGGAAGAGTACGGCACCAGCGCCGCCGCGCCGAAGCCGGTGCCCGGCCCGAGCACCACGCGGGCGCCCCCCGGAATGGGATGGCTGCGCCCGATGGGGGTAAGGTCGTGCGGCTCGATCTCCGCCGCGCCGGCTGCCACGGGGACGTAGTCGTTCACGATCGTCGCCGAGGACAGGTCGAAATCCCCGGCGATCCGCTCGCCGCTCACCTTCCAGTGGGCGTTCGTAAGCTGGATCTCCGGCCCGTCGATCCGCCCCGCGATGGCGAGGATCGCCGAGCGCGGCGGCGGTGCGTCCTGGCCTTCCTTGCCGAGCGCGGCGCGGATCGCGGCGGACGGGTCGGCATGGTCGGCGGTCGCCTCGTGCGAGAGCGTTCGCGGCTTGTCGCCCTTCCGCTCCACGAGGCCGAAGCGGGCATTCGTGCCGCCGATGTCGCCGATGAGGACCGGGAACTCGAACATCAGCACTCACCTCCCCGCCGCGCGGACAGCGCCGGCCGTGCCCTGTGTGGCAAATGCCGCCCCGCACGGGAAGGCCTCACGACGACCCTTGCATCCGGCGCGGCCCCCCGTTGCAGCGCACAAGGCTTGAGCATTGGGAGCGGGTCGGCAAGGAGTGTGGCCTCAAATTTAGCTGTAGCCGTCCGCAAAATAAATTTAACTCTGTTAGAGAACCACCGGTAGCAATGATCGATCACGACAACCGCCCTTCGTCGCAGGATATGAACGATAGTTCAGTCGGTTTCAGCCGCCGGCAACTCATCGGGACTGCGCTGACCGGCGTCGCGGCGGCCTCGCTGCCCGCGACGATTGCGGGCGCGGCCGGCGATACTCGCAAGGTCGATGCGCTGCTGATCGGCGGCGGCATCATGAGCGCGACCCTCGGCGTGTGGTTGCGCGAGCTCGAGCCCGACTGGTCGATGGAGATGGTCGAGCGCCTGGACAGCGTCGCCCTGGAAAGCTCCAACGGCTGGAACAACGCCGGCACGGGCCATTCCGCCCTGGCGGAGCTGAACTACACACCCGAGGATACGAAGGGCCGGGTCACGATCGACAAGGCCGTCGCGATCAACGAGGCGTTCCAGATCTCCCGGCAGTTCTGGTCCTGGCAGGTGAAGAACGGCGTCCTGCGGAATCCGCGCAGCTTCATCAATTCGACGCCGCACATGAGCTTCGTGTGGGGTGACGAAAACGTCTCGTTCCTGAAGCGCCGCTACGAGGCCCTGAAGGCGAGCCCGCTCTTCGCCAGCATGCAGTTCTCGTCGGACCCCGAGCGCATCAAGGCCTGGGTGCCGCTGATGATGGAGGGCCGCGACCCGCAGCAGAAGATCGCCGCCACCTGGGCGCCGGTCGGCACCGATGTCGATTTCGGCGAGATCACCCGCCAGTTCGTCGGCCATCTCAAGAGCGCGCCGAAGTTCGATCTGAAGACCGGCACCGAGGTCGAGGCCCTGACCCGCAACGGTGACGGCTCCTGGCGCGTGTCGATCCGCAACGTGAAGACCGGCGCGGCCGACACGGTCGATGCCAAGTTCGTCTTCATCGGCGCGGGCGGCCGGGCGCTGCACCTGCTGCAGAAGTCGGGGATCCCCGAGGCCGAGGATTATGCCGGCTTCCCCGTGGGCGGCTCGTTCCTGATCAACGAGAATCCCGACGTCACCTCGCTGCACCTCGCCAAGGCCTACGGCAAGGCGTCGGTCGGCGCCCCGCCGATGTCGGTGCCGCATCTCGACACCCGCATGCTCGGCGGCAAGCGCGTGATCCTGTTCGGACCGTTCGCGACCTTCTCGACCAAGTTCCTGAAGGAAGGCTCGTATCTCGACCTGCTCTCCTCGACCACAACGAGCAACGTGTGGCCGATGATGCGGGTCGGGATCGACCAGTATCCGCTGGTGGAATACCTCGCCGGCCAGCTCATGCTGTCGGACGAGGACCGCTACCAGGCCCTGCGCGAGTACTTCCCGAACGCGAAGAAGAGCGAATGGCGCCTGTGGCAGGCGGGCCAGCGGGTGCAGATCATCAAGCGCGATCCCGAGAAGGGCGGCGTGCTGAAGCTCGGCACCGAGATCGTCAGCGCGAAGGACGGCAGCATCGCCGGCCTGCTCGGCGCCTCGCCGGGGGCCTCGACCGCTGCGCCGATCATGCTCTCCGTGCTGGAGAAGGTCTTCGCCAAGAAGGTCGCGACGCCCGAGTGGCAGGCCAAGATCCGCCGCATCGTCCCGAGCTACGGCACGAAGCTGAACGTGGATCCTCAGAAGGCCTTCGAGTCGCTGGCCATGACCAGCGAGACGCTGCAGCTCACTCCGCCCCCGCGCGTCGAGGCGGCGGTTCCGACCCCGGTCGATGCGCCGGCCGACGACGTGGTGGTGAAGCCCGTCCCCGACATGGCGCCGTAGGACGCCCTCAGGCGGGCGGCAGTGCGTCCGGGTCGATCGGTTCTCCGGCAGCCCAGGCGGCGATGAGCGCCCGCACCGCCGCCGGATCCGGCAGGCGGCGGGCGGCGGCGGTTTCGCCGTCGCCGACGCGCACGGCCACGCCGCCATCCTCGGTAACGCTGGCGAAGGCGATCTCGTCGGTCTTGTCGTCGCCGAGGAAGATCGCCCGGCGGCCGGCATAGGGCGCCTCCTCCAGGAAGGTGCGGATCGCCACGGCCTTCGTCGCGGTGGCGGGCACGATCTCACCCACCGCCTTGCCGAGTTGCAGGCGGTAAGCGCCGCTGAGCAGACCCGCCGCCTCCTTCACCAGTGCCTCGGCGCGCTGCGCGTCCTCCGCATTCGCCAGCCGCCAGTGCACGGCAACGGACGCGCCCTTGTCTTCGATCAGCACATTCGCCAGCGGCGCCGAATCGGCGTGCAGCCGCTCCACCTGCCGGCGCAGATCCGGGTGATCCTCGGGCCGCCCGCCGACGATCTCACCTTCGCGCCGCCGCTCCACGCCGTGCAGTCCCGCCGCATCGAACCGCGCCGGCGTGAGGAACCCGTCGATCTGCGCGATGGGCCGCCCGCTGACGAGGGCGAGCGCGCCGCCGAGCCGCTGCCGCAGGGCTTCGAGATTCTGGATCAGCCCCGGCTCGACCACCACCGCATCGGGCCTCGGCGCGATGTCCACGAGGGTGCCGTCGAAGTCGAGGAAGAGGGCGAAGTCCATGCTGCGGTCCTGCTGTTCCGGAGTTCTCTGGCGGCCGTGCCGGAGGTAGCGCACGGGCCGGTGCGCGCAACGGGAAGCACGGTCGGGCGGGCGATCCCCTCAATCCACAGCAATCCACCGCCCGAAGATACGGCATGGTAACGAGACCGGCCGAACCTGCCGCTCTTCCTTCGCCGGACAGCGGACATGATGACAAGCCAGCAACTTGCCGAGGAACTGAAGCGCATCGCGACGGCCCAGGTGAGCGACATCACGCGGGCTGTGAAGGAAGGCCAGAAGTCGATCGCTCTCAACGAGGTGCGGGACATGGCCCGCCGCATCGGCCTGCTCGCCGACGCCTTCGACCCCAAATCGGCCGCCGAACCCGACAGGGACGTCGAGGCCGCGTAAACCCGGCCGTCCGGCCTCCCTCGCAAGAAAGCCTCGCCCTCATGCGTGCCTTCTTCAACATCGTCATCAACGGAAAGGTCGTCCCCGACCGCGTCGGCCAGGATGTGGGCGACACGGCGGCTCTGCGCTTCGTCGCCTCCACCGTGGTGCGCGGCATCGTCCAGCGCCACGGCGGCGAGGCCAAGCTCCTCGACGCCTCGCTCCTCGTCACCGACGAGGCGGGCGTGGGGCTGATGGAGATCTCCTTCTTCGAGGCGCTCTACCTGCCCGTGTCGCCGGAGGCCGACCCGAACCGGCGCCGGCCGGAAGCCCGTGCCGAACGCCCGAGCGCCCTGCTCGGTGCGGCGCTCAAGCCGATGCGCCGCTTCGCCGGGGCGGTGAGCGCCCGAGTCCAGGCCATCGCGCAGGCCTGACGATCTAGCCGAACAGGTCCTCGACCACGAAGCCGCGCGGCGCCAGCCGCTCGGCCAACAGGCGGCGATGGCAGCGGGCGGGATCGCGCTCGAAGCAGAGGAGGCATGTCGGTGCCTTCTCGGCGAGGGCCGACAGCTCATCGAGCGCGGCGATGCCGCCCGCCGTCTCCAGCACCTCCTCGCAATAGATGCGCTTCAGTAGCGCGGCATCGTCGGCGCGGGCGGCCTCGCGGCCGGATTTTGGCGTGCCGAGGGCGCGCAGATGCGCGTAGCCGAGTCCCGCTTCCTCCAGACCCGCCTTCAGGGCACCCTTCGAGAAGCCGCGCTTGCGCGAATTCGCCACGGCGCGAACATCGGCCAGCACGGCGACCCCGGCCGACTGGAGGGCGTCCCGCAGGCGCTCCGGATCGAGCCCTTCGTAGCCGATGGTAAACAGTCTCTTGCTCACGGCAGCACGACCCGACTTTCCTTGCTGCGCCGGGACTTAGGCTGCGCAGCCGGCTTCTCCAAGCGCGGCGGGCTGTGGGTATGTCACTGGCGGGCAACGCATCCCGGAATTCCGCCGCAATGATCGCAAAGGTCCGTTAACTGCAGAGGGGTCATCGAATAGGCCTGTCGTAAGCGCTTTTCGGAGAAACGGGCGGTGGCGCTGATGTCTCGGACTAGAGTGTCTACACCGCTCTTCGGGGGCTCCATTTCCGCGTCGCTGTCGGCCGTACTGCTCATGTCGCGCCGGGCGCTCGCCGCGGCCACCCTCGCGGGCCTCGCCGCCTGCTCGAGCAACCCGGATTTCTACCCCACCAAGGGCGACGTGAAGCCCCATCCGGGCGTGGCCAAGGCCAAGCTGCATCCGATCCAGGGCATCGACATCTCGAAGTGGCAGGGGAACGTCGATTGGGCCTCCGTCCGCGCCTCCGGCACGCAGTTCGCCTTCATCAAGGCGACCGAGGGCGGTGACCACGTCGACGAGCGATTCCGGGCGAACTGGGATGGGGCCGCCGCCGCCGGCATTCCGCGCGGCGCCTACCACTTCGTCTTCTGGTGCCGCTCGGCCCGGGACCAGATGAACTGGTTCAAGAAGAACGTCCCCAACGATCCGAGCGCCCTCCCCCCGGTCCTCGACGTGGAATGGAACGGCCATTCCCAGACCTGCCCGCGCAAGCTCCCGAAGGAGCAGGCCCTGACCATGGTGCGGGAGATGCTCGAAGAGATGGAGCGCTACACCGGCAAGCGCCCGATCATCTATACGGACATCACCTTCCACAAGGACGTGCTGGAAGGCGAATTGCCGGACTATCCGCACTGGCTGCGCTCCACCGCCGCCGAGCCGGAGCAGCGCTTCGTGAACCGCCGCTGGATGCTCTGGCAGTTCACCTCCACCGGCCGCGTCCCCGGCGTGCGGGGCGACGTCGACCGGAACGCCTTCTACGGCACCCCCTCCGATTGGGCGTCCTTCCTGTCCACGGACTGTGATCCGAGGGATCACAAGCGCTTGTCTTCGCAGGGAATTTGCACCGACAAGTAGCACTAATGTTACGGGTGGACAAAACCCTCCTAGATTAGCGGATTTTGTCGTCAATTGGTCTAGTCTTGAACAGACGCCACAAAGCGAATTGGTTAAGGAGTAGAAAGTACACACGCTATTAACGATGCGATGCCCGTCGAATCTGCCGCCAGCCTTGAGACCAACCTGCTGTTGAAAGCCCTGCGCGGCTTCGACCGAGAGTTGTTGCTGCCGCATCTTGAAGCGGTCAGCTACGGCAAGGGCGGCACGATCTTCGAGGCGGGCGCGCCGGTCACGCACATTACCTTCCCTTGCGAGCACGCGGTCGTCACTTTGGTGATCACCACGAGCGACGGTCGCAGCGCCGAGACGGCGACGATCGGGCATGAAGGGGCCGTGGGCGGCATCGTCAGCCAAGGCTATGTGCCGGCCTCCACGCACGCCATCGTGCAGATCGCCGGGCCGATGCTGCGGATCGAATCCGCCATTCTGCAGGAGGCCAAGCGTCAGTCGCGGCACATCCGCGACCTGTTCGCCCGCTACTCGGATTGCCTCCTGGCGCAGGTGCTTCAATCCTCTGCCTGCAACGCCCTGCATCCGATCGAACAGCGCTGCCTGCGCTGGCTGCAGACCCTGCACGACCGAATCGGCTCGCCTGTCCTGCCCATCACACATGAGCTTCTGGCGGCGATGCTCGGCGTGCAGCGGACCTATCTCACGCGCATTTTGCGGGTCCTACAGGAACAGGGGCTTATTAAGGTCGGGCGCGGCCGGATCACGGTCCTCGACCGGCGCCGGATGGAGGAGGTGTCCTGCGACTGCCACGCCCGCGTGCGCGACCATTACCGGACCGTGCTGGGCGCCGTGTACGACGACGGCGGCTTGGTGGGGATCGATCAGAGCCCGGGCCGCTTCGTGGCGAGCGATCCCGAGGCGGATCAGCGGATCCGCTTCATCCAGCCGAGCCCCGGACGGTAACGGCCGTCAGCGCCGTTCCAGCAGTTCGATGATCGCCCCATCCGGGGCGTCGAGGAAGACGATGCGCAGGGCGGGGCCGCGCTGGATGATGTCCGTCCGGAACACCACGCCGCGACCTTTGAGGTCGGCCATGGCCGCCTCGATGTCCTCGACGGCGAGGCCGATATGCTCGACGCCGAGACAGGGCGTCGTCGCAGCCGGATGCACGTCGTCGGTGGCCTGCTCGATGAACACCGTAAGGCCGCCCAGGTCGAGGATCACCCGCTGCACCGGCTCGCCGCCGACCCGGCCAGTCTCGCGGGCGCCGAACATAGCCGTGTAGAACGCGGCGGCCGCGACGGCATCGCGGCTGCGCAGATGGACGTGATCGCAACGGTAGGTCATGGCTTCCGGCATCGAGCGGTGGAGAGCGGGAGTGTAGGCCCCCGCCGCGATCATGGCGATGCGCCCGCCGCGCATTTCGACCGCTTGACGGCGACGCCTTTCACGCAGACTTTTGCCACCAGCACCGTTGCAGCAATGCAACAGGCTTCCCACATGGGAAGCATCCCTGCTTCGCCGAAAGCTATCTACGACCGATGCGCAACCCATACGAAGTTCTGGGCGTGCCCAAGGCTGCGAGCGAGGCCGACATCAAGAAGGCCTATCGCAAACTCGCCAAGGAGTTTCACCCCGACCGCAACAAGACCGACGTGAAGGCCAAGGACCGGTTCGCGGAAGTGAACTCGGCCTACGAGATCCTGGGTGATGCCGACAAGCGCAAGCAGTTCGACCGCGGCGAGATCGACGCCGACGGCAGGCCGCGCGCGACCGGCTTCGAGGGGTTCGGCGGCTTCGGCGGTGGTGGTGGTGGCGGCGGCGGGCGAGGCTTCGACTTCGAATCCATGGCGCGCAACCAGCGCGGCGGCATGGGCGGCGGCGGCATGGGCGAGGACATCTTCTCGCACATTTTCGGCGAGGCCTTCAGGGCCGGCGGCGCCGGGCCCGGCCCGCGGCAGGCTCCGCGCGGCGAGGATGTCTCGGCCGAACTGATCGTGACCCTCGAACAGGTCGGCGGCGAGGAGAAGCTGCGCCTGAACCTGCCCACCGGCCGCGAGGTCGACGTGATGATCCCGAAGGGCGTGGTCGATGGCCAGACGATCCGCCTGCGCGGTCTCGGCTATGGCGGTGGGCCGCGCGCGGAGCCGGGCGACGCCCTCCTCACCATCCGCATCCAGCCGCACCCGCGCTTCAAGACCGAGGGGGCGGACCTGCGGGTGAGCGTGGACGTCCCGCTGGATGATGCGATCCTCGGCGGCACGATCCGGGTCCCGACCCTGACGGGCGCCGTCGAGATGAAGATGCCGCCGATGACCAGCTCGGGCCGCACCTTCCGCCTGCGCGGCAAAGGCCTGCCCAAGAAGGACGGGACGCGGGGCGACCTCTTCGCCACCACGGCGATCACGCTGCCGGCCGGCGACGACGAGGCCCTGGCCGAGTTCGCCAGGGCGCGCCGGGCCGCGCGGGTCGGCTGAAAGCGTCAATCCGGCCCGCTCCGTTGCGGGTCGGACTTCCGTCCCCGTCCCGCCTCCGCTAAGGGAACCCCCGGCGCTACCGGCGCCGCGTTATACCGGGAAGCGTCATGGCGGAACACGGGCACGGGATTCTGGCAGGCAAGCGGGGGGTGATCCTCGGGGTCGCGAACAACCGTTCGATCGCCTGGGGCATCGCCCGCAGCGCCCGCGCCCACGGCGCCGAACTGGCCTTTACCTACCAGGGCGACGCCCTGCGCAAGCGCGTGGAGCCGCTGGCGAAGGAACTCGACGCGCAGGTCATCGGCCATTGCGACGTCACCGACGCTGCGTCCATCGACGCGGTGTTCGCCGAGGCGGCGCGCATCTTCCCCGAGGGCATCGATTTCGTCGTCCACTGCATCGCCTTCTCCGACAAGGACGAGCTGACGGGCCGCTACCTCGAAACCTCCGAGGAGAACTTCACCAAGTCGCTGCTGATCTCCTGCTATTCCTTCACGGCGGTGGCGCAACGCGCGGAGAAGATCCTGCGGCCGGGCGGCTCGCTGCTGACGCTGACCTATTATGGCGCCGAGAAGTGGATGCCCCATTACAACGTGATGGGCGTGGCCAAGGCGGCGCTGGAAGCTTCAGTCCGCTACCTCGCCGCCGATCTCGGCCCGAAGGACATCCGCGTGAACGCGATCTCGGCCGGGCCGATCAAGACGCTCGCCGCCTCCGGCATCGGCGACTTCCGCTACATATTGAAGTGGAACGAGTACAACGCGCCGCTCCGGCGCACGGTGACGATCGGTGAGGTCGGCGAGACGGCCGCCTACCTTCTCTCCGGCATGGCCGCCGGCATGACCGGCGAGATCCTGCACGTCGATGCGGGCTACCACGTCGTCGGCATGAAGAATCCCGAAGCGCCCGACCTGTCCCTCGACAAGGACTGAGCGGCCAGCATCGGCGCAAGAAAAAAGGCCTGCCCCGGTCCCCCGGGGCAGGCCTTTTTCGTGGCGCAAGGCCGCTCAGTCGTCGGCCGGAGCCGCGGCTGCCGGAGCTTGGGCCGGCGCGGCCTTGCCGGCCGGGGCCTTGGTGCCGGGCTTGGTCGCGCCGCCCGCCGTCTTCGGCATGTACTCGGGGTCCGTGCGAGGGCCGTTCGCCCCATTGGTCGGGCCCGCGAGCTGGCCGGCGATCAGGTCGTTGACCTTCGTCCAGGTCTGCGACTTGCACAGGAACGCGATCAGGCAGCCCTTCACGGTCAACTCGCCGGGCGCATCCGTCCAGATCGTGACCTTGTAGAACTTGCCGTCCTCGGAATTGTAGATCTGCCCCTCGTAATGGGCATCCTCATTGGGCTTCAGGCCCATGATGAGCTGGTGGCCGAGGGACGGACGGGCCTGCTTCTTCGGGTCCGGGTTCTTGAAGTCGGTCCGGGGCTCGCCCTTGTCGTTGAGCGGGACCTTCAGCCACACGACGTAGCCGCACAGCTTGTCGTTGACGGCGCCGCACTTCTCGAGGCGGACGCGGGCGCGGCCATCCTCGGTGAGATAGGTGCCGGTGGGATCGGTGGGTGTGGCGGCGGCGCGGGCCGGTCCGGAGAGGGCGGCGAGCGCGAGCAGCGCGACCGGCGCGGCGCGGCGACCGAGCGTACGAAACATCATCCCTGAACTCTCCTCCATCGCGAGCCGCGGGGCGTGACGGGGCCGTGCCGGTATTCCGGCCGATCTCCGTCACCGCCGACAGGCGGCGCCGATGCTGCTGGCAGCCGTCTCACGCCGGAAGTTGGCCGGATGATGACAGCGAGGCCCCTTCCCCACCCCAGCCTGTGCGCGGCGCATTGGTGCCCCCCGCAAAAGCAAAGGGGCCGGTGCGTCGGCACCGGCCCCTTCGGGCAAACTCGCGAGGCGCGCCGCTTACTCGGCGGCGGTCATCTCGGCGGTGAAGTGGCCGCACCAGTCGCTGGTCGCCACCACGGGCCAGAGACCCTTGGTGTCCGGACCCGGCTGGCTCACCGGCGGGTTGAAGCGGCACAGGCCCTCATCGGACTTGGCAACGGCGCCGTTGCCCTTGTGCTCGTCGTAGAAGCGGCAGCTTTCGCAGGACGCGTTCGCGGTACCGGCCATGCTCAATCTCCCAAAAGAACCTCGACGGAGCCGAACCCGGCGCCGTCCATAGTTCTTAATTAGAACAGCTCTAATGACACGTCAATGACGGGGCCGCGCGCCAAAAAGGCCCGTGGCGGGGCGCCACGGACCTTCGGCCGTTCGGAGCGTGAAAGGGTGTGTGTCAGGCCGCCGTGCGGGTCGCCTCGGTCGGGCGGTCACGGAACAGGGCGGTGCAGCCGGAGCCGCGATGCATGCTAAGGATCGACGCGCGGTCGATCTCGGCGTTGCGCGCCAGCACGCTGCGGACGCAGCCCACGACTTTCTCGTATTGCGCGGGGTCGTAATTGGGTTCGAGGGGACTCACGGCGATGTAGGTCTCGACCATGAGCACACGCTCCGTGCGCTCCCGGCCGACCTCGACGGCGATCCACGACGACTTGATGAGGCTCGTGCTGTTGAGCATGAGATGTCCCTCCGGCTGCGCTAACGGCCCGCATCTGGCATGTGCGGTTCAGCACTTTTCGGCATAGTACGCCCTTGAGCCAATCTGCCAAGGGCAGGGCCTCCCTACTCCCAGAAATGGGGCAGGCTCTCTTCGAGATTCGGGCCGATCCGCACGGCGGCGACCTTCGTCGCGAGCCCGTTCGCCCCGGTTTCGATGGCAATTCCGCTCAGCGTGCCTGTGCCCGTCGCCACCTCCCAGCGGGAGCCGGGCGTCTTCTGGATCAGCCGGCGAATCGGCTCGTGCTTCTGCATGCCGATGACCGAATCGTAATCGCCGCACATGCCCGCGTCCGACATGTAGGCGGTACCGCCGGGCAGGATGCGGTGGTCGGCGGTCGGGGTGTGGGTGTGCGTGCCGACGACGAGGCTCACCCGCCCGTCGAGGTAGTGGCCGATCGCCTGCTTCTCGCTCGTCGCCTCGGCATGGACATCGACCACGATGGCATCCGCCGCCGCGCCGAGGGGGCACGCGGAGATCTCGCGCTCCACGGCCGCAAAGGGATCGTCCATCGGGTCGAGGAAGACGCGGCCCATCACGTTGACCACCAGCACCCGTGCGCCGTTACCAGTCTCGACGATGGTGGCGCCACGGCCGGGGGTGCCGGGCGGATAGTTGGCCGGGCGGATCAGGCGCTCCTGCCGGCCGATGAATACCAGGGCCTCGCGCTGATCGAAACTGTGGTTGCCGAGGGTCACGGCGTCGGCACCGGCACCGATCAACTCGTCGCAGATCGCCTCGGAGATGCCGAAGCCGCCGGCAGCGTTCTCGCCGTTGATGACGACGCAATCGAGCCGCCAGCGCTCGCGGAGCTCCGGGAGCCGGTCGAGTACGACGGTTCGGCCGGGGCGGCCCACCACATCTCCGAGGAACAGGAGCCTCATCCGCGCGTGCCTTCGAAATGGAACGTCCGGGCCTCGGTGACGATGGCCGAGAGCGACTTGTCGTGGGGCTCCACCGGCACTTCCGGCACCTCCTGGGCGGCGTAGCAGATGCCGATGGTCAGCAGGGTACGGCCTTCGGACAGCCGGGCGATGGCGCCGTCGTAATAGCCGCGCCCGTAGCCGAGACGGCGTCCTTCCGCATCGAAGGCGGCGAGCGGCACCAGCAGCGCATCGGGCGCGACGGCTGGAAGGGAGGGATCGGGCTCGCTCAAACCGAACTGGCCGCGCACGAGGGTGGCGCCGGACATCCATTCGCGGAAGACGAGGCCGTCAGGGGTCACGTGCGGCAGGGCGATGCGCGTGCCGCGCTCGGCCAGGGCCTTCATCACCGGGCGGGGATCGACCTCGCTGCGGATCGGCCAGTAGCCGGCGACCAGCGACGCCGCGCGGAGCGGCTTCAGACCGAGGAGCGTATCCGCGATGGTGGCGGACGCCGTTCGCCGTGCGTCGGGATCGAGGGCGTCGCGGGCGGCAAGCGCCGTGCGGCGCAGTTCCGCCTTCCGGCCTGCTAACGAGTGAGGATCGGGGTGCGGAGCCACGTGAGCCGTTGGAGGATCGATCCCGGGAAACCTACAGCGTAGGTGGGCGCCGTGTTGGCCAAGTCCAGGGACGAGGCCAGTGACAGCTCCCGAGGGAGTCGATAAGGCCCCGGGGATAGTGCTCCTGACGAACTCTGCAGCCCCGCTCCCACTATGTAGCCTCGCACCCATCCCGGCACCAGTGCCGCATGCGAGAAAAGGCGGCGTTCAGAGAAGCGCCGCGAGGGCCGCAAGGCAGGCATCGATATCCCCCTCGTTCGCCCAGACATGCGGGCTCAGGCGCAGGCCGCCCCCGCGCTCGCTGGCGAAGACGCGGCGCTCCGCAAGGCGGGGGATCAGGTTCTCCGGCAACCCGTTCGGCCGACGCAGGCCGAGGATATGCGGCATCCGCCGCTCCTGGGGCGGCGCGATCAGGCCGAGTTCACCGCACCCTTGCGCGAGGCGCTGGGTCAGGCGGCCGAGGTAGCGCGAGATCGGCTCCGTGCCCCATTCCGCGATCAGCGCGAGTCCTTCGGCCGCCATCGGCAGGGCGACGGGATCGTGCAGCTCGCCCCTGTCGTAGCGCCGTGCGCCCTGGACCGGAGGGCGATTGCCGCTGTTCTCCTCCAGGGGCACCCCATCCTGGCGATGCGGGGCGGCGTAGAGGAAGGCGAGCCCATAGGGACCGAGCGTCCACTTGTAGGTCGGAAAGGCGAGGAAGTCGGGCTGCCAGCGGGCGACATCGATGGGCATGGCGGCCGCCGCCTGCGTCGCGTCGATCACCAGCACCGCCCCCGCCGCGCGCACGGTTGGAGCGATCCGATCAAGGTTAATGAGCGTGCCGTCCGTCCAATGGGCGGGGGTCAAGGTCGCGATGGCGAGGGGCGGCGCGCCCGGCCGGGCGATGGCGGCGAGGAGGGCAGAGGTCCAGTCGCCGTCCTCGGGCCGCTCCACGATCTCGACGGTGAGGCCGTGGCGGTCCGCCAGCCTGTCGAAGGGCAGGCAGACGGAAGGGAATTCGTCCGCCACGCGCAGGATGCGCCCGCCCCGCGCCGGCTTCAGATTATGGGCGACGGTCGCCATGGCGTGGCTGACCGAGCCGACGATGGCCATGTCGTCGGCCGAGGCGCCGATGAGGCTCGCCGCCAGTCCCCGTGCCCGCTCGGTGTGGCGGGGGAAAGTCGCGCGGGAATGGTCCCAGGGCCGGCTCTTGGCCAGGATTCCAGCTTCGCCCACCGCCCGCACTGCGCGGGGCAAGGGCGACCACGCGGCGGCATCGAGATAGCTCACGCCCTCGGGCATTTCGAACGAGGGCCGCTGGCAGGCGAGGACGGAGGGCGATTCCATGGGTTGAACCTAAGGGATCGCCGGGACGGGGCAAAACCCGTCCTGGGGTTGATCCCCGGTTGCGCATGCCGCAATCGGTGGCGACGCCTTCCGCCCTTCGTGTCAGTCTCGTGCCATGACCTCTCGGAGTTGCGACGCCCCCGCGCCCATGCGGGTTTCGGACGCCCTCGCGCTCATCCGCGAGCGGCTGGCCATCGTCGCCGAGGCCGAAACCGTGTCCGCGGGCGAGTCATTGGGCCGCATCCTGGCGGAAGACATCGCCGCCCCCCTATCCCTGCCTCCCTTCGATAATTCGGCCGTCGATGGCTACGCCTTCCGCTTCGCCGATCTCGGGGAGAGTCCCCTGCCGGTCGCGGCCCGCGTGCCGGCGGGCAAGACGGTAGCGGAGATCCCGCCCGGCAGCGCGGCGCGGATCTTCACCGGGGCTCCCCTGCCCCATGGCGCCGACACCGTCGCGATGCAGGAGGAAACATCCCTCGACGGCGACGCGGTGCGGCTTCCGGCCACCATCAAGCGCGGCGCCAATTGCCGCCGCGCCGGGGAGGATGTGGCGCGCGGCAACCTCGCTCTGCCGGCCGGGCGGCGGCTCGGGCCGCGCGACCTCGCCCTCGCCTCGGCCCTTGGTGTCGGGGACCTGCCGGTGCGGCGCCGGCTGCGGGTTGGTGTGTTTTCGACCGGCGATGAAGTGACGGCGGCGGGCGACGGCCTTGCCCCGGCCGGGATTCACGACGCCAACGGGCCGATGCTGGCCGCCCTGCTCACGCGGTGGGGGGCCCTGCCCCAGGCTCTAGGCATTTTGCGCGACGACGCCTCGTCGCTGCGCTCACGGCTCGCGGAGGCGGCGACACGGTTCGACCTGATCGTGACCTCCGGCGGCGTCTCCGTGGGTGAGGAGGATCACGTCCGCGCGGCGGTGGACGAGGCCGGCGGCATCGCCCTGTGGCGGCTCGCCATCAAGCCCGGCCGCCCCCTGGCCTTCGGCGAGGTGGGTGGCACGCCCTTCCTCGGCCTGCCCGGCAATCCCGGTGCGGCTTATGTGACCGCCGTGGCGGTCCTGCTGCCCGTGCTCCGGTTCCTGAGCGGCGGCACCGAGGAGCCCGCCCTCCCCCTCGTCCGCAGCGGTTTCGCCCTGACGAAGCGGCTCGGGCGGCGGGAATATCTCCGCGTCTGCCTGCACCAGGGCGCGGACGGATTGTCCGAGGCGAGGGCCGCCCCCGGCGGCGCCCTGACGGGGCTCGCGGCGAGCGACGGGCTCGCGGAACTCGGTGAGGAGATCGAAGCGATCCGCCCCGGCGACCTCCTGCCCTTCCGGGCGCACCCCCTCGGCTGAGCCAACCTTGCCGCCGGTCGATCCGGCCTGTACCCCGACCCCGCCCGATCACTCGCCGGCGGACTTCCCGTGACCCTCCTGACCGACCGCGCACCCGCCAAGGTGAACCTCACGCTGCACGTCCTCGGACGGCGCCCGGCGGACGGCTACCATGTGCTCGAAAGCCTCGTGGCCTTCGCCGGCACGGCCGACCGGCTGACCCTGACGCCGGGCGCCGACCTCTCCCTGACGGTGAGCGGGCCTACCGCCGGCCCGGCGGGGCCGGATGCGGACAACCTCGTGATCCGCGCGGCGCGCGGCCTCGCCGCCAAGGTGCCGGACCTGAAGGTTGGGGCGTTCCATCTCGTGAAGCGCCTACCGGTGGCGGCGGGGATCGGCGGCGGGTCCTCCGATGCGGCGGCGGCCCTGCGGCTCCTCGCCCGGCTCAACGGGCTCACCCTCGATCATCCCGCCGTCGTGGAGGCGGCGCGGCAGACGGGGGCGGACGTGCCGGTCTGCCTCGATCCGCTGGCCCGCATGATGCGCGGCGCGGGGGAGGACGTGAGCCTCGCACTGGGCATCGAGCCCCTGCCGGCGGTGCTGATCAATCCCGGCGTGCCGGTGCCCACCGCGCCGGTCTTCAAGGCGCTCGGTCTCTCGGTCGGCCAGACCCTCTCGGGCGGAGAGCACCCTTTCATTCCGGCGGATGCGGATGCCGAGACGGTGCTCGCGACCATCGGCCCCGCGCGGAACGACCTCGAGGGCCCGGCCCTCACGGTGGCGCCGGTGATCGGCGAATGCCTCTCGGCCCTGCGCGGCCAGGGAAGCCTCCTCGCGCGCATGTCGGGCTCCGGCGCGACGGTGTTCGGCCTGTTCGAGGACCGTCAGGCCGCGGTCAGGGCGGCCAAGCGCCTGCGCGCCGCCCATCCGGGCTGGTGGATCGCCCCGACCTTCCTGCGTTAGCGGTTGGCGGTGGTGACGGGCGAGGTCGCGCCGCCCAGCGACACCCACGCCACGGCATCCTGGCTCTCACGCTTGATGAACACGTAGCCGGTGCGGTGCCACGGCAGGATCGTGTTGGTCTTGTTGTCGAGCACAAGGTCGCCGCGATCCGTGATGAGCGTGAGGACCGCATGGCCCTCGCCCTTCTCGTCGATGACGACGGTCATGCGCATGGCCCGGCGCGGCAGGCCCGCCTCGGCCAGCAGGTGACGCTTCAGCAGCTGGAAATCCTCGCAATCGCCGATGCCGTCCTCGGCGAGGTCCCAGCGGTCGGCGACGTGGAGGTGGTCCATGTCGGTCATCGGCTCG
Source organism: Methylobacterium sp. J-067 (assembly GCF_022829465.1). Taxonomy (GTDB): domain Bacteria; phylum Pseudomonadota; class Alphaproteobacteria; order Rhizobiales; family Beijerinckiaceae; genus Methylobacterium; species Methylobacterium litchii. The sequence goes on from NZ_JAKSXZ010000140.1 coordinate 195,617, forward strand.
ACCGACTTGTTGATGCGGCGGTTGACGGCGACGATGGTGTTCCACACGGCGGGGGTCAGGGTGATGCGCGCCGGCTCGGTGCGGTCGATGGCGCATTCGGCGGCGTAATCCTGGCAGAAGGTGCTCCAGGCGGCGATCGGCTTGGCATCGCCCCGCACACGGGCGCCGACATCGGCATTCGGCAGGCTCGCCAGCGTCTGCGCGGCGGCCGCGCCGGTCAGGGCGGCGGTGGCGACGGCGAGGATGGCCAGGCCGCGCCGAAGCGCCGAGGCCGCATCCCGCATCTTGTTAGCCGCGAACCGCATCGCCGTGACCCAACCGTTTAGCTCTCGTTAACGAAAGCTCTCACGACGGAGCCCTCGCCGCAATCGGCCGCTTAACAAAAGGTTAATGCTGTGAGCAGCGGGTAGGGACTGCACCGTTCTCGGCCTGCGGACCCCGTTCCTTCACTTTGGTTAACGTACGCCCCGGACAGTAACGGCTTGTTCGCCAATGGCTTGAGCTATTTCTTAACTTCCCCGCGCCGTTTCGCGCCACGTCCGTGGGCTTGCTCAATGGCCATTTGCGTGGGTCGGCATCACGCAACTTAAAGAAAGCGGCATCCACCGCTCTCTCGCCTGCGGCGTTCTGGCAGCGTAAGAAGCCCGGATCCCCGACAGCCGGAGCCGAGAGCGCGTGCGCCTGACCCAGATCACCCACCATGACCTCGACGGCTACGGCGCCTCGACGGTCGCCGCCGCCTGCGCCGAGGTGGATCGCGTCATCCACGTCCCACGCTACAGCGATGTCGGCCCGGTCTTCGAGGAGGAGGTGAAGCGGCTCGCCAAGGCTCAGGCCTCCGAAACGCTGCTGATGACCGATCTCGGCCTCGAAGAGCAGACCATCGCCGGCCTGAAGCGCTTCGCGGCGATGAACAAGAAGCGGGAGAGTGAGAAGCACAGGCTCGTGGTGCTCGATCACCATGCCTCCTCCTCCGAGCAGTTGGCCCGTCAGGGCCTGGAGCCCGCCCCCGTGGCGGAGCGGCCCGGCCTGTCGCGCTCGGATTTCGGTGATCCGGCCATCACCCTGCTGATCGAGGAGGATTCCTGCGCGACGGCGATGACGATGACGCACCGCGCCCTCTTCGCCACGCACGAGCCCGAGCGCCAGGAGGATCTGGCCGCGCTGATCGCCGCCATCGACGCCCTCGACCTGTGGCGTAAGGAGAACGCGGCCTTCCCCGGCGGCATCGCGCTCGATGAGATCTTCTGGGAGAACGCTACGGGGCTGATCCCGCCCGGTCATCCCTGGCACGACCGGTTCGTCTCGGCGCTGCTCCTCGCCGCCGGACAGCGCCTGCGCGAAGGAGCCACCCCGGCGCAGCTGGAACAGGACGCCGTGGCGATCCGCACGCGGATCGTGAACGACCTGCTGGCCGACGCGCCCGACGACGACGCCAACCTCACCACCCGCTCGCGCCTCGCCCGGGCGCTGGCACGCTCGGACACCCTGTTCCGCCCGCTGAAGGACGGCACGCTCCTGTCCTTCGGGCTCGATTCCGGCATGTTCCAGCGGGTCTCCGACCGGATCATGGAGGCCGGGCGGACCAAGCGCGTGGTGAACGTGCAGCGGATGGGCACGCTGTCCTTCCGCTCGGTCGACGGCACCGCCCTCGACGGCGCGCGCCTGTTCCGGGGCGGCGGACACCGCGACGCGGCCGGCGGCCGGCTGCAGAGCGGTTCGGCCTTTTCCCTGGCCGATGCCATCGCGCAGGTGGAGCCGGTGCTGAACCCGGAGAAGCCGGCGGGCTCGGACAGCCCCTTCGCGGCGCTCAAGAACTGGAAGGGCTGAGGCCCGGCCGCTAGAGCCGAAAATCCTCGCCGAGATAGAGGCGCCGTGCCTCGGGGTTCGCCACGATCTCCTCGGGCGTGCCCTCGGTGAGGATCCGGCCCGAATGGGCGATATAGGCGCGGTCGATCAGGCCCAGAGTCTCGCGCACGTTGTGATCGGTGATCAGAACGCCGATCCCACGTTGCTTCAGGTGCTTCACCAAGTCCTGGATGTCGCCAACCGCGATGGGGTCGATGCCGGCGAAGGGCTCGTCGAGAAGCATGAAGGTCGGCGACGAGGCGAGCGCCCGCGCGATCTCGCAGCGCCGCCGCTCGCCGCCCGAGAGGGCGATGGAGGGCGACTTCCGCAGCCGCGCGATGTCGAACTCCTCCAACAGGGATTCGAGCTTGCGCGCCCGCTCCTTGCGGTCGGGCTCGGCCACTTCGAGGACCGCGCGGATGTTGTCCTCGACGGAGAGGCCGCGGAAGATCGAGGCTTCCTGTGGCAGGTAGCCGATGCCGAGCCGCGCCCGCTGGTACATGGGCAGGTGGGTGATCGGCAGGCCGTCGAGGGTGATCTCGCCCCGGTCGGCGGCGACGAGGCCGGTGATCATGTAGAAGATCGTGGTCTTGCCCGCGCCGTTCGGCCCGAGCAGCCCCACCGCCTCGCCGGTATGGACCGTCAGCCCCGCTTCATGCACGACGGTGCGCGCGCCGTAGCTCTTACGCAGGCCGCGCACGCAGAGGATGCCGGGGCCGCCCTCGGCCTGCGCCGCAGCGGCGTCGTCCGGCATCCCCACGCCCTGCGGCGCGGCGGCCTTCCGGCCGAACAGGCGCGACAGCAGCGAGGGGCGGGCCGCCGTCGCCGGCCCGGCCTGAAAAGCCACGGCGTCGCTCAATTGGCTTGCGCCCGCGGCTTCGCCGGGGGCACGGTGCAGCCCTTCGCCTTCGTGTCCTTGCCGTCGGACTTCTCGCCCGGCACGAACATGGCCGAGACGCGCCCGCCCGCCACGGGGTCCATGTTCGCCCGGCCGCTCGCCATGTCGTAAACGAGTCGCTGGCCGCGCGTGACGTTCTGGCACTGGCTCAGCACGACGTTGCCGGTGAGCACGATGCGCTTCGCATCCTGATCGAACACGGCGTTGTCGCCGGTCGCGACCTGATCCTTCTGCGTCACCGTCACCGGGCCGGCGCACTCGACCTTCTTGATGCCGTTCTCGGCCGGGTTCTTTGGCGCCGACTCGTCACCGCCCTCAGCCTTGTCCTTCCCGCGCTTGTAATAGACCGTCATGGTCGTGCAGCGGATCGTGCTCTCGCCCTGCACGGCGACGACGTTGCCGGCGAAGATCGCCTTGTTTTCCTTGTCGAACACGTCGAGGCGGTCGGCGTCGATCTTGATCGGCTCCTTGCCGCCGCCGCCGATGTTGCCGAAGGCGGAGGACGTATCCTTGGCCGGCTTCTCGGCACGGGCCGGCGCGGCGAAGGCGAGGCCGAGGGCCAGCGCAGCGGCTAACGTTTTCAGAGCGCTCACGGCCGACGCTCCACGGGATCGGCGTCCGAAGTGAGGATCGCGCCCTTCAGCTTGTCGCCCTTCGCGGCGTCCGCGCTCTCCGGGTTGATCGACACATGCACGTTGCCGATGAACGAGATGACCTTGCCGTTCTCGACCACGTCGAGCCCGTCCGCATCGACGACGCCCTTGCCCGTCGTGACGGTGACGTGGTCCTTCGAGACGATGGAGCCGGTCTTGAAGGCGATGGCCGCCGTCATCAGGCGCGCTTCCTCGCCCTTGTCGGTCCAGACGCGGATGTCGTCCTTGAGGTCCAGCGCCTCGCGCGCGCTGTCGAACAGGCCGGAGGCCGCCGAGAGCCGGGCGAGCCCGCCCTGGTCGTCGGTGGCGATGTGGCCGCGCATCTGCTGAAGCTCGATCTGGCTCGGCTTGCGCACGTCCTGCAGCGCGGCCTCGGCCGTCACCTCATAGGCGCGGTTGCCCTTGCGGAAGCCGGAGAGGCGGGGATTCTCCATCCTCACCTTCGAGCCCGCGAGCGTCACCGGCCCGACGCTGACACCCGAGATGCCCGCCGCGAAGGGATTGAACAGGTAGGCGAGCAGCACCACCGTGGCGCCGCCGGCGACCACGGGGATCAGCCGCCGCAACCGCCGGACGCGGCCGCTGTGGCGGTACGCATGGGCATGGACACGGTTGCGCGCTGCCGCGACCGCCTGTCCATTGCCGGCTTCAGCCTCGACGAGATTCATGTCGCGTCCGATGGGCGGGACTTTTGATCCTCGCCGTGGAGTTGAGAGTGCGCCTGCGGCCCCCACCGCGCCCGCGCATCCGGTCGGAATGATCCCGACCGGTGGCGAAGTTATGGCCCCCACGTTTCGGAATGATCAATCACGACGGGGCGCGGAAGGTGCGCCCCGTCACGCTTTATCCCCTCAGGCGCCTACCGAGCGGGCCGACGCGAGGGCCGCGGCGACCTTTCGGGTGAAGGCAGCGGGGTCGCGGGGGCTGTCGCCGTCTTGGATCCGCGCGAGATCGAGGAGCATCCCGGCCGCCTCGGGCAGCTCTGATTCGGGGGAGGCCGCGAGCGCGCGGATCAGCGCGTGACGCGGGTTGATCTCGAGGGCCGGCTTGCCGGCACCGGCTCGTCCGGCCCGGCGCAACAGCCGCTGCATCTGAAGGTCGGGCCCCGCGCCGCCGGCCGAGAGCACCACCGCGCTATCCACCAGACGGTCGGTGACGCGAACATCCGCCACCTCCTCGCCGAGGGCGGTCTTCACCGCCGCCACGAAGGCGTCGATCCCCTCGGTGGGCTCCGCGCCGCCGCCCTCGGGGGCGAACTTCGACAGGTCGAGGTTGCCCTTCGTCACCGAGGTCAGGGCCTTGCCCTCGAAGGTGCCGAGCTGGTCCGGCCAGAACGCATCGACGTGGTCGGACAGGAGCAGCACTTCGAGGCCACGGGCCCGGAAGCCTTCGAGCTGCGCGGACGACTTCAGCGCCTCCTGATCGTCGGCGACGAGGTAGTAGATCGCCTCCTGCCCATCCTTCATGCGGGAGATGTAGTCGGCGAGCGACGTCCAGCCCTCCACCGCCGAGGAGCGGAAGCGCAGCAGCGGGGCAATCTCGGCGCGGCGCTCGAAATCCTCGTAGATGCCTTCCTTGAGGACCGGGCCGAAATTCTCCCAGAAGCTCTCGTAATCCTCGCCCTTCTTGGCGCGGTTCGTGAGTTCGGTGATCACCCGGCCGGTGACGGCCTTGCGGATGCGGGCAAGCGCCGGGGTGGTCTGCAACATCTCGCGGGAGACGTTGAGGGGCAGGTCCTCGGTATCCACCACGCCCTGCACGAAGCGCAGCCAGGACGGCAGCAACTCGGCCTCGTCGGTGATGAACATGCGCCGGACATGCAGGCGCACCTTGCTCTGGTGGTCGTTCTCGATCGGCTGGAACGGCTTCGAGCCCGGCACGAACAGCAGCGCCGAGAATTCTAGCTGTCCTTCCGCCCGCCAATGCAGCGTCGCCCAGGGCTTGTCGAAGTTCATGCCGACCGAGTGGTAGAACTCGGTGTACTGCTCCTCGGTGATCTCGGACTTCGGCTTGCGCCACAGGGCCGTGCCCTGGTTCGCCGCCTCGTCCTTGCCGTCGCGCACGATGGCGACGGGGACGGTGATGAAGTCCGCCCATTTCCGCACGAGGTGATCGAGCCGGTAGGGTTCGAGATACTCGTCCGCGTCTTCCTTGAGGTGGAGGACGATGTCGGTGCCGGGCTCGGCGCGGGTGCCCGGTTCGAGGGTGTAGCTGCCCTGGCCCTCGGAGGCCCAGGTCCAGGCTTCGTCGGCGCCGACCTTACGCGACGTGACCGTCACGCGGTCGGCCACCATGAAGGCGGAGTAGAAGCCCACGCCGAACTGGCCGATCAGGCTCGGCCGGTCCTCCGCCTTGGCGGCCTCCAGCGATTGCGAGAAGGCGCGGGTGCCCGAACGGGCGATGGTGCCGAGGCTCGACGCGAGGTCGTCCTTGGCCATGCCGATGCCCGCATCGGAGATGGTGAGGGTGCAGGCATCCTTGTCGGGGGCGATGCGGACCTTCGCGTCCGGCGGCAGGGCGCTCGACGCGCTGGTCAGCGCGTCGAAGCGGCGCCGGTCCATGGCGTCGGCGGCGTTGGCCACCAGCTCGCGCAGGAAGATTTCGCGGTCGGAATAGAGCGCGTGCACCACGAGGTCGAGGAGGCGGCCCACCTCCGCACCGAATTCGTGCCGCTCGATCGTCTCGCTCACGGAATGAACCTCCGGGTCAGGTTGGGAAATCGCGCCGGGCATATGCGCGCGAACGCGGCCGTTTTCAATCAGGCCGCGTCCAATCCCAGGTCGATGATCGCCGCCGAGTGGGTGATCCAGCCGCAGGAGATCAGGTCTACGCCCGATCCCGCCACCGCGCCGACCGTCTCCACGGTGATCCGGCCGGATGCCTCGGACAGCGCCCGGCCTTCGATCATCGCCACGGCACGGGCCAGCGTCGCCGGGTCCATGTTGTCGAGAAGCACGGCATCGATGCCGACCGACAGGGCTTCCTGCAACTGGTCGAGGGTGTCGACCTCGCACTCGATCTTCACGAGGTGCCCGGCCCGCGCCTTGGCCCGCTCGATGGCCTCGCGGACGCCGCCCGCCACGGCGATGTGGTTGTCCTTGATGAGCACCGCGTCATCGAGGCCGAAGCGGTGGTTCGAGCCGCCGCCGGCCCGCACCGCGTGCTTTTCCAGCGAGCGCAGGCCCGGCGTCGTCTTGCGCGTGCAGACGATGGATGCCTTGCCGTGCGGCCGGGCCGCCTCCACCAGGCCGTTCGTGGCCGTGGCGACGCCCGACATCCGGCACAGCAGGTTCAGCGCCACCCGCTCGGCGGTGAGGATCGCCCGCGCCGGGCCGTCGAGGTGGAGCACCACGTCGCCGGGGGCGACCTTCGTGCCGTCGCCACGCTCGACGGTGACGCTCACCTCGGGATCGACCAGGGCGAAGGCGATGGCCGCCGCGTCCGTGCCGGAAATCACGCCCGGCTGGCGGGCGGCGATGACGCCCTTCATCCGCGCGCCGGGCGGCACGATGGAATCGGTGGTGATGTCGCCCGCCCGGCCGAGATCCTCGACCAGGGCCGCGCGGACGATCGGCTCGACGAGGAGCCTCGGCAGGGGAAGGATCTCGGTCACGGCTGTCTCACTCGGCGAGAGCGGGCGCGGCAACGCCGGCGGGCGTCGTTTCGGTGTGGCGGGCGGGCGCCTGATGGGGATGGTCGCTGCGCCAGTGGGCGCCACGGCTCTCCTGCCGGGACAGCGCACTCGCCGCGATCAGCGAGGCGACCAGGGCCGCATCGCAGGTCTCGGTTAGCGGCGACAACTCGGCCACGGCGGCGGAAAGGCCCGCCTCCTCGCGCACCACGCCGACCTTCGTCTCCATCACCGCGCGGATCGCCGCGAGGTCGGAGCCGGCACGGCGGGGAGCGGTGTCGGGCAGGATCCGGCGGGGCAGCGGCGCGTCGAGCCCGTCCGCGATGAAGCCGGCATAGGCCAGCCCTTCGAGGAGCGAATTGCTGGCGAGCCGGTTCGCCCCGTGCAGGCCCGTCGAGGAAACCTCGCCGCAGGCATAGAGGCCGGGCACGCTCGACGCGCCGTGCGCATCCACCTTCACGCCGCCCATGTGATAGTGGGCCGCCGGCCGAACCGGGATCGCTTGCGTCGCGGGGTCGATGCCCGCAGAGGCGCAGAGGGCCGCGACGGTGGGGAAGCGCGTCTGCATCGCGGCGCCGAGCGCCCCACGCGTGTCGAGATAGACCGTCCGCCCCCGCTGCAACGCCTGGAAGATGCCGCGGGCGACGACATCGCGCGGGGCGAGATCGCCCCCAGCGATGCCGGCCATCACGGCGGCGCCGGTCTCGTCGATGAGCCTAGCGCCCTCCCCGCGCAGGGCCTCGGTGGCGAGTGGCATGGGATCGCGCCCCGCCGCGATGGCCGTGGGGTGGAACTGCACGAACTCCATGTCGCGAAGCGTCGCCCCGGCCCGCGCTGCCAGGGCGATGCCGCGCCCGATGGCCCCGGGCGGGTTCGTGGTGGAGGCATAGAGCCCGCCGAGTCCGCCCGTGGCCAGCACCGCCGCGCGGGCGGGGATGCGGAACCGCGCCCCGTCGCTCTCCGCGACGACGCCCGCCACCGCGCCCGCCTCGTCGCGGAGCAGATCGGTGACGGCGGCGCTCACCACCTCGATCCACGGCGCGTTCAGCACTGCCGCGACGAGGGTTTCGAGCACACGCGCGCCGGTCGAATCGCCGCCGGCCCGCACGATGCGGCGGCGGCTGTGGGCGGCTTCCAGGCCCAGCGCCAGCGTGCCGTCCTCGTTCCGGTCGAACGGCGCGCCGAGGCTCACCAGCCAGTCGATCAGGCGCGGCCCCTCGGCGGCGATGCGGAGCGCCACGTCGGGCTCCGTGAGGCCGGCGCCAGCCGCTTCCGTGTCGGCGGCGTGCAGCGCCGCCGAATCGTCGGCGCCCATGGCGGAGGCGATGCCGCCCTGCGCCCAGCCGGTCGCCGTGCCGAGACCGAGGGGCGAGGCGGTCACCAGCGTGACCGGGCGGGGGGCGAGACGTAGGGCGGTGCTGAGGCCGGCGACGCCGCCGCCGACCACCACCACCCGGTCCGCCGGGTTGCGGGAGAAGGCGTTCATCGCGTCCTCACGGCCAGCATCCGTTCCACGGCGGCCCGCGCCCGGTCGGCAAGGGCCGGATCGACCGTGACCTCGTGGGTCAGGGTTTCGAGCGAGCGGCGGATGTTGCGCAGGCTCATCCGCTTCATGTGCGGGCACATGTTGCAGGGCTTGATGAACTCGATGTCCGGGTTCGCTGCCGCGATATTGTCGGCCATCGAGCATTCGGTGACGAGCACCACCTGCGCCGGCCGCTTCTGCACGACGTAGTCCATCATCATCGCGGTCGAGCCGGAGAAGTCCGATTCGGCCACCACGTCCGGCGGGCATTCCGGGTGGGCGATCACCGTGACGCCGGGGTAGCTCTCGCGCACGTCGCGGATGTCGGCGGGCGTGAAGCGCTCGTGCACTTCGCAATGCCCGGCCCAGGTCAGGATCTCGACCTCCGGCACCTCGGCCTGGACGTTCTGCGCCAGGAACTCGTCGGGGATCATCAGCACGCGAGGCGCATTCAGCGAGCGCACCACCTGCACGGCATTGCCGCTGGTGCAGCAGAGGTCCGACTCGGCCTTCACCGCCGCCGACGTGTTCACGTAGGTGACGACCGGCACGCCCGGATACGTCCGGCGCAGGGCGCGCACGTCCTCGGCCGTGATGGAATCGGCAAGCGAGCAGCCGGCGCCCATGTCGGGGATGAGCACAGTCTTCGACGGATTCAGGAGCTTGGCGGTCTCGGCCATGAAGTGGACGCCCGCGAGCACGATGATGTCCGCATCGACCGTCACCGCCTCACGCGCCAGGGCGAGGCTGTCGCCGACGATGTCCGCCACCGTGTGGAAGATCTCCGGCGCCTGATAATTATGCGCCAGGATCACCGCGTTCTTCTCGCGCTTGAGGCGCAGGATCGCCTCGATGTCCGGCGCCAGCGCCGGCCATTCGATGGCCGGAACGTGACGGGAGACCCGCGCGTACAGGTCCGGCAGAGGCAGGGCTCCCGGCATCCGGGAGGCGGGCGCGATGGTCGCCGTCATGGCGTCCTCCAATTATGCTCACTTTGAGCATTGTGCCGCCTAACTTATGGCTGCCGGATGCCCCTGTCTAGATATGCTAGCTTTGAGCATAAATCTTTTGCGGCGCGTTTGTCAGGGTGCGCCGCAGCATCCCGACAAGCGCGTCCGCGACCGTAAAAGCTCAGCAGAAGGTAGCGGGGTCGGGCCCGATCCGTCCGCTCGGCTTATCGAGCATGCCGATCCGCGCCATCTCTTCCGGGCTCAACGTGAAGTCGAAGATCGAGATATTCTCGACGATCCGCTGAGGGTTGGCGCTCTTGGGGATCACCACGACGCCGATCTGGATATGCCAGCGCAGGATCACCTGGGCCGGGCTTTTCCCATGTGCCTTGGCGATCTCGGCGATCACCGGATCCTTCAGTTCCTCGCCCCGGCCGAGGGGGCTCCAGGCCTCCGTCACGATCCCGCGAGCCTTGTCGGCGGCGCGGGCATCCTGTCGCTGAAAGTACGGGTGAAGCTCGATCTGGTTCACCGCAGGCGTCACCCCGGTCTCCCCGACGAGGGTGGCGAGGTGTTCGTCCGTGAAGTTCGAGACGCCGATGGACTTGATCTTCCCGGCATCGAGCAGGGCGATCATCGCCTTCCAGGTCTCCACGAACAGCCGGCGCTGCGGGCACGGCCAGTGGATGAGGTACAGATCGACGTAGTCGAGGCCGAGCTTGGCGAGACTTTCCTCGAAGGCCTTGGCGGCGTCGGGACCCTGGCGGTCGTTCCAGAGCTTCGTGGTCAGGAAGATTTCGGCGCGCGGCACCCCTGAGTCGCGGATGCCTTTTCCGACCCCGGCCTCGTTGCCGTAGGCGGCGGCCGTGTCGATGAGCCGGTAGCCCGCCTTCAGCGCATCGCCGACGAGGCCCGGCGCTTTGTCCTCAGGGATCTGCCAGCAGCCGTATCCGATCTGCGGGATGCTGCGGCCGTCGTTCATCGTCAGCGTCGGAATGGAAGCCATGCCGGGCCTTTCCTGCCTGTGGGGTATCAGCCTTCACCTGTGGTGATAAGGCCGGCATCGCCAGGGCGCCCTCGGACCCCGTGCGGATCGGGCGCAGTTTGGATTGGATCCAGCCTAGGCGATGCAACGTTGCCCTGACGCTTTCTGGATCACGCCGCGCGGTCGCGCTGGCCGTCTCTCAGCGGATTTGCAGCATGACAGACCATTCACCGGGCAACGCGGGTGCGCCGACGCGCCGTGCCGTCGTCGAGGGATGCGCCGTCGTCGGCGCCCTCGGCCTCGGCGGCTTCGGCCTGCCCACGTCCTCCGCGCGGGCGGAAACCCCCGCCGCCGGAGACCCCGCGCCGCAGACCATGCCAGTGCGCCTCACCATCAACGGCCAGGCGCACGACCTGAACCTCGACACCCGCACGTCCCTGCTCGACACGTTGCGCGAGCATCTCGCGCTCACGGGGTCGAAGAAGGGCTGCGACCACGGCCAGTGCGGCGCCTGCACGGTGCTGGTGAACGGGCGGCGCATCAACTCCTGTCTGACGCTCGCCGTCATGCACGAGGGCGACGACATCACGACCATCGAGGGGCTGGCCCAGGGCGAGACGCTGCACCCGATGCAGGCCGCCTTCATCCAGCACGACGGCTTCCAGTGCGGCTACTGCACGCCAGGGCAGATCTGCTCGGCGGTGGGCATGCTGAACGAGGTCAAGGACGGCTTTCCGAGCCACGTCACCGACGACCTGACGGCCAAGACCGCCCTGAGCGACGCCGAGATCCGCGAGCGGATGGCGGGCAACATCTGCCGCTGCTCGGCCTACCCGAACATCGTCGCGGCGATCCGCGACACCGCCGGCACGAAGCTGTGAGGGTCGGACAATGAAAGCCTTCACCTACGAGCGTCCCGCGACCGTTCAGGAGGCGGCGAAGATCGTCGCCGAGCGGCCGAACGCCACCTTCATCGCAGGTGGCACAAACCTCCTCGACCTGATGAAGCTTCAGGTCGAGATGCCCGCCACCCTGGTCGACGTCAACCGCCTGCCCCTCGCACAGGTCGAGGACACGAAGGACGGCGGATTGCGGATCGGCGCCCTGGTGCGCAATGCCGACCTCGCCGCCCATCCCCGCGTGCGGAAGGATTACGCGGTGCTCTCGCGGGCCCTGCTCGCCGGGGCCTCGGGCCAGTTGCGCAACAAGGCGACCACCGCCGGCAACCTGCTTCAGCGCACCCGCTGCTACTACTTCTACGACACGGCCATGCCCTGCAATAAGCGCGAGCCGGGCTCGGGCTGCGCGGCCATCGGCGGCTTCAACCGCATCATGGCCGTGGTCGGGGCCAGCGATCAGTGCATCGCTACCAACCCGTCCGACATGAACGTCGCGATGGCGGCCCTCGACGCCACCATCGAGACGGTGAACCCTGAGGGCCAGACCCGCAGCATCGCCATGGCCGATTTCCATCGGTTGCCGGGCGACACGCCGCAGATCGAGACCGATCTGAAGAAGGGCGAGATCATCACGGCGGTGACGCTGCCAAAGCCCATCGAGGGCACGCATATCTATCGGAAGGTCCGGGACCGGGCCTCCTACGCCTTCGCCACCATCTCCATCGCGGCGGTGATCGCAGCGGAGGGCAACGGCCGCGTCGGCTCGGCGCGTCTCGCCTTCGGCGGCCTCGCGCACAAGCCCTGGCGCGTGGCGGCGGCCGAGGAGGCGCTGGTTCGCACCGGCTCCGCCGACGAAGCCGCCGACCGGGTGCTGAAGGGCGCCCGCGGCTACGGCTCAAACGACTTCAAGATCCCCCTCACCCGCAGGACCTTGCGCGCCGTCGTCGCGCAAGCGACCCGCGCCTGACGCCGAACGCAGGACATCCGCCATGGAGATGAACCAGCCGATCGGCCGTACGCCGCTCGATGACCGCGCCGACGGCCTCGTCGGCAAGCCCCTCGACCGTGTCGACGGGCCCCTCAAGGTGACGGGCCGCGCGCCCTACGCCTACGAGAGCCACGCGCTCAAGAACCCGGCCTACGGCTACATCGTCACGGCGACCGTCGCCGCCGGGACGATCAAGGCCATCGACGCCGAGGCCGCCCGCAAGGCGCCGGGCACGATTCTCGTGATGACCCACGAGAACGTGCCGGAGCAGGGCGAGAAGAAGGAACAGGTCTGGCCGCAGCTGCAGGGCCGTGAGGTCACGTTCTACGGTCAGCCGGTCGCCTTCGTGGTCGCGGAGACCTTCGAACAGGCCCGCGCCGCCGCCATGCTGGTGAAGGTGAGCTACGACGCCACCAAGCCGAAGGGCCTGCTGAAGCCGAACCTCGGCGCAGCCTACGAGCCGAAGCCGATGGTGACGTCGCCCGGCGTAAAGGCGGATTCGTCATTGGGCGATTTCGACGGCGCCTTCGCCAAGGCGCCGATCCAGATCGACGTCGAGTACACGACGCCGACGCAGATCCATGCGCAGATGGAGCCGCACGCCACCATCGCGGAATGGCAGACGGGGCCGGACGGCGATGCCGTGGTGCTCTATTCGGCGAACCAGATGCCGAACCGCGGCCAGCCCCCGCTCGGCTCGGTGCTGAAACTTCCGCCGGAGAAGGTGCGGATCGTCACGCCCTATATCGGTGGCGGCTTCGGCTCGAAGCTTCAGGCCCTGCCCGAGGCGACGCTCGCCGCCCTGGCGTCGAAGGTCGTCAAGCGGCCGGTGAAGGTCGCGATGACCCGCCAGCAGGAGTTCCACGTCGGGACGCACCGGACGGACACGATCCAGCGCGTCCGCCTCGGCGCCGACAAGGACGGCCGTCTCACGGCCATCGGCCACGAATCGTGGTCGGACACCGCCATCGGCGACGCGTTCTATGAAACCTCGGCCAACGTGACGCGCTCGCTCTACGCGGCGCCGAACCGGATCACCGCCCACCGGCTGGTGAATCTGAACCTGCCCATCGCCTCCTCGATGCGTGCGCCCGGCGAGGCCGTGGGTCAGCTCGCGTTCGAATGCGCCATGGACGAGCTGGCCGAGCGGCTGAACATCGACCCGATCGAGCTGCGCGTCCGCAACGAGCCGGAGGAGGATCCGGAGAAGAAGATCCCCTACTCCACCCGCCGCCTTGTCGATTGCATGAAGGAAGGCGCGGCACGGTTCGGCTGGGACAAGCGTGCCAAGCCGGGCACCACCCGCGACGGGCAATGGCTCGTGGGTATCGGCATGTCGGCGGCGGCGCGGCAGAATCCGCTCAAGCCGTCCTCGGCCTCGGTGCATCTCGGACCGGACGGCGTGCTCGTCGTCCGCATGGCGATGACCGATCTCGGCACCGGCACCTACACGATCCTCACCCAGATCGGCGGAGAGATGATGGGCCTGCCGGCCGACAAGGTGCGCGTCGAACTCGGCGACACCAACTTCCCGAAGGCGTCCGGCTCCGGCGGTTCGTTCGGCGCGGGCTCGGCGGGCTCGGCACTCTACGTCGCCTGCGACAACCTTCGGAAGGCGTTGGTCGAGAAGGCGGGGCTCGGCTCCGGCGATGCGACCTTCGCCAACGGTTCGGTGAGCGTCGGCGGACGCTCGGTTGCGCTCAAGGACCTTGCCGGGTCCGAGGGCCTGAAGGCCAAGGGCGAGATCAAGCCCGGCGAGATGGAGAAGAAGTTCTCGCAATACTCCTACGGCGCGCATTTCGCCGAGGTGGGCGTGGACGTCGATACCGGTGAGATCCGGCTGCGGCGGATGCTCGGCTGCTTCACCGGCGGGCGCATCCTCAACGAGAAGACCGCCCGCTCGCAGGCCATCGGCGGCATGATCTTCGGCGTTGGCGCGGCGCTGATGGAGGATGCCGTGATCGACCCGCGCTACAGCTACTACGTGAACCACGACCTTGCGGAGTACCACGTCTCCACTCACGCCGATGTGCCGAACGTCGACGCGTTCTTCCTGCCCGAACTCGACGACAAGGCGAACCCGCTGAAGAGTAAGGGTTTGGGCGAACTCGGTATCTGCGGCGCGGGCGCCTCGGTCGCGAACGCGATTTACAACGCCACGGGCATCCGCATCCGCGATTACCCGATGACCCTCGACAAGGTGCTCAAGGGGCTGGAAGAACGGGAGACCCAGCGGCGGACGTAAGATCCGCCGCCACCCGAGAGAGACGCCCGTTGAACGAAAGCCGCCAGCCGCCCGCCCGCTTCAACGCGGCCCGCTATTGCATCGGCGAGAACGCCCGCCTCCGGCCCGAGAAGACCGCCCTCATCCTCGTGGGCGACGGAACGGAGGCGCGGCTCACCTTCGGCGAGGTGGACCGGGCGGTGCGCGGCATCGGCGCGGGGCTGCTGCGGATGGGGCTTAAGCCCGGCGACCGGGTGATGATCCGCATGGGCAACGATGCGGATTACGCCCTGCTGCATTTCGGGGCGATGGCGGCGGGCCTCGTCTCGCTGCCCTCGTCGCCGCAACTGACGGAGGGCGAGGCCGCCTTCCTCATGGAGAATTCCGGCGCGGCGGCGGTGGCGCTGGCGGGCGGCTGCACCGTCGAGCCCGACATCCTGGCCGGGCGCATCCTCCTCGACGCAGCTGCCATCGCGGCATTGAAGACCGGCGAGCCGCTGGCCGACTACGCCGACACGGCGGCCGACGACCCGGCCATGCTGATCTACACCTCCGGCACGACGAGCCGGCCGAAGGGCGTGCTGCACGGCCACCGGGCGACCTACGGCCGCCGGCCGATGCTCGCTCACTGGATCGGCATCACCGAATCCGACGTGATGCTGCACGCCGGCACGATGAACTGGACCTACACGCTCGGCGTCGGCCTGTCCGACCCGTGGTCGGTGGGCGCGACGGCGGTGCTCTACAATGGGCCGCGCGATCCGGGTGTCTGGCCCCGGCTGATCGCCCGCTACGGCGCGACGATCTTCGCCGCCGTGCCGACCCTCTACCGGCAGATCCTGAAATACGGCGACCTGCCCGCCCACGACCTCACCAGCCTGCGCCACGGCTGCACGGCGGGCGAACCGCTCTCCGTCGAGTTACTCGACGCCTGGAAGAAGGCGACCGGCAAGCCGCTCTACGAAGCCCTCGGGATGAGCGAGATCTCGACCTACATCTCCAGCGGCCCAACCATCCCCGTGCGTCCGGGATCGCCGGGCAAGCCGCAGCCGGGGAGGCGCGTGGCGATCCTCCCCGTCGAGGGCGGGCCGGAGCCGCTGCCGCTGGGCGAGAGCGGGCTCCTCGCCGTCCACCGGTCGGAGCCGGCGCTGATGCTGGGCTACTGGAACCGGCCGGACGAGGAAGCGGAGGTGTTCCGTGGCGAGTGGTTCGTCGGCGGCGACCTCGCCCGTTTCGATGAGGACGGCTACCTCTGGTTCGAGGGCCGCAACAACGACCTGATGAAGGCGATGGGCTACCGCGTCTCGCCAAACGAGGTCGAGGTGGTGCTCGGCGCCCACCCGGCCGTGGCCGAGGTGGGCGTGGCCGAGTTGCCGGTGCGCGCCGACGTGTCGGTGATCTGCGGCTTCGTGGTGCTTCAGCCGGGCGCCGCCCCGGATGCCGGGACGTTGCTCGACTGGTGCGCGGACCGCCTCGCCGCCTACAAGCGCCCCCGCGAGATCCGCTTCCTCGACGCCCTGCCGAGGACCGCCAACGGCAAGGTGCAGCGCAAGCGCCTCGTGGCGGCGTCGCAGGACTAGAGCAGCGTCCCGCGCAGGATCAGCAGCGCCACCGAGAAGTAGATCACGAGCCCCGTCACATCGACGAGCGTCGCCACGAACGGCGCCGAGGCGGTGGCGGGGTCGAAGCCGATGCGTTGGAGCAGGAAGGGCAGCATCGAGCCGGCGAGCGACCCGAAGGTCACGATGCCCACAAGCGCCAGCCCCACCGTCGCCGCCACCAGCGGCCAATGCTCCCCGTAATCGTAGAGGCCGAGCTTCTGCCACGCGACGATGCGCACCACGGCGATCACCCCGAGGATGCCGCCGAGCACCAGTCCGGTGGGCAGTTCGCGCAACGCCACCTTCCACCAGTCGCGCAGGCGCACCTGATGCAGCGCGAGGGCGCGGATGAGGAGCGAGGTCGCCTGCGAACCGGAGTTGCCGCCCGAGCTCATGATGAGCGGGATGAACAGGGTGAGGACGATGGCCTTTTCCAGCTCGCCCTCGAAGCCCTGCATCGCCGAGGCGGTCAGCATCTCCGAGAGGAACAGGGCGCAGAGCCAGCCGGCCCGCTTCCGGATCATCGTGAGGAAGCCGATATCCATGTAGGGCTCGGGCAGCGCCTCCATGCCGCCGAAGCGCTGCACCTCCTGCGTCTGCTTCTCGATCATCGCGTCGATCATGTCGTCCACGGTGACGATGCCGATGACGTGGCCCACCGCATCCACCACCGGCAGGGCGAGGAGATCGTATTTCGAGATCAGGCGCGCGGCCTCGTCGCGGCTGGCCGTGGGCGAGACGGCGAGCGGCGCACGGCCCGGCGCCACGGTGAGCACGTTGTCCTCCGGGTTGCCGGAGAGGAGCCGCCGCAGGGGCACGGCCTTCGTCAGCGCGCGGGTGCGCGGGTCGAGCACGAAGATCGAGTAGATCGTCTCCCGCGTCTTCTCGACGTGGCGGCAATATTCGAGGGTCTGGCCCACCGTCCACGTGCCGGGCACGGTAACGAACTCGGTCGTCATCAGCGAGCCGACGGTCTCCTCGCCATAGGCCGAGAGCCGGTCGACGGCGCCCCGCGTCTCGGCGTCGAGGCGGGCACGCAGGTCGGAGCGGCCGGGCTCCTCGATCTCGCGGAACACGTCGGTCACGCGGTCGGCGGACATGCCCGACAGGAACGAGGCCACCCGGTCGCGGGGCAGCATCTCGATGATCTCGCTGGCGCGTTCGAGTTCGGGCTGGTCGAGCACTTCGACCGCCTTCTCGATCGGCAGGCCGAGCAGGATCGCCGTGGCGACTTCCGGCGCCTCGGTATTCAGCGCCTCGACGATGTCGGGGGCGCGCTCGTCAGCCAGCCTTGCGGCCAGGGCTGCGGGTTCGACGCGGGCGTCGAAGGGAGCCATCTCGTTCATGACGCGCCTCATGGGACGAGGCGGCGCGCCTCAGGATGTCAGGCCGCTCCCGGGCCGCTCGCCGGTCCCGCAGGCCGGCGCGAAGACGGCTTAACGGAAGCGACGGCGCAGGGCCGGGCGCGGCAGGCACGATCGGTCGGGCACGTCGCTTCACGGGTCTGGGATTGAAGGGGCCGCAGCCCCGCCTAAGCGGTGCCGCGCGGCTGCGTCGTGCGCTGCCCCGCAGCGTCCGTCAAGCACAAAGCAGCAACTCAGGGTTATCGGATGACCGGTGTGACTGTGAGAAATATAAGCTCGTGTCCGCTTGTATTGCGCGCCAACAAACGGTTATATCCTGCATATCGCAGGGCCGAGAGGCGCAGCGCTCCGGGAGACCGGATCGCGGGCCGATCAGGTGGCTGCGGCAAAATCAGACGGTCCGTTTGTCGGACCGGTGGCTCTAACACTTGAGGATGGTTCAGATGGCTTGGTCTGCCCCCGTCGTGTCCGAGATCTGCGTCGGCATGGAAGTCACCAGCTACGAGTCGGCCGAGATCGACACCTTCAACTAAGTGGTTCGCGATCTTCGGATCGCGGCCCGGTTGACGCTACTCACCCATCCCGAAGTCTTATCAGGAAGAATTATAATGGCTTGGTCTGCTCCCGTCGTGTCTGAGATCTGCGTCGGCATGGAAGTCACCAGCTACGAGTCCGCTGAGATCGACACCTTCAACTAAGTCGATCCGGGACCGTTAGGTCTGAGAACGCCGCCTCCTTCGGGGGGGCGGCGTTTTTCGTTTGGGCTCAGCCCACGAACAGGCCGGCGATGGCCGCACTGGTGAAATTCGAGAGCGAGCCCGCGAGAATCGCCCGCAAGCCGTAGCGCGCCACCTCGGACCGGCGTTCGGGGACGAGGCTCGAAAAGCTCGCAAGCTGGATCGCGATGGACGCGAAGTTGGCGAAGCCGCAGAGCGCGAAGCAGACGATGGCCTGCGAGCGCGGATCGAGCGTGCCGGCCTTCAGCGTCGGCGACAGCGAGGCGTAGGCGAGGAATTCGTTGAAGGCGAACTTCTGCCCGATGGCGCCGCCGACGATCCCCGCCTGATCCCACGGAACCCCCAGCAGCCACGCGAGCGGCGCCAGGACGCGCCCGAGCACGGCTTCGATGGACAGGCCGGGCCATCCGAACAGAGTGCCGCCCCAGCCGAGGATGCCGTCCGCCAGGGCGATGAGCCCGACGAAGGCGATGAGCATGGCGCCGACCGAGACGGCCACCGCGAGGCCCTTCTGCGTGCCGTCCGCCGCCGCCTCGATGACGTTGGCCGCCCTCGCCTCCCCGAAGGTGACATGGGTGGAGGTGATGCGGGTCGGCTCGGAGGAGGGAAACAGGATCTTGGCGTAGAGCAGGCTGCCGGGAATCGCCATCACCGAGGCGGCCAGCAGGTAGGCCATCGGCACGCCGAGTGCCGCGTAGCCTGCGAGGATCGCCCCCGCCGTCGAGGAAGCGCCGCTCGACATCACCGCGAAGAGTTCGGCCCCGGTCAGCATCGGCAGGAAGGGGCGCAGGGCCACCGCGATCTCGCTCTGCCCGATGGCGATGGTGATGACCGCCGAGAACGATTCGATGGGCGACGTGCCGAGCAGCCGTTGCAGCCCCGCGCCGAGGATACGCGCCGCCGCCTGCATGATCCCGAAATGATAGACCACGCCGATCAGCGCGGAGACGTAGAGGATCTGCGGCAGCACCCGCAGCGCTAGGATGAAGCCGGAGCCGCCGAACAGCTCGAACATGCGCGGCTCGACGAGGCCGCCGAACAGGAAGGCGGTGCCCCGGTCCCCGTAGGCGAGCAGCGTCGCGACGGTGTCGGCGGCCGCGTGCAACGCTGCCTGCCCCGCCGGCACGAACAGCACGAGCGCGCCGAGGCCGATCTGCAGGGCGAGCGCGCTGATCACCACCCGTGGCCGCACCAGCCGGCGGTTCACCGAGAACAGGAAGGCGACGGCGAGGAGCAGCGCGATGCTCAGGGCCGCGTGGATCAGGCGTTCGATCATCCCACCCGGGATGGAAGGATCGTACCAACAGTCAAGCTTCGGTTGCGCTGACCGGGACGATGTAGGGAAGGAACAGCGCCCGCACCTGATCGAACCCCCATTCGAGGTCGGCCGCATCGAGATCCGCCTTGCCCTGAAGGTGGAAGCTCATCCAGTGGCTCGACACGATCCAGGCGTTGTCGAGGAGCCGCGTCAGCGCGTCCGGATCGATGCGCAGGCGCCCGGCCTCGGCGGCGGCCTCGAACACGCCTCGCGCAAGTGCTTGCGTCCGCTGCCGCAGGGTGCGGACCTCGCCGCGCAACGCGGGCGCGATCTCCACCATGGCGATCCCGTCGCGGTAGATGCAGCGGTAGCGCCAGATCAGGTCGAACCAGGCCCGCTGATAGGCCGTCAGGGCATCGGCCTGCTCGAAGTCCGCCGGCAGGCGGCCCGCCACGGCTTCGGCCTCGGCGGCGAAGGCGGCGAAGATCGCCTCCACCAAAAGGCTCTTGCGCGGAAAATGGTAGTGCAAGTTCCCCTCGCGCATGGACGAGGCGGCGGCGATCTCGGCCGTCGTGACGCGGCCGATTCCCCGGGCGTTGAACAGCGCGAGGCTCGCCGCGACGATCCGGTCGCGGGTGCGCGGGGCGGCAGCGCTCGGGATCGGTGTCGCGCGGGTCATCACGGATCGTCTTTAGGGTATCCACCCTAGACAGGGAAGCCCACCGGGCCTATCACCCCCTGAGATCCGGCACCGCCGGAGGGAGGCCGGGAGAGCAGCTTGGCTCAACGATTCCGCCTGCAGGGAAGCGTCGCCCTCGTGACCGGCGCAGCCAGCGGCATCGGCGCCGCCCTGTCCACGGCGCTGGCGTCGCGGGGCGCCTCGCTCATGCTGATCGACCGCGACGCGGAAGGCTTGGCCGTCACCGCCGCACGCGCCAAGGCAGCCGGCGCGGACACCGAGTGTCGCACCCTCGACCTCGCCGACGCCTCGGCCATCGCCGCGCTGCCCGAGGCGGTCGCGCAAAGGTTCGGCCGGCTCGATCTCCTCTTGAACAATGCCGGCGTCGCCCTGGGCGGGCGCTTCGAGGAAACGCATCTCGACGATTTCGAGTGGGTGCTCGACGTGAACCTGCGGGCCGTGATCCGCATGTGCCACGCCTTCCTGCCGATGTTGAAGGAGCGTCCGGCGGCGCAGATCGTCAACATCTCCAGCCTGTTTGGGCTGATCGCGCCGCCCGGCCAAGCGGCCTATTGCACCAGCAAGTTCGGGGTGCGCGGCTTCACCGAATCTCTGCGCCACGAATATGCCGGCACGGGGCTCGGCGTCAGCGTCGTGCATCCCGGCGGTGTGGCGACCTCCATCGCCCGCAACGCCCGCAATCCGCGCCTGTCCGACGATCCTGCGGAAGCGGAAACGATGCGCCAGGCGGCGGAGGCCGGGCGGGTCGCCTTCGAGAAGCTGCTCACCCTGCCGGCGGACGCCGCCGCCGCCGCCATCCTGCGGGGGATCGAGCGGCGCGCGCCGCGCATCGTCGTCGGCAAGGACGCGCGCAATGCCGCGCTGATCCAGCGCCTACTGCCTGCCGGCTATTGGCGGGCGATCCTGCGCCTCTCCGGCGGAAAGGTCTGAGATGGCGAGCCTGCGTGCCTATATCGGGGCCTGGATGGTCCGCCGCCGGGTGAAGGCCCCCCTGGCGGGCGCCAAGAGCATCGACGACGTGCGCCGCATCCTTGGCGGCGCCTCGTTCCCCGACCCGCGCGACGCGACCTTCGAGGTGGGCAGCCTCGGCGGTGTGCCGGGCGAATGGATCCGGCCGGTCTCGGGAAAAGCCTTGCGGCGGCTGTTCTACGTCCATGGCGGCGGCTTCGTCGCCTGCTCGCCCCGGACGCACCGCCCGGTGACGGGGGCCTTCGCGCGGCGGGGCTTCGAGGTCTTCGCGCCAGATTACCGGCTGGCACCGGAGCATCCGTTCCCGGCGGGGCTCGATGATGTCATCGCCGCGTGGAGCGCGTTCCGCGCCGCGGGGCCTGCAAGCCTCGCGGGCGAATCGGCGGGGGGCAACCTCGCCCTGGCGCTCCTGCTTGCGGCGCGGGACCGGGGCATTCCCCTCCCCTCGGCCGCCTGCCTGTTCTCCCCCGTCACCGACCTCGCCGCCGTGGACGGCTCGCGCGTCTCGAACGGAAGCCGGGATGCCATGTTCCATGCCCAATCCATCGCGGAGGTGGCACCCGTCTATGTCGGCGAAGGTGATCCGCGCACGCCCCTCGCCTCGCCGGTCTATGGCGACCCGACCGGGCTGCCGCCACTGCTGTTCCATGTCGGCGACCGCGAGATCCTGCGCGACGACGCCGTGCGGATGGCCAATCGGGCCAAGGCGGCGGGGGTCGAGACGCGGCTGCGGATTTTCCCCGTTGTGGCCCATGCGTGGCAATTCGCCGATCAGGTTCTCCCGGAAGCCAAGATCTCCCTCGACGAGGCGGCCGATTTCCTGAGGCGCCATGCCGGCCGGGAGACCCACGCATGAGCGCCGCCAAGGACACAAACGGCGTTCTCGCCGTGCTCATCGTCGGCGCCGGCTTCTCCGGCGTGGCGATGGCGATCCGCTGCCAGCAGCAGGGCATCGGGCCGATCTCGGTGATCGAGAAGGGGCCCGGCATCGGCGGGACGTGGCGGGAGAACACCTATCCGGGTGCCGCCTGCGACGTGCCCTCGCATCTCTACTCCCTGTCCTTCGCGCCGAAGGCCGATTGGAGCCGCCTCTACGCCAAGCAGCTGGAGATCGAGGATTACCTGCGCGGCGTCGCCGAGCAGTACGGGTTGATGCCGCTCATCCGCTTCGGCACCACCCTGCGCCGGGCGGTCTGGGACGAGGCCGGTGCCCTGTGGCGAGCGGAGACGGATCGCGGCGAGATCCTGGCCCGCGCCATCGTCTCCGGTGCCGGGGGGCTGCATCATCCGTCGATGCCCGACATTCCCGGCCGCACCGACTTCGCCGGGGCGAGCTTCCACACCGCCGCCTGGGACCATTCCGCCGACCTGAAGGGCCGGCGCGTCGGCATCGTCGGCACGGGCGCCAGCGCGATCCAGGTCGTGCCGGAACTGGCGGGCCATGCCGGGCACCTCACGGTGTTCCAAAGGACGCCCCCCTGGATCATGCCGAAGAACGACCGGGCGATCCCGGAGGAGCGAAAGGCGCGCTACGCCCGCTTCCCCGTCTTGCGGCTGCTGGAACGGTGGCGCCTGTTCTGGCGGCTCGAATTTCCGGCACTCGTCGGGTTCACCCGCGTCTCGAAGGTGACGGCCCAGGCCGAGGGGATGGCCAAGCACAACCTGCGCAAGGCCGTGCCCGACAAGGTGCTGCGCGAGAAGCTGACGCCGCAATACCGGTTCGGCTGCAAGCGCGTGCTGCTCTCGGACGAGTATTACCCCGCCCTCCAGCGGGACGACGTGACCCTGGAGACCGGCTCCATCGCCCGCATCGTTCCCGATGGTGTCGAGATGGCGGACGGGACGAAGCACGGCCTCGACGCCCTCGTCTTCGCCACCGGCTTCGACGTGCTTGGCGGATCGCTGCGCACGGAGGTGGTCGGCCGCGAGGGGCGCCGGCTCGCCGAGGCGTGGGCGGACGGGATGCAGGCCTTCCAGGGCATCACCGTCGCGGGCTTCCCGAACTACTTCATCCTGCTCGGCCCCAATACGGGCATCGGCCACAACTCGATCATCGCCATGATCGAGATTCAGGTCGATCATGTCATCGGCTGCCTCAAGGCCCTGGCCGAGGGCCGACAGGCGATCGAGGTCAGCGAGCCGGCGCAGGTCCGCTTCGTGGAGCGCATCCGCAACCGGATGAAGGAGAGCATCTGGCAGGCCGGCGGATGCCGCAGCTGGTATCTCGACAACCAGGGCCGCAACACGACCCTCTGGCCGGATTCCGTGCTGGCCTACCGGCGCAGCGCCCGCCGCGCGCGGATGTCGGACTACCGCCTGCGCTGACGCTCAGGCGACCTTCAGCAGCGGCAACGCGAAGCTCTCGATTACCCTTTCGGCCGGCATCGGGCGGCCGAGATGGTAGCCCTGGGCGAAGGGGCAGCCCATCTCGCGCAGGGCGACGAGGTCGGTCTCGGTCTCGACGCCCTCGGCCACGACTTCGAGGCTCAGCGCCTTGCCGAGATCGATCACCGCCTGGACGAGCCCGCGCTTGTCGCCCGCCTCGTTGAGGCCGGTGACGAGGCTGCGGTCGATCTTCACGCGGTTCACGCGCAACTGCCGGATGCGCGACAGGGACGAATAGCCCACGCCGAAATCGTCGATGGCGATGCTCACGCCGGCCCGCGACAGTGCGCCGAGCTTGTCCGACACGGCGGCGGCGTCGAGGGCGGTGTCTTCCGTCAGTTCGATCTCCAGCCAATCCGCCGGAAGGCCGAAGGCTTCGAGCTTGTCGAGGATCAGCCCCTCGATGGGCGTCTGAGTCAGTTCCCGCGGGCAGACGTTCATGGCGATGCGGATGTCGGTCGCCCCGCGCTCGGTGAGCGAGAGCTTCATCCGGTAGACGCTATCGAGGATGTAGCGCAGCAGCGCCTCCGACAGACCGATCACCCCGGCGGCGGCGATGATGTCCGGCGGCGGCACCCAGCCGTGGCGCGGGTGGCGCCACCGCACCAGAGCCTCCAGCCCCGCGAGGTTGCCCTCGCGGACGCGGAAGATCGGCTGGAACCACACCTCGACAGCGCCCTCGGCGAGGGCGTCGGGCAGGTCGCGCTCGGCGTCGCGGCGCATGTCGAGGCGGTTGCGCAACTCGTCATCGAAGATGCGGTATCGGTTCCGACCGGTGGACTTGGCCGCGTACAGGGCCTCGTCGGCCCGCACGAGCCCCTCGGTGAGGCTGTCGCAGGCGCCGAGATGAATGCCGATGCTGATGCCGACGCGGTCGGTGTCGAACCGGTCGAAGGGCTCGGCCACCGCCGCGATGATCGCTTTGGCGAGATCGCGAACCGGCACGCCCGCCACGGCGGGATCGTAGAGGATGGCAAATTCGTCGCCGCCCAGCCGGCCGACATGCCCGCAGGCCGGCACCTGCGCCCGCAGGCGGCGGCCGACCTCGGCCAGGACCTGATCGCCGGTCTTGTGGCCGTAGATGTCGTTGACCGATTTGAAGCCGTCGAGATCGAGCAGCATCAGGCAGGGGGCGGGCGTCGCCTCGGCCTGCTCCGCGAAGCCCGCGCGGTTCAGGAGACCGGTGAGCCCGTCGCAGATCGCGCGGTTCGCCATGCGCGCGGCGAGCGCGTTGGCCTCGTTCTTCAACCCACTGGTCCGCCGGAAGTTGGCCTCCGTCTCGAAGCAGGTGCGCATCAGCGCGACGAGATAGACGAGCGTCGTCACCGCGAGGCATTCGCGCTCGAAGCCGCCCGTGACAAACAGGCATCCCACCACCGAGACGAGCGGCGGCGTGATGAAGAAGACGGGGATGCGCGCGAAGGACGTGCCGTAGCTCACCGCCCCGGCGGTGATGCCGCAGGTCACGACGAGGTAGAAGATCGCCTGCGGCGTGGTGTAGCCGGCGCAGAGGAACGGCACGCAGGCCCAGACCAGACCGGACAGGAAGGCGCCGAACGCCATCAGTTCCAGACGCCGGTCGATGGCCGTGGCGGCCTTATCGGACTCGACGGGGGTGTCGTCGTCGAGGCCGATACAGAACGCCCGGCAGAGATAGACCCGCAGGAGGTTGGCGATGGTCGAGGCGGCGAACCAGATGCCGCCGGCCATGGCGTGGTCCGCGCGGATCGCCACCGCGAGACAGGTGAGGCCGAGAATCAGATTGATGAAGAGGGCGCGCAGGACGCTTCGCCTGGCAGCATCCAACTGGTCGCGCCGAATGGCACGCCGAAGAATCCGCTCCGGTGGAGCGACGATTCCCATGTCAGCACTCGGCTCTAAGCTTGTGCCTGCTTGCGCGGCCATCGCCCCGTTCCCTGCTCGGTATCCGAAATACAAGCCGAGCGTAAATAATTCCTCCAGTGCCACTAGTGCGTGAATCCTGGCGTGAACCGTGCCTCCCGGCCGACGTTCTGAGGACGTCCCGACAGAGCACAGTGAGGATTCGATGGATCGGCACGAGGAGTACATGGCGGAGGCTGTGCGGATCGCGCGGGCCAACGTCGCCGAAGGCGGCACGCCCTACGGCGCGGTCATCGTGCGCGACGGCACCGTCGTCGCCACGGCGCCGAACACGGTCCATCTCAGCAAGGATGCCACCGACCACGCCGAGATGGTCGCCATCCACAAGGCGAGCCAAGCGCTTGGGCGAAAGAACCTGTCGGATTGCGTAATGTACGCGAGCGGGCGCCCCTGCCCGATGTGCCACGCGGCCATGCGCCTCGCCGGCTTCAAGGAGGGCTACTTCGCGTTCAGCGCGGAGGAAGCGCAGGAATGCGGCGCGGGGAGCGCCGACATCTATGCCGAGCTCTGCCGGCCGCTGGACCAGCAGCCGATGCGGCTCAAGCAGATGCGGCCGGAAGGCGCTTCGCCCTATCCGGAATGGGAGGCGCGCCAGAAGGGCTGACGCGCCGCTCCCGGACGGCGCTCAGTGGGTCCAGGGCGCCGTGCGGTTGAACTTGAAGTTATCGGAATAGGAGAGGCCCTTGCGCGCCGTCTCCTTGCCCGGCTCCTCGACGCGGTAGGTGATGCCCTCGCGTTGGGCGTAGGCCACGGCCTCCTCCCGCGTCTCGAATTCCAGGCGCACCTGCTGCATCATGTCCTTCGAGCCGTACCAGCCCATGAGCGGGTCGGTCTCGCGTGGGCTCGTCTGGTCGAAGACCAGAACCCATTGCTTGGTGCGGGCGAGGCCCGATTGAGACGCATCCTTGGTGGGGCGGTAGATGCGGGCACTCGGCATGGGGTTTTCGAAAGCTCCTGGTGTCGTGCCCTGCGGAGGATGGTCGGGGCGATAGGATTCGAACCTACGACCCCCTGGTCCCAAACCAGGTGCGCTACCAGACTGCGCCACACCCCGACGGCCATCCACGGCACAAGAGCCGTACCCGTTCGGCCCCGCCTCGGCAAGGAGGCGGATGCGCCACCCCCGATGCCCTGCGGCAAAGTTCATTCGGGACGAATGTCTCGGAACCTCCGGGCACATTAGGTCATTGTTTCAGCGATTACAAAATCTGGAGGAATGTCTGATGAAGGTTACTCGCGCGCTCGGTGCTGCCGCCGTATTCGTCCTGATGTCTGGCGCCGCCTACGCCGCTCCGTGCGCCACCGGCACCACGGCCTCCAAGTCCCCGGACAAGACCATGAATCCGAAGAGCTCGGATATGGACAAGTCGAGCGCCAACCTCGCGGGCGGCAACCAGCCGGCCTCGCCGGGTACCGTCGGCGCCATGAACAATGCCGGCGCCACGCAGGCCCCGACCCAGACCGACGGCACGACCAACAAGGACGGCGCGAACGCCGGCTCCAAGAACATGGCCGGTGGCAACCAGCCGGCCTCGCCGGGCACTGTCGGCGCCATGAACAACGCCGCCGCCGCCAAGTCCACGACCAACATGGCCGACAAGGATTGCTGATCTCGCCTGAGATGAGCTGAAGGAAACCCGTCCGGCGCCGCCGGGCGGGTTTCTTTTTGCCGCGGCTCCGGCGGCGGTTGAAACGCCGGCCCGTTCGGTGCACGCACCCGCCGATGCGCGTGGACCTCTTCGATTTCGATCTGCCCGAGGCGAGCATTGCGCTCCGCCCCGCCGAGCCGCGCGACGCGGCGCTCCTCCTCGTGGTGGCCCCGGGGCAAACCCTGTCCGACCGGGCGATTCGCGACCTGCCGACCCTGCTGCGGCCGGGCGATGCCCTCGTCTTCAACGACACCCGCGTGATTCCGGCGCGGCTGCACGGCGTCCGCACCCGACCCGGTGCGCTGGGCCAGCGCACGGAAGTGATGCTCCACATGCGGGAGGCCCCGGATCGCTGGCGCGCCTTCGCCCGCCCGGCGAAGCGCCTCGCCCCCGGCGACGACCTCACCTTCGGGGCAGCTGCCGAGGGCACCGCCTGCGAGGCGACACGGCTCCGAGCAAGCGTCGTGGAGAAGGGCGAGGCCGGCGAGATCGTCCTGCGATTCGAGCTGGCGGGCCCCCTCCTTGATGAGCGGATCGCCGCCCTCGGGGAATTGCCGCTTCCGCCTTACATCGCCGGGAAGCGCCCGGCCGATTCCCGCGACGCCAGCGACTATCAGACGGTCTATGCCCGCGAGCCCGGCGCCGTCGCCGCGCCTACCGCCGGCCTGCACTTTTCCGATGCATTGCTCGGCGCCATCGACGCGGCGGGCCTCAGCCGGCACCACATCACACTGCATGTGGGAGCGGGAACCTTCCTGCCCGTGAAGGCCGACGACACCGACGGCCACCGGATGCACAGCGAGATCGGCCATCTCGACGCCGAGACCGCCGAGGCCCTGAACCGCACGCGGGCGGCGGGCGGGCGCGTCGTCGCCGTGGGCACGACCGCGATGCGGCTTCTGGAGAGCGCAACGGGCGAGGACGGACGGATCGCTCCCTTCTCCGGCCCCACCGACATCTTCATCACGCCGGGCTACCGCTTCCGCGCGGTCGATGCCCTGGTAACGAACTTCCACCTGCCGCGCTCGACGCTGTTCATGCTGGTGAGCGCCTTCTCCGGCCTCGACACGATGCGGGCGGCCTATGCCCACGCCATCGCGACGGGCTACCGCTTCTACTCCTACGGCGATGCGAGCCTGCTGTTTCCGGCCGCACCGGGAGCCACGCGATGACCTCCGAGACTGCGACGACGTTCGGCTTCACCCTCCATGGGCAGGACGGCGCCGCCCGCACGGGCGAGATCGCCATGCCGCGCGGCACGATCCGCACCCCGGCCTTCATGCCGGTCGGCACCGCCGCCACGGTGAAGGCGATGTATGCCGATCAGGTCCGCGACCTCGGCGCCGACGTCGTGCTCGGCAATACCTATCACCTGATGCTCCGGCCCGGCGCCGAGCGGATGGCCCGCCTCGGCGGCCTGCACCAATTCATGCAGTGGAGCGGGCCGATCCTCACCGATTCGGGCGGCTTCCAGGTCATGTCCCTGTCGGCGCTGCGCAAGATCGATGAGAGCGGCGTGACCTTCCGCTCACATATCGACGGCACGGCCCATGCCATGAGCCCCGAGCGCTCCATCGAGATCCAGGGACTTCTCGGCTCCGACATCCAAATGCAGCTCGATGAATGCGTGCGCCTGCCCGCCGAGCGCGCCGAGGTCGAGAAGGCGATGCGCCTGTCCCTGCGCTGGGCCGAGCGCTGCAAGGTGGCCTTCGGCGAACAGCCGGGGAAGGCGATGTTCGGCATCGTGCAGGGCGGCGACTTGCCCGATCTCCGCGCCGAGAGCGCCCGCGCCCTCGTGGATCTTGACCTCAAGGGCTATGCCATCGGCGGCCTCGCGGTGGGCGAGCCGCAGGCGGTGATGTTCTCCATGATCGAGGCCACCGAACCGCATTTGCCGCAGGGCAAGCCGCGCTACCTGATGGGCGTCGGCACGCCGGACGACATCCTCGGTTCGGTCGCACGGGGCATCGACATGTTCGATTGCGTGATGCCCACCCGCGCCGGCCGCCACGGTCTCGCCTACACGAGGCACGGCCGGGTGAACCTGCGCAACGCCCGCTGGGCGGAGGCCATCGAGCCCCTGGACGAGCAATCGACCTGCCCCGCCGCCCGCGACTATTCCCGCGCCTACCTCCACCATCTCGTCCGCTCGAACGAAATCCTGGGGATGATGCTGCTGACGTGGAATAACCTCGCCTACTATCAGGACCTCATGGCCGGCGCCCGTGCCGCCATCCGCGAGGGGCGCTTCGCCGATTACTGCGCTGAAACCCGCGAGGGCTGGGCACGGGCCGAGCGGCAGCCCGCCTGAGGGTTCAGCGCGCCAGCACCCGGTAGAAGCCGTGCGGATCGTCGCCACCGCCTCGCGCGGCGTCCTTCAGCCCGGCGACGACCCGCGCCGCGATGGGCAGGCGGTAATGCAGGGCGTCCCAGTAATTCGTGTTCTCGGCCGTAACGGGCGAGATCCGGCGGAAGTCGATGACCAGGGCATGGCGCCGCGCGCCGATCTCAGCCGCCTTCGCCTTGCAGGCCTCCTCCCGGCGGCCCATCGGTGTTCCGGGCTGCCCCTGCGCCCCCGCATGCACCGGCATGAAGGCGACGATCTTTTCCGTCTCGGGCGGGAGTGACGCGAGCACCGCGTCGAGCGCGTCGAGGGCCGGGAACGGCGCCTCGGGCGGATCGGAGGGCGCGTTCGGATCGCCCGAACCCGCCGCAATATGGGCGCTGGCGCGGGCGGCGTCGTAGCTCGCCTCGGGGGGTGTGAACACGCCGTAGCCGTCGCCCCGGATGCGCGGGCGCCCGTGCCCAAGCCGCACCTGCACCGCGTTCACCGCCGCCGTCAGGCCCCGCAGATTCGCCTGACGCAGGACGCCCCAGGGCGCCCCCTCCTCATACAGCCAGTCCGGGAAGGCGTGGCTCGTCCGCGCGGCCGGATGCGCCGCGCACCACGGTGCGTCGAGCCCGAACAGCACCGCCTTCACCGGACGGCGGGCCAGGAACAGGGCGGCGAGGCGCATCTGCTCGTCGGGCGTGGCGGCGTTCACCGCGAGATTCGCGAAATGGGCCCCGAGGGCTGTGTCGAGCATGGCCGGATCGAGGAGCCGCGCCGTCGAGGTGCCGAACACGGCCGCATCAAAATCTCCGCCCCGCGCGATGGCCGGGTAGGAAAGCCGCTGGTTCGTATCCACGATGGGGCCCGGCGGATGCCCCGGCGCCGCCCGCAGGCCATAGGGATCGGCCGCCGCGATGAAGGCGACAATGGCGAGCCCCGCCAGAAGCGTCGCGCCGAGGGCATCGCGGCAGAAGCGCCGCCACGCGGCGCCGGAGGGAATTGTCGGGTTCACGCGGGGCTCGTCGGCGGCGATTGCGTCGCTTTTTCGGCGCCCCCCGCCAGCGCCGCGATGAGGGCGGGGCCGAGGTCGCGCAACTCGCGCAGATGCGCCTCGGTCAGGTCGTGCAGGAGCGTCGAGGCGTGCGGCGTGAGGGTGAGTTCGGCCCGCCGCCGGTCCTGCGTGCCCCGCGCCTTGGTGAGCAACCCGGCCTCGACCATCCGCGACACCAGTTCGGCGGCGGTGTGCGGCGCGATCATCAATTGCTCGGCGAGCAGCCCGACCGTGGCCGGCCCGCTGCCCGCGTGGCCGGCGAGGGTCAGCAACGCCTGATGCTGCTGGGTCGGGAGGCCGTGCTTGGCCGCCTCCGCTTCACTGAAAGTGAGGAAGCGCCGCAGCCGGTACCGGAAGGCCGCCAGCGCCGCGTATTGCTCCGGCGAGAGCCCATCGTTCCGCTCGACGCTCATACCTGCCTCCGGTCCAGCCGCACTGGAATATATCGTAACACGATGTATTTTCCGCCGCAGGAGGTAGGAATGGACATGTCATCCACGAAGGCGACGGGCCATAGCCCGGTTCGCCGAACGCTTTCGGATTTCACCGTCGACCGGCGGATCCTGCTGCTCACCGGCATGGCGGTGATCATCGGTTCGGCGGCGGTGGGCGCGGCCTGGGTGCTGCTGGCCCTGATCGGGCTCGCGACGAACCTCGCCTGGTACGGCCGGTTCGATACGGCGCTCACCTCCCTCGCCACGGCGCCGCGCGGGCTCTGGATGGTCGCCATTCCGGTCATCGGCGCGCTGATCGTCGGCGTGATGGCGCGGTACGGCTCGGAGAAGATCCGGGGCCACGGCATCCCGGAGGCGATGGAGGCGATCCTCATCGGTGGCAGCCGGATGTCGCCCAAGGTCGCCGTGCTGAAGCCGCTCTCGTCGGCCATCGCCATCGGCAGCGGCGGGCCGTTCGGCGCCGAGGGACCGATCATCGTCACGGGCGGGGCCATCGGCTCGCTCTACGCGCAATTCTTCCACCTGTCGGCCATCGAGCGGCGCACGCTCCTCGTCTCCGGCGCCGCCGCCGGCATGACCGCGATCTTCGGCACGCCGGTCGCCGCCGTGCTGCTCGCCCTCGAAGTGCTGCTGTTCGAATGGCGCCCGCGCAGCCTCGTGCCGGTGACGGTCGCCGCCGCGACGGCCATGGCGTGGCGCCCGGCCCTGTTCGAGACCGGGCCGCTCTTTCCCTTCTCCGACAACCCGGCCCTCCCCTGGTGGGGCCTGCCGGCCTGCGTCGTGCTGGGCCTTGCCTGCGGGCTGCTGTCGGGGCTCCTGACCCGCCTCCTCTACGGGTTGGAGGATGCGTTCCGGCGCCTGCCTATCCACTGGATGTGGTGGCCGGCGCTGGGCGCCGTCGTCGTCGGCCTCGGCGGTCTCATCGAGCCCCGCGCCCTCGGCGTCGGCTACGACGTGATCCGCGGTTTCCTCGACGGGCACATGGCCCTGTCGGTGGTGGCGACGATCCTCGTCGTGAAAGCCGTGATCTGGCTGGTGGCGCTGGCCTCGGGCACCTCCGGCGGCGTGCTGGCGCCTCTGCTGATCCTCGGCGGTGCGTTCGGTTCGCTCGCTGCGGCCGTGCTTCCCGGCGCGCACGGCTTCTGGGCGTTGCTCGGCATGGCCGCAATGCTCGGCGGCACCCTGCCCGCGCCGCTCACGGGAATCGTCTTCGCGGTGGAGGTGACGGGCGATGCCGGTGCGCTGGCGCCGCTACTGGCTGCGACCATGGCGGCCTATGCCGTCAGCGTGCTTCTGCTGAAGCGCTCGATCCTCACGGAGAAGATCGCCCGGCGCGGCCTGCACGTGACGCGGGAATACGGGATCGACCCCTACGAGTTCACCCGCGTCGGCGCGGTGATGACGACGGAGGTCGAGACCCTTGGTGCGTCCCTGACGATCGCGGGAGCCGCCGCCGCCATCGAGGCCGGCCGCCATGACGCCTACCCCGTCATCGACGCGACGGGCCGTCCGGTGGCCATCGTTTCACGGGCTGAGATCCTGCTCTGGACGCGGGAGGACGACGAAGATCGGGCGGGCGAGACGCTGGCCGAACGGCTTTCCGATGCGAGCCTGCCGGTGGTGCATCCGGGCGATGTGGTCTCCCACGCCCTCGACGTGATGCTCGCCGACGGCAGCGGACGGCTTGTCGTGACCGAAGCCGAGGGCGGCGCCCTCGTCGGGCTTCTCACCCGCCGGGATCTGCTGCGCATCCGCGCCGCTTCGCTCCAGGCCGAGGGCGAGCGGCAGGCCTACCTGCGGAGGAAGCGAGCCTAGACAGGAAGAAGGGGGCGCTAGGCCCCCTTCCCCATCCGTCAGTTCAACGTAGCATCCGCTGGGCGCCGTTCCGCGCCGACCGTGAGGTCGCCGATCATCAGGCCGGCGGGCCCGAGATGGACGGGCACGTGCTCGCCATCGTGGATCTTCCCCGCGAGCAGCAATTCGGCCAGCGGGTCCTGCACGTTCTTCTGGATCACCCGCTTCAGCGGCCGCGCCCCATAGGCCGGGTCGTACCCCTTGTCGGCGAGCCAGTTGCGCGCGTCCTCGTCCACCGTCAGGACGATCTTGCGCTCGTCCAGGAGCTTCTGAAGCCGCCCAAGCTGAATCTCGACGATGGCACCCATCTCCTCCCGCTTGAGACGGTGGAACAGGATGATCTCATCGACCCGGTTCAGGAATTCCGGCCGGAAGTGGCTGCGCACCACGCCCATCACCTCGTCCCGCACGGCCTCGGTGTCCTGCCCGGCGGGCTGGTTCACTAGGTATTCCGCCCCGAGATTCGAGGTCATGATCAGGAGCGTGTTGCGGAAATCCACCGTCCGCCCCTGCCCGTCCGTCAGGCGACCGTCATCAAGAACCTGCAGCAGGACGTTGAACACGTCCGGATGCGCCTTCTCGACCTCATCGAACAGCACGACCTGATACGGCCGGCGCCGCACCGCCTCGGTCAACGCGCCGCCCTCCTCGTAGCCGACATAGCCGGGAGGCGCGCCGATCAGCCGGGCGACCGCGTGCTTCTCCATGTACTCGGACATGTCGATGCGCACGAGCGCCGTGTCGTCGTCGAACAGGAAGCCGGCCAACGCCTTGGTCAGCTCCGTCTTGCCGACACCCGTCGGGCCGAGGAACATGAACGAGCCGATCGGCCGGTTCGGATCCTGCAACCCGGCGCGGGCGCGGCGCACGGCGGTCGCCACCGCCTCCACCGCCTCGCGCTGACCGACGACGCGCTTGCCCAGCGCCATCTCCATCGCGAGCAGCTTCTCGCGCTCACCTTCGAGCATCTTGTCGACGGGCACGCCGGTCCAGCGCGAGACGACGCCCGCGATGTGGCTCGGCGTCACCGCCTCCTCCATCAGGCCGCGCCCGTTCTCGGTGCCCTCGGTGTCTGCGAGCTGCTTTTCCAAGCCGGGTATGATGCCGTAGGCGAGTTCGCCCGCGCGCTGGTACTGGCCCTGCCGCTGGGCGGCGGCGAGTTCGTTGCGCGCCTCATCGAGCTTCTTCTTGAGATCGGCCGCCGTGCCGAGCTTGTCCTTCTCGGCCTTCCAGCGCGCCGTGATCGCGGCGGAGCGCTCCTCAAGGTCGCCGAGTTCCTTCTCCAGCCGCACGAGGCGGTCGCGGGAGGCAGAATCGGTCTCCTTCTTCAGGGCCTCACCCTCGATCTTCAGGCGCACGATCTCCCGGTCGACCGAATCCAGCTCCTCCGGCTTCGAATCGACCTGCATCCTCAGCCGCGAGCCAGCCTCGTCCACGAGGTCGATGGCCTTGTCGGGCAGGAAGCGGTCGGTGATGTAGCGGTTCGAGAGCGTCGCCGCCGCGACCAGGGCCGAATCCTGGATGCGCACGCCGTGGTGCTGTTCGTACTTCTCCTTCAGGCCGCGCAGGATCGACACCGTGTCCTCCACGGTGGGCTCCGAGACGAAGACCGGCTGGAAGCGCCGGGCGAGCGCCGCGTCCTTCTCGACGTGCTTGCGGTACTCATCCAAAGTTGTCGCGCCGACGCAGTGCAATTCGCCACGGGCGAGCGCGGGCTTCAGCAGGTTCGAAGCGTCCATCGCCCCGTCCGCCTTCCCCGCGCCGACGAGGGTGTGCATCTCATCGATGAACAGGATGATCCCGCCCTCGGCCGCCGTGACCTCGGAGAGCACGCCCTTCAGCCGCTCCTCGAACTCGCCGCGATACTTCGCCCCCGCGATCAGCGAGCCCATGTCGAGGGCGAGCAGGCTCTTCTCCTTGAGGGATTCGGGCACGTCGCCGTTGACGATGCGCAGGGCCAGGCCCTCCACGATGGCGGTCTTGCCGACGCCGGGCTCGCCGATGAGCACGGGGTTGTTCTTGGTGCGCCGCGACAGGACCTGGATGGTGCGCCGGATCTCTTCGTCGCGGCCGATGACCGGGTCGAGCTTGCCGGTGCGCGCCGCCTCGGTGAGGTCGCGGGCATACTTCTTCAGCGCGTCGTAGCTGTTCTCGGCGCTGGCGTTGTCGGCGGTGCGGCCCTTGCGCAGGGTGTTGATCGCCGCGTTCAGCGACGCCGGCGTGACGCCGGCAGCCTGCAATGCGCGGCCGGCTTCCGATTCCTTCTCCACCGCGATGGCGAGGAGAAGCCGCTCGACGGTGACATAGGAATCTCCGGCCTTCTGTGCGGCGCTCTCAGCGGTGTCGAACAGGCGCACAAGTTCGCGCGTCGCCTGGGGCGCCGCAGCGTTGCCGGATACCTTCGGCTGCTTGGCGAGCCACTGCTCGGTCTGCGCCAGGGCCACGCGGGACTGGCCGCCGGCCCGGTCGATAAGGCCCGCGCACAGGCCTTCGGGATCGTCGAGCAGCACCTTGAGCAGGTGGCCCGGCTGCAACTGGGGATGGCCCTCGCGCATGGCGAGGTTCTGCGCCGCCTGCACGAAGCCGCGGGCCCGTTCTGTGTACTTTTCGAAATTCATGTATTGCCTCTCCCGCACCGGCATCCGCCGCCCACACGAGGCGCGGCGCAACCGAAACGTCGCCCTCCGGCATTCTGCCGCGCGAGGGCATCGACGCCTCACGGCCGCCGATTATCCGGATGTGGTGTTGCAAATGCGCACCACAAGACCCGACGACGCTCTTGCGCGACATGTCACTTCAGGGCCACGATCCGCGCATGACCGCATTGATTCACGTCAGCGCCCTCTACCGCTATCCGGTGAAGGGCTTGAGCCCCGAGCGAGTGGACCGCGTCAATCTGGAGACGAGCGGCTTCTTCCCCGGCGACCGCCTCTACGCCGTCGAGAACGGCCCGTCTGGCTTCAACCCGGTGGCCTACCGCCACCAGCCGAAGACGAAGTACCTGATGCTGATGCGGGACGAGGCCCTGGCCCGCCTGCGCACCCGCTACGACGACGCCACAGCGACGCTGCACGTGGAGGGCGACGGCGAAACCCTCGCCGCCAAGCTCGACAAGGCCGAAGGGCGTGAAGCGTTGGAGGACTTCCTGCGGCGCTTCGTGCCCGACGCCCTGAAGGGCGAGCCGAAGGTGCTCGAAGCCCCGCCGCAGCACCGCTTCACCGATTCGCCGATCGGCTACGTCTCGCTCATCAACCGGGCGAGCGTGCAGATGCTGGAGGACGACCTTGGTGTCCCGGTGAATCCGCTGCGCTTTCGCGGCAACCTGCTGGTGGAAGGGCTCGCCCCCTTCGCCGAACTCGACATGCTCGGACAGGTGATCAAGGCGCCGAGCGGCCTGCGGTTCAAGGTGACGAAGCGGACGGTGCGCTGCGCCGCCACCAACGTCGATCCGGAGACCGGCGCCCGCGACCTCGATATCCCGTGGACCATCGACAAGCGCCTCGGCCACCGCGACCTCGGCGTCTACATGGAGGTCATCGCCGGGGGCGAGCTGGCCGCCGGGGATGATTTGCGGGTGGTGGGGTAGCCGTTACCCCGCCGTCCGGCTCTCCAAGAAATGCTTCATCCGCTCCAGCGCGCGGCGGATGTTCTCGGCGGAGTTCGCGTAGGACAGACGGATGAAGCCTTCGCCGTGGACGCCGAAATCCGGGCCGCCGATCGTCGCGACGCCCGCCTCGTCCAGAAGCGCCGAGGCGAGGGCCTTGGCCTTCCAGCCGGTCCGGGACACGTTCGGGAAGGCATAGAACGCACCCTTCGGCACGATGCAGGACACGCCGGGCAGGGCGTTGAGCCCGTCCACCACGATGGACCGGCGGCGGTCGAACTCCGCGACCATCTCGGCCACGCAATCCTGCGGGCCGTCGAGGGCGGCGATGCCGGCCCATTGGGTCGCGGCGTTGACGCAGGAATGCGCGTTCACCGCGAGCTTGCGGGCGTTCTCGTAAAGGGGCTTCGGCCACACGGACCAGCCGAGCCGCCAGCCGGTCATGGCGTAGGTCTTCGAGGCGCCGTCGAGATAGATCAGCCGGTCGCGGATCTCGGGATACGCGAGCAGGGAGTGATGCACCTCCCCGTCATAGGTCATGGTGCCGTAGATCTCGTCCGAGAGCACCGCCACGTCGGGGTGGTCGGCGAGCCCCTTCACCAGGGCGTCGATCTCGGATTTCGGGCTGACACCGCCGCACGGGTTAGCCGGCGAGTTGACGATCAGCAGCCGCGTCTTCGGCGTGATGAGCGAGAGCGTTTCTGCGGCCGAGAAGGCGAAGCCGTTCTCCTCACGGATCGGCACCGGCACGGGGGTCGCGCCGGTGTACTCGATCATCGAGCGGTAGATCGGGAAGCCGGGGTCCGGATACAGGATCTCGGCGCCGGGCTCGCCGAACATCAGGATCGCCATGAACATGGTGACCTTGCCGCCCGGCACGACCATCACCGATTCGGGCGAGACCTCGACGCCGTGGCGGCGGAGGATGTCGCGGGACACCGCCTCCCGCAGGGGAAGGATGCCCGTGGCCGGCGTGTAGCCGTGGTGGCCGTCGCGCAGGGCCTTGATGCCGGCCTCGACCACATGGGCCGGAGTCGGCATGTCGGGTTGGCCGATCCCGAGGTTGATAATGTCGC
Organism: Methylobacterium sp. J-067; assembly: GCF_022829465.1. Classification (GTDB taxonomy): domain Bacteria; phylum Pseudomonadota; class Alphaproteobacteria; order Rhizobiales; family Beijerinckiaceae; genus Methylobacterium; species Methylobacterium litchii. Next base: position 233,155 of record NZ_JAKSXZ010000140.1, read on the forward strand.
GCCCCTGGGCCGCCAGCGCTTGGGCGCGGGCGAGCACGGCGAAGGCGTTCTCCTCGCCGATGCGCGAGAAGGCCGGAACAACGTGGAGCATGGCGGCCTCCGGGCCGGAAACGTCGTCTACGGGAGCCGAGCCGCCTGCGGCGCCTTACGGCTTCGTGCGCTCGGACAGCTTCATCGCTGCAACGGACATGCCGACCGAGACGACACCGAGGATGATGAAGGTCTTCACCGAGGCGTAGAAGAGGGCCGGCTCGATCCCCGTATCCGTGTAGAGCACCAGGCCGATCGCGATGAGCGGCAGCGAGATGAGGGTGAACAGCGGAACGAGCGGATTCATGCGGGGCACTCGGTAACTGGCGCGGAACGCGCCTCAGGCTGTGAGGTATCCTGCATAGCATCGCACGGCGACGGTTGGCACCCCCCCGTGCGGCGGGAGATTGGCCGGGGCGGCGCCCCCCCGTCACGGAAGGTCGAAACAAGTAATTTATTTACAGAAGCTGCTCCAAAACAGACGTCAAGGACTCATGGGGAGCGCTATGCAGTTTACGTCCGCGAATCGGTCGGGTTCTCCCAGCGGATCGGGCGACCTCGATTCCCTCGTACGCCAGATCGCGCGCCTCGTGCGGCATCCTGCCTATCGGCGGAACCGGGTGGTGAGCCCGCTGCTGCTGCGCCATCTGCCCTTCGATCACGGCTATGCGTGGCAGGGTGAGGCGAGCCTCCTCGACCGCCTGACGAAGGCGAAGCTCGACGGCGCCAGCGTCCAGCATCTGATGGGCAGCGTCCAGAGCGAATACACCCGGCTGCGCGGCCCCGTCGACGCCTGAGCGATTAGGCCGGCACCCGCACGGTGGCGCGCAGGCCGCCGAGCGAACTGTCGTGCAGGGTGATGTCGCCGCCATGGGCACGGGCGATGTCGCGGGCGATGGCGAGGCCGAGGCCCGATCCGCCCGCATCCTGGCGCGCGTCGTCCAGACGCACGAAGGGCTTGAACACGTCCTCCCGCCGTTCCGGCGGCACGCCCGGACCATCGTCCTCAATGGAGACGAAGAAGCTGCGCGTCTCCAATTTGCCCGAGATGGAGACCGTCTCGCCGTAGCGCGCGGCGTTCGAAGCCAAGTTGAACAGGCAGCGCCGGAAGGCATCCGGCCGCACTGTCACGAAGGGACGGCCCACCAGTTCCACCTCTGAGACGTGGGCGCCCAGGCGCTCGACATCGGTGCGCAGGTCTTCGAGGAGCGCGCGCATGTCGGTCTGCGTCGCGGTCTCGGCCGAATCACCTCGCGCGAAGGCAAGGTAGCCTTCGAGCATCCGGCTCATCTCATCGACGTCGCGGGTCAGGTCGTCGATCTCGTCGCTGCTTTCGAAGAGCGCGAGCGAGAGCCGAAAGCGCGTGAGGATGGTGCGCAGGTCGTGGCTGACGCCGTTGAGCATCGTCGTGCGCTGCTCCATCGCCCGCTCGATGCGCCGCTTCATCTCGATGAAGGCATGGCCCGCCTGCCGCACCTCGCGGGCGCCGCGCGGGCGGAACTCGATCTCGCGGCCCTTGCCGAACCCCTCTGCCACGGCGGCGAGCCGCAGGATCGGCTTGATCTGGTTGCGCAGGAATAGGATCGCGACGCCGAGCAGCACCAGGGACGAGCCCATCATCCACACGAGGAAGATATGCGAGTTCGAGGCGTAGGCCTGTGAGCGCCGCGCGGTGATGCGCATGACCCCTTGCGGGATCGACACGCGGATCTCGATGAGGTTCGAGCGGCCCACGGTGTCGATCCAGAACGGCCGGCGGATCTGCCGCTTGATTTCGTCGGAGAGCGCTTCGTCGAGGATCGAGAAGAACGGCCGCGGTCCCGGCGGGGGCAGCTTGGCGTTCTCCAGGATGTCGAGGTCGAGGTTCAGGCGTTCCCCGGCGATCCGCGAGAGGGTGTCGGCGTCCTTGTCCTGCGGGTAGCTCTCGTAGATGTCGATGAGGGCCGCGACATCCGCCACCACGGACGCCGAAAGGCGCTTCGTGACCAGCTGCCAGTGCCGCTCCATGAAGGTGTAGGCGATCACCGATTGCAGCAGCACCATCGGCGCGATGATGATGATGAGCGAGCGCGCGTAGAGGCCCTTCGGCAGCACGTCGCCGATGGCCCGCGACAGGCGCTTGAGCTGGCGGCGCGGCGCCGACAGGGCGCGGGCCGGCGTCTCGGCCGCACGCCGCATGCGCGCGAGGGCGGGATCCTCGGCGTTCACGAACCGCGCCCCTTGCGGCGGGTGATCTCGGCGTTGGACGGCATGGCCTCCGGCCCCAAGCGGGATCACCTTCTACCGGCCGGCGCATGAGGCGCCAAGGTCGGTCGCGACTTGCGCTGCGGCGCGGCAGCCATACCTCTTCACGAGCGGGCGTGGCCCGCCTCCCATCAAGGCGCGCGGGGCCATGCTAAACACCGATACCGACATTCTCTCAGCAGCCCAGACTTGGCGCCGCGAGGGGCGCGACGTCGCCCTCGCCACCGTCATCGAGACCTGGGGCTCGGCACCCCGGCCGGTGGGCAGCCACCTCATCATCGACGGCGACGGCAACTTCCTCGGCTCGGTCTCCGGCGGATGCGTCGAGGGCGAGGTGATGGTGGAGGCCGCCGACGTGATCGAGAACGGCCAGCCCCGCGTGCTCGAATTCGGCGTGGCCGACGAGACGGCGTGGCGGGCCGGGCTGTCCTGCGGCGGGCGGATTCGCGTCTTCGTGGAACGGGTCGACTGATGCGCGCGGATATCCTGGCCGCCCTGAATGAGGAGCGCGCGGCGCGGCGGGCGGCGATCCTTGTCACCCAGATTCCCGATGGGTCCCAGCGCCTCGTGCGCGAATCGGAGATCGAGGCCGATCCCCTGGCCGACACGCTCCGCAAGCACTTCGCCTCCGGCAAGAGCGGCCTCGTTGAGACCGGCGAGGGCCAAGCCTTCCTCACCGTGCAGGTGCCCCCGGTGCGGCTCGTGGTGATCGGCGCGGTGCATATCTCGCAGGCGATGGCGCCGATGGCCGCCGCCCTCGACCTCGCCCTGACGGTGATCGACCCGCGCACCGCTTTCGCCACCCCGGAGCGCTTCCCCGGCATCGACCTCGTGGCGGAATGGCCGGATACGGCTTTCGCCGGACCCGTGCCGCCCCTCGACCGCTACTGCGCGCTTGCCGCCCTCACCCACGATCCGAAGATCGACGACCCGGCCCTTGCGGCGGGTCTGCGGGCGGGGTGCTTCTATATCGGCGCCCTCGGCTCCCGGAAGACGCATGCCGCCCGTGTGGCGCGGCTCGGTCAGACGGGCTTCACGGAGGCCGAGATCGGCCGCATCCACGCGCCCATCGGCCTGCCCACCGGCGCGGTGAGCCCGGCCGAGATCGCCCTCTCCGTCCTGTCGGAGATCGTCGCGGAGTTGCGTCGCGCCCCCAGGCCGGAGGTCGCGTGAGGTTCGGCCCCGTCCCGGTGGCGGACTCCGCCGGGCTCATCACGGCGCATTCCCTGCGCAGCGGGGGCGAGACCCTGCGCAAGGGCTCGATCATCACCCCCGTCATGGCCGCGACGCTCGCAGCGGACGGCGTGCGCGAGGTGGTGGCCGTCTCCCTCGAAACCGGCGATATTGGTGAGGACGCGGCGGCGGGCCGCCTCGCCGCGATCCTGGCTGGTAAGAACCTGCGCGTGGAGGAGCCGTTCACGGGCCGCTGCAACCTCTTTGCGACGACACGGGGCATCCTGCTCATCGACCGGGGCCTGATCGATTCCGTGAACGGCGTGGACGAGGCCGTGACCGTCGCGACCCTGCCGGCCTTCAAGCCGGTGGCCGAGGGCGAGATGGTCGCCACGGTGAAGATCATTCCCTACGCGGTCGGCAGCGCGACCCTGGCCCGCGCCTGCGCCGAGGGCGAGGCCGGCGCCATCGCGGTGGCGCCCTACCGGCGGCGGCGCATCGGTGTCGTCTCGACGCGTCTCGCGTCGCTGAAGGATGCGACCATCGACAAGACGCTCCGCGTGCTGGCCGAACGCCTCGTGCCGACCGGCGCCGAGATCGTCGCCGAGACTCGGGTTCCCCACACGGCGGAAGGCGTGGCGTCGGGGCTCGCCGAGGTCATCGACGGGGCGGGGGCGGACCTGACCGTTTTGTTTGGCGCCTCGGCCATCGCCGACCGCCGCGACGTGATCCCGGCGGGGATCGAGCAAGCCGGTGGCCGGGTGGATCATCTCGGCATGCCGGTCGATCCCGGCAACCTGCTGCTCCTGGGCGCGCGGGGTGACGTGCCGGTGATCGGCGCGCCGGGCTGCGCCCGCTCGCCCAGCGAGAACGGGTTCGATTGGATTCTGCAGCGCCTGCTTGCGGATGTGCCGGTTAGCCGCGCGGATATCGTGGCCCTCGGCGTCGGCGGGCTGCTGATGGAGATCGTGTCCCGCCCGCAACCCCGCGCGGGCGGCGCCACGGCGGGCGACGATGAGTAGGATCGGCATCGTCCTCCTCGCCGCCGGGCGCGGCACCCGGTTCGGCGAGGCGCCGAAGCTCATCGCATTGCTCGACGGCGTTCCCCTCGTGCGCCGCGCGGCGGAGGCGGCGCTGGCCGCGCGGCCCCGGCCGGTCGTGGCGGTGCTTGGGGCGAACGACGCGGCGGTGAGACAGGCACTCGCGGGCCTCGACCTCATCGTCGTTCGCAACGACGCCTATGCATATGGACTCTCCACCTCGGTGAAGGCCGGCATCGCCGCTCTGACGGATTGCGACGCCGCCATCGTGATGCTCGGTGACATGCCCCTGGTGGACGCGGCCCTGATCGACCGCCTCGCGGAGAGCTTCGAGCAGGCCGCGTCGAAACCTGCAGCCATCGTGCCCATCCATGACGGGCGGCGGGGCAATCCCGTGCTCCTCAACCTGCGCCTGCTCGGGGTCGAGATCGCCTCGCTCAGCGGCGACCGGGGGGCGGGGCCGCTCCTCGCCGGGCGTTCGGACGTGATCGAGATCGATGGCGATCCCTCGACCGCCCTCGACATCGATACGCGCGATGCCCTGGCGCAGGCCGAGGATCACTTCGCCCGCTTGGCCTCGCTGCGGCAGCGGTCGGAGCAATAGCGGACCTCGTCCCAGACGCGCTCCCACTTCTTGCGCCACGCGAACGGCTTGCCGCATTGCGCGCAGATCTTCGTCGGCAGATCGCCCTTGCGGCGCATCGGCGGCATCAGGCTGTCTTCGTCCTGGCGGCGCGTTGGCGCGCGCGTGCATCGAAATAGAGGCCGAGACCCAGCATCAGCGCGAGGCCGCTGGCGTTGACGAGGATCTGCAACCACCAGAGCGGTTCGAAGGTCCGGTAGAGGATGCGGCCGATCAGGGCGGCGAGGCAGCCTCCCGCGAAGATCTCCAGCGAGTGCTTCCCGCAGGCCTCCGCTGCGCGCAGGAACGGCTTCTCGGAGAGCGCGCGGATGGCGGGCATGCTGAACAGCAGGTAACCCAGCGCCACGATGTTGACGAGCCGCAGCGGCGCGACATGCCCCTTGTCCGGCTGGTCCATCGCCAGGAGGCGCAGGTCGGGCAGGCCCCACTCGCCCCATGAACCAGCCTGGAAGAACGAGAAGGCCAGGAAGCAGGCCGCCGCCACCGTCAGCACGGGGATGCGGGGCAGGTAGCCCCCGCCGTTCCGCACCGCCACGGCGAGACAGGCGCCGATCACGAACAGGAACTGCCACGCGAACGGGTTGAAGTACCACCCGTCATCGACCGCGGCGGCGTTCGGCAGGTTGAGCTGGTGATCGACATTGGCGGCGAGCCAGAGGGTCGCCGACAGCGCGAGCGCCCCCCACATCCCCCGCGTGATCCCGAGATAGACGAGGGGGAACAGCGCCAGCAGGATGATGTAGAGCGGCAGGATGTCGAGGTAGTTCGGCAGGGCGTTGAGGGAGAGGCCGCGCAGCATCCCCTGCCACAGCCCCATTTCGAGAAGCGGCTTCACGCCGAAGCGCGGCACCAGCCCGGTCATGTCCATCCAGGCGCGCACGATCAGCAGCGTCGCGATGAGGAGCCCCGCCTGGAACAGGTAGATCCGCAGGCAGCGCTTCGCGATGCGCAGCAGCGTCGTCGGGATGCCAGACCGCCGGAACATGCCGCCATAGGCGACCATGGACGAGTAGCCCGCCAGCAGCACGAAGATCTCGGCGGCATCCGAGAAGCCGAGATTGTGCAGGGTGAAGGCGGCCGGCGCGTTGCGCGGGATGTGGTCGATGAAGATCATCAGCAGGGCGAGGCCGCGCAGCACATCGACCCGCGGGTCGCGCTTGCGCGTGGTCTGCTGGGCGGCCGCGTCGGTCCACGCGCCGCCCGTCCTCTCCGGGGTTGGGGCGTCCATCGTTCACCGCATCAGCGCAATGCTGGAAAGCCACAGCCTGCACAGACGAGGCCAGAGCGCGACCGGCGTGTCGGATTGGCCAATCCCAAAACCGTGACCGCCCACGGCGAAGCGGTGATACTCCACCGGCACCTGCGCCGCCTTGCAGGCGGCATCGAGGATGCGGCTGTGCTCGGGGCCGATCACCGGGTCGTCGTCGGTCTGGACGAGGAAGATCGGCGGGCATCCCGTCCGGACATAGGTCTGCACCGACCACTCCGTGCTGTCGGCCTGGCTCGGCGCCTCGCCCACCAGGGAGCGGCGGGTGGTGGTCCTGTCGTTCGGTGCCTCCACCGAGACGACCGGGTAGATGAGGCTCGCGAAATCCGGCCGGGCGGGGCCCTCGTCCGCTGCGTCGACCGGCGCGTAGGATCGGAAGGCCGAGCGCGAGGCGGCCATGCCGGCGAGATGGCCGCCGGCCGAGAAGCCCATGATGCCGAGCCGGGCCGGATCGATCCGGAAGCGGTCGGCCTGGGCGCGGATCAACCGGACCCCGCGCTGCGCGTCCTGGAGGGCCACGACGGGACCGTCGTTCCAGCCCTCGCGCGGCAGGCGGTAGGTGAGGACGAAGGCGGTGATGCCCTGCGCGGCGAGCCAGTAGGCGGCCGGGTACGCCTCTTTCACGAGGCCGATCCGGGCATAGCCGCCACCGCCCGCGACGAGCACGGCGACGCCGGTCGGCTTGTCCGGCAGGAAGGCTTCTAGAATCGGCGTGGTGATGTTGCTGACGGCGCCGCTGTCGTCCCGGCGCAGCGGCCCCGTCGGCCCTCCCCCGCCCGGCGGGGTCGAGGGCCAAAGGGCGATCCGCTCCGGCGCGCCGACCGCCCGCGCGGGCGCGACGGAGAGGGCGGCGGCGAGGCCGAGGAAGAGCGAGCGGCGATCCGGCATGCGGCGTTCCCGCGGCCGCCGTATCCCGTCGCCGCCGCTGCCAAGCAAGACGGACGGGCGGGTTAGGTTCCCCGCCAAGTGATCCCGGCGACGAGACGCCGCCGGGACTTAATGTCTTACCGGGAGAACTTCTTGTACTTGATCTTCTTCGGCATGAGCGAGTCCGCGCCGAGACGGCGCATCTTGTCCTGCTCGTAATCGGAGAAGTTGCCCTCGAACCACTCGACGTGGCTCTCGCCCTCAAAGGCGAGGATGTGGGTCGCGATGCGGTTCAGGAACCAGCGATCGTGGCTGATGATCACCGCGCAGCCCGCGTAATCCTCCAGACCCTCTTCGAGGGCGCGGAGGGTTTCCATGTCGAGGTCGTTGGTCGGCTCGTCGAGAAGCAGCACGTTGCCGCCCTTGCGCAGGGTCGCCGCGAGGTGGACGCGGTTGCGCTCACCGCCCGAGAGCGTGCCAACCTTCTTCTGCTGGTCGGGGCCCTTGAAGGCGAAGGCCGCGCAATAGGCTCGCGAATTGATCTCGCGCTTGTTGAAATACAGGATGTCGTTGCCGCCCGAGATCTCCTGCCAGACGGTGGCGTTGGGATCGAGAGCGTCGCGGCTCTGATCGACGTAGCCGAGATGCACGCTCTCGCCGATCTTGATCTCGCCGTCGTCGGGCTTCTCGTTTCCGGTGATCATCTTGAACAGGGTGGTCTTGCCGGCGCCGTTCGGGCCGATCACCCCCACGATGCCGCCCGGCGGCAGCTTGAAGGACAGGTCCTCGATCAGCAGGCGCTCGCCATAGGCCTTCGAGAGCTTGTTGAACTCGATGACGTTCTGGCCCAGCCGCTCGGTGATCGGGATGACGATCTGCGCCGTGGCGTCCACCTTCTGCTGCTGCTTCGCCACGAGTTCCTCGTAGCGGGTGATGCGGGCCTTCGACTTGGTCTGGCGGGCCTTCGGCGAGGCCGAGATCCATTCCTGCTCGCGGGCGATGGAGCGCTGGCGGGCCATGTCCTCGCGGCCCTCCTGCTCCAGGCGCTTCTGCTTCTGCACCAGCCAGGAGGAGTAGTTGCCCTCGTAGGGGATGCCCTTGCCGCGATCCAGTTCGAGGATCCAGCTCGTCACGTTGTCGAGGAAGTAGCGATCGTGGGTCACGATCAGGATCGCGCCCGGATACTGGCGCAGGTGGCCTTCCAGCCAGTTCACCGTCTCGGCGTCGAGGTGGTTGGTCGGCTCGTCGAGGAGCAGAAGCTCCGGCTCCCACAGCAGCAGGCGGCACAGGGCGATGCGGCGGCGCTCACCGCCCGACAGGGTGGCTACGGGCTGCTCGTCGCTCGGGCAGCCGAGGGCCTCCATCGCCTGATCGATCTTCGAATCCAGCTCCCACAGGCCCAGCGTCTCGATCCGGTCCTGAAGCTCGGTCATCTCGTCGGCGGTTTCCTCCGAGTAGTTCATCGCGAGCTCGTTGTAGCGGTCGAGCATCGCCTGCTTCTCGGCCACGCCCTCCATCACGTTCTCGCGGACGGACTTGTTCGGATCGAGATGCGGCTCCTGCGGCAGGTAGCCGACGCGGGCGCCCTGCGCGACCCAGCCGTCGCCGGAGAAGTCGGTGTCGATCCCGGCCATGATCTTGAGCAGGGTCGACTTGCCGGCGCCGTTGACGCCCAGCACGCCGATCTTGGCATCGGGGTAGAACGACAGGTTGACGTTATCGAGGATCTTCTTACCGCCGGTATAGGCCTTGGTCAGACCCTTCATGTGATAGATGAATTCGCGGGCCATCGCGGGTCGTCCTTGTTCGGGATTGGGTCCGAGTCGCGGCGGACGGCGGCGGGCATCTCGGCCGGCCCTGTCGCGCGAGTCAGGATGTGTCGTATGATCCGTCCCGAGTATCAGGACGGCCGGAGAGCGGCAAGGATCGCCCCACCCTCCCCGCTCAGGCGAAGGGGTTCTTCACCTCGCGCAGTGGCGCCTCCGGCGCCTCGGCCACCTGCGTCGGCAGTTCCCGTCCCTCCAGCGCCTTCACGATGGCCTCGACCGTGTCGCGCAGCCGCCGCGCCGCATCGAGCCCGGCCCTGTCGCAGGTGATGTCGAGGGAGCCGTGCAGGGCGATCCGCTCGGTGCCGTTCTCGATGGACAGGCCGCCGAGGCTGCGCACGGTGGCCTCATCCGCGAAGGGCTCGAAACGGTCGGGCGTCGTCTTCGTCATCGTCGCCTCAGAAGATCTCACGCAGCAATTGGCGGACGGCCTTTCTCAGCGCCCGCATCGTCTCGCGCCAGAGCCAATCGCGCCAGCCCTGGTACTGCGACCCGTCCGGGCGCCGCGCCTCGCCGTGCCCGCCGGATTGCGGATTTGGAAGCGTCATCGCGCTCGCCTTGGCGGCGGGCGACAGGGCGGGGAAGACATCGACGCCCGTCACCGTGCGAAGCTCGTCGAGGGACAGGCTCTTCCATTCGCGCCCGGCCGCGTTCGGCACGAGATAGGCCCCGGCCTGCCCGGTCGCCGGGTCGTACAGCGCCTTGTACAGTTGCGTCGGCACGAGGACGCCCGCGCCGATCTCGCGCAGGGACTCGCCCTCGAAGACCACCCCAGTCACGACGTAGACCGAGCCGTGCCGCGTCGCGAAACGCCGGGTGCTCTCCTCGATGTCGCTCCAGATGCCCCGGTTCATCGCCCTGTCCTGCGGGACGATGTTCGCGAGGCTGAATGATTCCGCCTGCGCGGAGAGGGTCGGCATGTCGGCGGCGGGGGCGAGATGGCCCCGGTCGAAGCCGCTGCGGACGTAATCCTCCAGCCGCGCGCGGGCCTCCGGCGGCAGGCGCGTCTCCTCGTGGAACGTGTCGTCCCGGGCGACCGTCCGCGCGGCGGCGATGCTCTCGCGGGTGAGATGTTCGGCCGAATAGAGCGGGGTCCGGGTCACGCCGGAATGCAGCACGGCGAAGGCTTCGAAGCACAGGGCCGTCGTCCGGTCCGTGAGCTTGGCATTGACCAGAACCGGCCCCTGCCCGCCTGCGAACAGAGCGGGGCAGGTCTGCGCCTTGGCCGTAGTCGCGGCCGTCGCGGCGAGCAGGACGAGGGTGGCGAAACGCAGGCCGCTCACCAGCACGCCCGGACGTGCCGCGTGCCCTCCGGGGTCGGCCGATCACGCCGCGCGCAGGGTCGGCCGAGGCTGTCGACGAAGGGGCGCACATCTCGGTCCGGCCCTCCTGGCACTGTGCGGACGGGGCAAATGCCGAGGAGGTTGCAGGCGAAGTCCAGGTTGCCGTCCGGCACACGCGGATCGGCCAAAGCTTGGCTGCAGTATGGGATGGTGGAGATCAGCAGGATCTTGCAGAGACGAGCAGGTCTCAACGGATTACCTCATGTGGCGGTAAGGGCACTGGACTGGAAAAAAGCATCATCCCGACATTGATCGGAGCGCCGATCGTTCGTAACTGGAAATATCGTGATAGCGGCGGCATCCCGGATTTCATACGGTCGCGCCCCGCTCAAGGCCCGTGCGGTGTCCGGTCCGGATCGGCGCGGCGGGCGGCACAGTGAACAAGCGAGTGCGAGCATTGGCGATCACCCCTGAGCAATCAGCGTTGCTGGATCGTGTGAACGAGCCGTCGGACCTGCGGACGGTGCCGGAAGGCGAGCTGCAGGCCGTGGCCGATGCCGTGCGCGCCGAGATGATCGACGCCGTGTCCATCACCGGCGGCCATCTCGGCTCGGGGCTGGGCGTCGTCGAACTCACCGTCGCCCTGCACCATGTG
>NZ_JAKSXZ010000141.1 GCF_022829465.1 Methylobacterium sp. J-067
CTCATGGGCCGTGAGCCGGCGCTTGGGGTATCCAGTTCCTCCGCGACGCCGACCCTCACACGATCGCCCAATCGTCCTCAACTACTCCGGCAGCGTTTGCAGAGCGCAAAAAAATGCCCGGCACGAAGGCCGGGCAGTTTAGATCCCTCTTGCACGGGGGACATCAGGATCGGGGCTTTGGAGATCCCGATCCGGATAGACAATTAGAAGTCGCGCTGGACGCGGAAGCGCGCCTGGAAGACGTCGGTGCTGGTGATGGTCTTCACCGGGATGCCCGAGTTCACCTGGGCGGCGGTGTAGTTGAACTTCTGGGTGTCGAGCACCCGGCCGTTCTGGACACCGTACTGGGTGTAGATACCCTCGACACCGATATCGAGGTCCTTCACCGGCGACCAGATCAGGTTCGCACCGGCATAGAGGATGTACGTGTCGCTCAGGTTGCCGTTGAGGTTGTAGAACCGCTTGACGTGGACGCCGACGCCGAGGGCCGAGATGTCCGTGCTGCCGGCAGTGTAGCCGCCAGCGCCGGGGACGAAGCCGACGTAGGCCACGTTGGCGGCTCGGTCGCCGGCCGAGCATGAGTGCTAGCCGTAGGGGTGCAAACACGCTGAACGCCACCAGAGTGCCCAGTAGGTGCTGAAGTACAAC
>NZ_JAKSXZ010000142.1 GCF_022829465.1 Methylobacterium sp. J-067
CTTCGAGTACGGCTACCAGGCTCCCCTCGGCCGTGGCCAGGGCAACGGTGACTACAGCGGCTACCGCGGTCTCGCCCGCATCAACCTCGATGCCCGCACCCAGACCGGTTACGGCACGCTGCGCGCCTTCATCCGCCGCGACGCCGCCAGCCGCCCCGGCCTCCCGACCGGTCCCTCCGGCCCCCAGATCGGTGTCGGCAAGTCATTCCCGGCGACCGCAATCGATCAGTACGTCCGCGTCGTGCAGTACTTCAACACGGACAAGGCCTTCGTGCAGTTCGGCGGCCTGACCGCCGGTCGCGCGTCCTCGTTCTTCGACTTCTACGACCACGACTTCGAGTTCGTCGCCGGCTCGTCGGGTTCGGACGTCTCCTCCACGACCCTGCTGGCCTACGCCGCCACGATCGGCAACGGCTTCTCCGCCACCCTGTCGATGGAAGACCCGAGCTTCCGCCGCACCCCGATCTACGCCCCGACCGCTGCGCTCTCCGCGACCGTCGGCAACACCTCGACGCAGATCTTCGGCCAGGCCAACTCGCTGATCCCGGTCGTCCTCGGTGTCAACGCCGCCGGTCAGCCCATCGGCTTCGGTTTCACCGACGGCATCCAGCGCAACCGCATGCCCGACTTCGTCGGCGTGCTGCGCTACGACCAGCCCTGGGGCTCGGCGCAGATCTCCGCTGCCGTCCACGAGTTGAACACCGGCAACGTCATCACCCAGGGCGGCTTCCTCGGCTTCAACAGCGCCGGCCAGGCCCTCAGCGCCGTCAACGCCGTCGCCCCCAGCACACACAGCGAGTACGGCTGGGCCGTGCAGGGCGGCCTGAAGATCAACGCCCCGTTCATCGCGCCGGGCGACGTCTTCTACCTTCAGGGCGCCTATGCCGAGGGCGCGCAGATGTACACCGGCAACGGCTCGTACAACGGCTCCTACGCGATCAACCCGACCTCGATCCAGGGCGCGTCGTTCAACCAGAACTTCTCCGACGCGACGATCAACCCGTTCACCAACCAGCTCCAGCTCTCCACGAGCTTCTCGGTGGTCGGTTCGTTCCTGCACTACTGGGCCCCCGAGTGGCGTTCGGCGGTGTTCGCCTCCTACGGCGAGAACACCTTCGCGGCCGGCGCCCGCGCCGCCCAGGGCGCCTACTTCGGCTTCGTCCCCGGCGCTGGCGGCACCAATGCCGGCAGCACCGTCATCTCCACGCTGGGGGTGGGCACGCCCGGTACGCGGTTCTACAACCTGAACGGCAACCTGCGTGACACGTACATGCTCTATGCCGGCGCGAACCTGATCTGGTCGCCGTTGAAGGAACTCGATATCGGTGTCGAGTGCATCTACGCGCAGTACGGTGTCCAGAACGGCTGGGTGCTCTACACCCAGAAGTTCAACTACACCGCAGTCAAGGTGAACACTGGTATCCCGGTGAAGACCATCACCAACACCGACGTCTTCCAGGCGCGCTTCAGCGTCCAGGGCGACTTCTAATTGTCTATCCGGATCGGGATCTCCGAAGCCCCGGTCCTGAAGGCCCCCGTGCCAGAGGGATTTAAACTGCCCGGCCTTCGTGCCGGGCATTTTTTTGCGCTCTGCAAACGCTGCCGGAGTAGTTGAGGACGATTGGGCGATCGTGTGAGGGTCGGCGTCGCGGAGGAACTGGATACCCCAAGCGCCGGCTCACGGCCCATGAG
>NZ_JAKSXZ010000144.1 GCF_022829465.1 Methylobacterium sp. J-067
TCGACGTGGACTAGCGTGAGCGCCGCGGCGCGCACATCGGTCCCAAGCGCCTGGACGGTCCGGCGTCCAGCGCGAGGTTCGAGTGACGCGAGGTGGACGGGGGGGACGGTGCTGTCGAGGGGCCTGTCGGGGGCGGCGAGGCGGGTGACCTCGCTGTCGAGCGGTTTGACGGCGGCGGGCAGCTCGGTCGCCTCGAGTTCGACAGGTCTGAGTGCGGCGGGGAGTTCGATCGCATCCCTGTCGACGGGCGTGACGTCCCTGTCGACGGGCCTGTCTGGCATGACGAGCCAGGTGGGCGCGCTGTCGAGCGGGGTGAGCACCGTGAGCGCCTCGGTGTCGACGCTGCAGCATGATGCGCTGCAGTGGAGTACGAAGCTGGGCGCCTACGACGCGGGCCTGGGCGGGTCTGCGCAGAGGATCACGAATGTCGCATCGGGGACGTTGAGCGCGACGTCGACGGACGCGGTGAACGGGAGCCAGCTGTACGCGGTGAGCTCGACGACGACGAGCCAGGTCGGTTCGCTGTCGACGGGGCTCTCATCGACAGACAGTGCGGTGAGTTCTCTATCGACGAGTGTCGCGCCGGTCGCGGCAATCATCAGCAGCACGTCTCCGGCGATTGGAGCAGGTGCAGTTGCGAGCGGTCAATCGGCCATTGCGATGGGTGACCATGCAAGTGCAAGTGGCCACTATTCGATTGCGGTGGGCAATAGCACAAACGCTTCAGCAAATTATACCGTAGCGGTCGGTAATGCGGCGAGTTCGACTGGGTATGCTGCAACGACTTTGGGCAATGTTGCCAACGCAACTGGCAACTGGGCGACCGCAGTCGGCAGCACAGCGACGGCATCTGGCCTGGCTGCAGTCGCACTAGGTTACAATTCAGTCGCAAGCGAAGCCAACAGTGTAGCTTTGGGCAGTGGCGCAACAACTGCTGCGGGGATAGGCGTATCGTCGGCGGTCATTGGCTCATCAACCTACGGGGGATTTGCCGGCACGTCGCCGTATGGTGTGGTCTCGGTCGGGAGTGCGGGACAAGAGCGCCAGATCCAAAACGTGGCTGCGGGCCAATTGAGTGCGACATCGACGGACGCAGTGAACGGCAGCGAGCTCTTCTCGGTGGCCTCGACCTCGACGAGCCAAGTCGGCTCGCTGTCGACGGGGCTGAGTGCCTCGAACAGTTCGATCGCGTCGCTGTCGACGGCAATCATAAGCGCGGGGACGATCGGTGTTACCTCGCTGTCCACGGGTCTGAGCTTCACCAACAGCTCGATCGCGTTACTGTCGACAGGGATCGTAGCAGCGAATAGCTCGATCACCTCGCTATCGACAGGGATCGTTACGCTCTCGACGGGCGTGACGTCGGTCACAAGCTCGGTGGCGACGCTGGAGCAGGATGCGCTGCAGTGGAAATCCGGACTGAGCGCCTACGATGCAAGCCGCAACGGAGTTGCGCAGCGGATCACCAATATCGCGGCGGGTCGACTCAATGCCGGTTCCACCGATGCAGTGAATGGCGATCAGCTCTACTCGACCAACAGCTCCGTGGCGTCTCTGTCGACGGCGATCTTGACGGTGGGCAGCAGCGGTGTGCTCTCTCTGTCGACTGGGCTCAGCACAGCGAACAGTTCGATTGTGTCGCTCTCAACAGGCGTCGCCGAGTTGAGGACCAATGCACTGCAGTGGGATTCCGTGGCAGGCAGCTATGATGCCAGTCATGGGACTGGTTCACCGCAGAAAATTACGAATGTTGCCGCCGGCGCGATCAGTGCGACCTCAACTGACGCGGTGAACGGCAGTCAGCTGTACAGCGTCACAAGCGATGTGACTTCGATCATCGCCAGCTGGACCCCCAACAGCGCTACAACTACGGCGGTGGCTCTGGGCAGGGGCGCCAATGCGGCGGGCACCATCAGCCTCGCGGTCGGCGCATCTGCGACGGCGGGCGCCTCCTACGCCACGGCCCTCGGGAGCAACGCAACGGCCTCGGCGGCGGGGGCGACGGCGATCGGCGGCAACAGCGTGGCGGCTGCGCAGGCCAAGGGCGTGGACAGCGTCGCGATCGGCGGCGAGGCGGTGGCCTCGAACACGAACGACGTCGCGGTCGGCGTCGGCGCGACGGCCACGGGTGGAACCAGTGGTTCCGCGGTGTCGGTCGGTGCGCGCAACGTGGCGAGGGGCGCCGGCGCCGTGGCCATCGGCGATCCGAACTACGCCATCGGTCAGGGTACCATCGCGATGGGCCTGGACAGCATCGCCAGCAGCGATGGCACCGCGAATGGGGCCGATGCCGATGGCGCCCTGGCGCTCGGCAACACGACGGTCGCGGCCGGTCGCGGCAGCATCGCCCTGGGTAATCTGACCAAGGCTCTGAACAGCGGCGCCATCGCCATCGGTGATGGAGCCACCGTTCGAAGCAGCGCCAGTGCGAGTATCGCGATCGGCTCCGGGGCGACTGCCACGCTGGCCCGGAGTGTCGCCATCGGTGATGGCGCGAGGACGTCGATTGGTGTGGCCACCGCGTCCCAGCAGGTGGACGACGTGGTCTACGGCGGCTTTGCCGGGTCGTCGCCGGTCGGCGTCTTCTCGGTGGGTGCGGCCGGAAGCGAGCGGCAGATCAAGAATGTCGCGGCCGGCTATATGTCCGCGACCTCGACGGATGCAGTGAACGGGAGCCAGCTGTTCAGTGTGGCGTCGACGACGCTGACGCAGATCAAGTCGCTGTCGACCGGGTTGCTGGTGACGACCAATTCCGTGGTCTCACTCTCGACGAGTGTCTCGCAATTGGCCAACAACACGCCGGTTTCGGGTGGGTCGGCAGTCTCGCTCTCGACCGGACTGAGTGCCGCCGGCAGTTCCGTCGCGTCGCTCTCGACCGGACTGAGCGCGACCGGCAGCGTCGTCGCGTCGATCTCGAGCACCGTCACGACCAACACCAGCTCGATCGCGTCCCTCTCGACGGGGCTGATCAGCACGGCGAGTACCGTCACTTCCCTTTCGACAGGTGTCACCTCGCTCTCGACCGGTCTCACCAATACGGCGAGTTCCGTGGCGGCTCTGTCGACTGGTCTGGCGAATGGGCAGGTTGGGCCGATACGGAGTGGGTCGTCGCCCTCGGATGCTCGGCCCATGGCGAGCTCCCCGAATGACTTGTTCCTCCAGCCTGGATCGGGGACCGGGCCGGTCATCCTGCACAACGTCGCGGCCGGGAAGATTGCGGCAGAGTCGACGGACGCCATCAATGGCGGCCAGATGTTCTCCCTGGGCAATTCGCTTGCCTCGGCCTTGGGGGGAGGATCGACCTTCGATGCGGCGACCGGGCAGATGTCGGCTCCGTCCTACAAAGTGCAGGGCTCGAGCTACAGCAGTGTCGGCGGTGCGATCAGCGCTCTCGATACCGGGTTGACCTCCCTGCAAAACAACATGAACCAAGTTACGGCGCACCTACAGACGCAGATCACCAGAAACCGCACCATCGCTGCGGGTGGCGTGGCCTCTGCCTTCGCGATGAGCCAGCTGCGCTTCTCCGATCGCCCTGGTTCGCAGAGCCTGGGTATCGGCGGCGGCTTCTACGACAGCCAGGGTGCCATGGCGGTCGGCTACGGGTTCACGTCGGAGGATGGCGCGTGGCGCGGGACGGCGTCCGTCTCCTACACGCCGGGCGTCAACAAGCTCGGCGTCGCGGGTGGCCTGACTTACAGCTGGTAAGGTGCGGGGGCGGGCCGGGGATGCGAGTTCCCGGCCCGTTTTCCCAACAAAGCCAGGATTTTTGCGACAATACTCAAACACAAGTACCTGCAAAAGCCGTGATACAACTGTAAGTACAGGAACTAATCTGTCTATTGGCAGATGAAGTGCTGTACTTCGCGCGCTGCTCATGCTACGAAGCGGCATGGGACGACGAATTGGCCTGAGACTTCTGGTACTTTTCTCGGTGGCCGCTTTCGGCCTCGGGGCACGGGCTCAGGAAACCGTTGCGACTCCGGCGATCGATCCGAGCATCTTCAAGGATGGCGAGATCGAAAACCGGGATTTCAAGTTCGGTGAATGGTACGCGAAATGTCAGCAGATCATCAGGATCAAGCGAAGAATCTGTAACCTTCTGTCGTCCGTGGCGGATGCCGGCGGGAAGACGGCTGGATCCGTTATCATCGCAACGACCGATGCTGGAATACCGGCCATGATGATTTCAGTTCCAACTGAGGTCACACAAAAGAATGCCATCTCCGTCGATGCAAGCCATCTCGGCAAGGTCGATGGTTCTGTCGTGAAGGTCGAGTTTTCTCAGATTGTCAACCCGATGATCTGTGGCAATACCTGCAAGTACATGTTCCCCCTCGATCCGAAACTCGTGTTCATCCTGAATGCCGGGGAGGGGGTGCGTGTCTCGACGCCACCGAAGGAGCGTCTTCCGAAGAAGACGAAGAAGAAGCCTCCCGTCGCGGTGCCAGAGACGAAGATCATGACGATCTCGGGGCAAGGGTTTTCTGAAACGTTGGCCCAGAGCACGAAGACTTGGTGATTGAAAAACTTGGCGCTGTGGTTGCTCCATGTAGATCCGCGCGCTGGGCCTCAAAACGATAATAATGGCGTTCTCGAATGAGGCGTCGATCAGGTGTTGGGCGAGACGGAGTAATCGGCCGGCGGACGGAGTCTCGTCATCGCGGGATTGCGTGGGCCGTTCCGGTGGGTCGCGACGGGGCGTGAAGGTCGAGGAGCTGTCGGGCATCCGAGGTGGTGACGGACGCTCCGCAGAGGAGAATGAGATGCTCAACAGCTTGAAGCAGAATGTGCTGTTTCTGATCTTTCTGGTTCTCACAGGCAACGTTCTGATGCTCAGTGTGTCGAACGTCTCCGCGTTTCTGAGTAAGTCGCAGGCTCAGCCGGCTTACGAGATCATCGATTGCGGTGATGCGACCGGGAAGATCCACAAATGTATTCGTGTCGATCCCAAGGCGGGCGAGATCAATGATCCGTCGAAGGGTGCGAGCTATCGCGTGATCTATGGCCAGTAAAGGGCCGTCTCGCGTGATCGATACCATGAATGAAACGATGAAGGTTGCTGCCATGACGAAGACGAGGGCTGTCGCGAGCGCGATGTCGGCGCTCTGTGCGATCACGCTGCTGGCGTGCGGTGCGCGGGCGCAGGAGCCCGAGGTGAAGGGCTTCAACTTCGGCGTGAAGCCGAGCGTGCCGCAATTGCGGGCGCCCCAGCCGGCCGATAAGAATGCCCCGAAGATCCAGGAGCGGGCGGGCGCCGGCCCGACGACCACGGTCGCGGCGGGTCCGACCACGAACGGGCCGCTGTCGCTGGCGCCGTCTGCGCCACAGGCCGCCCCCCAGGGAGCCCCGCAGGCGGCGCCCGCCGCTCCGGCCAACGAGACGCAGAACTTCCAGGGCTGGACGGTGACCTGCCTTCCGCCGCCCGCCGACAATTCGGCGCGGACCTGCATCGCCAAGATGGGCGTGATCAAGAGCAACGAGGATCGGCGGCCGATCCTGTTCGTCAGCGTGGTCAAGACCGGCAACACGGCGACGTTCGTCGTCCAGACTCCGACCGGCATCGATCTCAAGTCCGGCGCGACGGTGCAGATCGGCAAGGCGGCGCCGCGCCACCTGACCTACGAAAGCTGCGAGCCGGCCCTCTGCACCGCCACGGTGCAGTTGGACGATGCCCTGCTGCAGGAGCTGGCCAGCGCGCCCAGCGCCACGGCGTCGTGGGTTGGGCTTGGGGTAGGCGAGGTGAAGGTCGAGTACGCCTTGCAGGAAGCGCGCAACACGCTCGCCTATCTCGGCTCGAAGTAACGGCAGAACCGGGGGCGGCTCGGTCCCGCTCCCCGGTTCGATCCGTGATCGTCAGGCGCGTTCGACGAAACGTCGTGTCGGCGCGGGGCGCCTCAGTCCAAAGGATTCGCGATGCGCGTCGGCGTCTCGATCATGACGGGTGATAAACAGCATGTCTGGAATAACGGCCTCGTCCAGAACATCTATCACTTCGCCAGCCTGCTGAGTCAGATCCCCTTCATCGAAGCGGTCTACTTCGTGAATTGCGGCGACCGGCCGACGCATCCGCGCGGGTCGGACGAGGAGGCGTTGCGCGTCCCCATCCTGACCCAGGCGGAGGCCTCGGATGTGGTGGATGTCGCCATTGAGATGGGCGGGGCGATCGACGTCGAATGGATCCGCCGGTTCCGGTTCCGGGGCGGCAAATTTATCATTCACCAATGCGGCCAGCCCTATGTGGCGTTGATCGAGCCGACGGTCTTCAACCGTGAGGGGTTCTTCATCGACGCCGAGCGCTGCGAGGAAATTTGGCTGCTCGCGAAGGACATGATCTTTGCGCCGATGATGCGGACCATCCATCGCTGCCCGGTGCACGAGGTCCCGTATCTCTGGTCGCCCCGGTTCCTCGAACAGACGATCCAGCGCGGGCCGAACGGTGAATCGCTCTATGGATATCGTCCAGGCTCGCTAAAGGCCGGCAGCGCACGGCCGGCGATCTTCGAGCCGAACATCTCGCCCATCAAGATGGGGCTGATCCCGCAGATGATCTGCGACGTCGCCGAGCGGCAGGCGCCCGGCACCATCGACCACGTGACCTACCTGAACGGCGACGGGAAGACCGAGCATCCGGCCTTCGTCCATTTCATGCAGAGCATGGCGACTTATCAGGCGGGAAAGACCCAGATCGTCGGCCGCGATTACTTCGCCCATGTGATGGGGCGGGGTGACAATATGGTGGTGAGCCACCAGCTGAATCGTCCGCAGAACTATGTGTATCTCGATGCACTCTACGGCCTGTATCCGCTCATCCACAATTCGGTGATCTTCAAGGATGTCGGGTATTATTACGAGACCTCCGATGTCATCGGCGGCGCCAAGCTCTTCCTGCAGGCCGTCGCGACGCATGATCGCAACCTCGATGCCTATGCCGGGCGGGCGCGGGCGATGATCGACAGCCTGTCCCCGTCTTCGCGGGCGAATATCGACCATTACGCGCGGCGCCTGTTGAACCTCGTCGCCACGGGCCAGAAGCGGAGATCGGCGTGAACAAGCCGCTTGGACCGGTCCTGCGGGGCAAGCGGACGGGACAGTCGCGCCTGCGCGTCGGCGTGACATTGTTCCTGCGCGACGAGAAACAGACGATCTGGGAGAACGGCATCTTCCAGAACTGCTTCTTTCTGCTGCAGACCCTGCGGAAGTCACCCCTCGTCGAATGGTGCTGCGTCGTGGTGGCGGGGCCCGGTACGCCGGAGAAGTCGGCCGCGTTTCTGAAGAGCGCCGAGGCGCCCGTCATGACCATGGGCGAGGCGATGGAGAACCTCGACGTCGTCATCGAATTGAGCGCCCAGCTCGATGGCGAATGGGGCAAGGCCTTCGCCGCACGGGGCGGGCGCATCGTGGCGATGCGGGTCGCGAACGACTACGTCATCGATGCCGAGCGCATGGCGTTCAAGCTGCCGCCCGGCCTGCTGATGACGCAGACGCCCTATCACGAGGTGTGGACCCTTCCGGCCTTCGCGCGCACCTGTGCAGGCTACTACGCGACCGGCTGCCGCGCCCCGGTGCGGATCATGCAGCATCTGTGGTCGCCGACCCTGCTGGAACAGGCGGCGGCGGCGCGCGGCGGCTCCTACGATTTCCGCTACGTGCCGGGGCGGGCGCGCTGGCGCCTCGCGGTGCTGGAGCCGAACCTGTGTTCGGTGAAGACCTCGCACATTCCGCTTCTCGCCTGCGAGGTCGCCTACCGGATGGACCCGACCATCGTGGAGGCGGTGCGGGTGTTCAACACCGATACGGTGCGTGAGAACGAGACCTTCGTGAAGTTCGCCCGGGCCCTCGATCTCGTCTCGCACGGCAAGGCGAGCTTCGAGGGGCGCTATCCCATCGTCGAGGTGATGGGGCCCTTCGCGGACGCCATCGTGTCCCACCATTGGGAAAACGCGCAGAATTACTTGTATTACGAAGCTTTGTACGGCGGATTTCCGCTGATCCACAATTCCGATTTGATCGAGGATTGCGGCTATCGTTACACGAACTTCGACCCCGAGGATGGCGGCAAGGCGCTGCTGCAAGCGTTCCAGCAGCACGATCTCAACCTGAAAACGTATGTCGCGGATGGGCGCAAGTTGCTGATGAAGCTCGATCCCTCATCGGATGCCAATGTGCGGCTCTACAGCGAGGCCATCGCGGGGCTGTTCGAGCCCGGCAGCCTCGCGGCGGCCCCCACGCCCCGCCGAGTCCCGGCGCCCGCCCTGTGAAGGATCAGGCGATGGAGAGACGCTCCCTCAGGATCGGGATCACGATCGGGCTGCGCGAGGAGGCCGAGAGCCTGTGGCTCAACGGGATCAAGCAGAACGCCCTGTATCTCGCGAAGCTGTTCCTGAACTCGAAGCACCGGCATACCGTCACGCTGCTCAACACCACCCCCGTCACCCTCGGCGACGCGTTGCCGTGGGACCGGAAGCGGTTTCCGACCCTGCCCTATGACGAGGGCTGGCAGGGGCTCGACGTGCTGATCGAACTCGGCGGGCAGATCGATTGGAACCAGACCGCTGCGCTGAAGCAGCAGGGCACGAAGATCGTCAGCTATTGCTGCGGCCCCGAATACGTCCAGACCATGGAAGCGATCATCTTCCAGCGGCGGCTGTTCGAGGCAATCTTCGTGAACCGGGAATACGATTGCATCTGGGCGATCCCGCAGGTGTGGGACCTGAACCGGGGCCTGTTCGAAACCCTGCGCCGCTGCCCGGTGCGGGAGGTGCCCTTCGTCTGGGATCCGATGGCGCTCGAGGCCGCCACGAAGGACCTGCCGCACCACGGGGAATACCGGCCCTTGGCGGAGCCCAAGCGGATCTCTGTCCTGGAGCCCAACATCGATGTGATGAAGTTCTGCCTCTATCCGATCTTCATCGCCGAGCGGGCCTTCCGGCGCGAGCCGGATCGCGTCAAGTTCCTGTACGTCGCCAATTCGGACCGGTTCGTCCACGACAACACCGAGTTCGCGGCGTTGATGCAATATTGCGATCTGATCCATGCCCAGAAGGCGTGTTTCGTCGGCCGCGTGACCACGCCGAATTTCCTGGCGGAATACACCGACGTGGTGGTGTCCCATCAATGGGGCCTGCCGCTCAACTACATCTATCTCGAATGCTGCTGGCAGGGCTATCCGCTGGTCCACAACGCCGACATCGTGAAGGATCTCGGCTATTACTACCGGGGTCACGATCTGGCCGAGGGCGCCGACCGGCTGGTCGAGGTGCTGACCGCGCATGACCGGTCCTGGCAGGATTACCGGAAGGTGCAGCGCTCGCGGATCTCCCGCTACCTCGCGGACGACCCGCATCTCGTCGTCCATTACGACGACCTGCTGTTCGAGCTAGTCGCAGGGGTGCGGGCGTAGCCCGCCGGATCAGGGCAGGGCCAGCGTCCCCGCGATGAGGGCGAGGCCCACGGCGAGCCACGCGACGTAATCGCCGATGAGGCCGCTGTGCAGGGCTTCGAGGAGCCGGGCCGGGGCGGATTGGGTCCGCTGCAGCGACCGCACCACGATGGCCGGCAGGCGGTGGCGGAACAGGGAATAGGCCGCCAGGGCGATGGCGGCGGCGACGGAGACCCAGGCACCGGTCGCCGCGGCCATGTGGAGGGGGCCGGTCATCGTCTGCCGGCTGAAGGCGCTCACCGCGCCCGGCGCGATGGCGCGGACCCAGTCGGCCGGCACGATGACGTCGAGGGCGAGGAGCACGCAGCAGGGGGCGAGCATCAGCCAGAGGGGCCGGTCGGCCTTCTCGCGTTCCTCTTCGCTCGGGGCGTCGGCCTCGTCACCGGGATCCTCGCCGAGGCCGAGGAAGATCCGCCCGGCGGCGCGCAGCACGGCGCCGCCGGTCAGCGCCGCGCCGACGAGGTTCGCGGTGAGGGCGAGGGGGTGTGTGTCCTCGAGGGCGCCGTGGAGCAGGCGCGAGCCCAGGTCGAGCAGCCCGAGCGGCAGGCCGGCGAGGAGGAGGGCGGCGATGGCCATCGCCGCGCCCGCCGGGCCGATGCCCCTGCCGAGGCCGCGCAGGTTGATCTCGTCCACGCTCGCCCGGGTGGCGAGGAGGATGCCCGCGATCATGAAGAGCGCGCCCTTCACCATCCCGTGCCCGACGACGTAGACGAGTAGGCCGCCAGTCCCGTTGGCCGAAAGGGCGCCGATGCCGGTGAGCATGATGCCGGCATGCGAGATGGTGGAGAAGGCGAGCATCCGCTTCAGATGGCGCTGGAGCAGGGCCATCCAGCCGCCGAGCACCGCGCTCGTGGCGCCGAGGCCGATCATCAGGCGCGGCACGGCCCATTGGATCTGGTCCGAGCCGGCGAAGACGAAGGTGGTGAGCTTGGCGAGGCCGAACACGCCGAGGGCGACCATCGCGCCGGAGAAGAT
Source organism: Methylobacterium sp. J-067 (assembly GCF_022829465.1). Taxonomy (GTDB): domain Bacteria; phylum Pseudomonadota; class Alphaproteobacteria; order Rhizobiales; family Beijerinckiaceae; genus Methylobacterium; species Methylobacterium litchii. The sequence goes on from NZ_JAKSXZ010000144.1 coordinate 10,418, forward strand.
CACCGAGACCGGGGAGGGCGCTACCGCGTGCGCGTCGGCGAGCCAGAACTGGAACGGGACGGCGGCGGCCTTGATCATCAGCGCCGCCGCTACGAGGCAGAAGCCGCCGGCCACGACCGGATCATTGCCGGCATGGGCCACGGCGGCGGCGATGCCTGCGAAGTCGAGGGTTTCGGCGCGGGCATAGAGCAGGCCGATGCCGCCAAGCATCAGGAAGCCGGCGAGGCTGTTGACGATGGTGAAGTTGAGGGCACCGGCGAGCGCCGATTCCTCCAGGTGGTAGGCGGTGAGCGCGAAGGCCGCGACGCTCATCACCTCGAACCACACGAACAGGTTGAACAGGTCGCGGGTGAAGCAGAACCCGACCATCGCCGCCAGGAAGAGCAGCATCAGGATGTGGAAATGGCCGTGGGTGCGGCCGAAGAAGCCCCAGGCGAAGACGAAGGCCAGGGCGTAGAGCAAGCCGATGAAGGCGGCGATCCAGCCGCTCGCGGCATCCACCGAGAAGCCGATGCCGAGCGCCACGCCCTCGCGGGGCTCCCAGCCGCCGAACCAGTAATCGATTGTGCCGTCGCCCGCATGGGAGGCGAGGATCGCGCAGAGGACGCTCACCGCCAGGGCGGTGAGGGTGGCGAGGATATCGGGCACGCGCTTCGGCAGCAGGTGGGCGGTCGCGAGCAGCGACGCGCAGACCACCAGCGGAACCGCGACCGGCAAGGGGACGAGGGTTGCGATCACCGGGTGTCGCCCTTGCGGCGCATGGGTTTCAGGTGTTCCGGGTCGAGGGTGCCGCTGCGCTTGAAGATCTGCACCGTGAGGACGAGGAGCAGGGCGGTGAGCGTGGCGCCGACGACGATGTCGGTGAGGACGAGGGCCTGCATCACCGGATCGACGGCGGGCGTGCCGGGGGGGTGATCGTAGAAGATCGGCGCGATGCTGCCCCAGCGATAGCCGAGGCCGAGGAGCAGCACGTAGGTTGCCGATTGGCAAACCGAAAGGCAGCCGACGAGGTGGATCAGGTTGCGGCTGGAGGCGAGGCCGTAGAGCCCCGCCGCGAACAGCCACGCGGCGACGGCGTAGGGGAGCCAGGTCACGCGGTGTCCTCCCCCGGCTCGTCCGGGCCGTCGGCTTCGCGGGTCTCCTCCAGGAATTCGAGGAAGAGCTGGGTGAAGCCGCCGCAGACGGCGAGCGCGACGCCGAGATTCTCGATCAGCATCAGGCCGCCGGAATAGAGATCGCGGAAGGTGCCGAAGGGCAGCACATTCTGCATGAAGGCCGCGCCGACCAGCATCGGCGCGAGGCCGCACAGGGCGAAGAGCAGGGCGCCGCCGCCCTCCATCGCGTCGAGCCAGTGGCTGCGGACCACGTCGCGCCAGCCGGAATAGCCCTCGCCGAGATAGGCGAGGAGCGTCCCCGACGCGAGGATCACCCCGCCCTGGAAACCGCCGCCGGGCGTCACCGTCGCGTGGACGACGATGTAGAGGCCGAACAGCATCAGCAGGGGGCCGGCGAGGCGACAGGTCAGCACCACGGCCTCGGAGCGCGGCAGGATAGCCCGGCCCGGCAGGCGCATGGCGCGGTCGGTCATGTCCTCGCCGCGCCGGCCGCGCAGCAGCACCACGGTGCCGGTGATGGCGGCGAGCAGCATGAACTCCTCGCCCAATGTGTCGAGGCCGCGCACATCGAAATTGATGGCGCTGACCATGTTCGCCACATGCCGCTCCTTCGGCACGATGGCGTTGATGCGCTCGCCGTAGGCGGCGATGGTCGCGCCGAATTCGGGCAGCCGGCCGATCACTGCGGCGGTGCCGGGGAGGAGCGCCGCCAGGGCCGCGCCAAGCAGGGTGAGGCGCAGGCGCGGGGTCATGGCTCGCGGCCCTCGTCGGAGGCCTGTTCGACCTTGCCCGCCCGCACCGCCATGAGCGCGACGAGGAACAGCAGCGGCACGGCCGCCGCGCCCACCGCGATCTCCGACAGGGCGACGTCCGGTGCCTGTAGCGCGGTGAACAGGATCGCGAGGACCACGCCGTTGCCGGCGATGGCGAAGATCTGCCGGGCCGGATCGCGGACGAGCACCACGGCGGTGCCGGAGGCGGCGGTGAGCAGGAACAGGAGGGGGAGGAGCAGGCTCATGCCGAGCGGCCCTCCCGCAGCAGCATCGCCCGCCCGGCGGCGTGGGTGATGACGGCGCCGAAGCCGACGAGCAGCACGGTGATCAGCAGGATCTTCAAGGAGCGCACGGACACGCCGTCCGAGACGAAGCCGGCGGCGGTGATGGCGATTCCCGCCACGATGTTGAGGAAGGACACCGCGTGCAGCCGGTCGAGGGCGCGGGGCATCCGCAGGATCGCCAGCGCCGAGAGCCATGTCGCGGCGACGGCGCAGCCGAGGAGGATCGCGATGAGCACCGTCATACCCAGCGCTCCAGGAACACGGAGAGGAGCAGCGTGCCGGGCAGGCCCAGCAGCACGGTGGTGAGGGCGAGGTCGATCACCGAGGCCTGATCCGTGGCGAAGGTCAGGAGCGTCAGCACCAGCACGCCGACCGTCGTGGCGAGCTGGTAGGCGGCGAGCCGCTGGCCCGGCCGCCCGCGCCACGTCAGCGCGACGCTCAGGACGAGGGGCGGCAGCAGGGCGAGGATCGCCCAGGTCCAAAGGCTCATCGCGCGTCTCCTCCGCCGGACAGCCTGTGCTCCACGATGCCGGCATCGCCGCCCTTCTCGCGCAGCACGAAGCTGTCCGGCGCGAGGGATTTCGCGATCAGCCCGAGCGCCCGCTCGGCCGGGGTGTCGGCTACGGACCAGGCGCTCTCGGCGTCCCGCTCGTAGAGGGTCCGGCCCGGCGGCCGGCCGTAGCGGATGTGGTGCACGAGTTGCCCCGCCACCCGCGCCGTCGCGCCGGGCAGCGCGAGGATCGCTTTGGCCATCGGGCCGAGACGGCGCGTCCAGCCGGCGAAGCGCATCCCGCCGCGCCGTCCGCCGAGGGCCCACCAGAGGCAGGCGAGGGTCGCGGCGGCGGCGCCGGTCGCCGCCTCGTCGAGGCTGAACGAGCCGGCGAACAGCAGGTAGAGGGCGAAGAGCACCACCCAGGCGGCGGCGGCCGTGAGGGCGAACAGGCGGGGATTCGCGGCGGCGGAATCGGAGGACATGGCCGGGGGCGCCACCGGGTCGGAGAGAAGCGGCCCCCCACAGCAGCGGTCAGCCTGGCGGCACAATGGTGGAGCCGGCTTACGGTTCCGCTCGGGCGAGGGGGTGCCTCACGAATTCGGCGCCGTGTCTCCCGCGAGATAGGCGGCGATGTTCCGGCGGATACGCTCCAGCGGTTCTTCGGACGGGTCGGGCAGGGTGAAATCCTGGCCGGTGATGGTCTCGAAGGCGCGGATGTAGACGGCGGCCGTCTCCAGGATCACCTCGGCGGGGATCGTGGGGATCGGGTCCTTGTAGGGGTCGCAGCGGGCGACGACCCAGTTGCGCATGAAGTCCTTGTCGAAGCTCTCCGGGCTCGCGCCGGCGGCGAAGCGCTCATGATAGCTCTGCGCGAACCAGTAGCGGCTGCTGTCGGGGGTGTGAATCTCGTCGGCGAGGACGATCCGCCCGTCCCCGTCGAGGCCGAACTCGTACTTGGTGTCGGCGAGGATCAGGCCGCGTGCGGCGGCGATCTCCTGGCCGCGCGCGAACAGGCCCAGCGCGGCCTCGCTGACGATCCGCCATTGCTCGGCGGTGAGAAGGCCGCGCTCGAGGATGTCGGCCTCTGTCAGGGGCTCGTCGTGGCCGCCGTGGTCGGCCTTGGTGGTGGGCGTGATGATCGGCCGGTCGAGCTTCTGGTTCGGGCGCAGGCCGTCCGGCAGGCGGTGGCCGTACATCGCGCGGTCGCCGGCCTTGTAGCGGGTGAGAATCGAGGTCGAGGTCGTGCCCGCGAGGTAGCCGCGCACCACGATCTCGACGGGCAGGATGGCAAGGCGCCGGCCCACCACGACGTTGGGATCGGGATACGCGAGGACGTGGTTCGGGCAGATGTCGCCCGTGCGCTCGAACCAGAACCGGGCGGTCTGGGTCAGAACCTGGCCCTTGAAGGGGATCGCGGCCAGCGCGATGTCGAAGGCGCTGATCCGGTCGGAGGTGATGAGGATGCGGCGGCCGTCCGGCAGGTCGTAATTGTCCCGGACCTTGCCCCGGTAATGGTTCGGCAGTTCGGGGAGGGTCGCCTCCTCCAGCACGTGCCGGGCATAGGGGGCGAGGGCGGCGTGATCCATCATGCGCTCCGGGCTGGGTGTCGCGGGACAAGCCTTTGCGCGGAAGTGCGGGGGAAGGCCAGAGGGCTCACGCCTTCGCGGTGGGATCGTCCAGGGCCGCGATGCGGTCGAGGGCCGCGAAGACGGCGTCGTATTGCTCCGGCGGGAACTCGTGGAAGCCGAGCGCGCGGCCCATGGCGATGCCGAGGATGGCGAAGAACGCCACCGATCCCGCGCCGAACCCACCTTCGGACTCCGCGAGGCGACCGAGCCGTTCCGTCACGAAGCTGCTGTAATCGGCCAGCGCCGCCGGGTTCTCAATGGAGGCCACGAGCAGCGACCGCGAGATCTCGTCGTCGTCGCAGAGGTTGCGCCGGAAATGCGCCACCATGGCCCGCGCGAGGCTCCGGGGCTCCCCCGTCTCCGTCACCTCGCAGGCGGCGATGCCCGTCCGCAGGGAGGCGAGCTTGCGCGCCACGAGGGCGGCCACCAGCGCGTCCTTCGAGCCGTAATGGTGCAGCACGCCGCCCTTGCTCAGCCCCGCCTCGGCGGCCACCGCGTCGATGGTGAGGCCCCGCGCGCCGTTGCGCAGCAACAGGGCGTCGGCCGCGTCGAGGATGATCTCCGGTCGCTCGGCGAGCCGCTGGCGCTTGGGCTGCATGACGATCCTTAGTTACCGACTGGACGGTATGTAGCGAAGAGATTATAGGGAGCCAAGGTTCCCCCGCCGCCCGGCGATCGTTGCGCTGCCGTCCGCATCATGCCTCCTCGCTGCAAGATCAGCCTCTCGCTTGCCGCCGTCGTCCTCGCGGCGCCGTTCCTCGCCGCCGCCTCTCCGCCGCCGGAGGATGACGGGCTTCTGCGGGTGCGCGTCGCGGAGGCGCGCAAGACCGCCATGGTGGAGGATGTCGTATTCAGCGGCGATATCCAGCCCCAGGCGCAGGTCAACGTCTCGTTCCGCACGAACGGCAAGGTCGCTAAGCGCCTCGTGGAGGTCGGGGACCATGTCGCGGCGGATCAGGTCATCGCCGAACTCGAACCGCTGACCCAGCGCGCCAACCTCGACAACGCCCGTGCGGCCCTGTCCTCGGCGGAGGCGCAGCTCACGCAGGCGAAGCTCACCTTCGAGCGGCAGAAGCAGCTCCTCGGCGGCGGCTACACGACCCGCTCGACCTACGACAACGCGGAGCAGGAGCTGCGCACGGCCCAGGCCGCCGTCGAATCGGGCAAGGCCGCCCTCGGCACGGCGCAGGAGCAACTGAACTACACCGAGTTGCGCGCGGGCGTGCCGGGCATCGTCACCCGGCGGGATTTCGAGGTCGGGCAGGTGGTCCAGTCGGGCCAGACCGTCCTCGTCCTCGCCCAGGACGGGCCGCGCGACGCGGTGTTTAACGTCTACGAGGCGCTGACCGCCCGGCCGCCCGGCAACAAGGTCGTGGAGGTCTCGCTCCAGGCCGATCCGTCGGTGAAGACCAAGGGCACGGTGCGGGAGATCTCGCCCACCGTCGATGCGTCGAGCGGCACGGTGCGGGTGAAGATCGGGCTCGAATCGACCCCGCCGGGCATGAGCCTCGGCGCGGTGGTGGTCGGGCGCGGGACGTTCATGCCGAACGAGGTGATCGTGCTGCCGTGGTCGGCCCTCTACCGCTATGAGACCCAGCCGGCGGTGTGGGTCTACGATCCGGCCAAGCGCACGGTCTCGGTGCGCAAGGTCGTCATCGACCGCTACGGGCCGAACGTCATCACCCTGAAATCGGGCATCGAGCCGGGGGAGCAGGTCGTGGTGGCGGGCATCCAGTTCCTGCGGCCGGGCCAGACGGTCGCCGCCATCGCCCTCGGCGAGACGCCGCTCCAGGGCGCGGCCGTGACGGGCGAACGCCGATGAACCGCTTCCCCGCCGCCCTCATGGCACTCGGCGCCCTCGCGCTCGGCGCCTGCAAGCCGACCAAGGAGGCGCACGAGCCGGCGCCGATCCGCCCCGTGCTGACGCAGGTGGCGCAGCCGAGCGACAGCCTCACCTTCGGCCCGTTCCCCGGCACGGTGGAGCCGCGCTACCAGTCGCAACTCGGCTTCCAGATCCCCGGCCGCATGGTCGCCCGCGACGTGACGGTGGGCGATCTGGTGAAGCAGGGCCAGCGCCTCGCCGCCCTCGACCCGGTGGTCTCGCGCTTCGATCTCACCCGCGCCGAGGCGGACCTCGCCGATGCGCGCGGTCAGGCCGAGAACGCCACCGCCGCCGAGGCGCGGACCCGGCGCCTCATGGTGGGCAACGCGGTGAGCCAAGCCTCCCTCGATCAGGCGGTGGCCCGGCGCGACACGACGCAGGCTCGGCTCTCGCAGGCGGAGGCGAGCTTGCAGAAGGCCCGCGACCAGATGGGCTACACCGAATTGAAGGCCGAGTTCGACGGGGTGGTGACGCAGCGCCTCGCGGAGATCGGGCAGGTGCTGAGCGCCGGCCAGGGCGTCGTCACCGTCGCCCGGCCGGAGGCCCGCGACGCGGTGGTCGACATCCCCGCAGGGCTCGTCGGCGCCATGCCGGCGGACGGGGTCTTCACCGTCTCGCTGCAAAGCGCGCCGGAGATGACGGCGCGGGGCCGCGTCCGCGAGACGGCGCCCTTCGCCGAGACGGGCGCCCGCACCCGGCGCATCCGCATGACCCTGGAAGACCCGAACCCGGCCTTCCGCCTGGGCGCGACGATCACCGTCTCCCTCAGCCGCGCCAAGCCCCGCAGCTTCGTGCTGCCGGCGACCGCGCTGCTGGCCGAGGGCGAGCGGCGCTCGCTCTGGGTCGTGGCGGCGGACGGGGCCTCCGTCGCCCGCCGCGACGTGACCCTCGGGCCGGCGCCCGAGAACCCGGACGAGATCGCCGTGACGGACGGGCTGAAGCCCGGCGAGCGCGTCGTGGTGGCGGGCGTCCATTCCATCCGCGACGGGCAGGCCGTGCGCCTCGCCACCGCCGCCGAGTGACCGAGTGGGACCGGATCAGATCGTGAAGGACTTCAATCTCTCCGATTGGGCGCTCCGGCACCGGTCGTTCGTGTGGTTCCTGATGGGCGTCTGCCTGCTCGCCGGGGTGATGGCCTATGGCCGCCTCGGCCGCGAGGAGGACCCGCCCTTCACCATCAAGACGATGGTCGTGCAGGCCATGTGGCCCGGCGCCACCATCACCGACACCCTCGATCAGGTGACGGACCGGATCGAGAAGGAGCTTCAGCAGCTCAACGGGCTCGATTACGTCCGCAGCTACACCACGCCGGGCCAGACCACGGTGTTCGTGCAGTTCCGCGACACCACCAAGCCGTCGCAGGTGCAGCCGGCCTTCTACCAGACGCGCAAGCGCCTCGGCGACATCAAGAACCAGTTCCCCTCGGGCGTGCAGGGGCCGTTCTTCAACGACGAGTTCGGCGACGTCTATGGCAACGTCTACGCCTTCTCCTCGGACGGGCTGAGCTACCGGCAGCTGCGCGACTACGTCGAGAAGGTGCGCACCGAGATCCTGAAGGTGCCGGATATCGGCAAGACGCAGATCCTCGGCGCGCAGGACGAGGTGATCTCCCTCGACTTCTCCCCGCGCAAGCTCGCGGGCTACGGCATCGACCTGCAGGCGATCACCAAGGCGTTGCAGGCGCAGAACGCGGTCTCGGCCTCCGGCGTGGTGCAGGCCGGGCCGGAGCGGATCTCCCTCCGGGTCAGCGGCTCCTTCGCCAATGAGACCTCCCTGCAGGACGTGAACCTGCGGGTGAACGACCATTTCTACCGCCTCGCCGACATCGCCGAGATCAGCCGGGGCTACGCGGACCCGCCCTCGCCGCTGTTCCGCGTGAACGGCAAGGCGGCGCTCGGCCTCGCGATCGCCATGCGCCCCGGTGCCAACCTGCTGCATTTCGGCGAGGCCCTGAAGGAGAAGATGCACCGTATCGAGGGCGAGTTGCCGCTCGGCGTCGAGGTGCATCTCGTCTCCGACCAGCCGCACATCGTGGAGGAGGCCGTCGGCGGCTTCACCCAGGCGCTGGTCGAGGCGGTGGTGATCGTCCTCGGGGTGAGCTTCGTGAGCCTCGGCATCCGCGCCGGCCTCGTCGTGTCGGTCTCGATCCCCCTCGTGCTGGCGATCGTCTTCGTCGTCATGCAGGTAATGGACGTCACGTTGCAGCGCATCTCGCTGGGCGCGCTCATCATCGCGCTCGGCCTCCTCGTCGATGACGCGATGATCACCGTGGAGATGATGGTCGCGCGGCTCGAACTCGGGGAGAACCTGAAGAAGGCCGCGACCTACGCCTACACCTCCACCGCCTTCCCGATGCTCACCGGCACCCTGGTGACGGTGGCGGGCTTCCTGCCCATCGGCTTCAACGGCTCCGGGGCGGGCGAATACACCTACTCGCTGTTCGTGGTCATCGCGGCCTCGCTGCTCGTGTCATGGGTGGTGGCGGTGCTGTTCGCGCCGCTCATCGGCGTCGCCCTGCTGCCGAAGGCGGTGAAGCACCATGCCGAGAAGCGCGGCCTGTTCACGCGGATCTTCCTGGCGAGCCTGCGCCTTGCCATGCGCTGGCGCTGGACGACGGTGGCGGCGTGCATCGGCCTGATGGCGGTGGCCATCGTCGGCATGGGCCATGTGCAGCAGCAATTCTTCCCGTCCTCCGACAGGCCGGAGATCCTCGTGGATCTCACCCTGCCGCAGAACGCCACCATCGCCGAGACCAAGGCCCAAATGGACCGGTTCGAGGCGGGGCTGAAGGACGATCCTGAGATCGTGAGCTGGTCGTCCTATGTCGGGCAGGGCGCGGTGCGCTTCTACCTGCCCCTCGACCAGCAATTGAACAACGCGTTCTTCGGGCAGATGGTCATCGTCACTAAGTCGCTGGAGGTCCGCGACCGGGTGATGGCGCGCTTGCAGACGCGCGGCCGGCAGGACTTCGTCGGCACCGACGTCCTCGTCCAGCCGCTGAGCCTAGGCCCCCCGGTCGGGCGGCCGGTGCAGTATCGCCTGAGCGGCCCCGACGTGCAGGAGGTGCGCCGCCGCGCCCTCGACCTCGCCAACGTGGTCGGGCAGGATTCGCGCCTGGACGTGCCGACCTTCGACTGGAACGAGCCCGGCAAGGTGCTGCGCGTGCAGATCCTTCAGGACAAGGCTCGCCAGCTCGGCGTGACCAGCCAGGACATCGCCGGCCTCCTCAACGGGATCGCGGGCGGGCAGAGCATCACGCAGGTGCGCGATTCGATCTATCTCGTGGACGTGATCGGCCGGGCGCGCGCCGCCGAGCGCACCTCCCTCGACACGTTGCAGAGCCTGCAGATCGGTCTTGCCAACGGTGCGGTGGTGCCGCTGCTCGCCTTCGCCACCATCGGCTACGATCTGGAGCAGCCCATCGTCTGGCGCCGCGACCGGATGCCGACCGTGACCGTGCGGGCGACGATCCGCGACGCGACGCAGCCCGCCACCATCGTCGCCAACCTGAAGCCCGGCATCGACGCCTTCACCCAGGCCCTGCCGGAGAGCTACACCCTGGCGACGGGCGGCGCCGTGGAGGAATCGGCCAAGGGGCAGGGGCCCATCGCGCAGGTCGTGCCGGTGATGCTGCTGACCATGGCGACGCTGCTGATGATCCAGCTGCAGAGCTTCGGGCGGATGTTCCTCGTCTTCGCCGTGGCGCCGCTGGGGCTGATCGGCGTGGTGCCCGCGCTGCTGCTGTTCGACAAGCCGATGGGCTTCGTCGCCATCCTCGGCATCCTGGCGCTGGTCGGCATCATCATCCGCAACGCGGTGATCCTCGTCAGCCAGATCGAGGAGTTCCACGCCGAGGGGAAGACGCCCTGGGACGCGGTCTACGAGGCGACGCACCACCGGATGCGGCCGATCCTGCTCACGGCGGCGGCGGCGAGCCTCGGCCTCATCCCCATCGCGCGCGAGGTGTTCTGGGGGCCGATGGCCTTCGCGATGATCGGCGGTATCCTGGCCGCGACCTTCCTGACGCTGCTGTTCCTGCCGGCGCTCTATGTCGGCGTCTACCGGATCCGCGAGGAGAAGCCCGCGTGAGCCGACGCTACCGGCGCCGGGCTCGGATCCTCACAGCCTTCGGCTGCATCCCGCGCCGCAGGGCGTGATGGAGGAGGATCAGGGAGGCGAGGCCGGGCAGTGCAATGTTCAGGAACGTCATGGCGACACCTCCGAACGGTAAAGCCCAGCGTCGCGCCGGCGGGTTAACGAAAGGTTAGCGGGTCCGGTTAACCGCGCGTTTACCCTACCGAAGCACCGATGCGGCTCGGTGCACGGAGGGCGGGGCATGGCAGGCATGAGGAATGCGCTTGGCCGCGCGGCCGTGCTGACCTGCCTCGCGCTCCCCTCCCAGGCCGGGGCGCAGGAGGCACTGTTCCTGCGCATCCGCCCGCAGCCGGACTCCGCCGCGCTCGGCGCCGGGGGAGGGGCTGAGGCGGAGCGCGCCGCCCGCGAAGCCGCCTGGGAGCGCAGCAATCAGAGGGCGCGGCGGATCATCGAATCGGTCTGCACAGGCTGTCTCGGTCCCTGGGTGCCGCCGGTGTCGCGGGTGGTGGCGAGCGCGGCCGCCCTCAAAATTCCTGCCCCGAGGGGGCTTGATACGGATGCCCCCCGTGAGGCATCCGAGCCGACCTTCGACCCCGCGATCCCCGAGAGGCGACCATGACGCAAGCGCACCCGACCAGCGGCGCCGAGCCCGAGATCGACTGCCCCGTGAGCCTGGAAGTCCTGGGCTCCGTGTATCGCGCCGACGAGTACGACCTGCCCATGATCCTGGAGCAGATCCCGGCCCTCAAGCGGGCGCAGCTCGCCACCTACCTCTACGGCAAGAGCCACATGCACCAGCTCGGCCTGAAGGTGGCCCGCGCCTGCGATCGTGAGGATCTGATGCGCGTGGCCGGCGAGATCGGCGCCGTGATCCACGGGCAGGCCCATCTCAAGCCGGCCAAGCCCTCCGTCGATGCGGCGGCGGCGCTCACCAAGCACAAGCCCCTGCCGGGCCAGAAGAAGGTGAGCCTCGCGGGGGCGGCCAAGGGCGCGCCGAAGCCGGCGATCAGCCTCGGCGGTTCGGCCAAGATCCGCAACTTCGACTGAGCGCCTTCCCCAGACCGAACGGGCACGCGCGTTGCGTGCCCGCCGCGCCTCGTTCACAAAGCGGCCGATGAATACCGACCACGACAAGATCCTGATCGTCGATTTCGGCTCTCAGGTGACGCAGCTCATCGCCCGGCGGGTGCGGGAGGAGGGCGTCTATTGCGAGATCGTGCCCTTCACCAAGGCCGAGGCCGCCTTCCGAGAGCAGAAGCCGAAGGGCGTGATCCTCTCCGGCGGTCCCGAATCGGTGACCGTCGAGGCCAGCCCCCGCGCGCCGCAACTGGTGTTCGATTCGGGCGTGCCGGTCTTCGGCATCTGCTACGGCCAGCAGACGATGGCGGCCCAGCTCGGCGGCGCCGTCGAGGGCGGCCACCACGCGGAGTTCGGCCGGGCCGAGGTCGAGATCCTGGCCGAGTGCCCGCTGTTTAACGGCGTGTGGCACAAGGGCGAAAAATACCCCGTCTGGATGAGCCACGGCGACCGGGTGACGAAGCTGCCGGACGGTTTCACCACGGTGGCGATCTCGAAGAACGCCCCCTTCGCGGCCGTGGCCGACGAGGCGCGGAACTACTACGCGGTGCAGTTCCACCCGGAGGTGGCGCATACGCCCCACGGCGCGCTGCTGATCCGCAACTTCGTGCGCGACATCGCCGGCTGCTCCGGCGACTGGACGATGGGCGCCTACCGCGAGGAGGCCATCGCCAAGATCCGCGAGCAGGTCGGCGCCGAGAAGGTGATTTGCGGCCTGTCGGGCGGCGTCGATTCGGCCGTGGCGGCGGTGCTGATCCACGAGGCCATCGGCGACCAGCTGACCTGCGTGTTCGTGGATCACGGGCTGCTGCGCCTCGGCGAGGCCGAGCAGGTCGTGGCCCTGTTCCGCGACCACTACAACATCCCCCTCGTCCACGTTGAGGCGAGCGGCATGTTCCTCTCGGCGCTGGAGGGCGTCTCGGACCCGGAGGTCAAGCGCAAGACCATCGGTCGCCTGTTCATCGACGTGTTCGAGGCCGAATCGAAGAAGATCGGCGGGGCGAAGTTCCTGGCGCAGGGCACGCTCTACCCGGACGTGATCGAGAGCGTGTCCTTCACGGGCGGTCCCTCGGTGACAATCAAGAGCCACCACAATGTCGGCGGCCTGCCCGAGCGCATGGACATGAAGCTCGTGGAGCCCCTGCGCGAGCTGTTCAAGGACGAGGTGCGGGTGCTCGGCAAGGAGCTCGGCCTGCCCGAGGCCTTCGTCGGCCGCCACCCGTTCCCGGGCCCGGGTCTCGCGATCCGCTGCCCCGGCACGATCACGGGGGAGAAGCTCGACGCCCTGCGCAAGGCTGATGCGATCTACCTCGACGAGATCCGCCAGGCGGGCCTCTACGATACGATCTGGCAGGCCTTCGCGGTGATCCTGCCGGTGAAGACGGTGGGCGTGATGGGCGACGGCCGCACCTACGACCACGTCTGCGCGCTCCGCGCGGTGACGTCGGTGGACGGCATGACGGCCGATTTCTACCCCTTCGACATGGCCTTCCTCGGCCGCGTGGCGACGCGGATCATCAACGAGGTGAAGGGCATCAACCGCGTGACCTACGACATCACCTCGAAGCCGCCCGGCACCATCGAGTGGGAGTGAGTGAGGGCCTGCTCAGCTGCTCGGCTTCATCGGATTGAAGATCGCGACGCCGTCGAAATCCCTCTCGTTCTCCGTGACGACCACGCAGCCATTCGCCTGAGCGACGGCGGCAATGATGGTATCGAGAACACTGCGGGGGCGCCCGCGCGCCTTTCCCTCGGCCATTAGTTCGGCCCAAACGAGGGCTGCCTTCACATCGAAGGGCAGTACTCGACCCGCGAACAGCGCCTGTGGCCCTTCCGGCCCGGCAAACCACATCGCGAGGTCGTTGCGCCGCTTGCCGGCCGGAAGGTCGAGAATACCCCGGCGAATTTCCGCCAGGGTCAGCGTCGCAATGGCCAGATCCTGATCGGCCTGCCGCCCCATCCACTCCAGCAACGCGTCCGATGGGCGGGGCTTGATGGCGTTGCTAACGATGTTCGTGTCGAGCAGGAAGCGCATCAGAGTTCGATGACACGCCCATCCTCGCGGGGACGCTCGAGATCGAGGTTGGCCCCGACTAGAGGCGACCGGCGCAACGCGGCAAGGATGCCTCCTGTGCGAGGGGGCGCGCCGGCCATCGCACGGCCGACGGAGGCGCGCAGTTCCGTGGCCTCAGGCGTGTCCTCCGCCAGCGTGCGGGCGATGGACCGGATCAGGTCACGATCAGCCTCGCGGCCGAGCACTTCGAAGCGCGCCAACCCGCGCTCGCCGAGACGAGACCGATAAGTTTGCGTAGCGCGTTGGCGAGCCTTGCTGATGGGTGCCTCCCGTATCACCGGGAATATAACCGCAGTCGATTCCGGTCACAATGTGGAGCGCAGCGTCACCCCCCGCACAAAGCCGGCGCCAGCGCCTGCAGCGCCGGCCTGAACTTGGCGAGATGCAGCCCGTCGCGCAGGGCGCCGGGCTTGGCGTAGCCGGTCGCACCGTCGCGGAGATCGGCGAACGGGTCGGTGAAGGTGCAGCCCAGCCGGCCGCACAGGGCCTTCAGCCTGTCCGAATAATCGCCGACCGCGCCCGCATCCACGAAGGCCGCGATCTCACGCCCCACTGGGGGGAGGGCGGTGACGACCACCCGATCCGTCACCCCCTGCAGCCCGCGCACGATCCGCTCGGCCGAGGCCTCGAAGCGGGAGGCCGCATCGACCCCGCGCGGGCGGTTCTTCAGGAGGAGGTCGTTGGTGCCGATGGTCAGCGAGGCCGCGCTCGGCCGCACCGGAAAGCGCAAGGTCGCGAGATAATCCGCATAGGCCGACGAGGTCGCGCCGCTCACCCCGCCATTGACCAGAGGGCGGCCGCAGGGCCGCTGGTCGCCGGGTTGCAGCTCTGTCTGCGAATCGCCCGCGAGGAAATCGTACGCCGCCGGCGCCTCGTCCAGGGCGACCTGCACGGCGACGAGGCGCATCCCGGCATAGGCCCGCGCGTCGGCGGGGGCTTTGCGCGAGGACCAGCCGGCGATGGCGCCCGCCGCGAAGATCAGCAGCGCGGCGATGGCGGGGGCGAGGAAACGCTTCATCGGCCGGCGCCCGCGCGGTCCACCTGCGCCTCGGGACGGGCGTCGGTGGAAGCGTAATAGGGTTTGATGTCGAGGAGCGCCGTGCCGTCGAGGCAATCGAGGCCGCGCACGCGCAAGCTGTCGCCCTCGCGCCCCAGGAGTTCCACCACCGACAGGGCGGTGGGGTTCGGCCGGGCAGGGGAGCGCAGCGAGAAGGTGCCGCGCGGCCCATCCGCGTGGCGCGGCTGCTGCACGAGCAGGCCCCGCGTCGCCCGGTCCATCCAGTAGAGCAGGATCAGGTGCGTGCAGCCGGTGACGTGGCTCAACCCGGCCGCGTAGGCCGGATCCACCTCGACGGTGCAGATTTCCTGCGTCTGCAACCCGTTCTTCGGGCAGTCGGCGCGCTCCGTCCACGGCGTGCGCAGGCGGCCGATGAAGTGCAGGCCAGCGTCGAAGGACGCCGGCAGGTCGGCCATCACCTCGCCGAGGCGCACCCCGAAAGCGTCATCATCCATCGCCCGTCCCCTTACCGCGCGCGGTGTCGGGCAAGGGACGGCGCGGCGCAAGGGCCGTCTCGCGCGAGCCGCCCGCGCGGTGTAAGGCCGATGGCCGGAGGACACATGATCGAACGCGAATTGCGGCCGATGCAGGCCGTCCCGGATGCCGCCTCGGCGGTGGCGCAACTCGTCACCCTGTACGATGGCGCGACATCCGCCCTGCGGGAGGCCCTGGAACGCTATCTCGGCGGCGGCGCCCCGCCGGACGCCTCGGAGCGGCTGGCCTTCCGCTATCCCGAACTGCGCGTGACCTATCAGCCGAACGGGCCGCTGCCGCGCCTGCGCCGGGCGACCGCCAAGCTCCAGGCGGGGGGCACCTATTCCACGACGATCACGCACCCCGCCTTCTTCCGCGATTACCTGCTGCGGCAGCTGGAGCCGCTGGTGGCGGATTACGGCGTCTCCCTCGAAGTGGGGGTGAGCGCTCAGGAGATCCCGTACCCCTACGTGCTCGAAGCGGGGTTCGACCCCAGCGCGCGGCAGGTCGAGGCGGCCGAACTCGCCACCTACTTCCCCGTGCCGCTCCTCTCCGTGGTGGGCGATGAGATCGCGGACGGCACCTTCGACATGGTCGAGGGCGAGCCAAGGCCGCTCGCCCTGTTCGACGGGGTGCGGGTCGATTATTCGCTGCGCCGCCTCGTCCACTACACCGGTTGTGACTGGCGCGAGGTCCAGCCCTGGATCCTACTCACCAACTACCACCGCTACGTCGATCAGTTCGTGCGGCACGGGCTCGAACGGCTGGCCTCCGGCGACGAGGGGTTCGAGCGGCTGGTCCTGCCCGGCGGCATCGTGGTGAATCGCGGCGAGGCCGAGGGCGCCGATCCGGCGGCCCTGCTCGCCGCCTCGCCCTGGCACCGCCACCAGATGCCGGCCTACCACCTCGTCGCCCGCGCGCCCGATGGGTCGATGCAGGGCACGACCCTGGTGAACATCGGTGTCGGCCCCTCCAACGCAAAGACGATCACCGACCACCTCGCGGTGCTGCGGCCGGATTGCTGGCTGATGGTCGGCCATTGCGGCGGCCTGCGCCAGTCGCAGACCATCGGCGATTACGTGCTGGCCCATGCCTATTTCCGGCGGGACCGCATCCTCGACGAGCTCGTGCCGCCGGACGTGCCCGTGCCGGCGCTCGCCGAAGTGCAACTCGCCCTGCAATCGGCCGCCGCCCAGGTGACGGGCGAGCGTGACGATGCCCTGAAGCAGCGCCTGCGCACCGGCACCGTCGTTACCTACGACGACCGCAACTGGGAATTGAGGTTCACGCAGGAGCGGAAGCGCATCAACCAGTCGCGCGCCATCGCGGTGGACATGGAGAGCGGCACGGTGGCGGCGCAGGGCTACCGCCTGCGGGTGCCCTATGGGGCGCTGCTCTGCGTGTCCGACAAGCCGCTGCACGGGGAGATCAAGCTGCCGGGCGCCGCGAACGCCTTCTACGACCGGGCGGTGTCGGAGCACCTGAAGGTGGGCCTTGCCGCCCTCGATGTGCTTCGCGCCGACCGGGCGGGGCTGCATTCGCGCAAGCTGCGGAGCTTCGACGAGCCGCCGTTCCGGTAGCCTACAGATCGACCGCCATCGACAGGAGGTAGGTGCGCGGCGCCGCCTGGAAGAACGTCCCGTACGAAGCGACGCCCGTCCAGTATTTCGCGCCGGCCACGTTGACGATTGTGGCGCGGAACACCGTGCGGCGCCCGCCGATCAGGGTCGCATAGCGGGCGCCGATGTCCACCCGCGTCCAATCCGGCACCGCCTGCCGGTTGGCGGCGTCGAGATATTGGCGGCCGGTATGCACCACCGCTCCGTCGAGGGTGAGGCCCGGGACGAAGGGGATGTCCCACTCTCCGCCGAGGTTCAGCTGGAGGCCGGGCACGCCGATGGGCGTATGGCCGACATTCGCGGCGGTGACGGTGCGGGTGAGGGTGCCGTCGAGGAGCGTCACCCCGCCGAGCGCCCGGATGCCCGGCGCGACCTCGCCGTAGACGCCGAATTCCAGGCCCTCGATCCGCTGCTCCCCGGTCTGCGCGTAGATGCGGCCGGTGCCGAGTTCGCCGTTCGGCTTGTCGATGCGGAACGCGGCGAGGGTGGTGGAGACCGCGCCCCAATCGACCTTCACGCCCACTTCCACCTGATGCGCGAGATAGGGTGCCAGTACCGCGCCGGAATTGGCGGCGGTGGCGGGGGCCACGTCGCCCCGGCTCAGTCCCTCGATGTAGTTGCCGTAGACCGAGATGGTGTCCGACGGCCGCAGCACGAGGCCGACCAGGGGGGTCGTCGCGCTCTTGTCGTAGGTCGTGAGCAGCGCGCCTGTATTCGCCGCGTAGTTGTGCGCCTCGACGCCCTGGCGCCGCACGCCCAACGTCAGCAGCACATGCTCGTCCAGCACGGACATCGTATCGGCGACGGAGACGCCCGTCAGCGTGCTGTCGGAAAGGCGCGGGCGAGCCTGGCTCACCGCCACGCCGATGGGCGGGACAAGGATGGGGTCATAGATGTTCGAGCGGTAGCTGCGCCCGGCCGGCGAGAGGTAGCGGCCGATCTCCTCGTGGTAGGTGGATGCCTGGACAGCGACGGCATGGCGGATGAACCCGGTCTCGAAGGTGGCGCGCAGGCCGCCGTCGGCGGTGAGGCGGTCGCTGTCGAGGCCGTAGAATTGCGGGACCGTCACCGTGTCGCCCCGCAGGTTGGTGATGGTCGGCGCGGAAGCGAAGATGCGCGAGACCTCCGTCTGCGATCCGCCGACATCGGCGAACAGGGTGATCCTGTCGGTCAGGTCGTATTCGGCGCGCAGGAGGCCGCCGCGATCATCGACAGTCGAGGTCTCCCAGGGTTGGGTCACATTGCGGCGTCCGTCCGGGGCCCGCGGCACGCCAACGCCGGCCGGCAGCAGGAACGGCCGAAGCGGCGCCTGGAACCGGTCGGTCTGCGCGAGCAGGTAGAGCCACGCCCGGAATCGCTCGCCCTGGTAGTCCAGCGCCAGCTCCCCGACTCCGCTCGTCTCCGATTGCCGGTCGAACGGCGTGTCGCCGCCATGGGCGCTGCCGACGAAGCGCACACCCCATTCGCGGTTCGCGCCACCCCGCCGCGCCACATCGAGCTGCCCGCCGCCATGGGCACGGGAACCGTAATCGAGGGTCAGGCGGGTCAGGTCTTCACCCGCGCGCTTGGGCACCACGTTGACGGTGCCGCCGACGCCGCCGTTCGGTGCGATGCCGGACAGGGCCGCGGAGGGACCTTTCAGCACCTCGATCCGCTCGGCATAGTCGGCGAAGACGCGGAAGCTCGGGGCGATGCCGTAAAGCCCGTCGAAGGCGGTCTCGCCGCTGATTCCCTCGCTGGCGGGCAGGCCGCGAATGTAGAGCGAATCGAATGGTGCCCCGGTCGTCTGCGTGGCGCGGACTGAGGGGTCGAGGGCCAATGCCTCCGACACCGTCGAGGCCTGCCGGTCGCGCACGAACGTGTCGGTGTAGCTGGAGACGCTGAACGGCGACTTGGCCGTCTCGGTGTTGCCGAGGAGCCCGAGCCGGCCGCCCTGCGCCACCTGTCCGCCGGCATAGGCCGGTACGACGCCCCTCGGCCCTGCCGCGCCCTCCACGGTGAGGGTGTCGAGCGTCACCTCCGCGTCCGGCGGCGGCGTATCCCGCGCCATGGCAGGTGATGTCGTGGCAGAAACGACGATCATGCAGAACAGAATCGAGCGTCGGTGCTCGCGGTGAAGTATTGAAACCATTGAAGTGGCGGTCTCGGCGCTGCCCACGCGCTGTATCGGTCGGCGCGGCGCAATGACGCAGATTCGATGCGCGCATTCAACATGAAACAAGCGCGAACGACGATTTATCTTTTAGAATATTTACAATTCAATGGCGCTAAAACTTTTGGTTGTGAGCACGATAGACTCTTCTTTATTTAAAAAAAATCAACGATTGCGAAAGCGCCCCACCCTTCGCTTCGCGCGAAGGCTGGATGCACGGACGACGCATTGCGGTTGGCCTGGAACCGGGCAGGATCGCGGCCAATCGGGAATGGGGAGGACGGCTGCTTTGACCGGACAGGGTGCGTTGCTCGGCACGGCCCTCCTGCTCGTCCTGTGCATGGGCCTCTGGGCCACGGCGCTGCTGCCGGAGATCGTCACCGCCTTGGCGTTCTTCGGGCTGGCGATGCTGTTCAAGCTCGCCCCGGCCGAGACGATCTTTTCCGGTTTCGCCTCGCAGGCCTTCTGGCTCGTCCTGTCGGGGATGATCGTCGGGCAGGGCATGACCCGCACCGGCCTCGGCGCGCGGATGGCGCGGGTGCTCGCCCAGCGCCTGTCGGGCTCCTACACGCTGTTCATCGCCGGGCTCGTGGGCTTGAGCTTCCTGCTCGCCCTGGTGATGCCCTCGAATCTCGGCCGGATCGCCCTGATGATCCCCGTGACGTTGGCGCTCTGCGACGCCTTCGGTCTCGCGGCCGGGCGGCCGGGGCGGGACGGCGCCGTGCTCGCGGTGGGCGTGGCGACCCCGGTCCTCTCGGCGGCGATCCTGCCCGCGAACGTGCCGAACCTCGTGATGGCGGGCTCGGCCGAGCGTCTGCTCGGCGTGCACTTCTCCTACCTGTCGTACTTCCTGCTGCACGCGCCCGTGCTGGCCTTCGTGAAGGGCGTGATGCTGGTGGGGCTCGTCGTCCGCCTGTTCCCCGACCGGGTCACGGCGGCGACGCGGGACCTGCCCGCCCTGCCGCCGCTGTCGGGGGCGGAGCGCCGGCTCGCGGCGATCCTCGTCGGCACCCTCGCCCTCTGGATGACGGACAGCCTCCACGGCCTGCCCCCCGCCTGGGTCGGGCTGATGTCGGCGGTGCTGTGCCTCCTGCCGAAGGTCGGTGTGATGTCGGCGGATGCGTTCGGGCAGGTGAGCCTGCGGACCTGCTTCTACATCGCCGCCCTGCTCGGCCTCGTCGCGCTGGTGAACGCCACCGGCCTCGGGGAGCGGCTGGGCCACGCGCTCCTCGCGGTGGCGCCGCTCGAGCCCGGCGCGCCGGCGCAGAACTTCGCGGTGCTCACGGGAATCAGCACCACGATCACCCTGCTCGTCACCGCCAACGGGGCGCCCGCGCTCTACACGGCCCTGGCGCCGGAGATGGCCCAGGCGAGCGGCCTGCCGGCGCTGACCGTCGTCTCGATCCAGGTGATCGGCTACTCGACCCTGTTCTTCCCCTATCAGGCGCCGCCCATCGTCTTCGCCAGCGAACTCGGGCGGGTGCCGCTCGCGCGGGCGGCCCGCCTCACCGTGCCCTTCGGTCTCGTCTCGCTCCTCGTGGCCGCACCCCTCGATTACGGATGGTGGCGGCTCCTCGGATGGCTGAAATGACAGACCAGTCGATGTGTCAGTGGGTTGGGTGCATTGCGCCGCACCATGCCGCCTTGCGGCTTTCCCGCCCAGACACTACCGCTTCCACCTTAGAGACGGTCCAGTTCGAAACCGCGAGGTTCCCCCGCCGATGGCCCCAACAGCCCGCCCGACAGTGGCCCAGCCGCTCTCGCCGCATCTCCAGATCTACCGCTGGACGTGGACCATGGCGATGTCGGTGTTCCACCGCATCACCGGCACCGCGCTCTACGGCGGCACCGCGCTGGTCGCCATCTGGCTCGTGGCGCTCGCCTCCGGCCCGGCGGCCTACGGGTGGGTCGCGGGCTTCTTCGGGTCGATCTTCGGCAAGCTGATCCTGTTCGTCTACACCTGGATCCTGCTGCACCACATGCTCGGCGGCATCCGCCACTTCGTGTGGGACGCCGGCATCGGCTTCGACAAGACGCAGCGCCTCAGCCTCGCCCGGATGACGCTCATCGGCTCGACCGCGCTGACCGTCGTGGTCTGGGTCGTCGGCCTCCTGGCCCGCTGAGAGGGACTGACATGGCCAAGGAATCCATCCGCCAGAACACCGCCGCCTCGATCCGCACGCCCCGCGCGCGGGTACGGGGGCTGGGCGTCTCGCATCACGGCGCCGGGCATTGGTGGCTGCAGCGGCTCACCGCCGTCGCGAACGTATTCCTTATGCTGGCCTTCGTGGTCATCATCGCCCGCATGGCCGGGCGGCCTTACCCTGAGGCGATCCGCCTCGTGGGCAGCCCCTTCGTGTCGCTGGTCCTAATCCTGGCGGTGCTGTCGGTGACGATCCACATGCGTCTCGGCATGCAGGTGGTCATCGAGGATTACGTCCACGCCCCCGCGACGAAGATCGCGGCCATCTTCGCCAACAACTTCTACGCGGTCGTCGTGGCCGTGGCCTGCCTCTACGCGATCCTGCGCGTCGGCTTCGGCCAGCCGCCCGTCTGATCCCGCAACCTTCGGAGCCGACCATGGCCGTGAACGGAACGAACGGCGGCAAGCCCGCCTACACCATCCATGATCACGCGTTCGACGTGGTGATCGTCGGCGCCGGCGGCGCGGGCCTTCGCGCCACGGTGGGCTGCTCGGAAGCCGGCCTGCGCACGGCCTGCATCACCAAGGTGTTCCCCACCCGCTCCCACACCGTGGCGGCGCAGGGCGGCATCTCGGCCTCGCTCGGCAACATGGGGCCGGACGATTGGCGCTGGCACATGTACGACACCGTGAAGGGGTCGGACTGGCTCGGCGACCAGGACGCCATCGAGTACCTCGTGCGCAACGCCCCGGCGGCGGTGTACGAGCTGGAGCATTGGGGCGTGCCCTTCTCCCGCACGGAAGAGGGCAAGATCTACCAGCGTCCGTTCGGCGGCATGACCACCGATTACGGCAAGGGCACCGCCCAGCGCACCTGCGCGGCGGCCGACCGCACCGGCCACGCCATGCTGCACACCCTCTACGGGCAGGCGGTGAAGAACCAGACGGACTTCTTCATCGAGTACTTTGCCCTCGACCTCATCATGGACGAGGAAGGCCGCTGCCGGGGCGTCATCGCCCTCGATCAGGCGACCGGCGAGATCCACCGCTTCCGCGCCCAGCAGACCATCCTGGCGACCGGCGGCTACGGCCGGGCCTACTTCTCGGCCACTTCCGCTCACACCTGCACGGGTGACGGCAACGCCATGGTGCTGCGCGCCGGCCTGCCCCTGCAGGACATGGAGTTCGTGCAGTTCCACCCGACCGGCATCTACGGCGCCGGCTGCCTCATCACCGAGGGCTCGCGCGGCGAGGGCGGCTACCTGACGAACTCCGAGGGCGAGCGCTTCATGGAGCGCTACGCCCCGTCGGCGAAGGACCTCGCCTCCCGCGACGTCGTTTCGCGCTCCATGACCATGGAGATCCGCGACGGTCGCGGCGTCGGCAAGAACAAGGACCACATCTACCTGCACCTCGACCACCTCGATCCGAAGATCCTCCATGAGCGCCTGCCGGGCATCTCGGAGAGCGCGAAGATCTTCGCAGGCGTCGACGTGACCAAGGAGCCGATCCCGGTCATCCCGACCGTCCACTACAACATGGGCGGCATCCCCACGAACTATCACGGCGAGGTGCTGACCCTGAAGGACGGCAACCCCGACACCGTGGTGCCGGGCCTGATGGCCATCGGCGAGGCGGCCTGCGTCTCGGTGCACGGGGCGAACCGCCTCGGCTCCAACTCGCTCATCGACCTCGTCGTGTTCGGCCGCGCGGCGGGCAAGCGCTGCGCCGAGATCGTCGAGCCGAACGGCCGGGCGATGGAACTGCCGAAGGGCGCCACCGACAAGGCCTTGGAGCGTCTCGACCGCTTCCGCTACGCCAACGGCAGCACCGCCACGGCGGAACTGCGCGCCGAGATGCAGAAGACCATGCAGAACAACTGCGCCGTCTTCCGCACGGGCGAGGTTCTGGAAGAGGGTCGCGGCCTGATCCACAAGGTCCACGACGCCGCCTCGGACGTGAAGATCACCGATCGCTCGCTGGTCTGGAACACCGACCTTCTGGAGACCCTGGAGTTCGACAACCTGATCGGCCAGGCGGTGGTGACGATGGAATCGGCCGCCAACCGCAAGGAATCGCGCGGCGCCCACGCCCGCGAGGACTTCCCGGACCGCAACGACAAGGACTGGATGAAGCACACCCTGGCCTGGATCGGCGACACGGGCGGGGTCACGATCGATTATCGTCCGGTGCACACCTACACGATGTCGAACGAGATCCAGTACATCGAGCCGAAGGCGCGCGTGTACTGAGGCTTTCCCTCGGCTGAACCATCAGGCGGCGGGTCGCTCCGCGATCCGCCGCATCGACCTGCCCTCGCGGAATCGATACTCCCCATGGCCCAGTTCAACCTGCCCAAGAACTCGCAGATCACGCAGGGCAAGTCCTGGCCGGCGCCGGCCGGTGCGAAGAACCTGCAGACCTTCCGGATCTACCGCTGGAACCCGGATGACGGGCAGAACCCGCGCGTCGACACCTATCTGGTCGACCGGGAGGATTGCGGGCCGATGGTGCTCGACGCCCTGCTGTGGATCAAGAACAAGGTCGACTCGACCCTGGTCTTCCGCCGCTCCTGCCGCGAGGGCATCTGCGGCTCCTGCGCCATGAACATCGAGGGGCAGAACGCGCTCGCCTGCACGATGGGCATCGACGAGTGCAAGAGCCCCGACAACGCCCTGCCGATCCTGACCCGCAAGGACAAGGACGGCGCCATCCGCATCTATCCGCTGCCGCACATGCCGGTGCTGAAGGATCTGGTGCCGGATCTCACGAACTTCTACGCGCAGCACGCGGCCATCGAGCCCTGGCTCCAGACCGACACGCCCTCTCCCGAGAAGGAGTGGCGCCAGACGCCGGAGGACCGCGCCCGCCTCGACGGCCTCTACGAGTGCATCCTCTGCGCCTGCTGCTCGACCTCGTGCCCGAGCTACTGGTGGAACGGCGAGAAGTTCTTAGGCCCGGCGGCCCTGCTCCAGGCCTATCGCTGGCTGATCGATTCCCGCGACGAGAACACGGGCGCGCGCCTCGACAACCTGCACGATCCGTTCCGGCTGTACCGCTGCCACACGATCATGAACTGCGCCAACACCTGCCCGAAGAGCCTGAACCC
Source organism: Methylobacterium sp. J-067 (assembly GCF_022829465.1). Lineage (GTDB taxonomy): Bacteria > Pseudomonadota > Alphaproteobacteria > Rhizobiales > Beijerinckiaceae > Methylobacterium > Methylobacterium litchii. The sequence continues at coordinate 34,393 of NZ_JAKSXZ010000144.1, forward strand.
GGCGAAGGCCATCGCCGAGATCAAGAAGATGATGGTCGAGCGCGAGGTCTGATCGACCGCGCCGACCCCCCGGCGCCCCTGCGGCGCCGGGGCAACACCGGGGCGAAAAGCCCGTAATTCGCCCCCCGACGCCCGAACGAGCCGGACCCCGCCTTGTGGCGAGCGCATTTCCCGCCGAGGCAGGCACGGGGCGCATGTCGGCGCCCGTCCGAGCCACCAGCCCGAGCCAAGTGGGACCGATGCCGCGCCCGAGCCCCTCGTTGATCGCCGTCCTTTGCCTCAGCGCCGGCCTCGGCGCCTGCGCGTCGGACCGTTTTGAGGGACCGAAGACCCGCGCCCCCGGACCCCGCGCCGATTTCGAGGCGCCCGTCGCGGCGATCCCCTCCGGCACCGTCACCGCCGCCCCCCTCGCGCCCCCGCCGGGCGCCTCGGCGAGCCCCGACGCGCCGCCGCCGCCGCCGCCCCCCGGGCCCGTCGCCGGCCTGAACCCGAGTGCGCCTGCCGTCGTCGCGGAGCCGGTGACGCCGCCCCCGCCGCCGCCGCCAGTCACGACCACCGGCCGCGCCGCCGTCGTAGGCGGGTGGGATGCCCGTGACGCCACGGGCGCCAGCTGCCGCGTGACCCTGTCGAGCACGCCCTCCCTCGACCTCTACAAGGCCTCGACCTCCGGCTGTTCGAACAAGGAACTCGGCCGGGTCTCGGCCTGGGATTACCGCGACGGCGAGGTCTATCTCTATCAGCCGGGCGGCAGCGTCGCGGCGCGCCTGCGCCAGGGCGGCGCGGGGCTTGACGGCGCGCTCACCAAGTCCGGCGCGTCCCTCGCCCTCAACCGGTAGTCGGCTGCTGTGGAGTCGCGGTCGCTTGGCCTGCGGCTCCCGGCCCTTACATGACGGGTCCTGCCAGAGAACCCGTCGTACAGCATGTTCCTCGATTGGCTCGAACGCCGGATCGACCCCTTCGCATCCTTCGATGAGACGCGGATGCCCCCGAAGTCGGTCACCGGCTTCGCGTGGTTCTACCTGCGCCCGATCCGGGGGGCGCTGGCGGCGCTCTTCGCCATCGCGGTGATCGCGGGCACGGTGGAGGCCTCCCTCTACCTCGTCATGCGCTGGTTCATTGACATGCTCGGCTCGGCCGACCGGGCCACGGTCCTGTCGGACCACGCGACGGGCATCGCCATCTCCCTCGCCCTCGTCGCGCTGGTGCGGCCGGTCTCGATCTGGGCGCACGAGGCGCTGTCGAACCAGCTCGTGGTGCCGCAATCCACCAACCAGATCCGCTGGCGGGCGCATCTCTACACGCTCGGGCATTCGCTCTCGTACTTCCAGGCCGACTTCGCCGGGCGGCTCGCGAACCGCGTGGTGCAGGTCGGCCCGGCGGTGCGCGAACTCGCGGTCGTGTTCATCGACACGCTGCTCTACGTCGCGATCTATGCCGTGACGGCGGTGGGGCTGTTCGGCTCGATCTCCCCCTGGCTCGCCCTGCCGGTGGTGCTCTGGATCCTCGCCTACGCCGCACTGACGCGGTGGTTCGTGCCCCGGGCGCGGGCGCGCTCGCACGCCACCGCCGACACCCGCTCGGTGCTGATCGGCCGCGTGGTGGACAGCTACACCAACATCCTCACCGTGAAGCTCTTCGCCCGCGACCGGGAGGAGCGCGCGGCGGTGCGCGACGCGGTGCAGACCCACACCGACGCCTACCTGCACCAGTTCCGCCTTGTGACGGCGACGACGACCCTGCTCGGGATCCTCAACAGTGCCCTGCTGATCGCCACCGGCTGGGCCTGCCTCGCCCTGTGGCGGCAGGGCGGCATGACGACCGGCGAGGCCTCGGCCGGGCTCGCCCTGGTGCTGCGCCTCATCGCGATGTCGGGCTGGGTCATGCAGACCGTGCGCGGCGTGTTCGAGAATGTCGGCGTCATCCAGGAGAGCATGCAGACGATCAGCCGTCCGCACGGCCTCGTCGATGCCCCCGGTGCGCGGGAACTCGCAGTGACGGGCGGCGAGATCCGCTACGAGCAGGTCGGCTTCCATTACGGGCGGGGCGATGCCTCGATCATCGAGGATTTCTCCCTCACGATCCGGGCCGGCGAGCGCGTCGGGCTGGTGGGGGTGAGCGGCGCGGGCAAGTCGACCCTCGCGACGCTGCTGTTGCGCCTCTACGACGTGGAGAGCGGGCGCATCCTCATCGACGGGCAGGACATCGCGGGGGTCACGCAATCGTCCCTGCGGGAGGCGGTGGCGATGGTGAGCCAGGACACGTCCCTGCTGCACCGCTCCATCCGGGACAACATCGCCTACGGGCGCCCGAGCGCGACCGACGCGGAGGTGGATCAGGCCGCCCGGCTCGCCCACGCGGACAAGTTCATCGCCGACCTCGTGGATCACAAGGGCCGGCGGGGCTACGAGGCCCATGTGGGCGAGCGGGGGGTGAAGCTCTCGGGCGGGCAGCGCCAGCGCATCGCCATCTCCCGCGTGATCCTGAAGGACGCCCCGATCCTCATCCTCGACGAGGCGACCTCGGCGCTGGACAGCCAGGTCGAGGCGGCGATCCAGGATTCCCTCGACACGCTGATGGCCGGCAAGACGGTGCTCGCCATCGCGCACCGGCTCTCGACCATCGCGGCGATGGACCGCCTCGTGGTGATCGAGGCGGGCCGGATCGTGGAGGAGGGGACGCACGCCCAACTCGTGGCGCAGGGCGGGGTCTATGCCGGGCTCTGGGCCCGGCAATCGGGCGGGTTCCTGCCCGACCGGACGGCGCCCTTCGAGGACGCCGCCGAGTAGGGTCTCAGGCCGCCCGCACGCCGTGGAGGAAGCCTTCCACCTCGGCGCGCAGGGCCTCGGCCTGACGGGCCAGTTCCTCGGAGGCCGCGAAGACCTGCCCGGCCGCCGCGCCCGTGCCGGAGACGGCGTTCGAGACCACGGCGATGCTTGAGCCGACCTCCGAGGTGCCCTGCGAGGCTTGGCTGACCGCCGAGACGATCTCGCGGGTCGCCGCGCCCTGCTGGTCCACCGCCGTGGCGATGGCCGAAGCCGCGCGGTTGATGTCGTGGATCGTCCCCACGATGCCGCCGATCCCCGTGACCGCCTTCGCGGTGGTCGCCTGGATGCCGGCGATCTGCGCCGAGATCTCGTCCGTGGCGCGGCTCGTCTGCGCGGCGAGCGCCTTCACCTCGGAGGCGACGACGGCGAAGCCACGCCCCGCCTCGCCGGCCCGCGCCGCCTCGATGGTGGCGTTGAGGGCGAGGAGGTTCGTCTGCGAGGCGATGCCGGCGATGAGCGCGACGATCTCGTCGATGCGGCCCACCATCTCCTTCAGTTCGCTCACCGTGGCGGCGGAGGCCTGCGTCTCCTGAACCGCCGCCGTGGATTGGGAGAGGGAGTGATCCACCTGCCGGGCGATCTCCTGCACCGACGCGCCGAGCTCTTCGGCCGCGCCCGCCACGGAGGTGACGTTCGAGCCCGCCTGATGCGCCGCGACGGCGACGGCTTCCGCCCGCGCCGAGGTGTCGTCGGCGGTCTGCGAGAGGTGCTGGGCGGTGGCCTGCAACTCGGTGGCGGCGGAGGAGACGATGCCGACGATGGAGCCGACGCTGCCCTCGAAGCCATGGATGAGCGCGCTCATCCGCTCGGCCTGGCGCATCTTCTCCAGGGTGTCGGCCTCCTTCTCGGCCGTCATGGCGCGCTGGCTGACCAGCCCATCGCGGAAATACGCCACCGAGCGGGCCATGTCGCCGATGGCGTCGCCCCGTTCGAGGGAGGGCACTTCGCGGTCGAGGCGGCCGGCGGCGATCTCGCCCATCGCGTCGTTCAGCTGCGCCACCGGGGTGCCGATATGGCGGGACAGGGCGTAGGCGGCGGCCATCGCGGCGGCGGCGACGGCCAGCAGGACCGCGCCGAGGGTGTAGACCGCGCGGTCGCGGGCGGCGAGGAGGTCGGTGACGTCGAGGGCGACCTCCAGCGTGCCGATAGCCTTGCCAGAATAGTTGCGCAGCGGCGCGGCCAGCACCGCGACGGGGCGCCCGCCGATCTCGCTCATGCGCGGCGCGATCGGCCCGCCCATCGCCTCGCGCTGCGCGTCCTGCGGCAGCAACGACTTCTGCGCGAAGGTGGCGCCCAGCGTCTGCACGCCGTTCTCGCCCACGAGATGCATCGCGATGTCGACCCCGACCCGGCGCTTCAGGGCGGCGAGGAAGTCGGGCCCCAGGGCCGCGCCCACGTCGGCGACGCCCACGAACCGGCCCTCGACCGTCATCGGGACGACGGCGAAGATGCTGACGCTGTCGCGGCCGGGCTCGATGCCGGTCTGCGTGCCGCGCGCCTGGATCACGTCCCGCACCATGGCGCGGCGATTGAGCACTTCGTCGCCGAACTTGTCCGGCGCATGCGAGCGGGCGAAGGCCTTCCCGTCCGCCCCGTGCAGGGTGACGAGGCCGAGATCGAGCTTCTTCATCTCGGGATAGAGCGGGGCGAGACGGGCGAGGGCGTCGGCCCGGTCGCCCCGGGCGAAGGCGTCGGCCACGCCCCGGTCGTTGGCGATGGCGAAGGCGGCGGTGAGCGCCCGCTGACCCTGCTCGGCCATGGCCTCCGAGACGGCGTTGTAGCGCCGCAGGAGACTCGCGCCGATGGCGCTGTCGCTCGCCGAGACCTGGGCGCGGTAGCTGACCACGCCGACCACCGCCGCAGAGCCGAGAGACAGGCCCAGCATCGCGACCGTCAGCTTCGCGCCAATGGATTTCAGTCCGCTCTTCAACAACGACACGCGACTTCCCCAAGCACAACTTGCACGAAATTTTGAATTATCATGCCGTGTCCTGATTAACGCGCAGCTAACGTTTGGGGCAGTCGTGTGTTTCTTGATCTTGCTGGACGTTCGTCTTCGCAGGCGGGCCGGCCGGGCGGCGCTTGTCACACTTTGCGCACTTCCTCGCGGGTTTGGCTTGGCCATTGGTCCGGGGCGCTTGACTTGAGGCGACGGCCGGTCGCATTGCACAGTTTAGAACCATAATGCTGTGGTCCCGGCGGCCGCCTTCCGGCGGAACCGACCCGTGACACACGACCTCGGAGTGCTGAGCCCTTGGCGAACACAACCGCCGCTCCCGCCGATGCGTCCCACGACGGCAGCCGTCGTGATTTTCTGTTCCTCGCAACGGGGGCGGGCCTCGCCGTCGGCGCCGCCGCCGTCGCGTGGCCCTTCGTCTCCTCCATGGCGCCCGATGCCGACGTGATCGCGGCCGGTGCCCCGATCGAGGTGGACCTGACGCCGATCCAGGACGGGCAGATCGTCAACGTCTTCTGGCGGGGCAAGCTGATCTTCGTGCGCAAGCTGACCTCGAAGGAGGTCACGGACATGAAGGGCGTGCCGCTCTCGGCCATGATCGAGCCCGCCGCCTTCGATTCGCGGGTGAAGAACGGCCACGACCAGTGGCTGGTGGTCTACGGCAACTGCACGCACCTGGGCTGCGTGCCGATCGGCCACCAGGGTAACTTCGAGGGCTGGGCCTGCCCGTGCCACGGCTCCCAGTTCGACGCCGTGGGCCGCGTCCGCCGCGGGCCCGCGCCGATCAATCTTCCCATTCCGCCCTACGCCTTCCAGACGGACACCAAGATCCGCATTGGCGAACAGGGCGGGAAGGGCGAGGCCTGAGGACAGAGGCAGACATGAGCGGTACCGCCAGCACCTACGTCCCGAAGAGCCGCGTCGCCAAATGGTTCGAATCGCGGCTGCCGATCGTCGGCCTCGTCCACTCGTCGTTCATCGCGTATCCGGTGCCCCGGAACCTGAACTACTTCTGGACCTTCGGCGCCATCCTCGCCGCCTTCCTCGGCATCCAGATCATCACCGGCGTCTGGCTGGCGATGCATTACGAGCCGTCCGCGACCGGAGCCTTCAACTCCGTCGAGAAGATCATGCGCGACGTGAACTACGGCTGGCTGCTGCGCTACGCGCACGCCAACGGCGCGTCGATGTTCTTCGTGGCGGTCTACGTCCACATGTTCCGGGCGCTCTATTACGGGTCGTACAAGGCCCCGCGTGAAGTGCTCTACATCCTCGGCGTCATCATCTACCTGCTGATGATGGCCACGGCCTTCCTCGGCTACACCCTGCCGTGGGGCCAGATGAGCTTCTGGGGCGCCACCGTCATCACCAACATCCTGGCGGCGATCCCGGTGGTCGGCGATACGATCCAGAGCCTGCTCTGGGGCGGCTACTCCGTCGGCAACCCGACCGTGAACCGCTTCTTCTCCCTCCACTACCTGCTGCCCTGGATGATCGCGGGCGTCGTCGTCCTGCACGTCTGGGCGCTGCACGTGACGGGGCAGAACAACCCGGCCGGCATCCCGATCAAGTCGGGCAAGGACGCAGTGCCCTTCACCCCCTACGCGACGGTGAAGGACGTGTTCGCCACCGTGGTGTTCATGATCCTGTTCGCGTGGTTCCTGTTCTTCATGCCGAACTACCTCGGCCATGCGGACAACTACATCCAGGCGAACCCGGCGGTGACGCCCGCGCACATCGTGCCGGAATGGTACTTCCTGCCGTTCTACGCGATCCTGCGCGCGGTGCCGGACAAGCTCGGCGGCGTCATCCTGATGTTCTCGGCGGTGATCATCCTGGCCTTCGCGCCCTGGCTGGACACGTCGCGTATCCGCTCGTGCAACTACCGGCCGATCTACCGGCAGTTCATGTGGGTGTTCCTGGGCGTGTGCTTCTTACTCGGCTGGCTCGGCTCGCAGCCCCCGGAAGGCGGCTACGTGATCGCTTCCCAGATCTGCACCGCCTACTACTTCGCGCACTTCCTGCTGGTGATGCCGCTCTGCGGCCTGTTCGAGACGCCCAAGCCGTTGCCTGGTTCGATCGTCGAGAGCGTCACCGGTCCGGGCCGGCAGATCTCGGGGGCAGGCATGCCGGCGGGCGCCGCGGCGGCGCCGCAGGTCAAGGGCTGAAGGACGACGACTCGATGGCCATGACCCGCGTCCTCTCCACGACCCTCGCCGCCGCGATGGCGGCCCTTCTCCTCGGCGCGCCTGCGCGGGCCGAGGATGCCCATGGCGGCCCGGTGCCGCCGCGGGTGAACTGGAGCTTCGCCGGCATGTTCGGCCGCTTCGATGAGGCGCAGCTGCAGCGTGGCTTCCAGGTCTACAAGGAAGTCTGCTCCGCCTGTCACTCGATGAAGCTCGTCTCCTTCCGCAACCTCACGCAGGAAGGCGGCCCGCACTTCTCGGCCTCGCAAGTGAAGGCGCTGGCCGCCACCTATCAGGTGAAGGACGGCCCGAACGATTCGGGTGACATGTTCGAGCGGCCCGGCCGCCCGGCGGATACCTTCCCGCCGCCCTTCCCGAACGATCAGGCCGCCGCCGCCGCGAACGGCGGCAAGGCGCCGCCGGACTTCTCGGTGATCGCCAAGGCGCGGACCTTCTCGCGCGGCAACCTGACCTTCCTCTATGACTGGCTGCCCTTCGTCGGCTACACGGAGCAGGGGCCGGATTACATCCACGGCCTCATCAACGGCTACAAGGATGCCCCGAAGGACTTCGCCCTTCCCGAGGGTGGCCACTACAATCTCTATTATCCGGGCCACATCATCGCGATGCCGCCGCCCATCTCGGACGGGCAGGTCACCTACCCGAAGGACGACAAGGGCCAGCCGGTCGTCCCGGAGACGACGGAGCAGTACGGCAAGGATGTCGGCGCCTTCCTGATGTGGGCTGCCGAGCCGCACATGATGGACCGCAAGGCCCTCGGCTTCCGGGTGATCCTGTTCCTCATCATCCTGTCCGGCCTTCTCTACTACGTGAAGAAGAAGGTCTGGGCGGATGTCGGCGGCGAGGTCCACGGCCTCCAGCCGGAACTGCACAAGGCCTGGTAAGCCGGCCACCTTGCACGGACAATGCGGGCCTCCCCTCGGGGAGGCCTGTCTTTTTTGGGCGGCAGGGGCGTGCTACCGGCCCTCGAACGACAAGACAGGGCATCGGGCATGACCGCAGCGGTACTCGGGGTGATCGGCGGATCGGGGGTCTACGACCTGCCGGGCCTGGAGGATGTGCGCGAGGAGCGCATCGCGTCGCCCTGGGGCGAGCCCTCGGACGCCCTGCGGATCGGGCGGATCGGCGCGACCAAGGTGGTGTTCCTCGCCCGGCACGGGCGCGGCCATCGCTTCTCGCCCTCGGGCATCAATTACCGCGCGAACATCGACACGATGAAGCGGGCGGGCGTCACCGACATCGTGTCGCTCTCGGCCTGCGGCTCGTTCCGCGACGAGCTGCACCCCGGCACCTTCGTCCTCGTGGACCAGTTCGTGGACCGGACCCACGGCCGCGCCTCGTCCTTCTTCGGTGACGGCTGCGTCGCCCACGTGTCGCTCGCCCACCCGGTCGGCCCGAACCTGCAGAAGCGCATCGCGCAGGCGGCCAAGGCCGAGGAGATCGCGATCCACCGGGGCGGCACCTACGTGTGCATGGAGGGGCCGCAATTCTCCTCGCTCGCCGAATCCCGCGCCTACAAGGCGCAGGGCTTCGACGTGATCGGCATGACCAACATGCCCGAGGCCAAGCTCGCGCGCGAAGCTGAGATCACCTACGCGACCATCGCGATGGTGACCGACTACGATTGCTGGCACCCCGGCCACGACGCCGTGGACGTGGCGGCGGTGGTCGCCGTGGCGCGGGCCAACGCCGACAAGGCGGCCCGCCTCGTGTCGCGCCTCGCCCGCGACTTCCCGGCCGAGCGGGAGGAGTGCCCGGTCGGGTCCCACCGGGCCCTTGATGGCGCGATCATGACGGCTCCCGCCGTCCGCGATCCGGCCCTGCTCGCCAAGCTCGATGCCATCGCGGGGCGGGTGCTGAACGGCTGAGGCCGGCGCGCGATTTCCCTTTCGCGACAGGTCATCTAGAAGCAGCCGGCGGCGCCATCGCTGCCTTCACCAACACGCGGACACAATGCGCAGCGCGAGCATCAGCCGGACAACCGCCGAGACCGACGTCTCGGTGAGCGTCGCCCTCGACGGCACCGGCAAGGCGACGATCGCCACCGGCATCGGCTTCCTCGACCACATGCTCGAACTGCTCGCGCGGCACGCCCTGTTCGACCTCGATATCAAGGTCGCGGGCGACCTGCACGTCGATCAGCACCATTCCGCCGAGGACTGCGGCATCGCCTTGGGCCAAGCCTTCGCCAAGGCGTTGGGCGACAAGCGCGGCGTGACCCGCTACGCCGACATCCACCTGCCGATGGACGAGACCCTGAGCCGCGTCTGCGTCGACATCTCCGGCCGCCCCTTCCTCGTGTTCCGCACGCAGTTCCGGGTGGAGAAGATCGGCGCCTTCGACACCGAACTCGTCCGCGAGTGGTTCCAGGCCTTCGCGATGAATGCCGGGCTGACCCTGCACGTCGAGACGCTCTACGGCGAGAACGCGCACCATATCGCGGAGAGCCTGTTCAAGGGGCTGGCCCGCGCCTTGCGGGCGGCGGTGGCGGTCGATCCCCGCGAGGAAGGCCGGGTGCCCTCGACCAAGGGCACGCTGTAGGACACGCCCGATGCGGATGCGCAGCTACACCCTCCACCTGCCGCCGGACGCTCGCCCCGGCGAGACCGACACCCTGGACCGGGCCGTGATCGTGCCCGACGGGTTCTCCTGGCCGGCTTTCGCCTTCAGCGTGCTGTGGTTCCTGTTCCACCGCCTCTGGGTGGCGGCGCTGATCGTGCTCGCCGGCCTCGCGGCCGTGGCCTTCGCCGGCTACGCGCTCGGCCTGACCCGCGCGGCGGGGACGGGCATCGCCCTCCTCGCCAGCGTGCTGATTGGGTTCGAGGCGTCGAGCCTGCGCCGCTGGACCCTGGCCCGCCGGGGCTACGCCCTGCGCGACGCCGTCGTCGCCCGCGATTCCGCCGAGGCCGAGGCGCGGCTCCTCGCCCGCTGGCTCGATCCCGCGAGCCTGCCGCCGCCGCCGCGCCCGCCCTTTCCGGGTGGTCCCGTGCGGCGCGCCGAGCCGGTGATCGGCCTGTTCCCCGCCCGCGAAGGCGGGCGGTGACGGTGTGGGATCGGGCATGACCGGACGAACCGTCGCCATCATCGATTACGGCTCGGGCAATCTGCACTCGGCCCTCAAGGCCTTCGAGCGTGCCGCCCGGGAGGCCGGGCTCGACGACACCCGCATCGTGCTCACCGCCGACCCGGAGGTCGTGGTGGCGGCGGACAGGATCGTCCTGCCGGGCGTCGGCGCCTATGCCGATTGCCGGGCGGGGCTCGATGCCGTGCCCGGCATGGTCGAGGCCATGACCGGGGCAGTGAAAGAGAAGGGCACGCCCTTCCTCGGCATCTGCGTCGGGATGCAATTGCTGGCGAGCCGCGGCCTCGAATATGCGCAGACGCCCGGCCTCGGCTGGATCCCCGGCGATGTCGGGCCGATCCGCCCGTCCGATCCGGCGCTGAAGGTGCCGCATATGGGCTGGAATACCCTGCGCGCCGCCCGTCCGCACGCCCTGTTCGAGGGCATTCCCACGGGGGAGCACGGGCTGCACGCCTATTTCGTGCACAGCTTCGCCCTGACGCCGGAGCGGCCCGCTGATACCGTGATGCTGGCCGATTACGGCGGGCCGGTCACGGCCGCCGTGGCCCGCGAGAACGTCGCCGGCATGCAGTTCCACCCCGAGAAGAGCCAGCAACTCGGCCTCGCCCTCATCGCCAACTTCCTCCGCTGGCGCCCGTGAGCGGCGCCGAGGGACCAAACGGAAAGACAGCCCGGTGATCCTGTATCCCGCAATCGACCTGAAGGGCGGCCGCTGCGTCCGCCTCGTCCAGGGGGACATGGACCGGGCGACCGTCTTCGGCGACGACCCCGCCGCCCAGGCGGCGATCTTCGCCGGGCAGGGCTTCTCGTGGCTGCACGTGGTCGATCTCGACGGCGCCTTCGCCGGCGCGCCGCGCAATGCCGAGGCGGTCGATTCGATTCTCGCCACGGTTGACGTGCCGGTGCAGCTCGGCGGCGGCATCCGGGACATGAAGACCCTCGAGGGCTGGCTCGCCAAGGGCGTCGCGCGGGTCATCATCGGCACGGCGGCGGTGCGCGATCCCGAATTCGTCCGCGAGGCGGCGCGGCTTCATCCCGGTAAGGTGGCGGTGGGCATCGACGCCAAGGACGGCCGCGTCGCCGTCGAGGGCTGGGCGCAGACCTCCAGCATGACGGCCGAGGAGCTGGGGCGCCGCTTCGAGGATGCCGGGGTCGCGGCCATCGTCTACACGGACATCGCCCGCGACGGCATCCTGAAGGGGCTCAACGTCGAGATGACCCTGGCCCTGGCCGAGGCCGTCGCCGTGCCGGTGATCGCCTCCGGCGGCCTCGCCTCCATCGCCGACGTGCATCGCCTGCTGGAGCCCGATTGCGCCCTGATTGCCGGGGCCATCACCGGCCGGGCGCTCTACGACGGCCGCATCGATCCCATCGCGGCGCTCTCCGCGATCGCGGCGGCGCGCCACGCCGCGCCGTGATAGGATCACGGCGATGGGATCATCCCGGGAGGGCGCGGTGGCTGTCGCGAAGGCTTTGACCCGACCCGTTTCACCGACGACGGCGTATGCGGACGACTTTTACACCTGGACCCAGGAGCAGGGCGCGCGCCTGCGGGCTGGCGACTTCGACGGCCTCGATCTGGAGAATTTGGCCGAGGAGATCGAGAGCTTGGGCAAGAGCCAGTTCGCCAGTCTGGTGAGCGCGCTGCGAATCGTGCTGCTTCACATGCTGAAATACGATCATCAGCCGGAGCGCCGCAGCCGGAGCTGGCTCGTCTCCATTGCGACCCACCGCGTCGCGGTTGCCGACGAGATCGAGGAAAGCCCGGGCCTGAAGTCCCGTCTGGACGATGCGGTCGAGAGGGCTTACCGCCGGGCGCGCATCGAGGCGTCGGGGGAGACGGGACTTCCGCTGAGGACCTTCCCCGAAACCTGCCCCTATTCCCTGGACGTGATCATGAACCGGCCGTTCGCGATCGATCCGGACGCCTGACCGACGATCGGACGGAACCGTGCTCAAGACCCGCATCATCCCCTGCCTCGACGTGAAGGACGGGCGTGTCGTGAAGGGCGTGCGCTTCGAGGGCCTGCGCGATGCGGGGGATCCGGTCGAGGCCGCCAAGGCCTACGACGCGGCTGGCGCCGACGAACTCTGCTTCCTCGACATCACCGCCAGCCGCGAGGCGCGGGGCACCCTGCTCGACGTGGTGAGCCGCACGGCGGAAGCCTGCTTCATGCCGCTCACCGTGGGCGGCGGGGTGCGCGCCGTCGAGGACGTACGCGCGCTGCTGCTGGCCGGCGCCGACAAGGTCGCGATCAACACCTCCGCCGTGAAGGACCCGGACCTCGTCGCCCGCGCGGCGGAGAAGTTCGGCGCGCAGTGCATCGTCGTGGCCATCGACGCCAAGCGCGTCTCCGCCCTCGGCGAGGCGGCGCGGTGGGAGATCTTCACCCATGGCGGGCGCGACCCGACCGGGATCGACGCCATCGCCTTCGCCCGCCTCGTCGCGGAGAAGGGCGCGGGCGAACTCCTCGTCACCTCCATGGACCGCGACGGCACCCGCTCCGGCTACGACCTCGCACTCACCCGCGCGATCTCTGACGCGGTGGGCGTGCCGGTGATCGCCTCCGGCGGCGTCGGCGGGCTCGACGATCTCGTGGCCGGCGTCGCCCAGGGCGGGGCCAGCGCCGTGCTTGCCGCTTCGATCTTCCATTTCGGCCAAGCCACCATCGGCGAGGCCAAGGCGCACATGGCCGCCGCCGGCCTCGCCATGCGCCTCGACGCCTCCGCGGAGCCGCGCCCGTGACCGACATCCTTCTCGCCAACGCGACCCTGCTCGACCCCGCGACGGGCGCGGACACGTCCGGCGCGATCCTGGTCCGCGACGGGCGGATCGCCGACCTCGTGCAGGGCGCCGCCCCCGGTTTGCCCGCAGGTGCGAAGCGGATCGACTGCGCGGGCCGCGTGCTGGCCCCCGGCCTGATCGACCTGCGCGCCTTCGTGGGCGAGCCCGGCGCCGAGCACCGCGAGACCCTGGCCTCGGCCAGCGCCGCCGCCGCCGCCGGGGGCGTGACGACGCTGGTCTGCATGCCGGACACCAACCCGATCATGGACGAGCCGGCGATCGTGGATTTCGTCCTGCGCCGGGCGCGGGACACGGCCTGCGTCAACGTCCTTCCGGCGGCAGCCATCACAAAGGGCCTCGGCGGCCGGGAGATGACCGAGTTCGGCCTGTTGCAGGAAGCCGGCGCGGTGGCCTTCACCGACGGCCTGCGCGCCGTGGCCGATGCCCAGGTGATGCGCAGGGCGCTGACCTACACCCGCGATTTCGGCGTGCTGATCATGCAGCATGTCGAGGAGGCGAGCCTCGCCGCCGAGGGCGTGATGAACGAGGGCGAACTCGCCTCGCGCCTCGGCCTGATGGGCGTACCCCGCGAGGCCGAGACGGTGATGCTGGAGCGCGACATCCGCCTCGTGCGCCTCACGGGTGCCCGCTACCACGCGGCGATGATCTCCTGCGCCGATTCCGTGGAGATCGTCCGCCGGGCGAAGGAGGACGGGTTGCCCGTCACCTGCGGCGTCTCGGTGAACAACCTTGTCCTCAACGAGAACGACATCGGCCATTACCGCACCTTCTGCCGCCTCTCGCCGCCCCTGCGCGACGAGGCAGACCGGCAGGCCGTGGTGGCGGCCCTGGCCGAGGGGGTGATCGACGTGGTCGTCTCAGATCACAACCCGCAGGATGCGGACACCAAGCGCCTGCCCTTCGCCGAGGCGGCGGACGGGGCGCTCGGCATCGAGACGCTGCTCGGCGCCGCGATGCGCCTCGTCCATACCGGCGACATCCCCCTGCCGCGCCTGCTGGCGGCGCTGACGGCGAACCCCGCCAAGCTCCTCGGCCAGCCGTCCGGGCGCCTCGCGAAGGGGGCGCCGGCCGATCTCGTGCTGATCGACCCGGACCTGCCCTACGTCGTGGACAAGCGGCGGCTGAAGTCGCGCTCGAAGAACTCGCCCTTCGACGAGGCCCGACTCCAGGGCGGGGCGGTGCTGACGATGGTCGGCGGGCGGATCGTCCACGCGGTCGACGATCTGGCGGCGGCGGCATGATCACCTCGGACCTCGCCACCCTGCCGACCCTCGCAGGCCTCGGCATCGGCTATGCGCTGGGTGCGATTCCCTTCGGGCTCCTGTTCACCCGCATCGCCGGTCTCGGCGACGTGCGCGCCATCGGCTCGGGCAATATTGGCGCGACCAACGTGCTGCGCACCGGGCGCAAGGGGCTGGCCTTCGCGACCCTGCTGGGGGACGCCCTGAAGGGCACGGCCGCCGTGCTGATCGCGGCGCAACTCGGCGAGGGGCCAGCCCTGGCGGCCGGGCTTGGCGCCTTCCTTGGGCATCTCTTCCCCGTCTGGCTCGGCTTCAAGGGCGGCAAGGGCGTTGCGACGCTGATCGGCCTCCTGATCGCCTTCAGCCCGGCGGCGCTGCTCGCTTTCGCCGTCGTGTGGCTGGGGCTCGCCTTCGCCTTCAAATACTCCTCGCTCTCCGCGCTCGCGGCCTCGGCAGTGACGCCCCTGGTGCTCTGGGCCCTCGGCCAGCCGGCGGTGGCGCTGCTTTTCGTCATGCTCGGCCTCCTGTTGTGGTGGAAGCACACGCCCAACATCCAGCGCCTTGCGGCAGGCACTGAGGGGCGGATCGGCCAGAAGGGGTGAGCGCGCGATGGACCTTTCCGACGCGCAGCGCCTCGACTGGCTCCGCCTGATCCGCACCGAGGGCATCGGCCCCCGCAACTTCCGCCAGCTCATCAACCGCTTCGGCGGCGCAGCGGCAGCCCTCGACGCCCTGCCGGACCTCACGCAGCGCCGGGGACGCCCCGTGACGCCCCCGAGCCGGATGCAGGCCGAGGACGAGGTGGCGGCGCTCGCCCAACTCGGCGGGGTCTTCCTCGCCTCGGGCGATGCGGCCTATCCCACGTTGCTGAGGGCCACCGACGCCGCCCCGCCGCTCATCGCCCTGCGCGGCGATCCCACGATCCTCTCGCGGCCCGCTGTCGCCATCGTCGGCTCGCGCAACGCCTCGGCGGCCGGGGGAGCCTTCACCGACCGCCTCGCCCGCGCCCTCGGGGAGGCCGGGGTCGTCATCGTCTCGGGCCTCGCGCGCGGTATCGATGCCCGCGCTCACAAGGCGACCCTCGCCACCGGGACCGTCGCGGTGATGGCGGGTGGGCACGACAAGATCTACCCCGCCAACCATGCCGCCCTTGCGGAAGCGATCCTCGACGCGGGCGGCGCCGTGCTCGCCGAGATGCCGATGGGCTGGCAGCCGCGCGCACAGGATTTTCCCCGCCGCAACCGCATCGTCTCCGGTCTTAGCTACGGCAGCGTGGTGGTGGAGGCGGCGCGGCGCTCGGGCTCGCTCATCACCGCGCGATACGCGTTGGAGCAGAACCGCGAGGTCTTCGCCGTGCCGGGTTCGCCCCTCGACCCCCGCGCGGAAGGGACCAACGACCTGATCCGCCAGGGCGCGACCCTCGTCACGGAGGCGGACCACATCCTGGAGGTGATCGGACCGATCATCGAACGCGGCGCGGTTCCGGAGGCGGCGCCCGCCCGCAAGCGTCCGGATTTCGCGGACCAGCCGGATTTCTGGGAGGAGCTGGATTTCGAGGGCGGCCCTACCGCGCCTCCGGTCGAATGGATGCTGGAACCGGAGCCGGAGCCCGGCGACGAGCGCACCCGCATCCTCGCCCTTCTCGGCCCCGGCCCGGTGGCGACGGACGAACTCGCCCGCGCTGCCGCCTGTGAGGTGCGGATGGTGCAGACGATCCTGCTGGAACTCGAACTCGACGGGCGGATCGAGCGGCAGGGCAGCGGCATGGTCGCCCTGGCGCGGCGCTGAGGCGACGCCCACGAAAAAGCCCCTCGCTTCCGAAGAAGGAGGGGCTTGCGAGAGCGCGTGTCAGGCTGAGATCAGGCGACGGTCAGGCCGACATCGACGTTGCCGCGCGTGGCGTTGGAGTACGGGCACACCTTGTGCGCCTCCTGCACCAGTCGCTCGGCGTCGGCCTTGTCGAGGCCCGGCAGGCTGACCTTGAGGTCGGTGGTGATGCCGAAGCCGCCCTCGGAGCGCGGGCCGATTCCGACATTCGCCGTCACGGTCGTGTCGGCCGGCACCTTCAGCGAGAGCTGCGGCGCCACGAACTTCATCGCGCCGAGGAAGCAGGCGGAATAGCCGGCCGCGAACAGCTGCTCGGGGTTGTTGCCCTCGCCGCCCGCGCCGCCCAACTCCTTCGGGGTCGCGAGCTTGACGGAGAGCGAGCCGTCCTCGGTCTTCGCGGCGCCGTCGCGGCCCCCGGTGGCGGTGGCGGTGGTGCGGTACTTCACGTCAACGGACATACTCGTCTCCCCTTCGAAATGGCGATGCGCCTTAGATGGCGGACGATCCCGAGATAGCTAGAATATAGATTGCGCGCAATCGAAAATCGCGCAGCCCCGTCATGCACGGATCACGCATCGACCAGGGCGAAGCGGTCCACGTCCACGAGGCCGCGATCGGTGATCTTGAGGTGCGGGATCACCGGCAGGGGCAGGAAGGCGACCTGCAGGAACGGTTCCGGCAGAACCACGCCGAGCCCCTTGGCGGCCTCGCGCAAGCCGCGCAGGGACGCGGCGATGGCGGGATGGGCGTCGAGGCTCATCAGGCCCGCGAGCGGCAGGGCGATCTCGGCGAGCACCCGCCCGCCCTCGGCCACGACGAAGCCGCCCTCGATTTCCGCGAGGCGGTTCACGGCCACCGCCATGTCGGCCTCGTCGGCGCCGACGACGGTGATGTTGTGGCAATCGTGCCCGACCGACGAGGCGATGGCCCCGCGCTTGAGCCCGAACCCCTTCACGAAGGCGACGCCGATACCTCGTTCCCCCGGCCGCCTGCGCCCGTGGCGCTCGACCACCGCGACCTTCACCGCATCCTGTGCGAGGTCGATCCGCCGCTCGCCGCCGGAATAGGGCAGGGTGAGGTCGTGCCGGAGGGTGATGATCTTGCCCGGCACCACGCCGATGACCGGCGTCGAGGGGCCGGAGCCCGGCGCGGCGAAGTCGGCTTCCGTCACCCGCCGGTTGCGGATGCTGGCCCGGCCGATGGGCGCCACCTGGGTGCGGTCCGCGAACAGCGCATCGTCCACCACGCGTCCGGCGCTGATGACGCTTGAGACCGCGCAATCGTGGAGATCGTCGAGGATCACGAGGTCGGCGCGCTGGCCGGGGGCGACGAGGCCCCGGTCGCGCAGGCCGAAGGCCCGCGCCGCCGACCACGAGACCGCCCGGTAGACCGCGAGCGGCGGGCAACCGAGGCGGATTGCCGTGCGCACCACGTAGTCGAGGTGCCCTTCCTCGGCGATGTCGAGGGGGTTCCGGTCGTCGGTGCAGAAGGCCAGAAACGGCGCGGTGCGGTCATCGAGGATCGGCGCCAGGGCGTGCAGGTCCTTCGAGACCGAGCCCTCGCGGATCAGCACGGTCATGCCCTTGGAGAGCTTCTCCATCGCCTCCTCGGGCGTGGTCGCCTCGTGCTCCGTGCGGATGCCGGCGGCGATGTAGCCGTTGAGGGCGTCCCCCCGCAGGAGCGGCGCATGCCCGTCGATGTGCCGGCCCTGGAAGGCGGCGAGCTTGGCGAGCGCGCCCTCGTCCCCGGCCAGCACGCCGGGGAAGTTCATGAACTCCGCGAGGCCGAGCACCTTCGGGTGGTGGGCGAAGGGCATCAGGTCGGCGGCTTCGATGCAGGCGCCCGAGGTTTCAAGATGCGCCGCCGCCGGCACGCAGGAGGACAATTGCACCCGCAGGTCCATCGCCATCGCCTCGGCGGAGGCGAGGAACCACCCGAAGGCCGGCGTGCCCAGCACGTTCGCCATCTCGTGCGGATCGCAGATGCCGGTGGTGACGCCGCGCGGCAGAACGCAGCGCTCAAAGGCGAGCGGGGTCATCAGCGACGATTCGACGTGGAAATGCGTGTCGATGAAGCCCGGCACCACCACGCGGCCGGCGATGTCGATCTCCCGCGCACCGCGATACTGGCCGCAGGTGCCCACGATCCGGTCGCCGCACAGGGCGATGTCCGAGGCGACGAGGTCGCCGGTCACGAGGTCGAGGAACCGGCCGTTCTTGAGCACGAGGTCGGCCTCGCTGCGCCCGGCCCCCTGTAGGATCGCCCGCCTGAGGAAGTCCGTGGTCATGCTCACCTCCACCGGCCGCGCTGCCAGGACCGTGCCAGTCCGACCGAACGTGCGAAAGCGTGGGGCGTCGCTGCCGCACCGGAGATTTTGCCCCTTGCGCGGCGTGAAATCGGCGGGCACTGTCAAGTCATGTTGACACTCGCGGCCAGACCGGAGTCGAGGGACACGAGCGATCCACGGCCGCATGCCGTGGTGATCGGCTCGGGCTTCGGTGGGCTGGCCGCAGCCGCGCGGCTCGGCGCGCGGGGCTACCGGGTGACGGTACTGGAACGGCTGGAGCAGCCCGGCGGACGGGCCCGCGTCCACCGCCGCGACGGCTTCACCTTCGATGCCGGGCCGACCATCGTCACCGCGCCGTTCCTGTTCGAGGAGCTGTGGCAGCTCGCCGGCAAGCGCATGGCTGACGACGTGACGATGGTGCCGATGGACCCGTTCTACCGGATCCGCTTCAGCGACGGCGCCACCTTCGATTACAGCGGCGACCCGGAGCGGATGCGCGCCGAGGTCGCCCGGTTCTCCCCCGACGACGTGGCCGGCTACGAGCGCTTCATGGCCCATGCCCGCAAGGTCTGCGCCCTGGGCTTCGAGCAACTGGGGCACGTGCCCTTCGGCTCGGTGCGGGCGATGCTGAAGATCGCGCCGGATCTCCTGCGGCTCTCCGGCCATCGCAGCGTGCATGCGGTGGTGTCGCGCTTCATCCGCGATGATCGGCTGCGCACGGTGTTCAGTTTCCACCCCCTGCTCATCGGCGGAAACCCGTTCAAGGCGAGCGGGGTCTATTGCCTGATCGCCGACCTCGAACGGCGCTGGGGCGTGCATTTCGTCATGGGCGGGACCGGCAAGCTCGTGGACGGGCTGGTGCGGTTGATCCGGGGGCAGGGCGGCCGGGTGCGCCTCGGCGCCGACGTGGCCGAGATCGTCGTGGAGGGCGGCGCGGCGCGGGGCGTGCGCCTCGCGGGCGGCGAGACGATCCCCGCCGACATCGTGGTCTCCAACGCCGATTCGGCGATCACCCAGGGCAAGCTCCTGCCCAAGGCCCTGCGCTGGAGCCCCGGCCGCATGAAGCGGGCTCGCTCCTCCATGGGGCTGTTCGTCTGGTATTTCGGCACGCGCCGCCGCTACCCGGACGTGGCCCACCACACGATCCTGCTCGGGCCGCGCTACCGCGAATTGCTGGCCGACATCTTCGACCGGAAGGTGCTCGCGGAGGATGCGAGCCTCTACCTCCACCGGCCGACCGCCACCGACGACGGCCTCGCCCCGCCGGGCCAGGATTGCTTCTATGTGCTGGCCCCCGTGCCGAACCTCGCGGGCGGGCAGGATTGGGCGGCGCTGGGGGAAACCTACCGCCGCCGGATCGAGGCGATGCTGGAGGAGAGCGTCCTGCCGGGGCTCAAGGCCGAACTCGTCACGAGCTTGTTCACGACGCCGCAGGACTTCCAGGACGACTTCCTGAGCTATCGCGGCTCCGGCTTCGGCCTCGAGCCGGTGCTGACGCAATCCGCGTGGTTCCGGCCGCACAACCGCTCGGCGGTGCACAACCTCTACCTCGTCGGCGCCGGCACCCATCCGGGGGCCGGTCTGCCCGGCGTGCTCTCCTCCGCCCGTATTCTCGACCGCGTGGTGCCGGATGCCCGTGTCACGGCCTGAACCGATCCGCCTGGACGACCGCGCCGCCTGCTCGACGGCGATCCGCGCCGGCTCGAAGAGCTTCCACGCCGCCGGCCTGCTGCTGCCGCAGGCGGTGCGGGAGCCGGCGCACGCCCTCTACGCCTTCTGCCGCTTGGCCGACGACCTCGTGGACGAGGCCAGCGAGGCGCGGGGGCGGTACCGCGCCGTCGCGCGCCTGCGCGAGCGCATCCGCCTCGCCTATGCCGGCCAGCCGGCGGACCATCCGGCCGACCGCGCCTTCGCCGGCACGATCGACGCCCACGCGATCCCCGAGGCGCTGCCCCTCGCCCTAGTCGAGGGGCTGGAATGGGATGCGGAGGGCCGCTTCTACGCCGACCTCGGCGAACTGCACGCCTACGCCGCCCGCGTCGCGGGCTCGGTGGGGGCGATGATGGCGCTCATCATGGGCGTGCGCGATACGGACGCCCTGGCTCGCGCCTGCGATCTCGGCGCGGCGATGCAGCTCACCAACATCGCCCGCGATGTCGGCGAGGACGCCCGGATGGGCCGTCTCTACCTGCCCCTCGACTGGATGGCGGACGCCGGCCTCGACGTGGACCGCTTCCTCGCCGATCCGCGCCCGTCGCCGGCCCTCGCGGAGGTGGTGGAGCGCCTGCTCGCGGAGGCCGACGGGCTCTATGCCCGCGCCGAGGCCGGCATCGCCGCCCTGCCGCCCCGCTGCCGCCCGGCGATCCGCGCGGCCTCGCGGATCTATGCGCAGATCGGCTTCGCGGTGCGTCGCAACGGCCATGACAGCGTGACCCGCCGGGCGCGGATCGGCGGCGTCGCCAAGCTCGGCCACGCGCTCGGCGCCGCCCTGCCGCGTCCGGCGGGGCCGGGCCTTGCCCTGCCGCCGCTGGCGCAGACGGCGTTCCTCGTGGCGGCGGTGGCCGCGCATCCGGTGCCGCGGCACCCGCGCGGTCTGCCGTCCTGGTGGGACCTGCGAGGCCGTGTCCTTCACGTCCTCGACCTGATCGAGCGCCTGCGCGAGCGCGAGGCCTTCGCCCGCGCCGCGCAGTCGGAGATCGCGCGCTGACCTTCTACTGGAGGTGCTTCGTGTAGGTGTCGCCGGCCTGCGCCTTCAGCGCGGCGCCGGCCTCGCGGCCGATGCGCTCGGCCTCCTCCACCGGCCCCTCGCCGGAGGCGGCCCAATGGCGGCTCCCGTCCGGCAGGAACAGCAGCCCGTCGAGCCGCAGCCGGCCCCCGTCGATCCGCGCCAGGGCGGCGATGGGCGTGCGGCAGGACCCGTCGAGTTCGGCGAGCAGCGCCCGCTCCGCCGCGACGGCGGTCGTGGTGGTCTCGCAGGCGATGGGGGCGAGCAGCGCGCGGATCTCCGCATCGTCCGCCCGGCACTCGATGCCCAACGCACCCTGCGCCACGGCGGGGAGCATGGTCTCCACCGGCAGGATGCTGCGGGCCATGGCTTCGAGGCTGAGGCGCTGAAGCCCGGCCAGCGCCAGGAGCGTCGCGTCGCACTCGCCCGATTCGAGCTTGCGCATCCGCGTGTTTGCGTTGCCGCGCAGGGGCACGACCTTCAGGTCCGGCCGGTGCATCAGCACTTGCGCCGCCCGGCGCAGCGACGAGGTGCCGACCCGTGCGCCCTCGGGCAGGTCCAGCAGCGTCTCGGCATGGGGGGAGAGGAAGGCGTCGCGCGGGTCGTCGCGCTCGAGGATGCAGGCGATGGCAAGGCCCTCGGGCAGCCATGTCTCCACGTCCTTCATCGAATGGACGGCGACATCCACCTCGTTCGCGTAGAGCGCCTGCTCCAGCTCCTTGGTGAACAGGCCCTTGCCGCCGATCTCGGAGAGCGGCCGGTCGAGGATCTTGTCGGCCACGGTGGTGACGACGACGAGTTCGGTCTCCAGGCCGGGATTGGCGGCGACGATGCGGTCGCGGACCATGCCCGTCTGGGCCAGGGCCATCGGGCTGCCACGGGTGCCGATGCGCAGGGGGCGGTTCAGCATGGGTCTGATGTGTCGCTTCTCACGGACGGGGCGGCGGCGAGACCTTACAGAAGGCTAAGCCACGCTTCCATCACCTTGAGCGATCCGGTTCAGCCGTCGTCAACCGAAGGTCGCGTATAGGCTCCGGCGGGGCCATCTGTGCCATGGGACAGGACGAACGGGAACCATGCTGATCCTGCCGAGCCGGCGTCAGGTCCTCACCGGGCTCGGTGCGACCGCCGGCATCATGGGGGCGACGGGCGTCTACGGGTTCGGTATCGAGCCCCTGCACCGCCTCGTGGTGACGCGCTACGCGCCGATCCTGCCCAAGTGGAAGGACGGCCCGGCTCTGCGCATCGCGGTGCTGGCGGATTTCCACGTCTGCGAGCCATTCATGCCGTTCGACCGGGTGGCGGAGATCGTGGACGCCACCAACGCCCTGCGCCCCGACCTCATCCTGATGCTGGGCGATTACCCGGCCGGGAAGGTGGCGTGGCAGAAGCTCCCCCTGTCCGATTTCGCCAAGCTCGTGGAGGGCCTGCGCGCGCCGCTCGGCACCTACTCGATCCTCGGCAACCACGATTGGTGGGACGATCCGGCAACGCAGTCGGCATTCGGCGGCACGCCGCGCATCCGCAAGCTCCTGGAAGCGCGGGGCATCCCCGTGCTGGAGAACGACGTGCTGCGCCTCACCAAGGACGGCAAGCCGTTCTGGCTCGCGGGCCTCGGCGATCAGGAGCCGTTCGAGGGCCATTTCCACATGACCCTCGCCGACCTGCCCGGCACCCTCGCCAAGGTCACGGACGACTCGCCGGTCCTGCTGATGGCCCACGAGCCGAACATCTTCCCCCGGGTGCCGTCGCGGGTGGCGCTCACCCTGTCGGGGCACACCCATGGCGGGCAGATCCGCCTGTTCGGCCGCTCGCCGGCCATCCGCCGGGTGAACGGGCACGATCTGGCCTATGGCCACCGCATCGTGGACGGGCGCCACATCGTCGTCTCGGGCGGGTTCGGCGTCAGCCGCATCCCCGTGCGGATCGGCGTGCCGCCGGAGATCGTGATGATCGAACTGGGACAATCCGCGCCGGAGCCGGGCACCGCTTAAGGCCTCGCCGACGATCCCCTTTCCGGCCACGCGCGCTAGATGGGTGGGATGCGCGCGCTTCTCCTCCTCCCGATCCTCCTGTTCGCGGCCGGATCCGCACGGGCGGACGAATGCGAAACCCTGGTCGCCAAGGTCACGGCCGAGACCGGGGCGAAGACCGACCAGCAGCGGTCCGATTACGCGACCTTCACGGTCAACCCCGACATGACGATGTCGCTCGCCTGCGGGGCTCCGGCGCTCTCGTCGGTGGGGGCGCAGTACCGGGGGGCGAACCCGCCCGAGGCGTATTACGACACCTTCGGCAAGGCGGGCCACGCCGTCACCGGCATCGACGCCAAGACGATCGTCGAGGCCGCGCACAAGGCCAAGGAGACTGCGAGCCGGATGCGCCACAGCAACATCGATCTCGGCGGGGCGCTCGTCACCTGCTCGTCGATGGTCTCGCCCGACAAGGGGCCGCTGACGCTGTGTGCGGTGATCGAGCACAGCGACAAGAGCTAGATTTCCGGGCCGCGTCCCTCCGTCAGGGCAGCGCGGCCTTGGGGGCGACGGAGGCGTCGTGCTGCCCGCTCCGCGCGAGGGAGTCCGCGACGAACCCCGACGCCTTCATCTCCTCGACGAAGCGGCTGAGATAGGCCTGGGCCTCCGGCCGTCGTGTCGGCAGGGCGACGGCCTGCTCGATCACCATGAACCGGCTCGGCAGGAGGCGCACGTCCGCGTTGGCCCGCGCATAGGCTTCGAGCGGCTGGCGAACCGAGGCCACGACGTCCACGCGGTCGCGCCGGAAGACCTCCAGCGCCTCGGCCGATGTCGGCGCGAAGACGCGCTCAGCTTCCTTGAGATGGCGGCTCAGGTAGAGGTCGTAGGCGGTGTTCCGGCCGACGGCGACCTTCACCCCGGCGCGGTCGACCTGCTCGTTCGCGGTGATCGGCGAATCCGCCGGGACCATATAGGCCCCCTCGATGGTCACGTAGGGCGGCGTGTAGGCGATGGTCTTCGCCCGCTGCGGGTCGATGGCCAGGAAGGCCATGTCCCAGGGGTCCGGGCCGCCGACCGCGTCCACGACCTTTCCGGCCGTGTCGTAGGTCGTGAAGGCGACCGGCACCTTCAGCCGCCGCGCCATTTCCCGGGCGAGGTCGGCCGAGACGCCAGCCGGCTCACCGTCCGGCCCCTTCTGGGCAAGGACGATGTTGCCGTAGTTGATCGCGGCCCGCAGCGTCCCCGTCGGGGCGATGGCGCGGACCAGGTCCGGTGAGACGTCCTGAGCCAAGGCTGTACCCTCGCATGCGGCGAGCCAGAGGAGCAGGCCGAAGAGAACCGCCCTCAGAGCGGGATGTTGTCGTGCTTCTTCCACGGCTGCTCCATTTTCTTGGTGCGGAGCATACCCAGCGCGCGGGCGATCCGGCGACGGGTGGAATGGGGCATGATCACCTCGTCGATGTAGCCGCGCTCGGCGGCCACGAACGGCGAGAGGAAGCGGTCCTCGTATTCCTTGGTGCGCTCGGCGATCTTGTCCGGGTCGCCGATCTCGTTGCGAAAGATGATCTCCACCGCGCCCTTGGCGCCCATCACCGCGATCTGCGCCGTCGGCCACGCGTAGTTCACGTCCGCGCCGACATGCTTCGAGGCCATGACGTCGTAGGCGCCGCCGAAGGCCTTGCGGGTGATGATGGTGACGAGCGGCACCGTCGCCTGGTTGTAGGCAAAGAGCAGCTTGGCACCATGCTTGATGAGGCCGCCATATTCCTGCGCGGTGCCCGGCAGGAAGCCCGGCACGTCCACGAAGGTCACGATCGGGATCGAGAAGGCGTTGCAGTAGCGCACGAAGCGCGCGGCCTTCCGCGAGGCGTCCGAATCGAGCACGCCGGCCAGCACCAGGGGCTGGTTCGCCACGAAGCCGACCGTGCGGCCCTCCACGCGGCCGAAGCCGGTGATGATGTTGCGGGCATAGGCCGCCTGGATCTCGAAGAAGTCGCCCTCATCGACCACCCGGCGGATCAGCTCGCCCATGTCGTAGGGCTTGTTCGGGTTGTCGGGGATCAGCGTGTCGAGCGACATGTCGAGACGGTTCACGTCGTCGAAGGACTCGATTTCCGGCACGCCGTCGGTGTTGTTGGCCGGGAGATAGTCGAGCAGGCGGCGGATCTGGAGGATCGCCTCGACGTCGTTCTCGAACGCGCCATCCGCGATGGACGACTTGGTGGTGTGGACTTTGGCACCGCCGAGCTCCTCGGCGGTGACGACCTCGTTGGTCACGGTCTTCACCACGTCCGGGCCGGTCACGAACATGTAGCTCGTGTCGCGGACCATGAAGATGAAGTCGGTCATGGCCGGCGAGTAGACGTCGCCGCCTGCGCAGGGCCCCATGATGACCGAGATCTGCGGGATCACGCCGGACGCCATGACGTTGCGGCGGAACACCTCGCCGTAGCCGCCGAGCGCGGCCACGCCCTCCTGGATGCGGGCGCCGCCGGCATCGAAGATGCCGATGATCGGGGCGCGCATCTTCAGCGCCATGTCCTGTACCTTCACGATCTTGGCGGCGTGCGTCTCCGAGAGGGAGCCGCCGAAGACGGTGAAGTCTTTCGAGAACAGGAAGACCGTGCGGCCGTTGATGGTGCCCCAGCCGGTGACGACGCCGTCGCCGGGGACCTTCTGCTTCTCCATGCCGAAATCGGTGGAGCGGTGCTGGACGAACATGTCGAACTCTTCGAACGACCCGTGGTCGAGCAGGAGTTCGATGCGCTCGCGCGCCGTTAGCTTGCCGCGGTTGTGCTGCGCCTCGACACGCTTCTCGCCACCGCCGAGCCGCGCCTGGTCCCGGCGCTCGGCGAGTTTGTCGAGGATGTCCTTCATGGTCGTCGTCCGCCCCTGGCTTGCCCAGCCGCCCGGTAGTCCCGGATCGATCTCGAGCGTTTGCTGTCGAGCCGGCTCTAGCACGCGCCTACGGCGTGGCAAACAGATCTGAAATCGGTCTTACGGGGGGAGGAAAGTGGTGGACGGTGCAGGGATCGAACCTGCGACCTTTCCCGTGTGAAGGGAACGCACTACCGCTGTGCTAACCGTCCGTTCCGCGTGTCGTGCAACACGGACGCCGCGCGGAGGCGGGGGCTCGGAGCCGCCCGCGACCGGATGAGCGGCTTCTAGGGCCCTCGCCCCCGCCCCGTCAAGCCGGGATCCGCCGATTGGCGGCCCCGGTTGACTTTCGTCGCCGTCGGGTGCGCTGTGGAACCATGGATCAGGGTGGAACGGGTCCGGTGCCGGGGGAGGGCACTGCCGAGGTTGCGACGCGTCGGCCGCGCGTGGCCATCACCTATTGCGTCCAGTGCAACTGGCTCCTCCGCTCGGCCTGGATGGCGCAGGAACTTCTCTCCACCTTCAAGGACGATCTGTCCGAGGTCGCCCTCCGGCCCGGCAAGGGCGGCGTGTTCCGCATCGAGGTCGATGGCGATCTCCTGTGGGAACGTGTGCAGGACGGTGGCTTCCCGGACGTGAAGGCCCTCAAGCAGCGAGTGCGCGACCGGCTCGACCCGGCCCGCGATCTCGGCCATATCGACCGGTGATGATGGCTCCGAATGCGCAGGGGCGCTGGCGGCGCCGGAGGCCGGGAGCACGCAGCCTGTGAGCCCGCGCCTCGATCGGGAACTTGCCGCGCCGCAGAGCCCGCCCCAGCGGCGCGGCTCCTGGCTGTCCCGCCGCCTCCACCGCTTCGGCCGGAACGGGTTCTCGACCCAGGTCTATCTCGTGGCCCTCGTCGTCGCGCTGATCGGCCCCGGCCTGCTGTTCACCGCGATCCTGCTGATGCGCTACGCCTCCGCCGAGCGGGCAAGGTTCGAGCAGGATGCCCGCGAGAACGTGCGCGGCATCAGCCTGTCCCTCGACAGGGACGTGGCGGGCCTCGTCTCCGTGCTGCAGACGCTCGCAACCTCGCCGCGCCTGAAGGACGGGGATTTCTCGGCCTTCGACTCGCAGGCCCGCCTCGTGCGCGGCTCCCTCGATCTCGACGTGCTCCTGCGCCGGCCCAACGGGCAGGAGGTGGTGAACACCGGCGTGCCGCGCGGCGCCCCCCTGCCGGTGGCGCCCCTGCCGATCGACGCGGAACTCGCCAAGGGACAGGTCCGCGCCCTGGTCAGCGGCTACGTGCCGGCGGTGAGCGCGGAAGATGCGAGCTACGCGGTCGGCGTCCCCGTCACCGTGGACGGCGAGGTCGTCTACATCCTGAGCTTTACCGTCCCCCTGTCGCGGCTGCAGGGCATCCTGGCGCGGGAGGTGGTGCAGGGCTGGACGACCGGCATCTCGGATCGCAACGGCACCGTGCTGGCGCGGCTGCCCGATCCGACCGCGGTGGTGGGCAAGCCGCGCCTCTCGACCCTGCGCCAGAACCAGACCAGCACGTCCGGCGTCTGGGAGGGGCAGGACCGGCAGCGGCGCCCGGTCGTGGTGATCGAGGCGCGCTCGCGCCTCACCGGCTGGACCGTCGGCACGAGCATCCCGCAGACCATCGTGGATGCGCGGGTGCGGCGCTGGGTCTGGGCCTTCGCCGGGTTCGGGCTTCTGGTGCTCGCGACCTCCTCGGTGCTGGCGGTGAGCCTGTGGTCGCGGGTGACGCGTCCGCTGCGCCATCTCGCAGCCTCCGGGCCGGCGCTTGCGCGGGGCGAGGCGATCCCGCGCGTGGCCTCGCCGGTCCACGAGATCCAGCGCCTCGCCACCGTCCTCTCGGACGCCTCTCTACGGATCCGCACCCGTGAGGAGGAGCGCGACCGCGCCCTCGAGGACACGCGGCGCGGCCTCTCGGCCCTCAAGGAGAGCGAGGCGCGCTTCCGCCACATGGCGGATTCCGCCCCGGCCCTGATCTGGATGACCGACGAGACCGGCGAGGTCAGCTTCGCCAACCTGCATTTCGACCACTTGTTCGGGATGCCTGCCGAGGCCTTGGCCGATGCCGGCTGGGAGCGGATCATCCACCCGGACGATCTCGACATGTTCCGGGGGGCCTTCCAGGACGCCTTCGCCGCGCGCGGGCCGTTCCGCATGGAGACCCGCATCATCGACCGCACCGGCGCCGTGCGCTGGCTGCGCTGCGAGGGCGTGCCGCGCCTCGACGATGGTCAGCGCTTCCTCGGCTATACCGGCTGCAACGTCGATATCACCGATGCCAAGCTCGCGGAGGAGCATCTGCTCCTGCTGATCCACGAGTTGAACCACCGGGTGAAGAACACCCTGGCGACGGTGCAATCCATCGCGACGCAATCCCTGCGCGGCCTCGACGGGCCGGAGGCCGAGATCGCCCGCGCCGCCTTCGAGGCGCGGCTCCTGGCGCTGGCCCGCGTCCACGACGTGCTCACCAAGGAAAGCTGGGACGGCGCGGAATTGTCTGCGGTGGTGGCCGACGCGATCCGCCCCCTCGACGGCGGCGGCACCGGGGCGTCTCGCTTCCGTGTCCAGGGGCCGCCCCTGCGCCTGCCGCCGCGGCTCGCCCTGTCCATTGCCATGGCCCTGCACGAACTCGGGACCAACGCCGTGAAGTACGGCGCGCTCTCCAACGATGCCGGCACCATCGACATCGAATGGGCCGTGCGGCGCGGGGACGAGATCATGCTCCTCCTCCGCTGGCGCGAGAGCGGCGGTCCGCCCGTCAAGAAGCCCACCCGCACCGGCTTCGGCTCGCGGCTCATCGAGCGCAGCCTCGCCCGGGAGCTCGCGGGCGAGGTCAACCTCTCCTACGAGCCGGGGGGCGTCGTCTGCACCATCGAGGCGCCGGTCCCGCCGCCGGGCTTGCTGGAGCGCAAGACCGTCGCCGCGCCGGCCCGCATCGCCCCGCTGCCGCTCGCCGGGTGAGGGGTCAGTTGTAGGGGTCGGCGGCGTCGCGCAGGCCGTCGCCCACGAAATTGAAGGCCAGCACCGTCACCAGCACCGGTACCACCGGCAGGAGCAGCCACGGATAGAGCTGCACCGCCGCGAGATTCTGCGCCTCGTTGAGGAGCACGCCCCAGCTCGTCACGGGCGGGCGCAGGCCGAGGCCGAGGAACGACAGGGCCGTCTCGCCGAGGATCATCGTCGGGATCGACAGGGTCGCCGAGGCGATGAGGTGGCTCATGAAGTTCGGGATCAGGTGCCGCCCGATGAGCCGCGCGGGCGAGGCGCCCATCAGTTCGGCCGCTTGGACGAAATCCTCCTCGCGCAGGGCCAGCAGCTTGCCGCGCACCGCACGGGCGAGGCCCGGCCAGTCGAGCAGGCCGAGGATCACCGTGATGCCGAAGAAGATGAGCAGCGGGCTCCAGTTCGCGGGGAGCGCCGCCGAGAGGGCGAGCCAGAGCGGCAGTTCGGGGATCGAGCGGACGATCTCAATCAGCCGTTGCACGGCGGCGTCCGCGAGGCCGCCGAAATAGCCGGCGATGCCCCCGAAGAGGAGGCCGAGCACGAACGAGATCGCCACGCCCACGAGGCCGATCGTGAGCGAGACGCGGGTGCCGTACACGATCCGCGAGAATAGGTCCCGCCCGAGGCGGTCGGTGCCGAACAGGAACAGGGTCCCGCCCTCCGGCGCGCAGACGAGGTGGAAGTCGGAGCGGACAAGGCCGAGCCAATCGTAGCCGTCGCCCCGGCAGAGGAAGCGCAGGGGCTGGGGTGTGCCCGTGTCGGTCACGTAGTCCCGGCGGAACGTGTCGAGGTCGAGCTGGGAGCGGTACGGGTAGACGAAGGGTCCGACGAACCGGCCGTCGTGGATCAGATGCACCCCCTGCGGCGGCGCGTAGAGGAAGTCGCCGTCCCGCCGCGCCTGCCCGTAGGGGGCGATCATCTCCACGAAGGGGATGAGCGCGTAGAGCAGGAGCAGGACCAGCGCGAAGAACACCGCCAGCCGGTGGCGCAGGAACTTGCGCGCGATGAGCCGCCACGCCGAGGCCGAGCCGGCGGGCGCCTCGGCCCGGTCGTCCGGGGCGAAGGGCGCCGGATCGACGAAGTGCGTCCGTTGCAGCGCGTCGGTCATCGCAGGCCCATGCGGATGCGTGGGTCGAGCCAGACCAGGGCGAGGTCCGAGATCAGCATTCCGACCAGGGTCAGCGCGGCGACGAACATCAGGATGAAGCCCGCCATGAACTGGTCCTGGTTGCGCAGGCTCTCCAGCAGCAGCGGCCCGACGGTCGGCAGGCTCAGCACCAGCGAAACCAGCACCGAGCCCGAGACGAGATGCGGCAGCAGGTTGCCGATATCCGCCACGAACGGGTTCAGGGACATGCGGAACGGATATTTCAACAGCGCCCGCGTCGGCGCCATGCCCTTGGCGCGGGCCGTCACCGTGTAGGGCTTGGCGAGTTCATCGAGCAGGTTCGCCCGCATCCGGCGGATCATCGCCGCCGTGCCGCCGAGGCCGATCACCAGGGTCGGCACGATGAGATGGGCGGCGAGCGAACGGATCTTCTCCCCGTCCCAGGGCCGGTTGGTGAGGGAGGCGTCGTAGAGCCCGCCGATGGAGAGGCCGAACCAGCGGTTGGCATAGAACAGCAGGATCAGCGCCAGCAGGAAGCCCGGCATCGCGAGGCCGACATAGCCGAGCACGGTCACGACGGAATCGCCCCAGGTGTAGCGTCGCGTGGCCGAATAGATCGCCGCCGGGATCGCCACGAGGTGGACGAAGATCACGGCGGTGACGTTCACGAGCAGCGTCAGCCACAGGGCGTCGCCGACCACGTCGGCCACCGGCTTGTCGTATTCGAACGACCAGCCCCAATCGCCCTGCAGCAGACCGGAGAAGCCGGCGGGCCCCGGCATCAGCCCGACCCAGATCAGGTATTGCTCCCAGACCGGCCGGTCGAGCCCGTATTGACGGATCAACAGTTCCGCCTTGGCCACGGAGCCAGCCTCGCCGGTGGCGCGGAGTTCCATGATGCGGTTCGTCAGGTAATCCCCCGGCGGGAGCTTGATGACGAAGAAGACCAGGGCGGAGATGATGAGCAGCGTCACCGCCATGGTGAGGAGACGCCGGAGGATCAGGCCGATCATCGCCCCTCGGCCCGCTTGTCCATGGCCTCGTCCCAGAACAGTTCGTCCACCCGCTGCACGCCGATCATCGCCGTGGGCTCCCAGGAATAGAGCGCCTTGGCCGGCAGGTTCACGAGCCGGTCGGCGGTGACGACCGGCTGCAACGCCCCCGCCACCGTACCGATCACCCAGGTGTTGCGCGCGTGGTTCATCAGCATCTCGCGCCAGATCGCCCCCTGCCGGGCCGCGTCGTCCGTCTGGCGCCATTCCCGGTCGAGGGCGATCAGCCGCTGCACCTCCGGCACGTCGCAGGCCTCGCCGCTCCGGCCCCGGCTCTCGACGTTCATCGACCAGCGCGGCCAGGCATAATGGTCGGGCTGGGCGGGGCTCAGTTCGGTCGGCGGCATGATGGCGGTCGGCACCGCGAGGTCGAGCCCCTGCGCCGCCACCATCACCGTCAGCCCGCCGATGGAGCGGCGGCGCAGGTTGGTGCGCTCCTGCGGCTTGGTGACGAGGCGGATGCCGACCTCACGCCAGAACTCCGCGATGAGGGTGAGGGCATCGAGGATCTCGCCGGCCTCGCCGTCGCTCTCCACCACGATCTCCAGCGGGCGCCCGTCCGGCAGGAGGCGGATGCCCGAGCCATCGCGGCGGTCGAGCCCGGCCTCGTCCAGAAGCCGGTTCGCCTGCGCCGGGTCGTAGCCCGCGTTCAGGGTCCGCATCTCCGGCGCGTAGAGGGGCGATTCGGGGATGATCGTGTCGTTGCCCTCGGTGCCGAGGCCGAAGAGCAGGGTGTTGTTGAGTGTGCGCCGGTCGGTCGCCAGCGAGAGCGCGTGCCGGTAGCGGATGTCCCGGTTCAGGGCGCGCCAGACGGGATCGACCGTCGTCAGGTTCGGGTAGAGGGCGATCTCCGAGCCCCGGGCCACCGGCCAGAGGTTGGTGCGGTAATGGTGGGCCTTCTCGCCCTCTTTGAGGCTCGGGATGTCCGGCATCGTCAGGCCCCGGAACATCAGGTCGGCCTCGCCCGCGTTGGTCTTGGCGACGAGCAGTCCGGAGGAGGCCACGTCCATCACGATGCGGTCGACGTAGGGCAGTTGCGTCCCGGCGGCGTCGACCCGGTGATAGGAGCGGTTCCGCTCGAAGGCGAAGCGCGTCGCCGGGGAGCGGGTGCGCGGCACCCACGCCTGTAGCGTCGGGCAATCCGGGTTCATCAGCTCGTAATTGTCGTCGAGCCGGTTGTGCAGGGCGGCCCAGCCCCGCAGCTTCAGGGCCTTCGCCTTGGCCTCGGCAGCCTCCTTGCCGACGTAGCGCGGGTGATACGGCTTCAGGTAATGCGCCGGCCGGTAGATCAGCGGATCGCGGGGGGCGGCCAACGCCGGCAGGAACATCGGGTTCGGCCGGGGCCAGGTGTAGCGGATGGTCCGCGCATCCGGAAACTCGACCTGCGGCGGCTTGCCATCCACCATGAAGAAGGTGGGCGGCCCCTCGGGGCTCAGCTCCTGCTGGTTGGCCACGTCCTCCCAGTAATAACGAAAGTCCTCGCTGGTGAAGGGCTGCCCGTCCGACCAGCGGTGCCCGTCCCGCAGGGTGAAGGTGAAGCGCCCGCCCTCGACGTCGATCCGCTCCAGCACGTCGGGCTGGAGCGTCAGGCCGGCATCGTAGCCGACGAGGCGGGTGTATCCGTAGACCGAGAGGTAGCGGACATCCCGCGCCTTCGCGATCAGGGTGCGGATCGTCCCGCCCTGCTTGCCGAGGCGCCTGCCCCCGGCGGCGAGGTCCGCGACGAGGGGCGTGCCAGGCGGCGCGGGGGCGTCGTCGGCGAGGGCCCGGCGGGGGAGGGCGGTCGTGGCCACGAGGGCGGCGAGGAGCGTGCGGCGGGAGAATCCGGTGGTGCTCACGGCCCACCTCCGTGCAGCTCCACGTAGGTCAGCCGGGCCGGCGAGTAGCCGGTGGCGCGGTGCATGTCGTCGAAGGCGTGGGCGCGGCGGATCAGGTCGCCGGCCTGCCGCGCCTCCGCGTCCCCGGCGGGCTGCTCGAAGGGGCGGCCGTTGCGGGTCCAGCGGATCGGCTCGGGGCTCGCATCCAGGGCGGTGATCATCGCGATGGTCGGATGCGCCGGGCCGCCGTGGGCGTGGATGCGGTGCGCCGCCACGTCGTCATCGAAGAGCAGGCGGGTCAAGCCGCGCACATGCGCCTCCACCACCCGGCGGGCCTGGGAGACGTGGTCGTCGAAGAAGGCCACCGTCCGCGCCGGATCGAGAATCGACCAATCCGCGCGGGACCAATCCTCGCGGCTATAGCGCGCCCCGGCGTCGCGGTATTGCAGGCTCGACAAATCGGGGTCGTGGCAGAAGATCCGCGCCCCGGGGCAGGCCTGCCGGATCACCCAGGTAGTCAGGCCCCGGAACACGCCGGATTCGATCACGAATTCCGGTCGCAGCACCCGCATCGCCACGTAGAGTTGCAGCGCGCCGTTGAAGCCGCTGCCGCCGCGCCGCTGGCGCACGGGCGCCTCGGGGATGAGGTGCCAGAATCGCTCGACGAGGGCGCGGACATCCTCCTCCGGTGTCAGGCTGGAGGCGCGCAGGTCGGCGTGCAGGCTCTCGGCGGCGGCATCGAGCAGGCGCCCGACTTCGCGCGGGGAGGTGGGGCGGTGGGTCCAATCCGGCGCTGCGGGCACGAGGTCGTAGCCGAGGCGGTCGAAGAGCGGCCCGAGCACCTTCCGGCGCAGGCGTTCGAGGACGATGGGCGGGCGCGGCTGCATCAGGCGGCGTTCCGCTCGGCTTCGGATCGGTAGCGGGCCCAATGCCCCGGCTCGACTTGCATCATGATCCCGGATTCGTGGGGCGCGAGGGCGAAACCCTTCGGCCAGCGCGCGGGGTCCGAAGCCTCGCCCGTCACCTTCGCGAAATCGAGGGGATGGTCGAGGCTCGGGTCCGGCACGGCGGCAAGCAGCGCCTTGGTGTAGGGGTGGACCGGATCGCGGAACAGGGTGGCCCGGTCGGCCTCCTCCACGATGCGCCCCCGGCACATGACGCTGATCGTGTCGGCCATGTAGTCCACCACCGCGAGGTTGTGGGACACGATCAGGTAGGACAGGCCCAGCGCCTGCTGCAGGTCCTTGAGCAGGTTCAGGATCTGCGCCTGCACCGACACGTCCAGGGCCGAGACGGGCTCGTCCAGCACGAGGAGGCGCGGTTCGAGGCTGAGCGCACGGGCGATCCCGATGCGCTGGCGCTGGCCGCCGGAGAAGGCGTGGGGGTAGCGGCCAAGGGCGGATTCCTCCAGGCCGACCATCGCCATCAGCTCGCGGCACCGCTCGCGCCGCTTCGGCTGCGGCACGCCGTGGATCTCCATCGGCTCCGACAGGATCTGCCGCACGGTCATGCGCGGATCGAGGGAGGCGTAGGGGTCCTGGAACACGAACTGGACGTTGCGGCGGTAGGCGAACAGGGCATCGCCCTTCAGCGCGTGCACGTCCTTCGGGCCGTCGCCGGCATCGAACAGGATGCGCCCGCCATCGGGCGGCATGGCCCGCATGACCATCTTGGACACGGTGGTCTTGCCCGAGCCCGATTCGCCCACGAGCCCGAGGGTGCGTCCGCCTCGCAGGGTGAGGGACACGTCCGCCACCGCCCGCACCGTGCGCGGGCTGGCGAAGAGCCGCCCGGCGCGGAGGGTGAAGGTCTTGCTGACCTTCTCCACCTGCAGGATCGGGCCGGCGAGGGGTGGTGCCTCCCGCGTCGGCGGGATCGTCGCGCGGGCGGGGCGGATCGGCGTCAGGCGCTCGCCCGGCGCCATGTCGAAGCGCGGCACCGCCTCGATCAGCGCCTGGAGGTAGGCGTGGCCCGGCCGGCGCATCACCTCGTCCTTCGGGCCGGCCTCCACCAAGCGGCCCCGGTAGAGCACCGCCACGTCGTGGGCGATGTTGGCCACCACCCCGAGATCGTGGGTGATGAGCAGGATCGCCATGCCGGTCTCGTCCTGCAACTTGCCGAGCAGGGCGAGGATCTGGGCCTGGGTGGTGACATCGAGCGCGGTGGTCGGCTCGTCCGCCACGAGGAGCGCCGGGCGCATGATGAGCGCCATGGCGATCATCGCCCGCTGGCGCAGGCCGCCGGAGAGTTCGAACGGGTAGGTCTTCAGCGCTCGCTTCGGATCGGGGAAGCCGACCTTCGCCAGGGCCTCCTGCGTGCGCGCATCCGATTCCCGCCGGTCGGCGCCGGTATGGACGCGCAACGCCTCGCCGATCTGATCGCCGATCGTGTGGAGCGGCGACAGGCAGGTCATCGGCTCCTGGAAGATCATCGCGATCCGCCGGCCCCGGATGTCGCGGATGGCCGGGCCGTCCTCCGGCAGGCGGGCGAGGTCGACCGTCCCGTCGGGCCCTTCGAACAGCATCTGGCCCCGGCTGATCTCGGCGGATCGCGGGAGGATGCGCAGGATCGCCTGCGCCGTCACCGACTTGCCGGAGCCGGATTCGCCCACCAGCGCGAGGGTCTTGCCCCGCGGGATATCGAGCGACAGCCCGTGAAGGGCCTCGAACCGGCCGGTTTCGGTACGGAAGGCGACAGCGAGGTCGCGGATCGACAGGAGCGCGCTCACCCGGCCCTCGGCCATTCGTCCGCCGTGGACATAGGCGCCGGGACTCCCGCGTCCACAGGCGACGGGAACAGGTCGCAAGGATCGCACCAGCGCACGGCCGGGTGATCGAGGACGGTCAGCAACTCGGCGAGGAAGGCCCACACCGCCTCGTCATGGGCGAGGTGGTGGGTGAGGAGGCCGAGCGGCGCCCCGCTCCGGCTCTCCGCATGGGCGGTGAGGGTCGCGAGTAGGGCGGCGGGGTCGCGCAGCGAGCGGGTGCCGCGCCAGTCGATCACGTCGAGGGCGGCACCTCCCGGTCCCTTGGCCGCCGAGAGGCCGGCATAGCCGAGGGATGGCAGGTCGGCGGCGAGATCGGGGTCGATCCGGTTCCAAGGCGGCACGAAGACCGGCAGCAGCGTCTCGCGCGGCAGCCTGTCCTGCGCGAGGGCGAGCGCGCGGGCCGCCTCCTCGCGGAGGGTGGCCAATGGCCGGTGCGGGCCGAACTCGGCGGGCTTCGCATCGGGCGGGGCGTGGTTGTCGTGCGCGAGGCCGTGCACGCCGACACAGATGGTACGCGCCCCGCGGAGACGGTGCGCGAGGGACGGTTCGATCCGCGCCGGGATGGCGGCAATCAGGATCGGGCGGGGACCCGCGAGGGCCAGCAGGCGGTCGAGGGCGGGGGTCGCGGCCACCGCATCGTCGTCCCGCCACCACAGGCGGATCTCGCCCGCCCGGTCGAGGGCGCCGCGCAGGCGGGCGAAGGCGCGCTCGCGGCGCATCCGCTCGACCAGGGCGACGGTGCGGGCCGCGCCGTCGAGGGCGGGGCGCGGGCCATTGGGGAGGGGCGGCGCGTCGAGCACGGCCGCCAGCAGCGTGTCGGGCGAGAGCGCCTCCTCCGGCACGATCCGCGCGCGGCCCATGGCGGCGAGGCGTTCGGCGCGCAGGCGCTGCTCGGTCTCGCGGCCCGCCTCGAAGGGCACGAGCACGGCGGGCGTGTCCGTCACCAGCAGGTCCACGGCGGTATTGTAGCCGCATTGGCTCACCGAGACGCGGGCGCCTGCCAGCAGCGCCCGGTAATCGGCCCGCGCCCGCATCACCGTGCCGGCGGGCAGGCCCTCCGACAGGGCGTCGAGGGTCGCGTCCGGGATGCCGTGCCCGACGAGGAGCCGCCAGCCGAGATCAGGCCGCAGCCGCGCCGCGCCGACGGCCGCGCGGAACAGGCCGAGCCCGGCCGCGCTCGATCCGGCGGCGACGAGGATGCCCGCGCGCTCGCCCGGCGGCGGGATCGCGGCGCCCTCGTCCACGTATCCGGTGTAGCGGAGCTTCGGCCGTACCGCGTCATCGACCGGCCAGGAGGCGTCGAGGGGCGCGAGGGCTTCGTCGCCGTGGACGAGCACAGCGTCGTAGAGCGCGGCCAGGCGGGCATGGGCCTGCGCGACCTTGGCCGGGCGGTCGGGCGGCACGAGGATGTCGCGCACTGAAGACAGGATCAGCGGCGCGGGGTCGAGGGCGCGGGCCGCCTCCACCAGGGCGAGGTATTCTGATGCGAGCCCCCGCCGGCCGAAGGGGAAGAGTTCGGTGATGACGGCATCCGGCGCGGTCTCGCGCAGTGTCGCGAGGAGGATTTCGCGCCGCTCGGCGAGGAGCGTTTCCCCGGCCGGCTCGCCATCGGGTCCGATCAGCCGGGCGAAGTCGAAGCCCTCGATCCGCAGGGGCGGCAGTTGCACGAGGCGCACGCCGTCGAGGCGCACCAGCGGCGCCGGGCTTCCGCCGGAGACCAGCACGGTCTCGTGCCCGGCGGCGGCGAAGGCGCGGGCGAGGGCGGCAGCGCGGGTGAGATGCCCCGCCCCGAGGAGATGCGTGACCGCGATGAGGATCCTCACGCGGCCTCCTCGCGGACGGGCGACGCCATCCCGGCCGAGTGGGCGAGCGCTCCGGCGATAAGGGCGATGCCCGCCTCCTCGGAGAAGTCCTGCACGAGGTGCGCCCGCGCCGCGCGGCCGAGGCGACTGCGCCGCTCGGAATCGCCGAACAGGGTGCGCAGCGCCTGCGCCAGGGCGTCGGGCTCGCCCGGTGGAACGAGGATCCCGTGGACACCATCGGTCAGGAACTCGGGCGTGCCGGCGAAGGCGGTGGCCAGAATCGGCAACTCCTGGCTCGCGGCCTCCATCAGGACGTTCGGCAGCCCGTCGCGGTCGCCCCCGGCGGCCGGCTTGGTCGGCAGCACGAACAGGTCCGCCTCGCGCATCGCGTCGATGATCGCCGGCTGGGGCAGGGCGCCCCGGAAGGCGACGCGCCCCTGCAATCCGCGCTCCAGGGCGAGCCGTTCCAGCGCGCCGCGCAACTCACCGCCGCCGATCAGGTCGAGCCGCCAGTGCAGGTCGGCGGGAAGGGCGGCGAGGGCCGCGAACAGGTCGTCATGCCCCTTCTTCGCCACGAGCCGCCCGACGCAGAGCAGCTGCAGCGGCGCCTCCGGGTCGCGCCCGTCGCGGGCGGGGCGGGCCGGGGGCGGCGCGGGAAAGCGCGTGAGGTCGAGCCCGTGATAGGCGAGCCGCGTGCGGCCCGGCCCGAGGGCGTCGAGGCGCGCGAGCCCGTCGCGGGTGCAGGTCACGCCCCATGCGGCGTCGGCGAGCTTCTCGGACAGCTCCCATTCGGGCGTGGTCCAGATGTCCTTGGCGTGGGCGGAAAAGCTCCAGCGCCGGCCCGTCAGCAGGGCGGCGTAGCGGGTCACGCTGCCGGGCGTGTGCAGGAAGTGAACGTGGAGATGGGCGACCGACGGCCCGGCCTCGCGGGCGAGCACCAACGCCTGCCCGAGCCGCCGCAGCCGCGAGGCGGTGGGGTCCCGCCGCAGGTCGCGCAGGACGGTTCTCACGAGCGCCGGGAACGCCCGTTGCCGGAATCCCCAGAGGAGCCCGCGCATCACCCGGGCGGGGTCGTCGCGCAGGTATTCGGGCAGGTAGGCGACGGGCGCGCGGATCGCCGCGTGCATCGGGTGGCGGAACCGGTCGGTCGGCTTGCGCAGGGACCAGATGTCGAGGGCGAGGCCCCGCTTCTCGAGGGCCAGGATCTCCTGCGCGATGAAGGTTTCGGAGAGGCGCGGATAACCCTTCAGCACCACCGCGATGCGTGGGCCGCTCATGACATCGCCCGGCACGGCGCGTCGGCATCCTCCGGCACGAGGTGGTGCAGGCGGCGCACCACCGCGTCGAGCCCGTCGAGGAGGCCCGGCACCACCACCCGCGAGGGTTCGGGCTGGCCCGGCACCGCGCGCAACGCCGCCGCCATGCGGAGCGGGTCGCGCCCGTCCTCCTCCATCAGCACCCGCACGAGGCCGAGCCGTTCGGCGGCCAGCGCCCGGATCGCCTGTTCCCGCCGGGGCTCGGTGCGCGGCACCAGCACGGCCGGGCGGTCGAAGGACAGGATCTCGCAGAAGGTGTTGTAGCCGCCCATGGCGACGATGCCCGCCGCCTTGCGCATCAGCACCTCGATCTCGCTGTCGAAGGTGATGGCCGAGACCCGGCCGCCGAGCGCCGCAATGCGCCGGTCGAACCCCTCCCGGATCGCGGCGTCGAGGAACGGCCCGAACGCCACGAGGCAGGGCAGCGGGATGCCGGGATCGGCCTCGTAGGCCGCGATCACCCAGTCGATCAGCCCCGCGCCGTCGCCCCCGCCGCCCGGCGTGACGAGGAGGAACGGCCCCGCCGCCACCGCCGGCTCCCGGCGGTCGGCCCGCGCCTCCGGCAGTTCGCGGCGCAGGTAGCCCGTGTAGACGAGCCGGTTCCCGATCCGCC
The DNA here is from genome assembly GCF_022829465.1 of Methylobacterium sp. J-067. GTDB lineage: Bacteria > Pseudomonadota > Alphaproteobacteria > Rhizobiales > Beijerinckiaceae > Methylobacterium > Methylobacterium litchii. Next base: position 73,699 of record NZ_JAKSXZ010000144.1, read on the forward strand.
GCGCGAGGTCGGGCGCCAGGGCGAGCCCGGCCAGGGGCTCATGGATGCGCCCGAGCCCATAGACCCAGATCTCGTCGTAGAAGCGGTCCATCGCCTCGACGGCGCCCTTGCGCTCCCATTCGGGGGCGAGGCGGTCGGCCTCGTCGAGGACATCGCGCAGGCCGAGCACCAGCTTGGTACCGCGCGCCGCCTCCCGTTCCAGCACGGGCAGCATCTCGCCGTGGAAGCCGGCGGGCTCCTTGTCCACGATCACCACATGGGGGCGGAAGGCTTCGGCCGTGCGCATCAGCGCCGCCGTGCGGTCCTCCACCGTGCGGGCGAGGGTCGCGGGGCCCGCGCTGGCATAGCTGCCGTCGGAGAGCTTCGTCACCGGCGGAAGGCGCACCGTGCGCACGCCCGGCGCGAAGGCGAAGCGGTCCACCACCGGCGACCCCGACACGATCACCACCCGCGCATCGGGGCAGGACGCGACGAAGGCGTGGGCGATCGCCCGGGAGCGCCGCAGGTGGCCGAGGCCGAACGTGTCGTGGCTGTAGATCAGGACGCGCAAGGCGGACGACGATTCCATTCCCCAGCCCGGCGACACGCGCCCCATCCCGCGATGCGTCGGACCATCGCAGCCACATCCGTGCTGCACAAGTGTGACGGTGCTTCGAATCCCATCGTTAACGGGCTCGGAACCGTTCTCTCCTAGGCTCGGCCGGGCCCTTTCCGATGGCCCGATGCCGGGACAGACCATGCACGCTTCCGCTCCGCAGACCGGCCGGACGTTCCTCGCCGGCCTGCGCGCGGACCTCGCGGACATCGTCTTCAACGATGCGCGCTTCCTGGCCTTTGGGCGGCTGGCGGCGGTGTTCCTGCTGCCGATCACCGCCGCGATCATCATCGTGCTGTTCGGCACCGGCCCGGAGCCCCGCCGGAACTGGTACGGCGAGATCCTGGGCAGCGACTTCTCGCAGATCTGGGTCGCCGGCCGCGCCGCCCTGGAGGGCCGGGCCGCCGAGCCCTACGACCTCGCCCGCCACCTCGCGAACCTGCGCGAGGCGTTTGGGCCGGATTGCCGCTTCGCGTGGCACTACCCGCCGATCTTCCTGATCCCCTCGGCGGCGTTGGCGTGGATGGACCCGCAGGCCGGCTACCTCGCGTGGTGCGCCCTCTCGGCCGCGTTCTTCCTGTTCGTGCTGCAGCGCGCGGCGGGGCGCATGGACATCGCCTTCATCGCGTTCGCCCACCCCCTGGTGTTCTGCAACCTGTCCTATGGGCAGAATGGGCTGTTCACCGCCGGGCTGATGACGCTGGGCCTCGTCCTCCTCGACAGGCGCCCGCGCCTCGCCGGCCTGTGCTTCGGGTTCCTCGCCTTCAAGCCGCATTTCGCGCTGCTGGCGCCGCTGCTGCTGCTCGCCACCGGGCGGTGGACCGCGCTCCTCAGCTGCGCCGCGACGGTGCTCGCCGCCAGCCTCGCGTCGGTGGCGCTGTTCGGCATCGAGCCGTGGATCGGCTTCCTGCGCTCGCTGTCGAGCACCAACCGGATCATCCTGCAGGAGGCCGCGTCGGGGCTCGATCTCAACGCCAGCGCCTTCGGGGCGGTGCGCCTCCTTGGCGGCTCGGTGGCCCTGGCCTGGGCGTTCCAGATCGCGGTGGCGCTCACGGCCCTGGTCTTCGTGCTCCGGGTCTGGCGCTCCGGGGCCTCGCCCGAGTTGCGGGCCGCCGCGTGCCTGTGCGTCACGCCGCTGCTCTCGCCCTACGTGCCGGTGTACGACCTCGTGCCCCTGCTGCCCGCGACCCTGTTCCTCGGGCTCGCCGCCGTGAAGCAGGGCGGGCTCGTCGCCCATGAGCGGATGCTGATCGCGCTCAGCCCGTTCACCGCCCTCGTGCGGGTCGCGGCCGGCGAGACCGGCTTCTCCTTCGGCCTCGCTCTGGCGCTGGCGACCTTCGCCTGCGTCGCATGGCGCGTCGGCCTGACGGCGCTGCTGCCGCAGGGCGGCTTCAGCCTCAGCCGCCGAGCGGTCGCGGGATCCTGAAGGGCAGCATCAGCTGCACCAGCGGGTTGCGGAACCGGTCGAGGGACAGGCTCTCGTGGACCGCCCGCACCGGCTCGCCCGCCAGCGTCGAGGCCAGCAGCGAGCGCGAATAGAACGGCGTATCCTCGAAGGTGGTGATGACCCGCGCCTTGCCGTCGTCGCTGCGGGTCTCGCGGGGCATCCGCCAGAATCCTGTGGGCGGCAGCTTGGCCGAGAGCGGCGGGCGGATGTCCCGCCTCGTGCCGTCGAAGGCGAAGCCCAGCGACAGGTTGCGCCCGCCGCCGTCCCGGTGGGCCACGTCGTAGAGGATCGCCGCCCCGTCCGGCAGTTCGGCCCTGCACCATGTCCAGCGGGTGAAGGCGTCGGCCAGGGGCTCGTCGCCGTCGTTGGTGTCGAAATAGCCGCTGCCCTGCCAGGACAGGCCGGGCTCGCTCAAGGAGACCTCCACCCGCGAGGCCGGGGCCATCGGCCACCAGCGGTGCCGCCCGGCCGGGTCTAGGTGAAATGGCCCCGCCGTGATGCCGGAGGGCCGCAGTCGCACCGTGCCCCGGATGCGCCGGGGCAGCGGCGCCCCGCGCTCGTCGATCCGCACGGTGAGTTCGGTGCCGTCCCACTCCATTGCGCTCGGGCCGATGGCGATGTGGTCCGCCCCGCGGGAGAGGGTGCTCTGCTTCCGCTCGGTCATGGCGAAGCGGCTCGGGCGGCCGTAGAGCACGACGTTCATCGCGCAATGGTCGAAGGGGTTCTTGTCCCGGCTCCAGCCGTAATACGGCGAGAACACGCTGCCGATGAAGGCGATGATGGTGAGGCCCTGGGTGCCGTCGTCGCTCACCGCATCGACGTACCACCAGACATAGCCGTTGTGCCCGACCTGCCCGTCGAACCGAGGTCGGCGAGGATCGCCGCCGCCGCGAGCCTCCCCGATTGCGCCGCCATCGGCACGCCCGGCCCCGGATGGACTGAGCCCCCCGCGAGGTAGAGCCCCGCCACCTTGGTCCGTGCCCCCGGGCGCTTGAAGGTCGCCGCCCAGCCCTGCGAGGCCCGCCCGTACAGGGCGCCCTGGCTCCCCGGGAACAGGCCCGCGAACGCCTCCGGCGTCGTGACCGTGGCCGCTGATTCCCGCGTCAGGGACAAGCCGCAGGCGTGCAGCCGCGCCTTCAGGTTGGTCTCGCATCGGGCGATCTCCGTGGCAGGCAAGGGGCGCTCCGTGCCGTCGGCCGGGGCGTTGACGAGCATCAGCAGGCGCTCCGGCCCGCCGGGAAATGCGCCCTCGGCGCTGCGGTCCTGGGCGCAGACGTAGACCGTGGGGTCGGTGGGCAGGCGGCGGTCGCGCAGGATCGTGTCGAATTCGGCGCGGTAGTCGCGGGAGAAGAACACCGTGTGGTGGGCCAGCGGAAAGCCCGCCGTCTCGGCCCGTACGCAGTACGTCACCGCCGAGAGCGAGCGCTCGGCCCGCCCGATCCGGTCCCCGGCCGGCGCCGCCGCGCGGCCCAGCAGCCCCGCGCCCAGAGCCGCCACGTCGCCGTTGCAGACCACGACATCCGCCGGGATGCGCCCGCCGCCCGCGAGCCGCACGCCCGTGACCTTGCCCCCGGAGACCTCGATCTCCTGGACATGGGTGCCGTAGCGGAACTCCGCCCCGATCTCGACCGCGAGGCCGGCGATGGAGGCGGCGAGCGCGCTCAAGCCCCCCTGCACGGTCCAGACGCCCGCCTGCTCCACATGCGCCACCAGCATCAGCGTCGCCGGGGTGGTGAAGGGCGAGGCGCCGCAATAGGTGGCGTAGCGCCCGAACAGCTGCAGCAGGCGCGGATCGTGGAAATACTCCTTCAGCGCCGACCAGAGCGTCGCGAAGGGCTGGATGCGCCACAGGTCGCCGATCCCGGAAATGCCGACCCGCTTGGCGAGCCCCGTCGGTCCCGTCTGGCCGGAGCGGATGAAGGGCCCCTCCAGGGTGCGGTAGACCTCCGCCGCGCGGGCGCAGAACCGCCGGTAGCCCTCCGCCTCGCCCGCTCCCGCGAAGGCGTGGATCGCCGCCGCCGAGGCGTCGATGTCGGCGAAGAGGTCGAGGCGTTCGTCGGGGCTCCAGGCGTGGCGGGCCAGCAGGCTCGCATCCCGCAGGGTCACGCGCTCGGCGAGGCGCGCGCCGCACTCGGCCAGAAGCTCCTCGAACACCCAGCGCATGGTGAAGACGGTCGGCCCCGCCTCGATGCGCGTGCCGTCCACGGGCACCGCGCGCATCTTGCCGCCCGGCGCCTCGGCGCGCTCCACCACCGTGACCGACAGGCCGGCACGGGCGAGCCTCAGGGCGGCGGCGAGCCCGCCGATCCCGGCTCCGATCACGACGACGCGCGTGGCCGACACGGTTGCGGAGCCTCCCAGGTCGGGATTGATCTTGTGGTCCGTGAGTGTCAATTATAAGTGACACATGGCGATGGCAACCCGCCATGACAGGGAGGGCGGCATGGAGCCCGGCGCGCGGATCGAATCGGCCCTCGACAGGGCTGTCGCCTACTCGGAGGCGCCCGGCGCGCCACCCCTTCTGGCGGAAGCGATGCGCTACGCCGTCTTCCCCGGCGGGCACCGCATCCGGCCCCGGCTCTGCCTCTCCGTGGCGCGGGCCTGCGGCGACGACGATCCCCTCGGCGCCGACTCGGCTGCGGCGGCGATCGAGCTTCTGCATTGCGCCTCCCTCGTCCACGACGACCTGCCCTGCTTCGACGACGCGCCGACGCGCCGCCAGAAGGACACGGTCCACATCGCCTTCGGCACGCCCATCGCCGTCCTCACAGGGGATGCGCTGATCGTGCTCGCCTTCGAGACCCTGGCGCGGGGATCGTGGCGGCATCCGCGCCGGCTCGCGCGGCTCGTCGGGCTTCTCGGCCGGGCGGCGGGCTCGCCCTCCGGCATCGCGGCGGGGCAGGCCTGGGAATCCGAGGCGCATGTCGACCTCAGCGCCTACCAGCAGGCCAAGACCGGCGCGCTCTTCGCGGCGGCGACGGTGGCCGGTGCGGCGGCGGCGGGGGCCGAGCCGGAGCCGTGGCGGCGCCTCGGCGAGGCCCTGGGCGAGGCCTATCAGGTGGCCGACGACCTGCGCGACGTCGCCTGTCGCCAGGAGGAGATCGGCAAGCCCGCCGGGCGCGACGCGACCCTCGGGCGGCCCAACGCGGCGGCGCTGCTCGGCACGGGCGGCGCCCTCGACAGACTGAAGCGCCTCACCCGCGAGGCCATCGCGGCGGTGCCGGATTGCCCCGGCGCGAAGGGGCTGACGGTGGAAATCGAGGCGCAGGCCCGGCTGTTCCTGCCGGCGAGCCTGCGGGCGGTGTCGGCCTGAGCCGGGGCGCGGCCCTGTCGGATCCCCCGGCGGCGCGCCCGCGTCCGCTCTCCGAGCGCTGGCTGGCGCTGCGCAACCGCCTCGTGGCGAGCCCGCGCTTCCAGCGCTGGGCGGCGGGTTTCCCGCTGACGCGGCGCATCGCGCGAGGGAACACACGCGCGCTGTTCGATCTCTGCGCCGGCTTCGTCTACGCGCAGGTGCTGACGGCCTGCATCCGCCTCGACCTGTTCTCGATCCTGGCGGAGGGGCCGATGACGATTGAGGCCCTGGCCGTGCGCCTCGGCCTGCCACCGGAGAAGGCGCGGACGCTGCTCCTCGCTGCCCGCTCCCTCGACCTGATTCGCGCTCTGCCGGACGGGCGCTTCGCCCTGGCCGACCTAGGCGCCGCCGTCACCGGCAATCCCGGCATCGCGGCGATGGTCGAGCACCACGCCCTGCTCTACGCCGACCTCGCGGATCCGGTCGCCCTGTTGCAGGGCCGCACGGAGCGCACGCGGCTCTCCTCTTACTGGCCCTATGCCGAGGGCGGCGCCGTCGCGCCGGGCGAGGCCGCCCCCTACGGCGCGCTGATGGGCACGTCCCAGGCGATGATCGCGCAGGACATCATCGAGGCCTGCGACCTGCGCGGCATCCGCCACTGGATGGATGTCGGGGGCGGGGAGGGGGCCTTCCTCGAAGCCGCCGCGCCGCACCTGCCGGGGCGCCGGCTCACCCTGTTCGACCTGCCCGCCGTGGCGGAACGGGCCGGCGCGCGCCTCGGCCGCGTCGGGCTCGGCGACCGGATCGCATGCATTGGCGGCGATTTCCATACCGGCTTGCCGGAGGGCGCCGACGCGATCTCCCTCGTGCGCGTCCTGCACGACCACGACGACGCACCGGTCCGGGCGCTGCTGCGCGCGGCCTATGCGGCGCTGGCCCCCGGCGGACGCCTCGTCATCGCCGAACCGATGGCGGGAACGCCCGGCGCGGAGCCGGTGGGGGACGCCTATTTCGGCTTCTACCTGCTGGCGATGGGCTCCGGCCGTCCCCGGACGGCAGACGAACTGTCACGCCTGGCCCACGAGGCCGGATTCGCGGCGACGAAAGAGCGCAAAACCCGTCGTCCCCTGCTCGCCCGTGTGCTCGTCGCACACAAAACCGGCAGATGACTGTTAAGACAGGTTGACGCGCAAAAGTGTCTATCTAGAATGACACTCAGGAGACCCGCCCCTGCGGTGTCGCCTTTGAGTCGGGCGGAAATTCCAGTCATGGACGCTCTCGCCGTCATCCTCGAACAACCGGAAAGGCTGGCCCTGCGGCGCCTGACCCTCACCGGCGCGGGTGTGGGCGACGCGGTGGTGGATGTCGCCTGGAGCGGCATCAGCACCGGCACCGAGCGCCTGCTCTGGTCCGGCCGGATGCCGGCCTTTCCGGGCATGGGGTATCCGCTGGTGCCAGGTTATGAGACCGTGGGCCAAGTCGCCGAGGCCGCCGCCGACGCCCCCGTCCGCATGGGTCAATGGGTGTTCGTGCCCGGCGCCCGCTGCTTCGGCCCGGTGCGCGGGCTGTTCGGCGGCGCGGCCTCCCGCCTCGTCGCCCCCGCCGACAAGCTTCTTCCCGTCGATGGGACGCTGGGCGAGCGCGCCTGCCTTCTGGCACTGGCCGCCACCGCCCACCGCGCGGCCGGCGGCATCGCGGAGGGCGAACGTCCCCTGATCGTCGGGCACGGCGTGCTCGGCCGGCTGCTGGCCCGCGTCGCCGTGGCGATGGGGGCCGAGCCGACCGTGTGGGAGACGAACGCCGCCCGCCGAGACGGCGCGGAGGGCTATGCCATCCTGGCGCCCGAGGACGATGCCCGCCGCGACTACACCCGCATCCTCGACGTGAGCGGCGATTCCGCCGGCCTCGACGGGCTGATCGCACGCCTCGCTCCCGGCGGTGAGATCGTGCTCGCGGGCTTCTACGAGGCGCCGCTCTCCTTCGCTTTCCCGCCCGCCTTCATGCGGGAGGCGCGCCTGCGCATCTCCGCCGAGTTCCGGCCGGGCGACCTCGCCGCCGTCACCCGCCTCATCGAGGTGGGGCGCCTGTCTCTCGACGGCCTGATCACCCACCGCGTGCCCGCCACGCGGGCCGAGGAGGCTTACCGGACGGCCTTCGCCGATCCGGCCTGCCTCAAGATGGTCCTGGATTGGAGGGACGCCGCATGAACGTTCAACTGAACAAGGCGGCCCTGGCCCAGGCGACGCAGCTGCGCGACGAAGCCGCCATCGAGCCCGATCCCGTCTCCACCGCCCCGGTAAAGAAGGAGACGCAGATCATCGCGATCTACGGCAAGGGCGGCATCGGCAAGTCGTTCACGCTGGCGAACCTCAGTTACATGATGGCCCAGCAGGGCAAGAAGGTGCTGCTGATCGGCTGCGATCCGAAGAGCGACACCACCTCGCTGCTGTTCGGCGGCAAGGCCTGCCCGACCATCATCGAGACCTCCACGAAGAAGAAGCTCGCGGGCGAGCAGGTTGCCATCGGCGACGTCTGCTTCAAGCGCGACGGCGTCTACGCCATGGAGCTCGGCGGGCCGGAGGTCGGGCGCGGCTGCGGCGGGCGCGGGATCATCCACGGCTTCGAGCTTCTGGAGAAGCTCGGCTTCCACGAGTGGGGCTTCGATTTCGTCCTGCTCGACTTCCTCGGCGACGTGGTCTGCGGCGGCTTCGGCCTGCCGATCGCCCGCGACATGTGCCAGAAGGTCATCGTCGTCGGCTCGAACGACCTGCAATCGCTCTACGTCGCCAACAACGTCTGCTCGGCGGTCGAATACTTCCGCAAGATGGGCGGCAACGTCGGCGTCGGCGGGCTCGTCATCAACAAGGACGATGGCACCGGCGAGGCGCAGGCCTTCGCGGAGGCCGCCGGCATCCCGGTGCTCGCCTCGATCCCGGCCGACGACGACATCCGCAAGAAGAGCGCGAACTACGAGATCATCGGCAAGCCGGACGGGCGCTGGGGCGACCTGTTCTCCGAACTCGCCGCCAACGTGGCCGGCGCCGCCCCGCACCGCCCGACGCCGCTGACCCAGGACGGGCTGCTCGGCTTGTTCTCCAGCGAGACGACGGGCCGCGACGTGGTGCTCGTCCCGGCGACGCAAGAGGACATGTGCGGGGTCGCCGAGGTGATCAAGCCGTCCCTCGAAGTCGTGTACGACGAGGTCTGACGCGCATGGCCGTCTCCCTCGACATCGCCGAACTGCGGGCCCGCAAGGCGGCCCCCGCCATCGACCTCGCCGCCACCAAGGGCGACGGGCTCGGCTGCCACGCCGGCAAAGACGCGATGCGGGAGGCCGCCGAGGCGGCCGGAATGTCCGAGACCCTGGCGCAGCTGCGCGAGGATTATCCGCAGGGTCCGCACGACCAGCCGCAGAGCATGTGCCCGGCCTTCGGGTCGCTGCGCGTCGGCCTGCGGATGCGCCGCACCGCGACGATCCTCTCGGGCTCGGCCTGCTGCGTCTACGGACTGACCTTCACCTCGCATTTCTACGGCGCCCGCCGGAGTGTTGGCTACGTGCCTTTCAACTCCGAGACGCTCGTCACCGGCAAGCTGTTCGAGGACATCCGCGAGGCGGTCCACGCCACCGCGAAGCCTGAGGATTACGACGCCGTCGTCGTCATCAATCTCTGCGTTCCCACGGCGTCGGGCGTGCCGCTGCGGCTCCTGCCGAAGGAGATCGACGGGGTCCGCGTCATCGGCATCGACGTGCCGGGCTTCGGCGTGCCGACCCATGCCGAGGCGAAGGACGTGCTGGCTGGCGCGATGCTGAAGGTCGCCCGCGCCGAGGCCGAACAAGGCCCGGTCCAGGCGCCGAAGGGCGGTCGCTCCGAGCGCCCGACCGTGGCGCTGCTCGGCGAGATGTTCCCGGCCGACCCGATGGTGATCGGCGGCCTGCTGGCGCCGCTCGGCCTCGCCGCCGGGCCGGTGGTGCCGACGCGGGAATGGCGCGAATTGTACGGCGCCCTCGACTGCTCGGTCGTGGCCGCGATCCACCCGTTCTACACGGCGAGCATCCGCGAGTTCGAGGCGGCCGGGCGGCCCATCGTCGGCTCGGCCCCCGTGGGCGTCGAAGGCACGGCCGCATGGCTGGAGCGGATCGGCACCGCCTGCAACGTCTCAGCCGAGACCATCGACGCGGCGAAGGCCGGCATCCTCGCCGGAATTCGCGGCGCGCTCTCGGCCTCGCCGATCAAGGGCCGGATCACACTGTCCGGCTACGAGGGCTCGGAGCTTCTGGTCGCCCGCCTGCTCATCGAGAGCGGCGCCGAGGTGCCCTACGTCGGGACCGCCTGCCCGCGCACGCCGTGGTCCGAGGCGGATCGCGATTGGCTCGAAGCCCATGGCTGCGAGGTCCGCTACCGGGCCTCCCTCGAAGACGACCTCTACGCCTTCCACCACTTCCGGCCGGATCTCGCCATCGGCACGACGCCGGTGGTGCAGAAGGCCAAAGAGGCCGCGACCCCGGCCCTCTACTTCACGAACCTGATTTCGGCCCGCCCGCTGATGGGCGCGGCCGGCGCCGGCTCTCTGGCGACGGTGGTGAACGCGGCGCTCCGCAACAAGCCGCGCTTCGATGCAATGCGCGACTTCTTCGAGGGCGTCGGCACCGGCCACGCCGCTGGCGTATGGCAGGAGTTGCCCCAACGCAAACAGTCACCAAAGGCGGAAGGTCCCAAAAAACCGATTGGGGAGATGGCGTAATGCTGATCCTCGATCACGACAGGGCCGGCGGATACTGGGGCGCGGTCTACGTCTTCACGGCGATCAAGGGCCTTCAGGTCGTCATCGACGGTCCGGTGGGCTGCGAGAACCTGCCCGTCACCTCGGTGCTGCACTACACCGATGCCCTGCCGCCGCACGAGCTTCCCATCGTCGTCACGGGGCTGGCCGAGGAAGAACTCGGCCGCCACGGCACCGAGGGCGCGATGAAGCGCGCCCATTCGACCCTCGATCCGGGTCTGCCCAGCGTCGTCGTCACCGGCTCCATCGCCGAGATGATCGGCGGCGGCGTCACCCCGGAGGGCACCGGCCTCCAGCGCTTCCTGCCGCGCACCATCGACGAGGACCAGTGGCAGGCCGCCGACCGGGCGATCACCTGGCTCTGGCAGGAATACGGGGCGCGCAAGTTCGCCAAGAAGGGCATCCCGGCCCGCCCCGCCCGCAAGGAGGGCGAGAAGCCCCGCGTCAACCTGATCGGCCCGGCCTACGGCACGTTCAACATGCCGAGCGACCTCGCCGAAATCCGCCGCCTCGTGGAGGGCATCGGCGCGGAGGTGAACCTCACCTTCCCGCTCGGCTCGCACCTCGCGGACGTGCCGAAACTCGTCAATGCGGATGCCAACATCTGCCTCTACCGGGAGTTCGGCCGGGGCCTCTGCGAGGCGCTGGAGCGCCCGTATCTTCAGGCGCCCATCGGCGTGCTCTCGACCACCAAGTTCCTGCGGGCGCTGGGCGAGATCCTGGGCGTCGATCCCGAGCCGTTCATCGAGCGCGAGCGCCACACCACGATCAAGCCGGTCTGGGACCTGTGGCGGTCGGTGACGCAGGACTTCTTCGGCACGGCGAGCTTCGGCATCGTCGCCACAGAGACCTACGCACGGGGCGTTCGCCACTTCCTCGAAGACGAGATGGGCTTGCCCTGCCACTTCGCCTTCGGCCGTTCCGCCGGGCTCAAGCCCGACAACGCCAAGGTGCGGGACGCCATCGCCAAGAACCCGCCGCTGGTCCTGTTCGGCTCGTTCAACGAGCGGATGTACCTCGCGGAGGCCGGCGGCCGGGCGACCTACGTGCCGGCCTCGTTCCCCGGGGCGATCATCCGGCGGCACACCGGCACGCCGTTCATGGGCTACGCGGGCGCGACCTACCTCGTGCAGGAGGTCTGCAACGCCCTGTTCGACACGCTCTTTCACATCCTGCCGCTCGCCCGCGACATGGACAAGGTCGAGCCGACGCCGGCCCGCACCCACCGCGAGCTGCCCTGGGACGCCGAGGCGCTGTCCGCCCTCGACCGCGCCGTCGAGGCGCAGCCCGTCCTTGCCCGAATCTCCGCCGCCAAGCGCCTGCGCGACGCGGCCGAGCGCGCCGCCCGCACGGCCGGCGCCGACACCGTTGCCGCCGGTCATGTGACCGGCGCGCGCACCACACTCAGCGCGGGGATCCCCGCATGAGCCGCCTTTCACGAGAGGAGACCTGAGGATGCGTACGATGGCCCCGACCGCGCGCCTGCATCAGGAGGAACTCCAGTTCCGGCTGATCCTGGCCGCGACTTACCCCTTCTTCCTCGCCGCCGCCGCCCTCGCCCGGATGTCGCCCGCCCGCAAGCCCGCCCATGCGGGCCTGCCGGCGCCGCACCGTTCGGTCTTCGGCGAGGCCCGGGCGATGGCCGTGCAGGCCATTCCCTTCGCCTTCATGGGCTGAGCGTTCGCGCTTCAGCCCAGACACGAGACGCTTCCGTCCGGTCACGCGGGGGAAGTGAGGCCGCGCCACACGCGGCAGCACCCGTCGCGCTTCGCAAGAGGCGCGGCCAACACACGGAGGTCTTAAACCATGGCTGGTGGACCCATCACGACTGAGAGACCGAGCAGCCTGTCCGGGCTGACGGAACCGGAGGCCAAGGAGTTCCACGCGATCTTCCTGACGAGCTTCCTCATCTTCACGGCGATTGCCGTGGTCGCCCACATCCTCGTCTGGCTGTGGCGCCCGTGGCTTCCCGGACCGCAGGGCTACGCCTCCCTCGAAGGCGTGACCGACACGGCCCGCGCCCTCGTTTCGATGATCGGCTGAGGAGGATCGGATGCACAAGGTTTGGTTGCTTTTCGATCCGCGGCGCACGCTGGTGGCTCTGTTCACCTTCCTCTTCATCCTCGCGCTGCTGATCCACTTCATCCTGCTCTCGACCGACCGGTTCAACTGGCTGGAAGGTCCGAAGGCGAACAAGGCCGCGAACGCCATCACGCTCGCGCTGCCGGAAATGCCGGCCTGACATCACTGAGCGGAGGGGCGGACGTCGCCGCCCGCCCCTCCGAACGACGAACGGGAGGTCTTCGCCATGGCGATGCTGAGCTACGAGCGCAAATACCGGGTCCGCGGCGGCACCTTGCTCGGCGGCGACCTCTTCGACTTCTGGATCGGCCCCTACTTCGTCGGATTCTTCGGCGTGACGGGGATCTTCTTCACCGTGCTGGGTACCGCCCTGGTGATCTACGGCGCGGCCCTCGGGCCGACCTGGAACATCTGGCAGATCAACATCGCCCCGCCGGACATCAGCTACGGCCTCAAGCTCGCGCCCCTGAAGGAGGGCGGGCTCTGGCAGATCATCACCATGTGCGCGCTGGGCTCGTTCGTGTCCTGGGCGCTGCGCGAGGTCGAGATCTGCCGCAAGCTCGGCATCGGCTACCATGTGCCGATTGCCTTCGGCATGGCGATCTTCGCCTATTTCACTCTGGTGGTGGTCCGCCCGTTCCTGATGGGCGCCTGGGGCTACGGCTTCCCCTACGGCATCCTCTCGCACCTCGATTGGGTGTCGAACACCGGATACCAGTATCTCCACTTCCACTATAATCCGGCGCACATGCTGGCGGTGACGTTCTTCTTCACCACCACCCTCGCCCTGGCGATGCATGGCGGCCTGATCCTCTCGGCCACCAATCCCAAGAAGGGCGAGACGGTGAAGACCCCCGAGCACGAGGATACCTTTTTCCGCGACACGATCGGCTATTCGATCGGCACCCTCGGGGTTCACAGGCTCGGCTGGTACCTCGCGCTGGCGGCGGGCTTCTGGAGCGCCGTCTGCATCGTGATCAGCGGCCCGTTCTGGACCCAGGGCTGGCCCGAATGGTGGGGCTGGTGGCTCAACCTGCCCGTGTGGCGCTGACGGGTATCCCGCAAATTTCCCGCAGTCCGCGCGGGGCATGTCGCGGACGCTGCGAGCCGGGTCGGGTCAGCCGACCGGCCTCGGGGGGATCGGACGATGGCCTACTACCAGAATTTCTTCACCCAGGTTCAGGTCCGGCCGCTTGAGCCGGAGATGGGCGTGCCGGTCGCGGTCAACGACCGCATCGGCAAGCCGTTCAACAGTTATCTGTTCGGCCTCATCGGTAACAGCCAGGTCGGGCCGATCTACATCGGCTACATCGCGGCCCTGTCGATGGTCTGCGGGCTGATCGCCTTCGAGATCATCGGCCTCAACATGTGGGCGTCGGTGAACTGGGATCCGGTGCAGTTCGTGCGCCAGCTTCCCTGGCTCGCCCTGGAACCGCCGCTGCCGAAATACGGTCTGCGCATCCTGCCGCCGCTGGCGGAGGGCGGCTGGTGGCTGATCGCTGGCTTCTTCCTCACCGCCTCGATCCTGCTGTGGTGGGTTCACCTCTACCGCCGCGCCAAGGCGCTGGGACTCGGCACGCATGTGCCGTGGGCCTTCGCCAGCGCCATCTGGCTCTACCTCGTCCTCGGCTTCATCCGGCCGATCATGATGGGCTCGTGGTCCGAGGCGGTGCCCTTCGGCATCTTCCCGCACCTCGATTGGACGGCGGCGTTCTCGCTGCGCTACGGCAACCTGTTCTACAACCCGTTCCACATGCTCTCGATCACCTTCCTCTACGGGTCGGTGCTGCTCTTCGCGATGCATGGCGGGACCATCCTCGCCTGCTCGCGCTACGGGGCGGATCGCGAGATCGACCAGATCGTGGATCGCGGCACGGCCACCGAGCGCGCCGCCCTGTTCTGGCGCTGGACCATGGGCTTCAACGCCACGATGGAATCGATCCACCGCTGGGCGTGGTGGTTCGCGGTGCTGACGACGCTGACCGGCGGCATCGGCATCCTCCTCACCGGCACGGTGGTGGACAATTGGTACCTCTGGGCGGTCAAGCACGGCGTCGCGCCGTCCTACCCGCAGGTCTACGGGCCGATCGTCGATCCGGCCCATCTCAGCCCTGTCGTGAAGCCGTGAGGAGGGCGCAATGAAGACCGTTCTCTCCGTGGCGGGGGCCGCCCTGGCCCTCTTCCTCACCATCGCGATGTTCGGCGGGGCGGGCTGGACCCACCCGCCCATGGCCAACAAGCAGACCGGTTTCCGGGGCACCGGCATGGACCTCATCCGCACCCGTGCGGGCAACGAGGAACTGTCCGACGCCAACCGGGCGCCGGCCCCGGCGGACCCCGCCGACGCCTCAGGCGACAAGGCCTCGGCCGTCTACGAGAACGTGCAGGTGCTGGGCGATCTCTCCGCCGAGCAGTTCAACCGCGTGATGGTGTCGATCACGGAATGGGTCGCGCCGCAGCAGGGCTGCACCTACTGCCACAGCACCGAGAACATGGCCTCCGACGAGCTGTACCAGAAGCGCGTCGCCCGCCGCATGTTCCAGATGACCCAGCACATCAACTCGACCTGGAAGGAGAAGCACGTCCACGAGGCCGGCGTGACCTGCTACACCTGCCACCGGGGCAATCCCGTGCCGGCCAACGTCTGGTTCGACACGCCCCCGCCCTCGGCCGGTTCGAAGTTCATCCCGCGCAACAACGGCCAGAACCGCGCCTCGGCGAATGTCGGCCTGACCTCGCTGCCCTATGCCGTCTTCGACGAGTACTACGGCAAGAAGGACGTGCCGGAATCCTTCGTGCGGGTGAACGCCACGACCGCTCTCCCCGAATCGAAGAGCAAGCCGATCCAGGACGCGGAGCGCACCTTCGCGATCATGATCACCATGTCCCAGGCGCTGGGGGTGAACTGCACCTTCTGCCACAACACCCGCTCGGTGGCGCAGTGGGACACCAGCACCCCGAACCGGGTCCATGCGTGGTACGGCGTGCAGATGGTCCGCGACCTGAACCAGGACTACATGCACCCGCTGACGACGACGTTCCCGGCGGCCCGCCTCGGTCCGACCGACGACGTCGCCAAGATCAGCTGCGCCACATGTCACAACGGCGCGAACAAGCCGCTGAACGGGGCGAACGTGATCTCGCCGTACCCGGAACTGGCCAAGCCGACGACAGAGGTCAGCCTGCCCGTCGGCGAGGCCAAGGATCCGATCCCCGGCACGAACACGCCGACGCCCAAGCCCCCGCCGATGTAGTCCGCGCCCGGCCGCTCCCCGCGTGAGGGGAGCGGCCGACATCGTGCGTCGAGGAACCCTTCAGGCCGCCCGGACGTCTCCTCCTCACGGCCGAGCTTGGCCGGAGGACGGACCATGACGATCACGATCTCGCACCTGCAGCCGATCATCGCCATCGTGGCGGGCATCCTGATCCTCGTGATGCCCCGGCTGCTGAATTTCATCGTCGCGATCTACCTGATCGCGGTCGGCGTGATCGGCCTCGGCCTGTTCCGCGGCCTCTCCTGATCCGGTTTCGGCGAGGCCCGTCCGCGCGTCCATGGCCCCCCTTTCGGTGGATGGACGTCACGGGCGGGATTTCGTCACATGAGGCTGCCGTTTCGCACTGCCCGTTCATCTTGCGTTGCAGTGCCGAATGGTTCACCCCGCCGTGAAGGGCATTCACGGCCCAACGGCGAGCGACGAGCGGTATCGAGATGGCTGGCGACGCGAAGTGGGTCTACGCTTTCGGTGATGGCAAGGCCGAGGGTAAATCGCAGATGCGCGATCTGCTCGGCGGCAAGGGCGCGAATCTGGCCGAGATGTCGAATCTCGGCCTCCCGGTGCCTCCCGGCTTCACCATCACCACCGAGGTCTGTACGTATTACTACGACCACGGGAAGAGCTACCCGCCGGAACTGAGGGACCAGGTCACCGCCGCCCTGGCGCAGGTCGGCAAGCACACCGGCCGCGCCTTCGGCGACGCGAAGGCCCCGCTCCTCGTGTCCGTCCGCTCCGGCGCCCGCGCCTCCATGCCCGGCATGATGGACACGGTGCTGAACCTCGGCCTCAACGACGAGACCGTGACGGCGCTGGCCAAGGAGGCCGACGACGAGCGCTTCGCCTACGATTCCTACCGCCGCTTCATCACCATGTACTCGAACGTCGTGCTCGACGTGGAGCACCACGCCTTCGAGGAGGCGCTGGAGCAGTACAAGGAGACGAAGGGCTTCGACCTCGACACCGAACTCGGCGCCGAGGACTGGAAGACCCTGATCCAGACCTACAAGAAGATCGTCCGCGAGCAGCACGGCTCGGACTTCCCGCAGGGCGCCGACGACCAGCTCTGGGGCGCCATCGGCGCCGTGTTCAATTCCTGGATGATTCCGCGCGCGAAAAAGTACCGCGAGCTGAACAGCATTCCGGAGAGCTGGGGCACCGCCGTCAACGTGCAGGCGATGGTGTTCGGCAACATGGGCGACACGTCGGCCACCGGCGTGGCCTTCACCCGGAACCCCTCCACCGGTGAGCGGGCGCTCTACGGCGAGTTCCTGATCAACGCCCAGGGCGAGGACGTGGTGGCGGGCATCCGCACCCCGCAGAACATCACCGAGAAGGCCAGGGAAGAGGCCGGCAGCGACAAGCCTTCGATGGAGAAGGCCATGCCCGAGAGCTTCGCGGAGCTGACCCGGATCTACGGGATCCTGGAAGGCCATTACCGCGACATGCAGGACATGGAGTTCACCATCGAGAAGGGGAAGCTCTGGATGCTCCAGACCCGCAACGGCAAGCGCACCGCCAAGGCGGCCCTACGCATCGCCGTGGATCTGGCGGCCGAGGGGCTGATCTCCCGCAACGAGGCCATCGGCCGCGTGGAGCCCTCCGCCCTCGACCAGCTGCTGCACCCGACCATCGACCCGAAGGCCGAGCGCAAGGTGATCGCCAACGGCCTGCCGGCCTCGCCGGGCGCGGCCACGGGCCAGATCGTGTTCAACTCGGAGGATGCCGAGGCGCATCGCAAGGCCGAGAAGAAGTGCATCCTCGTGCGCGTCGAGACCTCGCCTGAGGACATCCACGGCATGCACGCGGCCGAGGGCATCCTCACCACGCGCGGCGGCATGACCAGCCACGCGGCGGTGGTGGCGCGCGGCATGGGCAAGCCCTGCGTCTCCGGCGTCGGCACGATCCGCATCGACTACAAGGCGCAGACGATGACCGTCGGCGGCCAGATGCTGAAGGCGGGCGACAAGATCACCATCGACGGCTCGACCGGACAGGTGATCCTCGGCGAGGTGGCGATGCTGGAGCCGGAGCTCTCCGGCGACTTTGCGACGCTGATGGAATGGGCCGACGGCATCCGCACCATGAAGGTGCGCACCAACGCCGACACGCCTACCGACGCCCGCACCGCGCGCAACTTCGGCGCCGAGGGCATCGGCCTCTGCCGCACCGAGCACATGTTCTTTGAGGGTGACCGGATCATCGCCGTGCGCGAGATGATCCTGGCCGACGACGCCGAGGGCCGGAAGGCGGCGCTGGCGAAGATCCTGCCCTATCAGCGGCAGGACTTCATCGAGCTGTTCAAGATCATGTCCGGCCTGCCGGTGACGATCCGCCTGCTCGATCCGCCGCTGCACGAGTTCCTGCCGCACACCGATTCGGAGGTGCAGGAGGTCGTGAAGGCGACGGGCGTGTCGGAGGACAAGATCCGCCAGCGGATGCGCGAGCTTTCCGAGCACAACCCGATGCTCGGATTCCGCGGCTGCCGCCTCGCCATCGCCTTCCCGGAGATCGCCGAGATGCAGGCCCGCGCCATCTTCGAGGCTGCCATCCAGGCCGCCGAGGAGACCGGCAAGCCGGTGACGTCAGAGGTGATGGTGCCGCTGGTCTTCACCCGCGCCGAGTTCGACCTCGTGAAGGCCCGCATCGACGCCACGGCGAAGGCCGTCGAGCAGGAGAAGTCGGCCAAGCTCGACTATCAGGTCGGCACGATGATCGAGCTGCCCCGCGCCGCCCTGATGGCGGGCCAGATCGCCGAGACGGCGGAGTTCTTCTCCTTCGGCACGAACGACCTGACCCAGACGGCGCTCGGCATCTCCCGCGACGACGCGGCGACCTTCCTCGGGCCCTACACCCAGAAGGGCATCCTGCCGGCCGACCCGTTCATCACCATCGACCAGGAAGGCGTGGGCGAACTGGTGCGGATCGGCTGCGAGCGCGGCCGGGCCACCCGCGCGAACATCAAGCTCGGCATCTGCGGTGAGCATGGCGGCGATCCCGCCTCCATCGCCTTCTGCCAGGAGGTCGGGCTCGATTACGTCTCGTGCTCGCCCTACCGCGTGCCGATCGCCCGTCTCGCCGCCGCCCAGGCGGCCCTGGGCAAGGCCCACGCGGGCGAGGGCTAGCGCCCTCCCGGCGCCCCCCGTCGCCGGGAGGGGGGCGCCGCCAAGCTTTCGACAAGCATAGCGGTGCAAAAAAGTACGCAACCGGCAATTGTTACGCTTGAACCTTTGCCGTTACGGCACGTTGCATGATAGCGAGCCATAGCGTCCGCATGAGCGTGGCCGGATCGTCCGGCCGATGGCGTCGCGGGTGAAGCTAACTGCCATGAGCGACAGCAGCCCGACCCCGCTGGCCCTCGGCCCCTGTGCCGACGAGACCATCGTTCCACGCGCCGCCTTGCGCGCCTATCTGGCCCTCACCGCCGGTATCGGCGCGATCGGCACCGGCTTGATGCTGATGATGTCGGTTGCGGCCAACAGCGGCGGCGAAGCCGAGCGCATCGCCGATACGCGATCCGACGGCTACACGCTCACGCTGGTCTCGGCCTTGGCCGTGAACCTCGCCAAGCCCCTGCGCTGAGCACCCCGAGGGGAGGGGGCGGCGAACCGCCCCCCAAACCTCAATCCTGGCCTTCCATCGCTTCCAACTCGGCGATCATGCCCTCGATCATCCCGAGGCCGACCTGCCAGAAGCCGGGATCGCGCGCGTCGAGCCCGAACGGCGCCAGCAATTCGCCATAGGGCTTGGCCCCGCCCGCTGAGAGCAGCGCCATGTAGCGCTCCGCGAAGTCATCGCCGGACTTCTGATAGACGCCGTAGAGCGAGTTCACGAGGCAATCGCCGAACGCGTAGGCGTAGACGTAGAACGGCGAGTGGATGAAGTGCGGGATGTAGGCCCAGAAGGGCTCATACCCTGCGTCCAGGGTGATCGCCGGGCCGAGGGATTCCGCCTGCACCGAGAGCCACAGGGCGTTGATCTGCTCGGTGGTCAACTCACCCTTGGCGCGGGCGAGGTGGACCTTCCGCTCGAACAGGTAGAACGCGATCTGGCGCACCACCGTGTTGATCATGTCCTCGACCTTCGCCGCGAGCATCGCCCGGCGCTGGGTCGTGTTCTGGGTCGCGGCAAGGAGCTTGCGGAAGGTCAGCATCTCGCCGAACACGCTGGCCGTCTCGGCGAGCGTCAGCGGGGTCGGCGCCATGAGCGCGCCGTTCGGGCCCGCCAGCACCTGATGCACCCCGTGCCCGAGTTCGTGGGCGAGCGTCATCACGTCCCGTGGCTTGCCCTGGTAGTTCACCAGCACGTAGGGGTGCACCGAGGGCACGGTTGGGTGTGCGAAGGCGCCCGGCGCCTTGCCCGGACGGGTCGGCGCGTCGATCCAGTTGCGGTCGAAGAAGCGCTTGGCGATGCTGGCCATGTCCGGCGAGAACGCCTCGTAGGCGGTCAGCACCGTGTCCCGCGCCTCGGTCCAGGGGATCGTGCGCTGATCGACCTTCGGCAGGGGCGCGTTGCGGTCCCAATAGGGCAGGGTCTCCTGCCCGAACCACTTGGCCTTCAGCTTGTAATAGCGGTGCGACAGGCGCGGATAGGCGGCCTGCACGGCATCGACCAGCGCCGCCACGACCTCCGGCTCGACCCGGTTCGACAGGTGGCGGGCATCGGCGACGTCCCGGAAGCCGCGCCAGCGGTCGGAGATCTCCTTATCCTTGGCCAGCGTGTTGGTGATGAGCGTGAAGACGCGCAGGTTGGTGCGCAGCACCTCGCTGATCGCCCCCGCCGCCTCCTTGCGCACGGTCCCGTCCGGGTCCTGCAGCTTGTTGAGGGTCGGCTCCAGGGACAAGCGCTCGCCCTGCACGGTGAAGCGCAGGCTGGCGATGGTCTCGTCGAACAGCCGGTCCCAGGCGGCGTTGGCCGTCACCGACTTTTCGAGGAACAGCTTCTCGATCCGGTCCTCGAGCTGGAACGGCTTCTCCCGGCGGAGGTCGTCGATCCAGGGGGCGTAGCGCGAGAGCGGCTCCCGCGCCTTGGCGGCGTCGAGGGTCGCGTCGTCCACGCGGTTCAGTTCGAGGCCGAAGAACAGCAGGTCGCCGGAGGCGTTGGTCAGCCGCTCGCGGGTGTCGCCGTAGAACTTGGCGCGGGTCTCGTCGGTGGTGTCGCCGGAATAGACGAGCCCGGCATAGGACATCAGCTTGCCGAGCAGGTCCTCGATCCGCTCGTAGGCGGCGACGGCATCCGCGAGGCGCGCGGAGGCGTCCGGCCCCGTGGCGAGGCCGGTGATCTTGCCGGCATACGATTCACTGAACTGGCGGCATTCCTCCTCGGCGCGGGTGAGGTCCGTCGAGAAGTTCGGATCGTCCAGCCCGCCATAGAGGTCGGTCAGGTCCCATTCCGGCAGCGGGCCGAGAATCTGGCCGAGATCGGCCGCCTTCGCGGCGGCGCGTGCGGCATCGGCTCCTTCTGCCATCACGGCGGGCAGCGGGGCGGCGGGGCTCACTCTCATCGGTTCTTCAGTCCTCGGGCGCGTTGGGGCAGCGTGCGCTCAGGGGGGATATCGAGCGAAGCCCGTTGCGGTTCAACGCAAGCGTCGATGTCATGCTCCAGAGCATGTTCCGCCGGGAAGACAAAACGTCGTTAAGCGCGACTTTACGGATCTGGGCGAGGGTACGGCTCGAAACGAAACAGCCGCCGAATCGGACGCGCGCCGGACTCCCGGCGCCGAGCCGCAGGGTGCGGCCTCAAGGGTGCCGCCATGTCGACCGCCGTCCTCATCGTCGACGACGATCCCGTGCAGCGCCGCCTGACCGAGGCCGCCGTCCGCCGGTTCGGCTTTGAGGCGCGGGTGGCCGAAACGGGCATCGACGGGCTCGCCATGCTGCGGGCCGAGGGCGCGGACGTGGTGCTCCTCGACATGGTGATGCCGGGGCTCGACGGGCTCGGCGTCTTGGCCGAGATGCGCCGCAGCGGCCTCGACACGCCGGTCATCGTGCAGACCTCGAACGGCTCCATCGACGCCGTCGTGAACGCCATGCGGGCGGGCGCGGTGGATTTCGTGGTGAAGCCGGCCGGCGCGGAACGCCTTCAGGTCTCGATCAAGAACGCCCTGCGGGTCGATCACCTCGAAGAGGAGGTGCGCCGGATGCGCCGCCGGGCCTCCGGGGCGCTGAGCTTCAAGGACCTCACCTCCCGCAGCCCGGATATGGAGCGGGTGATCCGCCTCGCCGAGCGGGCCGCCAAATCCACCATCCCCGTCCTGATCGAGGGCGAATCGGGGGTCGGCAAGGAGGTGCTGGCCCGCGCGATCCAGGGTTCCGGCGACCGCAAGGGCAAGCCCTTCGTCACCGTCAATTGCGGCGCGATTCCCGAGAACCTCGTGGAATCGACCCTGTTCGGGCACGAGAAGGGCGCCTTCACGGGTGCCACCGAGAAGCATGCCGGCAAGTTCGTGGAAGCCTCGGGCGGGACGCTGTTCCTGGACGAGATCGGCGAGTTGCCCCTCGACGCGCAGGTAAAGCTCCTGCGCGCCCTGCAGGAGGGCGAGGTCGATCCGGTGGGCGGCAAGCGCGCGGTCCGCGTGGACATCCGCCTGATCTCGGCGACAAACCGCTCGCTCCTCGATCTCGTGAAGCAGGGCAAGTTCCGCGAGGACCTGTTCTACAGGCTGAACGTGTTCCCGATGACGCTGCCGCCCCTGCGGGCACGCCGCGAGGACGTCGCCGAGTTGGCGCGCTCATTCTGTGCGCGGTTTGCCGCCGAAGAAGGCAAGCGCGTCCGGGGTATCAGCCAGGAGGCGATGGCGCTGCTCACCCGCTATCCCTGGCCCGGCAATGTCCGCCAATTGGAGAACGCCCTGTTCCGCGCCGTGGTGCTGGCCGATGGCGACGAGCTCACTCTGGCCGAGTTTCCGCAGATCGCGGCGCAGGTCGAGGGCTTCGACGTGCGCATTCCCCCGGCGCCGAACCAGCCGGTGATGCCATCCTACGTGCCGGAGCCGGTGCGCGAGATCGTCCGGGTGGAGGTGCGCGATCCGCACGCCCTCTCGCTGGTCACGGAGGAGACCGGCGAGATCAAGACGATGGAGACCCTGGAGACGGACATCATCCGCTTCGCCCTGCAATTCTACCGGGGGCGGATGTCCGAGGTGTCCCGGCGGCTCGGGATCGGCCGCTCGACGCTCTACCGCAAGCTGAAGGATCTCGGCCTCGAAGGCGAGGAGAAGGCCGACGACGCCGCCTGACCGGGCGAATCGGCCGGACCATCAGGCGCAACTGCACTTTGGTACGGGAACGGGCCTGTCGAAGACCCCTGCGGAGGGGGGTTCCGGCGATTGCGACGATTGAGCCCGTCGGCTAGATACGCTACCAACGAAAAAACAGTTGCGCCCAAGGGATCCGCTTCAAATGGCCGAGAGTCAAACCGTCTCAGGGCACGCCTATAGCCCGGCTATGGATGGGTCCACTCACGAGCAGACCTATCGCGGCTTCGTCCGCTTCGTGGAAATCGGAACCGGCGTCGTCATCTGCTGGGTCCTCGCCCTCGCCGTGGGCGGCATCCGCGAGGCGTGGCTGATGGCCATCCTCGGTGTGGTCGCCTCGGGCGCGGCCGGCGCTGTCGGCGCGCTCGCCCCGGCCATCGGTTGGCGGGCTCCGCTCGTAGTCGGCGTACTTCTCGCTCTGTACCTCGCGTTCGCCTAGTTCGCATCACGCGGCCGGGCGAACGGGTCCCGGTCGGTTCAGCGGAAGCGCTCGGCGGCAGGAATGCCGTCGGGTTACAACCGCTCCGAAACTCCTATCGCAACCTGACATGATCCCTCGAAATGTCGCCGAGCTTGGCGCATGCGGGGAGTCACACGCTTTTGTCTGAGGGTCGACGCATGCGCATCGCTGTGCTGTCCGAAAGGGACTCCGCGGAACCGCGGGTCGCGGCGGTGCCGGAGACGGTCAAGAAATTCAAGGCGCTCGGCGCCGACGTGGTGGTCGAGTCCGGGGCCGGCACCCGCGCCGGCATCCCGGACAGCGAGTTCGAGGCCGCCGGCGCCACCGTCGCGTCCAGCGCCGAGGAGGCCGCCCGTGACGCCGACCTCGTCCTGAAGGTCCGCCGCCCCGCCAAGGAGGAGCTTCCGCATCTCCGGCGCGGCGCCACCGTGGTCGCCATCATGGACCCCTACGGCAACGAGGCGGCCCTGAAGGACATCGCCGACGCAGGCGTCGATGCCTTCGCGATGGAGCTGATGCCCCGCATCACCCGCGCGCAAGTGATGGACGTGCTGTCCTCGCAGGCGAACCTCGCCGGCTACCGCGCCGTGGTTGACGGCGCTTCCGAATACGGCCGCGCCATGCCGATGATGATGACGGCGGCCGGCACCGTGCCGGCGGCCCGCGTCTTCGTGATGGGCGTGGGTGTCGCCGGCCTCCAGGCCATCGCCACCGCCCGCCGCATGGGCGCGGTCGTGACCGCCACCGACGTGCGCCCCGCCACGAAGGAGCAGGTCGAATCGCTCGGCGCGAAGTTCGTCGCCGTCGAGGACGAGGAGTTCAAGCAGGCGGAGACCTCCGGCGGCTACGCCAAGGAGATGTCGGCCGATTACCAGAAGAAGCAGGCCGAGCTGGTGAAGGGCCACATCGCCAAGCAGGACATCGTCATCACCACGGCCCTCATCCCGGGCCGCCCGGCGCCGAAGCTCGTCTCCGAAGAGATGGTCGCCTCGATGAAGCCGGGCTCGGTGTTGGTCGACCTCGCGGTGGAGCGCGGCGGCAACGTCGTCGGCGCGAAGCCGGGCGAGATCGTCGTCACGGACAAGGGCGTGAAGATCGTCGGGCACCTCAACGTGCCGGGTCGCCTCGCCGCCACGGCGTCGAGCCTCTACGCCCGCAACCTTTACGCCTTCATCGAGACCCTGGTCGACAAGGAGTCCAAGGCTCTGGCGATCAAGTGGGACGATGAACTGGTGAAGGCCACCAACCTCACCCGCGACGGGTCCGTCGTTCACGCCTCCTTCCAGCCGAAGACCGACGGCGCCGCCTCCGAGGCCGGCGCGGTCGGCCTGGCCAAGTCGGAGCCGGGCAAGTCCCCGGCTACCGGCGCCGCCTGATCCGTCGAGGGGATTCCTGTCATGGCAAACGTTGTCGTCGTTCCTCCCGACCAGGCGGCCGATCAGGCCCGCGTCCTGGCCGATGCGGCCCGGGCCGCCGCCGCCGTCGCCCGTAACGCCGCCGATCAGGCGCAGGTCATCGCCGACGGCATGGGCCACGGCATGGCCGCCGCCACCGGCGGTGCTGTCGATCCCACCGTGTTCCGGCTCGCGATCTTCGTGCTGGCGATCTTCGTCGGCTACTACGTCGTGTGGTCGGTGACCCCGGCGCTCCACACGCCGCTGATGTCCGTCACCAACGCGATCTCGTCGGTGATCATCGTCGGCGCGCTCCTCGCCGTGGGCGTGCCGCTCATCGAGAAGGGCACGGGCGTCGCCCGCTTCTTCGGCTTCATCGGCATCGTGTTGGCCAGCGTGAACATCTTCGGGGGCTTCCTCGTCACGCAGCGCATGCTCGGCATGTACAAGAAGAAGGGCTGAGCCGGTGTCCGAGAACGTCTCCTCACTCCTCTACATCGTCGCCGGCGTCCTGTTCATCATGGCGCTGCGGGGGCTCTCGCACCCGACCACGTCCCGCCAGGGCAACATGTACGGCATGGTCGGCATGGGGCTGGCCATCCTGACCACCCTGGTCGGCCATCCGCCGGCCGGCTTCGGCGCCTGGATCCTCGTTCTGCTGGGCCTCGGCCTCGGCGGCGGCGCGGGTGCGGTGATCGCCAAGCGCGTGCCGATGACCGCCATGCCGCAGCTCGTCGCGGCCTTCCACTCGCTGGTCGGCCTCGCGGCGGTGTTCGTGGCGGCGGGCGCCCTCTACGCCCCGCAGGCCTTCGGCATCATTGAGAACGGCCACTTCCACAAGCAGTCGCTGTTCGAGATGGGCCTGGGTGTCGCCATCGGCGCCATCACCTTCACCGGCTCGGTCATCGCCTTCGCGAAGCTCGACGGCCGGATGTCCGGCAAGCCGATCATGCTGCCGCAGCGCCACCTCATCAACGCGCTGCTCGCCGCCGGCCTCGTGCTGCTGATCGCCCTGTTCATCGGCACCGAGTCGAAGGCCATCTTCTGGCTGATCATCCTCGCCTCGCTGGTGCTCGGCGGCCTGATCATCATCCCGATCGGCGGCGCCGACATGCCCGTCGTCGTGTCGATGCTCAACTCCTACTCGGGTTGGGCGGCGGCCGGCATCGGCTTCACCCTGGGCAACCTCGCGCTCATCATCACGGGCTCGCTGGTCGGCTCCTCGGGCGCGATCCTGTCGTACATCATGTGCCACGCGATGAACCGCTCGTTCATCTCGGTCATCCTCGGCGGCTTCGGCGGTGATGCCGCCGCGGCGGCCGGCGGTGGGCAGGTCGAGACGCGCCCCGTGAAGCAGGGCTCGTCGGACGACGCAGCCTACATCATGAAGAACGCCGAGCGCGTCATCATCGTCCCCGGCTACGGCATGGCGGTCGCCCAGGCGCAGCACAGCCTGCGCGAGATGGCCGACATGCTGAAGAAGGAAGGCGTCGACGTGAAATACGCCATCCATCCGGTGGCGGGCCGCATGCCGGGCCACATGAACGTGCTGCTCGCCGAGGCGAACGTGCCCTATGACGAGGTGTTCGAGCTGGAGGACATCAACGGCGAGTTCCCGCAGGCAGACGTGGCCTTCGTGATCGGCGCCAACGACGTCACCAACCCGGCCGCCAAGACGGACAAGGCCTCGCCGATCTACGGCATGCCGATCCTCGACGTGGAGAGGGCCAAGACCGTGCTGTTCATCAAGCGCGGCATGGGCTCGGGCTACGCGGGCGTGGAGAACGAGGTGTTCTTCCGCGACAACACGATGATGCTGTTCGGCGACGCCAAGAAGGTGGTCGATCAGATCCTCAAGGCGTTCTGATCGCCCGGCATGGACGGAACCGGGGGGCGGGCGATGAGCCCGCCCCTTTTTCGTGTGAGGGTGCCACAGCATTGCCCCGGCCGGCGGTGTAGGATGCGCCCGTGTCTGCCGCCTCAGCCCTGATCGAACCCGCCTCCCTCCTCGGCGTCGACTGCTCCGTCACGGGGCGGCGCTGGGCGACGCGTTGCGCGGGCCTCGACAGCGATCTCGCCATCGCGCGCATGGTCCAGGCCCACGCGCTGCCGGAACTCCTGGCCCGCGTGCTGGCCGGGCGCGGCGTGCGCCCCGACGCGGCCGACGCCTTCCTGGCGCCCCGCCTGCGCGACCTGATGCCGGACCCCGACACCCTCCTCGACATGCAGCCGGCGGTGCGCCGCCTCGCCCGCGCCGTGCGCGAGGGCGAGCGCGTCGCGGTGTTCGGCGATTACGACGTGGACGGCGCGGCGAGCGCGGCGATGCTCGCGGAATACCTGCGCGGCCTCGGCCTGACCGTGCCCGTCCATATCCCCGACCGGATCGCCGAGGGCTACGGCCCGAACGAGGGCGCCATCGCGGCGCTGGCCACCGAGGGTGCGCGGGTGCTCGTCTGCGTCGATTGCGGCACGAGCGGCCACGGGCCCCTGGAACAGGCGGCGCGCAACGGGCTCGACGTGATCGTCCTCGACCACCACGCCGCCTCGGAGATCCTGCCGCAGGTCCATGCGGTGGTGAACCCGAACCGGCAGGACGACCTGTCCGGCCTCGGCCATCTCTGCGCGGCGGGGGTGGTGTTCCTCACCCTCGTGGCCCTCAACCGCCTCCTGCGGATCGAGGGCTTCTTCACATCCGAGCGGCCGGAGCCGCGCCTGACCGATTGCCTCGACCTCGTGGCCCTGGCCACGGTAGCCGACGTGGTGCCCCTGCGCGACCTGAACCGCGCCTTCGTGGTGCAGGGCCTGTCGGTGATGCGCCATCGCGGGCGCACCGGCCTCGCGGCGCTCCTCGATGCGTCGTCGCTGTCTGAGCCGCCGGAGGCGTGGCATCTCGGCTTCGTCCTGGGGCCGCGCATCAACGCGGGCGGGCGGATCGGCGATGCCGGGCTCGGCGCGCGGCTGCTCTCCACCCGCGACGCGGCCGAGGCGGCGCGGATCGCGGTCGATCTCGACCGGCTGAACCGCGAGCGGCAGGCCATCGAGGCGCAAGCCGTCGCCGAGGCGGAGGCCGAGATGGACCGGGCGCTGACGGAGGATCCAGCCCTGCCGGTCCTCGTCATCGGCAAGAGCGAGTGGCACCCCGGCATCGTCGGCTTGGTGGCGGCGCGGCTCAAGGAGCGGTTCGGCCGCCCGGCCTTCGCCTTCGCGATCCGGCCGGACGGCAGCGCCACGGGGTCAGGGCGCTCGGTGCCGGGGGTCGATCTGGGCCATGCGGTGCGCGCCTGCGTCGAGGCCGGCACGGCCCGCAAGGGCGGGGGCCACGCTATGGCGGCGGGCGTCACCCTCGACGGCGACGCGATCACCGCCTTCGGCCGACACCTCTCGACCCATCTCGGGGCGGCGGTGGAGAAGGTCCGCGCGGCGGATGCCCTGCTCATCGACGGCACCCTCAGCGCCGGCGGCGCCACGGCCGAGACCGTGCGGCTGCTCCAGCGGGCGGGGCCCTTCGGGCAAGGCGCGCCGGAGCCGCTCTTCGCTTTGGCGCGGCACCGGATCGTGGATGCCGGCATCGTCGGGACGGGCCATGTCCGCGCCCGGCTGCGCAGCCGCGACGGGCAGGCGGTGGGCGCCATCTGCTTCCGCGCCGCCGAGCGCCCCCTCGGCCGGGCGATCCTCGACAGCATTGGCCGCGAGGTCCACGTCGCGGGCACGCTTTCGCGGGACCAGTGGCGCGGCGCCGAGCGGGCGCAGGTCCGTATCGTCGATCTCGCTCCGGCGGATTGACCCCTCCCATGGACGCGACCCCGCCGCCTGCCCTCGTACGCCCGGCACCGGAGTGCGACGCGGCGAGCCGCGCCCGCATCCTCGCCCCCCGCCGGCCGGGGGACGACGTGGCGACCCTCACCTGCTCCCTGCGCCTTGGGCCGGGCGAGCATGTGACGAAGCGCCTGCTCCTCGAAGGCTCTGCGGCCTCGGGCGTCACCGTCGCCTGCGACGGCGGCACCATCGGGCCGGGGGAGGCGGGGACCGGCCTCCTCGACTTCGCGGTGGAGATCCGCTCCCGCCCGCCCGCGCCGGGCTCCACCCGCTGGGACCGGCCGGAGGGCATCACCCTCCGGGGCTGCGCCATCCTCGGCCATGTCCGCATCTGGGGCATGGGCATGAACGGGCAGGGCGAGCGGGTGCGGGATTCCTCGCACAGCCTCGGCCACACCGAGCGGGCCCAGGCCGCCGCTCCGACCCACGTGAGCATCCTCGACGCGGCGATCACCGCCTTCGGCCGTATCCCGGTCTATCTCGGGCCGGGGGTGACGGGCTTCACCCTGCGGGGCTCCACGATCACCGGCACGTCATCCGCGACGGCGGTCTATCTCGATGCCGAGAGCGCGGACAACGTGATTGCTGACAACACCTTCGACATCCGCACCGGTCGCGAGATCGTCGCGGTCGATGGCTCGGCCCGCAACCGGATCACCGGAAACCGTTTCGCCCTGCACGGGGAGGGCGGGGTGCGCCTCTACCGCAATTGCGGGGAGGGCGGCACGGTGCGCCACCAGACGCCGTCCGACAACGTCGTCACCGGCAACACCTTCAGCGGCGCGGGCTTCTTCGCCGCGCCGATCGTCGTGAACTCCCGCAACGGCTGGGACATCCATTGCGGGGCCGATGCCGGCTACCCGTTCGGCAGCAGCCTCGACAACCGGGACAACGGCACCGGCAACGTCGTGGAGCCGAACCGGACGGAGTGACGGGCTAGCCGCCCGCCATCACCAGCGCCCAGAACCGCTTGTAGCGGGTGTCCGGCGCGTCCACGCGGGCGATGCCGATCCGGCGGATCTGCGGGATCAGCATGTTCTTGTTATGCTCTGGCGAGTTCTTCCAGCGGGCGAAGACCTGCTCGAAGGTCTCCGAGCCGGCGCTCAGGTTCTCGGCGGCATAGGACCGTGCGAGACCCGCCGCGCCCATGCGCGAGGTGAAGCTGCCGCCGACATCGTGGCTGAGCTGCCCGTGGCGGGCGTTGTTCCCGGCCTGGAAGGCGGCGGCCTTCACGAGACCGGAATCGACGATCACCGGGCTCAGGCCGTGCTGCACGCGGTAGGCCGAGATCGCGGCGGCGGCGGCGACCTCATCGAGCACCGTCGTCTTGGTGGGATAGCGCGCGGAGGGCTCCTCCGTGGGGGAAAGGCTTCCGCAGCCGGCGAGGGGCAATAGGGTGAGGGCGAGGGTCAGGAGGCGGGTGGGCGTCACGGGATCGGCTGCTGAGCGAATGCGATGCGCGTCCCTCTCGGTCCCTTGCGGCGAAAGCACGGCGGAACGGAGCGACGGTGGCGCGCGCCGCCCGGCCGTGGCGCGGGGGCCACGCCGGTTCAGGTGACGTAGGGCTCGCAGGCCAGCATCGACGGCGCGAAGGCCGAGAGCAGCGCCTGATCGAGATGGCCGGGCGTCTCGACCATGATGGCCAGCGCTTCGGCGGGTCTCGCTGGCTGGCGGTAGGCACGTCGCTCGGTGAGGGCGGAGAAGACGTCGCAGATGGCGACGATGCGCACGAGATCGCTGATCTGCTTGCCCTTCAGCCGGTCGGGATAGCCGGTGCCGTCGATCCGCTCGTGATGGTGGCGGACGACGTCGATCACCTCGGCATCGAAGCCGCCCTGCGCGATGAGGAGCGAGGCGCCGATCTCCGGGTGGCGGCGCATCAGACGCAACTCGTTGCTGTCGAGGCGCCCCGGCTTGTCGAGGATCTCCTTCGGGATGCGCGCCTTGCCGAGGTCATGCAGCAGGCTCGCCCGCGCCAGCCGGGCGAGGTCGGTGCGCGACAGGCCGATCCGCCCGCCGAAGGCCGCGCAGAGGCCCGCGACGCTCAACGTATGCTCGTAGACGCCCGCATCGTGGCGCCACAGCTCCGCGAGCCAAGCCGAGATGCCGGCCTCCGAGACGGCCGCGAGCACCGTTTCGGTGCCCCTGTCGACATCGGCCGGTGCCAGCGTCCCGCCGAGGGCGGCACTGTCGAACAGGTCGGTGACGATGCTCCTGGCTGCCTGTGCGCGCTCGTTCAGGCGCCGTGCCCGCGCCGCCGCCGCCCGGCTGGCGGCCTCGATCAGCGCGAAGGTCTTGGTGAGGATCACCTCCCGCGAGGCGCCGGCCGGCAGGACGATGGTGTTGGCATCCCGCTTCACGCCCTCGCCACGGGCGAGCACGATGCGGGGTACGGCGGGGGTGAAGACGTCGAGCCGGCGGGTCCAGTCCGCCAGGGCGGGGGGAGCGAGGTCGAGCACCGCCAGGACCGGACGACCCCGCGTGGGGGATTCCCCTGGGGCGTGCGCGCGGCAGGCGGTGACGAACGCGATGGCTCGGGCCAACGCGGCTCGCTCGGTGGGCCGGTCGGAGACCAGCAGGACGAACGCATCACTCGCTAGAGGAAGCGGTCTGTCCGGAGACGGAGACACGCGAACCTCGTGAGTCTGAAGGTGGCCGCCGGTTCTTTGGCATTAGCACGCTTGCCTTATCGACACATTAACCATCTTCCTCTTTCGCGCGGATGGGAAGTATGTCGCTTCGAGGAATGTGACGATGTGCTCATAGCCTACTCCCCCCGCCAGCCGAGGAGTTATCTTACGGCGGCCGCTTATTTGGGAGGAGGTTGCGCGTTACCGCCGCACGGAGAAGCTGCACAGCTTTCGCGTGTGGTGGTTGCCGATTTCTGCTGCGGGTTGGAGGCGCTTGACTGCCGGTGCGGCTTTCGGCCTAGCCGAGATAGTCGCCGTACAGGTCCACGTGGTGGGCGAGACCGAGGCCGTGGTCGCGCACCAGCCGCTCGGCCCGTTCCGTGTCCCGCGCCTGCAGGGCGGCGATGATTGCCTGATGCTCTCGGATCGAGCTTTCGGCCCGCTCGCCCTGGCGCAGCGCGGCGTTGCGGATCGCCCGCACGTGCATCAGCAGGTTGCCCGTTAGTTCGGTGATCGCCTCGCAATGGCCGAGGCGGATGATGGTCTGGTGGAAGCGGATGTTCGCATCCGAGTATTCGTCGATGTGTTCGGCCGGCTTGCCGGAATAGAATTCCGGGAAGCCGTCCCGCAGGTCCTGCAGCTGCGTGTCGCTGGCCCGCGCGCAGGCGAGGCGCGCGGCCATGCTCTCCAGGGCCGCCCAGGCCTGGATCATCCCCACGATCTCGCGCTTGCTCTTGCGGATGACGAAGACGCCGCGCCGCGCCTCGGAGCGCACGAAGCCCTCCTGTTCCAGCACGGTCAGGGCCTCCCGCACGGGGGTCCGGCTGACACCAAGGTCTTGCGAGAGCTTGCGCTCGTCCAGGCGGATCTCGTCCGACCGCCCGTAGATGTCCATGTTGGTGATCGCCGCCTTCAGCGCCTCGTAGGCGAGGGTCCGAAGGCTCGAACTGACGACGATCGGCTTCACGCTCAGCGGTTCAGAATTCGCCATGCCTCGTCCGGCCGTCCTGCGATCAGGTCACGTGTTCCATGAGACCAAGACCGGCCTAGACCAAAGGCGCCCTTGGGAATAGGCGAAAGCACAAAGTTTCACAGGTAGTGGCCGGGCGGCAGCACTTCCCGCGCGAGCCGCCGCGCACCGGAGGATCGGAATGGACGCGCAGGAGCGGCAGGCACGGGAGGGCGTGGTCGCGGCCGCGCGGGACCTCGACGCGATGGGGCTCAACCGGGGCACGTCGGGCAACGTCTCGTGCCGCTTCGGCGGGGGGCTGCTCATCACCCCGTCGGGCGTGCCGACCGCCGATCTCACCCCGGAGGGCATCGTGCCGATGGGGCTCGACGGGTCCTATCCGGAGGGCATGAAGCCCTCTTCGGAATGGCGCTTCCACCGCGACATCCTCGCCGCGCGGCCGGAGGTCGGCGCCGTGGTCCATGCGCACCCGATCTATTCTACCGCCTTCGCCCTGTGCGGGAAGGCGATCCCGGCGGTGCATTACATGATCGCGGCCTTCGGCGGGCCGGACGTGCGCTGCGCGCCCTACGCCCCCTACGGCACCGAGGCCCTGTCGCGGCTCGCCCTTCAGGCACTGGAGGGCCGCTCCTGTTGCCTTCTCGCGAACCACGGCATGATCGCCGCCGGCTCGGATCTCCGCCGTGCCCTGTGGCTGGCGCAGGAACTCGAGACCCTGTGCCAGCAATACGCGGTAGCCCTCCAGATCGGGGCGCCGCAGGTTCTGTCGGACGCGGAGATCACCGAGACGGTCGAACGCTTCCGGGGCTACGGGTTGAACGCGGGCACCGGGGCAAAGAGCGCGACTTGATTGGGCATCGGCATGTCGCCAGAGTGCCCACGAGCCCGGCAATCCGCGACCGGCACTTTTACTCCCTGAGCAAGACCGACCGATGGCTGCGCGTGATACCCGCGAAACCCAGTACAGGCCGCTCTCTAAGCCCGGAATCTACCTGGCGCGGATGGTGATCTTCCTCGCCCTCGTCGGATTTCTCGCCTTCATCCTGTTCAAACAGATCACGCCGGCCTTCCTCGCCAATCCCGGCCTGAACGGCCTAATCCTCGGCGTGCTGCTCATCGCGGTGATCATCGCCTTCGGGCAGGTGATGCGGCTCTCGCGGGAGGTGGCCTTCGTCAACGCGGCGGCGGCGGGGGAGACCGCGCGCAAGCCCGCGCTCCTGCTCAAGCCGCTCTCCCGTGCCATCGCCGCCCGCACTGGCGGCAACCCCGTCCCCGGCACGGGACTCGTGCTCGACACCATCGCCGCCCGCCTCGACGAGGGGCGTGAGATGCTGCGCTACATCGCCGGCATCCTCATCCTGCTCGGCCTTCTCGGTACCTTCTGGGGCCTCATCGACACGCTGTCGGCCGTGGGCGGCGTCATCAAGGGCATGCGCGGCGGCGGCGATGCCGGCGTGATGTTCGATGAACTGAAATCCGGCCTCGCCGTGCCGCTCTCGGGCATCGGCCTCGCCTTCTCCGCCTCGCTGTTCGGCCTCGCCTCGTCCTTGATCACCGGGTTCCTGGAGTTGCAGGCGGGGCAGGCCCATGCACGTTTCCACAACGAATTGCAGGATTGGCTGATGGCCGTCGGCGTCGCCACCGAGCCGACCCTCACCGTCCCCGTCGCCGCCGCGCCTGCCTATGCCGGCCCCTCGACGCGGGAGTTGAAGGAGGCGGTGGATCACCTCGCGGCGATCATGGCCGAGAGCGGCGGCAACCGCGCGACGACGCTCGCCATGACGAACCTCGCCGAGGGTATCCAAGGCCTCGTCCAGCACATGCGGGCCGAGCAGCAGATGATCCGCGACTGGGTGGAGGCCCAGGCCAGCCGCGAGCGTGAACTGAAGCAGGTGCTCGACCGGCTCGGCCGGGAGCGCGTCTGATGGCGTCCACCGCCGCCCGCAGCCGGCGCAGCCTTAACGTCTGGCCGGGCTATGTCGACGCCCTGGCGACGCTGCTGCTGTCGGTGGTCTTCCTGCTGACCGTCTTCGTGGTCGGCCAGTTCTTCCTGTCGCAAGAGTTGACCGGGCGCGACGCGACGCTCGCCCGCCTGAACCGCCAGCTCGCGGACCTCACCGACCTCCTGGCCCTCGAACGCTCCAAGAAGCAGGGCGACGAGGCCGAGATGCGCGACCTGCGCTCGACGCTCGCCGCCGTGCAGGCCGAGCGCGATCAGGCCAAGACGCAGGCCGAGGCTGCCACGGTCAGCCAGGGCGCGGCCGGCACCCTCGACAAGCAACTGGAAGCCGAGCGCGGCGCCACCAAGCGGGCGCTGACGCAGGTCGATCTCCTGAACGAGCAGATCGCCGCGATGCGCCGCCAGCTCGCGGCGCTGGAGGATGCGCTCGCCGCCTCGGAGAGCCGCGACCGGGAGAGCCAAGCGCGCATCGCCGAACTCGGCAGCCGCCTGAACGTGGCCCTGGCCCAGAAGGTTCAGGAACTCGCCCGCTACCGCTCCGACTTCTTCGGCCGCCTGCGGCAGATCCTGGGGAGCCGCTCCGACATCCGCGTGGTGGGCGATCGCTTCGTCCTGCAATCGGAGGTGCTGTTCCCCGGCGGCTCGGCGACGCTGAAGCCCGAGGCCGCGCCGGAACTCGACCGGATCGCCGCCGCCATCGCCGACCTCGCCAAGCAGATCCCGGCGGACCTGCCCTGGGTGCTGCGCGTCGATGGGCACACGGATGCCCGGCCCATCGCGACCTCGCAATTCCCGTCGAACTGGGCACTCTCGGCCGCCCGCGCCATCGCGGTGGTGCAATACCTCGCCAGCAAGGGCATCCCGCCGCAGAACCTGCTGGCGGGCGCCTTCGGAGAGTTCCAGCCCCTCGACCCGGGGACGACGGACGAGGCCTATGCCCGCAACCGCCGGATCGAACTGAAGCTGACCGAGCGGTAGGCGGCGCGCTACTGCGCCGCCTCGCTTGGCACCGTGCGGTTCCGCCCCGATTCCCGGCCCCGCGCCGTCTCGTCGAGGGCATCGGTGAACTGGAGGCTCGCCAGCTGCGCGTACAGCGCGCCGTAGGCGAGCAGGCTCTCGTGCGTCCCCGATTCCACGATCCGCCCGTCATCGATGACGAGGATGCGGTCGGCCGCGCGGATCGTCGCGAGGCGGTGGGCGATCACGATGGTCGTGCGCCCGCGCATGAGCGTGCCCAGCGCCGCCTGCACCGCGCGCTCGGACTCGGCATCGAGCGCCGAGGTCGCCTCGTCGAGGAGCAGGATCGGCGCGTCCTTCAGGATCGCGCGGGCGATGGCGATGCGCTGCCGCTGCCCGCCGGAGAGGGTCACACCGCGCTCGCCCACCTGGGTGTCGTAGCCCTGCGGCAGGGCCTCGATGAAGGCGTGGGCGTTGGCGAGGTCCGCCGCCCGGCGCACCTGTACGTCCGAGGCGGCGGCGCGACCGTAGCGGATGTTCTCCGCGACGGTGCCCGAGAACACCACCGGGTCCTGCGGCACCAGGGCGATGCGGGCGCGCAGGGCCTCCGGATCGACCGTCGCGATGTCGAGACCATCGACGCGGACTTGCCCGCCTTGCGGATCGTAGAAGCGCAGGAGCAATTGCAGCACCGTCGACTTGCCCGCCCCCGAGGGGCCGACCAGGGCGATCCGCTCGCCGGGCGCCGCCGTAAAGCTCAGCCTGTCGAGGGCGAGATGGTCCGGCCGCGTCGGGTAGGAGAAGCGCACCGCGTCGAACTCCACCCCGCCGCGCGCCGGCTCCGGCAGGGGCAGGGCGGGCACGGGGGCCTTCACCGCCGGCTCGGCGGAGAGGATCTCGGTGAGCCGTTCGGCGGCGCCGGCCGACATGGCGAGGTCGCCGTAGACCTCGGAGAGCTGGCCCAGCGCCCCGGCGCCGAACACCGCGTAGAGCACGAATTGCGAGAGCTGGCCGCCGGTGATCGTGTGGGCCAGCACGCCCTGCGCGCCGTACCACATCACCCCGACGACGGAGGCGGAGATGAGGAAGATCGCGACGCCTGTCAGGATGGCCCGTGCCCGGATCGAGGCCTGTGCGGCCCCGTAGGCCTCTTCCGACGCGGCGCGGAAGCGTGCCGCCGTCTCGGCCGAGCGCCCGAAGGCCTGCATGGTGCGCACCGCGCCGACCGCTTCCGCCGCGTAGGCCGAGGCCTCCGCGAGGCGGTCCTGCGCCGCCCGCGAGCGCCGCCGCACCCCCCGCCCCGAGAAGATGAGCGGAAAGACGATCACCGGGATCGCCGCGAGCACCAGCACGGACAGGCTCGGGCTGGTGATCACCATCATCGCGATGGCGCCGACGAACAGGAACAGGTTGCGCAGCAGGATCGAGATCGAGACACCGAAGGCGGCCTTGATCTGCGTGGCGTCGGCGGTGAGCCGCGAGACGATCTCGCCGGATTGCGCCTTGTCGAAGAAGGCGGGGTCGAGGATCGTCAGCCGGGCGAACACCGCGGAGCGCAGGTCCGCCACCACGCGCTCGCCGAGGGTGACGACGGTGTAGACCCGCGCCGCGCTCGACAGGGCGAAGCACAGCACCACGCCGAGCAGGGCGAGGAAGTAGGCGTCGATGACGCCGCTGCCATCCTCGGTGAAGCCATGGTCGATCACCCGCCGCATGGCGATGGGCACGACGAGGGTCGAGCCCGAGGCGCAGACCAAAGCCGCGATGCCGAGGGCGATGCGGCCCCGATAGCGCAGGGCGAAGGGAATGAGCGGGCGCAGCGCCTTGATCGGCGCCTTCGGCCGCGCGGGACCCGCGGTGCCTGCGGCGGCTCTACCTTTGCGGGCCATCACGCCTCATCGTTCACTCCCCCGACGCTTGTTCCGGCGGGACGGCTGGGGTATACGCCGCCCCTTATCCGATTGCGTGTGTTCAATGGCCGCGGGCCGTCACTCGGTCGGCTTCCGACGCGCGGTTGCCATGAACGCCTCGTTCGACGCAACAGCGTAGACCCGTTTTAAAGTGGCATCCGGGTCGGGCGGCGCCCTTCGTGCCTCCCGCCGGCTGCGAGAACAATAGGGATCACGAGTCATGGCGAAGGCACCGGTGAACAAGGCCCCGGCGATTGCTCCGGGGAGAAGCGTCGAGAAGGTGAAGCGCTCGTCGGCGCCGACGGAGCACCCGGATTACCACTTCATCAAGGTGGCGATGACGGACGGCACGGTCTACCAGACCCGCTCCACCTGGGGTGCCGAGGGCGACACGCTCAACCTCGACATCGACCCGCTGACGCACCCGGCCTGGACCGGCGGCGAGCAGAAGATGCTCGACCGCGGTGGCCGCGTCTCGCGCTTCACCTCGCGCTTCGGCAACCTCGGCGCGCGCCGCTAAGGCTGTCTTCGACTTACGAGTGTTCTGGCAGCGGGCGGTCCTTCGGGGCCGCCCGTTTTCGGTGGTGACAGGGTCTCTCCAGCGGCGTTATACGTTAGTTGAACGTGGATCGCGGAGGATGCCGTGAAGATCGAGGTGAAGAAGATTGGCAACTCGACGGGCCTGATCCTGCCAAAGGAATTCGTGAGCCGGCTGAACCTTTCGCAGGGGGATTGGCTGCACGTGACCGAGAACGCGGATGGGTCTGTGCGGCTGTCGCCCTATGACCCGACTTTCGAGAAGGGCATGGAGATCGCCGAGAAGGCGATGAAGACTTACCGCAACGCCCTCTCCGAACTCGCCAAGTAGGCCAACTCGCGAACGACGACGATGAGTGGAATCGTCTGGCTGACAAGCGAACTTGTTCAAGCCATCCACGGCCGGCAGCTTCGTCTGTTCGGCGGGCCGACCGGCCTGCGCGACGAAGGAGCACTCGAATCCGCTCTCGGCCGTCCGGTCAACCGGGCGGCCTACGGTGAGCCCGATCTCGCTGAGTTGGCAGCAGCCTACGCCTTCGGCATCGCCAAGAATCATCCCTTCGTGGACGGGAATAAGCGGGCTTCTCTACTCGCCCTCGTCACGTTCCTCGGACTCAACAACATCGAGTTCGTGGCCGACGAGGCGCAAGCCGTGGTGATGATTCGCAGCCTCGCCGCAGGCGAGATCGACGAAGCGGGCCTCACGCGCTGGATCCGGGACAACTGGACGAAAGACTAGCGCCCGCGTTACGGCGTCCCGGTGCCTTTCTGTGGGTGGGAGTGAGGCTTATCTCGTTGTCAAACGCAGTCGAGATGTCGAGCCGATGCCGAGCCCCTACAGAGACCGCGAAGCCAACCGCTTCACCGCCCGCGCCGGGCGCTACGCCAGCGTCGGTGCCAATGTCGGCGGCGTTGCCGCGCGCATGGCCATGTCGCGCCTGTTCGGAAAGGAAGGCACCACCAACGCCGCCGCCCTCGCGGAGGCCCTGGGCGGCCTGAAGGGGCCGATCATGAAGGTGGCGCAGCTTCTTGCCACCGTGCCGGATCTGCTTCCGCCGGAATACGCGGCCGAGTTGCAGAAGCTCCAGGCCGACGCGCCGCCCATGGGCGCGGCCTTCGTGAAGCGCCGGATGCAGGCCGAACTCGGGCCCGATTGGTCGAACCGCTTCGGCAGCTTCGACCTGAAGCCCGCCGCCGCCGCCTCGCTGGGGCAGGTGCACCGCGCCACCACGAAGGATGGCCAGAAACTCGCGTGCAAGCTCCAATACCCGGACATGCAATCGGCCGTGGAGGCCGACCTCAAGCAGCTCGAAGTCGCCTTCGCCCTGCACCGCCGGATGAATTCCTGGCTCGACACCCGCGAGATCGCCAAGGAGATCGGCGAACGGGTGCGCGAGGAGCTGGATTACGAGCGCGAGGCCAAGCACGCGAAGCTCTACGGTGCCGTGCTGCGCGACATCGACGCCGTGCGCGTCCCGGAGGTGTACCCGGAACTCTCCACCGGCCGCCTCCTGAGTCTCAGCTGGCTCGACGGCGAGAAGATCCTCGGCTTCACCGAGGGGTCGGTGGAGACCCGCAACCGCATCGCTCAGGCGATGTTCAAGGCGTGGTGGCACCCGTTCAGCCGCGCAGCGGTGATCCATGGCGATCCCCACCTCGGCAATTACACGATCTTCCGCGACGGCGGTGAGCCGGCGGGCATCAACCTGCTCGATTACGGCTGTGTCCGCATCTTCCACCCGCGCTTCGTCGGCGGCGTGGTCGATCTCTATCGTGGCCTCCTGGAGAACGACGAAGCCCGTGTCGTCCACGCCTACGAGGTCTGGGGTTTCCGCGATCTCGACAAGGAGAAGATCGAGATCCTTAACATCTGGGCGCGGTTCATCTATGGGCCGCTGTTGGAGGA
Source organism: Methylobacterium sp. J-067 (assembly GCF_022829465.1). Taxonomy (GTDB): domain Bacteria; phylum Pseudomonadota; class Alphaproteobacteria; order Rhizobiales; family Beijerinckiaceae; genus Methylobacterium; species Methylobacterium litchii. Next base: position 112,964 of record NZ_JAKSXZ010000144.1, read on the forward strand.
CCGGGTCCGCACCGTCGCCGACGGGGTGAAGCCCGGCGAATACGGGCGGCGGCAGGCCTTTGAGGTCCATCAGGCGCTGAAGGAGCGGGGGCCGGTGACGGTACCGCAGGAATTCGTCTTCATGGACCGGGCGGCGGTCGGCCTCGGCGCGGTGTTCCTGCACCTGCGCTCCGAGCTGAACTACCATCAGTTGTTCGAGGCGGAGATCGAGCACTTCTCCACGGAAGCCCTCACCGTGCGCCAGGGGCAGGCCCTCGACGCGGCCGGACTCGCCCGCCCGGTCTGAGCCGGGGACGGCGTGCGCCACCGCACGCCGCCGCCGGGACAGTATACCCGTGCCGGCGATAGCATTCACTGCAGTTGCCGGTGGCTCGGCCCCGATCTTCGCCGCATTCCGGGAGCAGAAACCATCGGATACTGGTCCGTGACCGGCCCCTGACAACCTCCGGCTGGACGCTTTCCGCGCAGGCGGCGTTGCTTAAAGCTTGGCTTAAGGGGATACAGCTACCCGTTGGGTCGCGGCAGTTCGGCCGCCGGTGGAGAATCCGATGCGCGTCTCGCGCTCCAACCAGGCCGCGCTGGCTGCCCTTCTCGCCGGGCTGATGGCCGGCGGACCGGTCCGTGCCGCCTCTCCCGAGCCGAGCCCCACCTCCGTCGATGCGGCGGCCAAGCCCTCCGTGGCCGCCACCCCCGAGCCCAAGGGCGACGACGGCAAGGACGCCCCCGCCAACCCCGTCTCCGATTACAAGCCGCCGGAGCCGGCGCCGGACAGCGCCCCCGCGCCGGCCCCCACGGCCACCGCCCCCGCCGAGCCGACCGAGCCGCTTCCGGCGTCCGTCTTCGCGCGGCTGAACGATCCCGCGCCGCTCCTCACCCGCTTGGGTTCGAAGGAGCGCGCGGCGATCAAGACCTTCTACGATGCCCGCGCCGACAAGCCGGTCTGGATCGTGGACGGGGCCTGGACGCCGGCCGCCAAGGCCATCGCCGCGCGCCTCGGGGCGGCCGACGAGGACGGGCTCGATCCGCGCGCCTATCCCGTGCCGACCCTCGCCGAGAAGCCCGACGACAAGGCCGTCGCCGATGCCGACCTGCGCCTCTCGGCGGCGGCGGTGCTCTATGCGCGGGATGCGCGGGGCGGGCGGATCAACCCATCCTCGATCTCGCGGCTCATCACCCCGACCCTCGATCTGCCCGCCGCCGACGCGGTGTTGTCCAAGCTCGCCGAGGCGGGACCGCAGGCTGGCGACACGCTCGCCTCCTACAACCCCGCCACCGAGGGCTACCGCGCCCTGAAGGCGCAGCTCGCGAGCCTGCGCGGCCCGAAGGTGCCGGCGGCCAAGCCCCTGACCCTGCCGCCGGGCCCGACCCTCAAGACGGGGATGCGTGACCCGCGCGTGCCCGCCCTGCGGACGCATTTCGGCCTGGAGAGCCGGCCGGGCGAGGCCGACCTCTACGATGCCTCCGTCGCGGACGCGGTGACGCGGTTCCAGCGCGAGCGCGGCCTGCCGGGGGATGGCGCGCTGAACAAGCGCACGCTCGCGGCGCTGGCCAATCTCGGCCGCCCGACGAAGTCCGGCGACGGGGCCGAATTGCTCGTGAACATGGAGCGCTGGCGCTGGCTGCCCCCAACCCTCGGGCCGGATTACGTGCTGGTGAACATCCCGGAATTCCGCCTGCGCATCTTCCGGGACAGCAAGCTCCGTGACGAGACCCGCGTGATCGTCGGCAAGGCGGAATCGCCTACGCCGACCTTTTCGGGGATGATGGAATACGCCGTCGTCAACCCGTCCTGGTACGTGCCGCCCTCCATCCTGAAGACGATGGCGCCCAAGCTCGCGAGCTATGGCGGCAAGACCTGGGGCGGTTACGAGATCGTCCGCCGGGGCGGCCACATCTCCCTGCGGCAGCCGCCGGGCGAGAAGAATGCCCTTGGTTTCATCAAGTTCATGTTCCCGAACCAGCACGCGGTGTACCTGCACGACACGCCGAACCGCTCGCTGTTCTCCGCCTCGACGCGGGCCTTCAGCCATGGCTGCGTGCGGGTGGACGACCCGTTCCGCTTCGCCGACACGGTGCTGCCGGATTGGAGCGAGGAGCGCCTGAAGAAGCTGATCGGCAAGGGCGAGCGGACGATCCGCCTGCCGCAGAAGCTGCCGGTCCATCTCGCCTACTTCACCACCTGGGTGGACGACCTCGGCTCCCTGCGCCGGGCGCCCGACCTCTACGGCTACGACGCGCCGATGCGCGCCGCCCTCGGCTTGCCGGGGGGCGGCGGCCCTGCCATCGCGAAGCTGGCGAAGGAGCCCGCCCGCAAGGTCGCGGAGGGCAGCCCCCGCCAGGCGGCGCCGACGCGGCACGCGACCCATGCCCGCCCGCATCCCCGCCGTTACGCGGAGCCGGAGATGGACGTGTTCGATTCGCCCCGGGGCGGTCGCGCCGGTCGGCCGGAATACGGCGAGCCGGGGCTCTGGACCCCCGCACCCGCGCCGGTCTCGCGCTCCTTCTGGTAGGCGCAGGCCTTTCTCCCCAGCGACGCGTGCGCGCCCGCACGGCCGGGCACGATTTCGCCATGGTCCAGGCTTAGCCGTTCGGCCGTGATGGCCGCGCGGAGTGACTCCAGGTACGGCCACGGATCGTCCCGCCTCGGGCGGGCTCCGGGAGGAGAGTGCCGTGCCGACCAGTCGCGTCTCCACCCGATCGATCCGCCGGTGGGTCGTCGCCGCATCGGGCATCCTGGCGGCGATAGTCGCAGGCACGGTGGAGACGGAGAACGCGGTCGCCAACGGCGACACCCGCACCCTCTCGATCTATCACACCCACACGCAAGAGAGCCTGACCGTCACCTTCAAGCGGGACGGCCGCTACGACCGCGCCGCCCTCGACCAATTGAACTGGCTGTTGCGCGACTGGCGGGTCAACGAGCCCACCAAGATGGATCCGCGCCTGTTCGATACGGTGTGGGAGGCCTACCGGCAGGTCGGCTCCAGCCAGCCGATCAACATCGTCTCGGCCTATCGCTCCCCCGGCACCAACGCCATGCTCCGGCGGCGCTCGAAGGCGGTGGCCGAATACAGCCAGCACATGCTCGGCAAGGCAATGGACTTCTACCTGCCCGACGTGACGATCGACCGGATCCGCGAGGTCGGGTTTCTGATGTCGCGTGGCGGCGTGGGCTGGTATCCCCGCGCCAACACGCCGTTCATCCACATGGATGTCGGTTCGGTGCGCTCGTGGCCGCGCATGACGCACGACCAGTTGGCCCGCCTGTTCCCGGACGGGAAGACCGTCCACCTGCCCGCCGACGGCCACCCGATGGCCCGCTACGAGGAGGCGAAAGCCGAGATCCTGGCGCGTGGCGGCACGGTCGCCGGCATCACCACCCAGTTGGCCGGGGGCGAGGAGGAGGACGGGCCGAGCCTGATGAGCTTCCTCGCCGGCCTGTTCGGTGGCTCGAAGCCGGAGCCCGTCGCGCCGCCCGCGCCCGTCGTCGCCGCGCGCCGGGGCAAGGCGCCGCCGGTCGTCGCCGTCGCGAGCGCCGATCCCGAGGACACGAGCGGGGCGAAGGCGGCCATGGCCTACGCGGCGCCCGCCGCCGCGCCGCAGACCGACGCGAAAGCGATGCTGACCGCCGAACGCGCCGCCGTGCCGGACACCGAATCCGCGCTGCCCTCCGTCGTGGCGCCCCTTCCGCCGCGTCGCCCGAGCGAAGCGTCCATCATCGCCGCCGCCGCGATCACCATGCCGCTCCCGCCACCGCGCCCGGTGCAGCTTGCCGCCCTCGACGGCGGGATGGCGTTGCCGCTCCGCGCGGCGATTCCCGCGGCTCCCGCGCCGACGCCGCACGCGACCCTCGTGGGGCCGGATGCGGATTCGAAGATGCAATTGCGTTCGCTGTTCGAGGCGGTGGCGATGGGGCCGGTGGCCGCCCCGGCGGGCCGCAACGTGCCAGTGCGCGTGGCCACCGCGAAGCCTCAACCCGTCGCCCCGGCCCTGCCGGTCGACGCGCCGTCCCGCGTCACCACCCGCTTCGCGCGGGAGGTGCCCGACGGCGCCCTGCTCGGCGACCGCTTCACCGGTCCTGCGGCGGTGAAGCTCCGGACGTCGCAGTGAGGCTCGCGCCTCACTCCATCCCGTCATCCTCGACCGGCCTGTAATAGCGGATCACCCGCCCATCCGGGTATTCCACGGTGCGCCGGCGCATCACGAGGTAGCCCGAGCCCACCGCCGTGCTCAGCCGGTCGAGGCGCTGATCCTCGTAGGAGGGCGGGAAGCCGGCCTCGCTGTAGGTGCGGTAGACGTAGCGACGCGGCGGGGCCATCGCCACGATCCGGGGCGCGTGCGCATGGACCATGCGGGGCGGGGGCGCCTCGTGAGCGACGCGGACGCGGCGATTCCGCACGGCGACCCGGCGGGGCGCCTCGACCGACTGGCGTTTCACCCGCGCTTCCTTCCGCACAGGCGCCGAGACGGCGGCCGGCGTCTCCGGCTTGGCAGCCTGGGGAGCGGGCTTGGCCGCCTCCGGCTGGCGGGCCGGCGGATCGGTCCAAGTCGAGCCACCCGCCGCATGGGCGGCGAAACCGGTACAGAGAAAGGCGGCGATGAGGCTGCTGCGCACGCCGTACGGCATGGGGACCTCCCGAAAGATGCTGCCACGAAGGCGGGGCAGGATTGCCAAGGACTATACAGCAACAACACGATTCGAGATATGGCGCGCCGCAATGAGCGGCAAACTTCTACAACTCAAATCGCTATCGAACACGAAAGTGAGTTAATTCCGCTCTGTGAGGATTATTGAGCTGTTTCGGCGCACAGGCGGACGCGCAAACCGGATGTTCGGTTTTTCGATGCGACGCGAAGACCTTCGACGGAACTCCACCCCGCCGGAGCGGTTTGCGAGCCGATGCCATCCGACATGACCCGTGACGCGGCTCCCTTGCGGGTCAGCGTCGATCTCAACCTCTGCCAAGCTTACGCGCAGTGCTGCTACGCGGCACCGCGACATTTCCGCATCGATGGGCGGGAGGCGCTGTTCTACGATCCGGCGCCCTCGGCGGCCGACCGCGTTGACATCGAGCGCGCCCGCTTGGCCTGCCCGGTCCAAGCGATCCGCGTCGAAGACAGCCAAGCCTGACATGGCCGATCGTCCTCCGCCGGAGCGCATTGTCGTGGTCGGGGCCGGGCTCGCGGGCCTGCGCGGGGCCGAAGCCCTGCGCGCGTCGGGCTATCGCGGCCAGCTCACCCTCGTCGGCGACGAGCCGCACCGCCCCTACGACCGGCCGCCCCTGTCGAAGCATGTCCTTCTCGGGCATCTGCCGGCCGATGCCAGCCGCTTGCCCTCGGACCTGACGGACGACGTGACGTGGCGCCTCGGCGTCGGCGCGCGCGCCCTCGACCGGGAGGCGCGGATCGTCCACCTCACCGACGGTGACAGCCTTCCCTACGACCGCCTGCTCATCGCCACCGGCACGCGGGCGCGGCCCTGGGTGCACGAGGACGAGGCGAAGCTCGCCAATGTCTTCACCATCCGCACCCGTGACGATTCCGCCGCGCTTCGCGAGGTCCTGGCCGCGCGGCCGAAGCGCGTCGTCGTGATCGGCGCCGGCTTCATCGGCTGCGAGGTCGCCGCCGTCTGCCGCGAACTCGACCTGAAGGTCAGCCTCATCGATCCCGCAGCCACCACGCTCTCGCGGGTGCTCGGCACCACGGTGGGTGGGATGATCGGCGAGGTGCATCGCAAGGCGGGCGTCGAGATGCGCTTCGGCAGCGAGGTCGAGCATCTCGAACACAAGAACGGCCGTGTCACCGGCGTGCGGCTCGCCGACGGCAAGCATCTCAAGGCCGACGTCGTGGTCGTCGCCCTCGGGGCCGTGCGCAACATCGAATGGCTCGACGGCTCCGGCCTCTCGGCCGATCCGGGCGGGCTCGATTGCGACGAGCACGGCTTCGTCCTCGACGATCAGAGCCGCCCCGACCACGCCATCACGGCGGCGGGGGATGTCGCGCGCTTTCCCCACCCGCTCTACGGCGGGCGTCGGGTAGCGCTGGAACATTGGGGTCACGCGGTCGCGCAGGCCGAGTATGCCGGGCGGCTGCTCGCGGGGCTCGAACCCGCCGCGCCCTACGCGGCGGTGCCGAACTTCTGGTCCACCCAGGGCACCATGGTGGTGAAGTCGGCGGGCCTCACGGACGGCGCCGACGCGGTCGCCATCGTGCAGGGCGATCCGGCCGAGCGCCGCTTCGTCGCCGTCTACGGCCGGGCCGGGCGGTGCGTCGCGGCGGTCGCCGTCGACAGCGCCCGCTGGCTGCCGATCTACGCCGAAAAGGTCGCCACCGCCGCGCCCTTCCCCCCGACCGAGACGGCCACCGACCGTCCCCTGCGCGACCTCGAGATCCAGGATCCGGGCTTCGCCTGACAGACCGGCAACGGAGCCGACATTATGGCCGACGCCACTCTTCTCAACCAAGTCAAGGACTTCGCCAACCGGGCGGATCCGTACCCGATCTACGCCAAGCTGCGGCAGAACCCGGTCTCGCACCAGGACGACGGCTCGCCGGAGGGCACCTGGGTGGCCTCCACGCATGGCGCCATCGCGAGCCTGCTCGGCGATCCGAGGGTGAGTTCAGAGACTCTGCCGCCGGCCGACCGGCCGAAGACCGGCAACCCGGTAAAGGACTTCCTGATCAAGCCGATCAAGGACCGGATCACCAACCAGCACCGCCCTTTCATCTTCCGCGACCCGCCGGACCACGATTCCCTGCGGGCGGCGGTGATGCACCAGTTCACCCGCGAGCGGGTGCAGGGGATGCGCGCCCGCTCCGACCGGCTGGTCGAGGAGTTGCTGGACGCCAAGCGCGACGCGCACCGCTTCGACGCGGTGGACGACCTCGCCTATCCCCTGCCGGTGACGGTGATCTGCGAATTATTCGGCGTGCCCCGCGAGGACGAGGCGCAGTTTCATTCCTGGGCGACGCAGCTCGCCACAGCCCTGGAGCCCGACAGCCTCGCGGACGACGAGAACCGCGCGGAGAACAGCCGGACCTTCGACGCCATCGCCGATTACATGTCCGGTCTCATCAAGGACAAGCGCCGCCACCCGAAGGACGACATGCTCTCGGGGCTCGCCAACGAGGCGACGCCGGAGGGCGTGAAGATGGGCGATTACGACTTGATCGCCACCTCCGTGCTGATGCTGGTGGCCGGGCACGAGACCACGGTGAACCTCATCACCAACGGCCTCCTGACGCTGCTGCGCCACCCGGACGAGTTCGAGAAGCTAAAGGCTGATCCGTCGCGGGCGCCCCGCGTCATCGAGGAGTTGCTGCGCTACGAGCCCCCGGTGCAGTTCCGGACCCGCACGACCCTCAGCCCCATCGACATCGCCGGGGTCACGATTCCTAAAGGAGCGGACCTCGTGCTGCTGCTGGCCGCCGGCAACCGCGACGCCTCGGTCTTCCCCGATCCCGACACGTTCAACCCCGACCGGGTCGGAAGTCGCCATCTCGGCTTCGGCGGGTCGCTGCACTACTGCGTCGGCGCGCCCCTCGCGCGGTTCGAGGCCGAATCGGCGCTGACCGCCCTGACGCGCCGGCTGAAGAACCCGCGCCTCGTGGAAGACCCGCCGCCCTACCGGTCCGGTGCGGCCCTGCGCGGGCCGCAGCACCTTCCCGTCGCCATCGACGGGATGGTCTAGGTCAGCCCTCCCGCCGGCCGAACACCGCGTGGAGCAGGCCCTGCTGGGCCGCGACCGGGCTCGCCACCGGGCGCGGCGTCGGCCGGTCCTCGGTGATCAGCCCGTCGAGGTGCAGGATGCGCGAGTGCAGCCGCCGCGTGCGCAGGATCAGTTGCTGCAGGCGCATCGGCAGAAGCGCGAAGGCCTCGGCCTTCGGCGGCTCCGTGGCGCCGAGCTTCACCCGGTGCTTCTCCTCCGTCGCCTGGGCGGGGGTCATCTCGCCCTCGGCTACGGCGCGCTGGACCAGAAGCCAGGACGCGATCTGCATGAGCAGCGTCGTCAGGCGCATGCTCTCGGCGGCGTAGCTTAGGGTCGCGTCCCGCGAGACGAGGCGCGATTCGTCCCGTCCGTCGCCGTCGAGATAGCCCGCCGTCTCCTCCACGAGGGCCATCCCGTCGCGGAACAGGGCCTTGAACGCGTCCGAGTGAACGTAGCTGGCTCCGAACTCCACCCACTCCCGGTTGTCCCGAAACGTGACGTCGTACCCGTTCATCCTGCCTCCTGTGCCGCAGAGCGGCCCCGTCTGTCCCAGGCCGGACCATCGCCCAGCGGATTCTGCGGTGGCGGGGCAATCCTAGCGCCTCGGGCGCGGCGTGGCGAAGTTACCTCTCGTTAACCTTAAACCGCCAGAAGCGCCGATCGCCGAGTCCGCCTGCAAATTTGAGCGATCGCCGATCCGCGCCGCCCTCGCTGTGGACGACCTCCGGTGGTGAGAATGGGCCTTATCGACTGTGGCGCGCAGGCCGCAGGGGCGATCAAGCCGCGCCTCAGGTGCGGCGGCGCACGGCGACGCCACATTCCGGCCCCTTCGATAGGGAGTGTTAAACGCCATCACGACACGGTGCGGCCCACCACTCCGAAGGCCGCCCGGGCCAAACGACATCCGGACCAGAGCCAGCGACACATGCGCAGACAGGCACATCACCGGTACACCCCCCTCCGCTCCACGGCCGTGCTTGGCCTTGCGCTGAGCACCGCCCTCGTCGGCGTGGCGATGGCGGCCCCGGCCCGCGATCAGGCCGGCTACGCGCAGGCCGAGTGGGCGCAGGATTACGCGGCGCCGGCCGCCATGCAGGTCCAGCGTGAGACGGTGCCGATCCTCTCGCCGCAGACCGTCGCGGCCACCGAGCAGATGGCCGAGAAGTACCGCGAGATCGTCTCGCGCGGCGGCTGGCGTCCGGTGAACGGCGCCGAGCGCCTGCGCATCGGCTCGAAGGGCCCGGCCGTGGCGGCCGTGCGCCAGCGCCTGATCGTGACCGGCGACCTCGACCCGGCCTCTGCGAACACGGGCGTGTACGATTCCTACGTCGCGGCCGGCGTGAAGCGCTTCCAGGCCCGCCACGGCCTGAGCCAGACCGGCGCCATGAGCGCGGCGACCGAGCAGGCGATGAACGTGCCCGCCGAGATCCGCCTGCGCCAGCTCGAGACCAACGTGCTGCGCCTGCGCTCCTACTCGGGCGACCTCGGCCGCCGCTTCGTCATCACCAACATCCCGGCGGCCCTGGTGCAGACCGTCGAGGACGGCCGCATCGTCACCCTGCACGCGGCCGGCGTCGGCAAGATCGACCGGCAGTCGCCGATCATGAACACCAAGGCGACGCAGATCAATTTCAACCCGACCTGGACGGTCCCGGCTTCCATCGTGAAGAAGGACCTGATCCCGAAGATGCAGAAGGATCCGAACTACCTCACGGATAACCGGATCCGCATCCTGTCGAACGGCCAGGAAGTCTCGCCGAAGGCGGTGAACTGGAACTCCGACGAGGGCACCCGCTACACCTACCGGCAGGATTCGGGCGCCGACTTCAACTCGATGGGCATCGTCCGCATCAACATCCCGAACCCCTACGGCGTGTTTATGCACGACACGAACACCAAGGGCGTGTTCGGCGACGATTTCCGTTTCATCTCCTCGGGCTGCGTCCGCGTGCAGAACGTGCGCGAGTACATCACGTGGCTGCTGAAGGACACGCCCGGTTGGGGCCGCGAGCAGGTCGAGCAGGCCATCGAGAGCGGCAAGCGCGTCGATGCCACCCTCACGCAGCCGGTGCCGGTCTACTGGACCTACATCACCGCCTGGGCGACCCCGGACGGCGTCGTGCAGTTCCGCGACGATATCTACAAGCGTGACGGCGTGAACGTTCCCTCGACCATCAGCGCCCCGACCCCGGTGGCGAGCGCCGAGTCGACCATGCCGCAGACCTTCGAGCCGGGCGACGAAGACGCCAACTAAGCGCGACACGCACCGCGATCCGAAGGCCCGCGTCTCCCCAGGCGCGGGCCTTTCTCGTATGGGGCGCAGCTGTCATGCGCCGGTCGCTGAAATCTGCTGCATCGGCCGGGCCAGAATGGAGCCACCCATGCCGCCTCTGACCCGCCGCGAGACCCTCGCCGGCGCCGCCGTCCTGACGCTCGCCGCCGGACGCGCCGAAGCCGAGGCGAAGGAGGCCACCGGCATCGTGTTCGGCCTCGACGGCGCCGCCCGCGCGCCGCTGCCGAACGTCCTCGTCTCCAACGGGCAGGAGGTGGTGCGCACCGATGCCCAGGGGCGCTACCGGCTGCCGATGCCGGGCGACGGCACGGTCTTCGTGGTCAAGCCGCCGGGCTACGCCCTGCCGCGCGATGCCGACAACGTCGTCCGGCACAGCTACATCCATCAGCCGGAGGGCACGCCGCATGAGATCGGCCTGCGCTACCGGGGCGTCGCGCCGACCGGCCCGCTGCCCACCTCCATCGACTTCAGCCTGACGAAGCAGGACGAGCCGGAGGATTTCGACGTCCTGCTCTTCACCGATCCACAGCCGGAGACGCGACACGAACTCGACCACGTTCGCGATACGGCGGTCGCGCGGGCGATGGGCATCCCGGCGGCCTTCGGCCTCACGACGGGTGACGTGCTGTTCGATGACCTTTCCCTCTACGGGCGGTCGAACGCCATCGTCGGGCGCATCGGGATCCCCTGGTACAATCTCCCCGGCAATCACGACCTGAACATGCAGGCGCCCGACGCCCGCTACAGCCGCGAGACGTGGAAGCGCGTCTTCGGCGCTCCGTCCTTCGCCTTCCAGCACGGGCGGGCGCTGTTCGTGCTGCTCGACAACGTGGTCTGGCTCGGGCCGCCGGTTCCGGTCGGCGGCAACACCTACGAGGGGCGGCTCGGTGAGCGGAACCTCGCCCTCCTGCGCAACCTCCTCGCGGAGGTGCCCGCCGATACGCTGATCGTCCTCGCGACCCATATCCCGCTGCAGACGGACGCCACGCCGAGCGGGCCGCACAACAACACCGCCGACCGCGCGGCGCTGCTCGACATCCTGCGCGGACGGAAGGTGCTGGCCATCTGCGGCCACACCCACACGACCGAGCACCATTACCTCGCGGAGGGGCTGCACCACCACGTTCTGACGGCCGTCTCGGGCTCATGGTGGAGCGGGCCGGACACCCGCACGGGCATCCCCTCGGCCGACAGCCGTGACGGGACGCCGAACGGCTTCCACGTCCTCTCCGTGCGGGGAACCGACTACACCACCCGCTACGTCCCGGCGCAGGGCGAGCCGGACGGCACGATGCGCATCGCCTTCGAAAGCCAGATCCGGAGCGGCGCCCCGGAGGTCGTGCGCGCGCTCCGGCCGATGGAGGCCCTGCGCCCGCCGATCCCGCAGGACGCGCTCGCCGACAGCACTCTGGTGGTCAACGTCTTCGACGGCGGCCCGAAGACGGCGGTGACGTGGCGCGTGGGCGATGGCTCGGCCGAACCGATGGTCCGCACCCGCCGGCCGGACCCGTTCGTCACCGAACTCTTCGCGCGCTATCCCGAGGCCAAGAAATCCTGGGTCCAGGCGATCCCATCGAGCCATGTCTGGACGGCGCGTCTCCCGGCGGACCTGCCGCCGGGAGCGCACCGGATCACCGTGGAAGGGAGCGACGAGTACGGCCGCCCCTTCCGATCCGCCACGGTGCTGGAAATCACCCGTGGCGTGTGAGGCGCCTCAGGCGGCGAGCTGCCGCTGGCCGTGATTGCCCTCGCCGATCTCCTCGATGATCTTCTTGCAGAAGGCGTCGAGGTCATCGGGCTTGCGGCTGGTGACGATGCCCTGATCCGTCACGACGTCCTTGTCGTGCCAGTTGCCGCCCGCATTGATCACGTCGGTTTTGATCGACGGGAACGAGGTCAGGTCACGGCCCTTCACCGCCCCGGCCTCGATCAGCAGCCACGGGCCGTGGCAGATCGCGGCGACGACCTTGCCGCTCGTCAGGAAGCTCTTGATGATCTCAAGGGCTTTCGGCTCCAGGCGCAGCTTGTCGGGGTTGATCTGGCCACCCGGCAGGACGAGGGCATCGAAGCTGGAGGCATCGAGGCTCTCGATGTCGGCATCGACCTTCACGTCCTTGCCCCAGTCGGTCTTGTCCCAGCTGCGGATGGTGCCTTCGCTCTGGCGCGACTTCGGCGCGGCGATGGTGACCTGGGCGCCGGCCTCGGAGAGCTTGGCCTGCGGTACGGTGAGTTCGGTCTCCTCGAAACCGTCCGTGGCGATGATGAGGATCTTGGCTTGCTTGATGTCGGTCATGGGGCATCTTCCAATCGTGGAGTTGCCCGCCCAACCGCCTGACCGCTTGCCTGTTCCCTGAGCGATTGAGGCAGTTCGCCCCATTGGCGAGCAGGGTTTCCACCCGGAACAAGGCCGTGCCGGACCCGTTGGCCCCCTGAACCCGGACGCGTCAGGAGACACCGATCATGGCCAATCCAGGCATCCCCGATCCGACCCCCGGCGATCTGCCGCTGCCCCCGCCGCCGCCCGATCAAGAGCCGGATATCGGGCCGACCGGGCCGCGCACGCCCTACCCGGTCAACGACCCCGGCGTGGGTGAACCCGGCGGTCCCGGCTCCGAGCCGGACGTGTTCCCCGGCTCTCCGACCGACCCCGGCACGCGGATGTAATCCGCGTCGGGATGTCAGTGCCCGCCATGCGAGGCGCGGACGTCCCTCGGCGCTGCGAGGATTTCGGAGAGGCTCGTCGCCACGTGACGGGCCTCTTCGTCCGTCAGGCGAAGCTGGAACGGGGGGAGGGCGCCCGCCTGGAAGGCGACGACGGCCTGTCCCTCCTCGTCGGTGCCGACTTCGATGGCCGCCGAGGTCACGTCGAGCATGGCGATGTCCTCGCCCAGCGCGTCGGCGGATTCCGGGTCGTCGCCCTCGTCCGATTCGTCGATGGCCGTGAGCAACTGGCCGACCGCGCGCATCAACGCGCGGGCGGCCCGCGCATCCATCACCACCGCCGTCGCCTGATCGTCCTTCTGGAACGAGAGCTGGATGTTCGCGCCGTCCAGCGAGACCGAGATGCCTGCCATATACCGCCCGGAAGCCGTTTCGATGCGCCCGCTCCGGCCGATAGGGTCGGTGCGGAGGCGGGCCGATGTGCCAGCCGTAAGCGGCTGTTCCCTTTGTTCTATATGCACCGCCGGGCGGGGAAAACACAGGGGCCGGCGGGGTGCGGCGCTGACGTGCCTCGGTTGCGACCCCGGTGATGCCTTGTTGCCGCCGCAGGGTCAGCCTATCTAAGTGAACGGGGGGCACACCTGTCGAGACCGACGCTCACGCGAAAGGTTACGTGTCTCGCGCCCCGCCGCTCTGGAAAACACCAGACAGACCGTCGTGCCATTTGCGGCCATGATGCCGCGCGCACGATCTATGGACGAACGAGGTACACTACGTGAATACCGGCACTGTAAAGTGGTTCAACGAGACCAAGGGCTATGGATTCATCCAGCCCGATGACGGCGGCAAGGACATCTTCGTCCACATTTCCGCAGTCGAGCGCGCCGGAATGCGCAACCTGGTCGAGGGCCAACGGATTTCCTACGAGATCCTGCAGGACAAGCGCAGCGGCAAGGACGCCGCCAGCAACCTTCAGGCCGCCTGATCCAAAGCCAGACTGACGGGGCACCCTGAACGGCCCCAATCGACAGCCGTCCCGGGCGCAGAGGCGTCCGGGACAGCGCACGACCCATAATGAGAAACGACGCCGGATGCGCAGGGACGCGCCGGTCCAGATAAGAAAAGCAGACACGAGAATGCAGTTCGAGTTCACGCGGCGCCGCAGCGTCCGCTCCCCCGTCACCGATGCGCCCACCTTCAAGGTCGGCCGCCTCGCTGATGCCGGCAAGACCGGCCGGGACATGAGCCACCTGATCGACCGCTCCTACAACTACCACTCCTCGCGCGAGCTGCACTGGCATCTCGCCGACCGTCTCGGCCTCGCGCCGAACGCGGTCTCGCTGCGGGAGACGATCGCCGCCTGACGGTCGGGGCGCTTCAGGCGCCCCAGGCCGCGATCACCGGATCGCGCAAGGCGTTGGAAAGGGCGACCAGCTCGCCATGGACGGGATCGGCGCGGTTGTAGACCGCGCCCTCGCCCCGCAGGCTGCACACGGTGCCGCCGGCTTCCCGCAACACCAGATCGGCCGCCGCGAGATCCCAATCCCGCGCGTCCGACGAGATCATCCCCACATCGACGGAGCCTTCGGCCACCCGCACGAGGCGTAACGCCAGCGACGGGATCCGGTCGATTCGCACGAAATCGGGCTCCGGCCCCGCGCCCCGCGTCAGCCGGTCGAGCATCGGCTTCGGCCCGGTGATGCGGGCCGCGTGCAGGCTCTCGCGCGGGTCCACCACGATCTTCTGCTCATCGCGAAAGGCGCCCTGGCCCCGCACCGCCTCGTAGGCGACGCCGAGCGCCGGCGCGTGCACGAAGCCGATCACCGGCTCGCCCGCATGGAGCAGAGCCACGGCGATCGACCAATCGGGATGCCCCGAGAGGAAGGCGCGGGTGCCGTCGATCGGATCCACGATCCACACAAGGTCCCGCCCGATCCGGGCGTGGTCGTCCGCCGTCTCCTCCGACAGCCATGCCGCCTGGGGCACCATCTCGCTGAGGCGGATCTTCAGGAAGGTGTCGACGGCGACATCGGCCTCCGTGACCGGCGAGCCGCCGGCCTTCGACCAGACCCGCGCCGTGGTCTGCTGGCCCTTCCGGAAGAACGGCTTCGCGATCGAGGCGGCCTCGCGCATCACCGTGCGCAGTTCGGGCATCATGTCCGCCACGCTCGCGTCGGTGAAGGGCTTCGACATTCTGGTCCTGCTTCGGACGTGCCGGCGACAGCGCGGAAAGGGTCGCGCGGGCAGCGACGGGCGCCGGGTTCCGAGTTCGGGGAAAGATGCGTCCGGTCAGCTTAAGCCTCATGCCCCCGTGCCACAAGCGCGGCCGTGTCGCGGCCAATGGTGGTGGTCCCGGCACATGATGAATCGATGTTGAAGGGTCGTCGCAAGAAAACATTGAGCATTCAAGGAAGCATTGAGCATTCCATCAGTGAAGTCCCTGTCCAGAATCGCTTAACTGCAGCTCTTAAGGCGTAACAAGGGAGGGCGATGCGAATTTGCTGCGCATAACGGACGGCCTGACCGGGCCGCCACTTGCGAGAATCGCCGGAAGGCGCTGAGGCTCGGACGATGGATATGCGTGACCACAGCCACGACCCGATCCAGGCGATGCCCGCCTTCGCGGTGTCGCCCCTTCCGCTGATCGGCCGCCTCCCGGCCGCCCGTCCCGCCGTCGGCGTGGCGCTCGCCTATGCCGAGGACGATGCCGACATCAGCGGCGAGGATTGCTTCCACCTGATCCTCGTGGATGCCGAGGGCCGGACGTTGCAGCGCCTCGGCCCCTTCATGGAAGAGGACGTCGTGGCCACCTGGCGCGACCTCGCCACCCGGGCGGGCCTTGTGCGGATGATCGTCCGCGAGGACGGCGCGCTGGTGCCGGTGTCGCAGCAGGTCGGGCGTCTGATGCTCGGCAAGACCCGCTTCCGCCGCCGCCATGCCGGGCTCGGCGCCCGCCGTCCGCGCTTCCTCGTCCGCCGCAAGACCGGCCGCCTGCCGGCCCGGCCGCAGATCTTCCGCGGCGAGGCCGAGATCATCGCCCGCTCGTAAGGGGAGACGGGCCTAGGACAGGCCCCGGATCAGCGCATCGGCCGTGAGGCCCGCGAACAGAATCAGCCCCGCATCCCGGTTCGACCGGAACAGCCGCAGAGCGCCGGCCCCGTCGCGCTCCTGAAGACGCAGGACCTGCCACGCCAGATGCCCGGCGAAGGCGGCGACGCCCAGGAAGCCCACCGGCCCCGCGCCGGCCTGCCACGCGGCGAGCCCCACCAGCACCGCAGCCAGCCCGTAGCACAGCCCCACCGCGCCCTTGAGACGCCGGCCGAACAGCCGCGCCGAGGAGCGGATGCCGGCCATCTCGTCATCCTCGATGTCCTGCACCGCGTAGATCGTGTCGTAGCCGACGATCCAGGCAACGGAGGCGGCGTAGAGCAGGAGCGGCGGCGCATCGAGATGCGCGAACACGGCGACCCAGCCCATCAGCGCGCCCCAGCCGAAGGCGAAGCCGAGCACGAGCTGCGGCAGGGACATGATCCGTTTCATGAACGGATAGATCGCCACCGGCAGCAGCGAGCACAGCCCGACGAGGATCGCCGTGCCGTTGAACTGCACCAGCACCGCGAAGCCCACGAGGGCCTGCGCCAGCAGGAACAAGGCCGCGTGGCGCACCCGCACCTGCCCCGAGGGGAGGGGGCGCAGCCGCGTCCGCTCGACCTTCGCGTCGAGGTCGCGGTCGGCGATGTCGTTGTAGGTCGAGCCGGCCCCGCGCATGGCGACGGCGCCGATCAGGAACAGCAGGCAATCGACCGGATCGGGGAAGGTGCGGTCGGCGGCGATGGCCGCCAGCGCGCCCGACCACCAGCACGGGAGCAGCAGGAGCCACCAGCCGATGGGCCGGTCGATCCGGGCAAGGCGCAGGTAGGGGCGCCACGACAGGGGAGCGTGGCGATCGACCCAATGACCCGCGACCGCATCGGCGGGCCGCCCGTCTGGGAAGGCGGCCCCGTTCGCGGGAGGCAGCGTGCTCAGAGCGCGCCCTGCGGCAGCTTGAACGATCCGCTCAGGCCGGGCCCGCCGAGGAGGCCACTGCTACCGCCGCCGGCCTGTGCCTGGGCGCGGGCCTGCGCTTCCATCTTCGCCGCCTGGGCCGCGACGCCGCAGATCTGCGTGCGGATGCCGGAGACCTTGGTGTGGTCCGCCTTGAAGCCTTCGGCGAACGAATCGGGGATCGAGCACCATTCCTTGTTGGCGGCGATCCACTTCATGCCCTCGGACCCGTTGGTCACGAGGCGGCCGAACAGGCTGCACGCCTCAGCCGGGGTCATCTTCTTCTTCGAGGTCGAGGCCGCGTTGGCCCGGCTAACCAGTGCCTTGCGCTCGGCCAGGGTCTTCTGGATGCCGTTGCAATCGTTGGCGACCGTCGGCGCGGGGGCCGCCGGCTGGGTCGACATCGGCGTCGTCGGCATCGGCGACGACGGCATCGTGGTCGCCATGCTCTGGGCATTCACCTGGCCGGACACCAGGAGACCGGCCGCCAGCGACGCCGCTCCCAGCACGAAGCTCCTGTAGGTCATTCCGAGACTCCCCTCGACACGCTGCCTCGTCACACTCCACGCGTTACGAGATCGTTACCACCGCCTTCGCCATAGGAATGTGGCGTCAATCGAGCGGTAGGGTGTATCTCGTGTGAGGCCCTGGGGAAGAGGGCGAAATCCACCGGCTGTCGCAGGGCTGCAACACCGGCCGCCGCCGTGTCCGTTGACACCCGCGCGGGCACGCGCGACCACCCGGCCATGCCGGCCTACGACTTCAAAGCCCCCCGCCTCTTCGTGGAGACGCCGCTCGCGGCCGGCACCGTGCTGCCGCTCGAACGGGCGCAGGCGAACTACCTCATCAACGTGCTGCGGCGGGGGGAGGACGATCCGGTCCTCGTCTTCAACGGGCGCGACGGCGAATGGCACACGCGCCTCGTCGCGACGGGCCGTAAGGACGGGCAGCTCCATTGCGTGGCGCAGACGCGCCCGCAGCACCCGCCCTCGGACCTCCATTACCTCTTCGCACCGCTAAAGAGCGCGCGGCTCGACTACCTCGCCCAGAAGGCCGTGGAGATGGGCGCGGGTCTGATCCGCCCGGTCATCACCCGCTTTACCCAGGGCGACCGCATCAACATGGACCGGCTCCAGGCCAACGCCATCGAGGCCGCCGAGCAATGCGGCATCCTGGCGATTCCCGAACTCGCGCCACCGCTCCGCCTCGACGAGGCCCTGGCCGGGCTGGACGAGGCCCGTCTCCTCGTCTTCTGCGACGAGGACGCACCCATCTCCGATCCGGTGCGCGCCCTGTCCGAGGCCGCCGACCCGGCGAACCCGCCGCCGCTCGCGGTGCTGGTCGGGCCGGAGGGCGGCTTCTCGGAGGAGGAGCGCGCGGCGATCCGTGCCCGGCCGAACACGGTGGCCCTGTCCCTCGGCCCGCGCATCCTCCGGGCGGACACGGCGGCGGTGGCGGTCCTGGCGCTCGTCCAGGCGGTTCTGGGGGACGGCCGCTAGTCCGCGAAAGCACGTGTGCCGGCGCACACGCCGCGCCGCTCAAGCAACGATCGGCCCGTTCTCGCCCACAGCCACGCTTGGCGCGCAGGTTTCGTCGCGTTGTCCCCCCGTCCGCTCTCGACTATGTGCGTGTCAGGACGCCGGCCGCGTGGACCTCCATGCGGGCGGCGGTAGCCCGTCCAAAGTCCCGTTCTCGGGACGGGGTTTTAACCGGGCGGGACGACCGGGAGACCGGCGCGCCGCCATCCGAACGGATCACAATTCCTGGGTGGGCAGCGCATGGCGCGCGACTCCGATGACACGACGCCGCTGACGACGCGTGCCGAACTGATCGACTGGTTCGCTGCCGGCGAGAAACCGCGCGAGCGGTTCGCCATCGGCACCGAGCACGAGAAGATCCCCTTCTACAGGGCCGACCGGCGCCCCGTGCCCTATGACGGGGATACGGGGATCGGCGCGCTGCTCGCAGGTCTCGGCCGCGACACCGGCTGGGAGCCGATCACCGACCGGGGCGCCGTGATCGGGCTCGCGGCAAACGAGGGCGGGGCGATCTCGATCGAGCCGGGCGGGCAGTTCGAACTGTCGGGCGCGGCCCTGCCGGACGTCCACGCCACGGCGGCCGAACTTGCCACGCATCTCGAGGCGGTGAAGCGTGTGGCCGAGCCCATGGGCATCGGCTTCCTCACCCTGGGCATGAGCCCGAAATGGCGGCGGGACGAGACGCCCGTCATGCCCAAGAGCCGCTACAAGATCATGGCTGGCTACATGCCGAAGGTCGGCAGCCTCGGCCTCGACATGATGCTGCGCACGGCCACCGTACAGGTGAACCTCGATTTCAGCTCCGAGGCCGACATGGCGCGCAAGATGCGCGCCTCCCTGGCGCTCCAGCCGGTGGCGACGGCCCTCTTCGCCAACTCGCCCTTCACGGACGGGCGGCCGAACGGCTTCCTCACCCGCCGCTCGGAGATCTGGCGCGACACCGATGGCGACCGCACCGGGATGCTGCCCTTCGCCTTCGACGCGGGCTTCGGCTACGAGGCCTATGCCGACTGGCTCCTCGACATGCCGATGTATTTCGTGAAGCGCGGCGACATCTACCACGACGTGTCGGGCGCCTCGTTCCGCGACCTGATGGAAGGCCGCCTGTCGCAACTGCCGGGCGAGCGCGCCACCGTCTCGGACTGGGCGAACCACGCCTCCACCGCCTTCCCCGAGGTGCGCCTGAAGCGCTTCCTCGAAATGCGCGGCGCCGACGTGGGCGATGCGGGCATGATCGCCGCGCAGGCGGCGTTCTGGACCGGCCTCCTTTACGACGACGCCGCCCTCGACGCCGCCCTCGACCTCGTGAAGGGCTGGACCGCCTCGCAGCGGGAGGCCGCCCGCGCCACGGCGCCCCGCCTCGGCCTCGCGACGCCGGTCGCCAAGCGGACCCTTGGAGAGGTCGCCGCCGAGGCCCTCGCCATCGCCCGCGCCGGCCTCAAGGCCCGCGCCCGCCGCGATGCCAACGGCCATGACGAGACAGGCTATCTCCAGCCTTTGGAGATGATCGTGGCCGCCGGACGCACCCGCGCACAAGATCTCCTCGATGCGTACGAGTCTCGCTGGGAATCGTCAGTCGATCCCTCCTTCACGGAGTGCGTATTTTAATCCTGATCATCGGTGGCGCGCCGGCCCGCGTCATTTCAGGTGGAACGTCTTTGCGGGGAACGCTGTTCTGGGTCCGGACACATCAATCTGAAGGATCCGGCCATGTCCCGCATCGCTACCTTCGCCGTCGGCGCCGTCACCTCGGTGGCCCTCGTCGCCGGCTCGCTCACCGCCGCCCAGGCGGCCCCGCTCCCCGCCCAGACCGCCGTCAAGGTCGCCGGTGAGAACGCCAGCATCGATCACGTCCGCTACCGCGGCTACCGGTACGGCTACGGCTACGGTCATCGCCGTGGCTACGGCGGCCGCGCCGCCGGCGCCCTTGCCGCCGGTGCCGCCCTCGGCCTGATCGGTGGCGCCATCGCCGCCAGCGCCGCCCCGCGCTACGGCTATGGCTACGATTACGGTTACGCCCCGGCCTATGGCTACGGCTACGCCCCGGCCGCGACTTACGGGTACGGCTACGCCCCGGCCTACGGCTACGGCGGCGGGTACGGCGGCGGCTACTACGGCTACGGCTGGTAAGTATTCGTCCGGTTGAGTAGGACTCCCCGCTCCGGTTCGCTCCGGGGCGGGGAGTTTGCGTTTGAGCGGGTCCGCCACGACGATCCTCGATCTCGCGGGGCTGAAATGCCCGCTGCCGGTGCTGCGCACGCGCAAGGCGTTGCGCGCCCTGCCGGCCGGCGCCACGTTGGTCGTGCTCTGCACCGATCCGATGGCGGCTATCGACATCCCCAACCTCGTTCGGGAAGAGGGCGCACGGCTCGATGGCGCCGAGCGGGACGGGAGCGATCTGCGCTTCACCATCACCGCCTTCGCGATGCCGCCGCATTCTTGACCGATCCGCTAGGTCCGAGAAGGACCTGGAGCGGACCGACAGAATGCCAGCACAGATCGGCGGCGTGCGCGTCGTCCATGACGGATGGGCACGCTACCTCGTAGCGGAAGTCATCCAGCCCGACGGCACGCGGATCAGTCGGGAGGTGGAGGATCACGGCCGGGCGACGGCGGTCTTCCCCTACGACCCCGAGCGCAGGGTGGCGATGCTCGTCTCGCAGCTGCGCGCGCCGCTCCTCTATGCCGGCGGCCCCGAGAGCATCCTCGAAGCGCCCGCCGGCCTGTTGGAGGACGAAGCCCCGGAGGAGGGAGCGCGGCGGGAGGTCAGCGAGGAGACCGGCATCCGGCTCGGCGCCCTCGATCTGGTGGCGAGCGCGTGGTCGGCCCCCGGCATCTCGACGGAACGGATGGACCTGTTCCTGGGGGCCTATTCGGCGGCCGACCGGATCGGCGTCGGCGGCGGCTTGGCGGACGAGAGCGAGGCGGTCACGGTCCACGAGATCCCGCTGGCGGAACTCGCGGCGATGGTGGGGCGCGGGGCGCTCAGCGACATGAAGACGTTGGTGCTGCTCTTCGCCCTGCAGATCCGCCGGCCGGACCTGTTCGCGCCGCAGGGGTGAGGGCCGGGGCGCGGAACGCCCCGGCCGTTCGCGATCAGGCGTCGGCGGCGCGCAGGCTGCGGCCGTTCGGCTGCCCCGCCTGACGCAGGGAGCGGCGGCGGTCGGCATCGGCGCCGAGGAGCAGGGCGATGCCCGCACCCAGGGCGAGGCCGAGGAGCAGCGCCACCGGCAGCACGATCTTCGGCGAGGGCGGGAAGGTCCGCTGCAGCGCCGGGGTCGCCACCGAGATGATGCGCACGTTGGTGGTGTTCAGCCGCTCCTGCTCGCTCGCCTCGCGGGCGCGGCGGAGATAGGCCTCGTACACGCCCTTGCGGGCATCCAGCGTCCGCTCCAGCTCGCGCAGGCCGACATAGGCCCGGTCGCTGACGGTGGTTTCGGTCTTCACCCGGTCGAGGTTGGAGCGGACGGCGGCCTCGCTGGCGGCAGCGCGGTCGTAGTCCTTCTGGAGCGTGTCGATGATCCGCTCCTTCTCCCGCTGGATCAGGCGCTGCAGGTCGCGCTGCTGGGCGTATTGCTCGGCCATGGCCGGGTGCCGCTCGCCGAGGCGGGTGGCGAGTTCGGCGGTGTTGCGCGAGAGCGTGGCGTATTGCTGCCGCAGGGCCTGCATCTCGAGGGATTGCAGCATCTCAGGCAGGGCGGTGCTCGGGTCCGACGAGCGCATCTTCCGGGCCTGCTCCAGGCGCGACTTCGACTCGGCGGTCTTGATCGCGGAGCTGACGAGCTGCTGGTTCAGGTCGCCAAGCTGCTGGTCGGTCAACAGACGGCCGCTCGACGCGACGAGGCGATGCTCCTCGCGGTACTTCACCACCTGCCGCTCGGCGTCCTCGACGTCGCGCTTCAGGTTGGCGAGGCGCCCGGCCAGGGCATCGGAGGCGCGCTTGGCCGAATCCATGCGGGCGGCGGCCTCTTCGGCGAAGTAGGCGTCGCCGATGGCGTTGGCGATCTTGGCGGCCTTTGCCGGATCGCGGGACTGCACCGCCACGTCGATGACGAAGGTGCGCTCCGGCCGGCGGACGATGATGTTCCGCTGCAGCGTGTCGAGGGCGATGTTCACCGGATCGCGGCTCACGTCCGGCGGCAGGGTGCCCATGACGCTGCGCAGCCAGTAGAGGAACGGGTTGCTGGCCTCGGGGCGGACGAATTCGTCGTCCCGGTCGAGGTGCAGCTTCTCGACCACCCGGCGCAGCACGTTGTCCGACTGGATCACGCGCACCTGGCTTTCGGCGATGGAGACGCCGCTATCTGCCTGGGGGGCGCGGGCGTTCAGATCGTTCTCGACCACGCGCAGGTCGGTCGGATCGACCAGCACCTGGATGTTCGAGGTGTAGCTCGGCGGCAGCAGCCCGAGCACGATGACGGCGGCGGCGACCATGATGAGGCCACCGAGCACGATGAAGGGCGAGCCGCGCCACAGCCGCCGGGCAATGGTGCGCGCGTCCGTACGCGGCTCCATCTCCGGCAGCACCATACGCACCGGCTCGCCGCTGATGCGTGTCGAGAAGTCGAACATACGCCTCGCTCCTTGACTGTCCGTCTCGCCGCCCGTCTGTCTTGATCAGGAACACCGTGTCCCGTTTCAAGACAGTTGAACCACTACGACGACTTACTCAAGACCAATGTCGCAAGCGGCGTACCGCACCGTATACGTCAAAGGCCAATGTTACCTGTGCCGCTTCTTCTGCCAAAGCGCCCGTTCGTCGCTGGCAGAGGGGCGGTCATGGAATCGTGGACCCGGGGGCCGCGTAGGCGCGCGGGTCGCCGTCGAGCCGCGCCAGCAACCGGGCCGCGTCCTGCGCGGCGAGGTCGTTCCAGCGTCCGACATTGTCCCGCGCCGCCTGGGCGCCCTGGTGGAATTCGTCCGAGGCGACCCATGCCGCGACGGCGCGCGCGCTGCGCTCGGCATCGTCGGGGCGGATGAGCAGGCCGGACTCGCCCAGCACCTCGCGGAATACGGGCGCATCCGGGGCGATGACCGGGATGCCGCCGTGCTGCACTTCGAGCAGCGGCAGGCCGAGCCCTTCCGCCTTCGAGGTGGAGAGCAGGGCGTGGCACGAGTTCGCCAGCACGAGCAGATCGGAATCCGGCAGGTAGCCGTGCCAATGCAGGTAGGGCGGCGGCGTATCGAGGAAGGCGTGCTTCCCCCAGCCGGTGCGGCCGACGATGTGCAGTTCCGCCGGGACGCCGATGCTGTTCAGGGCTTCCACGACGGCGAGGGCGGCCGCGTAATTCTTGCGCGGCTCGACCGTGCCGATGGCCAGCAGCCGCAGCGGGTCGCTGGGGCGGCGCGGCCCCGGCCCGACCCGCTTGGCGAGCTTGAACACGTCGCGCACCGGGGGGCGGAGCAGGAACACGCTCGCCTGGGGGGAGCAGTAGCGGCGCAGGTCCTCGCCCGTCGTGCGGCTGTTCACGAACAGGTTGCGGCCCCAGCGCATCGCCAGGGCGAAGGCCGGGCTGAGGTAGACCCGGCTGCGCAGGCTCAGGTCCTCGGGGCGGCTCACGAGGAACGTGTCGTGGATGTAAAGCAGGCAGCGCCCGGCGGCCGGCGCGCAGAGGGGCCCAGGCGGAAAGCCGGGGAACAAGAACAGCGCTTCGGGATCGCGCAGCGCCCTCAACGGTAGATCGACCTGCTGCCGGAGGATCATCTCCGGGACGGATCGGCTCGTCACCGACCGCACCTCGTGCGGGGCCAGGGCCTCCGCCGAGAACAGGTCCATCGTGACGCGCTCGATGCCGGTGACGCGCCCGCGCAGGTGCGTCCGGTCGATGTAGATCCGCTGCCGCCGGGTGAGAGAGCCGTGCATCACACCGCCCTCCCGCGCAACGTGCTGGCGAGATAGAGGCAGCGGCGCACGATAAGCGGCATGCGCCGCCCCAGCACAGCCTGCTTCGTCCGCCGCAGCCGCCTGACGAGGGGCGAGGACGGGGCCTGTACGGTGCCCTCGGCGCCGCGCAGGCGCTCGGCCGCGAAGGGGAAGTGCCCGAGCATCATCGGGGCGAAGGCGGTGCGCGCCGGCCCGTCCGCGATCAGGCCGCGCTCGCGCAGCACGGCGTCGAGCGACAGGGCGGCGGCGGCCGGGCTGTAGCGGTTCTCCATGGCGATCCGCGCAAAGGCACCGAGCGCCTGACGCACGGCCTCGTCCGCCACGAGGTCGGCGAGCGCTTCTGCCAAAGCACCGGGCTGAGGCTCCACGAGGCGGCCGGACACCCCATCGATCACCGAGGTGGTCAGGCCGGAGGTGCGGTAGGCCAGGGTCGGCACGCCGCACAGGCCGGCTTCGATGGGCGTCTGGCCCAGTGTCTCGTGACGGCTCGCGGTGACGTGGAGGTCGCAGGCGCCATACCAAGCCGCCAACGCATCCTCGCTGGCGACGAGGCCCGGCGCGAACAGGTTGTCGATGCCGAACTTGGACGGATCGTCCAGGCGGCCGATGGCAACGACGCCGACGCCGACGCCGGGCCGTGCCACCGCGCGCAGGGCATCGCGCAAATCGGCGAAGCCCTTGTCCGGCCCGTCCACGATCACCGACGAGACGAAGATAAGCACGTCGCCCTCGGGCAGGCCGAGGCGCCGCCGCAGCGCGGCCTTGTCGCCGGGGCTGAAGATGCCCGTGGGGAAGGCGAGGCTGACGGGCCGCGTCGTAGCCGGGGCGGGGGCGAGGGCTTCGCTGCGCGCCTGCGTCCAGGCGGAATTGGCGAGCAGCAGGGGGCCCTCCGGCGCGGCCAGCACGGCGCGCTTGCGGGCGTGCATCCCGGCGATCCGCCTCGGCGCGAGGGGCGGGTATTCGTCCGGGGTGGGGCAGGTGGCGTCGCAGCCGGTCTCGGCGCGGGTGCAGTCGCGCGGATGGCAGCAGCGCCCGGTGAGGGCGAAGAGATCGTGCAGGACCAGCGCGGTCGGGTAGGCCCCCGCGAGACGCCCGACCACGTCGAGGCTGCGGGTGGCGCCGTGGACGTTGCCGACCAGCACGAAATCGGGCCGCGCCACCGCGATGCGTGCCTCGGCCTCCGGGAAGCGGTCGGTCCATTCGGCGGCAGCCGTCCGGGTGCTCAGGATCTCGTGCGTCACCCGATGGTGCGCGAGAGACAGCGCCTCGGACAGACGGCGATGGGCGACCCCCGCGCCGCCGACCGTGCCCGTTCCCGTGACCGAGACGATGGAGAGCGGGGCGCCGGCCAGAGGCGCCGGCCCGCGCCGCAGGATCACGGGGCGTCCGATCCGCCGCTTGGCCTCGGGTGAGAGGGACGACCAGTCGGTCCCCGCACCGGCCATGAACAAGATGCCGTCCGACTCGTCGAGCCGGGCGTCGAGACCGGGCACGTCAAGGCCATGCACCGTGTCGCCATAGAGCACGCGCAGGCCCGCGACCGCCGAGGCCCCGCTCAGCGCGAGTTCGAGGGCGAGCGCACTCAGCCCCCCCGGCGCCAGCATGTCGCCCTCGCGCAGGACGAGGGTCGCGTCGTGTGCCGTCGACGCGGTGGAACTCTCGATGCGGTGCTCGGGGTAATCCTGCCGCTCGATCGAGGCCAGGGTCTCGGGCGATGCGTCTTCCGGGATCAGCACGCGGATCGTCGGCCACGGCCGTCCGTCCGGCAGACGCGCCGGGCGGACGGGGCATCCCGGGGCGGCCGCGAAGGGCCAACCCGAGATGCCGCATGCCGCAGGCGGAACTGTGCTGGAACCCGACACGTCCGGTTTGCCACTCGCTCGCAACGGCATCACAGAGGGTTAACCAGTGCTTTGCCTGTGACGATCCTCGCCGCACCGGATCGTGACGGCCGCAGCCAATTCGATCATAGTAAAGCGTGGGTTTCGCAGTCTATATATCGCCTATCCGTGAAGATATCCTGTCGAAACAGGCGTCACGCCGTGACGCGGATGCGTGGGGCCCCTTCCTCCATGCGACCGATGATCGACGCGGCCGGGTAGCCGGCCGCACGAATCCGGTCGAGGATCGCATGGGCGCTGTCGGCCTCGCAGGAAACGAGGAGGCCGCCCGAGGTCTGCGGATCGGTCAGGAGATGGCGGCGCCAATCTGGCAGATCCGCCGGCAGGTCGACGTGGCTGCCGAATGCCGTCCAGTTCCGGTGCGAAGCTCCGGTGACGAAACCGTCCCGCGCCAGCCCCTCCGCCAGGGGGAGCAGGGGCAGCCTGTCCGTGTCGAGCACGAGTGTGAGGCCGGCGCCGCGTGCGAGTTCGAGCCCGTGGCCGAGGATGCCGAACCCGGTCACGTCGGTGAGGGCATGGACCGCCGGGTCGGCGGCGAGGTCTGTGCCGACCTTGTTCAGCAGCGTCGTGGTGGCGACGAAGTCGCGATAGCCGTCGGCGCTCAGGGCCTCGCGCTTGATCGCGGCGGAATAGACGCCGACCCCCACGGGCTTGGTGAGGATCAGCACGTCCCCGGCCTTCGCGTCGGCGTTGCGCCGCACCGCCTCGCGGCGGCAGGTGCCGATGACGGCGAGCCCGTAGATCGGCTCGGGCGTGTCGATGGAATGGCCGCCCGCCACGGGGATGCCGGCCTCGCCGCACTTCTCCGCGCCCCCGCGCAGGATCTTCGCGACGACCTCCGGCGCGATCTTGCCCACCGGCATCCCGAGGATCGCCAGGGCGAAGATCGGCCGCCCGCCCATGGCGTAGACATCCGAGATCGCGTTCGTGGCGGCGATCCGGCCGAAATCGGCGGGGTCGTCCACCATCGGCGTGAAGAAGTCCGTAGTGGCGATGATGCAGGTGCCGTCCTCCTGCTCCCAGACGGCGGCGTCGTCGGCGGTCTCGTTGCCGACGAGCAACTGCTTGAACTGTGCGGCGGCCGGCTGGTCGGCCAGCAACGTGCGCAGCACCTCCGGATCGAGCTTGCAGCCGCAGCCGCCCCCGTGGGCGAGGCTCGTGAGGCGCGGGCTGTCGGTCATCGCAGGGGCTCCATGGCGGATCGGTTGCCCCCGCCGGGGGCTTGGACGTGGCGGCAAGGTAGTGCGGGCGGCGCGGCAGGGATACCGTCCCAGCCGCGGCTAGGGAGGAGTCCGGCGTGAGGGTGCATTTCACCGCCGATACACATTTCGGCGATCCCCGGGCGCTGCGCTTCGATCACCGGCCCTTCCCGGACCTCGACGCGCATGACGAGGGGCTGATCTTGGCCTGGAACGCGGCGGTCGCACCGGGCGACGTCGTTTGGCACCTCGGTGACTTCGCCCTCGGCCCGCCGCCCGAACGGATCGCGGAAATCCTCGCGCGGCTCCATGGCGAGAAACACCTCATCACCGGCAACAACGACGGGCCGGGGACGCTGGCCGCGTCGGGATGGGCCTCGGTGCGGGCCTATGCGGAAATTGCAGTGGAGGGTCGCGCTCTGGTTCTGTGCCACTACGCCTTCCGGACTTGGAACGGCATCGGGCGCGGGGCGCTGAACCTACACGGACACAGCCACGGCAAGCTGACGCCGATGCCGAAGCAATACGATGTCGGGGTCGATCCGATGGGCTTCGCGCCGGTCGGGCTTCCGGCCATCCTCGCCTCTCGACGGCGCAAAGCTCGGCCGGCGGATTGAGGAACCCTTTCGGCAGCGTCGCAGTTGAAGCGGACAGAAGACGAGGGCGGTTTTAGATCTGCCTAAGCATTCGTCACTGAGTCTTATGTTAACGATTAGCAACAGTCGATGCCATGCGAAACCTGAGATCCAGTCTCTCGGCCTGCGTCTTTGGCGTCATCGCCGGTTCGGTCGTTGCCACCTCGGCGTTGGCGCTTCCCGCCTGCATCGAGGCCCGCAAGAAGGTCGATGAGGCGGCGGCTCTGCGCTTCCAGGTCCGCCAGGACATGCGGCTCGGGGACCACGACCGGGTCTGCGACACCCTCGATGAGATCGGCGACCGCTACAACGACGCCCGCGACGCCTTCGACGATTGCGGGGAGGGCGTGGTCGCGATCGATTTGCGGGGAGAACTCCGGCAGCTCCGCATCGCAAAGAAGATTAACCGCTGCGATTGATGATACGCCGCATTCGCTGAATTCGTGTGCCCGCGCACAGCGGGACCGTTCATTCTCTAACATTCAGACGCAACGGACGGCTTGAGCGCCGCCGGGGAGCTTGTTCGACCATGTCCAACGCCACGAGCCGCACCGACATCGCCGTTGCGAACGGCCCGTCCTTCGTCGCCGCCCTCTGCGGCTTCGTCAGTTCCATGGTGGCCGCCTCGGCCCTCGTGCTGCTCCTCGTGGCGCTCTAAGGCCAGCACGGCCCCCGGTATGCCGGGGGCCTCGTCGCCTCACGGGGCGACAGACCAGAACCGCTGCCGGTTGAACAGGATTTCCTGGACCTTTTGCACCGACGCGGTCGACACCGGATCGGCACGGCATTGCGGCTCGGGCGGACGCCCTGAGGCCGCCGCCGGCGTGATCGGCAGGGGAGCCGACACGAGACCCAGCCTCGCCTGATATTCGGGCTGACGCGCCGCCGTGATGGTGAGGATCCCGGCGATCAGGGCGCCTGCGATGGCGCCGAGGGTAAAGTTCAACATACGCGCTACGACCCGCCGGGTCTCGATCTGCGGCCTTAGTGCCTTCTCGCGCCATATGTCGGCTGCAAGATGGCAGACGGGACCGGACGCACCGATTCAACCCATGACTTAGCATGGGTCGTGATTCTTGCCAGTTTGTGAAGTGTCGTGGGCACATGACTTTCGGGGAGCCAAGCGTTCAACGCAAGCTGCAACCTATAGATGAAGTATCGGCGCCTATAATGGATTTGTGATTGGTATAAGCGCCATTCAGTACTCTAAAGATGGCATTTGCGAGTTTCTCAGATCAGCTCCACACCGTGCTAACCGATTTCAGATGTCCTCCTGCAAACTCACCCGGTCTTAACTGGTGATGCGCGAGAAGGCGGTTCGTTCGACAGACCCACGAACCCCAAACCGCGCAAACCGAGGATCGCGATGAGCTACGCCGCCAACGCCTACGCCAAGACCTCGCGCAGCGTCCTCACGGCACGAGAAGCGGAGTCGGCCGTGCTCACCAAGGCGTCGCAGCGGCTGCAGATGGTGCGAGACGATTGGGCGAACCAATCCAGCGAGTTGGTTGCCGCGCTGAACTTCAACCAGAAGGTCTGGACGATCCTCGCGACCTCCGCGACGGACCCGGCCAACGAGCTCCCCGCCGACGTCAAGCAGGGCGTGGCTAACTTGGCCGTGTTCGTGTTTCGTCAGATGATCGAGACCATGGCCGATCCGGCGCCGGAGAAGCTGACGCCGATCATCACGATCAACCTGAACCTCGCCGCCGGCCTCGCCGGGCGGTGAGGCGCCGTCAGGACGCGTCGGCCGGCGCGTCCTTGTTCGCCAGCAGGCTGCGCAGTTGCTCCTCGTAGGCGAGGAGATCCTTGCCCCGCTTCAGGGCGCGATACAGGTCGCCGCCCTGCACCTGCTCGTAGATCGCGGCGATGTAGGGCCGCGTGCTCGGAGCCGCCTCCATCAGGGCGTTCGACTGCTCCACGAAGCTGTTCTCCGCAAGCGTCGGATCGTCCGCGAGGTACATCAGCGTCAGCGCGAAATAGAGCCGCTTGCACGGGGTGTCGGCTTCCGACTCCGTGATGATGTCGCTCTCGCGCAGGAACTTCGTGTTGGTCTCGATCACGAAGCTCGACCGGCGCGGCCCGTTGCGGATCGCGGCGTTGCCGATGATCAGCCGCTCGTCCGGCTTCAGCTCGATTTTCAGCGGCATGGTGCGGCCTCCCTCGCAGGCCCCTGTCGTAGGAGAGCCGCGTTAACGTTCCGCTAACCGTGTGCCGACGCCGTGATGCGGCGGCGTTGTTAAGTCATTAACCGAGTTTCACTGAAGCGCCGCACGAAAACAA
>NZ_JAKSXZ010000145.1 GCF_022829465.1 Methylobacterium sp. J-067
GGGGCCCGCGCCCCGCTGTCCAAAAGCGTGAGTCCCTGGGTCACAGCCCCATCAGCTCGTTGGCTCATACGATGGCCGTCATGGCGATGCCGCCGGCAAATACAGGTGCCATCGCGTAGGAAAACACCTTCAGCTTCAGTCTGTCTCTGTTCGCTTAGCAGCGGTTGCCGCCAGAGGTCTGGCCGTCTTCCTTCACCGGGAAGTTCTGCGGTTTTGCGTTGCCTTCAGCGGCCGACCTCATCGACTGTGTCGCCGGGTCGTTGTGCCTCAGTAACCCAGGACAGATTTATGCTCAATGTGTTTTCTTACGCGATGGCTGCTGTCTTTGCCGGCGGCCTCGCCATGACGGCTATCGGATCGGCCAACGTGCTGATGGGGCTGTGACCCAGGGACTTTGACGGATCGACGGCGGGGCGAGAGCCCCGCCTTTTTTGTTTGCGGGCGCGGTCGAGCGCGAAGGTCGGCGCGCGCTGACGGACCTAAACTCACGAGGAGAGGTTGGTTTTGATCCAGGAGGACGCTGATGCCTGACGAACCAATCCCGCCCGCACCAGTCC
>NZ_JAKSXZ010000070.1 GCF_022829465.1 Methylobacterium sp. J-067
CGTCCCGAGGAGATGGTCGCGGCCAATCTCCGGCGCAGGAGAAAGCCGTTCACCGAGGCCGAGAACAACGCGGCCGTGGCCCGCTGGGCGGAGTTGCGGCGGGAGAACGCGCCGCTGCGCATCGTGCGAGAAGGGATCTTGGTCTCGGCCCCCCTGACCCATTTCGACGACGTCCTGACGGGGCTCGCCACCGGGGATTGGGAATTGCTGATCAAACTGGTCGCCCGCGTGCTCGCCCATCTCGACGACGGCTCCGACCAGCCGGGACAGGGATGCAGCTACGAACTCCTGTTCGCGCGCATCCTGGCGCTGGGGCAATCCGCAGCGATGGAGGTTACCGGTCCGGGGCCGGGTATGCGGGACTTCAAGGTTCGAAGGGTCGCGGACCGTCAATCGGCAGCGCTCAACGAGTGAACGGCCGGAACCTACACCACGACGAGAGGGACGACGCGACCGGCACTCATGGCACCGCCTGGCGGTCATCCCGGTGGCCCCGCCCGACAACCGGGACCGATTGGATGCATAAAGCCGACGTCCTGCGACCGGCCGTCATGGATCGACGGC
>NZ_JAKSXZ010000025.1 GCF_022829465.1 Methylobacterium sp. J-067
AAGCCTCACACCCGGTGGCGGAGACCTCATCCTTACGAAACTCACGAACCGACCCACACCCGGCTTAAACCACCGCCAGGCACGTCCCGCTCGATTGTTCGGTAAGGTTGCCTACCTCAGCGCCACATCAGCAGCACCAGAGACAGACAGTCCAGCGTCCGGTTCGCTTCCGCGGCCGGCGCCGATGAACAGGGGTATACGCAGTCGGCTCAGGGTCGTCAACAGCGATTTACGCGAAAATGCCGAATCCCGCGCCGCAGCCTGTCGCAGCCCTCACGCGGGGAGGGTGAGGACCAGCCCGTCATAGGCCGGCACCACGGTTTCCGGCAGGCGCGCGGCGAGGCTGGCATAGTCGAGATCGGTGTGGAGGTTCGTGAGCACCGCCCTCCCCGGCTTCACCTGCGCGATGAGGTTCAGGGCGTCGGTGACGGAGAAATGGGTCGGGTGCGGGGTGTCCCGCAGGGCGTCGATGATGAGCAGGTCGAGCCCGTAGAGGCGCTCCAGACTCCGGGGCGGGATCAGGCTGACATCGGGCATGTAGGCCACCCTGCCGAAGCGGAAGCCGAGCGCCGGCTCGTTGCCGTGCTCCACGGGGAGGGGCTCTGCCTCCACCGCGCCGCCCGGCCCCTCGACGGCCACCCTCCCCTCATGGGCGAGGTCGTGCAGGTCGAGGATCGGCGGATAGTCGCTGCCCTCCGGCCGGACGAAGCAATAGCCGAACCGGGCGGTGAGCAGGTCCCGGGTGCGGGCGTCGGCATAGACCGGGATGCGCCCGCGCATACGGATCACCAGCGGGCGCAGGTCGTCGATCCCGTGGGTGTGGTCGGCATGGGAATGGGTGAACAGCACCGCGTCGAGCCGGTCCGTCCCCGCGTCGAGGAGCTGCTCGCGCAGGTCGGGGGAGGTGTCCACGAGGACGCTGGTGCGTCCGCCCTCCCCTTCGCGCTCCACAAGGATGGAGCAGCGGCGGCGGCGATTGCGCGGTTCGTTTGGATCGCAGGCGCCCCAGCCGCTGCCGACGCGCGGTACGCCGCCGGACGAGCCGCAACCAAGGATACGCAGGGTCAGCGTCGCCATCCGGATCTCCCGGTTCGGTCGTATCGCGGGAGGGCGGCCCCTGTCACGCCCGTCCCGGTCGTGCCCTGTCGAACAGGCGGAAGAAATTGGCCGTGGTGATCCGCGCCAGCTCCACTTCCGGCAGGTCGAGGGTGGCGGCCAATGAGCGGGCGGTGTGGGCGGTGTAGGCCGGCTCGTTGGTGCGTCCGCGATGGGGCTCCGGCGCCAGGAAGGGCGCGTCGGTCTCCACGAGGATCCGGTCCTGCGGGACCTTGCGGGCGATGTCGCGCAGCGCGTGCGAGCGGCGGAAGGTCACGATCCCCGAGAAGGAGACGTACAGGCCGATCTCCACTCCCACCTCGGCGAGCCGGGCGCCGGAGGAGAAACAGTGCAGCACCGCCCGGAACGGCGACTTGGCCATCTCCTGCGTCAGCACCTGCTCCATATGCGCGTCCGCGTCCCGGGCATGGATGACGAGGGGGCGCCCCGCCTGCCGCGAGGCCTCGATATGGGCGCGCAGCACGCCTTCCTGCACGGCGGCGGGGGCCGCGTCGGGGTAGTGATAGTCGAGCCCCGCCTCGCCGATCCCGACGCAGCGCGGATGGTCGGCGAGCGCCGCGATGGTCTCCGGCGGCGTGTCGGGCTCCTCCCCTGCCCCATCGGGATGGGTGCCCACCGTGAACCACACCTCCGGGTGCGCCTCGGCGATGGCCCGGTAGGTCGCGACCTTCGCGACGCGGGTCGAGATGGTGAGCATCCCCCCGACGCCCGCGTCCCGGGCGCGGGCGATCACGCCGGCCAGGTCGCTGGCGAAGTCGGGGAAGTCGAGATGGCAGTGGCTGTCGATCAGCATGGTATCGTGGGAAAAAGAGGTCACGCCGCCGGCGCCTCCGGCCGCTCGAAGCGGGGGAAGACCGGGCTCGGGGCGGGCAGGGGCGTGCCGGCCTTGAGGCGGCCGCCCTCCCCGAGCTGCGCGAAGGTCCGGGCGTCCTCCGGCACCGCCAGCAGGTCGAGGAGCTTGCCCGCCGAGCCCGGCACGAAGGGCTGCACGAGGATCGCGACGCAGCGGATCGTCTCCAGGGTGGTGTAGAGCACCGCGTTCATCCGCGCCGGATCGCTCTTGCGCAGCTTCCACGGCTCCTGGCCCGCGAAGTAGCGGTTCGCCTCGGCCACCACCGCCCAGATCTCCGCGAGGATCGCGTGGAGCTCGAGGTCCTTCATCAGGCCCCGCGCCCTGTCGGCGAGCGCATCGGCCTGGGCCAGCATCGCGCGGTCGACCTCGGCCAACTCGCCCGGCTCCGGCACGGCGGCGTCGCAGTTTTTGCCCACCATCGAGAGGGAGCGCTGGGCGAGGTTGCCGAGGTCGTTGGCGAGGTCGGCGTTGATGCGGTTGATGATCGCCGCGTGGTCGTAATTGCCGTCGCCGCCGAAGGGCGCCTCGCGCAGGCAGAAATAGCGCACGGCATCGACGCCGAAGGTCTCGGCGAGGTCGAACGGATCGACCACGTTGCCAAGCGACTTCGACATCTTCTCCCCCTTGCTCAGGAAGAAGCCGTGGCCGAACACGCGCTTCGGCAGCGGCAGCCCGGCCGCCATCAGGAAGGCGGGCCAGTAGACCGCGTGGAAGCGCACGATGTCCTTGCCGATGACGTGCAGGTCCATCGGCCAGAATTTTTTTCCGGGGCTCGCCTCGTCGGGGAAGCCGGTCACCGTCAGGTAGTTGGTGAGGGCATCGACCCAGACATACATAACGTGGCCCGGATGCTCCGGCACCGGCACGCCCCAATCGAAGTTCGTGCGGCTGACCGAGAGGTCCTTCAGCCCGGCGCGGACGAAGCTCGCCACCTCGTTGCGCCGTGTATCCGGCCCGATGAATCCCGGCTGGTCCTCGTAGAGCGCCAGCAGCCTCTCCTGGTAGGCGGAGAGGCGGAAGAGAAAATTCTCCTCCTCCATCCAGACGACGGGCGTGTCGGTGGCGATCGAGCGGCGGGAGCCGTCCTCCAGCAGCCGGGTCTCGGCCTCGTCGTAATAGGCCTCGTCGCGCACCGAGTACCAGCCGGCATACTTGTCGAGGTAGATGTCGCCGTTGGCCTCCATCCGGCGCCAGATCGCCTGGGCGGCCTCGTAATGGGCGGGCTCGGTGGTGCGGATGAACCGGTCGTAGGAGCAGCCCATCCGGTCGGCCATCTCGCGGAACTTCGCGGAGGTGCCGTCCACGTAGTCGCGCGGGGTGATCCCCGCCTTGGTCGCCGCCTGCTGGATCTTGAGGCCGTGCTCGTCCGTGCCGGTGGAGAACAGCACATCGTAGCCGTCCAGCCGGTGGAAGCGGGCGATGGCGTCGGTGGCGATCACCTCGTAGGCGTGGCCGATATGCGGCGCGCCGTTCGGGTAGGAGATCGCCGTCGAGAGGCTGAAGGTCTTGCGGGGGGAAGGGCCGTCCGTCACGCTCGCGTCCGCTGATCGAGGGGCCCGGGACGCCCCGTGCATCACCCGGCCCGGCTCAGGTCGGCGAAGAGCGACAGGACGACGGGCCGGCGGTCGAGGTTGTAGGAAGCGGCCTCCCGGGCGCTGCGGGCGAACTTCTCACACACCTCCACGAGCGCCGCAAGGCGCTGCACCGGCTCTCCCTGCCGCCGGTCGAGTTCGGCGGAGACGAAGCGCAGCACCGCGTCGCCGGCGGCGGCGAAGCGCTCCTCGCCGTCGCGGCCGGCCAGCGTCTCGGCGAGCTTGAGCACCCGGCCCCAATCGGGGTTGGCGGCGCGCGACAGCAGGGTCTCGACCTCCGCCACGAGGCCGGCGGTGACGGGATCGACGAGGCCGAGCGCCCGGCCGACCGAGCCCTCCGCGAGGCCGATGGCCCGCGCCAGGGTGGACTCCTCCGGCTGGGCGAAGGGCAGGGCCCGGATCGCCTCCGCGACCTCCCCGTCCGCCAGGGGGCGCAGGATCATCGCCCGGCAGCGGGAGCGGATCGTCGGCAGGAGCCGGCCGGGCTGGTGGGCGAGGATCAGGAACAGGGCGCGCGGCGGCGGCTCCTCCAGCACCTTGAGCAGGGCGTTGGCGGCGTTGGCGTTCAGGTCCTCGGCGCTGTCCACCACGCAGATCCGCCACCCGGAATCGGTGGCGGTGGAGGCGAAGAGGTCCAGCGCCTTGCGCACCATGTCGACGGAGATCTTCGTCGGCAGGGTCTTGGCCCCGTGGGCCTTGTGACGGCGCAGGGCCACGAGGTTCGGATGCGATAGGCCCGCCACCTGCCCGTGGATCGGGTGGTTGTCGGGGATCGCCAGGCCCGCCGGCCCGGTGCCCTGCGGATAGGCCAGGAGCCGCCGGGCCACCCGGTAGGCCAGCGTCGCCTTGCCGATGCCCTGGGGGCCGCCGATCAGCCACGCATGGTGCAGCCGCCCGGCGGCGATGCCCTCCGCGAAGGCGGCCTCGGCCGCGCCGTGGCCGATCAGCGTCGCGGTCTCGCGGGGGCGGGGGATGCCCGCCCGGTCGCCGATCTCCTCGTCCGCCGCCTCAGCCATGGGCGCCCTCCCCGGCCAGGGCCGGCAGGCGCGCGGCGACCGTCGCGGCGATGGCGGCCTCGACGGTGTCCGGGTCGGCGGTGGCGTCGATCACCGCGCAGCGCCCCGGCTCGTACGCGGCGATGGTGAGGAAGGCGGCGCGCAGGCGGGCATGGAAGCTCAGCGCCTCGGATTCGAACCGGTCCAGTCCCTCCCCGCCTCGCGCGGCGGCGCGGGCGAGGCCGGTCTCCGGCGACAGGTCGAGGATCAGGGTCAGGTCGGGCCGGGTGGGGCCGACCACGACCCGCTCCAGGGCGGTGAGCACGGACGGGTCGAGCCCGCCCGCCGCGCCCTGGTAGGCGCGGGTGGAATCGCTGAAGCGGTCGCAGATCACGGTCTCGCCCCGGGCCAAAGCCGGGCGGATCAGCCGGTCGAGATGGTCGAGCCGGGCGGCGCTGAACAGCAGGGCCTCCGCGAAAGGGCCGTAGGGCTTGGCCGCCCCGGCGAGCAGGGCCGCGCGGATCTCCTCGGCATAGGCCGAGCCGCCGGGCTCGCGCGTCACCACCACCGGGCGGCCGGTGCGGGCGCGCAGGGTGGCCGCGAGGCGGGCGACCTGGGTCGACTTGCCCGCCCCCTCCCCGCCCTCGAACGTGATGAAGAGGCCTCCCTTCGGCGGCGTCGGGTCCTGCATCGTCACGGGCGCGCGGTCACGACGGGTTGGCGGCGGCCCGGTCCTCGGGCTTGGCGCCCGAGGCCTTGTCGAAGGCCTTGCGCATCAGCCCGGTGCCGAATTCCAGCGCCGCGTCCATGGCCCGCTGGCTGAGGGTGCCCTGCCCCACCGAAGCGCCGGCATAGAGGGGCAGGTCGAGGGCGACGGTGTCGCCGCGCTGGACCCGCAGCACGCCGACCTGCTGCCCCTCGGTGATGGGGGCGACGAGAGGGCCCTGGTAGACCACCTTGGCGCTGACCTTGTCGCTGGCGCCGCGCGGCAGGAGCACCCGCACCGGCTTCTTCGCCACCAGGGGGACCGAGCCGGCATCGCCGCCATAGACCGAGGCCTCGGCCACGGTCTCGCCGGGGGCGAAGACCTGCCGCGGCTCGAAGGCGCGGAACCCCCATTCCATCAGCTTGCGCGATTCCGAGGCGCGGTCCCGCGCGGTCTTGAGGCCGGAGACCACGAGGACGAGGCGCTGGCCGTTCTGCACCGCCGAGCCGGTCAGCGCGTAGCCGGATTCCTCCAGGAAGCCGGTCTTGAGCCCGTCGGCGCCGATGTCGAGGGTGAGGAGCGGGTTGCGGTTCTGCTGGCGGATCTTGTTCCAGGTGAACTCGCGCTCGGAGAAGATCTTGTAGAGGTCCGGGTAGGTGTCGATCAGGTGGATCGCGAGCCTCGCCATGTCCCGGGCGGTCACCTTCTGGTCGGGCGCCGAGTAGCCGGTGGCGTTGCGGAAGGTGGAGTTCGTCAGGCCGATCTCCTTGGCCCGCTGGTTCATCAGCCCGGCGAAGGATTCCTCGGTGCCGGCCATGTTCTCGGCGATGGTGATCGCCGCGTCGTTGCCCGACTGGACGATCAGCCCGCGCAGCAGGTCCGACATCTTGATGCGGCTGTTCACCTGGGCGAACATCGAGGAGCCCCCGCCCCCCGCGCCGCCGCGCTTCCAGGCGTCCTCCGTCACCGTGAACTCGGTGTCCATGGACAGGCGGCCGGATTTCAGCGCCTCGAACACGATGTCCGTGGTCATCAGCTTGGCCATGCTGGCCGGGGAGAAGCGCTCGTCGGCGGCCTTCTCGAACAGGACCGAGCCGGAATCGGCGTCGATCAGGATCGCGTGCGGCGCCGCCGTCTGGAAGGATTGCGCCCACGCGGGCGCGGCCAGGGCCAGCGCCGTGGCGACGCCGGCGGCCAGGAGAGACAGAACGGTCCTGCGCATCGCGGATCTCCGGCGGGTCTGCGTCGCGCGCTTGTGGGGCAGAAACCTGCGGCGCGAAACAACTCAGGCGGCAACGAGCGTGACCATATCGCGTTTCCCCACCGGGATCGAACGCGAATTGCCGCAACGCGGCGCCTAGTAGATGCCCGCGTAGCGCGTGCCGTGCCCGCCGGACCGCGCGGGCGGCTCGGGGGCCTTCGCGGCCTGCTTCACCACCGGCTTCGCGGACCCCTTGCCGCTCTCCTTGACCGCCGGCGCCGCCTTGGCGCTGAGCTGGGCCATGGCGAGCTTGGCCGAGGCCGGCATCGCGGCGGGCGCGCCGCGCCCGGCCGGCCGGTGAGGCTCGGGCGCCACCGAGGCGACGCGGGTCGCCGGCGCGACCTTGGCCGAGGCATGCGCCGCGGAATGCAGAGCCGCTGGGTTGCCGCCGGAGACGGAGACCGCCGCCACCTTGACCGGCGCGAGCTTGACCGCCGCCGTCTGGACCGGCGCCGGCTTGAACTCCCGCGTGCGGCTGGCGGTGGGCTGCAGGGCGGCCGGCACGGAGACGGCGGCGCTCGCCAGCACGATCGGCGCGCGGACGGGACGGCGCGGAGCCTCCTCGGCGGCCTCGTCCCGCTCGGGGGCCGGCTTGTAGGCGAGCGGCGTCGCCCCCCGGCTGAACTTCTCCGTCTCCTCCACCGGGCCGAGATCGGCCACCATCACCGCCGAGCGCGAGCCGGCCGGCTGGCCGTCCGTGCGCAGGGTGGCGAGGAGCTTGCGGTCGTCCGAGCCGGCGAGCGAGGCCTTGCCGACATATTCCACCCGCACGTGGGCCGTGCCCTTGCGGTGGAAGCCCAGGGCCTCGGCCGTCTCCTCCGAGACATCCATGACGCGCCCGGCATGGTAGGGGCCGCGGTCGTTCACCCGCACGATCATCGAGGAGTGGTTCTCGAGGTTCGTCACCCGGACGTAGCTCGGGAGCGGCAGGGTCGGGTGGGCGGCGGCGATGGAATGGCGGTCGAACACCTCGCCGTTGGCCGTCATCCGGCCGTGGAAGGCGGAGCCGTACCACGAGGCCAGACCCTCGCGGACGTAGCCCGCCGGGTTCTCGCGGGGGGCGTAGGTCTGGCCGGCGACCACGTAGGGCTTGCCGGTGTAGCGGCGTCCGCCGCCCTTCGGGATCGTGTCGCCCTCGTTATAGAGACGCGGGCTCGCCTTCACCCCGTATTTCGGATCGACGCCGTTGCCGGTCGCGGCGAACTTCGTCGCGGTGTTCGAGGCGCAGTTGGCGGTGGCGAGCGCCACGCCCGAGACGGCCAGGAACCGCAGGGCCAAACGCCCGGGTCGAAGGTGCGTCATGCGCGGGGACACCAACTCTACGCGTGAAAACCGGACGTCACCCGGCAGCACCGGGTCCGCGGAGAATTGTCGGTGTGACGTAAAGGAAGGCTGAACGGATCGCTCAGACACGCCACGATCCACTGCCCCGCTTCAACCTCTACGCGAGGTTGTGCTCGCAACGGGTTGCAGGGGCGCGGCTTCCTGGGCCCTCCGAAAAGACGTCCTCGCGCGGGGCGCGAGGATCACGTCTCATCCCGTTCTCAGGGCAGGGGAATCAGCGCGGGGGATGCTCCGTCAGCTGGGCGATGGAGCAGGAACCGCGCTGCTTGAACAGCAGGTCGAGGGCTTCCAGCATCAGGCCGTGCATCTTGGTGCGCTCGGCATGGGCGAGGTCGCGCAGCTGATCGTAGACCGGCGGCTCCAGATAGACGGACATCTGGCGGGCGCGCTGCTTGAGCGTCCGGGTCTCGGGCACGGGCTCCGGCCGGGCGGCGGGGGCGAGGGCGACGATCTCGGCGCTGCGGAGGGCGGTCACGGCGCGGGCCGGGGCGGAGCGCTCCGGGGGCGTGGCCGCCGCCACGATGGCCGCGAGGCTGAGCTTAGGCGGCTTGGACATGCTTGTCCGTCCGGGCGTTCTGGCTGCGGCGCTCGATCCAAGACCAGAGCTTGCGCACCTCGGCGGCGGCCTGGCCCTTCGGGTTCAGCTCGGTGACGCCGAGGCCGAGGCCGATCGCGTCCTGGTGGTCGGTGCGGGCGACGATGTTCACGTCCGGCAGGATGCCGAGGACAGCGAGGCCGTCGGCGGCGTCGCGCACGCGGTAGGAGCGGGGCGGGGTCTGGTTCAGGACGAAGGCGAACTTCTTCTCCAGCCGGTAGATCGCGGCCAGCGTCGGCTTGAAGGCGCGCAGGTCGGCGGGGGTCGGCCGGCAGGGGATGATGCAGAGGTCGGCGGCGCGGATCGCCGACAGGGTGCCGGGGGAATCGACGCCGGGCGTGTCGATGAAGACGTAATCGTAGGCCGAGTCGCGCAGGCGCTCCATCACCGGCTCCAGTTGGGCGGCGTCGATCTGCGCGACCTCCGGCCCCTCCACCGTGCGGTGGTCGAGCCAGTCCGAGACGGTGGCCTGACGGTCCATCTCGAGGATGCAGACGGAATGCCCCGCCTCGCGGGCGGCGACGGCCAGGGAGATGCAGAGCGTGCTCTTGCCGCTCCCGCCCTTCTGGGTGACGAAGGTCAGCGCTTTCATCCGGGACGTCCTCCTGCACGCGCGGGAACGACGCCAGGACGGCACGGGCCCCCGTGCAACCTGAGGTCGTCGTTTTGCATCCTGTGCGATCCTGAGATCCAAGGATGTCAGGATCCTGAGTTGGTCCCAGCATGGTTAATGCTTCGTTAAGGGCCCCTGCCCCGGGCCCCGCCGGATTGCGCGGAAAATCCGGTGGAAATCATACTTCAGGTTTAGAAATGGCCGCGAATCGCTGGAGCGGGCTTTTCAGTGTGAAGTGAATGACGTAGCGTCGTTCTAGCAGGTGCCGGATGCCTTGAGCAGACTAACCTCAGGTAAACAGCGGCCAGGACGATGACGATGGACTCAACGATCCCGCAATCCGTGCTCAAGGCGTCCGGCGTCGTGGGCACCTGGGTGCACGACCACTGGGCGGGCTGTCTCTCCCTGTCGGGCGCCTTCCCCGGTCTGCTCGGGCTCGATCCGGTGGCGGCGGCGCAGGGCGTGCCGCTGGCGACCTTCCTCGACCGCACCCATCCCGACGACCGGGCGCGGATCGAGAACTACCTCTATGCCGTCAGCGCGATCGGCGGCCCGGTGGAGGCCGAGTTCCGCACCTGCGACGCGCAGGCGGGCATCCGCACCCTGGTGATGCGCGGCCGGATCGAGCGCGACGCCACCGGCTCCGTCGCCCAGGGTTGCGGCATCGCCATCGACCGCACGGAGGAGCAATCCGCCGGCCTGCTCCAGACCGAGCAGGTGATGAACCGCATGGCCGAGCACGTCATCGCCCTGCGCGGCCTCGCCCAGACGCTGCAGCGCCCGGTGCTGATCGAGCGCGTCGAGCGCCTGATGATCGAGGTCGGGTTCGAGCTCGCCCGCTTCCTGCCGGAACCCGAGGACGAATCCCGTCACTGAGCCGGCCCTCAAGCGATTGAACTGCCCGGCACCGGCACGCTACCGTCCCCGCCAACGACGGAGGGGACGATGGGCGACACGATCTACGACCGGGATCTCGACCGGGTCGCGGCCAACTACCAGCCGCTGACCCCCCTCCTCTATCTCGACCGGGCGGCGCGGGTCTTCCCCGACCACGTGGCGGTGATCCATGGCGGGCTGCGCCGGACCTATGCCGACCTCTACGGCCGCGCCCGGCGCCTCGCCTCGGCGCTGGCGGCGAGGGGCATCGGCCGGGGCGACACGGTGGCCGTGCTCCTCGCCAACACCCCCGAGATGGTCGAGTGCCACTATGGCGTGCCCATGACGGGGGCGGTGCTCAACACCCTCAACACCCGCCTCGACGCCGCCGCGATCCGCTTCTGCCTGGAGCACGGCGAGGCGAAGATCCTGATCACCGACCGGGAATTCTCCCGCATCGCCGGCCCGGCCCTGGCGGCGATGGCGCGGGCCCCCCTCGTCATCGACGTGGACGATCCCGAATACGACGGCCCCGGCGAGGCCCTGGGCGAACTCGGCTACGAGGCGCTCCTCGCCGCCGGGGACCCGGAGGCGGAATGGTCCCTCCCCGCGGACGAGTGGGACGCGATCTCCCTGAACTACACGTCCGGGACCACGGGCGACCCGAAGGGCGTGGTCTACCACCATCGCGGCGCGGCCCTGCTGGCGCTCGGCAACGTGGTGACGGGCGGGCTCGGCCAGCACCCGGTCTATCTGTGGACCCTGCCGATGTTCCACTGCAACGGCTGGTGCTTCCCCTGGACCCTCTCGGTGGTGGCCGGCACCCATGTCTGCCTGCGGCAGGTGCGGGCCGAGGCCATGTACCGGCTGATGGCCGAGCACGGCGTCACGCATCTCTGCGGCGCGCCGGTGGTGATGCAGCTCCTCATCAACGCCTCGGACGCGGAGCGGCGTCCCCTCTCCAACCGGGTGGCGTTCTTCACCGCCGCCGCCCCGCCGCCGGAGGCGGTGCTCGCCGGCATGTCCGAGGCGGGGTTCGACGTCACGCATCTCTACGGGCTGACGGAGAGCTACGGCCCGGCGGTGGTCAACGCGTGGCACGCCGACTGGGACGCCCTCTCCTCGGACCAGCGGGCGGCCAAGAAGGCGCGGCAGGGCGTGCGCTATCCGGTGCTCGAAGCCCTCGACGTCCGCGATCCCGAGACGCTCGACTCCGTGCCCGCCGACGGCAAGACGATGGGCGAGGTGATGATGCGCGGCAACGTCGTGATGCGCGGTTACCTCAAGAACCCGGCGGCGACGGAGGTGGCGTTCAGGGGCGGCTGGTTCCGCACCGGCGACCTCGGGGTGAAGCACCCGGACGGCTACGTGCAGCTGAAGGACCGCTCGAAGGACATCATCATCTCGGGGGGCGAGAACATCTCCTCGATCGAGGTCGAGGACGCCCTGTTCAAGCATCCGGCGGTGACGGCCGCCGCCGTCGTGGCCCGGCCCGACCCGAAATGGGGGGAGACCCCCTGCGCCTTCGTAGAGCTGAAGCCCGGGGCCTCGGCCTCCGCCGACGACCTCATCCAATGGTGCCGGGGGCGGCTCGCCTCGTACAAGCTGCCGCGCCACGTGATCTTCGGCGAATTGCCCAAGACCTCCACCGGCAAGGTGCAGAAATACATCCTGCGCGCCCGCGCCCGCGAGGGCACGGACGGCGCCTGACGGCTCAGTCCCGGCGCGGGCGGCGGGACGCGCTCGCCTTCACCCGCACCGGCATCCGGCGGGGGGCCAGGGAGGCCTGGAGCGCGGCAAGGCCGATCGCGGCGAGTCCGGCGGCGAGGACGGCCTGGGCGAGTGTGGGATCCACGTGAGGTTCCTCCTGTACGCCGACCCAAGGTGGCGATCCCCGGCCGATTCCGCCAGATTCCCCGGCGGTGAGGCGGGTATGCAACCGGGGGATGCGGTGACGCAGGCGCCCCGCCACACGAATCGTCATGCGGATCGCGTAGCGAGACTGATGCACCGCCGCCGGCCCTTGGATATGTGGCGCGGGCGTGCGCGTTCACAGGTGCCCGCGACGGTCGCGGCATGGCGCGGGGGATCGGATGGGTCGGTACGGGCGGGGTTTCGGCGCGGCGACGGC
Source organism: Methylobacterium sp. J-067 (assembly GCF_022829465.1). Taxonomy (GTDB): domain Bacteria; phylum Pseudomonadota; class Alphaproteobacteria; order Rhizobiales; family Beijerinckiaceae; genus Methylobacterium; species Methylobacterium litchii. Next base: position 12,083 of record NZ_JAKSXZ010000025.1, read on the forward strand.
GGCGCGGATCGCAGGCCTCATCGTCGCGGGAGGCCTTTTCGCGGGAGGTCTCGGCGCCTCCGCCGCCCTGGCGCAGGGCACGGTGGCCCGGCCCGCCAACGAGCCCGCCGCCCCGGCGCCCGGCGATCCGGTGACGCGGGCGAGCTACTTCTTCGTCGGCGGCCGCTACCAGAAGGTCGGCGAGAAGACCCTGATGGTCGGGCAGATGTTCGTGGAGGTCCGCACCCCCGCGAAGGTCACGCAGCCCTATCCCGTGGTGATGGTCCACGGCCTCGCCCAGACCGGCCTCAACTTCATGACCACGCCGGACGGCCGCTCCGGCTGGGCACAGCGCTTCGTGGAATGGGGCTATCAGGTCTACGTGGTGGATCAAGTCGGGCGCGGGCGCTCCGGCACCAACCCCGAGGTCTACGGCCCCTACGACCGCCTCGGCACCCGCGACCTGGAGCGCACCTTCACCGCGCCGGAGGTCTACGACCTCTATCCCCAGGCCAAGCTGCACACCCAATGGGCCGGCGGGCCGGGCGTCCAGGGCAACCCGAGCTTCGACCAGTATTTCGCGAGCCAGGTCCCCTACCTCGCCAACTCCCAGCAGACGGAGGATCTGGTCGACACCGCCCTCGGTGCCCTCCTCGACCGGACCGGCCCGGTCATCCTCGTCACCCACGGCCAGGGATCGTTGTTCGGCTGGGCGCTGTCGGATTCCCACCCCGACCTCGTGAAGGCGCATATCGCCGTCGAGCCGGGCGGCCCGCCCTTCTTCGACGTGAAGTTCCGGGGGGGCAAGGATTTCTGGGAGAAGACCGGCGAGGGCCGCGCCCGCGCCTACGGCATCACCCGCATGCCCCTGACCTTCGCGCCCCCGGTGAAGACGCCGGAGGACCTCGCCGTGGTGCAGCAGGCCAAGCCTTCCGGTGACGGGCAGGTCCGCTGCTGGCTGCAGGGCGAGCCCGTCCGCACCCTGCCCAACATCGCCAAGGTGCCCGCCGTGATCGTGACGGCGGAGGCCTCCTTCCACGCCACCTACGACGATTGCACCGCCGCCTTCCTCGCCCAGGCCGGCGCCAAGCCCGAGGTGATCCACCTCGCCGACCAGAAGGTGCGGGGCAACGGCCACATGGTCATGGTCGAGAAGAACAGCGACCTCGTCGCCGACACCCTGATGGGCTGGCTGTCCGGGCGCGTGCGTCCGTGAGGGGCCGCCCCGAGCGGGCGTGATCGATTCGCCACAGGCCTGGGGAAGCGCGCGTATCGCCCTTGCGAGCGTGGCCTTTGCCACGTACCCATCCTGAAAAGCGCAGTCGGCGCAATAGTTTATCATAGTTCTAAACAGCATGGCAGCCGCACCGGGACCTCCCGGTGAACGGGGGTGGCTGGCCGTTCGAGGAGTGAGGCAGTGGAAGTCGGTCGTACACGCACGGGGGCCCTGCGGGCCCTCATCCTCGCCGGCACCTCCCTCGCCGCCCTGACGGCCGCCCAGGCGCAGGAGGCCACGCCGCGGACCGGCGCGAGCGTCCAGCTCGACGAGATCAGCGTCGAGAGCCGGGGCGCGGGCGGGGTGACGGGGCCGGTCTCGGCCATCGTGTCAGGGCTTCCGCGAGCCGGTGTCGAGGATCCGAAGGGGCCGGTGCCGGGCTACGTGGCTTCACGCTCGACCACGGCCACCAAGACCAACACGCCTCTGATCGAGACGCCGCAATCGATCACCGTGATCGGCCAGCAGCAGCTTCGGGACCAGAACGCACAGACCCTGACCCAGGCGACGCAGTACGTGGCCGGCGCCTATGCCGGCACCTTCGGCGCCGACACCCGCATCGACTACCTGACTCTGCGCGGCTTCGTGGTGAGCGACTACGGCATCTACCGCGACGGGCTGCAGCTGCTGAATTACGGCTTCGGCTACTTCAAGATCGACACGTTCGGCCTGGAGCGGATCGAGATCCTGCGAGGCCCCGCCTCGGTGCTGTTCGGCGCGGGCTCGCCGGGCGGCATCGTCAACACGGTGAGCAAGCGCCCGACCGAGTATCCCTTCGGTTACGTCGAGCTCGGCGGCGGCTCGTTCGGCCAGACCTACGGCGCCTTCGACATCGGCGGTCCTGCGGACAAAGAGGGGCACTGGTTCTACCGCCTGACCGGCTACGGCCGTCGTGGCGGCACGCAGGTGGACGGCGCTCCGGACGACAGCGTCTACATCGCGCCCGCCCTCACCTATAAGCCGGACGGGGCCACGCACTTCACCCTGCTGTCGAGCTATCAGCACGACAACACGGCGGTGACGGCGAACTTCCTACCCTATCTCGGCACCGTGCGGCCGAACCTCTCGGGCCTGCGCATCCCGCGCTCCCTGAACCTCGGCGATGCGGGCTTCAACACCTTCACCCGCGACCAAGCCTTCGTCGGCTACGAGTTCGAGCACGTCTTCGACGACACCTTCGCCTTCCGGCAGAACCTTCGATACGCCTTCAATCAGAGCGCGCAGAATGCCGATATCGGCCAGCTCGGCTACAGCGATGCGGCCCAGACCCGGCTCGCCCGCTACCAGTTCCTGACGAGCACGAAGGTCAACCTGTTCCAGGTGGACAACCAGCTGGAGGCTCGCTTCTCGGACGGCTTCTTCCGTCACGATGTGCTGCTCGGGCTCGACTACAAGAACTACCAGCTGCACGATAACCAGGGCACGAACTTCTCGGCGGGCTATTCGGTCCCCGACATCAGCATCCTGAACCCGGCCTACGGTCCGGCGACGGGGCGGCCCCTGCCCTATCTGGTGAACGCCAACTCGTTCCAGCAACTCGGCGTCTATCTGCAGGACCAGATCAAGCTCAGCGATCGCCTGACCCTCGTGCTGGGCGGCCGCACGGACTTCGCCGACAACCGGGTGAACGACAAGCTCTACACCACCGGCAGCAACGGCCGCAGCGACACCGGCATCACCTACCGCACGGCGCTGATCTACAACTTCGACTACGGTCTCGCGCCCTATGTCAGCTACTCGACCTCGTTCCAGCCGCTGATCGGCACGGACATCAACAACCAGACCTTCAAGCCGGAGACCGGCACGCAGATCGAGGGCGGAGTGAAGTTCGAGCCGCCGGGCCAGGGCTACTTCCTGACGCTGGCCGGCTTCGACATCCACCGCAAGAACGTCCTGACGGCCAACCCCGCCAACGTCATCTTCCAGGCCCAGCTCGGCGAGGTGCGCTCCACCGGCTTCGAGGCCCAGCTCGTGGCCAGCCTGACGGACGGGCTGAACGCCATTGCCTCCTACACGATCTACGGCCTGACCAACGAACGCGGCAGCGCCGACATCCTCGGCAAGGTGCCGGTGAACATTCCCGAGAACTTCGCCTCGCTGTTCCTCGACTACACGATCCAGACGGGCGAGTTGCGCGGCTTCGGCTTCGGCGGCGGCGTTCGGTACGTCGGCCGGTCCTTCGCCGACACCGCCAACACCCTGCGGGTGCCGGACTACGTGCTGTTCGACGCGCAGGTGCACTACGACTGGGACCGCTGGCGTCTGGCGGTCAACGCCACGAACATCGCCGACAAGCGCTTCGTCTCGTCCTGCCAGTCGTCCTTCTCGTGCTTCTACGGCGACGCCCGCCGGGTGCTGGCGAGCTTGAGCTACAAGTGGTGATCAGGTCTGATCCGAGAGCCGGGTCGGCAGGTCGGTGATCCGCAAGCCCCGGCGCAGGGCCCGCGAGAGCGCATCGACGGCCATCGTCAGCAGGGCGGTGGCCGCGATCAGCACCACGGCCACGTCGAGGCGCAGCTCCGAGATCGCGGCATCGACGTAGAAGCCGAGGGTCGTCACCCCGAGGATGCCGAAGATGGCGCTCTCCCGCAGGATCAACTCCCAGCGGTAGAGGAGGAAGGCGAGGAACTGCCCGTAGAGCCGGGGCAGGGTCTCGTAGGCGTAGAGGTTCAGGCCGTGCGGCGCGTCGGGCCGGTAGGGGATGGCGTCGGCGTGCCGGCCCATCAGGTAGCCGATGATCCCGGCATTGTGCAGCGACAGGGCGATGATCGCCGGCAGCATCGAGGGGCCGAGCAGTTGCAGGCAGAGATAGGCCAGCATGTATTCCGGCGTGGAGCGCACCACGACGAGGAGCACCCGCCCGAAGGGCCGTCCCAGGGGCCCGGTGAAGCGGCGGGCGGTGAGGGGGAACAGGAGCAGGGCGCCGAGCGCCGTCACCACCAGGGCGATCTGCGCCAGCACCAGGGTCTGCGCGGCGCCGGGCAGGATCTGGTCGGTGAGGATCGGCCGGAACCACGCCCAGAGGGATATCCAAGTCCCCTCCCCGCCCCGGAGCGGCGCGGGCACGATGTCGTGGGTGAGGAAGCGGACGAGGCTCGGGCCGATCGCGGCATGGCCGATGGCGGGCGGCAGGGCCAGAAGGGCGCCCACGAGGAGGACTGGCAGAGTCCCGCGCCGCACCCAGAGCCGCCGCGTCCCGATCAGCGCGTAGAACACGAGGAGCAGCGCCCCGGCCTCGGCATAGCGCCCCTGCCGGAAGGCGGATTCGAGGGTGAAGCCCATGGTCGGCAGGCCGATGAAGCCGAGGACGAGGCTGGAGCGCATCCCGCATTCGAGGCGGTAGAGGGTGTAGTCCGCGAAGCGCCCGGCGAGGTCGGGCAGGCGGGCATAGGCGAAGGCCGAGACCACCCCCGTCCCCGGCGGCAGGACGCGCAGGGCCGAGAGGTCCGCCTCCTCGATGATCTCCGAATAGACCTTGGCGCAGATCCCGGCATAGGGCAGCGCGATGGCCAGCACGCCGGTCGTCGCCGAGAGGCCGAAGACCTGCATCAGCAGCAGCGCCCAGAACAATTCGTGCACCGAGCGCAGGGCCGCGCAGAACACGCGCACAATCCGCGAATGGGCGAAGTGGATGGCGAGCAGGAACCCCGCCCCGGCCCCGCACCCGACGCCCAGCACCGCGAAGGCCACCGTGTAGACGACGCTCCAGCCCTCGACGGACCAGAAGTCCGGCCGGATCAGCCCCGCGAAGAGCCGCGAGAGCTCCGCGAACGGGTGCAGGGTGGTGACGTGCAGGTCCGCCACGGCGAGGCAGAGCAGGGCGGCGAGGGCGAACCCGCCGCTCACCGCGCGATAGCCCGGCACGCGCGGGGCGAGGCGCATCAGGCGGCCTCGTAGAACGGCCTGAGCCGGGCAGGATCGACCTCGGAGGCCGGGGCGTCGAGGACGATGCGCCCGGCCTCCAGCACCACGATGCGGTCGGCCTGGGCCAGCGCCAGGGCGATGTCGTGCAGAGCGAGGATCAGGGTCCCATGGGTCGCGGCCAGGGTCGTCAGCACGGCGGCGCCCTGGCGCGGGTCCAGCGCCGAGACCGGCTCGTCGCCGACGAGGACCGGGCGGCCGTTGTAGAGGGCGCGCGCCACCGAGACCCGCTGCTGCTGCCCCCCGGACAATTCCCCCGCCCGCGCCCAGAGCTTGTCCGCCATGGCGACGCGGGCGAGCACCGCCTCCACGGCGGCGATGTCGGCCCTGGCCGGGCGGACGAGGGTGCGCAGGTTGTGCAGGGTCGAGCGGCGGTCGAGGCGGCCCATGTAGACGTTGTGGAACACGGTCAGGGTCCGCACCAGGGCGGCGGCCTGCGGCACCAGGGCGACCTGCTCGGGGATCCGCTCGCGGATCAGTCCGAGCAGGGTCGACTTGCCCGCGCCGGAGCGGCCCATCAGGGCGACGCGCTCGCCCGCGCGGATCGTCAGGTCGATGCCCGAGAGCACCTCGCGCCCGCCATAGGCGGCCCGCGCGCCCTTGAGGACGAGGAGGGGTTCGGACACCGGCCTGTCCCGGATCAGTCGAGCAGGCCCGTCGCCTTGCCGACCTCGATCAGCGGTTCGTAGGCGGCGTTGGTGACGGGGATGAACTTCGAGCGCCCGAACGGTTCGAGGATCGCCGGATCGGTGACGCCCACCAGCGCCGCCCGCAGCTTCTCGGTGAAGCCGGCGCCGTAGGTCGCGTCCACGTCGCCGCGCACCGTCCACTGGTAATCGGGGAAGGGCGGGCTCTCCCAGATCACCGAGACCGCCTTGGGATCGACCTTGCCGGCCTTGCTGTCGAGGTCCCACACCGAGAAGTCGACGGCGCCGACCTCGAACGCGCCGGATTGCACGAGCTGGATCGTGCGCGAATGGTCGCCGGAGAAGCCGACGCGGGAGAAGACCTGCTCGGGGCTCTTGCCGGGGAAGGCCTCGCGGATCCGGTATTCCGGCATCAGCCGGCCGGAGGTCGAGGCGCGGGCGCCGAAGGTGAAGGTCTTGCCGGCGATGGATGTCGGGAAGTCCGCCGCGCGGGTCAGGCCGGTGGCGGCGTTGGCGATGAGGTAGAAGCGGAAGGCCGCGTCCTCGGCGCCCTGCGCGATGGCCTGCGAGCCCGGCACCGCCTTGCGGGCCTGGACCCCGGTGAAGCCGCCGAACCACGCAAGCTGCACCTGCCCATTGGTGAAGGCGGTGACCGCCGCCGGGTAGCTCTTCACCGGCACGTAGCGCACCGGCACGCCGAGCTTGCCTTCGAGATACTGCGCGACCTTGCCGAACCGCTCCACGAGGCGGCTCTCGTCCTGATCGGGGATGCCGGTGAAGACCAGGGGCGGCTTGGTCTGGGCCGAGACCGGCCCCGCCAGCGCGAGCCCCACCGCCAGCAGCCCGCCGGCGAGCCGCGCGATTCGTCCGATCCCGACCATGATCCCCCCGTCCCGGCGCGCAGGGCGACACCCCCGCCGCTGCCACGTAGAGCACGCGGCGGCGGAGGGGAATGCGCCTCCGCGCCAGTTCGGCGATCAGTAACGGTGGCGGCGGTGATGATGGTGCCGGCGGCGCATCGCGTGGCCGCGCATCATCGCGGTGCGCGAACCCATCTGGGCTTGGCTGTGCATGTTGCCGAAACGGCCGTTGCCCTGGGCGGCGGCGTCCCGGTCGAGGCCGTCGCCGGGCGAGGCGAAGGACGGGGCGGCGGTGCCGGCGGCCAGCCCGAGGACGAGCATCGCACCGAGAATGGTCTTCTTCATGGGAATGAACTCTCCACGGCCACGCGCCGCCCCGGGCGAACCGGTCGCGCACAAGGGAGTTCCTGCCGCACGGGAACGTGATCGGGAGGGTGATCTCCCAGGCGAATCACGATTCCGCGTCGATCGTGTAGAGGGCGCCATGCTCCGTCTCGGTGCCGGGGACCGGGTGCGGCCGGAACGGCGTCGCGAAGGGGCCGCCCAGCAGGCGCACGATCTCCTCCGAGGCGGCGATGGCGAGGTCGGCGGCCTTGGCGCGGACCTCGATGCGGGCCAGCATGTTCATCGCCGGCCCGAGCACCGTGTACTCGGCCCGCACTCCGTCATCGAACACGCCGACGAGGAGGGGGCCGGCATGGATCGCCGTGGCGGTGCGGATCGCGAAGCGGTCCTCCGCCCGGCGCCGGGCATTCACCACCGCGAGGCGGGCCTGGATGTCGAGGGCGCAGGCCGCCGCCGCGCGGGCCTGCTCCTCCGCCGTGCCGGTGATGAACTGCGCCAGCACCGCGTCGCCGATGTACTTGTCGACCATGCCCCCCTGCGCGGCCACCGCGCCCTGCGTCTGCGCCCGCACGGCCATCAGGGCGGCCACCATCTCCTCCGGCGGATGCCGCTGGCTGAGGGCCGAGAAGCCCCGGATGTCGAGGATCAGCAGGCAGGCATGGCGGCGGTGGAGGCCCATCGCGTCCGAGGCGAGGTCCCGGGCGATGGCGTTCGGCACGAAGCGGGCGAGCTGTCCGCGCTCGCGCTCGACCTCCAGCGTCCGGTCCACGGCCCGGCGCAGGCGGGAGACCCCGTCGATGACGAGCAGGCCCGTGGCGACGAAGGTCGCGAGCCCGATCACCTGCATCGGCGCATCGCCGTTCAAGCCGGGGAACAGGCCCGGATAGGCGAGCCCCACGAGGAAGGCGGCCACCCAGCTCCCGGTGACGATGGCGCAGAACAGCAGGGTGTGGGACACCTGCATGCTCAGGCCGGTCTGCAGCAGGAGCAGGTAGGCGGGCAGGCGGCTCACCGCGTCGGCGCCCTCCCCCGTGCCACCCCCGGCCAGCATGTGCTCCACGATGACGTAGACCGCGAGCACGGCGTTGAGGCCGGTCCCCGCCCAGGAATAGGCCGTCGCGGACCGGCTCCGCCCCCGCTCGCCGAGCCCGAACCACACCGTGCCGAGGCCGTAGAGGCCCAGGATGAACCAGTGGCTCAGGGCGTGCAGGGAGCCGTCATAGGCCTGGGCGGCCATGAGCAGCACGAGGAGGATGACGATCCGCAGCGCCGTGAGACGCGGCTGCCCGCCCTCCTGCATCACCCGCAGGGCGGCGTCCTGGGCGGTCTCGGGGACCGCCGGCGCAGGCGGTGTCATCCGGCGCGCCCGAGGCGGCGGGCGCCGCCGAAGCGGTTCAGGAAGCGCGGCTCCTTTTCGGGGGCGACGCGCACGGCGAGGTGCAGCGTCCCGTCCGGCTCCGCGCGCCGGTCGAGGATCTCGGCGTTCTCGTAGAGCCAGTGCAGGGCGGCCCCGTCCTCCGGCGGCAGGGACACCGCGAAGCTCGTGCGCGATTTCGCGATCCGCGCCTCGATCCGACTGGTGAGGGCGGCGAGCCCCTCCCCCGTCAGCGCCGAGACGAGGACCGGCGCGTCGCTGTCGCGGTCGTTGCGCACCCGCTCCTGACCGGACAGGTTGGTGAGCCGCGTCCGCTCGCCCTCGTCCAGCAGGTCGGCCTTGTTCCAGACCTCGATGAGGCGGCCGTCCGCCGTGTCGATGCCGAGCTCGTGCAGCACCTGCCCCACATCCTCGGCCTGGGCCGCGTTGTCCTCGTGGCTGACGTCGCGCACATGCAGCAGCACGTCCGCCTCGATGGCGTCCTCCAGCGTAGCGCGGAAGGCCGCGATGAGCGGGGTCGGCAGGTCGGAGATGAAGCCCACCGTGTCCGAGAGGATCACCGTCTCGCCATGGGGCAGCTTGGTCGCCCGCGCGGTGGGGTCGAGGGTCGCGAACAGCATGTCCTTGGCCGTGACCTCGGCCTTGGTCAAGGTGTTGAACAGGCTCGACTTCCCGGCATTGGTGTAGCCCACCAGCGCCACGATCGGGTACGGCACCCGCGCCCGGCTCTGCCGGTGCAGGCCGCGGGTGCGCACGACGGCGTCGAGGTCGCGCTCGATGCGGGTCATGCGCTCCTGGATCATCCGCCGGTCGGCCTCGATCTGGGTCTCGCCGGGGCCGCCGAGGAAGCCGAAGCCGCCGCGCTGGCGCTCCAGGTGGGTCCAGGACCGGACGAGGCGCGACTTCTGGTAGGCGAGATGTGCGTGCTCGACCTGCAGCGTGCCCTCGCGGGTGGAGGCGCGGCGGCCGAAGATCTCCAGGATCAGGCCGGTGCGGTCGATGACCTTGGCGCCCCAGGCCTTCTCGAGGTTGCGCTGCTGCACGGGCGAGAGGGCGCAATCCATCACCACGAGGCCGATCTCCTCGGCCTTGACCAGCCCGGCGATCTCATCGACCCGGCCCTTGCCGAGATAGGTCGAGGGCCGGATGCGCGGCAGGGTGATGGGCAGGCTCTGGGTGACGTCGAGCTCGATGGCGGCGGCGAGGCCGGTCGCCTCGTCGAGCCGCGCCTCCACCGAGCGGGAGGGCGCGGCGACTCGGCTCGCCGGACCCGCGTTGCGGGCGAGGTAGGGGCCGATCACCAGGGTTCGGGTCGAGGCGGCGATCTCGCCCTCGGGCGCCGCGTGGGCCCGGAGGCGGGCCTCACCCGAGGTCAAAGTCTCGCTCATGCAGGAAAGGCGCTCGCCGGTTCGCTCTTGTTCGCTCACGCTCATATGGGCGCGGGCGGGGCGGATGCCAACCGGCTGGCTCCTCTCCCTTTGGATCGGGGAGAGGGCGAGGTCTTACGCCTTCTCGGGCGTCTCGTCCGGCTCGAAGAGCTGCACCGGGTGGCCCGGCATGATGGTGGAGATGGCGTGCTTGTAGACGAGCTGGGAATGACCGTCCCGGCGCAGCAGCACGCAGAAGTTGTCAAACCAAGTAACAACGCCTTGCAGTTTAACGCCGTTGACGAGGAAGATCGTCAGCGGGATCTTGTTCTTGCGGACATGATTGAGGAAGGTGTCCTGAAGGTTCTGTGCGCGCTCGCCGGCCATTTTCTTCGCCTGTTTGTTGTCCCGATGGGAGTGCCCGGTTCGGGATGGTCCGCCGCCTGCGGAATTGTCCGATGTCCCGCCGACGGCTCCGTATAAAGCATTTGCATTCCAAAGCGTGAGCCGAAGCAAGGGCCGTTCCGCGCGGAGCGTGACGGAACGGCAGCGGATTTATCGCCTCGGGCCGACCCTACGGCCCGATTCCCAGGGACTTGAGCTTCCGGTGCAGGGCCGAGCGCTCCATCCCGATGAATTCGGCGGTGCGGGAGATGTTGCCCGAGAACCGCGCGATCTGCGCCACGAGGTACTCGCGCTCGAAGATCTCGCGGGCCTCGCGGAGCGCGAGGCTCATCAGCTTCTCGCCCCCCGCCCCGGCCGGGGTGGTCGGCACCAGGGCGCCGATCTCCGAGGGCAGCATCTCGGAGGTGACCTCCTGATCCGGGTCGGCCTGGGTCAGGATCATCAGCCGTTCGACGTTGTTCTTCAATTGGCGGACGTTGCCCGGCCAGTTGTGCGATTGCAGCACCGCCATCGCGTCCTCGGCGATCACGCGCTTGGGCAGGCCGGTCTGGCCCGAGATGTTGTCCATGAAGAAGCGGATCAGCTCCGGCACGTCCTCGCGCCGCTCGGACAGGGCCGGCACGCGGATCGGCACCACCGAGAGGCGGTGAAACAGGTCCTCGCGGAAGCGGCCCGCCGCGATCTCTTCCTGCAGGTCGCGGGAGGAGGAGGAGATGATGCGGACATCCACATGGACCCGCGTCGTGCCGCCGACCCGCTGGAAGTTCTGGTCCACGAGGACGCGCAGGATCCGCCCTTGCGTCTCGCGGGGCATGTCCGCCACCTCGTCGAGGTAGAGGGTGCCGCCATGGGCCTCCTCCAGGGCGCCGACCCGGCGGCCGTTCTCGCCCTCGACGCCGAACAGCTCGGCCTCCATCGTCTCGGGGAGGATGGTGGCGGCGTTGAGCAGCACGAAGGGGCCGTTCGCCCGCGTCGAGGCCCGGTGCAGGGTCCGCGCGGCGAGCTCCTTGCCCGCGCCCAGCGCCCCGGTGATCATCACCCGCGCGTTGGTGGGGGCGACGCGCTCCAAGGTCTGGCGCAGCTGGTTGATGGCCAGCGACCCGCCGACGATCTGGTCGGCCGAGCCGGAGCGGGCCTTGAGGTCGCGCACCTCGCGCCGCAGGCGGGAGGCTTCCAGCGCCCGCTCGGCCACGAGGATCAGCCGGTCGGCCTTGAACGGCTTCTCGATGAAGTCGTAGGCGCCCGCCTTGATGGCCGAGACGGCGGTCTCGATGTTGCCGTGGCCGGAGATCATCACCACCGGCAGGTCGGGATGGGCGGCCTTGATCAGGTCCAGCACCTGCAACCCGTCGAGGCGCGAGCCCTGCAACCAGATGTCGAGGAAGACGAGGTGCGGGCGCCGGGATTCGATGGCGCTCAGCGCCTCGTCCGAGCCGCCCGCCGTGCGGCAGCGATGGCCCTCGTCGTCCAGGATGCCGGCGACGAGGTCGCGGATGTCGGCCTCGTCGTCGACGATCAGAATATCGGCGCTCATGCCTGCATCTCCGCGATTCGGGGGGCCGTCGGTGCGGCGCCCTTCTCCTCTGGCGTGGTCGGTGGCCGCTCGGGACCGGCTTCACGCGGCACCCGCATCCGTACCTGCCCGCCGCGACCGGCGGGGTTGTCGTTGAGGGCGATGCCGCCGCCGTGCTCCTCGAGCACCTTGCTGACGATGGCAAGCCCGAGCCCGGTGCCACCCTCACGAGTGGTCATGTAGGGCTCCAACAGCCGCTGGCGCCCCTCGGCGGGGAAACCCTTGCCGTTATCCGTCACCGTGATCACCGCGAACCCGTCCTCGACGGCGAGCCCCAGGGCGATCTTGCCCTTGCCGAGCACGTCGGGGGGCACCTCGGAAACCGCCTCGACGGCGTTCTTGAGGATGTTGGTGATCACCTGGCTGAGCAGCCGGATGTCGAAGGCCGCCACGATCTTTTCCGACGCGCCCGCGCCGCCCTCGGCGGAGAAGGCGAAATCGATGTCCGGGTGCGCGACGCGCATCATGAACAGGTTCTGCTTGGCGATCTCGGTCAGGTCGTTGGGGGCGATGGCGGGCTTCGGCATCCGCGCGAAGGCCGAGAACTCGTCGACCATGCGCTTGATCTCGTCCACCTGGCGCACGATCGTCGCCGTGCACTGGTCGAACACCTCCCGGTCGGTGAGGATGACCTTGCCGTACTTGCGCCGGATGCGCTCCGCCGAGAGCTGGATCGGGGTGAGCGGGTTCTTGATCTCGTGGGCGATGCGCCGGGCGACGTCGCCCCAGGCGGAGGTGCGCTGCGCCTGGACGAGGTCGGTGATGTCGTCGAGCGTCACCACCGCGCCCCGCGCCCCGCCCGGCGCCTGCTCGCCGGTGACGCGCACGGTGACGGTGCGCTCCTCCTTGCGCTCGCCCCGGGTGCGGGTGAGCTGGATCTGCTGCTGCACCGCCCGCTGGCGGGCCTCGCCCTCAGCCAGCACCGGGGCGAGTTCCGGCACCGCGACGCCCAGCGGCTGGCCCACCAGCCGGTCGCTGCCGAGGTCGAGCATCCGCTCGGCGGCGGGGTTGGCGATGGTGACGAAGCCCGCTGCGTCGAGGCCGATCACGCCGGGGGAGACCCCCGACAGCACCGCCTCGGTGAAGCGGCGGCGGGCGTCGATCAGGTCGTTGGCGGCCATCAGCCCGGCATGCTGGCGGCGCAATTCCTGGGTCATCTTGTTGAAGCTCTCGCCGAGGCTCGCGAGGTCGCCGCTGGTCTTCTTCGTGGGCACCTGGGCGTAGAAGTTGCCCGAGGCGACCTGGTCGGCGGCGTTGATGAGCCGCCGGATCGGCGCCACGAAGCGGTTGGCGAAGTTCAACCCGAACCACACCGCCGAGAGCAGCGCGATCAGCGCGATCAGCACGAAGACCAGGGCGAAGGTGATCTGGATGGAGCGGCGCAGGGAATCGTAGGTCAGGTACTCGGCCGCCGCCGCCCGCGACACGCCGGGGAACTCGATGGCGAGCGGGTTCACCTCCCGCTGCACCATCAGCACCGCGTCGTCGTAGGCGGGCATCCGCAGGAGGGCGGCGAAGACGCGCCCCTCGGAGGGCAGCAGGCAGATCGGGTCGGTCGACTTGCCCGCATCCTCGAAGGCGGCGGCCGAGGGCAGGCGCACCTGCTTGAGCACGTCGATGTTGGCCCGCGCCACCACGTCGGTCGGCCCGCGCATGATCTGCGCCACCGGCAGGCCGAGGTTGGTCGCCCGCGTGGTCAGGAAGGTCTCGAACCACGTCCGGTTCACGTCGAAGTTCGGCCGCGCCCGCGTCAGGTCGTCGTTGAGGATGCGGATCTCGCGGGCGAGCGACTGGCACTGGTTCTCCTGGTAGGCGTCGGCCACCTCCACGGATTTCAGCACCACGTCCCGCACCCGGTCGGTGAAGCCGAGCGACAGGCCCCGGTCGATCGTCACCGAGGCGACGACGGCGAGCAGGATCGTCGGCAGGATCGCGATCAGCGAGAACAGGCCGACGATGCGCGAATGCAGCCGCGCCACGGCGGCGTTCGCCCGGCGGGCATGCAGGAAGACCCGCGCCTCCCAGGCGATGATCACCACGAGCCCGAGCACCAGGGCGACGTTGATGGCCAGAAGGGTGATCCCGTAGGTCGGCGTCGGCGTGACGCGGATGACGCCGGCCAGGATCAGGAAGGTGGTCAGCGCGCAGACCAGCGCCGTGACGACCACCGCCGCGCCGATCCAGCCCGGGCCCCGTGGCCCCGGGCGCAGGGAATCGGCGAGCGGCGAATCCGCCTGCGGGGCCGGGTCTGGAGCGGGGCCGGACCCGCCCGCATCGGGGCCGGTGGCGGCGCTCCCGGAGCGGGAGAGGAGAGGCATGACTGGTGCAGGGCCACAACAGTGTGGCGGAATTAATACGAATCCGGCGCTGCGCGATAGGGCGAGGGCCGGCTCTCAGGGCGCCGCCCGCGCCTGCGTCCGACTGACGCCGCCGGCCGCCGATCCTTGACCGGCGCGGAGCCGGCGAATAGGCCGGTCGATGGAGGCGAACGGGGTCTGGTGGCCCTCCTGGTCTTCAAAACCAGCGACACGCCAACAGCGTGTGGTGAGTTCGATTCTCATCCGCCTCCGCCACTCCACTCCCCCTCCTTTAGCGCCAGCCCTCGGCCCCGGCGGCCGGCAGCCGGCCCGCCTCGACCCAATGGCAGGTGGTGGTGTCCTTCACCGCCGCGCAATCGTAGCTGCGCCCGGCGAGCGTCACCTTGTCGACCACGGCGCCGATCCGGTTGCGCGGCAGGGCGGCGCAGCCGAGATGGTCGGCCTTCGGGTCGGCCAGCGTCGCGGCGGCGGCGGCCGGCCCGGCCTGCATCAGCATCCGGTAATTGGCGACGGAGGGGCAGGCGATGACCGGCGCGGCGGGCGTCCGCGCCGCCTTCTCGGCCTGCACCTTCTCCCCCGGCTTCAGGCGAAGGCCCTGCTGGGCCGAAGCCGGCAAGGGGGCCGGCAAGGAAGCCAGCAAGGGGGCCAGCAGCGCGGCGAGGAGGAGGGTCGGGAGCGGGTGCGAACGGCTCATGCAAGCCATCCTAGCACAGCCCGCTCCGGCGAGGCTTGACGCTCCCGGCGCCGTCTGCGACCGCAGGGCCACACCCCGGCGCGCCGCGACGCCCCGAATCGGCCCGAGGCCGGGGCGCGCGAGAGGAGAGATCATGGCCACGACGATCGAGAGCGACCAGCGGCTCCACCTCGTATTCGGCGGCGAGCTCGAGAACCTCGACGGGATCCGCTTCCGCGACGTGAAGGGCCTCGACATCGTCGGCATCTACCCGGACTACGCCTCCGCCCAGGCGGCGTGGCGGGCCAAGGCGCAGGCTACGGTGGACAGCGCCCAGACCCGCTACTTCGTGGTCCACCTGCACCGCCTGCTCGAGCCGCAGCCGGTCTGAGGCGGCCGACTAAGCCCATTGTGACACTTGGTCCCCGCTGATATTAGCCTCATCCGTCATGGATCTGCCCCGGTACCCGCGGGGCGGAAGCCGCTTCCGTGCATGGTGCATGGGACGCGTACGGGCGGGACAGCATGAAATCCTCGATCAAGATCGTCGCCGGCAACGCGAGCCGGCCCTTGGCCGAGGCCATTGCCGCCTACCTCGAATTGCCCCTGGCCAAGTGCATGGTCCGGCGCTTCGCCGACATGGAGATCTTCGTCGAGCTGCAGGAGAACGTCCGCGGCGAGGACGTGTTCATCGTCCAGTCGACCTCCTTCCCGGCCAACGACCACCTGATGGAACTGCTGATCATGATCGACGCCGCGCGCCGGTCGTCGGCGCGGCGCATCACGGCGGTGATCCCCTATTTCGGCTACGCCCGGCAGGACCGGCGCACCTCCGGCCGCACCCCGATCTCGGCCAAGCTCGTCGCCAACCTCATCACCGAGGCGGGCGCCGACCGCGTGCTCACCCTCGATCTCCATGCCGGCCAGATCCAGGGCTTCTTCGACATCCCCACCGACAACCTGTTCGCCGCCCCCGTGATGGTGCGCGACATCAAGGAGCGGATGCCCCCCGAGGACCGGATGGTGGTCTCGCCCGACGTGGGCGGCGTGGTCCGCGCCCGCGTGGTCGCCAAGCGCATCGACGCGCCGCTGGCCATCGTGGACAAGCGCCGCGAGCGCCCGGGCGAATCCGAGGTGATGAACATCATCGGCGACGTGCGCGGCCGCTCCTGCATCCTCGTGGACGACATCGTCGATTCCGGCGGCACCCTGGTGAACGCCGCCGAGGCCCTGCTCAACGCCGGCGCCAAGGACGTGTCGGCCTACATCACCCACGGGGTGCTCTCGGGCGGCGCGGTCTCGCGGATCGCCGCCTCGCGGATGAAGGAGCTGGTCATCACCGACTCGATCCAGCCGACCCAGGCCGTGAAGCTCGCCCGCAACATCCGGGTGATGTCGATCGCGCCGCTGCTTGGCGAGGCGATCGGGCGGACGGCCACCGAGTCGAGCGTCTCCAGCCTGTTCGACTGAAGTGTCTGGGATTTTTGTCGCAGTCGCCCCTGCGATATTCTGATTTAGAGTATCCCTCCTGCGGCCAAGCCGTGGGAGGCGGCCATCACGAAGCACATCGTCGGAATCCACGGCCTCGCCAACAAGCCGCCCCGCGAGGAGAAGGCGGGCTGGTGGGCCGAGGCGATCCGCGAGGGCCTGCGCCGCAATTGCGGCCGCGACGATCCGGTCTCCCTCGATTTCGTCTACTGGGCGGACCTGCGCTACCCCGATCCGCTGCGCGAAGGGGACAACCGCGAGCCCTACCGGCCGGATCTCGGCCTCGGGCCGTTCCCCTCCCCCGCCGGGGAGCCAGCGCGCCGCGAGGCGACTTTCACGGACCGGATCTACCGGGGGCTGGCGAGCCTGCAGGAGGCGGTCGGCCTCACGCCGGTGGACGACATGATCCTCGAATACCGCCTCGACGACCTCTGGGGCTACCATGACGACGCCGTCTTCCGGGACGCCGCCCGCGCCCGGCTGCGCGAGGCCCTCGGCCGCCACGGCGCGGGGCCGCTGCTGCTGGCCGCCCATTCCATGGGCGGGCTCATCGCCTACGATGTGCTGCGGCTGGCCGAGCGCGACGGCTCCGTGGCGGGCCCGGTGACCCTCGTCACCCTCGGCTCGCCCTTCGGCCTCGCGGAGGTGCATCTCAAGCTCACGGAGGAGCACGGCAACCTCGCCGTCCCCCGCTCGGTGGCGGCCTGGATGAACCTGATGGACCGCAACGACATCGCCACCGTGGGCGAGGATCTGGCCGACGCCTTCCCGCCGAACGAGGCGGGGGTGCGTATCCGCGACGTGCCGGTGATCAACGCCTACCGCGCCCCGGACGGGCGCGAGAACACCCACAAGTCCTACGGCTACCTGCGCACCCCGGAATTCTCCCGGATCGTGGCGGGGTTCATGGAATAGGCGGACGCCATTCCATGATCGCCGGTCAGCTGCCTCGGCCGGAGCGGACCCGGTCGGAATTCGCGAGGTCTTCGGCGATCCGCCTGAGGACGTTGCGTTGGGCGTCTTCGGCGGCGGCCTTCACGGCATCGGCGCCTCCGCCACAGAACATCCCCGCAGGCCTGTCGGCATGACCGTGGCCATCGAACGTCTTGCCGAACAGCCGACCGCCGCCGCCATCGACCGTCACCGCGACGGTCATGTCGACTTCGACGATGACGTTCGCGGTCCAGAAGCCAGGCACGATCTTGAGCCGCGCTTCGAGCTGCTCACCCCGGATCTGGATGAGGCCGCGCGATTTCGTAGACTTCATCGCATCGGGAACAGAGGATTCCTCCGTAAAGTCGACTTGTGCGATCACGTTCGGCAGCGTCTCACGGACGGATGCTGGAAAACCCTTAGTAAAGTCGATGGGGAACGTGTGTGCCGAACATTTGATGTCCTGAGACCTGACCGTCGTGTTCAAGCGCTCGGCCTCGACGAGCACCGCCCACCGGCCGGGGATCTTGTTCGAATAGGACGTCACGACGTTCCGGGCGGGGGCTGATGTCGGATCAGCTTTGTACGCACATCCAGAAGTACACAGAGCAACAAGCGTTATCTTAGCAAAGTTGTTTTTTGACACCTTCTGGACTCCGAGAGACATCGACCTTTCGTGCTCAGGGTGGACGATGCAAAATCCGGAGTCGAGAGTTCGAGCGATGTTTTTCAAGAGCTTTATGGGCTCAGATACCTCGGATTTGTGGCCTCGCCGACATGTATCGATGAACAATACATACCGATGATCATCAACGCTGAATTGAATACTTTCGGATCCGGGTGCTGGAACGTGGCTCTGCACGACGGTTCATCTCACGCCGAGGGGCATAGGTCGTCAATCGACGCACGCTGCCACCCCGTGCAGGGCTTTTCAGCCGGGGCCCGCCTCGCCCGCCCGAGCGGCCTCGTGGGTGGCGTTCAGCGCCAGCAGGTTGGCCTGCCGGCCCTCCAGGCGATTGCGCCCCTTCCAGCGGACGCCTATACTGGCGGCATCCCCCTTTTTTGCGTGAGACGGGTGGTCTCCGGGATGTTCCCGGAGCCCGCGAACCGATGCCCGGTTCGGCCCGTTCCGCCGTCGGAGCCGCGTGAAGAGATGTCCCAGGGTCCGCTGATGCCCAAGGCGACCGCCGTCTGGCTGGTCGAGAACACGTCGCTGGCGTTCGAGCAGATCGCCGATTTCTGCAAGCTCCACCCCCTCGAGGTGAAGGGCATCGCGGACGGCGAGGTCGCGGCGGGGATCAAGGGTCTCGACCCGATCACCACCGGCCAGCTCACCCGCGACGAGATCGAGAAGGCGCAGAAGGCGCCGCACTACAAGTTGAAGCCCGCCGTCTCGAAGGTGAAGCTGCCCGAGGTCAAGCGCACCACGAAGGGGCCGCGCTACACGCCCCTCTCCCGCCGCCAGGACCGGCCGAACGCCATCCTCTGGCTGCTGCGCAACCACCCCGAGCTGAAGGACGCGCAGATCATCCGCCTCGTCGGCACGACGAAGTCGACGATCCAGCAGATCCGTGAGCGCACCCACTGGAACTCGGGCTCGCTGCAGCCCCTCGATCCGGTGACGCTGGGCCTCACCACCCAGATCAACCTCGACTTCGAGGTGCAGAAGGCGGCGGCCGACCGTCCGGCGGCGCTGGCGGCCGAGGGCGGCGCCTCGCTCCTGCCGACCGAGGTCTCGACCCAGCGCGAGCCGGAGCCCGACGAGGACGACCGCCGCGGCGGCCGGGACGAGCGGCTCGACGCGGATTCCGTCTTCGCCAAGCTCAAGGGCCGGCACCAGGACGAGGACGACGACGAGGACTAGGCCGCCCGCGCCCTCTCCCCGCTGGGGGGAGGGCCGCACGGCCCCTATTCCGGCAGGGGCTGGCCCGTGGTCTCGGGCATGAACCACGGCACGATCAGCCCCAGGACGTAGACGCTCGACATCGTGAGCGCCGCCGCCGCGACGCCGCCGAAGGAGGTGACGATCTGCCCGGCGATGATCGGGAAGATCCAGGCGACGAGCCGCGCCCCGTTGAACACGACGCTCGCCGCCGTCGCCCGCACCGCCGGGGTGAACAGCTCCACGAGGTAGATCGCCATCCACGAGAAGGCGAAGCCCAGCGTGAAGAAGCCGTTCAGGAAGGCCAGCGCCAGGAACGGCATCAGCCCGCCGTGCCACAGGTAGCAGGCGAGCGACGTGGCGATGCAGCCGACATAGGTCAGGATCAGGAAGGGCCGCCGGCCGATCGCGTCGGCGACGAAGCCCGAGACGACGTAGGCGCTGATGGCGCCGACATTGTAGACGATGCCCATGCGCGGGCCCCAGACGTTGGCCGGTTCGCCGGCCGCCTTGGCGAGCCCCTCCGTATAGGCCGGCAGCCAGGACGAGACCGCCCACCAGCCCACCGTCGTCGCGAAGGACATCGCGGTGGCGAGCAGCACCCGGCGGCGGCTCTCCTTCTCGCGAAAGATCTCGGCCAGGGTGAAGGGTCGCTGCGCCGGCTTCGCCCCGTGCGCGGCGCCGTCGGACGTGGCCGCCCAGCGCTGCTCCTTCAGGGCCTGCAACCACTGCTCGGATTCGTCGAGCGCCCGGCGCAGGTACAGGCAGACGAAGGCCGGCAGCGCCCCCAGCGCGAACATGATCCGCCAGGATTGGTCGCCGAGCGGGTTCGTCGCCGCCAGCACCGCCCAGACGATGGCCGCCAGCACCGCGCCCCCGCCGAAGCCCGATTGCAGGAACCCGCAGCCCTTGGGCCGCGCCCGGTTGGGCCAGGTCTCGGCCACCAGCGCGATGCCGGTGGACCATTCCGAGCCGATGGCGAGCCCCGTGATGAAGCGGAGCGCCGCGAGCTGGACGAAGCTCTCGGCGAAGGCGGTGAGCCCCGTGAACACCGCGTAGCCGAGGATGGAGATCATCATCATCCGCTTGCGGCCGATGTAGTCGGCCGCGATCCCGCCGAGCAGGCCGCCCAGCCCCCAGCCGAGCAGGGTGATGCCGATGGCGAGCCCGACGTAATAGGCCGGCGCCTGCGCCTGTTCGGGCGTCAGGATCGTGCCGAGCGCCGGGCGGAGGGCATAGACCAGGGCCACCGCCTCGTAGCCGTCGAAGATCCAGCCGAGATAGCTGCCCCAGAGGATGCGCCAATGGCGCGGGGTCAGGCCCGCATGCCAGGGGGCCTTCGCGTCGTCGCGCGCCAGGGCGTCGCCCGCACTCATCGTCGTCTCCCGGTGATGTTGTCAGGCGACCGTGCGGGCCGGCCCGTCCTTGCCGAGGCGGGCGCGCAGCCAGTTGATGACTCCGCCCGCCAGTAGCACCTCGACCTGTCGCGGCGACAGGCCGTGGGTGAGCCGGATCGTGTCCTTACCGCGCAGCGTGGCCGTGATGTCCCGGCCCGCCGCCAGGGCCTCGGCCACGCCCGTGATCTCGACGCTGTCACCGATCTCCAGCCCGTCGTAATCGGCCGGGTCGGCGAAGGTGAGCGGCAGGACCCCGAAATTCACGAGGTTCTGCCAGTGGATGCGGGCGAAGCTCTTGGCCAGCACCACCTCCAGTCCGAGGTAGCGCGGGGCGAGCGCCGCGTTCTCGCGGCTCGACCCCTGGCCGTAATTCAGGCCGCCGACGATGGCGTGGCCGGCGCGCTCCGCCCCGCCCTGCTTCGCGCGCTTCGGGTAGCTGTCGTCGATCGGCTCGAAGGTGAAGTCGGAGGTCTTGGGGATGTTCGACCAGTAGGGCATCACCCGCGCGCCCGCCGGCATGATGTCGTCGGTGGAGATGTCGTCGCCGGTCTTCAGCATCACCGGCACGCGGATATCCGCGCCGAGCTTGCCCAGTTCCGGCAGGGTGGTGATGTTCTCGGATTTCTCCAGCCGGACGGTGCGGGCCTCGGCCTCCGGCAGCGGGCCGAGCAGCATCGTCGTGTTGCCGGGCACCATCGCGGGCGGGACGAGGCGCGGATAGGGCATGTCCAGGGTGCGCGGATCGGTGATGACGCCGGTCAGCGCCGAGGCGGCGGCGGTCTCCGGGCTGCACAGGAACACGCTGTCCTCCCGCGTGCCGGAGCGGCCGGGGAAGTTGCGCGGCACGGTTCGGAGCGAATTGCGCCCCGAGGCGGGGGCCTGCCCCATGCCGATGCAGCCGTTGCAGCCCGCCTGATGCACCCGCGCCCCGGCATGGATCAGGTCCGAGAGCTGCCCGTCGCGGATCAGGGTCTCCAGCACCACCCGCGTCGAGGGGTTGATGTCGAAGGAGACCCGGTCGTGGGTCTGCTTGCCCTTCACGATGGCCGCCGCGACGGCGAAATCGCGAAAACCCGGATTGGCCGAGGAGCCGATATAGCTCTGGTAGATCTCGGTGCCCGCCACCTCCGAGACCGGCACGACGTTGCCGGGGCTCGAGGGCTTGGCGATCATCGGCACGAGGGTGGAGAGGTCGATCTCCTCGGACCTGTCGTAGGTGCAGCCCTCGTCGGCAGCGAGCGCCGAAAAGTCCCCGCCCCGGCCGACGCCGTCGAGGAAGGTCCGCACGGCCTCGTCCGCCGGGAACACGCTCGTCGTGGCCCCCATCTCGGCGCCCATGTTGGCGATGACGTGCCGGTCCATCGCCGTGAGGCCCGCGAGCCCCGGCCCATGATACTCGATGATCGTGCCGAACCCGCCCTCGACCCCGTGGCGGCCGAGGAGCGTGAGGATCACGTCCTTGGCGCTCACCCAGTCGGGCAGCGATCCGGTCAGCCTCACGCCCCAGACCTTCGGCATCCGGAGCCGCAGAGGCTCCCCCGCCATGGCGAGGGCCACCTCGACGCCGCCCGCGCCGAAGGCGAGCATCCCCAGCGATCCGGCCGCCGGGGTGTGGCTGTCCGAGCCGACCATGGTCTGCCCCGGCTTGCCGAAGCTCTGCATGTGGACCGGGTGGCTGATGCCGTTGCCGGGCCGCGAGTACCAGACGCCGAACTTCCGGCAGGCCGAGCGCAGGAACATATGCTCGTCGGCGTTCAGGTGGTCGTTCTGGACGAGGTTGTGGTCGATGTACTGGGCGGCGAGCGGGATCGCGACGCGCTCCACGCCCATCGCCTCCAATTCCAGCATCACGAGGCCGCCGAGCACGTCCTGCAGCAGCGCCTGATCGATCCGGAGGGCGATCTCGCCGCCGGGGGTGAGGTCGCCCTCGACGAGATGCGACTGGACGAGCTTCTGCGTCAAGTTCAACGCCACCGGGCTGCCTCCCATTCCGGCCGCGCCTTGGTCTCGGCGCGCCGACCGGCGCCCGGCGCGCGGCGCCGTCTTTGGCCAGCGGAACTAGACGGCCGAGAGCGGGGCGGAAGTCCGGCGGGGTGACAGAAGCCCGGTCCTGTCGGGCTTGGCCGCGGACCCCTGGCGCGGGGGCGGGCGCTCTGCCACCCTCGCCGTGGGATTCGGGAGGCCGATGTGAGCGCCATCGGATGTGGGCGGATGGTTTGGATTCTGGCGTTGGCCCTGCTGGCGCCGGCCGGGCCCGCCTCGGCGCAGACCCGGCCCCCGCCGCCGCCCGCCGCGAAACCCGCCGATCCGGCGATGGACGCCACCCGCGCCGCCTTCGAGGCCCTGCCCGAGCCCGAGCGGAAGGCGCTGCAGGACGCCCTGGTCTGGACCGGCGACTTCAACGGCGTGGTCTCCGGCGGCTTCGGGAGGCGCACCTTCGAGGCGTTGCAGGCCTTCGCCGCCCGCGCCCGCCTCGCCGATCCCCTGACCGCCGAGGGCCGGACGGCGTTGCGCGCGGCCGGCGAGGCGGCGCGGAAGGCCGCGCGGTTCCGCGTCCAGGCCGATCCCGTCAGCGGCGCCGTCGTCGGCGTGCCCGAGGCGCTGCTTGCCAAGCGCACCGCCCTCCCCTCCGGCACCCGCTGGCAGAGTGCGGACGGGAAGGTGACGTTCGAGACCCGCGCCTATCCGCCGGAGGCCGAGACCCTGGAGGGTCTGTTCGAGCGGGCGAACGCGCCCCTGAACGGCCGCAAGGTGACCTACCGCCTGCAGAAGCCGGATTTCGTGGTCGTCACCGCCGAGACGGCGACCGGCCTGTCCTACACCCGCTATGCCGCCGGGCCGCAGGGAATCCGGGGCTTCCTCATCGGCTACGACCGGGCGCTCGCCGGGGAGGTCGGCCGCCTCGTGATCGCCATGGCGAACGCCTTCGAGCCGTTCCCGGCGGCGGCGCCGGTCGCCGCGACGCCTGCGCCCTCCCCGGCGCCCGCCGTCGCGCCGGCCCGACTCGTGGCGACCGGCCTCGCCGTCGCGCCGGGCCGGGTTCTGGCGGTGGTGCCGGAGGGCTGCGCCGGAACGCTCGCCCGCGATCCGTCCGGCCTCGCCCTGGTGGAGGTCGCGGGCGCGAAGCCGGCGGCGCTGGCCCTGGCGGAGAGCCTCGCGGACGGGCCGGTCGTCGCCCTCGCGGCGGGGGCGGAGGGCGTGGCGGCGGTGCCGGGGACGGTGATGGAAGGACGGGTGACGGCGCCGTTGCAGCCGGGCTCGGCGGGGGCTCCGCTGTTCGGAGCCCAAGGGCGTCTGGCGGGGCTGGTGGCGGCCTATCCGGCCGCGCCGCGCCTCGTGGCCGGGGTGGCGCCGCCGACAAGCCTGCCGGTCGTGACGGCGGCGGCCATCGCGGCGTTCCTGGCGGGGAAGGGCATCGCCCTGTCCGGGGCGAGGGAGGCGGGCCCCGCCGGAGCGGCGCCCGCCATCGTAGGCCTCACCTGCCGGTGAGGCCAGAGCCTCAGAGCCGGCCGGTGACCAGCAGGACGATCAGGACGATCAGCAGGATGCCGCCGAGACCGAAGCCCGGGCCGCGATAGGCGCCGCCGCCGAGGAAACCGCCGCCGCCGAAGGCGAGGATGATCAGGATGATGAGGAGAATGGTAACGAGGGACATGAAGCGGATCTCCGGGCGGTCGCATGGGGCGAGCGTGACCGTTCAAACGCCGCGACAATTCGTTCTGTTCAGGGGAATCCGCAGTTTTTTGTGAGTCGGCTCGCGGATGTGGCGCGCAGGCTCACACGTGCCAGTCCGGCAGGGGCGGCGCAGGCGGATCGGCGGCGTTGTTCCGAGGGCGGCCGGGATGGGGTATAGAGGCGTCGAGCCCGATCACCGCCACGATGACGGTCATGACGACGACCGATCCCAGCCTCATCACGGTTCCCGCGCGCAAGGCCGCCGAACGCGCCCGCCGTATCCGGGCCGCCGAGGCGACGGTCGCGCGGATGCGGGCCTATGCGGAGCGCGAGGCAGGACGCCTCTGGGTGTTCGGCTCCTTCGTCACCGGCCGCATGGACCATGACAGCGACCTCGACGTGATGATCGATTTCCCCGCCGCCGGGCGCCGGGCGGCCTGGGACTTCCTCGAAGCCCTTTCGGCCGAGCATGGCCTGCCGCTGGACGTGTTCGAACGGGCGACGACGAAGCCCGCCTTCGTCGCCCGCGTCGAGGCCGACGGGCTGCGCCTGCCGTGACCGATGCGCGCTGGCTCGACGTCGAGGACGATCTCGGGGCGGCGATCCGCCATTTCGGCAACGCCGCCCGCCTCTACGAGGCAGGGGGCTTCGACGCCCCCGACCTCGACGGCTACAGGGCCCGGATGGGCTTGCAGCACGCGATGCAGGCCGGACACACGTCCCTCGAAGGCGCCCTCCATCGCATCCTCGACATCCTCGGCGAGGATGGACCGACCGGCCCGAACTCCCATGCGGATCTCATCCGCCGCGTTTCGCGTCCGGTGAGCCTGCCCGACCGGAGCGGGCCGCGCCCTCGATCGAGGCCGCGAGACGGCTCGCGCAGACCCTTGCGCCCTGCCTCCGCCTGTTCAGGGACCGGATCGATCCCCCGGCGAGCGGCTGACGCGGAGCCTCACCCGAACACATACCCCCCGTTGATCCGCAGCCCCACCGGATGCCCGGCGGCGTAGCGGACGCCGTCGAAATCCTCGACGGCGAGGATCTGGCCGCCTGCCTCCTCGACCTCGATCCGCTGGCGGCCCTGGCTGCGGTAGGAGGAGCGCACCGTGCCCGAGAGATGCGCCGCCTCCAGCTCCACCAGCTGGAGCTGCCACGGGCGCACATGGAGCTTCACCGGGCCGATGATTCCGGGGCGCGCGCTCACCGGGGTCTCCCGGCCGCGCACGCTCACCCGGCCGCCCTCGGCGATGGCCTCGACCTCGACGGAATCGCCGAGGAACTTCAGCACGGTCGCCGAGACCGGGTTCTCCTGAACCTCGTCCGGCGTGCCGACCTGCTCCAGGCGGCCCCGGTCGAGCACCGCCACCCGGTCGGAGAGTTCCAGCGCCTCGTCCTGATCGTGGGTCACGAAGATCGTGGTCTGGCCGGTGCGGTCGTGGATCTCCCGCAGCCAGCGGCGCAGGTCCTTTCGCACTTGCGCGTCGAGCGCCCCGAAGGGCTCGTCGAGCAGCAGCACGCGCGGCTCTACGGCGAGCGCGCGGGCCAGCGCCACGCGCTGGCGCTGGCCGCCGGAGAGCTGCGACGGGTAGCGGTCGCCGAAGCCCGAGAGGCGGATCAGGTCGAGGAGGTCCCCCACCCGGCGCTTGATCTCGGCCTTGGCCGGGCGGTCGGCCCGCCGCCGCGCGTTGAGGCCGTAGGCGATGTTGTCGGCCACGCTCATGTGCTTGAAAAGGGCGTAGTGCTGGAACACGAAGCCCACCGCCCGCTGCTGCACGGGCAGGCCGGTGGCGTCGTCGCCCCCGAACAGGATGCGCCCGCGATCCGGCGCGTCGAGCCCGGCGATGATGCGCAGGAGCGTCGTCTTGCCCGAGCCCGAGGGGCCGAGCAGGCCGAGCAACTCCCCCGCTCTCACGTCGAGGGAGAGGTCGTGCAGGACGGCGGCCGTGTCGAAGGTCTTCGTGACCGCCTCGACGCGGATCGCCGTCGAGGCCCGCTCAGTGCTTCCGGCCCGCGGCGAGCTCGTCGCTGAAGCGCCATTCGAGGACGGATTTGACGACGAGTGTGACAAGGGCGAGGGCTGCGAGGAGCGAAGCGACGGCGAAAGCGGCGACGAAGTTGTACTCATTGTAGAGGATCTCCACGTGGAGCGGCATCGTGTTCGTCAGTCCCCGGATGTGGCCGGAGACGACGGAGACCGCGCCGAACTCGCCCATCGCGCGGGCATTGCAGAGCAGGACGCTGTAGAGCAGCCCCCAGCGGATGTTGGGCAGGGTGACGGTGAGGAAGGCGTGGAAGCCGGGGGCGCCGAGCGTCAGCGCGGCCTCCTCCTCCGACGAGCCCTGCTCCTGCATCAGCGGGATCAGTTCCCGCGCGACGAAGGGGAAGGTGACGAAGATCGTCGCCAGCACGATGCCCGGCAGGGCGAACAGGATCTGGATGTTGTGCGCCTGCAGCCAGCCGCCGAACAGGCCCTGGCTGCCGAACAGCAGCACGTAGATCAGCCCCGACACGACCGGCGAGACCGAGAACGGCAGGTCGATCAGCGTGATCAGGAACGTCTTGCCGGGGAACTCGAACTTGGCGATCGCCCAGGAGGCGGCCACCCCGAAGACGAGGTTGAACGGCACGGCGATGGCCGCCACCGTCAGGGTCAGCCGGATGGCCGAGAGGGCGTCGGGCTCGCGGAAGGCGTCGAGATAGGCCGAGACGCCGTGGCTGAGCGCCTGCACGAACACCGCCGCCAGCGGTAGCACGAGGAACAGGGCGAGGAAGGTGATCGCGACCCCGATGAGGAGCGCGCGCACCCCCGCCCCCTCCCCCGCCACGGGGGCGGGCCGGGCCTCGGTGAGGCGGACGGGCGAGAAGATCTCAGACATAGCCGAACCTCTTCCGGCTCCACGCCTGGATCAGGTTGATCGCGAGCAGGGTCAGGAACGAGATCCCGAGCATGATCGTCGCGATGGCCGCCGCGCCGCCGTAATCGAACTCGGACAGCTTGATGACGATCAGCAGCGGGGCGATCTCCGACACGTAAGGAAGGTTGCCGGCGATGAAGATCACCGAGCCGTATTCCCCGACCCCCCGGGCGAAGGCGAGGGCGAAGCCGGTGAGCACCGCCGGGATCAGCGGGGGCAGCACCACCTTCAGGAGCGTCGCGCGGCGGGTGGCGCCAAGGGTGGCCGAGGCCTCCTCGATCTCCTTGTCGATCTCGGCGATCAGCGGCTGCACCGTGCGCACGGCGAAGGGCAGGCCGACGAAGGTCATGGCCACGAACACGCCGAGCGGCGTGTAGGCGACCTGGATGCCCAGCCGGTCCAGCGGCGCGCCGATCAGCCCATCCGGGGCGTAGAGGGAGGCCAGCGCGATGCCGGCCACGGCGGTCGGCAGGGCGAAGGGCAGGTCGACGGCGGCGTCGACGATCTTGCGGCCGGGAAACGTGTAGCGGGTCAGCACCCAGGCGACGATGAAGCCGAAGACCGAGGCCACGAGGGCCGCGAGCAGCGACACGCCGAAGCTCAGCTTCAGGGCGCTCGCCACGCGGGGATCGGTCGCCACGTCCCAGATGCCGGAAAAGCCTAGCCCGGAGGCGCGGGCCACCAGGGCCGCCAGCGGCAGCAGCACCACGAGGCCGAGGCAGGCCAGGGTGTAGCCGAAGCTCAGGCCGAAGCCCGGCAGCACGCTCGGGCGGCGGAAGCGCCACGCCGGACGGGGGGAAGCCCCCGCATCGGCGGGGGCGAGGGTCGAAGCCATCGCGAAGGACTCTCTAGCGGCCGGCGCGGCTGAGGCGGTCGAACAGCCCGCCGGAATCGAAGTTCTTCGCCTGGATATCGTCCCAGGAGCCCTGGTAATCCTCGATTTTGAAGAGCTTCACGTCCGGCAGGCCGGCGGAGGCGGCGGCCTGCGCCTTGAACGGGCGATAATGGTGCTTGGCGAAGATCGCCTGTGCCTCGTCCGTGTAGAGGAAATCGAGATAGGCTTGGGCGGTCTTGGTCGTGCCCTTGCGGTCGGCGTTGCCGGGCACCAGCGCCACCGGCGGCTCCGCGTAGATAGAGGTCGGCGGGACCACGATGTCGAAATTGTCGGCGCCGAATTCCTGCAGGACGAGGTAGGCCTCGTTCTCCCAGGTGGGCAGCACGTCGCCGAGCTTGCGCTGGGCGAAGGTCACGGTGGAGCCCCGCGCCCCGGTGTCGAGGACGGGCACGTTCTTGTAGAGTTGGCCGACGAAGGCTTCGGCCTTGGCCGCGTCCTTGTCCTGGCCGTAGGCGTAGCCCCAGGCGGCGAGGAAGTTCCAGCGCCCGCCCGCCGAGGTCTTCGGGTTCGGGGTGATGACCTTCACGTCCGGCTTGGCGAGGTCCGGCCAGTCCTTCACGCCCTTCGGGTTGCCTTTGCGGACGAGGAACACCACCGTCGAGGTGTAGGGCAGCGACTCGTTCGGCAGCTTGCCGCGCCAGTCGGCCGGAATCTTCTTCGTCAACCGGGCGATGGCGTCGATGTCGGAGGGGATGCCGAGCGTCACCACGTCGGCATCGACCCCGTCGATCACCGTCCGCGCCTGGGCGCCCGAGCCGCCATGGGAGGCGCGCACCGTCACGTCCTCGCCGGTCTTGGCCTTCCAGCTCTTGGCGAAGGCGTCGTTGATCTCGCGGTAGAGTTCGCGGGTCGGATCGTAGGAGACGTTCAGGAGGGCGGTCTGCGCCCGCGCGGAGGGGGCGGCGAGGCCGAGAGACACGGCGCCGAGCAGGGCGAGGCAACCCGCCCGCGTCGTCGAGAGCCACATCTTCCGCATCCGATCCTCCGGCCGAGCCCGGACCACAATCCGGGAAACGGGGGAGAGTTCGTTCTTTCTAACGAACGAAGTCAAGGGAGACCGCCGGGCGCGCGAGGGCCCGGGCGGACGGTCGATCGGTGCGTAAGGAGGAAATAGGCTCGATGCGCGGAGACGGGAACGAGCATCTTCTCCGGCCGCCGCCGAACCCAGATGAAAAGTCTCGCCGCGGCCGGTTTGATAGAAAGAACGACCTCATGTGCGATGGCGCACAGGAAAACCGGGTGCGAAGCGCCTCAGCCGGCCGTCTTGTCGAGCTGGGCGAGCAGGGCTTCGAGGCGTTCGCCGACGGGGGCGGAGAGGGAATCGGCGTAGTGGCCGCGCAGGGTCTGGCCGAGGTGCCGGCGCACGGTCGGGCTCAGGGGCGGCGCGTCGGCGGGATCCATCGCCGGGATGGGATCGACGCTGTGGGGCGGCCGCTCGGCTTGCGTCTTGGACATGGCGGCGGATCTCGCGCGGGAGAACTCGGAGAGAGAACTCGGGGCAGACGGGGGCAGGCAGCCAGACGATGGCACTCCTTGGTTAACGAGGTCTCACTGCGCCGGCGGCCCCTGCCCTTGCCGCCCTTGCCGCCCTTGCGACGACCGGCGCCGGAACTGGGCCGGCGGGGTGACGTTCCCCGGAACCACCCGAATCTCCGGAGACACCCGTGCCGCGCCTGTCCGCCGCCCTCGCCGTCCTTCTGCTCGCCGCCTCCCCCGCCCTCGCCCAGACCAAGCCCGGCGAGATCAAGGGCGTGGATGCCATGGGCGACAAATCCCGCAGCGCGCAGGACGGCTGGAGCCAAGCGCCCGTCCCGCGCGAGGAATCCGCCGCGAAGGATGCGCCGAACCCCGGCGGCAAGAGCATCTCGGAGAACAAGGACCGCCCGGTGCCCGCCGCGAGCCCCACTGGCACCTCCGCCACCGACCCGCAGGCGCCGCTCCCGAACCGCGTCCCGTCGCCCTCGGGCGACAATCCGGCGGCTCCGTCCAAGCAATAAAACCGTCGTTGCCAGAAGGGATTAAGGTCCGGTGAAAATCGTGACGGAGCGCGACGACAAAATCGCGTTCCGTGTCAGCGGACCGCACTTGCCTTGCACGCCATTCTCTGGGACAGGTTCGAATTATACCAGTTTTCACTTGGGAGTGGACATGACGGTCCAGGTCTCCCGGCGCGGCCTGTTAAAGGGTGTCGGCGCCGGTCTTGCAGGAGGGTCCCTCGGGGCCCTCGGCTTCGGCGGGTTGGAACCCGCCATGGCCGCCGCGGTGCGGCCCTTCAAGCTCGCGCAGATGCGCGAGACGCGGAACACCTGCCCCTATTGCTCGGTGGCCTGCGGCGTCATCCTGTACAGCCTGGGTGACCGCTCGAAGAACGCCCGCTCCTCGGTGATGCACATCGAGGGCGATCCGGACCATCCGGTCAACCGCGGCACCCTGTGCCCGAAGGGCTCGGCGCTGCTGGACTTCGTCCACGCCGAGACCCGCACCAAGTACCCGCTCTACCGGGCGCCGGGCACCTCCGAGTTCAAGCGCGTCTCCTGGGATCACGCCCTCGACCGGATCGCCGCCCTCCTGAAGGAGGACCGGGACCGCAACTTCGTGGCCAAGAACGGCGACCTCACGGTCAACCGCTGGACCACGACGGGCTTCCTCGGGGCCTCGGCCACCACCAACGAGACGGCTTGGCTCACCTACAAGGTGGTCCGAAGCATGGGGGCCCTGGTCTTCGACAACCAGGCCAGAGTTTGACACGGTCCGTCGGTCGCCAGTTTGGCGCCCTCCTTCGGACGCGGTGCGATGACCAACCTTTGGATGGACATCAAGCACGCGGACGTCATCACCGTGATGGGCGGCAATGCCGCCGAAGCTCACCCCTGCGGCTTCAAGTGGGTCGTCGAGGCGAAGGCGCATAACAACGCCAAGCTCATCGTCGTGGACCCGCGCTTCACCCGCACGGCGTCGGTGGCCGACCTCTACTGCCCGATCCGGCAGGGGACGGACATCGCGTTCCTGTCGGGCGTGGCCAAGTACCTGCTCGACAACGACAAGATCCAGCACCGCTACGTCTCGGCGTTCACCAACGCCGGCTACGTCGTGCGTGAGGGCTACGACTTCAGCGAAGGCCTGTTCGCTGGCTACGACGCCGACAAGCGGGATTACGACAAGACCACCTGGGACTACGAGATCGGCCCCGACGGCTACGCCGTGGTCGACGAGACGATGCAGAACCCGCGCTGCGTCATGCAGCTCCTGAAGAAGCACGTCTCCATCTACACCCCGGAGATGGTCGAGACGATCTGCGGCTCGCCCAAGGAGACCTTCCTGAAGGTCTGCGAGATGATCGCGACCACGTCGTCGCCGGAGCGGGTCATGACCTCGCTCTACGCGCTCGGCTGGACGCACCACTCGAAGGGCTCGCAGAACATCCGCTCGATGTGCATCGTGCAGACGCTGCTCGGGAACATCGGCATGCTCGGCGGCGGCATGAACGCCCTGCGCGGCCACTCCAACATCCAGGGGCTGACCGATATCGGGCTGATGAGCAACCTCATCCCCGGCTATCTCAACATCCCCGTGGAGAAGGAGCCCGACTACGCGAGCTACATCGCCAAGCGGCAGTTCAAGCCGCTGCGTCCGGGTCAGACGAGCTACTGGCAGAACTACAACAAGTTCTTCGTCTCGTTCCAGAAGGCGATGTGGGGCGACAAGGCGGCCAAGGAGAACGACTGGGCCTACGACTACCTGCCCAAGCTCGACGTGCCGACCTACGACGTGCTGCGTGGGTTCGAGCTCGCCAAGCAGGGCAAGATGACCGGCTACGTCATCCAGGGCTTCAACCCCCTGCTGTCGTTCCCGAATCGCGCCAAGATGACGGAAGCCTTCTCCAAGATGAAGTTCATCGTGGTGATGGATCCGCTCAAGACCGAGACGGCCCGGTTCTGGGAGAACCACGGCGAGTACAATCCCGTGGATCCGACCCAGATCCAGACCGAGGTGTTCGAGCTGCCGACCACCCTGTTCGTCGAGGAGGAGGGCTCCCTCTCCAACTCGTCGCGTTGGCTCCAGTGGCACTGGCAGGCACAGGAGCCGCCGGGCGAGTGCCGGTCGGACATCGACATCATGGCGGAGATCCACCTCCGCATGAAGGCGCTGTACGAGAAGGACGGGGGCGCCTTCCCCGACCCGATCGTCAACCTGACCTGGAACTACGCCGTCGCGGACGCGCCGACGCCGACCGAGCTCGCCCGCGAGCTCAACGGCTACACGGTCGCCCCGACCACCGACCTGAACGGGGCTCCGCTCCCGGCCGGGCGGCAGGTGGACGGCTTCGCCCAGCTCAAGGACGACGGGACGACGGCCTGTGGCTGCTGGATCTATTCCGGCTGCTACACCGAGAAGGGCAACATGATGGCCCGCCGGGACAACACCGATCCCGGCGACAAGGGCATCGCCCCGAACTGGGCCTTCGCATGGCCCGCCAACCGGCGGGTGCTCTACAACCGCGCCTCCTGCGACCCCGAGGGCAAGCCGTGGTCGGAGAAGAAGAAGCTCATCGAGTGGAACGGCAAGCAGTGGGTCGGCTTCGACGTGCCGGACTACGGCGTGACCGTGGCGCCCGATAAGGGCATCGGTCCGTTCATCCTGAACCAGGAGGGTGTCGCCCGCCTGTGGACCCGAGGTCTCATGCGCGACGGGCCGTTCCCGACGCATTACGAGCCCTTCGAGTCCCCGGTGCAGAACGTCGCCTTCCCGAAGATCAAGGGCGCTCCGGCGGCCCGCATCTTCAAGGACGACCTGGCCGACCTCGGCGACGCGAAGGAGTTCCCCTACGCGGCGACGAGCTACCGCCTGACCGAGCACTTCCACGGCTGGACCAAGCACGCCCGGATCAACGCGATCCTCCAGCCGGAGGCCTTCGTGGAGATCTCGGAGGAGCTGGCCAAGGAGAAGGGCATCGCCAAGGGCGCATGGGTCCGCGTCTGGTCGAAGCGCGGCTCGTTGAAGGCCAAGGCCGTGGTGACCAAGCGGATCAAGCCGCTGATCTGTGACGGCAAGCCCGTCCACGTCGTCGGCATCCCGCAGCACTGGGGCTTCATGGGCCTGACCAAGAAGGGATGGCACCCGAACTCGCTGACGCCCGTCGTCGGCGATGCCAACACCGAGACGCCGGAGTTCAAGGCCTGGCTCGTGAACATCGAGCCGACCACTCCGCCCTCGGATGCGGTCGCGTAAGGGGGAGCATGCATCATGGCTGACTATAGCTCCCTCGACATCCGCCAGCGCTCCGCCTCCACGGAGACGCCGCCGGAGATCCGCCGTCAGGTGGAGGTCGCCAAGCTCATCGACGTGTCGAAGTGCATCGGCTGCAAGGCCTGCCAATCGGCCTGCGAGGAGTGGAACGACCTCCGCGACGACGTGGGCGTCAATACGGGCACCTACCAGAACCCGCACGACCTCACGGCCAAGACCTGGACCCTGATGCGGTTCGAGGAATACGAGAATCCTCAGACCAACCACCTCGAATGGCTGATCCGCAAGGACGGCTGCATGCACTGCACGGAGCCGGGCTGCCTCAAGGCGTGCCCGTCCCCGGGCGCCATCGTGCAGTACTCCAACGGCATCGTGGACTTCATCGAGGAGAACTGCATCGGCTGCGGCTATTGCGTGAAGGGCTGCCCCTTCAACATCCCGCGCATCAGCCAGACCGACCACAAGGCGTACAAGTGCACCCTGTGCTCGGACCGGGTGGCGGTGGGTCAGGCTCCGGCCTGCGCCAAGGCCTGCCCGACCGGCTCGATCATGTTCGGCACCAAGCAGGCGATGATCGAGCAGGCGAATTCCCGCATCGACGACCTCAAGTCGCGCGGGTTCGAGCATGCCGGCCTGTACGACCCGGCGGGCGTCGGGGGCACGCACGTCATGTACGTGCTGCACCACAACGACCAGCCGAGCCTCTACTCGGGCCTGCCGAACGATCCGAAGATCTCGCCCCTCGTCGCCTTCTGGAAGGGTGGCGCCAAGGTGTTCGGTCTGGCGGCGATGGGCTTCGCGGCCGTCGCCGGCTTCTTCCACTACGTCACGGCGGGGCCGAACGAGGTCGCGCCCGAGGAAGAGGAAGAGGCGGTCGAGATGGCCGGGTCGAAGCGCCGTCAGGACGGCGGTGAGGCACGGCCGCACTGAAGTAAGGGGTTTCCAAAGGGCATGCCCTTTGGTGGGGTGCCGGGGCGAAGCCCCGGCATCTCGCAGGGTTCCACCCTGCACCCGCAAAAGGGATGATCCCTTTTGAAACCCATGATTTCCGGGTGAAGCCGATGACGATCCACACCGACATCCGCGACGGCGAGACCCGTCCGCTCCACCAGGACAAGGGGAGCGCGCCGGAGGTCATCTACGTGCCGCGCTACACCGGCCTGCAGCGGGTGAACCACTGGATCACCGCGATCCTGTTCACCCTGCTGACCCTGTCCGGGCTGGCGATGTTCTCGCCCTACCTGTTCTCGCTGACCGGCCTGTTCGGCGGCGGACAGGCGACGCGTTCGATCCATCCGTGGTTCGGCGTGGCCCTGGCGGTGAGCTTCGTGTTCCTGTTCATCCGCTTCTGGCGGCTCAACATCCCCAACCGGGACGATGTCGAGTGGACCAAGAAGATCGGCGACGTGGTGACCAACCGCGAGGATCGCCTGCCCGAACTCGGCAAGTACAATGCCGGGCAGAAGATGGTGTTCTGGGGCCAGACCGGCCTGATCGCCGTGATGCTCGTCTCGGGCCTCGTGATCTGGAACACCTATTTCGGCGGGCTCACCACCATCGAGACCCAGCGCTGGGCGCTGCTCGCCCACTCGCTGGCGGCGGTCATCGCCATCGCCATCATCGTCGTGCATATCTATGCCGGCATCTGGGTGCGCGGCACCGGCCGGGCGATGGTGCGCGGCACCGTCACCGGCGGCTGGGCCTACCGGCACCACCGCAAGTGGTTCCGCCAGCTCGCGGGCGGCAACGCCCGCAAGGGTCCGGTCGACAAGCGGGGGTCGTAGGACCCTCTCCCTCGCCGTCATTGCGAGCGAAGCGAAGCAATCCAGGGAAGCGCCACGTCCTCCGAGGTCGCGCCGCCCTGGATTGCTTCGCGTTGCTCGCAATGACGGTAGAGTAGAACGAGACGCAGAGGACACGTCAGCCGTGGTTCGGTTCTTCAAACGCGGCTCGGCGAAGGATGACGCCGAGCCCGCTCCTGTCGCAAAGAAGTCCTTCGACGAGATCAAGCCCGATCCCGACAAGATCGGTATCTCCGGTTCGGTGCCCTTCGTGCGCCTGCCGGAGCCGGGATCGCTGTTCAAGGCCCGTGCCGAGCGCCTGCTCGCCCTGGCCCCCGGCCATACGCTCGAAGCCTATCTGCGCCTCGTGGCCGAGATCGCCCGGGCGCAGGCCGTGGTCGAGGCCGAGCGCGCGGCCGCCGGCTGGGACGTGACCGACCCCGACGAGGCCGGGCGGGCCCTGCGCGTCGAGCACGGCATGCCCCCCCTCTCCCGCCACGTCATCGAGGCCGACCCGAGCTTCCACGCCTGTCTCGACGGCCTGCTCGACGCCCTCGACCTCTCCGCCGCGCCGGAACAGGTCCGCGCGGCGCGCGACGGCCTGCGCGCGGCCTCCAAGGAAGACCGCCTCGACCTCGCGGTGCAGGTCTTCGAGGGCGCGATCCCCGTCGAGCGGGTGGCGGAATGCCTGTTCGTCTCGGCGGCGTTGCAGGTCTGCCTCGCCCGCCGGGCGGCCCGGCTCGACGCCAAGGCGCTGAAGCCGGTGGCGGACGGCGTCTGCCCCTGCTGCGGCGGCGCGCCGACGGCGAGCGTCGTCGTGTCCTGGACGCCGGCCGACAAGGCCCGCTACCTCAGCTGCTCCCTCTGCGGCACCCTGTGGAACCACGTCCGCATCCGCTGCACCGCCTGCGGCGACGGCGAGGGCGTGAGCTATTACGGGCTCGACGAGGTCGCAAAGGACGTGCAGGTCGAGACCTGCACCGCCTGCCATAGCTACCTGAAGCACCTGCACCAGCACCGGACGCCGGACCTCGATCCGGTCGCCGACGACATCGCCTCCTACGGGCTCGATCTGAAGATCGCCGAGGAGGGGTTCCGGCGCGCGGGCCTGAACCTGCTGTTCGTGGTGTGAGCCGGGCCTACCGGTAACCGTAGCGCGACTTGGCGGCGGCGAGCAGGCCGCGCGCCTCGCCCTCGCGGCCGGCGCTGCAGGCGTCGGCGGCCCGCACGAGGTCGGCGTCGAACCGCTCGCCGACCGCCTTGTTCAGGTTCTCCGTGGCCACGTCGCTGGCGACGATCGCCCGGGTGCGGGCGATCTCCGGGCCGCAGCCCGTGCCGGTGGGGAGCACCGGCGGCGCGGGCGGGCCGCCCACGGGCACGACGGGTTCGCGCACCTTCGACTGGGACTGGCAGGCCCCGAGGGCGGCGACGGCGACGAGGACGAGGCAGAGACGGGACGCGGCCACGGCGGTCTTTCCTTCGCGCCGGGACCCTCCGGCGAGCCGGAGGGTTTTGGGCCGAGCGTGGCCGTGGGTCAATCCGAGGTCACGCTCTTGTTTGGCGACTACTTCGAGGCCGCTACTTGGACTTGTCGTCCAGAGCCTTCAGGCCGGAATCGTAGATCCCCTGGACCGCGTCCTTGGCCACGCTGTCCGGGGCGCCCTTGGCGTTGAAGGTGCCGCTCCACGTCACCTTGGAGCCGGACCCGTCCGGGGCCACCGAGAGCGTCGACTTGTAGTCGGACACCGGCAGCGGGCTCTCCAGGATCGTGTAGGTGTAGCTCATCACCTTGTCGTCGCGGGAGACCTGCTCCTCCTTGATGGTGCCGCCGCCCTTGAGGTTAAGCAGGCGGACCTTCTTGCCGTCCATCTCGGAGGGCGTGCACTTCTCGACGGCCGGGTGCCAGTTGCCGATGCCGCAGAAGTCGCCGATCGTCTGCCAGACCTTGGCCGGGGGCGCCGCGATGGTGGTCGACCGCTCCAGGTCGATCGCGTGGGCCGGGGCGGCGGCGGTGAAGGCGAGGGCCGCGATCGCGAGGGTGCGGCGGTTGAGGATGGACATGCGGGCAGTCTCCGTCCGTTTGTGTCAGCGCGGCTCAGGCCGCGGGGGCTTTCTCTGGCCGGGCCTGACGTAGGCGTATTCTCCGCCCCGGCAATGGGGGCACGGGCGATCCGCGCCCGCAGACGTTCCGCCGCGGCCCGATTCCCGGTATGGGATCGGTTTCCGAACGCTTCCGAACCCCGGACATCATGGCCGCCGCCCCGCCCGCCCTCACCCTCGACCCCGGCCTGATCGAGGTCGCCGCCACCGCCGCCGCGTGGCCCTTCGAGGAGGCGCGCAAGCTCGTCGCCCGGCTGGAGAAACTGGGCAAGAACGAGGTGCTGTTCGAGACCGGTTACGGCCCCTCGGGCCTGCCACATATCGGCACCTTCGGCGAGGTGGCCCGCACCTCCATGGTGCGCCACGCCTTCCGGGTGCTGACCCGCGACAGCGTGCCGACCCGGCTGATCGCCTTCTCGGACGACATGGACGGCCTGCGCAAGGTGCCGGACAACGTGCCGAACCGCGAGCTGCTTGCCGCCCACCTCAACCAGCCGCTGACCAAGGTGCCCGACCCGTTCGGCACCCATGACAGCTTCGGCGCGCACAACAACGCCGAACTCCGCCGCTTCCTCGACGCCTTCGGGTTCAGTTACGAGTTCCGCTCGGCCACCGAGTGCTACCGCGCCGGCCTGTTCGACGCGACGCTCCTGCGTGTGCTGGAGCGCTACGACGCGGTGATGGAGATCATGCTCCCGTCCCTGCGGGCCGAGCGCTCGGCGAGCTACTCGCCGTTCCTGCCGCTCCACCCCGTCACCGGCCACGTGATGCAGGTGCCGATCGACGAGGTGCGGGCCGACAAGGGCACCATCGTGTGGCGCGATCCTGCCACGGGCGAGGGTTACGAGACCCCGGTGACCGGGGGCCACGCCAAGCTGCAATGGAAGCCCGACTGGGCGATGCGCTGGGTGGCGCTCGGCGTCGATTACGAGATGGCCGGCAAGGACCTGATCGACTCGGTGAAGCTCTCGGGCAAGATCGCCAAGGCGCTCGGCGGCGAGCCGCCCGAAGGCTTCAACTACGAACTGTTCCTCGACGAGAAGGGCCAGAAGATCTCGAAGTCGAAGGGCAACGGCCTGACGATCGACGAGTGGCTGAAGTACGGCACGCCGGATTCGCTGGCGCTGTTCATGTACACCAAGCCGCGCGAGGCCAAGCGCCTGTTCTTCGACGTGATCCCGCGCCACGTCGATGAGTATATCGGCTTCCTCGACCGCTACGCCGGGCAGGACCCGAAGAACCGTCTCGGCAACCCGGTCTGGCACCTCCACGCCGGCGACCCGCCGGAGCCGGAAAAGGTCGAGGGCGCGAGCCTGACCTTCGCGATGCTCCTCAACCTCGCGGCGGTGGCCAACACCGAGGATCCGGCGGTGCTGTGGGGCTTCATCCGCCGCTACGCGCCGGGCGTCGGGCCGCAGACCCATCCGGGCCTCGACCGGCTGGTCGGCCACGCCCTCAAGTACTTTTCGGATTTCGTCCGCCCGGCCAAAGCCTACCGGGAGCCGACGCCGGAGGAGCGGGCGGCGTTGGAGGACCTCCACGCCGTGCTCGCCGAGCAGGCCGGCTCCACCGATCCGGAGGCCCTGCAGGCGGCGGTCTACGAGGTCGGCCGGCGGCATTTTCCGGATCTGTCGGGCAAGGCCAAGAGCCCGGACGGGCGCCCCGGCGTGTCGCAGGCGTGGTTCACGACCCTGTACAACGTGCTGTTCGGCGAGGCGCGCGGCCCCCGCTTCGGCTCCTTCGTCGCCCTCTACGGCGTCGCGGAGACCCGGGCGCTGATCGCCAAGGCGTTGTCGGGGGAGTTGAGCGCCGATCACCAAGTCTTCCTGGCTGGTTCACGCACGATAACTTGATCAACTGGCCACGGACTTCCCGCCGTACTCGCCTGTTGTCACGACGCTGCGCCTCAAGGCCAGTGCTGAGAACGGGAGGAACGGAATGCGCGGCATCGGCTGCATCGGCCTCGTATGCCTGCTGGCGGGCGCCCTGCCCGCCCTGGCGGCGACCCCGGCGGACCCGTCCGGCGGGGCGGATCTCAAGAGCCTCGGCTCGACCCAGCCGGCCAAGGTCCAGGACGGGCAATACACCGACAAGAACGGCGACCCGACCTACCACGTCACCGACGGCGGCAAGAAGGTCGATTGGTACACGATGTCGGGCTACCTCCGGTACAACGCCAACTGCATCGTCTGCCACGGCCCGGACGGCATGGGCTCGACCTACGCGCCGTCCCTGGTCGATGCCCTGAAGGGCATGGACTACGCGCATTTCGCCGGCATCATCGTCGGCGGCAAGAAGGACGTGAACGCCTCGCAGGAGCTGGTCATGCCGGCCTTTGGCGATAACCGGAACGTCATGTGCTACATGCCCGGCATCTACACCTACCTTCGCGCCCGGGCCGAAGGCGCGGTCGGCCGCAACCGGCCCCCCGAGCACGAGCCCAAGCCCGCCGCCTTCACCAAGGCGGAGGACGAGTGCATGAAGTGAGGGTCAGCCCAGGCCGAGGAACAGCACCAGCGAGCGGGTCACCGCCACCAGGGTGTCGTCATCGAGGCGGCCGATCCGGGCGCCGATCCTGTCGCGCTTGACCGTCATGACCTTGTCGACCTGCACCTGGGATGGCTTCTTGAGACCGTTCCGGGAGCTTGGCTGGATCGTCGGTCGGAGGAGCGGCGCGTCGATCAGGGTTCCCGACAGGAGCAGGACCGTCACCGTGTGGGTCTCGGGGAACTGATCGGATTGGATCACGAGGGCCGGGCGCGGCTTGCCGAAATCGCCCTGAAGCGCGACCGTGACGAGGTCGCCCCGTCTCACGGGTCTTGAGGATCCACGAGATTGGCCAGGGCCGCGTCGAGGAAATCGTCGAGTTCGACATCGGCCGCATCGGCGGCAGCGACCACGCGTGACTGGCGAAGGCATTCCTCGGCAAAGCCGGGGCGACGCGTGTCGGGGACCCAGATCTGGACCGGACGCAGTCCGGCAGCCCGCAACGCGTCCCGCCGCTTGCGCACTCTCATACTGACGGTTGTGGGCATCGGCTCACCTTCCACCGTTGCGTTACATGTAACACAAAGGTGGGTCGGTGACGAGTCTTTGGGGCTCTTTCACCCCACCAGGGCCAGATCCTGCATCTCGGTCTCGGGGATGACGTCCACCTCGACCTTGAGGCGCTGGCGGCCGGAGCCGCTGACGATGCCGTCGATCGGGGCGACGTCGTTGTAGTCGCGGCCCCGCGCTACCACGATGTGGTCGTCCTGCACGGCGCAGGCATTGGTCGGGTCGAGACCGTGCCACATCTGCCCGCACCACACCGCCACCCAGGCATGGCTCGCGTCGGCGCCGCGCAGGCGCGGGCGGCCGGGCGGCGGGACCGTGCGCAGGTAGCCGCTGACATAGGCCGCCGGCAGGCCCATGCCGCGCAGGGCCGCGATCATCACGTGGGCGAAGTCCTGGCAGACGCCGGCCCGGCCGGCGAAGGCCTCGGCGATCGGCGTGTGGACGTTGGTCGCCCGCGCGTCGAAGCGGAAGTCGGCGCGGATGCGCAGCATCAGGTCGTGGGCCGCGCCGTAGGCGCTGCGGCCGGGGGTGAAGCTCGGACGGGCATAGTCCGTGATGTCGCGCAGGATCGGCGCCCGGTCGCTCGGGAACAGGAAGTGGATCGGCGCCCGCCCCCCGATGTCGCGGGCGGCCACCGCCCCGTCGCGGACGCGCTCCCAGCCCAGGCCCTCCTCCGGCGCGGGCGGCGGCAGGCGCTCCACCCGCACCGTGGACAGGGCCTCGACGCTGAAGCTCGTATGCGGCGCCTCCAGGGTGATCGCCACCGACTCGATGCCGAAATAGTCCCGCCGGGTCACGGCACGGGTCGGGCTCGGATCGATGGTGACGGCGCTCGCCAGCACGCTCTGCCCCTCCCCGTCCGCCGGCTTGAGGCGCAGGGAGCAGCGGGCGAAGCTCACCGCCCGGCCGTAGCGGTAGGTGGTGCGGTGGCGCAGGGTGTAGATCATGCCGCGCCCGCGAATCCGGTGAGGAGGGCGGCCATCAGGCGAGGCCCGTCAGCTTTTCCTGACGGGGCGCGTGCGGCCAGGTCGGGAAATAGCGGGTGGCGATGCCGTCGGCGAGACGTTCGAGGTCGGTGCCGAGGGCGGCCAGGCGCACCGCGTCGAAATCCGCCGCCTCCCCCGCCCTCAGGTCGCCGAGGATCCGCCCCGCCAGCCGGCAATGGGGCTCGGGGATGCCGTCCGCCGACAGGGCGGGCAGTTCCGAGAGGTGGCGGACGATGGCCTCCATCTGGAAGGCGATCGAGCGCGGGTTGTAGGGGTCGAGGAGCACCATGTCCCGCACGGGGTCCAGGGCGGCACCCTGCATATAGCGGCGGCCGTAGCTGATCTGCGAATCCGCCAGGGCCAGCATCGTCCCGAGGCAGCCCGGCGTCGCCTCGTCGTTGGCGAAGGCCAGCGCGAAGGTGCAGGTGTTGATCGCCCGCTCGATCCGCCGGCCGAGTTCGGCGAAGTGCCAGCCCTCGGCCCGGCTGGTGTTCTCGTGGGCGAGCCCCGCCAGCGCCGCGAGGTGGCTGAGCGTCCGCTCGGCCCGCGTGGCGAGCTGCGATTCCGTGAAGGCGCGCTCCGTGTCGAGGGAGAGCAATTCCGACAGGTCGGCCAGCACCCGCCAGAGCTCACCGGACAGGCGCGCCCGCAGGGCGGCGGCGTTGCGGCGGGCGGAGGTGACGTGCGCCCGCGCCGAGCCCGGCTGGTCGCGCCCGCACAGGGCCTCCTGCGCCAGGGCGGCGGTGGGCAGGTCGGCGGCGCCGACGCAGGCCCATTCGTCGAGGAGGGCGCGGATCGCCAGGGCGGCGGGGGCGTCCGGCGAGCCGGAGATGTCGGCCCCCACCGCGTCGCCGACGCTGCGCAGATGCGCCAGGGTCAGGCGGGTGATGGCCTCCGCGCGCTCGGCGTAGCGCCCGAACCAGTACAGCCCGTCCGCCGCCCGGGCGGGGAGATGGCCCCCGATGCGCCGCACCCGGGGCGCCGCGTGCGAGCCGATGACCGGCGTGGCGATGGGCTCGTCGGACAGGACCCACACATCCGCCGAGCGGATGCCGAGGCGCAGTTCCAGGGGATCGATGTTGTCCCGCTCGGCCATCCGGCAGAACCCGCCGGGCATCACCGTCCAGCCGGCGGCGGTGCGCGCCGCGAAGACGCGCATCACGAAGGGGCGCGGCACGAGATAGAGCCCATCCGGGCCCCGCTCCCAGCCTGGCATGGTCGAGAACGGCGCGGGCTCCTGGGCGACGGTGTCGAAGGGGCGGTCGCGCAGGGCGTCCACCACCGCCGCCCGCCCGGCGGCGAGCGCCGAGGGGGCGAGCAGCGCGTCGCGCCCGGCCCCGCGCTGGGGCGTCGCGGCGGGGCGCAGGATCAGGTTGTCGAGGTTCGCCTGGACATGGGCGAGCCCTTCGAGGTCGCCGCACCACCACGCCTTGGGATGGGACAGGCGCAGGGGTTCGCCGAGTAGCCGCTGGCACAGGCCCTCAAGATACGGCGTCAGCGCCGCCGACTCCACGAGGCCGGAACCCGGCATGTTGGCCATCACCAGGGAGCCGTTGCGCAGGGCGTCGAGCACCCCCGGCACCCCGAGCCGCGAGGTCGCGTTCAGTTCCAGTGGATCGAGGTAATCGGCGTCGATCCGCCGCCACAGGGCGTCGGCGCGCTTGAGGCCGGAGACGGTGCGGACATGCAGCCGCCCGTCCTGCATGACGAGGTCGTCGCCCTCCACCAGCATCAGGCCGAGATAGCGGGCGAGCGCCGCCTGCTCGACATAGGTCGAGCTGTAGGGGCCCGAGGTCAGCAGGCAGATGCGCGGGTCGGCGCGCTCGGCGCCGAGCGCCAGCCCCTCCCGGAACGCCTGGAAGAAGCCGGGCAGGCGCTCGACATGCAGATCCTGGAAGAAATCCGGGAAGGTCCGGGCGAGGACCATGCGGTTCTCCAGCGCCCAGCCGAGGCCCGAGGGGGCCTGCGTCCGGTCGGCCAGCACCTGCCAGCGCCCGTCCGGGCCCCGCCCGAGATCGGCCGCGTAGAGCCGCAGGTGGTGGCCGCCGGAGGGCGCCACGCCGTGCAGCGGATGCAGGAAGTCCGGGCTGCCGGCCACGATGGCGGCGGGCAGGTGCCCGGTGGCGACGAGGTCCCCCGGCCCGTAGACGTCGGTGAGGATCGCCTCCATCAACTCGGCCCGCTGGATGAGGCCGGCGCGGAGCTCGCGCCACTCGCCCGCCTCGATCACCAGGGGCATGGAGCCCAGCGGCCAGGGATGCTCCCGCTGGTCCCCCGCGATGCGGAAGGAGATGCCCGCGTCGCGGATATGGCGCTCCGCCGAGA
Source organism: Methylobacterium sp. J-067 (assembly GCF_022829465.1). Lineage (GTDB taxonomy): Bacteria > Pseudomonadota > Alphaproteobacteria > Rhizobiales > Beijerinckiaceae > Methylobacterium > Methylobacterium litchii. The sequence continues at coordinate 55,503 of NZ_JAKSXZ010000025.1, forward strand.
CGAAGCGGGCCATGATCTCGGCCTCGGGCAACCCGCCGAGGCGTTCGAGCAGCCGCCGCCAGACCGCCCGGGGCTGCCCGTCCGGCCCGACGAACTCGTCGGGCAGGCCCGGCTGCGAACGATAGGAGGCGGTCCAGCGCGCGACCCGCTGCGCCGGACTCTCGCCCGGCTCGAGGCCGATCGCGAGCGCCGCGCTCATCGGGGCGCGGGTGTCCGCAGGTCGAGGGTCAGGGGGAACTCGGCGCTCCCCTCCTCGGCCGGCATGGCGACGCGGCCCGGCGTGTGGCCGTTCGGCTGGAACCGGGCGAGGCGGCGCCCCTCGGCCTCGTAGGCGTTGACGGGATGGGTCTCGTAGTTGCGCCCGCCCGGATGGGCGACATGGTAGCGGCAGCCGCCCAGCGAGCGCCCGCTCCACGTGTCCAGGATGTCGAAGGTGAGCGGCGAGTGGGCGGGGATCGTCGGGTGCAGCGACGAGGCCGGCTGCCACGCCTTGAAGCGCAGGCCCGCCACCGCCTCCCCGGCCCGGCCGGTGCTCGTCATGGGCAGGCGGCGGCCGTTGCACGCGACGACGTGCCGGCCGGGGACGAAGCCCTCGACCTTGACCTGCAGACGCTCGACCGAACTGTCGACGAAGCGCACGGTGCCCCCGCTCGTCCCTTCCTCGCCCATCACGTGCCAGGGCTCCAGGGCCTGGCGCAGTTCGAGCCGCACCCCGCCCTGCTCCACGGTGCCGAAGACCGGGAAGCGGAACAGGGCCTGCGCCTCGAACGCCGTGGGATCGAAATCGTAGCCCGCCCCGCGCAGGTCTGCCAGCACGTCGAGGAAGTCCGCCCAGAGGAAATGGGGGAGCATGAAGCGATCGTGCAGGCTCGTGCCCCAGCGGACACAGCCCCCCTGCTGCGGCTCCCGCCACAGCCACGCGACCAGCGCCCGCAACAACAACTGCTGCGCGAGGGACATGCGCGCATCCGGCGGCATCTCGAAGGCGCGGAACTCCAGCAGGCCGAGGCGGCCGGTGGGGCCGTCCGGCGAGTAGAGCTTATCGATGCAGATCTCGGCCCGGTGGGTGTTGCCGGTGACGTCGATCAGGATGTTGCGGAACAGCCGGTCGACCAGCCAGCGGGGGATGTTGGGCGTGTCCGGCGCCGGCACCTGCGCCAGGGCGATCTCCAACTCGTAGAGGCCGTCGTGGCGGCCCTCGTCGATGCGCGGCGCCTGGCTCGTTGGGCCGATGTAGAGGCCGGAGAACAGGTAGGACAAGGCCGGGTGGCGCTGCCAGTAGAGCACGATGCTCTTGAGCAAGTCCGGCCGCCGCAGGAACGGCGAATCGTCCGGCGTGACGCCGCCGAGGACCACGTGGTTGCCGCCGCCCGTGCCGGTGTGGCGGCCGTCCGTCATGAACTTCTCGGCGCCCAGCCGGGTCTGGCGGGCCTCCTCGTAGAGGTGGGTGGTGATGTCGACCGCCTCCCGCCAAGAGGCGGCCGGGTGGACGTTGATCTCGATGACGCCGGGATCGGGCGTGACCTTGATGAGCGACAGGCGCGGGTCGAAGGGCGGCTCGTAGCCCTCGACATGGATCGGCTGCTTCAGGTCGGCCGCCACGGCCTCGAGATGCGCCACGAGTTCGAGGTATTCGTCCGCCCGCTGGGTGGGGGGCATGAACACCCGGATCACCCCGTCGCGGGGCTCGACGGCCAGCGCTGTGCGCACGGCGACGCCGCTGATGCCCCCGCCGTTGGCGTGGGTCGCGGGCTTGCCCTCCGGCAGGGCGCCGCGGTCCTCCAGCGGGTCCTGCGGCTGGTAATAGGGGTAGTGCTCCGGCGGCACGTAGGGCAGCGAGGAGAGCGGCAGCCGGTAGCCCACGGGGGAATCGCCCGGCACGAGATGGGCGTGGCCACGCCCGAACTCCCAGGCCTCCGAGATCCAGACGCGGTCGGCATCGCCGTCCTTGCCGGTGGGCAGGCTCGCCAGCGGCAGCACGTAGCCCGCCGCCTCCCCGAGGCCGCGCTCGTAGACCCGCTTGATCCGGGCGTCGAACTCGACGGAGCCCGAGGTCGCCGCCGCGACCGTCACGTTCACGGGCAGTTCGGCGCGCTTCTTCTCCCAGATCTCCCCGTCCTCGAAGGCGGGGAAGACGAAGCGTTCGAGGCCGAGCCGGGCGGCGAGCGCCTCCGCGAAGGCCTTGGCCTGGGTGATCGTCGCCGTGCCGGTCCCGCCCTCGGGGGCGATCAGGGCGGCGTCACGCCAGACGGGCTGGCCGTCCTTGCGCCAGTAGAGGGCGAAGGCCCAGCGCGGCAGGCTTTCGCCGGGATACCACTTGCCCTGGCCGTAATGGAGCAGCCCCCCTGGCCCGAAACGGTCGCGAAGCCGCCGGATCAGCTGGTCGGCCAAGCCGCGCTTGGTCGGGCCGACGGCGGAGATGTTCCACTCGGGCGCCTCGAAGTCGTCGATCGAGACGAAGGTGGGCTCGCCGCCCATGGTCAGGCGCACGTCCTGCTTGGCGAGGTCGGCATCGACCTTTTCGCCGAGCCGGTCCATCGCCGTCCAGACATCCTCGGAATAGGGCTTCGTCACCCGCGGCGCCTCGGCCACGCGGCTGAGGCTCATGGCGAAGTCGAAGGTCGTCTCGGCGGGCTCGGCGAGGCCGGAGATCGGCGCGGCCGAGCGGTAATGCGGCGTGGCGGCGAGGGGAATGTGCCCCTCCCCCGTGAGCAGGCCGGAGGTGGCGTCCATGCCGACCCAGCCGGCGCCGGGGATGTAGACCTCCGCCCAGGCATGGAGGTCGGTGAAGTCCTGGGAGGCGCCGGTCGGGCCGTCCACGGCGGTGGTGTCGGGCACGAGCTGGATCAGGTAGCCGGAGACGAACCGGGCCGCGAGGCCGATCCGGCGCAGCACCTGCACCAGCAGCCACGCCGAATCGCGGCAGGAGCCGCTCTTCAGGGTCAGGGTCTCGGCGGGGGTCTGCACCCCCGGCTCCATGCGCACGCCGTAGGCGATCTCGCCCGCGATGAGCGCGTTGAGGGCCACGAGGAACAGGACGGTGTTGGTCTCCGCCGGCAGGCGGGCGAGCAGCGCCTCGATCTCCGGCCCGTCCGCATCGACGGGGACGAGATAGGGGGCGAGTTCCTCGCGCAGGTCCGGGTCGTAGGCGAAGCCCCGCGTCTGCGCGTAATCCTCCACGAAGAAGTCGAACGGGTTGATCACCGCCATCTCGGCGGTGAGATCGACCTCGATCCGCAGCTCGTCGGTCTTCTCGGGGAAGACGAGGCGGGCGAGCCAGTTGCCGCTCGGATCCTGCTGCCAGTTGATGAAGTGGTTCTGCGGCGTGACCTTCAGGGCGTAGGCGGGCACCTGCGTGCGCGCATGCGGCGCCGGCCGCAGGCGGATCACCTGGGGGCCGAGCCCGATCGGCCGGTCGTAGCGGTAATGCGTGACGTGGTGCAGGGCGACTTTGATCGACACGGGGGCTCCGTCACACAGGATGTCGCACACAGGATCTCGGACGGGTGGCGCGGACCGGACCCGGCACCCTCCGGTTATGCGGCAAGCCCACGTTGCAAAGCAATTTCCGTGCGGGGATGGTGGGCCCGCGCTCCGGCAGGAACTTTGCCTTACTCCTCCGCTTGACCGCGCGGGGCCGGCGTGCCGGCCCCTGGGACCCCGGACCATGAAGATCTTCCAGTGTCAGGCCTGCGACCAGCCGGTCACCTTCGAGGCGACCGGCTGCGAGAGCTGTGAGCGGCGCCTCGGCTATGTCTGCGCCCGGCACGAGGTCTCGGCGCTGGAGCCCGCCGGCTTCTCGGCGCATCCGCGGATGGGCGGCGCGCAGATCTTCCACGCCTATGCCGATTCCGGGCCGCGCTACCGCTATTGCCAGAACGCCGTCGGGAACGCCTGCAACTGGCTGGTGCCGGAGGGCAGCCCGGACATCTTCTGCACCTGCTGCCGCCACAACCGCGTGGTGCCCGACCTCACCCTGCCGTGGAACCTCGTCCGCTGGCGCCAGATCGAGGCGGCCAAGCACCGGCTGTTCTACTCGCTCTTGCGCCTCGAACTGCCGCTGGCCACCCGCGAGCAATACACGGACGGGCTCGCCTTCGACTTCCTGGCCGACCCCTCCGAGGTGAACGCCGCCGGGGCGCCCGTGCTGACGGGGCACATCAACGGCCTCATCACCATGAACATCGCGGAGGCGGACGACGTCGAGCGCGAGCGGCGCCGGATCCTGTTCGGCGAGCATTACCGCACCCTGCTCGGGCATTTCCGCCACGAGATCGGGCATTATTTCTGGTACCTGCTGGTGATGAACAGCCCGGTCGAGGAGACTTTCAGGGACCTGTTCGGGGACGAGCGGCGCAACTACGTCCAGGCCCTGCGGACCCATTACGCCGGGGGCGCCCCGCCCGATTGGGAGGGCAGCTACGTCTCGGCCTACGCCACCGCCCATCCGTGGGAGGATTTCGCCGAGACCTTCGCCCACTACCTGCACATCGTCGACACGATCGAGACCGCCTCGACCTTCGAGCTGCATGTGCGGCCGCGCCTGCGCCATGGCCCCCAGGCGCCGACGGTGATCGATTTCGACCCCTACGACACGGCCGACCTCGACCGGCTGATCGAGGCGTGGCTGCCGCTGACCTACGCGGTGAATTCCCTGTCGAGCAGCATGGGCCAGCCGGCGCTCTACCCGTTCAAGCTGACGCCGGCGGTGATCGCCAAGCTCGCCTTCGTCCACGAGCGCATCTACTCCGCCCGGGTCGGCGTGATGCCCACCCCCGACGAGGCCGAGGCGGACATCCTCCGCGCGGTCATCACCGGCCTCCGCCAGAAGGTCGCCGCGCCGACAGTGTGAGGGGGGATCACTGACGCGGGCGCGGAAGCGGCTTCAGGGTGATGAAGCGGGCCGTCCTCGACGCGTCGGCCTCATCGACTTGCCAGACGGTCCTGACCCGAGGGGCGGGTCCCCTAACGGCGGCCAAGGGCCCTTCGAAGTAGAGCTTCACGGCCCGGTGCGCCTGCACCCAGCCCCGAAAGTTGCTGTGCCGGCTATGGTCGAACAGAGCCCGGGTCAGGTCGTCCGGCTTGCCGGGTTCGAAGCCGAATGCCGCGAGAAAACGACACTTCGCGGCGCCATCCCTGTGATCGGGGTTGAGCAGGTAGTCCGTAATCTTGGCCGGGGCGATGTGAAACCTTCGCGGCCACTCGTCCCAATCCGTCACCTCGCCGCGCGCTCCACGAGGCGTAGGGCGGCGGCATCGACAGTCGCGAGTGTATCAACCGGATCGGTGAACTCGACTTCGAAGGCCTCGCCATCGGCGTAGATCGCCACGACGGTTCCGGTGGCGCCTTCCGGCACCACTAGGTCGTCATCCCCCGCGACGGGCCGGAGCACACGCACGCGGTCGAGTTCGCGCACGGGCTCGTCGAGTCCGCGGTCGCCGTAAGCAGGCGTCGTCGATGTCGTCAGCCGTACACCCATGCCGCGGAGAATAATCCTTCCCCGGCCGAATGCAACGCGTCACCCCCGCCGCCCCTCGGCAAAGGCCCGGAACGCCTCCAGCGTCTCGGCGCTGACATGGTGCTCGATGCCCTCGGCGTCGCGGCGGGCGGTCTCGGGGCTGACGCCGAGGGCGCAGAGGAAGCGCTCCACGATGCGGTGGCGCTCCCGCGCCTCGCCCGCGAGCCGCTTGCCGGCTTCCGTCAGGAACACCCCGCGATAGGGCCGCTGCTGCACCAGCCCCTCGTCGCACAGGCGCTTCAGCATCTTGGCGACGGTCGGCTGCGCCACCCCGAGGCGGGCCGCGATGTCCACCTGCCGCGCCTCGCCGCCGTCGCCGATCAGGTCGTCGATCAGCTCGACGTAATCCTCGACCAGTTCCAGCCGCCGCGCCTCGCGCGCCTGCCGGAAGCTCTCGACATGGCGCTCGGGATCGACGAGCGCGGTCTCGTTCCGGCCGGAGGAGTCCGCTTCCTGCATCCGATCGCCTCCGTCCGAGCCCCACCCCGTCCTTAGAGCGAGCGCCAAGCCCGTTGCAATCCGCCAAGCCGGTGAAAGCCCTTGCCGCGAGCCTCGGCTTTTCTATATAGCCGATGCTATACGAAGAGGATTGGACGGGCATGGCGGCAGGCGATCTCGCCGTGGCGGAGAAGCGGGCCGAGGGCGCGCTCAGCCGTTCGACGGAGGACGGCATCCGCGCCGTGCTCGATGGGCGGCCGGGCGGGCGCGCCCGGTTCCTGCTCTTCGCGGGGCCGGCGGTGACGGCCTCCATCGCCTACATGGACCCCGGCAACTTCGCGACGAACATCCAGGCCGGCGCCCGCTACGGCTACAGCCTGCTCTGGGTGGTGCTGGCGGCGAACCTGACCGCGATGCTGTTCCAGGCCCTCTCGGCCCGGCTCGGGATCGTCACCGGCAAGCATCTCGCCGAGCATTGCCGCGAGGCCATGCCCCGCCCCTGGCGGCTGGCCGCCTGGGGCGTCAGCGAGATCGCGGCGATGGCGACCGACCTCGCAGAGTTCCTGGGCGGGGCCATCGGCCTGTCGCTCCTCGCCGGCATCCCGCTGATGGCGGGGATGGCGATCACGGCGGTGGTCACCTACGCGATCCTGATGCTGGAGAACCGGGGGTTCCGGCCGCTGGAGATCGCCATCGGCGCGATGGTCGGCACGATCGGGCTCTGCTACGCGGCGGAATTGCTGATCGCCCCCGTCGCCTGGGGCGAGGCGGCCAAGGGGCTCGTCACCCCGAGGATTCCCGACGCCGAGGCCCTGACCATCGCGGTCGGGATCATCGGCGCCACGGTGATGCCCCACGCCCTGTTCCTGCATTCCGGCCTGACCCAGGGGCGCGGCGCCCCGCGCAACGAGGCCGACCGCCGTCTCCTCGTGCGCTTCTCCGACCGGGAGGTGCTGATCGCCCTGGCGCTGGCGGGCCTCGTCAACATGGCGATGGTGATCACGGCGGCCTCGGCCTTCCATGCCGGCCACAGCGAGGTGGCCGAGATCCAGGAGGCGTACAAGACGCTGACGCCCCTGCTCGGCCCGGCGGCGGCGGGGGCCTTCCTCGTCTCGCTCATCGCCTCGGGCGTGTCGTCCTCGGTGGTGGGCACGCTGGCCGGGCAGATGGTGATGCAGGGCTTCACCGGCTGGCGGATTCCCCTCCTCGTCCGCCGCCTCGCCACCATGGTCCCGGCCTTCGTCGTGGTCGCGGCGGGGGTCGATCCGACGCGGGCGCTGGTGCTGAGCCAGGTGGTGCTGTCGCTCGCCCTGCCGGTACCGATGATCGCCCTCGTGGTGTTCACGAGCCGGACCAGCGTGATGGGGTCCTTCGCCAACGGACCCTGGACCAGGGCCGCCGCCACCGCCGGGGCGGCGGTGGTGCTGGCGCTCAACGTGGTGCTGCTCGCCCAGGCGTTCGGGGTGCCGGTGCCGGGGTTGGCGGATTAGGCCGCCGACGCGACGGCGGGGGAGATGCGCTTGCGGGCCTTCCGGTCCTCCGTGCTGCTGACGAAGGCCTGTGCCTCCTCCTTGCGCTCGAAGACGTGCGGCGCCACCCCGCGCTTCGTCAGGGCCTCCTCCATCTTCAGGCGCAGGAAGGCGCTCGTCGCGTAGCGGGTGGTGGTCGCGTAGTAGTTCGCCTGGAGATACTGGATCATCCCGGCGTAATCGTCGACGAGGTTGTCGTTCAGGCGGAACCCGTCGTGGTTGATCACGGCGTTGACCCGCTGGCCCGCCTTCCGGCACGCGTCCACGATGGTGAGGCGCAACTCGTCCATGTCGCCCTTCACCCGGCAGTACCAGCCTTCCAGGTTGACGAAGAGGATGTTGCGCTCGCCGTCGTAGCTCACCCGCGACTTCAGATCGAGGTTGAGCAGGTCGGAGGCCAGCTCCATCGGCTCCTCGCGAAAGATGCGCGGGTCCATCGGCACGGGGCTGCGCACTACGGGGGCGAAATCCATGTGGGCGAGGATGTCGCGCTCGACGTCGATGCCCGGCGCCACCTCGATCAGTTCCAGCCCCTCCGGCGTCAATTGGAAGACGCAGCGCTCCGTCACGTAGAGCACCGGTTGCGAGCGCTGCACGGCGTAGGGGCCGGAGAAGGTGTTCTGCTGCACCGCCGTCACGAACTTGCGCGCCCGGCCCTCCGTGACGATGCGCAACTGCCCGTCCTCGACGGCGATCTCCAGCCCGCCGGCGGTGAAGGTGCCTGCGAAGACCACGGTGCGGGCGTTCTGCGAGATGTTGATGAAGCCGCCGCAGCCGTTCAGCTTGCCGCCGAACTTCGAGGTGTTGACGTTGCCGAGGGCGTCGCACTCGGCCATGCCGAGGCAGGTCATGTCGAGGCCGCCGCCGTCGTAGAAGTCGAACATCTGGTTCTGGTCGATGATGCAGTCGGCGTTCGTGGCCGCGCCGAAGCTCGACCCCGAGGCGAGGACGCCGCCCACCGCCCCCGCCTCGGTGGTGAGGGTGATGTAGGGGGTGACCTTCTCCTCGTTCGCCACCGAGGAGATGCCCTCCGGCGCGCCGACGCCGAGGTTCACGACGCCGTTCGGCGGCAGTTCGAAGGCCGCCCGGCGGGCGATGATCTTGCGCTCGTTCAGCGGCATCCGCTTGATGCCGGTGACCGGCACCCGGATCTCGCCCGCGAGCGCCGCGTCGTGCATGACGCCGTAGTTCATGCGGTGCATCTCGGGCTCGGCGACCACGACGCAATCCACGAGGATGCCCGGCACCCGCACGTCCTTGGGCAGCAGGTAGCCGTCATCGACGATGCGCTCGACCTGCGCGATGACGATGCCGCCGTTGTTGCGCGCGGCCATCGCCTGGGCGAGGCAGTCGAGCGTCAGCGCCTCCTTCTCGTAGGAGAGGTTGCCGGACGGGTCCGCCGAGGTGGCGCGGATGAAGGCCACGTCGATCTTGGTGGCGGTGTAGAACAGCCATTCCTCGCCATCGACCTCCACGAGCTTGACGATGTCGTCGGTGGTCAGGTCGTTGACCTTGCCGCCGCCATGGCGGGGATCGACGTAGGTCTGGAGCCCCACCTTCGAGAACAGGCCCGGCTGGCCGGCGGCGCAGGCGCGGTAGAGTTGCGAGATCACCCCCTGGGGCAGGTTGTAGCCGCGGATCAGGTTGTCCTGCGCGGCCTTGGCCACCTTCGGCATCCGCCCGAAATTGGCGGCGATCACCCGCGAGAGCAGGCCGTCGTGGTGCAGGCGCCCGGTGCCGAGCCCTTTGCTGTCGCCCGCGCCGGCCGTCATGATCAGGGTCAGGCCCCGGGGCGATCCGGTCTCGACGAAGCGCTTCTCCAGGGCGGCATGCAGCGCCTCCGGGATGCAGCTCTGCACGAAGCCCGTGGTGGTCACCACGTCGTTCACGCGGACCAGGGCGATGGCCTCGTCCGCGGAGATGACCTTGTTCTTCCTCATGGACCTGCCGATCCTCCCTGACATCCGGTCGGTGGGCGGGGTGGTCCCCGTCCGCCGGACGTGTCGTCGTGAGGCCGCGCGGCGCCTTGGAAGAATCCGCCGCGCGAATGACTGCATTCCGAATGCAATCGTCGTTGCGGCGCACCGTTGTTTTTCGCGTTGCACGAAACCGGGGCCTATTGCCCCGACAATACACCTATTCCGACCCAATGCGCCGCTGAAAAACTCTTCGACGCGCCGTCATAAAAATTGCGGAGCCGGGGCGCGAACCGTCACCCCGCCCGCACCACGACCTCAACGAGGTTCGCCCGGCCCGAGGCGATGCTGGCCTCGATGGCGGGCGCGATGTCGGCGGCGCGGGTGACGCGCCGCGCCGGCACGCCCATGGAGGCGGCGAGCGCTGGGAAGTCGATGCGCGGGTCGGTGAGGTCCATGGCGATGAAGCGGTTCGCCCGCGCCGAGGCGTAGTGCGACTGGCCCTTCATGAAGGTCTTGAGGATGTTGTACTCGGCGTTGTTGATCACCACGAAGGTGACGGGCAGCTTCTCGTGCGCGGCGGTCCAGAGGGCCTGGGGCGAATACATCGCCGCCCCGTCACCCACGACGCAGACCACCGGCGCCCGGTCGATGCCCAGCGAGAACCCCACCGCCGCCGGCATCCCCCAGCCCAGCACGCCCCCGCGCATCGCCGCGTATTGGTGGACGGAGGGGCTGTCGAGGAAGGTGCGCAGGTGGGTGAGCGTCGCGGGCGCCTCGTCGATGATCGGGGTCTGCGCGCCGACCGCGCGGGCGACCTCGCGGGCCGCCGCCAGGGGATCGATCACCGGATCCTCGAAGGCGGCGTCGGCCGCCGCGTGGAGCCTCCGGCGGCGTTCGGCCTGCGCGGCCACCGCCTGCTCGCGCAGCGCGGCGAAGGCCTCCGCCTGGTCGGCGAGGCGGGGGGCGAGGAGCGGCAGCAGCGCGTCCAGCGAGGCGCGGATGTCGCCCACCGTCGAGAGGGCGGTGGCGTAGGTGCGGCCGAGGTCGCGCACGTCGGCCGAGAGCTGGAACACGGCGGTGCCCGGCGGCACCGCCGAACCCTCCGAGTAGAGCACGGTGATGAGCGACTTGCCGCCGAGCGCGAAGACGGCGTCGTAGCGCCCGAGGATCGCCGCGATGGAATCGGCCCGGGTCGGCAGGTTGCCGGCCCAGAGGGGATGGCTCGTGGGGAACGGGATGTGGGCGGGCCAGGATGAGCCGTAGACCGGCGCGGCGAGCAGGTCGGCGAGTGCCACGGTCTGTGCGGCGGCGTCGGAGGAATCGATCTCGTCGCCCGCGATGAGGGCGAGGCGCCCCGGCGCCACGGCGGCGAGCTTCTCGGCCAGCCGGTCGAGGGAGCCCGCCACGGCTCGCTGGTCGATGGTCGAGGTCTCGCCGGCCGGGACGTCGGTCAGCGCGTCCATGACGTCCATGGGCAGGGAGAGGAAGACGGGCCCCGAGGGCGCGGCGGCGCAATCGTGGAAGGCCCGGCGCAGGAGGACCGGGATCTGGTCCGGGCGGGTCACCTCCCGGGCCCACTTCACCACCGGGTCGGCGATGGCGACGAGATCGCCCATCAGCAGCGGGTCAGTGAGGGCGTGGCGGGTGTCCTGCTGGCCGGCGGTGACGACGAGCGGCGTGCCCGAGACCTGGGAGTTCACGAGGCTGCCCATGCCGTGGCCGAGGCCGCCGGCGGTGTGGAGGTTGAGGAAGGCCGGGCGCCGGGCGCCCTGCGCGTAGCCGTCCGCCATGGCGACGGCGGTGGCCTCCTGCAGGGCGAGCACGTAGGCGACGTCCGTCGCCTCGGTGAGGGCGTCGATGAGGGGCAATTCGGTGGTGCCGGGATTGCCGAAGATGTAGCGCACGCCCTCGGAGCGCAGCACCTCCACCAGCAGTTCCGCGCCCCTGCGCCGCCCGGCGGCCTCGACGGTGGTGACGGTCATCATGGGTTCCCCAAAGCCGGCCCGAGGCTAGACCGGGGTTCCCAAAGGGCAAGCCCTTTGGTGGGGTCCAGGGGCAACGCCCCTGGGCATGGCAGGGCTTCGTTGTCCGCGTAGGATACCGGAACCGAGTCCGGCGGATGCTGGATTGTGATACTGAACGGTGATACTAAATGAGGCTCAGCGGGAGGCACCGCGCGACGCTCGAGGCGGTGTTCGCCGATCCGGTGCGGTCGGGCATCGTCTGGACCGACATCGAGGCTCTGATGGCGGCGTGCGGCGCGGAGATCGAGGAGGGACGGGGATCCCGCGTCAGGGTCGCCCTGAACGGCGTGCGCGCGGTGTTCCACCGGCCGCATCCGCAGAAGGAGACCGACAAGGGCGCGGTGAAGTCCGTCCGGCGCTTCCTGCTCGAGGCGGAGATTCGGCCATGACCACGATGCACTACAAGGGCTATGAAGCCGTCGTCGACTTCGATGAGGAGGCCGAGCTGTTCCATGGCGAGGTGCTGAACCTCCGCGACGTGATCACTTTCCAGGGCAGTTCCGCGGCCGAGCTGAAGCAGGCTTTGGCCGACAGCATCGAGGATTACCTCGCGTTCTGCGCCGAGCGCGGCGAGGAGCCGGAGAAGCCCTATTCCGGGCAGTTCGTCGTGCGGGTCCAACCCGGCCTGCACCGGGCCGTGGCGTCGGCCGCCCGGCGGGACGGCGTCAGCTTGAACAAATGGGTGGCGCGGACGCTGGAACGCGCCACGGGGTGAGACGCAGGGCGCGGCCCTGCACCCGCCAGAGGGCTCAGCCCTCTGGACACCCCGTCTCACGCGCGCAGCGTTTCGATGAGGTCGCGCACGAAGGGCGGCAGGGCGTCGAGGTCGCGCAGGCACAGGGTCAGGTCGCGGCGGGCCCAGGGATCGGAGAGGGGCACCACCGCGAGGGCAAGGCTGCGCGCCGCGCGGAGCGCCGTGCTCTCGGGCAGGATCGCGAGGCCGACCCGCGCCTCCACCAGCCGGCACACGGCGTCGAAGCCGCGCAGCTGCGCCCGCAGGCGCATCGGCCGCCCCGCCCGGGCCGCCTTCTCGACGAGGAAGCGGCTGATCGCGCTGCGGCGGTCGAGGCCCACGAGGTCGCGCTCCAGCACGTCGGCCAGGGCGACCTCCGCGCGGTCGGCCAGCGGATCGCCCCGCGCCGCCACGAGGACGAAGCGGTCCTCCCGGAACGGGAAGGTCGCGAGCCCCCCCGTGTCGACCGTGCCGGAGAGGAGCCCGAAATCCGCCGCGCCTTCCGCCACCAGCCCGACGATCTCGTCCGAGGTGCGCTCCTCGATCTCGACGGCGATGCCGGGATGCGAGGCGAGGAAATCCGCGAGGGGAGCCGGCAGGAATTCGATCAGCGCGTGGGTGTTGGCCACCACCCGGATCTGCCCGGCGGCGCCGCCGGAATAGGTCGCCATCTCCTCCCGCAGGCGCTCGGTGCCGGCGAGGATCGCGCGGGCGTGGCCGAGCAGCGCCCGTCCCGCCGCCGTGGGGCTCACCCCCTGCCGGCCCCGGACGAGCAGGGCCGTGCCGAGGCTGTCCTCCATCGCCCGGACCCGTGCCGAGGCGGCGGCGAGGGCGAGGTTGGCGCGCTGCGCTCCATGGGTGATGGAGCCGGCCTCCACCACGTGCCGGAACAGGCCGAGATCCACGAGGTCGAAACGGAACATCGCAGGGCTGTCCTTCCCCCGACGTCGCGAGTGCCGTCCCCGCCCGTGGGCGGGGACGCTTGTCGGGCAGGGACGCGGATGAAATCAAGCCGCGCGGACGGTGGTGAGGAAGCGCGCGACCTCGGCCGTCAGGTGCTCGGACTGGCGGGACAATTCGCCCGACGCCGACAGGACCTGCTGCGCCGCCGCGCCGGTATCCTCCGAGGCCCGCGCCACGCCCACGATGTTGCTCGTCACCTCCGAGGTGCCGGCCGAGGCCTGGGCCACGTTGCGCACGATCTCCTGCGTCGCCGCCCCCTGCTGCTCCACCGCCGCCGCGATGGACGTCGCCACGCTGTTGATCTCGCGGATCCGCCCCGTGATCGCGCCGATCGCCGACACCGCCTGATCCGTCACCCCCTGGATCTCGCCGATCTGGCTGCCGATCTCGTCGGTCGCCTTGGCGGTCTGGTTGGCCAGCTCCTTCACTTCCGCCGCGACCACGGCGAAGCCGCGGCCCGCCTCGCCCGCGCGGGCGGCCTCGATGGTCGCGTTCAGCGCGAGCAGGTTGGTCTGGCTCGCGATGTTCGAGATCAGCCCGACCATGTCGCCGATCCGCGCCGAGGTCTGGCGCAGGGCCTGGACCAGGGCGGCCGTCTGGTCGGCCTCGCCCACGGCGGCCTGGGCCAGCGTCGCCGAGCCGTGCACCTGCCGGCCGATCTCCTGCACCGAGGTGCCGAGTTCCTCCGCCGCCGCCGCGACGGTGCCGACGTTCGAGGCGGCCTCCTCGGCGGCCGCCGCGACGGTGGTCGATTGCGCGGCGGTCTCTCCGGCGGCGGAGCTCATCTGCTGGGCGGTCGCCTGCAACTCGGTGGCCGAGGAGGAGACCATGCCGACGATGCCGCCGACCGCCGCCTCGAACCCGTCGGCGAGCTCGACCATGGTGCGCTTGCGCTCGCGGGCGGC
>NZ_JAKSXZ010000085.1 GCF_022829465.1 Methylobacterium sp. J-067
CAACATCACCGGCGTGGCGCAAGCGGCCGAGGAGACCGGGGCCGCCGCCACGCAGGTGCTCGGCGCGGCCTCGGAACTCTCGCGGCAGTCCGAGCACCTGACGGCCGAAGTCGCCCGCTTCCTGGCGACCGTGCGCGCGGCCTAGCCGTTCGCGAGGCTCGTCGCCGACCCCCTCCGCGCGAGCCACCGCTTGATCTGCGGCCGCGCGACCGGAAAGGTGGGGCATGGCTCGCAAGCGCACTCACCTGACGACCGACATCCTGGCCGATGTCCTGCATCGGCTCGGCATCGGAGCCGCCGCCATCGACCGCGAGGCGTTGCGCCTCCGCATGGAGCTGCCGGAGCACGGCGGCTTCGTCGAGGACGACGCGGTCGCCGCCGCCCTGCGCGACGGCGAGGCGCGACGGGCCTTCGCCGAGACGGGCGTCGCACTCCTCCGGTCCGCGCTCCCGGCGCTGCGGTCCGAACCCGGCCGGGACGGCGACCTCGTCTGGCGGCTTCGGGTGAGCCTCCCGCTGCTGGATGACGGCCGGCTCGATCTCCGCATCGACGTTCCGCCGGGCGAGGCGGCGACGGAGATCCTGGAGGAGATGGCGCTGGGCGACGACCCGGCCCGCCACCTCGACGGCCTGCGCGCGGCCCTCGCCGAGACGAGCGCGGACCTCACGGCCTTGCTGCGCCACGCCGTCGCCCGGCTGCGCGTCCAGATCCGCGAGGACCTGCATGAGACTGGGGCGGACGCGCCGACCTACATCGCCCATCTCGACCGGTCGCTCCGCTCCCGCATCTTCACGCCGGCGCCGAACCTCGCCCGCACCATCGGCGACACGCTCAAGACCGTCCGCGCCCGGGCGAAGGTGGTGGCGCAGGAGGAATCCGGCCGGCGGCGCCTGCGCGATCGGGTCGGGTTCGGCGGCTACATCGACAAGTTCGTGCCCGCCCGCCGGCTGAACCGGCGGATCGTCTTCCACATGGGGCCGACCAATTCCGGCAAGACCTACGCGGCGCTCCAGGCCCTGGCGCAGGCGCAGACCGGCACCTATCTCGCCCCGCTGCGGCTGCTCGCGCTGGAGAATTACGAGGCGCTGCTGGAACGAGGGCTGCGCGCCGGCATGGTCACGGGCGAGGAGATCCTGGGCGAGCCCGACCCCAGCCACACGGCGCGGACTATCGAGACGGCCGACCTGCGCCGCCCGGTCGATGTCGCGGTGATCGATGAGATCCAGATGCTGTCCGATCCCGATCGCGGCTGGGCCTGGACCAACGCCCTGTTCGGCATTCCGGCGAAGACCGTCATCGTCTGCGGCTCGGACGACGCCCTCTCGCATGTCCGCCGCGCGGCGGAGGCGGCCGGGGAATCCCTCGACGTGGTGACCTTCGCGCGCAAGACGCCGCTGGTGGCGCTGGACACGCCCGTCCCCCTCGAATCCGTGCAGCCGGGCGACGCCGTCGTCGCCTTCTCGCGCCGGGCGGTGCACGAGATCCGCGAGACGCTGGTGGCGGAGGGGCGAAGCGTCTCCACGATCTACGGCGCCCTGTCGCCGGAGGTGCGCCGCGCCGAGGCGCGACGGTTCCGCGACGGCGAGGCCGAGGTGCTGGTCACGACCGACGCCATCGGCATGGGCCTCAACCTCGGGCCGCTCAAGCGCGTGATCTTCTCGGCGGTCACGAAGTGGGACGGGACGGCGACGCGCCCCCTCACCAACCCCGAGATCCGGCAGATCGCCGGCCGGGCCGGACGCTTCGGCCATCAGGACGAGGGCCACGTCTCGGCCACGGACGATACGAGCCTCGGGCCGATCCGCGACGCGCTCGCGGGCGCCCCGACGGCGCCTGCCGCCGACACCCGGTTCTATGTCCGGCCGGACCTGATCGCGATCGAGGCGGCGGCCCTGGAACTCGGCACCGCCTCCCTGGCCGAGGTGCTGACCCACTTCGCCCGCGCGACCTTCTACGATGGCTCGCCGTTCCAGCCTTCCGCGATGGAGGAGGCGTTGGAGGCCGCCCGCGCGGTGGACAAGGCCGGGCTCCCGATCCGCGAGGCCTTCGCCTTCGCGGTCGCGCCGATCGACCGCCGCGACGCGGTGTCCACGGGGGTGCTCGACCGCTGGGTCCAGGCCCGCGCGGCCGGCGCGTTCGTCCCCGCCTTGCGGGCCAGCCTCGACGGCGACCTCGGCGACCTGGAGCGCACGGTCAAACTCGCCGCCGCCTATCTGTGGCTGGCGCGCCGCTTCCCCGACACGTTCGATGAGGGCGAGGCCACGAAGGCTCTGCGCAGCCGCGCCAACGCCGCCATCGAGGCGCAGCTGCGGAAAACCGCGTCGGGCAAAGTCGCCGCATAGGCCATGGGTCGGTCTCGCGCGTTCCCCGCCGTGTCCTCACCCGAACGGGAGCCGCGATGTCGAGCCTTGCCGAGCGAAAGGCCCGCCTGATCGTCCACGGCGACCGGCCCTACAACGCCGAACCGCCCCTCGGCCGGCTGCGGGCGGCCTACCGGACCCCGGCGGCGGATTTCTATGTCCGCTCGCACGGCGATCTCCCGGAGCTCGACGCGGAGAGCTGGCGCCTCACCGTCGCGGGCGAAGCCGGCGCCGCGCGGGACTTCTCCCTGCACGACCTGCGGACGGGCTTCCCGGAGGCCACGGTCACGGCGACGATGCAATGCGCCGGCAATCGCCGCGCCGACATGCGCGCGGTGGCCCCGGTCTCCGGCGATCCGTGGGATGCCGGCGCCATCGGGACGGCCGCGTGGACGGGGGTGCGCCTCGGCGACGTCCTGCGCGCCCTGGGCGTCGCGGAGGGCGCGGATCGCCATGTGGCCTTCGAGAGCCACGACAGGGTGGAGGGGCATCCCTACGGAGTGTCGATCCCCCTCGCCAAGGCGATGGCTCCCGAGACCCTGCTCGCCTACGCCATGAACGGGGACCCCCTGTTGCCCGAGCACGGCTTTCCCATCCGTGCGGTCGTGCCGGGCTATGCCGGCGTGCGCAGCCCGAAATGGCTCCGGCACCTCGCCGTGCAGGACCACCCGTCCGACAACCCGATCCAGGCCGGCGATTACAAGCTCTACCCGCCCGACGTGACCGCCGAGACGGCGGACCCGGCCCAGGGCCACACCATCGAGACGATGCCCCTGAACGCCGCGATCTGCGAGCCGCCGCGCGGTGCCGTCGTGAGGGCCGGGACGAACCGGATCCGCGGCTACGCGGTGAGCGGGGACCGGGCCATCGTGCGGGTCGACGTCTCCGGGGACGGCGGCCGGTCCTGGGTGCAGGCCGCGCTGGAGCACGAAACCGGTGCGCCCTTCGCCTGGACCTTCTGGGCGGTGGACCTCGATCTGCCGCCGGGCGAGCACGATCTCGCCGTCCGCGCCTGGGATGCCGCCGGGCAGACGCAGCCGGCGCTGCCGGACGACACCTGGAACCACAAGGGCTACCTCTGCGCCTGCTGGCACCGGGTCCGGGTGAGCGTCGCCGCGTAACCCCTCGGCCGGCGGGTTGGCCCGCCTGCGCCGTGGCTACCGCGCGGTGGGGGCCGCGCTCCCGATGATCGGCGCGCTGATCGCGAGCGCCTTGCCCGTCACGGGTGAATTCGCCATCTGGCCGGTCATCGTCACCGCGAGCACCGCCAGCATCAGGCCGACGCTCCCAATGGATGCGAAATAGACTGGCAGTCGTCCCGAGTCGGGGTGCCCATTCTGGGTGGAATGTCTCTCAGCCAATTCAGTGCCTCATCGGTCCGGTCGATGGATATACGGGAGCAACAGGCCACAGAGACCAAAGGTCCATCCCTGTGGCGCTATCGACGCGATCCCTCGGCGGGGCCATTGACCCCAGCACCGTGCCACAATAGATTATGATCATAATATTTACGGACGGCGACGGGAGCGGGCGATGGATGCGAGATGGGTGATCGGGCTCGCCGGCTTGGCCCTGGCGTCGTGCTCGCCGGCCGAGACCGCCGTGACGCCGGAGCCGCCCCTGGTGCAGACCGTCGCGGTCGCCCCCGCCACGGGGGCGCTCGCGCGCTACACCGGGGTGATCCGGGCCCGCACCGAGAGCAACCTCGGCTTCCGGGTCGGCGGGAAGATCGCGGAGCGCCTCGTCGATCCGGGCGATCACGTCCGTTTGGGGCAGCCGCTGATGCGCCTCGACCGGACGGATTTCAGCCTCGCGCTCAACGCCGCCCGCGCCTCCGTCGAGGCGGCCCGCGCGCAGATGGTCAAGGCCAGGGCCGACGAGGAGCGCAGCCGCAAGCTCGTGGGCGACGGCTGGACCTCCAAGCAGACCTACGACCAGAACAAGGCCGCCGCCGACGCCGCCATCGCCCAGCTCGCCAATGCCGAGGCGCAGGCGAGCCAGATCGCCAACCAAGCGGGCTATTCCGAGCTGCAGGCCGATGCCGACGGCGTCGTGATGGAGGTGCCGAGCGAGCCGGGCCAGGTCGTCGCCGCCGGCCAGACTGTCGTGAAACTCGCCCGCGACGGTGCCCGCGAGGCGGAGGTGTTCCTGCCCGAGGCGAGCCGGCACCTCGCGAAGGGCACGGCCTCGGCGACCCTCTACGCCGAGGGCGAGGCCACCTATCCGGCGCGCCTCCGCGAATTGTCGGCCACCGCCGACCCCGCGACCCGCACCTACCGCGCCCGCTACATCCTCTCCGGCGGGGGCGAGGCCGCGCCGCTGGGGGCGACCGTCACCCTCCGGCTGAAGCCGGCACAGGGACAGGTGGCGATGGTCTCGGTGCCGCTGGGCGCCCTGTTCGACCAAGGCGGCGGCTCGGCCGTCTGGCGCTACGACGCCGACACCCAGACCGTCGCGGCGCAGCCCGTCACCGTGGCACGCCTGTCGGAGGAGAGCGCGGAGGTCGCCGCCGGCCTGAATCCCGGCGACCGGATCGTGTCGCTCGGCGCCCACCTGCTGAAGGCCGGGCAGCCGGTTCGGCAGGCCGCCACGGGCTTGACGGGAGCCGTCCGATGAACGCCTCGGCCTTCAACCTCTCGGCCCTGGCGGTGCGCGAGCGCGCCGTCACGCTGTTCCTCCTGCTCGCCGTCACGGCGGCGGGGATCTTCGCCTTCGAAAAGCTGGGCCGGGCGGAGGATCCGACCTTCACGGTGAAGACGATGGCGGTCTCGGCGGCGTGGCCCGGCGCGACCACCGACGAGATGCAGCGGCAGGTCGCCGACCCGCTAGAGAAGCGCCTGCAGGAACTCGTCTATTACGACCGGGTCGAGACGACGCTCCGCCCCGGCCTGATGCTGATGAAGGTGTTCTTCCGGGATTCGATGCCCCCGGCGAAGCTCCCCTCGGAGTTCTATCAGGCGCGCAAGAAGCTCTCGGATCAGGCCTCCACCCTGCCGCGCGGCGTGCTCGGGCCGCTGTTCAACGACGAGTTCTCGGACGTCTACTTCGCCCTCTACGCGCTCCAGGCGCAGGGCCTGCCGCACCGGGCGCTCGTGCTGCGGGCCGAGGATCTGCGCCAGCGGCTCCTGCGCGTGCCCGGCGTCGAGAAGATCAACATCCTCGGCGAGCAGGCGCAGAAGATCTTCGTGGAGGTCTCCTACCAGCGCCTCGCGACCCTCGGCATCACCGGGCAGCAATTGCTGGCGGCGCTGGCCAACCAGAACGACGTGACGCCGGCCGGCTTCGTGGAGGCCGAGGGCCCGCGCGTGTACCTGCGCCTCGACGGCGCCCTCGACGGGCTCGACGCGATCCGCAACCTGCCGGTGGCGGCGGGCGAGCGCAGCCTCAAGCTCGGCGACATCGCGGAGGTGAAGCGCGGCTACGAGGACCCGAAGACCTTCGCGATCCGCAACGACGGCGAGCCGGCCCTGATGCTCGGCCTCGTGATGAAGCCCGGCTTCAACGGCCTCAGCCTCGGCGAGGCGTTGAACCAAGAGGAGGTCGCGATCCACCACGACCTGCCGGTGGGCATGACCTTCACCAAGATCACCGATCAGGCGAAGGTCATCGACGAGGCGATCCACGAGTTCATGGTGAAGTTCTTCACCGCCCTCTCGGTGGTGATCTTCGTGAGCCTCGTGGCGCTGGGATTCCGCGTCGGCCTCGTGGTGGCGCTCGCCGTGCCGCTCACCCTCTCGGCGGTGTTCGTGGTGATGATGATCACCGGCCGCGACTTCGACCGCATCACGCTGGGCGCGCTCATCATCTCGCTCGGCCTCCTCGTGGACGACGCGATCATTGCCATCGAGATGATGGTGGTGCGCATGGAGGAGGGCGCCGACCGGGTCTCGGCGGCGACCCACGCCTGGAGCGCCACCGCCGCGCCGATGCTCACCGGCACCCTCGTCACCATCGCGGGCTTCCTGCCCGTGGGCTTCGCTGCCTCCACGGCGGGCGAATATGCCGGCAACATCTTCTGGGTGGTGGCCTTCTCGCTGATCGTCTCGTGGATCGTGGCCGTGACCTTCACGCCCTATCTCGGCGTGAAGCTCCTGCCCGCCATCAAGCGCGTCGAGGGCGGGCACGCGGCGATCTACGCCACGCGGAACTACCAGCGCCTGCGCCGGGTGGTGCGGTTCTCGGTCGATCACAAGTGGATGGCGGCGGGCATCACCGTGGCTTTGTTCGCGGCGGCCGTCGTCGGCATGGGCCGGGTCGAGAAGCAGTTCTTCCCGAACTCGGAGCGCGCCGAACTCATCGTGGAGGTGACGCTGCCGACCGGCTCCGCCTTCGCGACCACCGAGGCCAGCGTGAAGCGCGTCGAGGCGGCCGTGCGCGCGTTGCCGGAGGCGCGCGAGATCACGAGCTACATCGGCCAGGGCATGCCGCGCTTCGTGCTCTCCTTCGATCCCGAACTGCCGGACCCCGCCTTCGCACAGATCGTGGTGCAGACCGCCGATTCCCACGCCCGCGACGTGCTGCGCGGCAAGGTGCGCCACCTCGTGGACGAGGGGCGCTTCCCCGAGGCGCGGGTGCGCGTCCTGCAGATCGTGTTCGGGCCGCCGGTGCGCTTTCCCGTGGCCTTCCGGGTGGTCGGCCCCGACCTCGATGTCATCCGCGGCATCGCGGCGGAGGTGCGGGACGTCATGATGGCCAACCCCAACATGCGCCTCGTCCACCTCGACTGGGGGAACCGGACGCCGACCCTGCACCTCGCCCTCGACCAGGAGCGCCTGCGCCTGATCGGCCTGACGCCGAAGGAGGCGGGCCAGCAACTGCAGAGCTACCTCAACGGCACCCCCGCCACCCAGGTGCGCGAGAACCTGCGTTCCGTGGACGTGCTCCTGCGCAGCCCCGGCCCGGAGCGCCGCTCGCTCGGCGACATCGGCGACCTGACGCTCGCCACGAAGGACGGACGGCAGGTTCCGCTCTCGCAGGTGGCGCATCTGGAGAGCCGCAACGAGGACGCGGTGCTCAAGCGCTACAACCGCGAGACCTATATCCGCGTGCAGGGCGACGTGCTCGACGGCCGGCAGCCGCCGGACATCCACGCGGAGGTCGTCCCCGCCCTCGCGGCGATCAAGGCGAAGCTGCCGCCGGGCTACCGCATCGACACGGCCGGCTCGGTCGAGGAAAGCGAGAAGGCGATGAAGGCCCTGGTGACGGTCTTCCCGCTGATGCTGATCGTGACGCTGACGGTCATCATGCTGCAGGTGCGCTCGTTCACCACCATGTTCATGGTGTTCGCCACCGCGCCGCTCGGCCTCGTCGGCGCCGTCCCGACGATGCTGATCTTCCACCAGCCCTTCGGCTTCAACGCGATCCTCGGGCTGATCGCGCTGTCGGGCATCCTGATGCGCAACACGCTGATCCTCGTGGACCAGATCCACCACGACCGGGCGGCGGGGCTGTCCGACTACGAGGCGATCGTCGAATCGACGGTGCGCCGGGCCCGTCCGGTGATCCTGACGGCGGCGGCGGCGATGCTCGCCTTCATTCCGCTCACCCACTCGGTGTTCTGGGGGGCGCTGGCCTACGTGCTGATCGGCGGCGTCGGGGTCGGGACGCTGCTGACCCTCCTGTTCCTGCCGGCCCTCTACGCCCTATGGTTCCGGGTGGCGCGGGAGCCGCGCGGGGCGGACGCCTCCGGGCACGGCATCGCGGCGCCCGGCCTTCTATAGATGACATGACGCATCTATATGAGGCTGAGGAACGCCGAAGGATCAGGCCATGCCGAGAGTGTCGCAGGAGCAGGCGAGGATCAACCGGCAGCGCGTGGTCGAGGTCGCGGCGGCCCTGTTCCGCGAGCGCGGCCTCCACGGCGTCGGGGTGGTCGACATCATGGCGGCCGCCGGCCTGACCCATGGCGGCTTCTACGGCCAGTTCGCCAACAAGGATGCCCTGGCGGCGGAGGCGTTCGACGCGGCCCTCGCCGAGGAACACCGGGGCACCACGGATACCGTGGTCGAGAACTACCTCTCGCTCGGCCACGTGAAGACGCCGGGACGGGGCTGCCCCCTGGCCGCGCTGGCGAACGACGTCTCCCGCGAAGGGGCGGGCAGCCTCGTCCGGGCGCGGTTCACGAAGGGCGTGGAAGGGCTGGCCGCCCTCTTCGCCGGCCTGACGCCCAAGGCCTCGAAGGAGCGCCGGCGCCAGCGCGCCCTGGCGACGATGGCCACCCTCGTCGGTGCGGTCGTCCTGGCCCGCGCCGTCGATGACGAGGACTTGGCCAAGGAACTGCTCCAGGCGGCGCAGGAGTCCGTCGCGTCCTGATCGCTCCCCGTCCACGCCGCATGGCCAGTGCGTCACCGCACCCGATCGCGGGGCCCCGGCCGAACACGGCTTGCCATTATAGATTATGATCGTAATCTAATTGACGAACGCGGCCGCATGGGTGGCCGCAGGGAGACGACGATGAGCCAGATCTCAACCAAGAGTTCGTCCAAGACCGCGATCGTCACCGGGGCCTCGTCCGGGATCGGGCTCGAAACCGCCAGGGCCCTGCGGGCGGCCGGCTACCGCGTCTACGGCACGAGCAGGAAGCCCGCCGCCGTGGGCGGCGAGATCCCGCTGCTCGCCTGCGACGTCACCGACGACGCGTCCGTCGCGGCGATGGTCGAGACCGTGTTCGGCGAGACCGGCCGCATCGACCTTCTGGTCAACAATGCCGGGTTCGGGATCAGCGGCGCGGCCGAGGAATCCTCGATCGGGCAGGCCCAGGCGATGTTCGACGTCAACCTGTTCGGCCTGATCCGCACGACCCGCGCCGTCCTGCCCATCATGCGGTCCCAGAAGGCGGGGCGCATCGTCAACATCAGCTCGATCCTGGGCTTGGTCCCCGCGCCGTACATGGCCCTCTACGGCGCCAGCAAGCACGCGGTCGAAGGCTATTCGGAATCGCTCGATCACGAGGTCCGCGACCAGGGCATCCGGATCGTCCTCGTGGAGCCCGCCTACACGCGCACACGCTTCGACCAGAACCTCGTGCGGCCCGACGCACCGCTGGACCTCTACGCGGCCGAGCGCACGAAGCGGGACCACTTCATGGACGAGGTCATGAAGACCGGCGACGCGCCCGAGGTGGTGGCGAAGGTCGTTGTGGCGGCGGCGACCGCCTCGGTGCCCAAGCGCCGCTACACCGCCGGGTCGAAGGCGCGTCAGGTCAGCCTGCTGCGCCGGTTCGTCCCGGGCGGCGCCTTCGACCGGAGCTTCCGCAAGGAGATGCATCTCCCCCGGATCGCGTAACCGCGGATTGGGCCGCCGCGAATCGCGGTGGCGTGGTAGCCTGATGCCGTGAGAACCGAGACGCCACCCTTCAGCTACGGGCTGCTGCCGCCCCTCGAGCGCTTCCGAGACATCTTCGACGATGCCCTGTACGCGCCCGTGCCCGATGCGTGGTGGATCGCATCGAGCGACGTCACGATGTCCACGGCGGCCATCGAGGAGGGGCGCTACCGGGCGGTGAACCTCGCGGGCGCCGCCGCCATCGCGTCCATCCGCAACGCCTTGCCCGGCCGCGAGGTCCCCTTCGTCTTCGGCGGCGACGGGGCCAGCGTCCTGATCCCGCCCGACGCGCGGGCGATGGTGGAGGCGGCGCTGGCGGCGACGGTGACCTGGGCGCGCGAGGAACTCGGCCTGACCCTGCGCGCGGGCCTGATCCCCGTCGCGGCGGTGCGCGAGGCGGGGCTCGACCTGCGCGTCGCCCGCTACCAAGCCTCCGCCGACATCGCCTACGCGATGTTCACCGGGGGCGGGCTGGCCTGGGCGGAGGCGGCCATGAAGACCGGCCGCTTCGCGGTGGCGCCCGCCGCCGGGGGGACGCGCCCCGACCTCACCGGCCTGTCGTGCCGCTTCAAGCCGGTCGGCCGGCGGGGCGATCCCATCCTCTCACTGATCGTGGTCCCGCGCGACGGGGCGGATCGGGCGGCGGTACGCGCCGTGCTGGAGGGCGTGATCGCCGCCATCGACGAGGGGCCGGACATGGGCTGCCCCCTCCCGGAGGGGGGACCGCCGATGGGCGCCCCCTGGACCGGTCTGCGGGACGAGGTGCGCGTCGCCGGCCCCCTGCGGGGCGCATTCGCCCTGCGCTGCGCCGTGGCCTTCGCGCGGCGCTGCGTCTCCTTCGCCATCTTCCGCTTCAACCTCACGGTCGGCCGGTTCTCGCCCAAGACCTACATCCGCCAGCTCGTCGCCAACGCCGACTTCCGCAAATACGACGACGGCCTGCGCGTGACCGTCGCCTGCCCGCTGCGCACCGTCGACCGGATCGAAGCCATGCTGGAGGCGGCCCGGGCCGAGGGCCTGGTGCGGTATGGCCTGCACCGGCAGGAGGCGGCGGTGGTGACCTGCATCACGCCCTCGCCCCTGCGCGCCGATCACCTGCACTTCGTCGATGGCGCCGGAGGCGGCTACGCCCGCGCGGCGCAGAACCTGAAGCGGGCGGTCGGGTGAGCCCGGCGGCGATCCCCTTCCTGGCGGGGCTCGACCCCGCCGCCGCCTCGGCCGTCGGGCGGCGGTTCGCCTCCGTCGCGGTCGCGGGCGGCGTGCCGGTGTTCGAGCAGGGGGAGGAGGGCGACGCGCTCTACATCCTCGTCTCCGGCGCGGTGGGCATCTCCGCCCGCGATCCCCGGGACGGGCAGACCCGGCGCCTCGCCCGCCTGACGCCGCCGGAGGCGTTCGGCGAGATGGCGCTCCTCTCCCACGAGCCGCGCTCGGCGACGGCCACGGCCCTGCGCGACACGCATCTGCTGCGCCTCGGGCGCTCCGCCTTCGAGGAGATCGTCGCCGAGCATCCCTCGACGCTCCTGTACGTCGCCCGCCTCCTGGCCGAACGCCTGCGCGTCGCCTCCGGGGGCCATTCCTTCGACCATCCGCCCCGCAGCTTCGCGGTGCTCGCCATAACGGACGGCCCCGACGCGGCGGCCTTCGGCCATGACCTCGCCCGCGCCTTCGACGAGGCCCTGCCGGGGACGACCGGCTGCCTGACGGACTGGCCGGAGGGCGCCGATGAGACGTGGTTCCACGAGTACGAGACGCGGCACGCCCGCACGATCTTCGTGGCCCACCGCGTCACCGATTGCCCCTGGTGCAAGCTCTGCCTTCGGCATGCCGACCACATCCTGCTCCTCGCCGAGCCGGAGACGCCGCCGCGTCCGGGGGCGGCGGCCTGCATCGAGCCCCTCCGCTCGGCCTGGATCCAGATCGACCTCGCCATCCGCCAGCCGGCGGGCGTGTCCCTCCCGCGCCCGCTCCATCCGGCGGTCGCCGCCCTGCCGTCCTCGATGCGGATCCAGGTCCGCGACGGCCACGTCCGGGACCGGGCGCGGCTGGCGCGGCTCGCCATCGGCAAGGCCCGCGGCCTCGTCCTCGGCGGCGGCGGCGCGCGGGGCCTCGCCCATCTCGGCGTCCTCGAAGCCCTGGCGGAGGCGGACTTCCCCGTGGATTTCGTCGGCGGCACCAGCATGGGGGCCATCGTCGCGGCGAGCGTCGCGATGGACCTCGGCCCGGCCGAGATCCGGGACAGGATGGAGGCGACCTTCGTCGGCCGGAACCCGCTGAACGACTACACGCTGCCGTTCCACGCCCTGACGCGGGGACTGAAGGTCGACACCGCGCTCCGCGAGAGCTTCGGCGCGGCCCGGATCGAGGAATTGTGGCTCCCCTACCTCTGCGTGTCCTCGAACCTCACGACGGGCGCGGCCATGGTCCACCGCAGCGGCGACCTCGCCACCGCGCTGCGCGCCAGCATCGCCATCCCCGGCCTGCTGCCGCCCGTCGTCTCGGAGGAGGGCATCCTCGTGGACGGCGGCATGATGAACAACCTGCCGGCGGACGTGATGGCGGGGCTGGGGCGGGGGCCGGTCCTGGCCATCGATGTCGGCAGCGACCGCGCCTTCACCGGGATGCCGGCGCGCTCGTGGACGGGCCATCTCGTCCGCCGCCTGCTCGGCCTGCCGGATGCGATGCCAGGGATCGCGCCGCTGCTCCTCCGGGCGGCGACCGTGTCGAGCGACGCCCAGACCATGATGTCGGTCAGCCGCGCCACGGTGGTGCTCAAGCCGCCCCTGGAAGGGGTCGACCTGCGGGATTGGTCGAGCTTCGAGACGACCGCCGCCCTCGGCTATCGCTGCACCCGCGAGGCGATCGACGCGAAGGGGCTCGCAGGCTGGGCGTGAGGGCGTGCAGGTGCGCCCGCACACCGGGGCTCCGACCGGGCCGGTAACGGGCTTGGCCCTCAGGCGAATGACGTCCTGAGACATCCGCCTAGCGCAGGAAGCCGCCATGCCCGTTCCGACCCCCGTTCCCACGACCCACGGATTCCGCCTGACCTCGCCGCCGGCCGCGCCGGGCCTTTGGCATCGCGTGGCGGGCGAGGTCGCGGAGGCCCTGGCCGCCTCCTTCCTGGCAGTTGCGGCCGGGGTGCCTCTGCGCTCAGCATACAAGCTGATTCCCGACGGAGAGGAGTGACCCCGTCGAACCCTGCTGTCCGGAGATCCACCGATGCGCGTCGTCGTCGACCTCAACCGCTGCCAGGGTTACGCGCAGTGCTGCTACGCGGCCCCGGACTCCTTCGAGCTGCGGGGGCACGAGATCCTGTTCTACGATCCCGCGCCGCCCGATGAGGCCCGGCCCCGGATCGAGCGGGCGCAGCAGGCCTGCCCCGTCCGGGCGATCAGCATCGAGCCGGCCAGCCTCGACCGGGAGGACGCGCTATGACCGGCGATCCCGGAATCGTGATCGTCGGCGCCTCGCTGGCGGGATTGCGCGGCGCCGAGGCCCTGCGCGAGGGCGGCTACGACGGGCCGCTCACCCTCGTCGGCGACGAGCCCTACCGGCCCTACGACCGGCCGCCGCTGTCGAAGCACGTCCTTGCGGGGGAATTGCCGCCCGAGGCCACCGCCCTGCCGCAGCAGCGGCCCCTGCGGGCCCACTGGCGCCTCGGCCAGCCCGCCACCGCCCTCGACCGGACGCGCAAGGCGATCCGCCTCGGCGACGGCAGCGAGGTGCCCTACACCAAGCTCCTGATCGCGACGGGGGCGCGGGCCAGACCCTGGCCGGGGGAGGGCGCCCACCTCGCCGGGGTGTTCACCATTCGCGGCCGGGACGATGCCGCCGCCCTGCGGCTGGCCCTCGCCCGACCGCCCAAGCACGTCCTCGTCATCGGCGCGGGGCTGATCGGCTGCGAGGCCGCCTCCTGCTGCCGCGACCTCGGCGTGCCGGTGACGCTGGCCGATCCCAATCCGACGCCCCTGGCCCGCGTGCTCGGGACCCTCGTCGGCGGGACGATCGTCGAATGCCTGCGCCGGGCGGACGTCGCGTATCGCGCCGGCACGAAGGTCCGCGCCCTTATGGGAGAGGGGGGCCACGTCGCCGGGGCCCACCTGCACGACGGCGGGCTCATCGAGACGGATTGCGTCATCGTCGCGCTCGGGGCGGTCCGCGACACGGAATGGCTGGCGCAAGGAGGCCTGCGCGCCGACGCGGGCGGGCTGACCTGCGACGCGGCCTGCCGGGCGCTCACCCGCGCGGGCGATCCCGATCCCGACATCGGCGCGGCGGGCGACGTCGCGCGCTGGCCGAACCCCCTCTATGGCGGGCGGGAGATGACGGTCGAGCATTGGGGCAACGCCGTGGAGCAGGCGGCGCACGCGGCGCGCAGCCTGCTGCGCCCGGACGATCCGCGTCCCTACCGGCACCTTCCTGCGTTCTGGTCGAGCCAGTTCGGGATCAACATCAAGGCGGTCGGCCTCGCCGAGGGGGCGGATGCCGTGGCCATCGTCCAGGGCGACCGGGCGGCGCAGCGCTACCTCGCCGTCTATGGCCGGAGCGGGCGCAGCATCGCGGCGGTGTCCTTCGATCAGGCGCGCTGGCTGCCCTCCTACGCGGACCGGATCGCCGAGGGGGCGGCGTTCCCGCCGATCCTCGACGCCACCGACCAGGGCCGGGTCGAGATCCTGGCGCCGGGCTTCCCGCCGGCCCGCCCCGGCCCGGCCGCCGACGAACGGATGCGGGAGATGGCCCATGTCTGAGGACGCGCTGTTCGCGGAGGTGCTCGATCCGGCCAACCGCGCCGACCCCTACCCGATCTACGCGCGGCTGCGGCGGACCCCCGTCTCCCGCCAGCGCGACGGCGCCTATGTCGTCAGCACGCACGCCGCGATCCGCAGCCTGCTCTTCGACCCCCGCCTCAGTTCCGAGGACCTGCCGCCCTCGCGGCGGCCGCGCACCGGCAACCCGCTGACGGACTGGGTCCTCAATCCCATCAAGAACCGGGTGGCCAACGCCCACCGTCCGCTGATCTTCCGCGACCCGCCGGCCCACGACACCCTGCGCGGCTTCGTGATGAACGAGTTCACCATCGCGCGGGTCAACGGCCTGCACGGGCGGGTCGGGGCGCTGGTGGACACGCTCATCGAGCAATGCCGGGGGCGCGACACGGTGTGCCTCGTCGACGACCTGTCCTATCCGCTGCCGGTGGCGGTGATCTGCGAATTGCTCGGCGTGCCGGAGGCGGACGAGCCGCAATTCCACGCCTGGGCGACGCAACTGGCCACGGCTTTGGAGCCGGATGCCCGCCGGGACGACGAGGCCCGCCGGGTGACGGTGACGACCTTCGACGCCATCGCCGCCTACATGCGCCGTCTGATCCGGGAGAAGCGGCGCCACCCCGGCGACGACATGCTGAGCGGCCTGGCCCGGCCCGGCCGCGCCGGGGCGCCCGCCATGGGCGACGTGGACCTCATCGCGACGGCGGTCCTGCTCCTCGTCGCGGGGCACGAGACCACGGTGAACCTCATCACCAACGGCATGCTGACCCTGCTCAGGCACCCGCACGAACTCGACCGGCTGAAGGCCGATCCCGAGCGGGCGCCGCGCCTGATCGAGGAGCTTCTGCGCTACGAGCCGCCCGTCCACTTCCGGACGCGCAAGGCCCTCGGCGCCATCGAGATCGCCGGCACGACGATCCCGAAGGGCGCGCCGGTCATCCTGCTGTTCGCCTCCGGCAACCGCGACCCCGAGCGCTTCGCGGACCCGGATCGCTTCGATCCCGACCGGGCGGACAACCAGCATTTCGGGTTCGGGGGCGGGCTCCACTATTGCGTCGGCGCGCCGCTCGCCCGCATCGAGGCGGAGATCGCCCTCGTCACCCTCTGCCGCCGCCTCGTCCGGCCGACCCTGCTCGACGACCCGCCGCCCTACCGCGCCGGGGCGTCCCTGCGCGGCCCCAGCAACCTCGGCATCCGCATCGCCGGCATCGCCTGAACGCCGTCGCGCGCGGGCAGCCCCCAGCCCTTCACGAGGGCGTAGACGGCGGGGATCACGAGGAGGGTCAGCACCGACGAGGAGACCATGCCGCCGATCATCGGCACGGCGATGCGCTGCATCACCTCGGACCCGGCGCCCGCGCTCCAGAGGATGGGCAGGAGCCCCACCATGATGGCGACGACCGTCATCATCTTCGGGCGCACCCGCTCCACCGCGCCGACCATGATGGCGCGGCGCAGGTCCGCCTCTGTCGGGGGGCGCCCCTCGCGCCCGCATGCGGCCCGCGCCTCGTCCCAGGCCTGGTCGAGATAGACCAGCATGATCACCCCGGTCTCGGCGGCGACGCCGGCCAAGGCGATGAAGCCCACCGCCACGGCCACCGACAGGTTGAAGTCCATCCACCACAGCAGCCACACCCCGCCCACCAGGGCGAAGGGCAGGGACAGCATGACGATGAACGTCTCGGTCAGCCGCCGGAAGTTCAGGTAGAGGAGCAGGAAGACGACGAGCAGCGTCAGCGGCACCACGATCCTCAACCGCGCCTCGGCCCGTTCGAGATATTCGTATTGCCCGCTCCATTGCAGCGTGGTGCCCGGCGGGAGCCTCACCCCCTCGGCCACGGCCCTTTGCGCGGCGGCGACGTAGCCGCCGAGATCCCGCCCCGCGATGTCGATGAAGAGATAGACCGCGAGCCGGCCGTTCTCGGTGCGGATCGCGGTCGGCCCCCGCGCCAGCGCGACCGTGGCGACCTCGCGCAGGGGCACCGTCCCGCCCGCCGGCAGGGGCACCTGCACCTCGTCCGCGATGGCCCTCGGGTCCGAGCGGAGGGCGCGGGGGTAGCGCACGTTCACGGTGTAGCGCTCGCGGCCCTCGACCGTGTTCGTCACCGTCTGCCCGCCGAGCGCCGTCGCGATGACGTCCTGCACGTCGCCGACCGTCAGGCCGTAGCGACCCAGCGCCTCGCGGTCGGGGGTGATGTCGAGGAAGTAGCCGCCGATCACCCGTTCGGCATAGGCGCTCGCGGTGCCCGGCACGGCCCGCACGAGAGCCTCGACCTGCCGGGCGACGCCCTCCATCCGGGTCAGGTCGGTGCCGAGCACCTTCACGCCGACGGGGGTGCGGATGCCCGTCGAGAGCATGTCGATCCGGGCGCGGATCGGCTGCGTCCAGGCGTTCGAGACGCCGGGGAATTGCAGCGCCGCATCCATCTCGGCCTTCAGGCTCGCAAGCGTCACGCCCGGCCGCCAGTCCGCCTTTGGCTTCAGGGCGATGATCGTCTCGAACATCTCCATCGGCGCCGGGTCGGTGGCGGTGTTGGCGCGCCCGGCCTTGCCGTAGACCGAAGCCACCTCGGGGAAGCCCTTGATGATGCGGTCCTGGGTGGCCAGCAGTTCGCCCGCCTTGGTCACGGAGAGACCGGGCAAGGTCGTCGGCATGTAGAGCAGGCTGCCCTCGTCGAGGTCGGGCATGAATTCCGAGCCGAGCTGCCGCGCGGGCCAGAGCGTCGCCGCCAGGACGCCGAAGGCGACGAGGAGGGTGAGGCCGCGCGCCCGCAGCACGCCCGCGATGAGCGGGCGGTACAGCCGGATCAGCAGGCGGTTCAGCGGATTGCGGTGCTCCGGGACGATCCGCCCGCGCACGCACAGCACCATCAGCGCCGGGACGAGCGTCACCGACAGGAGCGCCGCCGCCGCCATGGCGAAGGTCTTCGTGGTGGCGAGCGGCCCGAACAGCCGGCCCTCCTGGCTCTCCAGGGTGAAGATCGGCAAGAAGCTCACGGTGATGACGAGGAGGGAGAAGAACAGCGACGGCCCGACCTCGGAGGCCGCCTCGATCAGGATCGCGACGCGGGGCCTGCCCGGCGGCGCCCGCTCCAGGTGCTTGTGGGCGTTCTCGATCATCACGATGGCGGCGTCGATCATGGCGCCGACGGCGATGGCGATGCCCCCCAGCGACATGATGTTGGCGCCGAGCCCCAGGGCCTTCATGCCCGCCAGCGCCATCAGGATTCCCACCGGCAGCATCAGGATGGCCACCAGGGCGCTGCGCACATGCAGCAGGAACACGACACAGACGAGGGAGACGATCAAGCTCTCCTCGACCAGCGTCCGGCGCAGGGTGTCGATGGCCGCCTCGATCAGCTGCGAGCGGTCGTAGACGGGCAGGATCTCCGTGCCGGGCGGCAGGCTGCCGGCGATCTCCGCGAGCTTCGCCTTCACGCCCTCGATGACGGTGAGGGCGTTCGCGCCGAAGCGTTGCAGCACGATGCCGCCCGCGACCTCGCCCTCGCCGTTCATTTCGGTGAGGCCGCGCCGCTCGTCCGGCCCGAGCTCGACCCGCGCGACGTCCCGCACCCGCAGGGGCGTGCCGGCGGCGGTCTTGAGCACGATGTCCTCGATGTCGGCGACGCTCCTCAGGTAGCCGCGCCCGCGCACCATGAACTCGAACTCGGAGAGTTCGACCGTGCGCCCGCCGACATCGGCGTTGCTGGCGCGGATGGCCTCCCGCAGCCTAGCGAGGGAGATCCCCTGCGCCCGCAGGCGGTTCGGATCGACCACGACGGTGTATTGCTTCACGAAGCCGCCGACGCCCGCGACCTCGGCCACGCCCTCCGCCCGCGACGCCCCGAAGCGGACCACCCAATCCTGCAGGGAGCGGAGTTCGGCGAGCGTCCGCTCCTTCGCGACGACGACGTATTGATAGACCCAGCCCACCCCCGTCGCGTCGGGGCCGAGGGTCGGCGTCACCCCGGCGGGCAGGCGGCTCGCCACGCCGTTGAGGTATTCGAGCACCCGCGAGCGGCCCCAATACGGATCGGTGCCGTCCTCGAAGATCACGTAGACGAAGGACACGCCGAAGAACGAGAAGCCCCGCACCACCTTGGCCTTCGGCACCGTCAGCATGGCGGTGGTGAGCGGATAGGTGACTTGGTCCTCGACCACCTGCGGGGCCTGCCCCGGATACTCGGTGTAGACGATGGCCTGCACGTCCGAGAGGTCGGGGATGGCGTCGAGGGGCAGGGTCCGCAGGGCCAGCACGCCGGCCACGACGGCGAAGATTGTCCCGGTCAGCACGAGGACGAGGTTGCGGGCCGACCAGCCGATGAGGCGGGCGATCATGGCCGCGCCCCGCCATTGGCGGCCTGCCGGCCGTCCTGGGGCTCGGCGAGGGAGCGCAGCGCCGCCTTCAGGCTGCTCTCGGCATCGATCAGGAAGTTCGCCCCCGTGACCACCCGGTCGCCGACCGAGAGTCCGTCGCGGATCTCGGTGTAGCCCCCGCCGCGCAGGCCGACCGTCACGTCCGTCGGCGTGAAGCGGCCCTCGCCGCGATCGATGAGCACGAGGGGCCGCTCCCCCGTGTCGAGGATGGCGTCGTCGGGAACGGCCACCACCGGCGTCGCGTCCCCGGTGGCGATCTCGACGTCGGCGTACATGTCGGGCAGCAGCGTCCCGTCCGGGTTCGGCAGCTCGATCCGAACCCGCGTGGCCCGCGTCTCCGGGTTCACCTGCGGGTAGATCACCGCCACCCGGCCCGCGATGGCCCGGCCCGGAGCCGAGCGCAGCCGCACGGTGGCGGCCTGTCCCACGCGCACGGCCGCGAGGTCGCGCTCAGGCACGTCGGCCAGCACCCACATCGTCGCGATGTCGCCGATGCGGAACAGGGTGTCGCCGGCCCCCGCCTTCATCCCCTCGACGGCGTTCCGCTGCAGGACGACGCCGTCGCGCGGGGAGGACCACGTGATCGCCATCGGTACCGTGCGGGTGCGCTCGATCTCCGCGATGACCTCCGCCGAGACGTTCAGGTTCTGCAGGCGACGCCGGGCGCCGTCGAAGCCGGGATTGGCGATCAGCTGGGCGGCGGCGGCGTTGATCTCCGGGGAGTAGACGTGGACGAGGGGCTGGCCCTTCCGCACCCTGTCGCCGGTCGTGACGGGTTCGACGCGGTCGACATAGGCGTCCGAGCGGGTCGCCACGACGGTGACGCGACGCTCGTCGAGGGCGATGGTGCCGGGCACGCGCACCGGCCGGGCCACCACGCGCCGCGCGACGACTTCGGTGCGCACCCCCGTGCGCTGGATCTTGCCCGGCGAGAGGGTAACGGTGGACCCGTCCTCGTCCTCCCCCGCATGGACGGGGATGTACTCCATCCCCATCGCATCCTTCTTCGGCACCGGAGACGTGTCCGGCAGGCCCATCGGGTTGCGGTAGTAGAGGATCGGCCGGGCGGCGGCGGGCGTCGCTGCCTCGTTCGCGTCGGCCCCGTCGAAGCTCACGTCCTCGCTCGCCTGCACCGGCCGGAACGCCCGCCCGTCCGCCGTCGCCCTCGGCGCGGCGGAGTAGGCCGGGTTCCCGTCCGGGTCCCGGTAATAGACCACCGGCCCGGTGGCCGGCGCATGCGCGGCCGGCGCGGGAGCGGGACCGTTCCCGTGCCCCGCGACGTAGCCGGCTCCCCCCGCCGCCAGCGCGGCGAGGATCCCGGCGAACCATGCCGCCCGGCTCATTTGACGGCCTGGAAGACGAGCCTGTCCTCGACCGTGCCGGCCTCGCCCTGGACCTTGGCGCCGAGGGAGAGCCGCCAGTTCCCGGCCATCGTCAGCTTGGTCTTGAAGCGGTAGAGGCCCGGCTCCGTCGCGGGCAGCGGCTCGATCTTCGTCGTCATGGTCTCCATGTCGTCGGGGGCCATGTCCAGACGCGTGGCGAAGATCACGGCGTCGGGCACCGCCTTGCCGCTGCGCTTGTCCACGAGCCGGACGGCGACGATGGCCTCGCCCTGCTTCATCTCCTTCTGCGTTAGCTCGAAGGCGTAGTCCTTGATGTCGGCGAGGGCGGGCAGGGCCGACAGCGCGGCGCCGAGCAGCGCGGCCGGCAGGGCGCGCGCGAAGGGGTTCCTGGTCACGGGACTGATCTCCTGAACACGATGGGTTTGGGCGCGCGGGCGCGCGTCACCGTGCCGGCGCAAGCGCCGGCGGCATCGGGTTCAGGCTCGGGGGGGCTCGGGTAACGGTGGCCCGTGCAGGCTAACGAAGGAATCCGGCTCCGGCCAGAGTACGCTCGTCCGCGTCGCCGCCGGCACCGGGACGCGCAAAGCGGCCGGCAGCAGGGAGGCCATGCTAGCGAGGCACAGGGCCATCAGCGGGCAGCCCTTGGCGCAGTCCGGCTTGGGGGCCTCGGCCTTCGGGCAGCAGGGCATGTCGTCCATGTCCATGCCAGCCATGTCCATATCGGACATGTCGGAAGCCATGGCCGCGTGATGGCTCGACGCCATCGGCGCGTGCATCCCCGCGGTGGCCGCAGGGGCGGCCACCGGCGTCAGGGCGAGGCTGAGGACCGCGAGGAGCGGCAACAGTTGCCGGAGGGCGAGCCGGAGGGTCACGCGCCAAGGATGCCAAATTCCGGGGCCGCGCGGAAGTCCTCCCGGCCGCTCGTGTCGTCCGCCGGCCCCGCGTGGTAGAGGCACGACGTCACGCTCACGGTCCTCCCGATGCCACGGCCCCCGCTTCGCGCCCGCCCGCGCCGTCCCGCCACGCCGCGTGGCACCCGGTAGCCCGCCCCGGCCCGAGGCCCGCCGCTGGCCGGTGATCTCCGCCCTCGGCATCGTGGAGATCCTTGCCTGGGGCTCCTCGTTCTACCTGCCGGCGGTGCTCGCCGGCCCGATCGCCGGGGACACCGGGTGGCCCCTGGCCTGGGTGGTCGGCGGCCTCGCCCTCGGCCTGCTCGCCGCCGCCTACGCCTCGCCCCATGTCGGGGTGGCGATCCACCGCCACGGGGGCCGCCCGGTGCTGGCGGCGGCGGCGCTGCTCCTGGCGGCCGGGCTCACCACCCTGGCCCTGGCGCCGGCCCTGCCGGTCTACCTCGCCGGCTGGCTACTCCTCGGCCTCGGCATGGGATGCGGCCTGTACGATCCGGCCTTCGCCACCCTGGGACGCCTCTACGGCGCGCAGGCGCGGCCGGCGATCACCACCCTGACCCTGTGGGGCGGGTTCGCGAGCACCGTGTGCTGGCCGCTCTCGGCGTTCCTCGTCGCCCAGGTCGGCTGGCGGGGCACCTGCCTCGCCTATGCCGGGCTGCACCTCGGGATCACCCTGCCGCTGGTGCTCTGGCTCATCCCGAAAGCCCCCGCGCTGCCAACGGCGGCGGCGCACCGGACAGGGGGCACCGGCCCGCTCTCCGCCTCGGAATGGCGGGCCTTCCTGCTCTTCGCCGGGGCGCTGATCCTCGGCGGCGCGATCATGTCGCTGGTGTCGGTGCATCTGCTGACGCTGCTGCAGGCGCGGGGCGTGGCCCTGGCCTCGGCCGTCTCCTACGGGGCGCTGATCGGCCCGGCGCAGGTGGGCGCGCGCATCGTGGAGATGTCCTTCAAGGGGCGGCATCACCCGCTCTGGACCCTGACGGCGGCCCTGGGTCTCGTCGCCCTCGGCCTGATGCTGCTCGCCCTCGGCCTGCCCGGCGTCGGACTCTGGCTGGTGCTCTACGGCGGCGGCAACGGGATCTATTCCATCGCGCGGGGGACGGTGCCCCTCGCGCTGTTCGGCCCCGCGCGCTACCCGCTCGTGGTCGGTCGCCTCGCCCGGCCAGGGCTGGTGGCGCAGGCGCTGGCCCCGCCGGTCGGGGCCTTCGTGCTGACCCAGGCCGGCCCCGACGCCCTCTGGTGGCTCCTGCTCGCCCTGAGCCTCGCCAACCTCGCCTGCGTCGGCGCGCTGTGGCGGGTCCGGTAGCCCGGCCCCCGCCTCACACGCGGCCGGGGATCGCTTCGCGCAGGGTCCGCTCGGTCTCGGCGTTCTCGATGCGGTTGATCAGGCGGTTGGTCTCGTGCTCGTCGCGCAGGGTCTTGGCCAGGGTGAAGGCCGAACTCAGCGACAGCAGCGCCGCCATGGCGAGATAGCCCTTCGTCCAGGTGTCGATGTTGGCGAAGAAAACACCGATACCGAGCATGGCGACGGCGAGGCCGAAGCTGACGAAGGTGAAGGCCTTCCAGGCGGGGGTGTGGGGCATCTGGGGGGTCATGGGCGTGCTCTTTTCGGGGGGTTACGGGGAGGGGGCGGGGTCAGGCGGCCTTGGCGCGGATGCGCCCGAGGATCGCGGCGGGATCGGTGCAGATCTTGCCGTAGCCGGCCGCGTCGAGGCGTTCCTCGATGGCGTGCGGGGCCCCGTCGAGGGCAGCGAGCGCGGTGTCGACGTCGGCCTCGGCGGCTTGGCGTCCGCGCAGCTGCACCAGGGTGGCCTCGGCGTCCTGCAGGGCGCCCGAGGCGTGGGCGATGCCGCGCCGGCCGTTGGCCCCCGCCCGGCGGACGGCCTCCGTGGCGCGGGCCGCCTGGAGCCCGCGATCCAGGTCGCGCAGCAGGTCGCTCAGGGTCTTCAACATGTGACACCCCTTTCGAGGGAACGGCCGGCCCGCGTCGCGAGCTAACTTGAACGCCGTTCACGAAATGAGATATACCCGTCTCGAACTGCGATGCAAGGCCTTTCGTGAACGACGTTCCAAGAAAGTTGGGCCGCCCGTCCAAATCCGACCTGACGCGGGCCGAGGAGCGATTCGCCCTTGCGCGGATCGCCCTCGAACTGATCGAGCAGGGCGGGCTGGAGGCCCTGACCGCGCGGGCCGTCGCCGAGCGCGCGGGCATGTCGGTGGGGGCCGTCTACAAGGCGTTCGGCGATCTGGAGGCGCTGCGGCTCGAAGCCAACGCCATCACCATGCGCGACATGCGGAGGGTGCTCGAAGCCTCTCTGGACCGCAGCGCCGGCGCCCCGGCGACGGAAAGGCTGCTCGCCCTGGCGGATGCCTATGCCGGCTTCGCGCGGCTGCGCCGCAAGGCCTGGACCGCCATGCTCGCCCCCCGCGTCTCGGACACGCCGCCGGAGATGGCAGGCGAGATCGCGGCCCTGTTCGGGTTGATCGGCGGCGTGCTCACGGAGACCGGCCGCGTCCCGGAGGTGGAGATCCCCATCGCGGTGAAGGCGCTCTGGGCGAGCGTCCACGGTATGGTGCATCTCGGGGAGACGAACGGGCTCGGCCCGATCTCCCCCGACGACGTGCCGCGCATGACGCGCCTGCTGGTGACGGCGGCGTTGCGCGGGCTGGTGGGCGAGCCACCCCCCTGATCCATACCGCGCTCGTCTGGACGGCAATGTAATAGATATTTGACGTCTCGCTGGCGCGGCAGGAGTGTGACGGGGCCATGATCGGCCATGGCGTGGCGACGGTGGCGACCGCCACCCCCGAACCGGGAGACCTTCATGACCGCGCCGTCCTACAACCCCGCCTGCGGGGGCCTGCCGCCGCAAACGGCTCTGATGACCGGCCGGGCCGTCTTCACCGAAGCCTATGCCGTGCTGCCCCACGGGGTGATGAGCGACATCGTCACGAGCCTTCTGCCAGGCTGGGAGCGGAGCCGGGCCTGGATCCTCGCGCGGCCCCTGTCGGGCTTCGCGGAGACCTTCGCGCAATACCTGATGGAGGTCGCCCCCGGCGGCGGCAGCGAGCGGCCCGAGCCGGACCCGCAGGCTCAAGGCGTGCTCTTCGTGGTGGAGGGCACGCCGCGCCTCGTGCTCGACGGGCGGGCGCACGCGCTGCGGCCGGGCAGCTACGCCTATTGCCCGCCGGGCGCCGCCTGGAGCCTGCGCAACGACGGGGAGGGCCCGGCCCGCTTCCACTGGATCCGCAAGTCCTACGAGCGCGCCGCCGGCCTCGATGCGCCCGACGCCTTCGTGACCCACGAATCCGCCGTCGAGCCCGCGAGCATGCCCGGCACCGACGGCGCCTGGGCGACGACGCGCTTCGTCTCCCCCGACGACCTGCGCCACGACATGCACGTGAGCATCGTGACCCTTCGGCCGGGCGGCTCGATCCCCTTCGAGGAGACCCATGTGATGGAACACGGGCTGTCCGTGCTCGAAGGCAAGGCGGTCTACCGGCTCAACCGCGACTGGGTCGAGGTCGAGGCCGGGGACTTCCTGTGGCTGCGCGCCTTCTGCCCGCAGGCCTGCTACGCGGGCGGGCCCGGCCCCTTCCGCTACCTCCTGTACAAGGACGTGAACCGGCACGCTGCCCTCGGCCCGCGCCGGTCGGCCCTCTAAGGCGGATCAGGCCAGCGACATCCGCAGCGGCGGCTCGACCTCCGGGGGCAGGGGGCTGACATAGCCCTCCGCGCCCCGGCGGCGGACGAGGTCCTGCCGGGCGGCCTCGCGCAGGCCCGCATCGGTGAGGGCGAGGGTGCCGGTGGCGGCCATCGCCTTGGCCACCTGGACCATCGCCTTGTGCGCCGCCGGGCTCTTCCCCTGCGCCACCACCTGCCAGGTGTGGAACGGCGTGCCCACCGCCACGGTCGGGGCATGGGCCTGGACCGTGGGCACGACCCAGCTCACGTCGCCCACGTCGGTGGAGCCGACCGCCGGCTTCCTCGCGGCGTCGAGGGGCACGAGGAAGTCGGCCAGCGGTGCCGCGGTGCGCGGCATCCCGATGGCGCGGAACACGGCATCGATGTCGCCCTCGCCGAGGGTTCCCCGGATCGCCTGCGCGAAGGCGCGGTCGGCCTCGTCGAAATGCGGCGGGCCGAGATCCTCCATCACCCCGTGCAGCGCCTGTTCCAGGGGCGTGTTGCCGAGGAGGTTCGAGACCGCGCTGACGATCCGCACCTCGACGCCGGTCTCGGTCATCAGAGCCGCGCCCTGCGCGATCTTCTTCACCCGCTCTACGAGGGCGAGCATGCCGGGCAGGTCGCCGGCGCGGATCGAGTAGCGCACCCGGGCACTCGCCTGGACGACGTTCGGGGCGATGCCGCCCGCGTCGAGATAGGCGTAATGCACCCGCGCGTCGGAGGGCATGTGCTCGCGCATGTAGTTCACGCCGACGCTCATCAGCTCGACGGCATCCAGCGCCGAGCGGCCGAGATGGGGGGCCGCCGCCGCGTGGGCGGTGCGCCCGGTGAAGACGAAGTCGGCGCGGGTGTTGGCGAGCGCCACCGGGGGCGCCACTTCCCAGAAGCTCGCTGGGTGCCAGGAGATCGCGATGTCGGCGTCGGCGAAGGCGCCCGCGCGCACCATGAACGCCTTCGCGGCGCCGCCTTCCTCGGCCGGGCAGCCGTAATAGCGCACGCGGCCCGGCGTGCCGGTCTCTTCCAACCAGTCCTTCACCGCCGTGGCGGCCAGCAGCGCTGCCGAGCCGAGGAGGTTGTGGCCGCAGCCATGCCCGTGGCCGCCGGCCTCGACGGGGCGGTGCTCGGCGAGGCCCGCCTCCTGCGACAGCCCCGGCAGGGCGTCGTACTCGCCCAGGAAGGCGATGACCGGGCCGCCTTTCCCCGCCTCGCCCATCACGGCGGTGGGGATGCCCGCCACCTGCTCGGTGATCCGGAAGCCCTGGTGCCGCAGTTCCGCGACATGCTCGGCGCAGGAGCGCGCCTCCGTGTAGCAGACCTCCGGCATGGCCCAGACGCGGTCGGACAGGGCGATCAGCCGGTCCTTCCGGGCGTCGACGTGGCGCCACACGGCGTTGCGGTTGTCCATTCCGTCCTCTCAGGTCCAAGCAAAGCGCGGGAAAAATACATGCTCGGGTGGAAGCGTCACTGGCGCAACCCTTGCCAAGGGCGCCAAGGGAATGATGCTGTGCGCGCAGCGCCGACATTTGGGAACAGGCTGAGCTTCATGGACGAGCGGGATCTGCACGACCTCATCGGACGGGTCCGGTCCGGTGGCCTCTCGCGGCGCGCCTTCGTGCGCCGCATGGTGGCCGTGGGCCTCACCGCGCCGATGGCCGGGCTGATGCTGGCCGGGAACGGCGTGGCGATGGCGAGCGACCTCCGCGCCGGCTACAAGCCGACCAAGGCGGGCGGCGGCGGCGCCCTGCGGATGCTGTGGTGGCAGGCCCCGACGCTCATCAACCCGCATTTCGCCATCGGCACCAAGGACCAGGAGGCCTGCCGCATCTTCTACGAGCCCCTGGCGGCCTGGGATGCGGACGGCAACCTCGCGACGGTGCTCGCCGCCGAGATCCCCTCGAAGGAGAATGGCGGCCTCGCGGCGGACGGGCGCTCCGTGGTCTGGACAATCAAGCCGGGCGTGACGTGGCACGACGGCAAACCGCTCACCGCCGACGACCTCGTCTTCACCTGGGAATACGCCCGCGACCCCGCCACGGCGGCGGTGACGATCGGCTCCTACAAGGATTGCAAGGTCGAGAAGATCGACGACTTGCGCGTCCGCATCCTGTTCGACAAGCCGACGCCCTATTGGAGCGACGCCTTCGTGGGCAATGTCGGCGCGATCCTGCCCAAGCACATCTTCGCGGCCTATACCGGCGCCAAATCCCGCGAGGCGCCGCAGAACCTCGCCCCCGTGGGCACCGGCCCGTACACGTTCGTGGAGTTCCGCCCCGGCGACATCGTGCGCGGCGCGCGCAACCCGAACTACCACCTGCCGAACCGGCCGTATTTCGACACGATCGAGATGAAGGGCGGCGGCGACGCCGTCTCGGCGGCCCGCGCCGTGATCCAGACCGGCGAATACGATTACGCCTGGAACCTGCTGGTCGAGGACGAGGTGCTCAAGCGCCTGGAGACGGGGGGCAAGGGCCGGGTGGACGTCGTCTACGGCGGCAAGCTCGAATTCGTGCTCCTCAACGCCACCGATCCGACCGTCGAGGTCGATGGCGAGCGCTCCTCCCTCAAGACCAAGCACCCCGCCTTCTCCGACCCGAAGGTCGTCCAGGCCCTCAACCTCCTCCTCGATCGCAAGTCGATCCAGGATTACATCTACGGCCGCACCGGCCGGGCCACCGCCAACTCGGTGAACGGGCCGGAGCGCTTCGTCTCGAAGTCCACCCGCTACGCGTTCGATCCGGCAAAAGCCAACGCGCTGCTCGACGAAGCCGGCTGGACGAAGGGCTCGGACGGCATCCGCGCCAAGGACGGCAAGCGGCTGAAGCTGCTGTTCCAGACCTCGATCAACGCCCCCCGCCAGAAGACCCAAGCGATCATCAAGCAGGCCGCCGCCAAGGCGGGCATCGAGATCGAGCTGAAGTCGATCACCGGCTCGGTGTTCTTCTCCTCCGACCCCGCCAACCCGGACACGTTCCCGCATTTCTACGCGGACATGGAGATGTACGCGTTCAGCATGTCCCAGGCGGACCCGGCGACGTGGCTCCTGCAATACGTCTCCTGGGAGGCCGCCGCGAAGGAGAACAAGTGGCAGGGCCGGAACATCTCGCGTTGGCGCAACGCGGAATACGACGCCGCCTACAACGCGGCCCAGTCGGAGCTCGACCCGGTCAAGCGCGCCGCCCTGCTCATCAAGGCCAACGATCTCGCGGTTTCCGGCAACGTCCTGCCGCTGATCCACCGGGCGGAGGTCTCGGGGGTCAGCAACACCCTCGTGGCGCCCCGCAGCGGCTGGGACAACGACCTGTCCTTCCTGCCCGAATGGAGCCGGCAGACCTGAGCCGGTCCGCGCGCCATGGGCGCCTACATCCTGCGAAGGCTGCTGATCGCGATCCCGAGCCTCCTCGGGATCAGCCTGATCCTGTTCGTCGTCCTGGCGCTCGCGCCGGGCGATCCGTTCGGCGAACTCGCCTCGAACCCCAACGTGCCGCCCGAGGTGAGGGCGGCGCTCCGGCTGAAATTCGGTCTCGATGACCCGATCCTGACCCGCTACCTGCACTGGCTGGTGGCGATGCTGCACGGCGATTGGGGCTTCTCCTTCGCGAGCCGGGTCAACGTCGACCAGTTGATCCTGCAGCGGCTGCCCACGACCCTGTTCGTGGTCGGCTCCTCGCAGGTGCTGGCGCTGCTTGTCGCGGTGCCGGTGGGGCTCTACGCGGCCCGGCGGCCCTATTCCCTGGCGGATCAGGTCGCCAACACGCTGGCCTTCGTCGGCTTCTCCCTGCCGACCTTCTTCACCGGCCTGCTGTTCATCCTGCTGTTCTCGATCAAGCTGAACTGGCTGCCCTTCGTCTATCAGGCGGATTTGCCGGGCTCCGGGCTCGCCTGGGTCTGGGCGAACGTGCGGCAGGCGATCATGCCGGTGGCGGTGCTGGGGTTCTTCCAGGCGGCCTCCTACACCCGGTACGTGCGCGCCTCGGCGCTGGACGTGGCCCGGCTCGACTACGTGACCACCGCCCGGGCCAAGGGCCTGACCGAGGCCACGGTGACGCGCCGCCACGTCGCCCGCAACGCGCTGATCCCGGTGGTGACGCTGGTGGCGCTCCAGATCCCGGCGGTGTTCGGCGGGGCCATCGTCACCGAGCAGATCTTCCGCATCCCCGGTATCGGCTCCCTGCTGATCGACGCGATGCTCGCCAACGACACGCCGGTGGTGATGGCCGTGACCTTCGTGTTCGCCGGCCTCGTCATCCTGTTCAACCTCGTCGCGGACCTGCTCTATGGCTGGCTCGACCCTCGCATCGCCCTCCATTGAGGCGGTGGCCTCGGCCCCGGCCTCTCCGGGGCGGGAGACGTGGCGCCGCTTCCGGCGGCACCGGCTGGCGCTCGCCAGCGTTGGCGTGCTGGCGGTGCTGGTGGCGGGCGTCCTCGTCGGCGGCCTGCTCTGGCCGGTCGCCATCGACGACATCGACTTCTCGGCGCAGCTCCAGGGCCCGTCCTGGGCGCACCCGTTCGGCACCGACGACCTCGGCCAGGACCTCCTGGCCCGGATGATCTACGGCGGGCGGATCTCGCTGGCGGTGGGCTTCGCCGCCATGGCGGTGGCGAGCGTGATCGGCGTCCTCGTCGGCTCGCTGGCAGGCATGTCGCGCCGCCTCCTCGATCCGGTGCTGATGTGGCTGACCGACCTGTTCCTGTCGCTGCCGCAACTGCCGCTGCTGCTCTTGGTAATCTACCTGTTCCGCGACAGCCTGAAGGCCGTGTTCGGGGCGCAGGGCGGCGTGTTCCTGATGATCGTCGCGGTGATCGGCGGCCTGCGCTGGATGCCCGTCGCCCGGCTGGTGCGGGCGCAGTTCCTGACGCTGCGCGAGAAGGAGTTCGTGGAGGCCGCCCGCTCGCAGGGGGCGACGACGTGGCGCCTCGTGCGCCGCCACATCCTGCCCAACGCGCTGGGGCCGGTGATCGTGGCGGCCTCCATCGAGGTCTCCTCGGCGATCATCGCGGAATCGACGCTCTCGTTCCTCGGCCTCGGCTTCCCGCCGGACATCCCCACCTGGGGCCGGCTGCTGTTCGACGCCAAGGACCACCTCGACGTCGCCCCGCATTGGGCGCTGTTCCCCGGCGGGGCGATCTTCCTCACCGTGCTCTCGATCAACTTCATCGGCGACGGCCTGCGCGACGCGCTCGACCCGCGCCGGGTGCTGTAGGAGCCGCCCCGTGACGGATCCGATCCTCTCGGTCGCCGACCTCACCGTGTCGTTCCGCTCGGACGGGCGGTGGCGCGAGGTGGTGCACGGCGTCTCCTTCGACATCGGCCCCCGGGAGACCGTGGCGCTGGTGGGCGAATCCGGCTCGGGCAAGAGCGTCAGCGCCCTGTCGGTCCTGCGCCTCCTGCCCCGCGACGCGAGCCGCATCGGCGGCAGCGTGCGCTTCCAGGGGCGCGAGCTGCTGACCGCCTCCGAGGGTGAGATGCGGGCAGTGCGCGGCGATTCCATCGCCATGATCTTCCAGGAGCCGATGACCTCCCTGAACCCGGTCCTGACGGTCGGCTTCCAGATCGCGGAGGCGTTGATCCGGCACCGGGGCCTGTCGCGGGCCGCCGCCGAGGCGGAGGTGCTGCGCCTCCTCGACAAAGTGCGCATCCCGGCGGCGCGCTCGCGCCTGCACGATTACCCGCACCGCTTCTCCGGCGGGATGCGCCAGCGGGTGATGATCGCCATGGCGCTCGCCTGCCGGCCGAAGCTCCTCATCGCCGACGAGCCGACCACGGCCCTCGACGTGACGATCCAGGCCCAGATCCTCGACCTCATCAAGAGCCTGCAGGACGACGAGGGCATGTCGGTCCTGTTCATCACCCACGACATGGGCGTGGTGGCCGAGATCGCCGACCGCACGGTGGTGATGTATCGGGGCAGGGGGGTCGAGACCGGGCCGACCGCGCGGATCTTCGCCGACCCCGCCGAGC
Source organism: Methylobacterium sp. J-067 (assembly GCF_022829465.1). GTDB lineage: Bacteria > Pseudomonadota > Alphaproteobacteria > Rhizobiales > Beijerinckiaceae > Methylobacterium > Methylobacterium litchii. Next base: position 30,719 of record NZ_JAKSXZ010000085.1, read on the forward strand.
CCTATACCCGCGCCCTGCTCGCCTCCGTCCCCCGCCTCGGCGCCATGGCGGGGCGGACCCGGCCGATGCGCTTCCCCGTCATCGACCGGACGACCGGCGTGGCCGAGCCGACGCCGGAGACCCCCGACACCGTGAAGGCGGCGGAGCGCCCGGTCCTGGAGGTGCGCGACCTGACCACCCGGTTCGACATCCGCTCCGGCCTGCTCGGCCGGGTGACGGGCCGGGTCCACGCGGTGGAGCGGGTCTCGTTCAGCCTCGCGGCGGGGGAGACCCTGGCGCTCGTGGGCGAATCCGGCTGCGGCAAGTCCACCACCGGCCGCTCGATCCTGCGGCTGGTCGAGCCCCTGTCCGGCTCCGTCCTCCTCGACGGGGAGGACATCGCCACCCTCGACGCCAAGACCCTGCGCAACCGCCGCCAGCGGATGCAGATGATCTTCCAGGATCCGTTCGCGAGCCTCGATCCGCGCCTCAGCGTCGGCGCGGCGGTGGCGGAACCGCTGCTCATCAACCGCCTCGCCACCCCCCGGGAGGCGAAGGCGCGGGCGGAGGATCTCCTGAGCCGGGTCGGGCTCGCCCCGGAGACGGCCGGGCGGTTCCCGCACGAATTCTCCGGCGGCCAGCGCCAGCGCATCTGCATCGCGCGGGCGCTCGCCCTGCGCCCCCGGCTGATCGTCGCCGACGAGGCGGTCTCGGCCCTCGACGTCTCGGTGAAGGCGCAGGTGGTGAACCTGATGCTCGACCTCCAGGCCGAGATGGGGCTCGCCTACCTGTTCATCTCGCACGACATGGCCGTCGTGGAGCGGGTGAGCCACCGCGTCGCCGTGATGTATCTCGGCGAGATCGTGGAGATCGGCCCGCGCGAGGCCGTGTTCGGCAACCCGCAGCACCCCTACACGAAGAAGCTCCTCGCCGCCGTCCCGGTCCCCGATCCGGCCCGCCGCCGGGCGCGGCACGCCCTGCCGGACAGCGAGATCCGCAGCCCGATCCGCCCCCCGGATTACGAGCCGCCCGCGCGGCTCTACCGCGAGGTCTCCCCCGGCCACAGCGTGCAGGACTGGGGCGAAGAGTGGATCGAGGCCGCGCCGACGGCCGCCGTCGCCTGAGCGGCACAGCCGCAAGTTCAGGCAAGAAACGATTAAACTTCCACTTGAGCGACATTTCGCGGCAATCGTAGCCCAAAGGTTCCGCGGCGCCCCGTGCTTCGGTGGACGCCGCACGCGCCAAGTCGTCTCCTCCGATGACTACGACAAGAATAAACACATCGGGAGGGTTTGCATGCTGAAGCGTGTGGCGGTCGCCGTTCTATTGGGCCTCATGGCTCCCGCGATGGCGGAAGAACCCCTGCGCTTCGAGGTCGATCCGGGATGGCCGAAACGCCTGCCCCACGATTGGATCATGGGGCAGGCGTCGGGCGTCGCGGTCGATGCCCAGGACAATGTCTGGGTGATCCAGCGCCCGCGCACCCTCACCGACGACGAGAAGGCGGCAACCCTCGATCCGCAGCGCACCCGCTGCTGCAAGCCCGCTCCGCCGGTCCTCGTGTTCGATCAGGCCGGCACGCTCATCAAGTCCTGGGGCGGCCCCGGCGAGGGCTATCAATGGCCCCAGAACGAGCACGGCATCCATATCGACCCGAAGGGCTTCGTCTGGCTCGCGGGCAACGGCGAGACCGACGGCCAGATCCTGAAGTTCACCCAGGACGGCCAATTCGTCCTCCAGATCGGCAAGCAGGGTCCGCAGACCGACAGCCAGGACACGACCCGCCTCGGCAAGCCGGCGGCGATGATGGTCGATCCAGAGACGAACGAACTCTACGTGGCCGACGGCTACTACAACCACCGCATCATCGTGTTCGACGCCGAGACCGGGGCGTTCAAGCGGATGTGGGGCGCCTACGGCAAGCCGCCGACCGACGACAAGCTCGGCGCCTACGATCCGGCGGCCGCCCCCGCCGCGCAGTTCCGCAACCCGGTCCATTGCGTGCAGATCGCTCGGGACGGGCTGGTCTATGTCTGCGACCGCACGAACAACCGCATCCAGGTGTTCCACAAGGACGGCAGCTTCGTGAAGGAGATGTTCGTCGAGAAGAACACCCGCGCCAACGGGTCGGTGTGGGAACTCGCCCTGTGGCCGGACGAGCGCCAGAGCTACCTGCTGAACGCGGACGGGGCCAACAACGAGGTCCGCACCCTCAGCCGTGAGAACGGCGAGGTCCTGGGCCGGTTCGGGCGCAACGGCCGGATGGCGGGGGACTTCCACTGGGTCCACAACCTCGCCATCGACTCGAAGGGCAACGTCTTCACGACGGAGGTCGACACCGGCAAGCGCGCCCAGAAGTTCCTGTTCCGGGGCAACATGGTCCTGCGCAAGCGCGCCGCCATGCAGGAGGGCCCGCGATGATGGCGGGATCGGACGATCCCGTCACGGGCGCCGCCTGCCCCTGCTGCCTGCCCCGGCGGGGCTTCATGCGGGGCCTCGCGGGCCTCGGCGCGGCGGCCCTGACCGCCGCCCCTGCCGCCGCGCGGGCCGAGCCCTCCCGCTACGGCGGGCTCGTGATCGATTGCCACGGGCATTACACCACCGAGCCGCCGGCCATGCTGGCGTGGCGCAAGCGCCAGATCGACGCCCTCAACGATCCCGGGCAAACGCCGTCGCCCTCCGACCTCAAGGTCAGTGACGACGAGGTGCGGGAGAGCGTGCGCGGACGCCAACTCAAGCTGCAAGCCGAGCGGGGCATCTCGCTCGCCCTGTTCTCGCCCCGGGCGGGCGGGATGGGCCACCATATCGGCAACGCCCGCACCAGCCTCGACTGGTCGATCGTGTCGAACGACATGATCCACCGGGTCGTGACCCTGAACTCGAAGAATTTCGTGGGCGTCTGCCAGCTGCCGCAGACGCCGGGCGTCTCGCCGCGGAACTGCACGGCCGAGCTGGAGCGCTGCGTCAAGGAACTCGGCTTCGTCGGGTGCAACGTGAACCCGGACCCGTCCGGCGGATTCTGGACCGATCCGCCGCTCACGGACCGGTTCTGGTACCCGCTCTGGGAGAAGATGGTCGAACTCGACGTGCCCGGCATGGTCCATGTCAGCGCCTCGGCCAACCGCAACTTCCACGCGACGGGGGCGCATTACATCAACGGCGACACCTCCGCCTTCATGCAGTTCGTCACCGCCGACCTGTTCAAGGACTTCCCGACCCTGCGGCTCGTCATCCCCCATGGCGGTGGGGCGGTGCCCTACCATTGGGGCCGCTACCGGGGCCTCGCGCAGGACCTGAAGCGCCCGCCGCTGTCGGAGCTGATGCGCAACGTCTTCTTCGACACCTGCGTCTACCACCAGCCCGGCATCGACCTGCTGATGAAGGTCGTGCCCCACGAGAACATCCTGTTCGCCTCCGAGATGGTGGGGGCGGTGAACGGGATCGATCCCGAGACGGGCCACGCCTACGACGACACCAAGCGCTACGTGGACGCCGCCGCCCTCACGGATGAGGACCGCGCGCGGATCTTCGCGGGCAACACGCTCAAGGTCTATCCGCGCCTCGCGGGTCGCCTCGCGGCGGCGGGGCTGACGCCGTAGGCAGGGCAGGCGGTGGCCTATTCCGCCGCCGCCCGCTCCGCCTCGCCCGCGCTGCCGAACTGGGCGGCGTGCAGGCCGCGATAGGGGCCGTCGCCGGCCAGCAACTCCGTGTGCCGGCCCTGCTCCACCACGCGGCCCTCGCCGAGCACGACGATCCGGTCGGCATCGCGGATGGTGGCGAAGCGGTGGGCGATCACCAGCGTCGTGCGGCCCTGCGCGAGGTCGGCCAGCGCCCGCTGGATCTCCCGCTCGGTCTGCGTGTCGAGCGCCGAGGTCGCCTCGTCGAGGATCAGGATCGGCGGGTTCTTGAGGAACACCCGCGCGATGGCGATCCGCTGCTTCTGGCCACCCGAGAGCCGCACGCCGCGCTCGCCGACCACCGTGTCGAGCCCGTCCGGCAGGCTGTCGATGAGGGCACCGAGCCGCGCCCGCCTCGCGGCTTGCACGATCTCCTCCTCGCTGGCGTCGAGGCGGCCATAGGCGATGTTCTCGCGGATCGTGCCGGCGAACAGGAACACGTCCTGCTGCACGATGCCGATCTGCCGCCGCAGGGAGGCGAGGGTGATGTCGCGGATGTCGGTGCCGTCCACGGTGATCCGCCCGGCTTCGACCTCGTAGAAGCGCGGGAGCAGGGCGCAGAGGGTCGTCTTGCCGACGCCGGACGGCCCCACGAAGGCGACCGTCTCGCCGGCCGCGATCCGCAGGTCGAGGCCGGTGAAGACCGGGCGTCCCCGGCCGTAGCCGAAGCCCACCCCCTCGAAGGCGATCTCGCCCCGCAGGCCGGCGGCCTCGACGGCGCCGGGGCGGTCGGTGATGTCAGGCTCGGTGGAGAGCAATTCCTGATAGCGGCGGAAGCCTGCCACGCCCTTCGGGTAGGTCTCGACCACGGCGCCGATCTTCTCGAGCGGCCGATAGAACACGCCGACGAGGAGCAGGAAGCCGACGAAGCCGCCGGGGCTCAGGTCGCCGCGCACCACGAAGGCGGCGCCGCCGAGCAGCACCGCGATCTGGACGAGGCGCAGGCCGAGATAGTTGATCGACAGGCCCGCCGCCATGAGCCGGTAGGCTTCGAGCTTGGTGTCGCGGTAGCGGGCGTTGTCGAGGGCGAAGAGGGCGCGCTCGTGCGGTTCGTTCGCGAAGGCCTGCACGACGCGCATCCCGCCGACATTCTCCTCGATCCGGGCGTTGAAAGCCCCGACCCGCCCGTATTGCGTCTGCCAGTTGCGGGTCATGCGCCCGCCGTAGCGGAGCGAGACGAAGGCGATGACCGGCAGGATCGCCCCGGTGATGAACGCCAGCGGCGGGTGGACCCAGAGCATCAGCAGGAAGGCGCCGACGAGGGTCATCAGCGCGATGAACAGGTCCTCAGGCCCGTGATGGGCGACCTCGCCGATCTCCTCCAGGTCCTTCGTCACGCGGGCCACGAGGTGGCCGGTCTTCTGCGTGTCGTAGAAGCGGAAGGAGAGCTTCTGGAGATGATCGAACGCGCGGGCGCGCATCGTCGTCTCGATGTTGATGCCGAGTACGTGGCCCCAATAGGTCACGACCACCATCAGCCCGGCATTGGCCACGTAGACCAGCGCCAGCGCGGCGGCGGCGAGGACGATCAGCCCCCAATCCTGGCGCGGCAGCAGGGTGTCGATGAAGCCCTTCACCGCCACGGGAAAGCCGAGTTCGAGCAGGCCGGAAAGTACGGCGCAGCCGAAATCGACGAGGAACAGCGCCTTGTGCGGCCTGTAATAGGCGAGGAAGGCCTTCAGCATGGGGCGGGACAGCGTTCGAGGGGGCAGCGCGGCCCGCAGGAGGCCACGCCGGGAAGACGGTGGCGCAGGCAGCACGCGCGCCGTCGGCAGCCCGCCGCATCCGGGCACAGGGCCTGCGCGAGGGGAGTCCTAGCGCAGCCCGGTCCCCGGCGCCATCCGAGGCAGGTCGCGACCTCGTCACAGGCGAAGGGCGCGTCCTCCCCGATCTCCCGCGCCACGTAGTCGAGGATCGTCGCGGCGTTGCCCCACAGGACGCGCGGTGCCAGCCCGCAGCGGGCGTGGCACAGTTCCACGAAGGGCCGGAGATGCCCCTCGATCAACCCGGACAGGCCGGCGGCGGGGCAGGCGGCGCCGTCGCCCGCCTGCGCATCGATGAGGAGCCGGGCGGGGCGGCCCTCGGCGTCGAGTTCGAGTCGGGTCGCCTCGAAGGCCAAGGGCAGGGCGCGGCCGCAGCACATCAGCGCCGTGAGGGCGGGCGTGGCGAGGAGGGCGAAGTAATACTGGCTCCAGAACGAGACGACGGCGCGCCGGTCGGCCTCGCCGAAGCCGGCGGCGAAGGGCGCGAGGGCGGCGTCGAACACCGCCTCGTCGCGGAGCGCCGGGAGCGGCAGGGACGCCGCGCCGCCGGGGCCGGCGGAAACGCTGTCCCGGTAGGCCGAGAGCGAGGCGGGCACGCGGGCGAGGACGTCCTCGATCATGGCGACACCGCCTCGTCGTTGCGTAGGGTCCGCCCGACCATCATGGCCAGCCCGGCGACCGCCGCCGCGTAGAGCGGCAGCGCCGCCGCGAAATAGGCCGGCCAGCCGAGCCAGTCCGCCAGCGCCGCCGAGGCCACCCGCACGGGCATCGCCGCGAAGAAGGCCGCGCCGAACAGCAGGGCGTAATCCGTCGCCGGGCGTTTCCCCTGGGCCCAGCGGTAGATCATGTTGAACACCGGCACCCCGAGCAGCCCGCCGAACAGGAAGTTCAGGATCGTCGCCGTGACCGCGAAGGGGGCCGAGCCGGCGGCGCAGGCGAGCGCCATCAGGAGCCCCGACGCCAGGACGCCGGCCGCGCCGACGACGATCAGCCGGACGGTGCCGACCCGCGCGCTCAAGCCCCCGGCGACCAGCGCCATCACGAGGTTGACCGCCGGCAGGACGGTGCCGGTGAGGAGCCCGACTTGGGCGAGGGGCACCTGCAGGTCGAGGAGGGCGAGGGTGTTCGGCCCGGAGAGGAGATAGGCGGCGGCGAAATAGGTGCCGAGCACGAGGATGCGCGGCGCCAGCACGCGCAGCCGCGCGAGGGAGCCCGCGCGCTCCTCCCGCACCGGCTGGCCCCGGCGCAGGGGCCGTTCCGGGTAGGACAGGATCGGCAGGAGCAGGGCGAGGTTGAGCGCGGCGCAGGCGAGCACCGCGACCCGCCAGCCGAGGCTGTCGTAGGACCCGACCAGAACGCCGACGCCGATGACGCCGCCGAGGGAGGCCCCGCAGAGCTTGGCCGAGGCGACGAAGGCCCTTCGCTCGGCGCCCACGGTCTCGACCACCAGGGCCTCCAGGGCGATGTCCATGGTGGCGACGCAGGTGCAGGCGGCGATCGCCAGGGCGAGGAGGGCCGGAAGAGGCCAGGTCTCGCCGAGGCTGAGGAGGCCGAGCAGCAGGATCGCGAGCCCCTGCGCGGCGAGGATCCAGCCGGTGCGGTGCGCCAGGACGGGCAGGCGCAGCCGGTCGAGGAGGGGGGCCCACAGGAAGGTCAACCCGACCGGCAGGTTGATGACCTGCAGCAGCCCGACCTCCGTGAGGTCGACGCCCCGCGCGCGCAGGATGAGCGGCGCCCCGCCCGAGAGGAAACCGAGAGTCGCCCCGAAGCTGACATACAGGCAGAAGAACGGCGCCAGAGGCCGCAGCCTCGCGAGATGTCCGTCCCTCCGCGCAGCGATCGCAGTCCCGGCGGGGCCCGTCACCGCGCCGGCGATCCCGTGTTACGCGCCGCTGCGGGCCCGTAGTTTATAATCACGCTAATGTATTGGTTCGCCTCAGGTTTTGCTGTCTAAGCGTGCCTGAAACGAAGATCAAGGCGGGGGCTTCGCGCCCCCTCCGGTCAGGGATTGACCCGCTTCGGGATCGCCCGGCCCCGGCAGGCGGCGCGGTATTGCTGGCGGCGCAGGCCGCGCAGGTTGCGGCGGTCGGCCTCCTGCGTGCAGGCGGTCTTCCGGTCGGCCTTGCTCAATTCCCGCGTGGCGGTCGCCGGCACGTCGGTGGGCGTCGGCGCCGTATAGCTCTGCGCGAACGCCGCCGCCGGCAGCCCGACAATCAGGCACAGTCCCAGACACAACCGGCGCATCGTCATCCCTCCAACCACGGTCAAGCTGTAGCAAGCGCCGAGCCAGACTCAGTCGGTCGGCGTGGACCACGGGTAGCGCAGCGGATCGCCCGCGCGGCGGGTGTCGTAGACGCACTCGCCGGCCACCCAGGTGGCGCGCACCGTGCGGTGATCGCCGAGGGTCATCAGCACGAACAGCAGATCCTCGATGCTGCGGCAGGTTTGCGTGCGGAAGCCGAGGAGCGGGGTCGCCGCGAGGTCGAGGACGCAGAGATCCGCCTCGTAGCCGGGGGCGATGCGGCCGATCCGGTCATCGAGGCGCAGGGCCACCGCGCCGCCGAGCGTCGCGAGCCAAAAGGCGCGCGGCGCGTCGAGCTTGGTGCCGCGCAGCGCGGCGACCTTGTAGGCATCGCCCAGGGTCTTGAGCAGCGACAGCGTGGTGCCGGCCCCGACATCGGAGCCGAGCCCCACCCGAACCGGCCGTCTCGGGTCGAGGGCATCGTAGAGGCGGAACAAGCCGCTGCCGAGGAAGCCGTTCGAGGTCGGGCAATGGGCGACCGCCGCGCCCGCCGCATGGCAGGTGCAGAAATCCTCCTCCGTCACGTGGATCGCGTGGCCGAAGACCGAGCGCGGCCCGACGAGCCCCGCCTGGGCGTAGACGTCGAGGTAGCTCGCCCGGTCGGGGAACAGGTCCATCACCCAGGCGATCTCGTCCGTGGTCTCGCAGAGATGCGTCTGGAGGAAGAGGCCGTCATGCTCCTTCAGGAGCGCCCCGGCCGCGTCGAGCTGGGGCGGCGTGCAGGAGGCGGCGAAGCGCGGCGTCACCGCGTAGAGCTGCCGCCCCCGCCCGTGCCAGCGGGCGATGAGCGCCTTACTCTCGTCGTAGCCGCGCTGGGCGGTGTCGAGGAGGCCGGCGGGGGCGTTGCGGTCCATCAGGACCTTGCCCGCGATCATGCGGGTGTTGAACCGCTCGGATTCGGCGAAGAACGCCTCCACCGAGCCGGGATGCACCGTGCAATAGACCAAAGCCGTGGTCGTCCCGGCGCCGAGGATCTCGCGGAAGAACAGCTTCGCGACCCGCTCCGCATGCGCCTGGTCGGCGAATTCAAGCTCGGCGGGGAAGGTGTACTTGGTGAGCCAGGTCAGCAACTGCTCGCCGTAGGAGGCGATAATCTGCAACTGCGGGTAATGGACGTGGGTGTCGATCAGCCCCGGCAGGATCAGCGCGTTCTCGTAATGCTCCACCGCGACGCCCGCTGGGACGTGGCCCAGCGTCTCGGCATAGGGGCCGACCGCCACGATGCGTCCGTCCTCGATGAGGATCAGGGCGTCCTCGATATGGTCGAGGCAGCCTTCCGCGAGGAACGGGTTGCCGGAGAGGCTCGCCATGCGCCCGCGCAGGGCCCGGCGCCGGGGTGTCGGCTCCACGGGGACGCTCATGCCGTGACGGAGAGGGCGGCGGGGAGGGCAGTCGTCGGGGAATCCATCGTCGTCACCTGCGCGCATGTCGGGCACGTCGCCCAGCCTCGCCCGTCCCCTCACGCAAGATCCATGCAGGCGATCCGCGCCATGACCGGTCTGTGTCTGGATGGGAAACAGGCAGATCGCTCAATGGGATGCCAGATTGTCGCAGTTTTGCAACATGTCTCGCGCCGGTCGGCATATGGCCAAGCCATGGCATAGCGGTTGCTGACGTCTCCCCGACCGAGAAGGCCCGGGGGATCGTAGGATGTTCAAGCGTTACGTACTGGCGGCGGCGTTGCCGCTCTTCCTGACGGGGGCCGCCAATGCTGCCGATCTCGGCACGGTGAAGAAGGACGTGGCCCCGGCGGCGGCGCCGGTGGACGCGCCGTTCTTCCTCTTCGCCGACACGCAGATCAGCTATCGCTACCAGTTCCCCACCGTCTCCCCCGGCGTGCAGATCCAGCGCGGCGACGGCAGCTTCGTCTCTCGCGAGGCCCCGAAGCAGATCCTCAACATCTCCCACGCCGACGCCTGGGCCTACGGCACCAACTTCTTCTCCCTCGACATCCTGAAGTCGGGCTCGCAATTCCCCGCCGGCACCACCAACCCGCCCGGCACGATCGGCAACCCGTTCTTCCAGGACTACGGCAACACCGAAGCCTACGGTCTCTATCGCGGCACGCTCAGCCTGAACGCCCTCACCAACACGAAGGCCTTCGCCATCCCCGGCCTCGTCAAGGACGTGTCGCTGGCCTTCGGCTTCGACGCCAACTCGCAGAACGATGCCTTCGGCTCGAAGAAGCGCGACGTGGTCGGCGGCCTGAACTTCGCCTTCGACGTGCCGGCCGGGTTCCTCAACCTGTCGGTCCACGCCTACAAGGAGTGGAACCGCAACGGCTTCAACGTGCAGCCGGATCGGGACCAGAGCTTCGACGTCGTCCCCGAATTCGAGGTGGTCTACAACTTCCCGCTGACGTTCACCGGCCTGCCGCTGAGCGTGACCGGGTTCAACAACATCGTCCTGCCGAAGGGCCGGGGCGTGCAGAACGTGGCCGACTTCGCCTTCAACCCGAAGCGGGGGCTGGAATTCCTGTCGCGCACGAACCTCGTTCTCGACCTCGGCAAGCTGGTCTATGACCAGCCGAACAAGGTCGATGTGTTCATCGGCTTCCAGTACTGGCTGAACAAGTTCGGCAATGTCGAGACGGCGACCTTCAAGGGTACGGAAGAGAAGAGCTTCCTGGCGGGCTTCGCCTTCCACGTCTTCTGACGGGCGCGCCGTGGCAAGCGAGGCGGGGCCGCTCTTCGGCGCCTACGGCATCGTGAAGCGCTTCGGTGCCTTCACGGCCAACGACCATATCGATCTCGAAATCCGCGCCGGCGAGATCCACGCCCTGCTGGGCGAGAACGGCGCGGGCAAATCGACCCTGATGAAGATCCTCTACGGCCTCCTGGAGCCGACGGAGGGGGTCGTCACCCATCGCGGCGAGACGGTGCGGCTCGGCAGCCCCGAGGCCGCGCGCCGGCTCGGCATCGGCATGGTGTTCCAGCACTTCTCCCTCTGCGAGAACCTGACTGTCGCCGAGAACATCGCCCTGGTGATGGAGCGGGGCCTCTCCCGCGCGGACCTCGCCCGGCGCATCGCGGCGCTGGGCGACACCTACGGGCTGCATCTCGAGCCGGATCGCCCGGTCTGGTCGCTCTCGGCCGGCGAGCGCCAGCGCATCGAGATCGTGCGCTGCCTGCTGCAGGATCCGAAGCTGGTGATCCTCGATGAGCCGACCTCGGTCCTCACCCCCGGCGAGGCGGAAGTGCTGTTCACGGTGCTGGAGCGCCTGCGCGACGAGGGGAGGGCGCTCCTCTACATCTCGCACCGGCTCGACGAGGTGCGCCGCCTCTGCGCCCGCGCGACGATCCTGCGGGCGGGCAAGGTGGTGGGCGCCTGCGACCCGCGCGCGGAGAGCGCCGCCTCGCTCGCTGCGATGATGGTGGGGGAGGAGGTCCGCGAGGTCGCGGCGGCGCCCGGCGCCGCGGCAGGCCCCGAGCGCCTGCGCCTCGACCGGCTCTCGCTGCCCGCGCCCCGCCTGCACGCCACTGCCCTGCGGGACATCACGCTGGCGATCCGGGGCGGCGAGATCCTGGGCATCGCCGGCATCGCCGGGAACGGGCAGGCGGAACTCTTCGCCGCCCTCTCGGGCGAGACGACGGTCCCGGCCGAGGCCGTGCGCATCGACGGCGAGCCCGCCGGGCATCTCGGCATCAACGCCCGCCGCCGGCTGGGCGCGGCCTTCGTGCCGGAGGAGCGCAACGGCCACGCCGCCGCCCCCGGCCTGAGCCTGTCCGACAACATCGTGCTGTCGCGCCACGCCACGGCTCCGCTCACCCGCTTCGGCCTCGTGCGACGCGCGGCGGCGAGGGCTCTGGCGGCGAGCGTGAGCACGGCCTTCGACGTGCGCAAGGCGGGGCCGGACCCGGCGGCCGGGACGCTGTCGGGCGGCAATCTCCAGAAGTTCGTGGTCGGGCGGGAGATCCTGGCCGAGCCCGGCCTTCTCGTGGTCGACCAGCCGACCTGGGGCGTCGATGCGGCGGCGGCGGCGCGGATCCGGCAGGCGCTGATCGACCTCGCGGCGCGGGGCAGCGCCGTCCTCGTGATCAGCCAGGACCTCGACGAGCTGTTCGAGATCGCCGGGCGCATCGCCGTGCTCCATGGCGGCAGCCTGTCGCCGCCCGTGGCGCGGGCCGAAACCTCCCGCGAGGCGGTCGGCCTGCTGATGGGCGGCGCCGGCACGTCGTCGGAGACCGCCCATGCGGCTTGATCTCGTTCCGCGCGGGCGCCGCTCGGCCCTGTCCGCCGCCCTGTCGCCCGCGCTCGCCTTCCTGGCCGCCGTGCTGGTCGGCGGCATTGCCGTCGCGCTGATGGGCGTCTCGCCGGCCGCCGCCTTCACCGTCTACTTCGTGGCGCCGCTCTCCGACCTGTGGTCGCTGCAGGAGATCGCCCTGAAGGCGGCGCCGCTGGCCCTCATCGCGACCGGCCTCGCCTTCTGCTACCGGGCGAACCTGTGGAATATCGGCGCCGAGGGCCAGTTCGTGGTCGGCGGCTTGGCGGGCGGCATAATCGCCATCGCCACCCATGGCACCGAGGGCGCGACCTTCTGGATCCTGCCGGCGATGCTCCTGACGGGCACGCTCGCCGGCCTCGCCTACGCGATGATCCCGGCGCTGCTCCGGGTGAAGCTCGGCGTCTCGGAGATCCTGACGAGCCTGATGCTCGTCTACGTGGCCGAACTCCTCCTCGACTACATGGCGCGCGGCCCCTTGCGCGATCCGGCCGGCTACAACTTCCCGCAGAGCGTGACGTTCGATGACGCCGCGCGGCTTCCCTACCTGATGGAGGGCGACACGCTGCACGCGGGGGTGCTGGTGGCGCTCGCCGCCGTTTTGCTGGCGGCCCTCGTCCTTGGGCGCAGCCTGTTCGGGTTCGAGATGCGCCTCGTCGGCGCGAGCCCCCGCGCCGCCCGGTTCGCGGGCTTCGGGGAGGCGCGGCTGACGCTCATGGCCTTTGCCATCTCCGGCGGCGCGGCGGGGCTCGCGGGCATCGTCGAGGTGGCGGGCAAGATCGGCCAGCTCCAGCCGACCATCTCGCCGGGCTACGGCTTCACCGCGATCATCGTCGCCTTCCTCGGGCGGCTCTCGCCGGTCGGCATCCTCCTCGCGGCGCTGGTCATCGCCGTCACGACCATCGGCGGGGAGGCGGCGCAGATCGACCTGCGGCTCCCCCTCGACCTGACGCGGGCCTTTCAGGGGCTGCTGCTCGGCCTCGTGCTGGCGGCGGACGTGTTCACGCGGTTCAAGGTCCGCCTCGTGCCGGGGGCGGCGCGATGAGCCTCGATCTGATCCAGATGGTGCTCGCCACCGTGCTGGCCGCCGCGACGCCGCTCGTCATCGCGGCGCTCGGCGAACTCGTCACCGAGCGCGCGGGCGTGCTCAACCTCGGCGTCGAGGGCATGATGGTCTGCGGCGCGGCCATCGGCTTCGCGGCGGCGGTCGAATCCGGCTCGACCCTCGTGGGCGCGCTCGCCGGGATCGGCGCGGGGATGGCGCTCTCCGCCCTGTTCGGCCTGCTGACGGTGGGGCTCGCGGCGAACCAGGTCGCCTCGGGGCTCGCGCTGACGATCCTCGGCCTCGGCCTCTCGGGGCTCGTCGGCGCGGGCTATGTCGGGCTGAAGCGCGAGCCCGCACCCCATCTCCACCTGCCGGTCCTGAGCGACCTGCCGGGCATCGGCCGCCTCGTCTTCGGGCAGGACGGCTTCGTCTATGCAGGCATCGCCCTCGCCATCGGGGTCTCGTGGTTCCTGTGGCGCACGCGGGGCGGGCTGATCCTGCGCGCCATCGGCGACGACCACACCGCCACCCATTCGCTGGGCCTGTCGGTGCGCGGCGTGCGATTCCTCGCGGTGCTGTTCGGGGGTGCCTGCGCCGGGCTGGCGGGGGCCTACCTGTCGCTGGCCTACACGCCGTTCTGGGCGCCGGCCATGACCGCCGGTCGCGGCTGGATCGCGCTCGCGCTCGTCGTTTTCGCCTCGTGGCGGCCGGCGCGGGTGGTGGGCGGGGCGATCCTGTTCGGCGGCGCCACCGTGCTGCAACTCCACGCCCAGGCTTCCGGTATCGGCCTGCCGGGGCAGTTGCTCTCGGCGCTTCCCTACCTCGCGACGATCCTGGCCCTGGTCCTGCTCTCCCTCGGGCGGCGGCGGGGCGGCTCGCAGGCCCCGGCGGCGCTCGGCCGAGATTTCACCCCGCACCGATAGACACCACACAAGGATACATGCGGATGTTGCGGACGACCCTCTCTGCCTGCCTCGGCGCGCTCCTCCTGTTCTCCGGCGCGGCGAGCGCGGAGGACAAGCTCAAGGTCGGCTTCGTCTATGTCGGGCCGGTGGCCGATTACGGCTACTCGTTCCAGCACGACCTCAGCCGCAAGGCGCTCGCCGAGGCGATGGGCGACAAGGTCGAGACCACCTATCTCGAGAACGTGCCGGAGGCCGACAGCGAGCGCGCCATCGAGAAGCTCGCCCGCTCCGGCATGGGGCTGATCTTCACCACCTCCTTCGGCTTCATGGAGCCGACCCTGAAGGTCGCCAAGAAATACCCCAAGGTGAAGTTCGAGCACGCCACCGGCTACAAGCGCGCCGCCAACGTCTCGACCTACTCGGCCCGGTTCTACGAGGGCCGCTACGTCTGCGGGAAGATCGCCGCCAAGCTCTCGAAGACCGGCACGGTCGGCTACATCGCCTCCTTCCCGATCCCCGAGGTGGTGAGCGGCATCAATGCCTTCATGCTCGGCGCGCAATCGGTGAACCCGAACATCAAGCTCAAGATCGTCTGGGTGAACACGTGGTTCGACCCCGGCAAGGAAGCCGAGGCCGCCAAGGCGCTGCTGGCTCAGGGCGCCGACATCCTCACCCAGCACACCGATTCCGCCGCGCCGCTGCAGGAGGCCGAAAAGCAGGGCAAGCTCGCCTTCGGCCAATCCTCCGACCAGTACCGCTTCGCCCCGAAGGCGCAGCTCACCTCCATCACGGACGATTGGAACGGCTACGTGATCGGCGAGGCCAAGGCGGTGCTCGACGGGACGTGGAAGAGCCACGACACCTGGGGCGGCATCAAGGACGGCATGGTCGTCCTCGCGCCCTTCACCAACATGCCCGACGACGTGAAGGCCATGGCCGAGACGACGGTCAAAGACATCGCCTCCGGCAAGACGCACCCCTTCGCCGGCCCGGTGACGAAGCAGGACGGCACCATCGCGGTCAAGGACGGCGAGACCGCCCCCGACCCGATGATCCTCGGCATGAACTGGTACGTGAAGGGGATCGACGACAAGCTCCCCCAATAGGCGCGGCTCAGCGCCCGGCGGGCATCCGCGCCGCCGGCGCCGTGCCCGTGACGGCGGGGCCGCGCGGGTTCACCGCGATGGCGTCGCCGGAGCGGACCGCCTCGGCGGCGTTGCGCGGGCCGGCGAGGCCCTTGGTGCCACCCGGCGCGGTCGCGGGCTCGCGCCCGGCCGGGGCGCCGGTCGATTGCGCGGAGGCCGCGCCCGCCATCGCCACGAGGGCGCCGAGCCCGATCAGTGCCGTCGTCCTGAAACCCATCGCCATCGTTCGGTCCTCTCTGATGATGGGAACGAATGGCGCAGGCGCGCCCGAGTTCCCGTAACGCCCGACGCTGGCACATCATTTGCGCATTCCCCGCGGCCGCGCTTCGCCTGCGCGCCACCGGGACCCCGCCATGACGACCAGCGCCCCCCGCACCGCGCCTCCGAGCCGGGCCGCCCTCGGGCTGCTGGGCCTCCAGCACGTGCTCGTGATGTATGCCGGCGCGGTGGCGGTGCCCTTGATTGTCGGGCGAGCCCTCAAGCTGCCGCCGGAGCAGGTCGCCCTGCTGGTGAGCGCCGACCTGTTCGCGGGCGGCCTCGCGACGCTGGTGCAGAGCTGGGGCCTGCCCGGTATCGGCGTGCGGATGCCGGTGATGATGGGCGTGACCTTCGCCGCCGTGACGCCGATGATCGCCATCGGCCTCACCCCGGGCGTCGGCCTCACGGGCGTCTACGGCGCCGTGATCGCGGCGGGGCTCTTCGCGCTGCTGGCCGCGCCGCTCGTCGGGCGCCTGCTGCCGCTCTTCCCGCCGGTCGTCACCGGCACGATCATCCTCGTCATCGGCATCTCGCTGATGCGGGTGGGCGTGAACTGGGCGGCCGGGGGCATCGGCAGCCCGCATTACGGCGCGCCCCTGCACCTCGCCCTCGCGGGCTTCGTTCTGTGCCTGATCCTGGCGATCACCCGCTATGCCAAAGGCTTTGCCAACTCCGCCTCGGTGCTGATCGGCATCGTCGTCGGCACGGTTCTGGCCGGGTTCGCCGGCCTCGTCGATCTCGGCCACGTCGCCACCGCGCCGTGGTTCGACGTGGTGCGCCCCTTCGCCTTCGGCCTGCCGACCTTCGATCCCGTCTCCATCGTCACCCTCTGCGTGGTGATGGTCGTGGTGATGATCGAGTCGACCGGCATGTTCCTCGCGCTCAGCGAGATCTGCGCCGACCCGATGGACGAGGTGCGCCTGACCAAGGGCCTGCGCGCGGACGGGCTCGGCACGGTGATCGGCGGCGTGTTCAACACCTTCCCCTACACGTCGTTCTCGCAGAATATCGGCCTCGTCGGGGTGACGGGGGTGCGCACCCGCATGGTGGCGGTGGTCGGCGGGGTGATCATGCTCGGGCTCGGGCTCGTGCCGAAGCTCGCCGCCCTGGTCGAGGCGGTGCCCCTCTGCGTGCTCGGCGGCGCCGGGCTCGTGATGTTCGGCATGGTCGGCGCCACGGGGGCGCGGATCCTCGGCGGCGTCGACTTCGCCGGCAACCGCAACAACCTGTTCGTGGTGGCGGTCTCGGTGGGCTTCGGGATGATTCCTCTCGTGGCGCCGAACTTTTTCAAGGAGATGCCCCACGCTCTCCACCCCCTGCTCGAATCCGGCATCCTGCTCTGCGCCGTCTCGGCGGTCGGCCTGAACCTGTTCTTCAACGGGCTCGGGGATGCGGCCTCCGCGCGGGCGCACGCCGTCGATCAGGCGCGAGCAGCGGAAGCCCACTAGCCCCGCCGGATTGGCGCGCGATTAAACAGGTCACGGTCATCGCATAGGCGGCGGATGCTTGGGCCCCAGCGAGAACGACTTGCCGCGCTGCCGCAAATATCGGCTTCGCCGCCCTGCGGGACCTGCTTAAGCTTTCGACCCGTCCGCCGCCTCCGGGTGGCTCGTCTGGCGTGAGTCCGTCTTGGCCCATCATCCGTTCACCCGCAGGACCCTGCTCGGCGCGGGGGCGCTCCTTGGCCTTGATGCGGCGGCGGGCGGGCGGGCCCGCGCCGCCACCCCGCTCACGGTCGGCTTCATCTATGTCGGGCCGAAGGACGATTACGGCTACAACCAAGCCCACGCCCAGGCGGCCAAGGCCCTGAAGGGCATGAGCGGGATCGAGATCACCGAGGAGGAGCGCGTCCCCGAGACCAACGCCGTCGAGAAGACCATGGAGAGCATGATCAACCTCGACGGGGCGACGCTGCTGTTCCCGACCTCCTTCGGCTATTACAGCCCCTATCTCCTCAACGAAGCGCGCAAGAACCCGAAGATCCAGTTCCGCCATTGCGGCGGCCTCTGGACCGAGAAGGACCCGCAGAACGCCGGCTCCTATTTCGGCTACATCGCGCAGGGGCAGTATCTGAACGGCATCGTCGCCGCCCATGCCAGCAAATCGAAGAAGATCGGCTTCGTCGCGGCCAAGCCGATCCCGCAGGTGCTGAACAACGTCAACGCCTTCCTGCTCGGCGCGCGCAGCGTCGATCCGGCGATCACCTGCCAAGTGATCTTCACCGGGGAATGGTCGCTCGCGGTGAAGGAGGCCGAGGCCACCAACGCCCTGGTCGATGGCGGCGCCGACGTTATCACCTGCCACGTCGACAGCCCGAAGGTCGTGGTCGAGACCGCCGCCCGCCGGGGCGCCTTCGTCTGCGGCTACCATGTCAACCAGTCGCCGCTGGCCCCGCAGAAGTACCTGACCGGCGCCGAGTGGAACTGGCTGCCGATCTACAAGGACGCCATCGCCGCGATGCAGGCCGGCAAGGTGCCCGCGCATTTCGTGCGCGGCGGGCTGGCGGACGGCTACGTGAAGATGAGCCCCTACGGCCCGGCCGTGTCGGACGGCGCCCGCCGGAACGCGGATGCGGTGAAGGCCGAGATGCTGAAGGGCGGCTACGCAATCATCAAGGGCCCGCTGAAGGACAACACCGGCAAGGAGGTGATGCCCGCCGGCAAGGCCTATCCGGAAAAGGCCGTCGAGCTGGAGGGCACGAACTACCTCGTGGAGGGCGTGAAGGGCTCAGTCTAGGCGCGGCTGGCACGGTTTCTGCGCCGCCGGCCCGCACGAAGCGCGGAGGAACCTGAACACGTGGTTGCGGACGCCGCCCCCTCGAAGCTCGCCGCCGACAGGCCGCGCGGCTGGACCTCGCTGCCCCTGCGCGCGTGGCTCGCCCGCCGGTGCGAAGCCCTCGCCATCCCGGTCGGGGCTGCCCTCGTCGGGTTCCTGCTGTTCGGGCTGTTCCTGGCCGCCCTCGGCAAGTCGCCCCTGCAACTCGTGGACATCGTCTGGCGGGGCGGGTTTGGCTCGCCCTTCGCGCTCGGCAACAGCCTGCAGCGGGCCGCGCCCCTCCTCTTCGCCGCCCTGTGCGTGGCGTTGCCCGCCCGGCTCGGCCTCGTGGTGATCGGGGGCGAGGGCGCCATCGTGCTCGGCGGCCTCGCGGCGGCGGCCGCCGCCCAGCCCCTCGCCGGCCTGCCCGCCCTCCTCGCCGTGCCGCTGATGGCCGGCGCGGCCATGCTCGCGGGCGCCGTGTGGATCGGCGCCGTGGGCTGGCTCCAGGCCTATCGCAACGTCAACGCCACCATCTCCAGCCTGCTCCTGTCCTACATCGCCATCGCGCTGGCGAACCACCTGATCGAGGGGCCGCTGCGCGATCCCGCGAGCCTCAACAAGCCCTCGACCCTGCCCGTGGGCGACGCGTTCATGCTCGGGCCGATGCCGGTGATCGGCGTCCATTGGGGCCTCGGCTGCGGAATCCTCGCCTGCCTGATCGCCTACGTTCTCATGGACCGCACGACGCTGGGCTTCGCGGCGCGGATCGCGGGCGGAAACGTCCGCGCGGCGCAGATCCAGGGCTTGCCGGTCGGGCGGCTCATCGTCGGCTTCACGGCGCTCGGCGGGGCCTTCGCGGCGCTCGCCGGCTATTTCGAGGTCGCGGCGGTGCAGGGCAACGCCAACGGCACCCTGGCGGCGGGCTACGGCTACACCGGCATCCTCGTCGCCTTCCTCGCCCGGCAGAACCCCCTCGCGATCATGCCGGTCGCCTTCCTCCTCGGCGGCATCGAGGCGTCGAGCGGGCTGATCCAGCGCCGGATGCAACTGCCCGACGCGACGGTGCTGGTGCTGGAGGGGCTGCTCTTCCTCGTCGTGCTCCTGAGCGAGACGCTCTACGGCCGGTTCAAGCCGTTCAACCCGCATCTTTGGGCGGAGAAGCGCGAGGCGGTCCCGGCATGAGCGACGATCTCGGCCTCTGGAGCGTGCCGCTGGCGATCCTCGGCGGGGCGATCCGCGTCTCGACCCCGTTCCTGTTCGTGAGCCTCGGCGAGACGATCACCGAGCGCTCGGGCCGGATCAATCTCGGCCTCGAGGGCACCCTCGTGTTCGGGGCGATGTCGGCCTACGCCACCGCCGTGCTCACGAACTCGCCCTGGGCGGGGGTGGCGGTGGCGGGGCTCGCGGGCGGGCTGTTCGGCCTGCTGCATGGGTACATCTGCAAGTTCCCGAAGGTGAACGACGTCGCCATCGGCATCGCGCTGATGCTGTTCGGCACCGGCCTCGCGTTCTTCTTCGGCAAGCCGTTCATCCAGCCCCCCGCGCCGCCGCTGCCGGCCATTCCGTTCGGGGCGTGGTCGGACCTGCCCCAGGTGCAGGCGGCGTTGCGGGTGAACGTGCTGTTCCTCGCGGGCGCCGCCCTCTCGGTCGCCCTGTGGTGGGGCTTCCGCAACACCAAGGCCGGGCTGATCCTGCGCGTCGTCGGCGACAGCGCCGACGCCGCCCGGGCGCTGGGCTACGACGTCGACCGGGTGCGCCTCGTCGCCACCGGGTTCGGCGGCGTGCTCGCCGGGATCGGCGGCTCCTACCTCTCGCTCTACTATCCGGGCTCGTGGAACGAGGGCATCTCCTCCGGCCAGGGGCTGATGGCGGTGGC
The DNA here is from genome assembly GCF_022829465.1 of Methylobacterium sp. J-067. Classification (GTDB taxonomy): domain Bacteria; phylum Pseudomonadota; class Alphaproteobacteria; order Rhizobiales; family Beijerinckiaceae; genus Methylobacterium; species Methylobacterium litchii. The sequence continues at coordinate 50,648 of NZ_JAKSXZ010000085.1, forward strand.
GCTCGTCATCTTCGCCCGCTGGAACCCGCTCGCCTGCTTCGGGGCGGCGCTGCTGTTCGGCGGCGCGGGGGCGCTCGGCCCGGCGCTGCAATCGGTCGGCGTCTCGCAGGGCTATTACCTGTTCTACGCCGCCCCTTACGTCCTCACCCTCGTCCTCCTGATCGCCACCTCCTCGCCCGACCGGGCGCTGGCCGGGGCGCCGGGCGAGCTGTCCCTGTCGAAGTGAGAGTGGTGCCGATGAACGGCCTCGGTGGATTGAACAAGTCGCCAAACGGCGTGGTGATCGGCCTCGTGCAACTGCAATTGCCGAAGATCGAGACCCGCGCCGACATCGCGGCGCAGACCGACCGGATCGTGGCGATGGTCGGAAAGGCGCGGGCCAACCTCGGCACGATGGACCTCGTGGTCTTCCCGGAATACGCCCTCCACGGCCTGTCCATGGACATCCGCCCTGAGATCCTGTGCACCCTCGACGGGGCGGAGGTGGCCGCCTTCAAGCGCGCCTGCGCCGAGAACGAGATCTGGGGCTGCTTCTCCATCATGGAGGCGAACCCCGGCGGGATGCCCTACAATTCCGGCCTGATCATCGACGACCACGGCGAACTGAAGCTCTACTACCGGAAAATGCACCCCTGGGTGCCCGTGGAGCCCTGGGAGCCCGGCGACCTCGGCATCCCGGTGATCGAGGGGCCGAAGGGCGCCAAGCTCGGCCTGATCATTTGCCACGACGGCATGTTCCCGGAGATGGCGCGGGAGGCCGCCTACAAGGGCGCCGAGATCATGATCCGCACGGCCGGCTACACGGCCCCGATCCGCGAATCCTGGCGCTTCACCAACCAGTCCAACGCCTTCTGCAACCTGATGGTGACGGCCAACGTCTGCCTGTGCGGGTCGGACGGCACGTTCGACTCGATGGGCGAGGGGATGATCTGCAACTTCGACGGGGCGGTCCTCGCCCACGGCACCACCGGCCGGGTCGATGAGATCATCACCGCCGAGGTGCGGCCCGATCTGGTGCGCGAGGCGCGCCGACACTGGGGCGTCGAGAACAACATCTACCAGTTCGGCCACCGGGGCTACACGGCGGTGAAGGGCGGGGCGCAGGATTGCCCCTACACCTACATGACCGACCTCGCCGCCGGCCGCTATCGCCTGCCCTGGGAGGATCAGGTGGTGGTCACGGACGGCACCTCCTGCGGCTTCCCGGCGCCGACCCGCCTCTATGACGAGCCCTCCCGCCGGGAGGCCGCCGAATGAGTGGGACGGAGGGCACCTACGCCGCCGCCGAGCCCTATCCCTGGCCCTTCGACGGCGATCTGCGGCCCGGCAACACCGCCCTCGTCGTCATCGACATGCAGACGGATTTCTGCGGCAAGGGCGGCTACGTCGATGCGATGGGCTACGACCTCGCCCTGACCCGCGCGCCGATCGGGCCGATCGGCCGCCTGCTCGACACGGCCCGCGCCGCCGGCTTCCATGTGATCCACACCCGCGAGGGCCACCGGCCGGACCTCGCGGACCTGCCCGCCAACAAGCGCTGGCGCTCTTGCCGGATCGGCGCAGGCATCGGCGATCCCGGCCCCTGCGGCCGGGTGCTGGTGCGGGGCGAGCCGGGCTGGGAGATCATCCCCGAACTGGCGCCGCTGCCGGGGGAGCCGGTCATCGACAAGCCGGGCAAGGGCTCGTTCTGCGCCACCGACCTGGAACTGATCCTCACGCAGCGGGGCATCCGCAACCTGATCCTCACCGGCATCACCACCGACGTCTGCGTCCATACGACGATGCGCGAGGCCAACGACCGGGGCTTCGAATGCGTGATCGTCGCGGACGGCACCGCCGCGACCGATCCCGGCAACCACGAGGCGGCCCTGAAGATGGTGACGATGCAGGGCGGGGTGTTCGGCGCCGTCGCCACCTCGGCGGCGCTGATCGACGCGATGGGGCGCCGCGCATGAGCGAGGTGCCGCCCCCGGAAACGCATCTCGGCGCGCTGGGCGTCGAGACCATCGGCATGACGAAGCGCTTCGGCGCCTTCGCGGCGCTCGACGACGTGTCGATGAAGATCGAGGCGGGCGGCTTCCACGCGCTGCTCGGGGAGAACGGCGCCGGCAAGTCGACCTTCGTGAAATGCGTGATGGGCTTCTACGCCCCGAGCGCTGGCAGCGTGCTGGTGGATGGCCGCGAGGTCGAGATCACCAATCCGAAGGGCGCGCAGGCGCGCGGCCTCGGCATGGTCTACCAGCACTTCACCCTGGTGCCGTCCCTGACCGGGGCGGAAAACCTCGTGATCGCCCGCGCCGACGCCCCCGCCATCCTCGATTGGAAGGCCGAGCGGGCGGCGCTCGCCGCGTTCATGGCCGGGATGCCGTTCCGGCTGAACCTCGACCGGCCGGTGGCCGAACTGGCGGCGGGGGAGAAGCAGAAGCTCGAAATCGTCAAGCAGCTCTACCTGAAGGCCCGCTTCCTGATCCTCGACGAGCCGACCTCGGTCCTCACCCCCGACGAGGCCGAGGAGGTGCTGGGTCTCCTGCGGGCCATGGCCGACCGGGGCGACCTCACCGTCCTGATGATCAGCCACAAGTTCCGGGAGGTCGAGACCTTCGCCCGATCCTTCAGCGTCCTGCGCCGGGGCAAGCTCGTCGGGGGCGGGGAGGTCGGCGCCGTGTCGCGCACCGAGATGGCTGCGATGATGATCGGCGAGCGCGTCGTGCGGCCCATCGCCAGCCGGGTCGGCGAGCCAGATCTGGCCCGCGAGATCCTGCGCGTCGAGAACCTTCAGGCGACCGACCCTTCCGGCCTGCGCCGGATCGCGATCCCCGATCTGCGGGTCCGGGCGCGGGAGATCGTCGGGATCGCGGGCGTCTCCGGCAACGGGCAGAAGGAGTTGGCCGACGTGCTCGGCGGGCGCATCCGCGCGGCCGGCGGCCGGGTGGTCGTGGCGGGCGAACCCTATACGGGGATCCGCGCACAGAGCCGCGCCCGGAAGGTCCGTTTCATCCCGGAGGAGCCCCTGCGGGAAGCCTGCGCCCCGCGCATGTCGGTGGCCGAAAACCTCGCTTTCCGCGCCTTCGACCGCCGGGGCGAGGACGCCGCCGGGCCGCCGACCTTCTGGCTCGACCGGCGCGCCATGGCCAAGCGCGCCAAGGAGCTGATCGAGCGCTTCCAGGTGAAGACCGCCTCGTCGGAGGCGCCCATCGCCACGCTCTCCGGGGGCAACGTCCAGCGGGCGGTGCTCGCCCGCGAACTCACCGATCCGGTCGATCTGCTGATCGTGGTCAACCCGTGCTTCGGCCTCGACTTCGCGGCGGTCTCCGAGATCCGCACGCGGATCGTCACCGCCCGCAACGCCGGGGCGGCGGTGCTGCTCATCAGCGAGGATCTGGACGAGATCCTCGAACTCTCCGACCGCATCGTCGTGATGTCGGAGGGCCGCCTCGTCTACGAGACGCCGGGCGCCACCGCCGAGGCCGGCACGATCGGCCGGCACATGGCAGGGCACCACTGAAGGGGCTCAGGCGTCGATCACGCTCACATGCGCGGCGACGACCTTCCAGCCCTCGGGGAACCGCACCCAGGTCTGGCTCTGGCGACCGACCTTGCCCGACGCGTTCTCGCGGGTGAACAGGGTCATCGCCGTGGCGAAGTCCCGCCCGTAGGTGGTGATCACCGTGCCCTCCAGGGCGCGGGCGAGGCCCTGCGGCGAGCGCCCCCGGCGGAACCGGCGGATCGCCTCCATGCCGTAGAGGTTCTCCCCGCCGCCGTAGCGGATGGTGCGGGGATCGTCGTGGAACAGCGCTTCGAGGGTCGGCACGTCGTTGGTGACGAGGGCCGTCTCGTAGGTGGCGAAGGCCGCCTCGACCTCCGCCTTCACCGCAGGATCGTCGATCACCATCAGAGCCTCGCGATGGGCGCGCGCACCGCGCCCTCCCGCTCGAGATGCCGCGCCACCCGCAGGGCGATGTCCTCCCGCCATGGCGCGGCGATGACCTGCACGCCGAGGGGCAGCCCGTCGTCGGGCCAGACCGGCACGGCGACGACGGGCAGGCCGATGAAGGAGATCGGCTGCGTGTAGAGGCCGATATTCGGCCGCAGCGGAAACTCCACCCCGTCGAGGAGGAAGGTGGTCTGCCCGCCCCTCGGCGCCCGGCAGGGCGTGGTGGGGGCGAGGATCACGTCCACCTCCCTGAACAGGTCGAGCATGGCCGCCCGGTACCAGCGGCGGAAGCGCTGCGCCCGCTCGATGAAGGCGGCGGGCAGCATCGCCCCGGCGAGCAGCCGGTCGCGCACCGCCGGATCGAACTCGGCCGCGCGATGGCGTAGGCGGTTGAGATGCAGGGAGGCCCCCTCGGCGGCGCTGATCAGGTAGGCGGCGGTCCGCGCGCGGGCGGCCTCGGGCAGTTCCACGACGCGGGACACGTCCAGCGCATCCGCCACCTTCGCCACGGCGGCGAAGGCCTCGGGCTCGCCGGAGCGGGCGAAATAGCCCCCGGCGGTGGCGATGCGCAGGCCCCCGATGCCGTCCTCCAGGCCGGGAAGGGAGGGCTCGGCCGGGCGCTTGGCGCAGGCGGGATCGTCGGGATCCGGCCCCTGCATCGCGTCGAAGGCGAGGGCGAGGTCGGCGACGCTCCGCGCCATCGGCCCGAGATGGTCGAGGCTCCCGACGAAGGGGAAGCTGCCGGCCCGGCTGGTGCGCCCGTAGGTGGGCTTCAGCCCGAAGCAGCCGCAGAAGGCGGCGGGCACGCGGATCGAGCCGTTGGTGTCGGAGGCGAGCGCCAGGGGCACGAGCCCCGCCGCCACCGCCCCGCCGGAGCCCCCCGACGAGCCGCCCGACATCCGCGACAGGTCGTGCGGGTTGTGGGTGTCGCCGTCGTGGATGTTCTCGCCGGTGAAGTCGTAGGCGTATTCGCCCATGTTGAGGGCACCGACCAGCACGGCGCCCGCGCCTTCGAGGCGGCGGATCAGCGCCGCGTCGCGGGCGGCCGGTGCCCGCTCGCGGTTGATGCGCGAGCCGGCGCGGGTGGTCAGGCCCGCGACGTCGAACAGGTTCTTCACCGCGAAGGGCACGCCGCAGAGCGGCCCCGGCGCCTCGCCCCGGACGAGCGCGGCATCGACGGCCTCGGCGCGGGCGAGGGCCCGCCCGGCCAGCACGTCGGTGAAGCTGTTCACGGCGGGGTCGATCCGCCCGATCCGCTCCAGCGACGCCGCGACGACGGCGCGGGCGCTGACCGCCCCGGAGGTCACGCCCCCGGCGATGGCGGCGGCGGAGGCCGTGGCCCAGTCCTGCGACACGGACATCACCTCACGCCTCGAAGACCGGGGCCGGCTCGGCCTCGTCGGGGAGGGGGAAGCCCTCGAGCAGCGCGGCGGCCTCCCGCAGCACCCGCAAATTGGCGAGGACCGGCGCCCGCCACGCAGGCTCGATCGTCAGGCCGAGGAGCGCGGCGGCGGCGTCGCAATAGACGTCGAGATCCGGCGGGGTGGCCGGGTGCGGGTTGGGGCTCATCGATCCTCCGAAGCCGGGTTCCGGGGCGAGGCAGGCAAGGATCGTTCCGCAGCTTGGCCGCGCCCTTGCATGGATCGGTGCCGGGAATCCGGTCAGTCGGAGTGTGTTGAGAATGTGCCTCGGTGACGATCCGACCTGCGCGGCCTTCGCGGAGCATCGCCTGCGCTACCGGCGCGACATGGCGTCCGAGCGCCGGGCCTTCCTGAAAAGCACCTTCGCCGCGACCGGCGGCGCCGCCGCGATGATGGCGGCGGGCACCACCCTCGTGAGCCCGGCGCTGGCCCAGGCGAGCGCCGCCAAGGCCGCCGCCGGGCGGACGGCGCATTACCACCTGCCGGCCAATGCCGACACGATCCACTGGGGCTACTTCTCCAAGAACCTGAAGCCCCAGGTCGAGATCGAATCCGGCGACTTCGTCACCATCGAGACCCTGACCCACCACGCCAACGACGACGCGGAGCGGATGGTCCAGGGCGATCCCGGCGCGGAGAGCGTCTTCCTCTGGACCAAGGAGAAGAAGGGCGTCCCCCGGCGCGGCGCCGGCCCGGACGATGCCAAGCTCGGGCCGGGCGGGGGGCTCGGCGTGCATATCTGCACCGGGCCGGTGGCAATCCGGGGCGCCGAGCCCGGCGACGTGCTGGAGGTGCGCATCCTCGACGTGGCGCCGCGCCCCTGCGCCAACCCGAAGTTCAAGGGCCTCGCCTTCGGCAGCAACGCGGCCGCGTGGTGGGGCTACCATTACAAGGACCTGCTGACAGGGGAGAAACCCCGCGAGGTCGTGACGATCTACGAGATCGACGCCACCGGCCGCCGCGACTGGGCGCAGGCCGCCTACAATTTCCGCTGGCCGGGCGTGACCGACCCGAACGGCGTCCACCACCCGACCATCGACTATCCCGGCCTGCCGGTGGACCATTCGCGCACCACGCGGGACTTCGACGTGCTGAAGGGCGTGCGCCTGCCGATCCGCCCGCATTTCGGCACGATGGGGCTGGCGCCCGCCGAAGCCGACATGGTGAACTCGATCCCGCCGAGCTACACCGGCGGCAACATCGACAATTGGCGCATCGGCAAGGGCGCCACGATGTATTACCCCGTGGCGGTGCCCGGCGCGCTGTTCTCCGTGGGCGATCCCCATGCGAGCCAGGGCGATTCCGAACTCTGCGGCACGGCCATCGAGTGCTCGCTCACCGGCACGTTCCAGTTCATCCTGCACAAGAAGGCCGACCTCGCCGGCACCTCCCTCGCCAGCCTCGACTTCCCGATGATCGAGACGGGGGAGGATTGGGTGCTCTCGGGCTTCAGCTACCCGAACTACCTGCGCGACCTCGGGCCCGACGCCCAATCGGAGATCTTCGCGAAGTCGTCCCTCGACCTCGCCATGCGCGACGCGTTCCGCAAGATGCGCCAGTTCCTGATGCAGGCGCAGGGCCTCACCGAGGACGAGGCGATCTCGCTCATGTCCATCGCGGTCGATTTCGGCATCACGCAGGTGGTCGACGGCAACTGGGGTGTCCACGCCATCGTGAAGAAGGCGATCTTCGCCGAACGCCCCCTCAGCTCCCCTCCCGGTTGAGGCGGGCGACGAGCTGGTCCGCGAACTTCGCCGCCGCCACCGAGAGGGACCGGCCGCGCAGCTGCGCCAGGACCAGCGCCATGGGCGTGAGGTCGCGCCCGTCGATCGGGCGGCTGTGCAGGCGCGGATCCTGCGGGATGCCGCTCGGCACCTGAAGGCTGATGACGCCCTCGCGCAGGGTGAGGTTGCGCAGGAATTCGAGGGAGCCAGATTCCACGGTGGGTTGCAGCGCGACGCCCCGCCGGGCCAGCGCCTGCTCGATATGGTGGCGGATGGCGAGCGACCTGTCGGGCAGGGCGAGGGCGTGGCCGAGGCAGTCGCGCAGGCGCACCGGCCCGGCCTCCGCCGCCAGGGCGTGGTCCGACCGCATCAGGACGCGCAGGGTCTGGTGCCCGGAATAGAGCGGGTGCAAATCCGCCGAGGGCGGGGGCTGGAGGATGAGGGCGAGATCCGCCTCGAAGGTGGCAAGCGCCGTCACCGCCTGGGCATGGTCGCGCACCTGCACCGTGAACCCGACCAGCGGGAAGCGCGCGCGATAGGTCTCGACCTCCTCCGGCACCACCTGCGTCACGAAGGCCTGGCTGCACGCCAAAGCCACATGGCCCCGGCGCACGCCGGACAGGTCGGCGATCTGCGAGCGGACCCGGTCGAGGTCCGCCATCTGGTCGCGGATGTGCCGGACGAACAGTTCCCCCGCCGCATTGAGGCGCATCCCCTGCGCCAACCGCTCGAAGATCGGCGTGCCGAGCTCGTATTCCAAATCCTGGATCTGCCGGGTGAGGGCCGAGGGGGTGATGCTCAGCCGCTCGGCGGCACGGCGGATCGACCCGGCGCGGGCGATCTCGGTGACGTAGGCGAGGGTGCGCAGGTGCTTCACGGCCCCACCCTGCCGCCCTGTTGCCTGTCTTGCAACGGGTCACTCGAAAAATAGCACTTCCTTGCAACAGACGGCGAACCTAGCCTCCCATCATCGAGAATCTCACGGAGCCGTTCGATGATCCGCCGCCGCTCTCTCCTGGCCGGTCTCGGGGCCGGCCTCGCCCTCTCACCGCTCTCTCGCCGCACCGCGCGGGCCGAGGGCGCGCCCGTCACGATCCGGATGGGCTCCCTGAAGCTCATCCACTCCATCGCGCCGAGCTTCTACGAGCGCTTCACCCCCGAGAACGTGCGGGTGGAAGTCGTGCCCTTCGAGAGCCCGACCGAGTGCAAGAACGCCGTCGTCACCAAGTCGGTCGATTTCGGCACGTTCGGCCTCGCATCCGCGATGCTCGGCGCGGCGGCGGGCGAGCCGCTGGTGGTCATCGCCTCCACCTGCAACCGCGGGATGGCGGTGATCGCCAAGAAGGGTTCGGACATCCACGCGATCAAGGACCTGCGCGGCAAGCGGGTCGCGATCTGGCCCGGCAGCACGCAGGAGGTGTTCGCCCTCGAGCGGATGCGCATGGAGGGCCTGTCCGTGAAGGACATCACCCCCGTGCGGATCTCCTTCTCCGAAATGCACATCGCCCTCGCGCGGGGCGACGTCGACGCCTATGTCGGCGCCGAGCCCGCCCCCGGCGTCAGCCTCGCCTCCGGCGTGGGGCAATTGGTGGAGTACCCCTACGGCACCGAGATGGGCTCGCTGAACATGGTGTTCGGCGCCCATCGCGATACCCTGACCGAGCGCCCCGACATGGTGCGCACCATGCTCGACATCCACCGCAAGGCGACGGAGTTCGCGGCCGGCAACCGCGAGGCGATGATCGCCATGGCGGTGGCCAAGCTCGGCCAGAAGCGCGAGGCGCTGGAACTCTCCGCCCCCAACGTCGAGCTGACGTGGCGCCTCGGGCCGGACGAGGTGCGGCAGGCCGGCGCCTACGCCCAGCACATGCTGGCACTGAAGCAGATCAAGCGCCTGCCGGAGCCCGGCTTCATCGACACCCGCTTCGTCGATGCGATGAGCCGGGCATGAGCACCGGCATCGACGCCCCCGCCCTGCCGGCCCCGACCCCCGCGCCGTCGCCCGCGCGGATCGCCCTCGGCGGCGGGCTGGCGCGGGCCGGCCTCGCCCTGGTGGTACCGGCGATCCTGGTCGCGATCTGGCAAATCACGACGGCGGGCCGGCCCTACAGCCTGATCCCTCCGCCCGCCGAGGTCTGGGCCGAGATGCGCGACCTCGCCATCGGCGGCGTGAACGACGACGCCTTCAGCGGCACCCTCTGGACGCATCTCTCGGCCTCGCTGATGCGCGTCTACGGCGGCTTCGCGCTGGCCGCCGCGGCGGCCCTGCCGCTCGGCCTGCTGATCGGCCGAGTGCCCGTGGTCCGGGCGCTGCTCGACCCCGTGTTGCAGATCCTGCGGCCGGTGCCGGTGACGGCGTGGCTGCCGCTGGCGATGATCCTGTTCGGCCTCGGGCCGCGCTCGGCCTTCTTCCTCGTGTTCCTGGGGGCGTTCTACCCGATCCTCGTCAACACCGTGTTCGGCGTGCGCTCGGTGGAGCCGCGCCTGTTCGAGGCGGCGGCGATGCTCGGCTGCACCGGGCCGGCGCAGTTCGCCCGGGTGGTGCTGCCGGCGGCCCTGCCGTCGATCTTCACCGGCCTGCGGCTCGGCCTCGGCTTCGCCTGGGTGGTGATCGTGGTCGGCGAGATGACCGGCGTCCAGACCGGCCTCGGCGCGATCATCATGGAGGCGCGCCAGCTCTCGCGCACCGAGATCGTGATCTGCGGCATGGCGGTGATCGGCGTCGCGGGCTTCGTCTCGGACTGGCTGGTCATGCGCCTCGGCCGCAAACTCCTCGCCTGGAGCCCGTCCCATGGCTGATCCCACCGTCCCGATCCTCGACATGCGCGCGGTCGGCAAGACCTACCGGGCCAACGGGCGCACCACCGAGGCCCTGCGCGAGGCGAACCTCACCGTCTCGCGGGGCGAGTTCGTCTGCCTGCTCGGCGCCTCCGGCTGCGGGAAGTCGACCCTGCTGCGCGTCGCCGCCGGTTTCGAGGCGCCCACCTCTGGGCAGGCGCTGATGTGGGGCAAGCCCATCCCCGGCCCCGGACCGAGCCGGGGGATGGTGTTCCAGGATTACGGCCTGTTCCCCTGGCTCACCGTGCGCGACAACATCGGGTTCGGCCCGAAATCGCGCAAGCGACCCGCCGCCGAGGTGCGGGACATCGCCGAGCGCTACATCTCCCTCGTCGGCCTTCAGGCCTTCGCGGACGCCTATCCGCACCAGCTTTCCGGGGGCATGAAACAGCGCGTCGCCATCGCCCGCGTGCTGGCCAACGAGGCCGAGGTGGTGCTGATGGACGAGCCCTTCGGGGCGCTGGACGCCATGACCCGCGAGCGGCTTCAGGACGAATTGCTCGAACTCTGGTCGCGGACGGGGCTGACGATCCTGTTCGTCACGCACGCCATCGAGGAGGCGATCTTCCTCGCCGACCGCATCGTCATGATGTCCCCCGGCCCCGGCCGGATCGAGACCGTGCACGAGGTCGACCTGCCGCGCCGCCGGGACGTGTCGAGCCCGGCATTCAACGACCTGCGCCGGATGCTCGCCGCGCAGCTCCACAGCCACCACGCCCCGCGCACCGCGACGGTCGCCGCCTGATGGATTTCCCGTTGCCTCCCTTCCCGACCATCCCGTCCCTGCACGCGGCCTATGAAGGGGGGCTCGACCCCCGCGCCGTGGTGACCGCTGCCTACCGCCGATTGGCGGAGATCGACGATCCCGGCATCTTCCTCGCGCTGGTGCCGGAGGAAGAGGCCCTGGCCGCCGCCGAGGCGCTGGGCGCCTTCGACCCGCAGGCCAAGCCGCTCTGGGGCGTGCCCTTCGCGGTGAAGGACAACATCGACGTGGCGGGCCTGCCGACCACCGCCGCCTGCCCGGACTTCGCCTTCACCCCCACCGAGACCGCGCCCGCCGTAGCGCGGCTCCTCGCGGCGGGGGCGATCCTGATCGGCAAGACCAACCTCGACCAGTTCGCCACCGGCCTCGTCGGGGTGCGCACGCCCTATCCCGTCCCGCGCAACGCCATCGACCCGGCCTACGTGCCGGGGGGATCGAGCAGCGGCTCGGCCGTGGCGGTCTCGCACGGGATCGTCGCCTTCGCGCTCGGCACCGACACGGCGGGCTCCGGCCGGGTGCCGGCGGGGCTCAACAACGTGGTCGGGCTGAAGCCCTCCCTCGGCGCCGTCTCGAGCCGGGGGATGCTGCCCGCCTGCCGCACCCTCGACACGCTCTCCGTCTTCGCCGGCACGGTCGCCGATGCCGACGCCGCCTTCCGCGTCATGGCCGGGTTCGACCCCGCCGACCCGTGGTCGCGTCCACTGCCGGTGGCGCCCGTCCCTGCCGGCCTGCCGCCGGGCCTGCGCCTCGGCGTGCCCGACGCCGCCGGCCTGCGCTTCGGCGGCGATCCGCTCTCCGAGACCGCCTTCGCCGCGACGCTGGCCGACCTCGAAGGCATCGCCGGCCAGGCCGCCCCCGTCGATGTCGCGCCGATGTTCGCCGTGGCGGGCCTGCTCTACGACGGCCCGTGGGTCGCCGAGCGCTACGCCGCGATCCGCGACGTGATGGAGTCGCGGCCGGAGATCCTGCACGCGACGACGCGGGCGGTGATCGGCTCGGCGATCCGCCACGCGGCGGCCGACGCCTTCGCGGGCCTCTACCGCCTCACCGACTTGCGCCGGGCCGCCGACGCGGTCTGGTCGCGGGTCGATGTCCTGTGCGTGCCGACCTATCCGCGCCCGCAGACCCGTGCCGCCCTGGAGGCGGATCCGATCGGGCCGAACAGCGAGCTCGGCACCTACACCAACTTCGTGAACCTGCTCGACTGGTGCGCCCTCGCCGTGCCGGGCCGCGCCCGTGACGACGGATTCCCCGCCGGCATCACCCTCATCGGCCCCCGGGGGGCGGACGGGTTGCTGGCCGCCCTCGGCGCGCGGCTGCACGCGGCTTCGGCCGAGCGGATCGGCGCGAGCCGCGCGCCGGTGCCGCCCGTCCAGGACGGGCCGGCGCGGGCGCTGCCCGGCGAGATCGAACTCGTCGTGGTGGGCGCGCATCTCTCCGGCCTGCCCCTCAACCACGAGCTGACCGGGCGCGGCGCCCGCTTCCTCCGCGCGGCGGAGACCGCGCCGGAGTACCGCCTCCATGCCCTGCCCGGCGGCCCGCCGAAGCGGCCCGGCCTCGTGCGGGTGGGGGAGGGCGGCGGCGCCATCGCGACGGAGGTCTGGGCGCTCCCGCCCGCCGCCTTCGGGGAGTTCGTCGCCGGCATCCCGGCGCCCCTGGGGATCGGCACCGTGCGCCTCGCCGACGGCACCGCGCCGAAGGGCTTCCTGTGCGAGGCGGCGGGGCTCGTTGGCGCCACCGACATCACTGGGTTCGGCGGCTGGCGCCGCTACATGGAGAAGGCCGCCGCCTGAGCCCGCGAGACCCGATGACCGCCTTCCTCCTCGACGACCCGACGCCCCGCGACCCCCGCCTCGACTGGCCGAGCCTCGACCAGAAGGCTCGGGACGCGAGCTACGACAACACCAACGCGGTGGCCGACAGCGCCGAACGGATCGCGACCCGCAACGCCGCCGCCGCGCGCTACCGGGCCGCGCATCCGGCCGGTCTCGACATCCCCTACGCGGCAGGGGAGCGCACCGGCTTCGACCTGTTCCCCGTCGCGGATGCGCAGGCGCCCTGCTTCGTCTTCGTCCATGGCGGCTACTGGCAGCGCAACGCCCGCGCCGATTTCGCCGGCCTCGCGGCGGGGCTGAACGCCGCCGGCTGGGCGGTGGCCATGCCGGGCTACACCCTGGCCCCGGAGGCCAGCCTTGCCGACATCGCCGCCGAGATCGGGACGTCCCTCGACTGGCTCGCGGGGGAGGGGAAGGCCCATGGGATCGGCGGGCCGATCATCCTCTCCGGCTGGTCGGCGGGGGGCCATCTCGCCGCCCTGCATCTCGGGCACCGCGCCGTGGTGGCGGCGCTCGCCATCTCCGGCGTCTACGACCTTGCCCCGATCCGCGACACCTACCTGAACGAGAAGCTGTCCCTCACGGACGAGGAGATCGCGACGCTCTCGCCCCTGCGCCTGCCGGTGACGGACAAGCCGATGACGCTCGCCTACGGCAGCCGCGAATTGCCGGCCCTCGTCCATGACGCGCGCCGCTTCCACGCCCTGCGCGCCGCCGCCCACGTGCCGGGCGCGCTCCTTCCGGTGCCGGGCGCCGACCACTTCTCCATCCTCGATGGGTTTACGGGGCCCGACGGACTGTTCGTCCGCGCCGCACGGGAGCTTCTCGACACGATTCCGCCCGTCACGCACTCCGCGCCGTAAGCCGAAACCTGTCATCGCAGAGCGGGAGATACTTGCGGTGATTGCATTCGTGCCGCGATAGGAAACCCAGCGTTAAAAAAACACGGTTAAATCTCGGTCGCTGATCCGAAGGACACCGACCGGGACGGACGTCATCACGATGCGCTGCGTGCCAGGGCCGGCGTGGCTCACCCTCGCATCGACGCTTCTGCTGCCCTCGCTCGCCGTGCTGGCGGGGGAGTCGCGCGCGGTGGCCGTGCTCGCGCCGGCGCGGGACGGGCTCGATGCCGCCATCCGGGCCGTCGCGGCGGCGGACGGCGAGATCGTCACCGTCGCGGCGGGCGGCATCCTCTTCGCCAGATCCGACCGGCCCGGGTTCATCGCCCGGCTCCACGGGGCGGGGGCCTGGCTCGTCCTGCCCGCCCTCGGCTTCGGCTGCGGCGGCACCACACCCTCCACCGAGACCCGACCCTCCCCGAGCCAGGCCAGCCGATGACCGATCTCGATCACCTCAGGACCTCGTTCGCGCGCCTCCTCATCGTGCTCCTGTGGATGCACGTGCCGGTCACGGCCGCCATCGCCGCCTTCGCGGATCACGGGTTCAGCGCCGGACCGCCGCTGGCGGCCCTGGCGCTGGCCGGGCTCGCCACCCTGTCCTGGCTGCGCGATCCGATCGGACCGGCCACCCGCCTCGTCACGGGGGCGGCGCTCACCGGCATGGCCGCGACGCTGCTCTACGCCCTGGTCGGCCATCCCTGGCAGGTCGACCTGCACATGTATTTCTTCGCCTGCCTCGCGGTGCTGGTGGGCTGGTGCGACTGGCGGGTGATCCTCCTCGCGGCGGGCGTCACGGCGGTGCACCACCTCGCCTTCGGTCTCGTCCTGCCGATGCTGATCTTCCCCGGCAAGGCGGGGGCGACCCTCCCCCGCGTGGTGCTGCACGCGGCCATCGTGCTCATCGAGACCGGCGTCCTCGCCTGGGTCTCGTGGACCGTCGCGAAGGCCTTCGACCATCTCAAGCTCTCGGCGGGCGAACTCCGCGCGCGCCTCGACCGGACCCGTGCCCTGGAAGCGGAGGCGGCGCTCGCCCGCAGCCAGACCGAGGAGCGGCGCCGGGCGGCGATGGTCGAGATCGCCCACGGGTTCGAGCAGGCGGTGGGCGGCATCGTCGCCAGCGTCGGCGCCTCCGCCATGAAGCTCCAGGCCACGGCCAGCGGCATGAGCGACACCGCCGCGCAGACGGCCAACCGGTCCGGCGTCGTGTCGGCGGCGGCCGAGGCGGCGGCCTCCAACGTCGGCACGGTGGCCTGCGCCGCCGAGGAACTCGGCGCGTCGGTGCGCGAGATCGGCCGTCAGGCGCAGGGCTCGGCCAGCCTCGCCCAGCGCGCCGTGGACGAGGCGGACCAGACCGCCGCCCTCGTGCAGGCGCTCAGCCAGACCTCGGCGCGGATCGGGGACATGGTCGGGCTGATCTCCGGCATCGCCTCGCAGACCAACCTGCTGGCCCTCAACGCGACCATCGAGGCCGCCCGC
>NZ_JAKSXZ010000029.1 GCF_022829465.1 Methylobacterium sp. J-067
GATGGTCCGCTGCGTCGTGTCCGAGCGCGTCTTGCCCACCGCCGAGCGCTTCACCGCCTCCTCCGTCAGCATCACCGAGGTGTTGATGCCCCGCTGGATCTCCCCGAGGATCGCCCGCACCTGACCCGTGGCCGCCTTCGCTTGGTCGGCGAGCAGCTTCATCTCCGAGGCCACCACCGCGAAGCTGCGCCCGCTCTCGCCCGCCGCTGCCGCCTCGATGGCCGCGTTCAGCGCCAGGAGATGCGTGCGCTCCGAGATGTCGTTGACGCTCTCGATGATCTCGCCGATCGCCTGGGTCTTCTCCGACACGCCGACGATGTTACCGGCCACCGCCTCGGCCTGCTCGCGGATCGCATCCATGGCTTGGGCGGTGTCCGAGACCGCGCGCAGGCCCTGCCGGGAGGTCCTGGCCGTGGCCTGGGCGGTGGCGATGACCTCGCTGGCGCGTTTGGAGATCTGCGCCCCGGAATGGGTGATCTCGTCCACCGTGGCAGCGGTCTCCTGCACGGCAGCGAACTGCTCCTCGACGGAGGCCGCCTGTTCCTGCGCCGAGGCGCGGATCTCGGCCGCCGCCGCGTTGAGGTCCGCCGTCGCCGCCCGATTGGAGCGAGCGAGATCGGCAAGACCGGCCACCATCATGTTGAGGCCGCGC
>NZ_JAKSXZ010000031.1 GCF_022829465.1 Methylobacterium sp. J-067
GGCAACATCGTCGGCGTCTCGGAGAAGACCCAGGCGATCGGTGAGATCATCGAGAGCGTCAACGACATCTCGGAGCGCACGCATCTGCTCGCGCTGAACGCGGCCATCGAGGCGGCGGCGGCCGGCGAGAGCGGGCGCAGCTTCGCGGTGGTGGCCTCGGAGATGAAGCTGCTCGCCGATCAGGCGAAGGCGGCCACGGGTCAGGTGCGGGCGATCCTCGGGGAGATCCAGCGGGGCATCAACACCTCGGTGATGCTGACGGAGGAGGCGGTGAAGCGCTCGGCGGTGGGCAAGACGCGCTCGGACACGACGCAGCGGACCATC
>NZ_JAKSXZ010000032.1 GCF_022829465.1 Methylobacterium sp. J-067
GGCACCAAGCCGGCGGAGCCGGCGCCGGAGGCGCCGGCCGCGCGGGCGGCGTAAGCGCCCTCAGGCCGCCCGGACGTTCTGCAGGAACTGCGCGACCTCGGCCCGCAGCCGCTCCGATTGCGCGGAGAGCTGCCCCGTCGCGGCGGCCACCGAGGAGGCCGCGCGGCCCGCCTCGTCGGCGACGCGGGCGACTTCGGCGATGTCCGAGGTCATGGCGCTGGTGCCCTCCGACGCCTGGCCCATGCTGCGCACGATCTCCTGCGTCGTCGCCCCCTGCTGCTCCACCGCGACGGCGATGCCGGTGGTGGTGCGGTTCATGGCCTCGATCTGCGCCGCGATGGAGTGGATCGCCTCGGAGGCGCCGCCGGTCGCGGTCTGGATCGAGGCCACCTGCTGGCCGATCTCGTCCGTGGCGCGGGAGGTCTGCGCGGCGAGTTCCTTCACCTCGGAGGCCACCACGGCGAAGCCCCGGCCCGCCTCGCCCGCGCGGGCGGCCTCGATGGTCGCGTTCAGGGCCAGGAGGTTGGTCTGCCCGGCGATGGCCGAGACGATCCGCACCACGTCGCCGATGCGGGCGGCGGCGGCGGAGAGGTCCGCCACCGTCTGCCCGGCGCGCTGCGCCTCCTGCACCGCCGCGTCCGACATCCCGGCCGCCTGCTCGACCTGACGGCTGATCTCGGCGACCGTGGCGCCAAGCTCCTCCGCCGCCGCCGCGACGGTGTTGACGCTGGCGGCGGTCTGGTGGGCGGCGCTGGCCACGTTGGCCGACCGGCTCGACGTCTCCCCGACCGCGTGGCGCATGGTGCCCGACGTGCCCTCCAGGCTCGACACC
>NZ_JAKSXZ010000033.1 GCF_022829465.1 Methylobacterium sp. J-067
AGGGGAGCAGGCGACCACGGTAGGGTCAGCGACTGGGGTGAAGTCGTAACAAGGTAGCCGTAGGGGAACCTGCGGCTGGATCACCTCCTTTCTAAGGGTGCTGTCAGCTGGATGGCCGGTTCGCCGGTCCGCTCCACGGACGGCGCTATTAGATACCAGGGACCTGTCAGGGTCCCATTGGCGGGACAGCCTGAGGGCGCCGTCCTCGTTTTCCTTCCTCACATAATCCGGACAGCGGGTCGTCCTTGCGTCACATGCGTGACGTAGGAGACCGGCACGGGCCTGTAGCTCAGGTGGTTAGAGCGCACCCCTGATAAGGGTGAGGTCGGACGTTCGAGTCGTCCCAGGCCCACCATTCTCAGTACGGGGCCATAGCTCAGCTGGGAGAGCGCGTGCTTTGCAAGCATGAGGTCGTCGGTTCGATCCCGTCTGGCTCCACTTCTTTTGGGACTTGCCCGCGAGCCTGTGTAGGGCTGGCGCGGGTGAGGCCGTGAGGTGCGAGCCTTCCCGATCCGGATTTTGTCAGAAGAGAGAGTTTGCCGCCTGCGGCGAGCGTGAGGGCCCTATGGCTCCCGGTCGCTGTGTGGTGCGCGAAGATATCTTACATCGTGAAGAGGGAATGTGACTGTTGGGGGCGCGAGAGCGTTTTTCTCCGGCGGTCATGTTCGGCAAGCATACGGCGGTCGGGTCGGAAACGACCTGATCGCTGGTCTTTTTGCGACCGGATCGCG
>NZ_JAKSXZ010000034.1 GCF_022829465.1 Methylobacterium sp. J-067
GGCACCAAGCCGGCGGAGCCGGCGCCGGAGGCGCCGGCCGCGCGGGCGGCGTAAGCGCCCTCAGGCCGCCCGGACGTTCTGCAGGAACTGCGCGACCTCGGCCCGCAGCCGCTCCGATTGCGCGGAGAGCTGCCCCGTCGCCGCGGCCACCGAGGAGGCCGCGCGACCAGCCTCCTCGGCGACGCAGGCGACTTCGGCGATGTCCGCGGCCATGGCGCTGGCGCTCTCCGACGCCCGGCCCCTGCTGCGCCTGCTCCCCTACTCCCGCGCCCCCTGCTGCCCCACCGCGACGGCGATGCCGGCGGTGGTGCGGTTCATGGCCTCGCTCTGCGCCGCGATGGAGTGGATCGCCCCGTAGGCGCCGCCGGTCGCGGTCTGGATCGCGGCCACCTCCTGGCCGATCTCGTCCGTGGCGCGGACTGTCTGCGCGGCGAGTGCCTTCCCCTCGGAGCCAACCCCGGCGAAGCCCGCGCCCGCCCCGCCCGCCCGGGCGGACTCGATGGTCGCGTTCAGGGCCAGGAGGTTGGTCTGCCCGGCGATGGCCGAGACGATCCGCACCACGTCGCCGATGCGGGCGGCGGCGGCGGAGACGTCCGCCACCGTCTGCCCGGCGCGCTGCGCCTCCTGCACCGCCGCGTCCGACATCCCGGCCGCCTGCTCGACCTGACAGCTGATCTCGGCGACCGTGGCCCCAAGCTCCTCCGCCGCCGCCGCGACGGTGTTGACGCTGGCGGCGGTCTGGTGGGCGGCGCTGGCCACGTTGGCCGACCGGCTCGACGTCTCCCCGACCGCGTGGCGCATGGTGCCCGACGTGCCCTCCAGGCTCGACACC
>NZ_JAKSXZ010000042.1 GCF_022829465.1 Methylobacterium sp. J-067
GCGTCTTTGCCAATGCCGATGAACTCGAACACGACCGGCAGCACGACGACGGCACCGAGGGCTATGATCAGGAAGGCTAGCGCGCCCGCCGTGAACGCAAGAGAGATGAGGTTGAGCACGAAGAAGTTGCGCTTCTCGCGCTCGTTATAGACGAGGTTGAGGGCATCGAAGATATGCTTCATGCCGCCGTTGGCGCTCCACACCGACAAGGCTACGCCGATAATCAAGCTCAACCCAAGCGTCGCATTGCCCTTCTCGTTCAGAAGCTTGACCTGATCGCCGAGGATATCGACCACTAGATCAATCATCGCGTGTCAGGCTCGCCCACCAGTATCGATGAGCCTGATCCAGGACCCCTGGCATACTGGGTGTTAAGCCTCAGCGCAGACGAAACAGTAAGGGAAATTTGTTCGATCCAAGCGCAAAGTGACGATGAAGCGAAAGCCATCGCCTCGACCCTGCTTAATGGCCATGGCATCGATCTGCGGGAGCACGCCCGTTATCTGGCCAGCTACCCCCTCAAAGCGTGACATACCCTGAGCATTAGCCGCCGAGATCACAGGCTTGGAGTTGCATCCGACATCCGCCCGGCATCATGAAAGCGCGTCGAGCGATATCCTCTTCAACGTTTTTTTGCTCAGAAGCGGACTGTCCTGAAGTCACCCCAAGCGGCCATTCCGCCTTTGACCCAACCCGGCCATCCGAGTTGCCGCCGATGAGTCTCCAAAGCAGCCGTAAGGGCATGCCCCGACGGATGAACGAAAGAACAAACATCGGTGATGGCCGCAACTACCTTGGCCGCTCCGGGTTACTCGTCGCCTTGCGATATGGGGAGGTTTGGTGCCGGCCTGGATCGATCACGCTGTTTGGTGGCACGTCTTTCCTCTCGGGTTCGTTGGTGCTGAGGCGGAAGCCATCAGCAGCTCACCCGTCGCTCATCGCTTGGCCCACCTGCACGCTTGGCTCGATTATGCCGTGGAGCTTGGGGTTTCGGGATTGGCGCTTGGACCGATTTTTGCGGCGTCAACTCATGGTTACGACACCGTCGACCACTACAGGATCGATCCACGTCTGGGCGACGATGCGGATTTTGATGCTCTGGTCCAGGCCGCTCGCGCCCGCGGCCTGCGCCTCCTACTGGACGGCGTATTCAATCACGTCGGGCTTGGACATCCTGCCTATCGGGAAGTTCTCCGACGCGGTCCGGAGGCGGACCGAGCCAACTGGTTCAAGCTGTCCTGGCCGCGCGGCACCGCTTCCGGAACGGAACCAGACTACGCCTGCTTCGAGGGGCACCGGCAACTCGTCACATTCAACCATGATGAGCCCGAATTAGCGGACCACGTAACGTCCGTTATGAGGCACTGGCTCTCCCGCGGGGCCGACGGCTGGAGGCTGGACGCAGCCTATGCCGTACCACGACACTTCTGGTCCAGCGTCCTTCCCCGTGTGCGGGAAACCCATCCCGACGCCTACATCGTAGGCGAGGTGATCCACGGCGACTACGCCGGCATCGTGCGGGATACCAGCATGGATGCAGTGACCCAATACGAGTTGTGGAAGGCGATCTGGAGCGCACTCAATGACCGCAATCTCTTTGAGCTTGACCACGCGCTGGAGAGACACAATCGCTTTCTCGACACCTTCGTGCCGCTGACATTCGTGGGCAATCATGACGTGACGCGCATCGCGAGCCGGCTAAAGGATGATCGGCACTTGCCTCATGCCCTCGCCATCCTGTTTACCTGTGGTGGCACGCCGTCGATCTATGCTGGTGATGAGCAAGCCTTGCGTGGTGTGAAAGAAGAGCGCGTCGGGGGAGACGACGCGGTACGTCCAACCTTCCCACCGACGCCGACTGCACTCGCTCCTTGTGGCTGGTCAACCTACCGGCTGCACCAGTGCCTGATTGGCCTGCGTCGACGCTATCCCTGGCTGCACCGAGCACGGACGCAACAGGTTCATCTGACTAATGAGCAAGCCGTTCTGACCATAAGCGAAGGCTCACAGTACCTGCTGCTCGCCATGAACCTTTCTGATGATACTGTCCTACTACCCGCGTCGAATGCTTCTCTCATCGAGGCGGGGGCGGGTGAACTTACTGCCAACGCCGACGGTGCGACGCAGGTAAGGATTGGGTCCCACGGTTGGGCCGTTCTGTCTGCCTAGATTCTTGCTGGGGTGGACGGAGGTTGCGAGGTATTAGAAGCGTCGGAGCGCACCTCAATCGGATCGGCGTAAGACTGTTCGCTGCCTCGCAGTCGCATGTAGGACAACCTACCGGAAATCGGATCATTCGTCTGCACTGGGTCGTGGCTAGCCCCCCGGCTATGTCCGCTTCAATGCTTAGTGTGCTCTTAAGCGGACCAGCAAAAACCCACCCCGTGCGGCCATTCCGATAGCGACCCAAACTCGACGTTCAAGCCGCCATCGGGACTTCTCCGATGCGGTCGTTCATTAGCAGTCCGGCGACTTCGGTTTAGCGTAGAATGCAGGCTCCAACTTCACCGGATGTCACGATGAACCCCGGCCAACACCGATGCGCACCACTCGTCACGCAGCTCGTAATCACTTTCGCTGTGCTCATCGCTGGCGTCGCGCAAGCCTCAGAACCGACCGACGTCAGCAACTTTATCAAGGGGCTTGAACTAGGATGCGGCTTGTCGGAAGAACTCAAGGCATTCCGATCGGAACTCAATGCGCGTTACACGTTCGAGGCCGGATCGAAACGCTTGCAGAAGGGGGTTAACGTTCCTAAGCCATACGCAAAAGCTGTCGGTCGAGTACTTGCGTTCGATCGCGGAGAATATACCGAAGTTGTGGTTCCACTCAATGGCATATATCGCGGCCTTCATACCCGCTCTCTCATCTTTGACATAGGCCATAGTAATGGCGTCAATGTCATAAAACTTGTGTTTGATGCTGCACGATCAAAGGTTAACAGCATCATTGGACGTCAAGTAGCCGAAACACAGCGAGAGTTCGAAGCCGATCCGCAGGAGAAAGATTTTGGCTTCTCCGTCCAGATCACCGATGCTCATCGTGGATCGGTGTTGATCTGTAACCTCTCGACCTAATGGAAGCCCACTCACTATGGGTGGGCGGGAGATGAGAAGGCGACGTCCGCTTTATCGACGCTGTGTTCGGAAGCGGACTAGCAGAAATCCACCCACCCCGGTCATTCAGAGAACCATGCCGGCGGGGCTGGATTTGGCCGCAAGCGGCCGGTCTGCTTTCGAACGGGATGTCATAAAAGGAGAAGCGAGTAGTGGTTGCCCTGATCCCTATGGCGCAAGCCACTCTCG
The DNA here is from genome assembly GCF_022829465.1 of Methylobacterium sp. J-067. Taxonomy (GTDB): domain Bacteria; phylum Pseudomonadota; class Alphaproteobacteria; order Rhizobiales; family Beijerinckiaceae; genus Methylobacterium; species Methylobacterium litchii. The sequence goes on from NZ_JAKSXZ010000042.1 coordinate 3,306, forward strand.
GCTCGAGAGTCGAATTCGACAGAAGAAAGCGGCGATGGGGCCAACGATGCCTTCCGGAGCGAGCCGAGACAGCTTTCCTTCATCGCGACGTTGACGGCGCACGTGGTCGATCATCACCTAGAACAGGGGGCGGCGCTGAGAAACTCAGGGGACGCTCCGACGACGGCGTATGGCCGAACCGCCTCCGGTAGCACCGGGCGAAGTGCGTGGCGTCCGGAAACCCCGATAGGGCCGCGACGGCGCCTATCGACAGAGGACTCTGGTGAAGGAGCCGCCGGGCGTGGTCGAGGCGGATGGCCCGGTACTGGTCGAGAAGCGTCCGGCCGAGCTTGTCCTGGAAGAGGCGGTCGAGCTGGCGTTCGCTGACGCCCGCGAGGACGGCGAGGGTGCGGCGGCCGAGGGGGATTTCGAGCGCCTTCTCCATCGCATCCAGGGCGGCGACGAGGGCGGGGTGATGAATCCCGTAACGCTCGGTCAGGGGGGCTCGCTGCGGATCCTCGGGCGCGCCGACCGCCGTGTGCAGGAACCAGTCCGAGACCCGACGGGCGAAGCCCGGTCCCATCCTCTCCGCGATGAGGGCGTAGGCCATGTCGATTGGCGCGATGCCGCCGCCGCAGGTGACGCGGTCCTGGGCAACGACGAAACGGGCGAGGCGCGGGTGGAGGTGGGGAAATGCCTCCCGGAGGGCCGCATCGTGCTCCCAGTGCACGGTGAAGTCGCGCCCGTCGAGGAGGCCCGCTTCCGCGAGGATGTACGGTCCACCCGAGATGCCGCCGATGCGTGTTCCTTGGCGGGCGAGGCGGCGCAGGCAGGCATGGATCGCCGGGCGGGACCAGTCGCTGACCGTGCCGCCGGCGCATACGAAGACCGTATGGAGGTCGTTGCGGCCCCCCGGCAGGGCTTCGACGGGCATGGCGGCCCCGGACGAGGAGGCCACGGAGCCGGATGGCCCCTCCCCAAAGAAGCGCAGGGTGTAGAGCGCGCGACCAGCCAGCCGGTTGGCCGCGCGGAACGGTTCGGTCGCTGAGGCGAACGACATCAGCGCGAAGCCGGGCACGAGAATGAAGCCGATCTCCTGGGATCGGTTCTCGTCGGCCCGGCCCGAAGGGGAGGCAACGGGGGGTGCGGTGGGAGCCGCCGCTCCTCCGTTCGCTGGGCTGATCCGTCTCATTCCACAGAGAAATCGTCTTCCCTGTGCGGGTGCAAGACTTCGATTGCTGCGATCCTGGCGGTTCGCCCTCGCGGGCTGGGGCGCGTCGCCCCCTGGAGGATCCGTCATGCCCGGTCCCGTCGTCGATCCCGTTTCCTCCTCCCCGCGGCAACCCACGCGCGCCGACGTGGTGATCGTCGGGGGCGGCATCGTTGGTACGGCGACGGCGCTGGAACTCGCGGAGCGCGGTCACTCCGTGGTGCTGTGCGAGAAGGGGGTGATCGCGGGGGAGCAGTCGAGCCGGAACTGGGGCTGGGTGCGGCTCTCCCGCCGCGATCCCCGGGAGATCGACTTGATGGCGGCCTCGATCCGCCTCTGGGAGGGCCTCGCCGAGCGCATCGGCGCGGATGTCGGCTACCGGCAATGCGGGATCCTGGTGCCCCTGCACTCCCCCGCCTTCCGCAGGCAGAACCTCGACTGGCTGCGCTACATCGAGAACACCCAGCACCGGGTCTCGCTGATCGGGAACGACCGCGTCCGCGAGCTGGTGCCCGACATGCACCTCGATTTCGACGGCGCGCTCTACTCACCCACCGACGGGCGGGCGGAGCCGCAGAAGGCGGCGCCCGCCATCGCGCGGGCGGCCCAGGCCAGGGGCGCGGTCATCCTCACGGGCTGCGCGGTGCGCGCCATCGAGACGACCGGCGGCCGGGTGACCGGCGTGACGACCGAGCGCGGGACGATCGCCGCCGACGCCGTGGTGGTCGCCGGGGGGGCGTGGTCGCGGCTGCTGCTGCGGGGCGTCGGGGTGAGCCTGCCACAGTTGAAGGTGCTCAACTCGGTCCTGCGCACCGAGCCCCTGGACGGCGGCCCAGAGACGACCGTGCGCGGCCCCGGCTTCTCCGTCCGCAAGCGCGCCGATGGGGGCTACACCGTCTCGACGCTCGCCTCGAACGTCTACGACCTCACCCCGGACAGCTTCCGCTTCCTCCCGAAGTTCCTCCCGGCGCTGCGGATGGAATGGGCGAGCCTGAAGCCCCGGGTAGGCGCGCGCTTCCTTCAGGAATGGCGCGACATGCGCCCGCCGAAGCCGGGGCAGCCCTCGCCCTTCGAGCGGACGCGGATCCTCGATCCGGAGCCGAGCGTCGCCATGACGGACCAGGCCATGGCGAGGCTCTCGGAAGCCTTTCCCGTATTCAGGGCTGCCCGGGTCGCGCAGCGATGGGCGGGCCTGATCGACGTGACGCCGGATGCCGTGCCCGTCATCTCCCCCGTCGCGGGCCGCCCGGGCCTCGTCGTGGCCACGGGCTTCTCGGGTCACGGCTTCGGCCTCGGTCCCGGCGCCGGACGCCTGACCGCCGACCTCGTCACCGGCGCGAGCCCGGTCGTCGATCCGTTGGCCTTCCGCCTCTCCCGTTTCTCGGACGGGTCGAAGATCGTGCCACTGACTGGCGTCTGAGGGCGGAAAGGAAGGCGGTGACGCCGGCGCGGATCCTGCAAGGCAAAGCTTGCGCATCGGCACGGGCCAGGGCACCTTCGGCGCAGGAACGGGCCCGCTGCGCGGGGGGATGTGATCAGCGACCTCAAGACCGCCTCGAACGCGCCGGCCGAGAACGCCCGCACCCTCGAACGGGCCCTCGGCCACCAGATCCGGCAGATGCGGCGCGAGCGCGACCTGTCCGTGTCCGATTTGGCGAGTGCCGCCGGCATCTCCCCTGGCATGGTCTCGAAGATCGAGAACGGGCAGATCTCGCCCTCGCTCTCTACCATCAACGCTATCGCGCTCGCCCTGAACGTGCCCATCACCGCGATGTTCACCGCCTTCGAGGAGAAACGCGACTGCTCCTATGTGCGGGCAGGCCAGGGCGTCGTCATTGAGCGGCGCGGCACCAAGGTCGGCCACATCTACGAATTGCTCGGCGCGGCGCTCGGCGGGGAACTCGTCGTCGAGCCCTATTTGATCACCCTGCAATCGGATGCCGAGGCCTATACCGGGTTCCGGCACGCGGGCGTCGAATTCATCTACATGCTGACCGGCGAAGTTGTGTATCGGCATTCCGGATACGATTATCCGCTTAAGCCCGGTGATGCGCTGCTGTTCGACTCCGAGGGCCTGCACGGCCCCGCCGTCCTCGTCGAGACGCCAATGACCTACCTGTCGATCATCGTCTATCAGCGGGCGTGAGCCGGACCCCGCCTCCGGATCGGTTTCTTGTAGAGAAAAATTTGTTCTCAAAGGTTGACGCGGCGGCGGACTCGTGCGACCACCTCGCTGGGTTGGTCGTGGGAGCGGAGTCGTCGCGATGTGCGGCATCGTCGGGTTGTTCCTGAAGAATCCGGAGCTGGAGCCGGCGCTCGGCACGCTGCTATCCGGCATGCTCGCGACGATGACCGAGCGCGGGCCCGACAGCGCGGGCTTCGCCGTCTACGGGCCGGACACGGTGGGGGTGAAGCTCACCCTGCGCGGAGCCGACTCGGAGATGCTCCGGGAAGCCGTGCAGGCCCTCTCGGCTCATCTGGGCGGGGAGACGCAGACGGTCATGCGCGATACCCATGCGGTCCTCGTCATCGACCCCGCGCGGATGGACGAGGCCAAGGCTTGGCTCGCCCACCACCGTCCGGAGATCGACCTCGTCGGGTTCGGACGGCGCATGGAGATCTTCAAGGAGACCGGGCTCCCGGCGAGCGTGGCGGCACGCTTCGATCTCGCTGGCATGGCGGGGACTCATGGGATCGGCCACACCCGCATGGCGACGGAGAGCGCCGTGACGACCAACGGCGCCCACCCGTTCTCGACGGGCGCCGACGAGTGCCTCGTCCATAACGGCTCGCTCTCGAACCCCAACGATCTGCGCCGCCGCCTGGAGCGGGAAGGTCTGCGCTTCGCGACCCGCAACGACACGGAGGTGGCGGCCGGCTACCTCACCTGGCGTATGCGCGAGGGCGCGAGCCTCGCCGAGGCCCTGGAAGCGGGTCTGTCGGACCTCGATGGCTTCTACACCTTCGTGGTGGGCACGCGGACGGGCTTTGCCGTTCTGCGCGATCCGATCGCCTGCAAACCCGCCGTGATGGCCGAGACGGACGACTACGTCGCCTTTGGCTCGGAATACCGGGTACTGGTCGGCCTCCCCGGCATCGACGCGGCGCGGGTCTTCGAGCCCGAGCCTGCCAAGGTCTACGCCTGGGAGCGCCACTGATGCCTGCCTTCGACTTGCACGAGCGGCCCCTACGCGAACTCAACCGCGCGCTGCATGCCCTGCGGACGGATACCAACGAGACCCTGTGGCGCGTCGCCAACCCGGATGGGCGCCACTCGATCGCGGTGGGGCTCGATGCTCCTGTTACCGTCGAGATCGGGGGCAATGCCGGTTACTATTGCGGCGGCATGAACAAGCAGGCGACGGTGATCGTCCACGGCAGCGCCGGGGTCGGCGTTGCCGAGAACATGATGTCCGGGGCGGTCCATGTCCACGGGGACGCGAGCCAGTCGGCCGGGGCGACCGCCCATGGGGGCCTGCTCGCCATCTACGGCAATGCGGGCTCCCGCTGCGGCATCTCGATGAAGGGCATCGACATCGTGGTGCGCGGCTCAATCGGGCATCTCTCGGCCTTCATGGCCCAGGCGGGAACCCTGACGGTCCTCGGCGATGCCGGGGAGGCCCTGGGCGATTCCCTCTACGAGGCCCGGCTCTACATCCGCGGCACCGTGAAGAGCTTGGGCGCCGACTGCATCGAGAAGCCGATGCGGGACGAGCATAGGGCGCAGGTTTACGCCAAGCTGGAAGCAGCAGGGCTGGCCGGCGAGGTCGATCCAGCCGAGTTCCGCCGCTACGGCTCCGCCCGCCAACTCTACCACTTCCATGTCGACAACGCCGGAGCCTACTGATGGCGACGCCCCGTACACGGCCCCGGTTCTCGGCGACCTTCACCCCCGACGTGATGTCGGAAATCCGCCGCGCGGCGGCCACGGGCATCTACGATATCCGCGGCGCTGGAGCGAAGCGTGCGCTCCCGCATTTCGACGATCTCCTGTTCCTCGGCGCCTCGGTGAGCCGCTATCCGCTGGAGGGCTACCGGGAACGTTGCGACACTGAGGTGATCCTGGGCAGCCGTTTCGCTTCGAAGCCGATCCGGCTCAAGACACCCGTGACGATCGCCGGGATGAGCTTCGGCTCTCTTTCGGCCAACGCCAAGGAGGCCCTGGGCCGGGGCGCCAGCCTCGCCGGCACCTCCACCACCACGGGCGACGGCGGCATGACCGACGAGGAGCGCGGCCATTCGCAGACCCTCGTTTACCAGTACCTGCCTTCCCGCTACGGCATGAACCCGGACGACCTGCGCCGGGCCGACGCCATCGAGGTGGTGATCGGCCAGGGGGCCAAGCCCGGCGGCGGCGGGATGCTGCTCGGCCAGAAGATCACCGAGCGGGTGGCCGGCATGCGCTGCCTGCCGCCTGGGATCGACCAGCGCTCGGCCTGCCGCCATCCCGACTGGACCGGCCCGGATGATCTGGAGATCAAGCTTGGCGAATTGCGCGAGATCACCGATTGGGAGAAGCCGATCTACGTCAAGGTCGGCGCCTCGCGGCCCTATTACGACACCGCGCTCGCCGCGAAATCCGGCGCGGACGTGGTGGTGCTCGACGGGATGCAGGGCGGCACAGCAGCCACGCAGGACGTGTTCATCGAGAATGTCGGTATCCCGATCCTGGCCGCCATCCGACCGGCGGTCCAAGCGCTGCAGGATCTCGGCCTGCACCGGAAAGTGCAACTCGTCGTCTCGGGGGGCATCCGCTCGGGCGCCGACATGGCCAAGGCCCTGGCTCTCGGTGCCGACGCGGTCGCCATCGGCACCGCCGCCCTGATCGCCCTCGGCGACAACGATCCTGCCTACGAAGCGGAATACGAGGCTCTGGGCACCACCGCCGGCGCTTACGATGACTGGCACGAGGGCAACGACCCCGCCGGCATCACCACCCAGAACCCCGAGCTTATGAAGCGCCTCGACCCCGAGCGCGCTGGCCGGCGGCTCGCCAACTACCTCTCGGTGATGACCCTGGAAGCCCAGACCATCGCCCGCGCCTGCGGCAAGAGCCACCTGCACAACCTCGAACCCGAGGATCTCGTCGCGCTCACCATCGAGGCGGCGGCGATGGCGGGCGTGCCGCTCGCCGGTACCGATTGGATCCCCGGCAAGACGGGGTTCTGAGCGCCGGAGCGTTCCGCGCCCGGTCGGCGTGGAACATGCGAGGCGCAAGAAAGGGTCCCGCCCGCCGCGTTCGAACGGCGCGGTGAACGGGCAGGCTCATCCCGGGTCCGACAGGCCGCCCCTCGGCGACGCTCGCCGAGATCGCAGGCCTGCGCCTCCCGGCCGCCCATTGTCCTCTGGGCCACCGCCGCGCGCGGGGCAGCCCTATCCAGGAGCGTGCGAGATGCCGGTTGACCTCGAGGTCGTCGCCCGTGAGCGCGGCATCCGCTACTTCCTGATCTCCTACACCGACCTGTTCGGTACCCAGCGTGCCAAGCTTGTGCCGGCGGGCGCCATCAATTCCGCATGCCGCAACGGCGCGGGTTTCGCCGGCTTCGCCACGTGGCTCGACATGAGCCCGGCCGACCCCGACATGCTGGCGGTGCCTGACCCCCACGGGCTGATCCAGCTTCCCTGGAAGCCTGAGGTCGGCTGGCTTCCGGCCGACCTCGTGATGGAGGGGCGCGCCGTCGCGCAGGGACCGCGCAACCTGCTCAAGCGCCTCATAGCGGAGGCGGCCGAGGACGGTCTTCAGATGAAGTCCGGCGTCGAGTGCGAATTCTTCCTGATCTCCCCCGACGGCAGCGCCCCCGCCGACGCGGCCGACCGGCAGGCCAAGCCGTGCTACGACCAGTCGGCCCTGATGCGGCGCTACGACGTGATCGCCGAAATCTGCGACGCGATGCAGGGTCTCGGCTGGAACCCGTACCAGAACGACCACGAGGACGCGAACGGCCAGTTCGAGATGAACTGGGACTACGCCGACGCCCTTGTGACGGCTGACCGGCATGCCTTCTTCAAGTACATGGCCCGCTCCGTCGCCGAAAAGCACGGGCTGCGGGCGACCTTCATGCCCAAGCCGTTCCCCGGGCTCACGGGCTCGGGCTGCCACGCCCATATCTCCCTGTGGCGAGACGGCCGGAACGTCTTCGAGGATCCCGAGGACGCCATTGGCCTCTCGCGGGAGGGCTACCACTTCATCGGCGGGATGATTTACTCGGCCGACGCCCTGGCCGCCCTCACCAACCCCACTGTGAATTCCTACAAGCGCATCAATGCCCCCCGCACTGTCTCCGGGGCGACCTGGGCGCCGAACACCGTCACCTATACCGGCAACAACCGCACCCACATGATCCGGGTGCCCGGTCACGGGCGGTTCGAGTTCCGCCTCGCCGACGGGGCCGCCAACCCCTACCTGCTCCAGGCTGCCCTGCTGGCCGCCGGGCTCGACGGCCTGCGCAACGCCCGGGATCCGGGCCCGCGCCTCGACATCAACATGTACACCGAAGGCCACACGGTGCAGGGCGTGAAGCGCCTGCCCCTGAACATGCTCGACGCCCTGCGGGCCCTCGAGGCCAGCGGCCCCCTCAACGAGGCGCTGGGCGCCTTCGTGCCGAGTTACGTGAAGCTCAAGCACGAGGAGTGGAACGATTATTGCCGCCACCTCACGCAGTGGGAGCGCGACACGACCCTCGATTGCTGAGGCTTTCGTCACGCCATCCATAGGGGTTTCGGGTTCGGCCATGCGCGTCATCGATCACATCGTCGGCAGCCGAACGGATGCGGCCATCGCGGCGCAGCTGCACCATCTCGACCATCACCGCGCCGTCGACGTGCTGACGGTCGCGAGCGCCGACATTGCTCGTCGCCGGCTGCGGGCGACGACGGAGGGCGGCGATGAGGTCGCCCTGGCGCTTCCCCGCGACCAGACCCTGTTCGACGGCGCGGTTCTGCTGCTGGAACCGGGCCACGCCCTCGTCGTGCGGGTCGGCGCCCAGGATTGGCTGCGCCTCACCGCCCGCGATGCGGCCGATGCGCTGGAACTCGGCTATCACGCGGGCAACCTGCACTGGCGGGTGCGCTTCGAGACGGGATCGCTCCTCGTCGCCCTCGACGGGCCGGTCACGGACTATCTGGCCCGCCTCGGCGAGTTGGCGACCGGGGACCGGCTCGCATGGGAGGTCACGCAAGGCGCCGGGGGCGGGGCCGTCCACGGCCACGCCCACCATCACAATCACCATCATCACCCGGAGCCTGCCCGGTGACGACCGGTCGGCTCCTCGCCCTCCAGCATGCCGATACGGCCTTCCCCAGCGGTGCCTTCGCCTTCTCGAACGGGGTCGAGGGGCTGGCGGCTCTCGCTTCCGGCCTCGACGCGCCAAGTCTCAGGCACGCGGCGGAGGCGGTGGTGCGGTATCGCTGGGCCGGGAGCGAGCGCGTGGCGCTCGCCCATGCGCACCGGGCCGGTGACGACCTCGCCGTCCTTGCCCGGATCGACGCGGCCCTTGAGGCCGCGACCCCCGCCGAGCCGATGCGTCTCGGCAGCCGCAGAAACGGCGGTGCCCTCCTGGCGGCCCATCTCCGCCTCGGGACACCCGGAGCGGGCCCCCTCCGGGCAGCCATCAGCGATGGGAGGCTCCTCGGCCATTTGAGCGTGGTGCAGGGAGCCCTGTGGCGCGCTCTCGGCCTGGAGGAGGCCGCCTGCCTCGAGATCGCGGGCTACCAGACGGTCGCCGGCCTCGTCGCCGCCGCCGTCCGGCTCGGGCGGATCGGGGCCATCGAGGCGCAGGCCATCGTCGCGGCCCTGCTGCCGGTGGTGGCGGAATGCGCCGCCGCGCCCATCCCGGACACGCCGGATTTCACGGCCTTCGCTCCCCTCATCGAGATCGCCGCCATGCGCCACGCCCGCGCCGAGCTGCGGCTGTTCGCGAACTAGGAAAGCCCGATGCTGCTCACGCCGACGGAACTCGAACGGCTGACCATCTTCACGACGGCCGAACTCGCGCGCAAACGCCGGGCACGCGGCCTGAAGCTGAATTACCCGGAAGCGGTGGCGATCATCACCGACGAGATCCTGGAGGGCGCTCGCGACGGGCGCAGCGTCGCCGACCTGATCGGTTGGGGCTCAACCCTGCTATCGACCGACGACGTGATGCCCGGTGTCGCGGCGATGATGCACATCCTCCAGGTCGAGGGCATGTTTCCCGATGGCACGAAGCTCGTCACCGTCCACGAACCGATCCGCCCCGCCGAGGGCGCGGAGGCGGATACGCTCCGGCCCGGCGAGATCCTTCCGGCCGAGGGCACGATCGAGCTAGCGGCTGGGCGCCCCCGGCTCGAGATCGAGGTGGTCAATACCGGCGACCGGCCGGTCCAGATCGGCTCGCACTACCACTTCTTCGAGGTGAACCGCGCCCTCGATTTCGACCGGGAACGGGCCCTCGGATATCGCCTCGACATCCCCGCCGGCACCGCCGTGCGGTTCGAGCCCGGCCAGCGTAAGCGCGTGCCGCTCGTGGGCTTCGGCGGCGAGCGGGACCTCAGCGGCCTCAACAACCTGACCCGGGGCACTCTGCCCGACGACGCGGCGCGGGCGGCGGCCCTGTCACGGGCGAAGGCCCGGGGCTTCAAGGGCGCGTGAGGAGGATACGATGGTCACGATTCCCCGCCGCGACTACGCCGCCCTCTACGGCCCGACCACCGGCGACGGCGTGCGGCTCGCCGATACGTCCCTGATCGCCGTCGTCGAGCACGACCACGCGATCTACGGCGACGAGTGCCTGCACGGCGGCGGCAAGACCCTGCGGGACGGCATCGGCATGGCGGCGGGCGTCACGGCGGTCCAGGGCGCCCTCGACTTCCTCCTGTGCAACGTCCTCGTCATCGATCCCGTCATCGGCATTGTGAAGGGCGACCTCGGCATAAAGAACGGGCGGATCGTGGCGCTCGGCAAGGCCGGCAATCCCGCCATCATGGACGGGGTCGATCCCCGCCTCATCGTCTCGGCGGGTACGACGGTGCGCGATTGCGAGGGCCTGATCGCCACCCCCGGCGCCATCGACGTGCACGTGCATTTCGACTCGGCCGCCCTGCCGGACCACGCCATCGCCTCCGGCGTCACCACCCTGCTCGGGGGCTCGCTGGGGCCGATCACCGTCGGCATCGATTCCGGGGGGCCGTTCAACACCGGCAAGATGCTCCAGGCGGCAGAAGCGTGGCCGGTCAATTTCGGATTCCTCGGGCGGGGCAACACCCACCGCCCTGCGGCCCTGAAGGAGCAGCTGGAAACCGGCGTCCTAGGGCTCAAGATCCACGAGGATTGGGGGGCCATGCCGGCGGCGATCGATTCCTGCCTCGCCTTCGCCGACGAACACGACTTCCAAGTTCAGCTTCACACCGACACGCTCAATGAGTCGGGCTTCGTGGAGGACACGCTGGCGGCGATCGGCGGCCGGACGATCCACATGTACCACACGGAGGGGGCCGGGGGCGGCCACGCGCCGGACATCATCCGGGTGGCGGGCCTGCCCCATTGCCTGCCCTCGTCCACGAACCCGACCAACCCTTATACGGTCAACACCTTCGACGAACACCTCGACATGACGATGGTGTGCCATCACCTGAATCCGGCCCTGCCGGAGGACGTCGCCTTCGCCGAGAGCCGCATCCGCGCCCAGACCATCGCCGCCGAGGACGTGCTGCACGACATCGGCGCGATCTCCATGCTTGGCTCCGACAGCCAGGGCATGGGCCGCATCCACGAGGTGATCTGCCGGACATGGCAGCTCGCCTCCAAGATGAAGGACCAGCGCGGCCCCCTGCCGGAGGAGAAGCCGGGTTTCGGGGACAATGCCCGGATCAAGCGCTACATCGCCAAGTACACGATCAACGCCGCCCGCACCTTCGGCATCGACGCGCATATCGGCTCCCTGGAGCCGGGCAAGATGGCCGACATCGTGGTGTGGCGCCCGGCCTTCTTCGGCATCAAGCCGGAACTCGTGATCAAGGGCGGCTTCATCGCCTGGGGTGCCATGGGCGATTCCGCCGCCTCCCTCATGACCTGCGAGCCGATGCTGATGCGCCCGCAATGGGGGGCGTTCGGCCTCGCCAAACAAGGCCTGTCGGCCTGCTTCGTCCATCCGTTGGCGATCGACGCGGAACTCGGCGGGCAACTCGGCCTGCGCAAGGCCCTGCTGCCCGCAAAGGGAACACGCAGGCTCACCAAGACGGATATGCTCTGGAACGACGTTTGCCCGGAGATCCGGGTCGATCCCCAGACTTTCGACGTGTTCGTAGACGGGCAACTCGCCACCTGCGAGCCGGCGCGGACGCTGCCGCTCGCCCAACGCTACATGCTTCGCTGAGGGGATCGCCATGAGATTGACCCTTCACTCCGAGCCCGAGCCTGGGATCCGGCCTGCGAACGCCGCCCGGATCGGGATCGGTGGCCCGGTCGGCTCGGGCAAGACGGCGCTTATCGAGCGCCTTATCCCGGTCCTCGCCGGCCGGGGGATCGACCTCGCCGTCGTCACGAACGACCTCGTCACCAAGGAGGACGCCGAGCGCCTGCGCCGCTCCGGTCTGATTGACCCAGCCCGGGTCTCAGCCGTCGAGGCCGGCGCCTGTCCGCATACGGTGATCCGCGAGGACCCAACCCTCAACATCGCGGCGGGCGACGCCCTGGAGGCGCGCTTCCCCGGCCTCGAATTACTGATCTTCGAATCGGGGGGCGATAACCTCGCCTCGACCTTCTCCCTCGACCTTGTGGATTGGTGGATTTTCGTGATCGACGTTGCCGGCGGCGACGACATCCCGAGGAAGCGCGGGCCAGGGGTGCTGCGTTGCGACCTCCTCGTCGTCAACAAGACCGATCTTGCCCCCCATGTCGGCATCGACCTGCCGGCCATGCTCGCCGAGGCCAGGGCCGTGCGCGGCGATAAGCCGGTAATCGAGACCAATGCGCGGCGCGGCGATGGTGTCGAGGCCGTTGCCGACGCCATTGCCCGCGCCGTCCTGTTCGCGCCCTGATGCGGCCATCCCCCGCCGCGAGGGAACGCGCACGATGACCTACGACGACGTCAGCGCGCCGGGGCCGGATCTCACCATGGCCGATCCCGTGCGCCCCGTGCAGCCCCCGAGCAGCCGCCACGTCGAGGCCCGCCTGACCTTCGCCAGGGGAGGGGGGACGACGGTGCTTGGTCGCCAGGAGGTGCCCTACCCGTTCCACATCACCCGCGCATTCCGGCTCCAGCCGGACGCGCCGGACCTCGCGACGCTCTATCTACAATCGGCCTCCGGTGGCCTGTACCGGGGCGACCGGCTCGGGCTCTCCGTCGACGTACGGGCAGGGGCGCGGGTCCATGTGACGACCCAGTCGGCGACGGTGGTGCACAACACTGGGAGCGCTCCCGCCCGGCAGGCGACGCGTCTGGAAATCGGGCCGGGCGCCTTCCTCGCCCTGGACCCGGATCCGCTCATTCTGTTTCCGGGCGCGGCCCTGGGCCTCGACACCCATGTCACCCTCGCCGAGGGGGCGAGGGCCATCGTCACGGAGGGCATCGCCCATCACGATCCGCGCGGGGAGGGGCGTCCCTTCGCGCAACTCGACATTGCGCTGACCATCGCGGATGCGGGCGGGCGGCTGCGCGTGGCCGAGCGTGGGCAGATCGACGGCGCGGACTGGGCTGCCCGGTCCTCGCCGCTCGGCACGTACCGCGCCTACGGGTCGATGCTCGTTCTGGCAGCGGAGGGGATCCTGCCGGAGACCGGCCGCCTTCAAGCCGCTGCCGACGAGGCCGGCTGCCTGGGCGGGATGAGCCCCCTCCCCAACGGGGCGGGACTCGGCCTGCGCCTTCTCGCCCCCGATGGGGGCCGGCTCTCGGCGGGGCTTCAGGCCGCCTTCGCAGTGGCCTTCACGGCCCTGGCCGGCACGGTGCCCGGCCGGCGGCGGAAATAGGCCAGCCCCTCAGGTTTCCTCACGAATGCGCCGGAACAGGAAGACCTCGGGCCCGGGAGCGGGTGTCCGCGCCGGGGCCGCTCCGTGCCGTTCGAGGAAGGCCTGAATCATTCCTGCGGCCGCCGGGCTCAGGGCCGGCTTCCACAGCCACGGGTCGGACGTCTCGTTCACGGAGTTGTCCTCGAAGAGGGCCCGGCACGCATCGTCTGCGGTGCCGACCGACCATTCGCGGAAGTCGGCACCGAACTCCTTCACGTAGCTCGCGAAGGCGAATTTGATCTGCTGGATGCTGTCGGCCATCGGCGGGATTTCCAGGATTGCGATCAGGCCGGGATCGGATTGAGCCGGCTTGGTCCCATCGCCTGGGCCGATCCGCCACCCTGAAGGCTCTGGGCGCGTGTCGTGCCGCGCCGCTTCTCCTCGGCAGACATTTCCCTAATCACCGCCTCGAGGGCCGTCAGCGCCGTTCCGACGCCGTGCCGGGCCGCCAGCGTCAGCCACGCAAAGCCCTCGACCCGGTCCTGCGCGACGCCGATGCCGTGGGCGTAGAGGTGTCCGAGGCGGGCCTGGGAGGGGTAATGTCCGGTTTCGGCGGCCCGGCGGTACAAGGCCGCCGCCCGTGCCGGATCGGGCGCGATCCCGTCGCCCTTCGCGAGCAGCGTCGCGAGGTTGTAGCAGGCCATGGTATCGCCGCCCTCGGCGGCCCGTTCGAGCCAGATGAGAGCCGCGCCCCTGTCACGGGCGACGCCCTGGCCCATCGCCAGCATGGCACCGACATTGGTGGCCGCTGCGAGATGCCCCTGCTCGGCCGCGCGCCGGTACCACGCGAAGGCCGTGCCCGGCGAGGCCGGGACGCCGAGACCGTTGGCATGAAGAGCGCCAAGCCATGCCTGCGCCTCCGCATGCCCCCCATTGGCAAGGGGTTCGAGCAACCCACGGGCCTGCGCGTAGGCGCCCTCGCAGAAGGCATCGAGGGCAGCGGCGAATCCGTCGCCTGCCGGGCAATCGGTGATGGCCATGACGGGCATTGCGTGTCTCCTCAGAGCCTCGTGGCGTAGAGTGGTCCGGCCGCTGCGGCCACGGACCGGGATAGGATGCGGGTGGCGAGTTCACCCTGGACCCAGAGTGCCGCCGCATCGGCGGGTGGCCGCACCAGTCCCCCATCGGGGCGGGACAGGCCTTCCTGAAAAGCTGCGACGCCTGCGAGCCGGCTGTCGATCTCGCCGAGCCATCGCTCCGTAGCGGCCGGTTTGCCCCCGTCCGTCATGATCGCAATCCGGCACAGGGTGCGGGCGAGGGCGGTGGGTTGGAGGATGATGGCGCAGCCCTGACCCGTTTCGGAAAGCAGGACGAGGTTCGGAAAGTGGGTCTCGACGGCGATTGACGGTGCGCCGGTCGGGCCGCAACGGGCGAGGGACGCCAGCACAAGTTTCCAGTTCGCGTCGATCTCGATGCGGTGGAACGTCGGCGTTGCGTCCCCCAAGACGGCAGGCAGCGGTTCCGGGCCGTCCGGCGCGGGATCGAGCCGCGCCAGGATCACAGGACCCGCCTCCGCGACAGCAACCGGCAGGAGCCGCTCGGGCCGCAGGCCGAGATACTGGTGCATGGCGGGCGTCGGTTGTCCGTCCGGCCCAGCCTGTAGGGAATCGCCGTCGCGGCTATAGCCGCAGGCCGTGAACGAGCACCGGGTCTGCGTACCCGTTCGGCATTGGAGCGGCACCGCCCGGCATCCGCCGTGCTGTGCCTTGTTGAACCGCCCGACTACCGTCCCGTCCGGCTCGCGCTGGACATGGATGCCGTGGTGCCCGGCGCTGAACGGCAGCAGGTCGCCGGGTCCGGGGATGTCGGCCGGGAAGCCGACGGCGATCCAGCCCCGTGTCCAGACCGCATCATCCTCCAGATCCGCGAAGGCGAGCGACCTGTAGGCGAGGGCCGGAAGCAGGCAGGGCGTGTCGGGATCTACGGCGTAGAAGGCCGGATCGGCAAGGTCCCACCCTTCGGCGGCATGGCCGAGATCGGGCCGGTCGGCGACATAGCCGGCGGACGGAAGGGAGAGGGCGGCGGGCGCGGACGTCTGGGTCATCGCGCGGTCCTTGTGGGAGACGTCGACCGAGGGCGCGGGTGAGGTTTGGACGGGAGGCGAGCTTTGGCGGCACGCCTCCCGTCCGCACTCCGCCCCAGGGGAATGGGGTGGAGATCGGGAGCGGAGACGCTCAGGCCGGCAGGGGCTCGCCCCGCTCCTTGCGGCTGCGGTGCTCTATCGGGGTTGGGTCGTAATCGGCCCGGCCGCGATGCTTGATCGCCTCGGCGGGCGGGGCGGGCAGGGGGCCGTCCATCGCGAAGCGGTCGAGCACGTTCTTCACGAGCCGCGAGATGTTGTTGTCGCAGTTGTTCCACGGCAGGGAGCCGCAGAACGCGATCGAGGAGAAGGCGAAGCAGGCACCGCCGTTAGGGGTCTCGTGGAAGGCGATATCGCCGCGCACGCGCGGATGGGTCGTCCCGTCGAGGCCCTGCTGATTGAAGCCGAAATCCTCCATGACGAGGAGGTAGGCCTCCGTGTGCCGCCCGGCCGAGGTGGCGACAGCCAATGTGTGCGGCGGCGATCCGAGCATCGTGTCGACGATGTCGAGTTCGAGGCCCGCAGCGCCACCGCCGACGAGGCCGAAATTGCCGAGCTTCTCGTCGTAGCCGATGCCCTCGAAGGCCCAGGCGACGCGGGGGTCGAGGCTGTCGGGGGTGCGCGAGAAGTAGCTCGACACGTCGAACCCCTCCGACGACATCCCGACGCCGGCCACCGAATGGAGGTAGCGCCCACGGAAACGCCACATCCCGCCGAGTTCGCCCGTACCCTGGTGGTAGTATTCGCCGGGATCGGCCCGCCACGTGCGGATGCCAGATTCGCAGCGGCGCATCTCGGTTACGACGCCCCGGCCCTTGTCCTCGTAGGCCGGGTGGAAGGAATGCACCCAGTACCACGCGTCCGCGCCCATATACATCAGGCGTCCGCCACGCTGGGTGTAGTTGTGCAGGGCGTCGAGTTGCGGGCCGGAATTGTGCTCGGGATGCGAGCCGGTGATGATGACGTTGTAATTCTCGATCCGCGCCAGCCCGTCGTAGGTGATGTCTTCGTCAGTGAAGACGTCGTACTCGTAGCCCATCGTCTCCAGCCAGTAGATCAGGTGGAGATCGGCCGGGTATTGCCACGGCGCCTGGGCGAGGAAGTGATCGTATTTCGGCCGGATCGAGAGGATCGGGCGGAGGCGGGACGAGATCGAGATGCCCGTGCCGTCGGTATGGGTGTCGTAGATCGAGCCGCCGTATTCCCGGTGCTCGGAGAGGAACATGTTCTGCTGCTGCATGATCGGCACGCGGTAGATGAACAGTTCCGCGCCACCCGCGTTGCAGGCCACGTGTTCGTTGGCATAGGCCATGTAGCTGATCGTCGGGACCATGACCGCGATCTTGGCCGTCTTCTGACCGATGCGCGGCACCACCCAGAACGGGATGAAATCCTCGGCCCCATCAGCGGTGGTAAGCTTGGCGGCGTAGAAGCGGCTCTTCACGCCCGTTTCCGGCACGGTCCAGGCGAAGTCGGAGGCCCACCGGGCATCGTCCACGTCGTCGTCGTGGAAGCTGATGGCGCCATATTCGTTCGGCGCGTGCTTCCAGTCGAAGTTCTGCCCGGACCAGTTGTAGCCGGTCATGCCACGGTTCGGACAGTTCACTAGGGTCGCGTCGAAGCGATAGGGTCCCTCGTCCTTGGCGTGAATGGTGTCGATGCCCTGAGAGAAGTTCCAGGCGGCGACGATGCATTCGGAGAGCTTGCCCGTGGGGCCGGAATTGCGCCGTTCCGTCAGGCCGGGCTGGGCGCCGGCCTTCATCATTTCGATCTCGGCGCGGGAGAGGGCACGGTTGCAGATGCGCGGGCTATCGATCTTGCCATTGTACTTGCCGGCAAAGATCACGCCGGCGGGTTTCGACGAGGCAGCCAGCGGGTCGCTGGGCGCCAAGGCCTCGACATAGGCGCCGAGGGCGACCGGAACGGGGGCGGGCGCCACCGCGACCTTGAGGCTGGCCGTGACCGGCGGGATCTCGGGGTCAAGGGCGTAGACCACCTGCGGCTCGTGGTAGAGCACCACGTCTCCGGTGGTTGCATCGAAGCTCGCCGCGCAGAAGTGCCAAGCATGGTCGCGGATCGGCACGCCGGTGGTGATCCGGTGCTCGTTGATGCGCAGTTCCAAGCACCCTTCGGCGTTGACGAACAGGCCGTAGCCGCAATCGCCCGACCATTTGGTGACGAGACCTTGGGCGCCGTGCTTCCAGTAGCGGGGATGGGTCTTCGGCGCTGTCGGCCAGATCCAGCATTGGAGCGTGAAGCTCTCGACATTGAACGGCCGGGCATCGGGGACGTAACCGTAGGATCCCCCGTGGATCACCTGCTTGCGGCCCGCATAGGTGCCGTTGACCGCAGCCTCCACCGGCCGGTCGATATATCCGGGCCCGCGCGGGTTGGTGTCACCGTTGATCATCTGAACGATCTCGACCTTGTACTCGGCCGGGCCGTCGCAATTCACGTAGAACTTGATCGTGTCGCCAGGATGTACACCGAACTTGTCGGCGTAGCCGGTCAGCCTCATCGTCGTCATGCGGCAATCCTCGAGCAATGCGCAGTCCCGCCGGGCGGGTCAGGGGGGCGGCCTTCGGGGTGGACGAGCCCTCAGGTGACCGGCCAGTTGTCGTCCCGGCGCTTCCAGCCCTCGTGGAAGTCCTCGGGGAAGCCGTAGCTGTCGGAGAGCTCTTCGAGGCGCATCAGGAAGACCGCGTGCTGGATCTCCTGCTCGTCCGTGTAGACGATCTCATCTACGAATTCCGGCGGGACACCACGGATGCCGGACAGGCGCGCGATCCGCCACTCGGCGTCGACCTTGGTGCAGATGACGATCAGCTTGCCCTTCGGGCTCTCGCCGCGCATCCGCAGCAACACCCGCTTCAGCACCGGGTCGGCATGGACGCCGCCGCCGATGATTGTCGTGTCCCCAGGCGTCCCGCACTGGAGGACCGAGTTGCCCGCAACCCCCTTCATCGAGTCCATGCAGGCCTTGTGCGTGTCGATCAGGCGTTGACGCTCGGGCGTCCCCTTCCTCGGAATCGGCTCCATTTCGGTGCTCCTGGGTGGCCGGGCCGCCGCGTCGCGGCCGCAAGACGTCGTTTCTCGATCCGATTGAACGGCGGGACAAGCAAGAGTTGCTGAGATGGCTTCGTTGCGATCCCTTGCCTAATCCGAAGATCGTGCAGATCGACAGACACGCCGATGCTGGAGAAGACCGGCGATTCTTCGAGAGTAGTTCAGACCTTCGTCCTTAATGAAGATTATTATTACTTTGGATCGCCCGTCAAGCACTAATTTCTTCTCGAGAAAAATTATTGAACAAAACGCCGATCAGATGGTCATGTGACGTTCAATCAACTCGTCGGTCATCTCGCCGATCGGACCGCGGGCGACGATCCGGCCATTCTCCATCATGAGGAACGCGTCGCCGAGCTTTCGGGCCACCTTGATGTGCTGCTCCGTCAGAATCAGCGTGATCCCGAGCTCTCGGTTAAGGCGCCGCAGCGTCTGCCCGATCTCGGCGACGATATTGGGTTGTATGCCCTCGGTCGGCTCGTCGAGGAGGAGGATGCGCGGGTTGGTCGCCAGCGCCCGGGCTATTGCGAGCTGTTGCTGCTGGCCGCCCGAGAGCAGGCCCGCCTTGCGGTGCAGGTTTTCCGCTAGATAGGGGAACAGGCTGAGGCACAGATCGGGAACGCCTCGGGCGCCGTCGCTGCGGGCGAAGGTGCCGAGGAGGATGTTTTCCTCGACGGTGAATTGCGGCAGGATCTGCCGTCCCTGCGGGATGTAGCCCAGGCCGTACTTGGCCCGCTTATGCGTCGGGGCACGCTCGATCGCCTCGCCCTCGACGCGGATCGCGCCGGAGGCGCGGTCGGTCAGGCCCATGATCGTGCGCAGGAGCGTCGTCTTGCCGACCCCATTGCGTCCGAGGACGCAGAGGCATTGCCCCTGGGGTAGGTCGAAGCCGACTTCCTTCAGGATCGGCGTCTTGCCGTAATACGAGGTGACCCGGTCGAGGGCGAGCAGCATCGCGAATTCTCCTCAGACCTCGGGCTCGCCGAGATAGACCTCGCGGACCCGAGCGTCGGCCTCGATCTCGCGCAGGGAGCCCTGGGCCAGGAAGCTGCCCATGTGCATCACCGTCACCACGTCGGCGATCTGCCGGACGAAACCCATGTCGTGTTCGACGACGATGAGGGTGTTGGTGCGCTTGAGCCGGTTGAGGATGCCGACCGTCTTCTCGATCTCGGCTTCGGTCATGCCCGCCACCGGCTCATCAAGAAGCATGATGGCCGGATCCTGCATGAGCACCATGCCGATCTCCAGCCACTGGGTTTCCCCGTGGGACAGCAGGCCCGCTTCCGTTCCGAGTCGATCCGCGAGGCCCGTAAGGTCGGTGACCTCTGCGAGGCGTGGTGCGAAGCCCGGCGGCTGCCGCCCGGCCATGTTGCGGAATGGGTTGGTCTGCCGGGAATAGGCGACTTCGAAGTTCTGACGCACGCTCAGATCCCGGAACACCGCCGGCACCTGGAACTTCCGCCCGATGCCGCGCTGGGCGATCTCATGTTCGCCGAGCCCGGTGATGTCGTCGCCCCGCAGGACGATCCGGCCCGAATCGGGCTTCTGCCGGCCGGTGATGAGGTCCATGGTCGTCGTCTTGCCCGCGCCGTTGGGGCCGACGAGACAGTTCAGCGTCAATTCCGTCAGGTCGAAGCTGAAGTCGTTGATGACCTTCGTCCCATTGAAACTCTTGCGCAGGTTGTGAATCTCGAGGACGCCCATCGCCCGCACTCCTATTCGCCGGCCGCAGGCAGGGCGGCCCCGTCGGCCCTGGCCCCGGTTCCGTCGCCCCGGCGGGGCCGGGCGAGGGCGCCGAGCGCCAGTTCCAGCAAGCCGGCGAGGCCCTTCGGCATCACCCGCACCACAACGATGAAGAAGGCGCCGAGCAGGAGCAGCCAGGTATTGAGGAACTGGTCACCGAGGTAGCTCTGGCCGCCCTGGATGAGGAAGGCACCGAGGATAGACCCGATCAGTGACAGCCGCCCGCCGATTCCGGCCCAGATGACCATAGTGATGCTGAAGTTGGTATCGAGCTGCGCGGGGGAGACGTACTGGACGAGCATGACCCAGGCGCAGCCCGCCAGCGCCGCGATGAAGCCGGAGATGGCGTAGATCACGGTCTCGTAGACGGCGACGTTGTAGCCGAGGAAGCGCACCCGCTCCGGGTCACCCCGCAAGGCCTGGACCACGAGGCCGAACTTGCTCTGGGTCAGCAGCTTCGTCCCCGCCGTGGCGAGGATTAGGAGCCCGCAGACGATCCAGTAGGCGGTCGGAGAATAGGGGTCGATCTGGGTCGAGAACACCGTGAGCGGCGAGGGCGGCGAGAGGCCGTTGGCGCCGTTGGTGTAGGGCTGCATGTCGAGGATCAGGGTGTACCACGCGCTCAGCATGGCAAGCGTCATGATGGCGATGAACGGCCCCGAGACCCGGGCCCTGAACATCAGGCTGCCGAAGACGACGTAGAACAGTGTCGGGATGACGAGCGCGAGCAGGATGCCGCCGCCGGTGCTCCAGAACGGCTCCCAGAAGGCCGGGAGATGGTCGAGGCTGTTGTTGAGCATGAAGGGCGGGATCGGGTTCGAGTCCGGATCCTGCGACTGCATCTGCATGGTCATGGCCATGCCGTAGGCGGCGAGCCCGAAGGCGATGCCCTGGCCGAGGTTGAGGATGCCCCCGAACCCCCAGCCGAGGCTGATCGACAGAGCGAGCAGCCCGTAGACCCCGTAGGTCGCGAACTGGTTCAGGAGAAACCCGTCCGAGACGAAGAGGGGCACGGCGGCGAGCGCCAGGAACACCGCCCCGTAGAGCAGCCACTGGGCTCGCTTGTCGTGGTAGAGGTTGCGCGTCATCCGGTATCCTCGGGTTCGGCGGTCCATCCTCGCTGAGCGCGCCCGTCAGCGCCGCGCCTTGGCCACGGCGAAGAGACCGCGGGGGCGGAAGCGGAGGAACACCACGATCAGCACGTAGAGAAGGAAGCGGGCGAAGGTGTCGTTGGAGAACAGGGCGAAGACCGATTGCAGCTCACCGGTGAGCCCTGCGGCGGCGACGCTGCCGACAAGGCTTCCGCCACCGACCACCACCACGAGGAAGGCCTGGACGACGTAGGCGGTGCCCATCGTCGGCAGGACGATGGCGAGCACCCCGAACAAGGAGCCGGCAAGCCCGGCCAGCCCCGCGCCGATGGCGAAGGTGATCATGTAGACCCGGTCGGCATCGATGCCGAAGGAGGCGGCCATCTCCTTGTTCTGCATCACCGCCCGGACCTGCATGCCGAAGCGCGTGCGGTAGAAGAGCCAGGCCGTTGCCGCGACCACGGCTGCGGTGATGGCGATGACCACGAGGCGGAACACCGACAGGCCGAACGGGCCGAAGGCGAGGTTGTCCTGGAAGATCTGCGGGACGGCGATGTATTTCGGGTCGCTGCCGAAGATCAGCCGCACGCCCTGCATCAGCACCAGTGAAACGCCCCAGGTGGCGAGCAGCGTATCGAGGGGGCGGTTGTAGAGGTAGCGGATCAAGCCCCGCTCGATCACGAGGCCGACCAGGGCAACGACGGCGAAGGACGCCGGCAGGCAGAGCAGGAAGGGCAGCCCGATCGAGCTCTGCAGAGCATAGGACGTGTAGGCCCCGACCATAATGAACTCGCCGTGGGCCATGTTGATGACGCCGACGGTGCCATAGATGATTGTCAGGCCCAGGGCCGCGATGAGCCAGATGCTGGCGATGCTGAGGCCCAGGATCAGGGCATTGATGAGGGGGACGGCATCGAGGAGGTGCAAGGGAACTCCCATGGTCCGGGGCGGGGCCAGCCACGCGAGGCCCGTGGGCCACGCGTCGCGATGAGGGATGGGCTCCTCGTCAGATCACGTTCTTCCGGGCCTTCCCGTCCGGAGCGACGAGGCCCGTGGCGGTGCATTTCCCGAGGTTCGGGTAGATTGAGTAGGGGTCCGGGGCGACCTGCTCCTTGGCCTCGGCGACGATCTTGAAGCTTCCGTCCGCCTGACATTGGCCGATCTTCGGCTTGAGCCATGTGTTAAAGTTGTCCGAATCGATCCAGATCAGGCCCTCGGGCGAGATGCTGTCATCGACCTTCACGCCGCCGCTCACGTCGCGGATCATGCGCGAGGTCACCTCCTCGATGTTGCCGGTCTTATTCAGCGCGGCCTCGAGCCCGGCCTTGAAGACGTAGGCCGAGAGGTACGTCTCCTCCATGTTGTAATGGGTGCTGCCGTTTTTGCCGTACTTGCTCTTGAGGAAGCTCTCGACGAACTTGTGGTTCGTCGGGTTGTCGAGGCTCTGGAAGTAGGGGGCCGAGAGGAAGTGCCCGGCGCCGAATTCCGCGCCCATGGCCTTGGTCTCGATCTCGCCGGTGGTCAGCGAGGCGATCGGCATCGCATCGACCTTGAAGCCCTCCTGCTTGAACTGCTTGTGGAAGGCGATGTCGGAGGCGCCGACGACGGTGGAGAAGATGAAGTTCGGCTTGGTGTCGCGGATCTTGCCGAGGACCGGCCCGAACTCCGAGCTGCCGAGGGGAATGTACTCCTCGCCCACCAGCTCCCCGCCGGCATTCTGGAGCCAGATCTTGGCGTTCTTGTTCGACTCCTTCGGCCAGACGTAGTTCGAGCCGACGAAGAAGACCTTCTTCCCGAAGTTCTTCACCATGTACGGGATCAGGTCCTTGGAGTGCTGGTTGGCCAGCGGACCGGTGCAGATGGTGTTCTGGGTGCATTCCGCACCCTCGTAGCAGGTCGGATAGTAGAGCAGGCTGTTCTGGGACATCACCACCGGCAGGATCGCCTTCCGGCTCGCCGAGGTGTAGCAGCCGAAGATCGCGATCACCTTCTCGCGGAGGATCAGCTCCTTGGCCTTCTCCGAGTAGACATTGAAGTCTGACTTGGCATCGATGATGACGGGCTGGATCTGATGCCCGGCGATGCCACCGTTCTTGTTGATCTCGTCGATGGCGTACTGCATCACGAGGGTGGAATCCTCCTCCGGCACGGCGAGCTGACCGGTGAGGGAGAACAGTAGGCCGACCTTGATCGGCTCGCCCTTTTTCAGGGTCGCGCCCCAGGCCTCGCGGGTGGTCGGCAACCACAGGTGCGGTGCAGCGACGGCGGCAGCGGCCATCGATGAGGTCCTCAATAGCCTGCGGCGCGTCAGATCCATTTTAGCGTCCTCGTGTTGCACTCGAAATTGCTCGGAGATGCATAAATTTTGCACAGCTGACGCTTTATTCGCCAAGCTGTCAAATAATTTTCTTCTCGCGAAACCTAGTCGCGGTGCGGCAAACTGGTCAAGCCGATTTTCGCTAAGGGAATAAAAATTTATCTCTAGGCCGTTTAAGCCGCCATCTAGCCCCTCAAACGGCCCCGCTGTGGCCAATCTGCCGCAGGGTGCGCTGCAGCGCCCGAGTTTAATTCAGAGCGCTAAAAGCCCTATTGACGCAGCTTTTTAACGAATGACACCTTTTGCGTAAGCCCGGAGATCCGCAAAAGAGCGACGGGCGGTTCGGGTGGAGCAGCGATGATTCCGCCCTTAGTCAGATGTGTGTTCGCGGCGGACGGCGTGGTCTCGCGCTCTCCTTCCACGACGGGGAACCATCCGGCTCGGGTCCTTTGGCAATTGTGTGGGTGGCTGGCCTCGACGCGTCGCGATGATGCGCGTCGAATCCCGAAGCCCGCATCGGCTTCCTGAGTGGTTCAAATGCATCGGACACTATTCGACGGGCCGTCGGCAACATGGCAGGCCCAGCCCCAGGCTTGCGCCGGGGCTTTACTTCTCGCGGCCATCCTCGTGTTCGCACCGGCCCCGGCGGGCGCCCAGACGGCGACGCCGGTCGAGACGCTGAACGATCAGACGCAGGCGCGCACCAACCCCGATCTCGCCGCCAAGGCGACGTCGCCGGTGCGGGTCGGGCCGCTGGCCCCCTGGGCCACGGAGATGGCGGCGGCCGGCTTCACC
>NZ_JAKSXZ010000046.1 GCF_022829465.1 Methylobacterium sp. J-067
AGCGGCATGGTGCGGCCTCCCTCGCAGGCCCCTGTCGTAGGAGAGCCGCGTTAACGTTCCGCTAACCGTGTGCCGACGCCGTGATGCGGCGGCGTTGTTAAGTCATTAACCGAGTTTCACTGAAGCGCCGCACGAAAACAAAGCTGTCTATTATTTTAAGACAGTCGAAAGCCGGCGTGTCCAAATGTTCACTCGCCTCCAAAACGGAGGTGCCTCAACCAGAATGGATACGTCATCATGTCCGGCGTCACGCTCACCGCTGCCACCCGCCAGAACCTGCTCTCCCTGCAGGACACGGCGTCGCTGACGGCCACCACCCAGAACCGGCTCGCCACCGGCAAGAAGGTCTCCTCGGCCCTCGACAACCCGGTCACCTTCTTCACCTCGCAGTCCCTCGACCAGCGGTCGGGAGATCTGTCGAACCTACTCGACGGCATCTCCAACGGCGTGCAGGCGATCCAGGCCGCCAACCAGGGCATCACCTCGATCCAGAAGCTGGTCGATCAGGCCAAGTCGGTCGCCAACCAGGCTCTCTCGACCCAGATCACCACCACCGGCACGGCTTCGACCGCCTACGCCACGTCGACCACCGCCACGACCGTCAACCTGTTCGTGAACGGTTCCTCGACCGCCGCCTCGATCCCGGCCAACGCCACGATCGATCAGGCGATCACGGCGCTGAATACCGCCGTGGGCTCCGGCAGCTTCACGAAGGACTCCACCGGCACCAAGCTCGTGATGAACGCCAGCTCGGATGTCGAATTCAACACCACCGCCGACCAGACCCTCATCGGCTTCGCCGCGGGTTCCGGTACGGCCACCACCTACGGTGCCACCACCGCCGTCGCGCAGAGCGCCGACCTCACGGTCTCCGGCGTCTCCGCTCGCTCGGCCCTGGCGACGCAGTACAACAGCCTGCTGACCCAGATCGATCAGCTCGCCGGCGACTCGAGCTACAACGGCACGAACCTGATCGGCGGCAAGGGCACGAACAA
>NZ_JAKSXZ010000048.1 GCF_022829465.1 Methylobacterium sp. J-067
CTTCGCAAACTTGGCATAGTGCGGGTGGGCGGCTCGCCAGTCGCGAAACCATGTCTCCCGGAACGGCTCAAGCCAAGCGATACCAGCTTGGCGCCATTCGTCGTGCTCGGTCAGCGCGTACATCGCCGCCGCTTCAAGACAGTCGATCTCCGTCTCGCAGAGATGTTCGAGAGCGGCCGTCATTACGATGGACAAGCCTAGCGCACTCACCTCTGCCATG
>NZ_JAKSXZ010000086.1 GCF_022829465.1 Methylobacterium sp. J-067
CGCCACAGCCTGCTGACCGCTCGCCACCGCACCAGACCCGATCGCCGGTGCCGTGCTGCCGATCACCGCCGCCACCGGCGCCACGCTCGTCGACAGCGACGTGATCGACGTGTTCGCCGACGCCACACCCGTCGACAGCGAGCTCACCTGGCTCGTCGTCGTCGACGCCACCGCGTACAGCTGGCTCCCGTTCACCGCGTCCGTCGAACTCGCACTCACGCGACCCGCCGCCACGTTCTGGATCTGGCGCTCGTCGCCGGCTTTGCCCACCGACACCACGCCCGCCACAGACGTGCCCGCAAACCCCCCATACGTCGTCCCATCGATCGCGACGGACGACACCGTCACACCCGCAGACGTCGCCGCCCCGTCGCCCAACGCCACGCTGCGCCCCACCGACGCGTTCGCATTGAACCCGATCGCCACCGCGCCCGCCGCCCCGGCGACGTTGTTCATCCCCAGCGCCACCGTATGAACGCTCGCCGCGTTCGCCGCGCTGCCCAGCGCCAGAGAGCCTTCCCCCGAGGCCCGGGTCGCCGTGCCCACCGCCGTCGTGTAGGCATCGACGGCGCTGGCTTGGTTGCCCACCGCCGTGGCCAGCTTGTCGGTCGCCCGCGCCTGGTAGCCGATCGCCACCGCGTTCCAGCCAGAAGCCACCGCACCAGACCCGATCGCCGGTGCCGTGCTGCCGATCACCGCCGCCACCGGCGCCACGCTCGTCGACAGCGACTTGATCGACGTGTTCGCCGACGCCACACCCGTGAACAGCGAGCTCACCTGCCTCGTCGTCGTCGACGCCTCCTCGTACAGCTGGCTCCCGTTCTCCGCGTCCGTCGAACTCGCACTCACGCGACCCGCCGCCACGTTCTGGATCTGGCGCTCGTCGCCGGCTTTGCCCACCGACACCACCCCCGCCACCGGC
>NZ_JAKSXZ010000089.1 GCF_022829465.1 Methylobacterium sp. J-067
GGTGGGCAAGACGCGCTCGGACACGACGCAGCGGACCATCGAGGAGATCACGGCGCGGTTCGAGGAGAACGTGCAGACGTTCCAGCAGATCGTGGCCTCGACGAACCAGCAGCAGCTCGGGATCGAGCAGGTGATGGGGGCGCTGCAGAACATCCGTCAGGCGAGCCAGCAGACGGCGGCGGGGACGCGGCAGGTCGAGACCGCCTCGGCCAACATGACCGAGCTCGCGCAAGCGCTGACGGCGCTCGCGGAGCGGTACCGCACCTGACAGGGCCGCCGGCGCCTCACCCCCGCACGAAGGCGAGGAGGTCGGCGTTCAGCACGTCGGCGTTCACGGTGAGCATGCCGTGGCTGTAGCCGGGATAGGTCTTCAGCGTGCCGTGGCGCAGGTGCGTGATCGCCTTCAGGGCCGCGTCGGCGATGGGCACGATCTGGTCGTCCTCGCCGTGCAGCACCAGCACCGGCACGCCGATGGCCTTCAAATCCTCGGTCTGGTCGGTCTCCGAGAAGGCCTCGATCCCCTCTTGGTGGGCGAGCGCGCTGCCCATCATGCCCTGCCGCCACCAGTTCTGGATCACGCCCGGCTGGGGCGTCGCCCCGGCGCGGTTGAAGCCGTAGAACGGGCCGGTCGGGACATCGAGGAAGAACTGGGCGCGGTTGCCGGCGAGCGCCGCGCGGAACCCGTCGAACACCTCGCGCGGCAGCCCGTCCGGGTTCGCCGCGGTCTTGAGCATCAGCGGCGTGATCGCGCTCACCAGCACCGCCTTGGCGACGCGGCCCTGCGGCTCGCCATGGCGGGCGACGTAGCGCGCCACCTCGCCGCCGCCGGTCGAATGGCCGATATGGACGGCGTTGCGCAGGTCGAGATGCGCGACGACCGCCGCCGCGTCGGCGGCGTAATGGTCCATGTCGTGGCCCCATCCGACCTGGGCCGAGCGGCCGTGCCCGCGCCGGTCATGGGCCACCACGCGGAAGCCGTGCCGGACGAAGAACAGCATCTGCGCGTCCCAATCGTCCGACGAGAGCGGCCAGCCGTGGTGGAACACGATGGGCTGCGCGTCCTTCGGCCCCCAATCCTTGAAGAAGATCTCGGTCCCGTCCTGCGTGGTGATGGTCGGCATGGTCGCCTCCTGTGAGGGATGGGGGTGTGGGCAAGGTTCAGGCCGCCGCCGGCCGGGCGGTGTCGCGGAGCCACGCCGCCACGAGGCCGATCTCGGCCTGGGACAGGCCGTGGCCAGCGGGCAGGATCCGGTGCGTGACGGCGGCGCCGGCCGCCGTGAGCTGTTCAGCGAGCCGCCGCGCATTCTCCACCGGCACGATCGGATCCATGATCCCCGAGAGCATCAGGACCGGCTTGCCCGCGAGGGCAGGGAAGGGCGGCACGGCGAAGGGCACCATCGGCCGGATCAGCACCGTCCCCGCCAGGGTTTCCGGCCGCTGGAGCAGCGTCGCGGCGGCGATGTTGGCGCCGTTCGAGAAGCCGAGCGCCAGGGGCGCGGCGAGGCCGTAGCGCTCCCGCGCCTCGCCTACGAAATCCGCGAGCCCATCCGTGCGGCGGCGCAGGTCGTCCTCGTCGAAAACGCCCTCGGCGAGGCGGCGGAAGAAGCGCGGCGCGCCGTTCTCGCTGACCTGCCCCCTGGGGGAGAGCAGGGCCGCGCCGGGGGCGACGGCCCGGCCCAGCGGCAGGAGGTCGTCCTCGTCGCCGCCCGTCCCGTGCAGGAGGAGCAGCGGGGACAGGGCGGCCTCGCCCGGCGCGAAGCGATGGCGGAAGGACAGGGTCTCGGTGGTCATGGCACCCTCCACGGGGGAGACGGGGTTCAGGCGACGGCCGGGAGCACGGCCTCGATCTCGGCGCGGTGGCGCTCCAGGCCCGGCGGCAGCTTCAGCGCCTGGCCGAGGGTCGCCTCCGGCTCGTCCACGGCAAAGCCGGGGGCGTCGGTGGCGATCTCGAACAGGACCCCGCCCGGCTCGCGGAAGTAGACCGAGCGGAAATACTGCCGGTCGCGCTGCTCGGTGACGCCGAGCCCGTGCCGGTCGCGCAGGGCGTCGGCCATCGCCGCCTGGGCCGTGTCGTCGGCGGCGCGGAAGGCGATGTGGTGGACCGAGCCCGCCCCCTGGCGGCCGGGCAGGAACGCGCCCACCGCCCGCAGGGTGACGTGCCGGCCGGAGGCCGCCGTGCCGGAATAGCGGGTGGCGGAGCCCTCCCTTCCGGTCTGCGTGAAGCCGAACACCTCCGTCAGGATCGCCGCCGTGCCCTCGCCCTCCGCGAGGAGCAGCGTCACCCCGTGCAGGCCGAGGATCGCGTGCTCGGCCGGCACGGAGCCGCCGGTCCAGGCGGAGGGCGCCGCCGCCTCGTCCACGCCGACGAGGGCGAGCATCATCCCGTCGGGATCGCGGAAGCGCAGGGTCGGCTCGCCGAAGACCTGCACCAGCGCCTCGTGGCGCACGCCCTTCTCCACGAGCCGGTGGGTCCACCAGCCGATCGAGGCGCGGGGCACGCGGAAGGCGGTCTCCTGCGTCTCGCCGAGGCCCGCCCGGCCGGGGGCGGCATGGGGGATCGGGAAGAAGGTCAGGATCGAGCCGGGACGGCCCGCCGCGTCGCCGTAGTAGAGGTGGTAGGTGCCCGGATCGTCGAAGTTCACCGTCTTCTTGACGAGGCGCAGACCGAGCACGGCGGTGTAGAAATCGAGGTTGCGCGCCACGGGCCCGGAAAAGGCGGTGACGTGGTGGAGGCCGGTCTCGGACATGGCGTCGTCTCCTGGAGCGCGCCCGGTGGGCGTCGTCGATGGAGACACGATGCGCCTTGCCATGGCGCCTGAAAATAGAAACGATGGAAACTCATCGTTTCCGGAAACGACCCATGCGCCTGCCCGATTTCGAAGCCTGGGCGATCTTCGCCAAGGTGGTGGAGGCCGGCTCCTTCGGCGCCGCAGCCACGGAGCTCGGCCTGTCGAAGGGGACGGTCTCGAAGGCGGTGGGGCGGCTGGAGGCGCGGATCGGCGCGCGGCTGTTCCACCGCACCTCCCGGCGGCTGGCGCTGACCGAGGCGGGGCTGGCCGCGCGGGACGACGCGGCGCGGCTCCTCGCGGAGGGGGAGGCCGCCGAGGCGCGGGCCACCGCCGCCACGGCGCTGCCGCGCGGCCTCGTGCGGCTCGCGGCGCCGATGAGCTTCGGGGTGCTGCATGTGGCGCCGCTCCTGCCGGATTTCCTGGCGCGGCACCCGGCGGTCTCGGTCGACCTGCATCTCGCCGATTCGGTGGTGGACCTCGTGGGCGGCGGGTTCGACATCGGCCTGCGCATCGCGGCCCTGCCGGATTCGTCGCTGAAGGCGCGACGGCTCTGCCCGGTGCAGCGCTCCCTCGTGGCGACGCCGGGCTATCTCGACCGCCACGGGCGGCCGGACCACCCGGACGACCTCGCCCGCCATGCCTGCCTCGGCTACGCCTACCTGCCGACGCCCGACCGCTGGCGCTTCCGCCATGCGGACGGGCGGGAGGCGAGCGTGACGCCGGGCGGCCCGATGCGGGCGAACAACGCCGAGGCCCTGGCGCCGGCCCTGCGGGCGGGGCTCGGCCTCGCCCTCCAGCCGGATTTCATGATCCACGAGGATCTGGCCGCCGGGCGGCTGGAGCGGGTCCTGCCGGACTGGGCGGCCCCGCCGATCTCGCTCCATCTCGTGACGCCGCCGGGCGAACCCCGCCCGGCGCGCGTCGTCGCGCTGATCGATTATCTGGCCGGGGCCCTCGTCGCCGCCCCCTGGGCCAGGGCGGTGACGACGACGGCGGCGGCCTGAGGGTCAGCTCGCCATCTTGCGGGAGGCCTCGCGGACCTGCCGGGTCGACTGGTCGAGCTCGCGGCTCGAATGGGCGATCAGGCTGACGTTGCGGCTGATCTCCTCCACGGCCGTGGTCATGGCCTGCATGTTGGACGACATCTCGCGGGCGACGGCGGCCTGCTGGTCCACGGCGGCCGAGATCGCGGAGGAGATCTCGTTGACCTCCCCCACCGTGTGGCCGATCCCGGCGATGGCCGAGGCGGCCTCGCCCGCCGCCTTCTGCGTCTGCGAGATCTGGGCGCTGATGCTCTCCGTCGCCTTGGCGGTCTGGGCGGCGAGGTTCTTCACCTCGGCCGCGACCACCGCGAAGCCCTTGCCGGCCTCGCCCGCCCGCGCCGCCTCGATGGTGGCGTTGAGGGCGAGGAGGTTCGTCTGGGAGGCGATGTTGTCGATCATCTCCACCACGGCGCCGATGCGCTGGGCCTCGGCGGCGAGGCCGCCCACCACCGCCGAGGTGGCGTTGGCCTGGCTCACCGCGCGGTTGGTGATCTGCACCGCCCGCTGCACCTGCTGGCTGATCTCGCCCACGGAGGCCGCCAGCTCCTCGGCGCCGGCGGCCACGCTCTGGACGTTGCCCGAGGCCTCCTCGGCGGCGCTCGCGGCGCCCACCGTCTGCTCGGAGGCGCGGGTGATCGCGTCGGCCACCACGTCGAGGTCGCCGTCGATGCTCCGCTGCAGCCGGTTGCGCTCCAGGCGCTCGGTGACGGCGGGCGTCACGTCGGTGGCGAACTTCACCACCTTCACGAGGCGGCCGGCGGCATCCATGACCGGGTTGTAGGTGGCCTGGATCCACACGTCGCGGCCGCCCTTGTCGATCCGGCGGTACTCGGCCGCCTGGAACTCCCCCCGGCGCAGGGCCTCCCAGAACCGTGCGTAGGCGTCGGCCTTGGCCGCGGCCTGGTCCCCGAACATCGAATGGTTCCGGCCGCTCACCTCGTCGAGGCTGTAGCCCACCACGGCGAGGAAGTTCGGGTTGGCGTCGAGGACCCGGCCGTCGAGAGCGAACTCAATGAGCCCCTGCGAGCGTGGGAGCGCCCGGAGCTTGCCCGCGACAGCGGCGTTGAGCAGCTTCTGCGCGGTCACGCCGGTGGCTGACTTCACCACCTTCACCACGGTGACCAAGGCATCCGAGCAGGGGTTGTAGGTGGCATGGATCAACAGGGCGCGGCAGACCTTGGCGAGCCGCCGAGACTC
>NZ_JAKSXZ010000061.1 GCF_022829465.1 Methylobacterium sp. J-067
GCGCGAGAAGCGCAACTTCTTCGTGCTCAACCTCATCTCTCTTGCGTTCACGGCGGGCGCGCTAGCCTTCCTGATCATAGCCCTCGGTGCCGTCGTCGTGCTGCCGGTCGTGTTCGAGTTCATCGGCATTGGCAAAGACGCTTGGTGGTTGGCTCTTCTGCGCTGGCCCGTGCTCTTGCTGGCCGTGCTCGGTGGCCTGGCGGTTCTGTACCGATACGGTCCCAGCCGAGACGCACCACGCTGGCATTGGGTCACGGGAGGAAGCGCCGTGGCGGCAACCTTGTGGCTCGGGGGCTCCCTGCTGTTCTCCTGGTACGTTGCCAATTTCGGTAGCTACAACAAGACCTACGGGTCCCTCGGCGCCGCCATTGGCTTCATGACCTGGATCTGGATTTCAACGATCATCGTGCTGCTCGGCGCCCAGCTGAACGCCGAGATGGAACATCAGACCGTCGAGGATACGACCGTTGGGCAGCCTCAGCCTCTCGGTACGCGCGGGGCGAAGATGGCCGATAGCGTCGGCGCTGCGGCAGAGTAGAGCGAATAGACCTCTGTCGATGGAACGGGCAGGCAGAGGACTCGCGCTGGCAGGCGAACTGGCAGGCGAACGAGAAACACCTTCGGGACCGTTGGGCCTCGTGGCGAAGTGTGATCGTTAGGTCAACGCTTCGGGATGCGGTGTCGGCACCCCAGTATACCGCTGCACGATCCTCGGGCAGCCATCGTGGCTTCGAAGATGAGTCATGGCGACCCGTTGCTGTGCCACGTAGGTTCCGTGCGTGCGGACCTGTCCATGGCAGGCAGGACAGCGCTTCTTCGCGGCCCGGTGATGGATGTGCGCTTCGGCCACCGACATGAGCATCCACTCGCCGTCGATCAGCGCCTCACAGGTATCTTTGTCGGGCATCGTCATATCAGGCACAGGCTACCCCCGCTTGGGAGGTACCACACTCGCAGTTCGACCCGAGCTATCGTCCTTGATAAGCAAGCCGCTGTCAGCGCGACGGCTTTCGATCCTTCCCGAGTTCCTCGGCTAAAATTGCTTCCACCGCAGCGATGACGTTCTCCAACTCCGCCACCTGTCTAAGATCGCTTCCGGCCGGCATACCATCGTAGCTTGCCATATCGAGAATGAGGGTGCGCTGGTAGGCTTGAAGGCGTTGCAGCAGAGCATGAAGCTTTTCGGTCATCCCGGACGGTAGCAGTGGTCCCAGTCTCTGACGATGGGATTGGCGGCAGCTAGGCGAAGGAGACGCACCGCGTCGTCATCACGTGCGCCACAGAAAAGAATGAGGGAAAGGCCCTGGCTTAAACACGGCAGGCGTCGAGCAGGTACGACGTACAGAAGGTCTCAGAGGTCGCCGGGATAATCCTCTGGCGCAACAGGAGCCTGATCGCAAAGCCTCCAGCTTTCCACGAAGCAAGCGGCGTAGCCTGCTAGGAAAACGGCGGTCCAGTGCATCAACGTATCCTTCGCTAACAGATCGCTGTCGGCATTATAGACGCGAGAGCTTGACCTTATCTAAACGCGTCGTTCGTACGAGCTGCAACCCTCACGCGCCTTGTTTGCTCCCTGCTGCGACAATCGTTCATAGGAAGCGCCGAGACCACGCGCAGGGAGAGGGAGTAGGTAGAAGGCGCGATACACGAACCCTTGACGGACTACGTGAAACCCGTACATATGCGCAATGCATGCGATCTGTGAAACACACGCATTCCAGCGCGCCGCCAAGCTAGCTGGCATGGTGGAAGACGAGATCGCTGAGCTTGCCAATTACCTCGCACGTAACCCCCTAGCAGGGGATGAGATCGAGGGGACGGGTGGCTACCGAAAGGTGCGGGTCGCCGGCAAAGGCAAGGGGAAAAGTGGAGGCTACCGAACGATCACGTTTTTCAGCGGAGCGGATCTTCCCGTGTTCCTAATCACGGTGTTCGCGAAAGGTGACAAGTCTACACTCACCAAAGGCGAGAAGAACGCATTGAAGGATTTGGCTAAGATCCTAGTCGCAGAGTACCGCAAGAAGGTCGTGAAAGTGAGGGCAGGAGCATGAGCAAGCGGGCATTTGACCAGATCGCAGAGGGCATGAACGAAGCCATTGCGATTGCGCGCGGCGAGCGCGAGCCTGCCAAGTTGCATATCCCGGCAGAGATTGATGTGAAGGCGATCCGGCGCCGACTGCACCTGTCGCAGGATGACTTCGCCTACGAGTATGGGTTCAGCGCCAGTCAGATCCGCGACTGGGAACAGGGCAGAACGAGACCCCTCGGCGCGCTCCGGCTGTACCTCATCATGATCAGCCACGACTCCGAAGGCGTGCTCAAAATGTTGCGCGAGGCCGGCGTTCGAGAGGCCGCGTGAGCCAGGTTGCGCCAGGTATCCAAATTGTTCGCGTCTTCATGGCGGACGGCGTTGGAGGTCGCCCAACGATGCAATTATGGGTTACAGCCGTCCCTCGCAATGAAGCTACTGCCGCTGTTCAGGCAAAACTACCCAATGGGTGGTCAGCCGAACTTGCGGAGCAGTGGCTGACGCAGGAGCAGGTAGCCCGGCTCAACCTTCGCCCCGGCGACGTGCGTGAGATGACATCCTAGCTGGTCGCACTCTTGGAAAGCGGAATGCTGCCAGCAATCGTCAATCCTAAAGGGCTCGGTGTCTCGAAATTCGCCCCACAGGACCGGCTTCCCCGAAACCGCTGTCTGGTAGCCGCTTCGGGGAAGCCGCCGTCCTGAGCCAATTCTGGCGACTTGAGAGGGTATCGGGGATGAGGTGGTGAACCGCCACCCCATGCCGAGACGGCCACGAACTGACCGAGACCCTAAGTTCAACTTAGCCCATCGCTGCTAACTCGTTGCTGGTGCTATATAACGCAAAAATGCAGCGCAGTTTCACGTCGGGTTGCCGTGAAGGGTTAGCCGCCCCGGCGCTGCCGCTCTGCCTGCTTCGCAGCGACCGCCTCGACGGCCGCGATCACGTTCTCAAGCTCTGACACCTGCCGCAGGTCACTGCCCGCCGGAAGCCCGTTAAGCTGGGCCATGTCGAGGATGAGGTCGCGCTGGTGCGCCATGAGGCGTTCGAGGAGGACGTTAAGCTTGTCGGTCATGCGTAGCCTGTAACGGGCGAGCGATACCTCAACAACTAGTCTACCGACGTGCCTAATCGTCTTGTTCGTCGTCAGCAGGCTCTTCTACCGCTTCGTAGAGCTTAGGGACGCGATAGATCCTTGGTGTTTCTGAGACGAACATAACTTCCACATCCACTAAAAAGCCGATGACGAGGGGGTTGTCCTTGCCGGCTAACATAGCCGTGCGCATCTCAGGGTCATCGATCAAGACGGTGAGCGGTTGGTCACTAATCTTTTCGATGATCGCCTTGCCGCTTTTCTTACGCGAAGTCCCCCTCGACGCGGTGTGCCAATACATCAACACGCGGTTGTACACCGTCTGCTCTGGCTCCTTCCGTGCCTCGATCTCCTTGGTAATTCGGTTCTGAATGGCGTTGGCTTCAGTAGACCCGATTGTTAGCGAGACATTTACGGTAGCGCCGCGATCCGCGTAGATTTGTAAGGTGCTGCCGGGATCCTTCGCCGGAATGTCCATGAGACGGCTCAAATCCTTCAGGTCTTTCTGCGGCGTCTCGCTCGGCAGCTTCTTGCCGTCACGAAGTTCGGAAAGCGAAGTTGTCAGTTGTTTGGCAAAGCCGATCATTGATCCACCCGCCTTCGCGGCATCGACAAGTTCCTTTGGATGCGCTGCGGCGTAAGATACCAACTCAGCCACGATGCTTCCAGGCCTAATCATATGGACGAATAGCTTCGCCTGTTCTTTTGAAACTGCCTCGTCTGTCTGCATAAGGTAACGCAGATATTGGCTGTTCACAGCCGTGAGCGCGGCCGTTAGGTTCGCGAGTTCAACAGGCTGACGGTTGTTGATCTCAATCGTCAACGGTGGTTCCGCGAGCCGTTCAGCCATGCCCCGCCCCTCCTAGCTTTGCTGTTAGAAGGCATGGACGGCGGCGCAACTCAAGAGCGAGACACAGTTCAGATTAGGCGCTCCCATCTCGACATCGGCACGGCAGCAGCTATTTCTCCGATAGCTCGGCCCGGTCCTGCCGCCCTACAGTGAGCCTGCCATGCGCGCCCTATTTCTCGCCCCCGTCGTCGTCGCCTTGCTGGCAGGGCCGGCGCAATCACAGGCTAGGCCGCAGCAACTCATCAAAGCCTGGGACGACGCGAGTTTTAATTGCAGCGGCAACACGAATAATGAGCAATGGCGTTCCGATGAATGTGCTCGCGCTAATGCACTACGGGCTCACCTGAACGATGCGGGATGGTGTTTCGGTCGTATGGGCGAAGCACAATATCAAAAGAAGTGGCACCGATGTAGCGCCACCTCAATCAGGCCAAACGATCTTGCAACGAGCCCAAAGTCTTACTGAACTAGACCACCGCACTCTGAGCGTTCGCCAGGGCAAGGCTATGAACCCGGCCGAGCGTCCCCTCCATCAAGCGTGAAGCGGTTCGGGGATCGCCCGCCGTCTGCACATTCACGTTGTTGGTGATGTTCTGCGACACCGACCGGCTGTTCGTATTGTTGTTCGTGGTTGGGCTGGCGGCCGAGGGAGCCGGCTGCATCAGGTTCGCAGGGTCGATGTGGTTCGGGTCGAAGTTGCCGGGCGTGCGGAGCGAGGTCGGGGCGGGCGCGGGGGCAGGTTGCGCCCCGACATGCGGAAGCCATCCCCTAGCGTTGGCCGCACGTCCGCCTTCTTCGCCGGCCCCAAACCGTTCGCTCTCCCTGACACCGTGAATGGCATCATCGAGGCTAGGGTTGTTTCGAAGAATTGCGCCGCCCCGCTGCGTCCGGGCGTGATCGTAGATTGGATCACCCGGCCGGGCATTATGCTCGGCAACCCACGCCCGCGTTTGCCACCGGGCATCCATCGGATTGCCGCCCTGATCCTTAATCCACTTGGCGATCTTCGGCCACCGGTTGCGATCCCACTGCCAAAGCCCGGTATGCCCGCCGCTCTGATTGTTGGAGGCGCCAGGATTGAACGAGCTTTCCGTCTGCATTGAGCCAACGATGGCCGCGATAGCGTTGGAGTTGTAGCCGGCTTGCCGCAGCTCGCCGATGATGGCTTGCGCGTTGGTGTTCTGTGCCAGCCGGCCGATGCGCGCGGTTCCGCCGGAGGGAGCATCGCGCCCGCCAAGAAAACTCGGCGCATGACGCTGCCACCAATTGCGGTCGTCACCTCCCCCACCCGCGGCTTGCTCAGTCCCAAGCTGATTGATGCCCGCAATAAGGCGGCTTTGATCTCCCCAAGGGGTGCGGGTGCCGGACATCCTCTCGACAAGGCCGAGCACCTTCACGATGCCGGCAGCGATTAAATCCACTGCGCGGGCGACACGCTCAACTCTCTCCGCGAAGTTCTCCCACCGCTTCATCAAGAGGTCGCCGCCGGACCCCATGATCCATTCGGCGAATTGCTCTGCTTTCTGGGCAACCCATTCCAGAGCTTGTGAAATACCCTTCAGGATTTGTTCAATGCGTTCTGGATTTGCGGCGATCCAATCGTTGAATTTCTTGATGATAGCTTCCAGCGCGGGGGCAAGGCTCACCATCAGCTTGTCGGTCAGGGCGGAGGCGGTCGCCTGCAACTTCGTCAGCGAACGCCAGAAAGATTGCGAGGCTTCCGTTGCCTGCTGCGAGTCCACGCCGAGCGATTGGGTAGTGCGATTGTACTCAGCGCGATAATCGCGGATCTGCTGAAGGTGATCCGAGACGAGCTTATAGTCCTCTTCGGAAATGCCGAGCATCCCGGCCTGCTGGCTTCCGACATAATAGGGTTGCTTCGATAGCGCCGACACGGTGTCGAGATACTGGTCGCCCATATCTTTGGACGTATCGACACCAAGATCCTTCACAAAACCTTTGAGCCCCGGATTATTGCGTAGGGCTTGCGCGAATTTCTCGACTGAGCCGATAGCCTGCTGTGCCGAGCCTCCCGTCTGCTTGAACGCATAGCCAAGAGAGTTGAGGCTTTGAACAGAAGCACCGGTTCGCTGCGACACGAAGCCGAGATTGTCGAAGGCGCTGGTAACGCGACCGACCGCATAACTGATAGCAGTCGCTGCCGCGCTGACGGCGAGAGCCGCCTTATTCCAGCCGGCGATGAATTCCTTGTTCCGCTCCTCACGCTTGCGAGCCGACTCTTTCTCAGACTTCTCGCGATCCTGCGCTTCGGCGAGGGCGGCGCGGGCCTCCTTGAGGCGCGTCTCGCGCGTCAGCTTAGCGATTTCCTCGTCTGTCTTAGCGCCTTCCCAGCGGGCATCTTCAATCCGCTTTTCCGCCTCTTTCACCGCCTTCTCATAATCAGCGATGGACTTAACAGCGGCAGTCTGTGACGCCTTATCGACTTCGAAGCCGAGAGCGACAGCAAACATCTGAAGTACGTCTTTCATTGCCCGGTATCCTCAGTGCAAGTTCTGCATCACGTCACGGATTTCGGCAGGCAACGCCGCGCCGTCGCCGTCAATCCACTGCTTCACGACGAAGCCAAGGACGCTGGCCGTCGCGATCTGCATCACGGCCCCATTGATGTCGTTGAATGCGGGCTCATCAGAGCCCTTCGGCCACACAGGAACCCATTGGCCGGCAGTCTCGCGAGATAGCGCCCCTAGGGCCGCGCGTTCGATGTAATCAAGGTTTTCATCACTGAGCGTGCCCCACTGTCCAAGCGCAGCTTTGGCGATAGTCACCGCGTCCACGTCGGATCGGATCGCGATTTGCCGTCCCGGCTTCAGGATCAACGGAACCGCTTCCGCGATAAGGGGGGCGAGGCGCCGGGCAATACGGGTCTCTACTTGGGCAGGCATCCCGTTAAAGCGGTAGCGATTGCCGGCGATCTCAAATTCAGTTGCCATGTTCTGCCTCGGCTCAAGAGCCACTGCCGGC
The DNA here is from genome assembly GCF_022829465.1 of Methylobacterium sp. J-067. Lineage (GTDB taxonomy): Bacteria > Pseudomonadota > Alphaproteobacteria > Rhizobiales > Beijerinckiaceae > Methylobacterium > Methylobacterium litchii. The sequence continues at coordinate 6,952 of NZ_JAKSXZ010000061.1, forward strand.
CAGCGGGCGCGGCTGGATCGTGTAGGTGAAGGCTCGGCGATAGGCGCCCGTGTCGATCAGGGGCTTCGTGCCGGTGCGACCGCGCCGGAGCCGGCCCTTGATCGTGCGCGGCGACAAGGGAGCGAAGTCGCCCTCAATAATCTTGGCTTGAACCGCGCTTGTGCCGATGATGCCGACCTTGTTTAGCGCCCGCTCCGGTGCTGAAAGGTCGCCTTGCAAGGCTTGTCGAACACCGGCTGCTAAGATTTGAACGGCAGCATCGCGGATGCTATCTACACCCGGAATGAGATGCGGGCGGGCCGGCAGGTTCATCTCCGGCTGGCCGTATTCAAAAAGGTAGCCTAGCGCCGCGTTATTGATTGATGCCTCACCCTTCTCGCCGGGGTGCATACTTTCCGCTGAAATGCCGATTAGAACCCACTTTTCTACTGCGCGCAGAAAGTCGCGCGAGAGCGGATCAAGCTTCGTCTTCGGCTTGCTGTGAACGCGCGTTCGGATTGGCATAGTGAGAACCTATCGAGGCGCCCTCGGCACGAACTACGTCGAGGGCCTTATCGCTAGACGCCGACCCGGAGAACGGGGCCTCGCCCTAGTGCTTCTGGTTATTTGGCAAGCGCCGACCAAGGTCTTGATGGATAAGCAGCGCGCTAAGTTCGCGGCGGGCGAGTGCCGAGACCGTCACCCCGACCTGAGCGGCACGCTCGCGAAGCGCATCGCGGAGCGGGCGATCAATCCGAATGAATAGATGCGCTGGATATCGAACAGACATGAAGCAGCCCGTAGTATGACCGGGCTCAATAGAACACGTTTTTCCCTTTGTGTCTTACGCTAATATTGCAACTCTCTCCCGAACTAACATGCCAAAACGTACTACTTAGTGGTAATTCGTGCCATCCAATCCCAATCGAAAATCAATAGCTATGCGCAGATAGCATAACAGAACAATATCATTTGTGCCTAGGGGCGTCCAAGCTGAAAAGCTTCGCGTAACTTTCTACGGCGGCGTCGCTGTGGGCGAGCATTTCAACAAAGCGCGGGATGTCTTCCACCATCTTGTCAGAGACAGCCTTCCGCAATTCTGGATCGGCGACCCATCCCCTATCGCTTTTGCCGCGCTGCGCGACCGCGTTTTGGGCTCTGACAAATATTCCACTTAGTATCAGGCATTGAAAAGCATTCTCAGGGCCGCCGAAATGATCCAAAATCATCTGATATTGATTTTCTAGGCGAGCTATTGCCGGATCCGGCCAAAACGACCTTGCGACCCGCAACTCAATTTCTTCTGATATGGATCGGCCAGCCATTTCGGCAGCCTTAACGACCATATCGCGATCCGCGTCGCTCATGCGGAACGTATAATTCTGCCGCTTTCCCTTCTCGGGAGACTTCGGCGGGCGCCCCATCCTCTTTTTGGGCTTCGCGGCTTCGCTCATACCAATCTCTCCCAATCTGTGACTTTCCCTCCTACATCTACGAGGCAATGTTGACAACCCGTCCCAAGCCGTAGCAAAAGACTAACCATCGAAATTTTACGATAGAAAGTTGGGGGGTTAACATGTCCGATGACATCATGGATGTGCTGACGAGGCCCACGGTTGATGTGGTTCTCGCCGGCCGAGTGCTCGGGATCAGCCGAAACACGGCCTACAAAGCCGTGCGGGATGGATCGCTACCGTCAATCAGGCTTGCGGGTCAGTTCCGCGTCCCCACGGCGTCGCTTCGGGAAATGCTCGGGCTGCCGTCGCAGCCGCCGTCCGGTTTGATGCCGAACGCTGCCTAGCCATCGCTCTCGGCGGGGGCTCCCCCGCTGGCCGCAATCCGCGCCGAGCGGCCGGCGCATCTGCATAGGATCGTTGAGAGCATGAACGTGAAAACCCCCGGCGCCTGCCAGCGCACGAGGGCTTTCGGAAATGGTGTCGTTTTCGCAGCCGACCCGTCCGAAATAGCCCATCCCGCTTCCAAAATCCAGACCGACCACCTGCGGCAGCGGTTCAATCTTAGCCCAGCCGTTGCCGCCGTGATCGCCGCTCACGCCTTCGCCGTCGCCGAGACGTGGAGGGCTTCGCAGTGACCGCCACCACCATCAGAAACCCCAAGGTCTGCCGGATCATGCCGATGCTTGGATCATCGAATGATGCCGAGGCCCTGTCTGCGTGTCGCCGCGTCGGTGCGATCCTTGAGAAGGACGGCCAGTCCTACGTCGATTTGGCCGCCGCCATTCGAGTTGAGGGCGACATGCGGCCCGGCGGTCCCGCCTGGGATGACAGGGCGTGGCGCGCCGCCACTGGCACTCGCCCCCGCCCGCATCACCGCAAGGCATACACCTTCACCCCCGCGCAATCGGCCGAGCATCGCCGGATGGCCCTTTGGGTTCGGAACGCGGATGCGGGGCGACTGTCCGACCGCGAGCGGCAGTTCATCCGAGATATCGCGCACCAGCGACGCGAGCTTTCGGTTCCGCAGGCCGATTGGCTCGCCGCGATCTGCGACCGCCTCGTCATGGAGGCCCGTTGCGCATGACGGTGAGCCTGCCTGAAATCGCCACGGCCCTCCGGGGCAAAATCTGCGGGGGGCGGGTGCTGGCCCCCGGCCCCGGCCATAGCCCGAAGGACCGGAGCCTAGCGGTTCGCCTGTCCGACGCGGCGCCGGATGGTTTTGTCGTCCATAGCTACTGCGGCGACGACTGGCGCACCTGCCGCGATCACGTTGCCGACGCACTCGGCCTCCCGGCGGATCGCTGGCGCAACTCCACGCCGCCCGATCCGGTCGAGGTTGAGCGCCGGAAGGAGGCCCGCCGCAAGGCCGAGGACGACGAGCGCCGCGAGATCGCACGCGCACAGGCCCGCGCCCGCGCAATCTGGGACAGGGCCGGCGACCCGCGCGGGACCATCGCGGAGGTGTACCTGAATAGCCGGGGCCTCGAACTGCCCGACGACATCGCCGGGGCCGTGTTGCGCTTCCATCCGGCCTGCCCGTGGGAGAGCGGCAAGGTGCCCGCCATGGTCGCCGCGATCCGGTGCGTGGAGAGTGGCAACGTCATCGGGATCCACCGAACGGCCCTGACGGACGACGGTCGGAAGCTCGGGCGCAAAGTGTTCGGGACGGCGCGCGGCGGCGCAATCATGCTTGATCGCCGCGAGACCGTCCAAGGCGCTCTGACGGCGGGCGAGGGCATCGAAACCGCGATGACCGCCCGTCAGATCGGGTTGGAGCCCGTGTGGTCCCTCATCTCAACCTCGAACATCGCGGCCCTTCCGCTGCTCCCCAACGTCTCCCGCCTCGCCATCCTAGCCGAGCGGGACACTGCCCCCAACCAACCGAGCGCGACCGCCTTCGCCGCCGTCGCTCAACGCTGGCATTCCGCCGGCCGTACCGTTGAGCGGCTATGGCCGCCGGATGGGTGCGGCGACCTCAACGATACCATTCGTAGGGACCGCATTTGATGGTGGCTGCCCGACCCGCTGAGTCTTTCGTGCGCGTCCGTCGCGAGACCTATCAGCCGTCCCGGCAGGACAACGGCTCACGCGCAACGGTTGTCCCCCTCGAACGCGACCGGCTGGATATCGCGCCGGCCATCGGCGCGGCCCCGCCGTTCCCTATCGAATGCCTGCCGCCGGTAATGCGGGAAGCCGTCGAGGCCCTAGAGGAACACGTTCAGGCGCCCCGCTCACTGTGCGCCCATAGCGTGCTCTCGGCCGCGATGCTCGTCTCTCAAGGCCTTGCCGACGTGAAGGTGGAGAGCCTTCCGGCCCCGGTGCCCCTGTCGTTGTTCATGTTGGCGATTGCAGTTTCGGGCGAGCGCAAGTCCGCCTGCGATACCCTCGCCCTGCGCGCCGTAGCCGAGGAGGAGGCCCGCCTGCGGATCGAACATGCCGAGGATGACCGGCGGTTCAAAGCCGCCTGGGCGGCATTCGAGGCCGAGAAGAAGCGGATTGAGCGGGACGCCAAGATTGACCGCACCGAGCGCGAAAGCCGCCTTCTGCAACTGCGCGAGCCGGTGCCGCCAGTCACCCCCATCATCCGCGCCGAGGAGCCCAACCTTGAAGGGCTCATCAACCTGATCCGGGTTGGCCGCGCCAGCGTCGGCATTTTCACATCGGAGGCGGGGCAGTTCCTAGGCGGGCATGGGATGGGGCCGGAGGCGCGCACCCGCACCGTGACCGGCCTGTCCAAGCTCTGGGACAACGGCACGGCGCAAAGGGTCCGCGCGAACGATGCTCAGACGTTCGTGGGTCGCCGGGTCGGTATCAGCCTCGCCGCGCAGCCCCGCGTCGCGTCTACGTTCATCGGGGACGAGCTGGCGAACGACCAAGGCATTGTCGGGCGCTTCCTCGTGATGATGCCCGAGAGCAAGATCGGGTTTCGCGAGATCCGGGGGAGCAACCCTAGCGCCGACCCTCGCCTCATCGCGTTCCAGAACCAGTGCCGCCGCTGCCTGGATACCAGGTTGCCGATCCGCGAAGGGACGAGGAACGAGCTGGCGCCCCCGGTGCTGGGGCTGACCCCCGAAGCATGGACGCTGTTCCAACAGTTCAGCCAATCCATCGAGAACGAAGTTGGGCCCGGCAAGGCGTGGCGTCCGGTATCCGCTGCGGCCAACAAGATGGCTGAAAACGCGGCCCGCCTTGCTGGTATCTTCACCCTGTTCGAGGCGCCGGAAGTAGCCCGGCCCAGCCGGGCGACAGGCTCATATCTGGACGCGACGGTATCGGCCGAGACGATGGCTGCCGCCTGCAAGGTCGGAACGTTCTACCTCCGCGAAGCCCTGCGGCTCACCGGGCAGTCCATCCTTGATCCCGAGACGCGAGCGCAGAACGACCTAGCGGATTGGCTCATCGAGAAGGTGAAGCCGGGCAACCTGACTTCGCCCAGCCTTATTCAGAAGCTCACCGCCCTGCACCTGCGCACCAATGCCGCGACGCTTCGGAAGCGGCTGGAAGCCCTCGTCTCGTTCGGTCGCATCGAGCCCGCCGGCCGACAGGAAATCGACGGCAAGACTTACCGCGAAACATACCGCGTCATGGGGGAGGCCGCTTAGCGATGACCGACCTCCCGCTGTTCGATCCCTACAAGGCTTTGGCCGAGATCCGGCGCGAGGCTGCGGAGCGAAATCCAACCCCGCAAAAACTTCCGCAGAAACTTCCGCAGGCATATGCGGGAGCAATTCGTGAGCAGGATCATAGGGTTAATCCCACTTCCGCAGCTTTTGCAGGTTCCGCAGGGGTCCCGACCCAACACGCCCCGCGTGCGCACACGAACAAAGAAGAAGAAAGAAAAGAAAATGCAATTAAATCATATACTTATGCGAGGCAGGAGGCCTCGGGGGGCGCGTACGGCATGGATCGGCGGGGCACGCCTGCGGAACCTGCGGAAGTTGCGGAAATTTCGCTAAGCCATTCCGATACAACGATTTATGCCAGAAACGCCGCTGCGGAAGTTTTGGGGGACGGGCTGCGGAAGTGGCGTTCCGCCCTCTCGGAATTGTCGGCAGAGCGGATCCCGTGCCCTGGATACCGACCGGAGGAATGGGCCGGCACTCTCGCCCGCGCCCTCGACTTCCTCGATAGGTTCGGCCCGCAGGCCGAGGCGTTGGGCTGGACTGCCGTTCGGCTGTTCGGGGTCCACCGCGTCGGCGGCATCGTTCGAGTCGATACCTGCGGCGCCCTCGTCCTGCCGAGCGCCGGAGCCGTCCGCGCCATCACGGCGACGGAAGTCGCTTTCGACTGCCTCACCTACCGCGAGAAACCCGGCCAGCCGCAGGGCGTGCCTATCTGGGATTTTGCCCGATGATCGCGCCGAGCGACCGCTTCGGACCATGGGCCTCCGGCCTCGATGCCGCCGAGAGAAAGGCCCGCCTCCGCGCCATGCGAGCCCTCGCCCGCGTCCACTGCGGCCCGCGCGCCGCCGACCTCGTGCGCCTGCTTGCCCAGGCAGAGGCGGACCCTGCCGCCCTTGAGCCGGCGCTGGCCGCCCTCGACCGCCTCGCCGCGAACGACCTCCGGCACATCCTGGCGTCCTACAGCGCCCTCTCCCGTTCCGCAGCCTGAAGGAAACCGCATGTCCAATGTCTTCACGTTCCCCGACAAGCCTGCCGCGCCCATGGGGCCCATCACCGCGCGCTGGGAAGTAGTCGCTTCCTATGGCGAGGTTGGCCCACTTCGCGTGGCTCTCACCCGTCGCCTCGATATGCCGCCTGGGTTCATCCACGTCGCAGTTATCGGCACTGCGCTCATAACCATCGAGCCGGTCACAACCCTGCCGGACGATGCCAACGGACGCGCGATTGCCGACTTCACCGGCCCGGCCGTCCTACGCGCCATCGAGCACGCCGAGGTGGAGTTCGTGGCCCAGCCGGAGGCGTGCTGACGGCCACCCCACCATTAACGACACAAGCCCAACCGGAGCCCTGCGCCATGCCCCTGAATGACCTCGACCGCACTTGGTTTCGCATCCATAGCGACCGGCAATTCCGCCTCCGCAAGCAGTCGCCCGCCGAGTTGCAGCAATGGCCTGTCCCGCCTCACGAGGGCCTGACGGGGTGGTGCGTCATCCGAAAGGACGATGGCGCGATGGAGCTATTTGCAATCGCGGACGGCGAGACCTGGGGCGACAGTGACGAGGAGCTAGGGCCGTTCTTCAACGACATGCGCGGAGCCGCCGCGTGACCCGCCCCGGCCCCTCCCCCGATCTGGACGAGGATACGGACCTGTCCGAGCCGGCGCGGCACGAGATGGTTTCCGAGGCCGCCGCGATCTTTGGCGAGGAAGCCGCCCGCGAATTGGCGAACCGCCTTCGCGTGCCGTTCGAGCCCTACACGGCTGAGCCCCAGATCTGACATCACGAGGAGACGAGACCATGCCCGATCCGATCCCCTTCCCCGGCGCCGTGCGCGCCATTGGCGAGACCTTCCCCGCTCACGTCATCCGTGCCGGCCGCGTCGAGGCTGAGCGCCGGGGCATCCTCCCCGCCGACCTGGATGATGTGACCCGGTATGACCGGCGCTTCGCCACATACATGCTTGGCCTGCTCGGCTCGCGGGCACCCGGCCATCGCCTGTTGGGCGAACACGGCCTCCGGCGCCTTATCGGCTCAATGCAGGACGACGCGGCATGACCCCGCGCGAGCAAGCCGCCTTCGCTGCCGGGATCGAGACCGCCCGGCAAATGGCGATGACCGCCGCCGTCTCCATTGAGGTTCGAGAAGATGCTGGGGACCTTCGCCAGCGTGCAGCCGCTGCTGCTCTCCAAGGGCTCGCAGAAGGACTGAAGGTTGCGTTCCCTACCGACGCCATCGATCCCGCGTTGCAGGCAAAGCGGTAAGAAGGGATGCCGTGAAACCTGGAATACGGCTTCGCGTGTTTCATGTTATGAGGGCTGTCGAAAGGTTCATGAGATGAGGGACTTAGCTGCGCGCATCCAGAGGCTCGAAACCGCCGCCTTCAAAGCGGGGGCACCGCTCGTCGTGCGTCGCTTCGTTGTTCAAGGCCCTGTCGGGCTGTCTGAACCGGATGCGGTCGCCTTCCTGCGGGAGCAAAGGCATGACGTGCGTGACCGTGACCTCAACGTCATCCGCATTGTCATCGGAGCCGAGAATGGGAGGCCGATTGACCTCCCCCTCGCTGACCTGACCGCGAGGCAGTCGCGATGAAGCTGCGGCTGTATCCACGCTGTACTGTGCAGCCACGGCAGCTTGGGGAGGCTCCCCATGCCGGGTGAAGGTCGTCCCTTCCAGCAAGGGCAGAGCGGCAACCCCAACGGCCGTCCGCGAGGCTCCCGCAACCGCTCGACCCAAGCCCTAGAAGCCATCCTCGACGGTGAGGCCGAGGCCCTGACCCGTCGCGCTATCGAGATGGCGCTAGAGGGTGATGGTCCGGCCATGCGGATGTGCCTCGACCGCCTGATGCCGGTGCGGAAAGACAGGCCGATCACCTTCACCCTGCCGGAGATCGAGACCGCCGCCGACCTGACCAAGGCGACCCGAGCGCTGATGCAGGGTGTGGCGGACGGGGAGATCACCCCGAGCGAGGCGGCCGAGCTATCCAAGCTGGTCGACGCTCACGTGAAGGCCATCGAGGCTGTCGATTTCGCGACCCGCCTCGCGGCCCTTGAACAGACCGCAGGCGACAGGGGAGGTCGGCGATGACACCTCGCACGATGGATCGGATCGCCCGCCTTGAGGCGAAGGCCGTACCGCCCTCCCCCGGCAAGCATCTCGCTTTCAAGGTCGAGGCGCCCCATGGGATGCCGCTTGAGGAGATCGTCGCCTTCCTGCGGGGATGCGGGCACGCCATCCACGACGATGACGACGTGTTCGTGATGAACCTCGCCTCCCGCCGGGCGGCAGAGAGCGGGCCACTGCGGGATCTCTCTGAAGTGCTTCTGACCGAGGAGGCTCGTGCCGCCGCGCCGCCTGGAGGCCAGTGGCCTTCGGCCATGCTGAGGTTCACCTTCACGTTGGATAGCCCGCGGGTGGCACAATGACGTCGAAGCTCTCGGATCGCCTAGCTCGGCTGGAGGCATCGCAACCGGACAAGGCGGAGGCAGCGCCTATGCCGCATGCACTCGGCGAGACTGTCCTGCGGACCATCTCGGGGCGGTTCGGTGGCTACCCTTGCGCTCCGACCGATACCCTTGGAGACGGTCTCGCCCGTGCTTTGCAGTATGCCGACCAAGACGAGGCGGACGCCAATGCAGCGGAGGATCCCACCCGCATCGCTGCTCGGGTCGATGCCTTGTGGCCGCGGTTGGTCGAGGCTTTCGATCCCATCCCGCAAAAGGAGCCAAATCGGCTCGGCCACAATAGTGGCTTCCGGGTCCTGCTCGGCCTCTTGGATTATCGCAGCTACTACCGTGGCGAGGATATACCGACTGCAGATGCTTGTTTTCTTCCGAATGGGTTGCCGCTGTTCGACTGCGCGGCACCAAGCATCGCTGCCGTTTTCGCATGTTTCGGGATCGATGCCGCTGAGGTGGAAGCTTGCCGATGACAGTGAGCTTAGCTGCCCGCCTCGCCCGCCTAGAAGCCATGCAAGCCCCGCGAGCAAGCCTGGAGACGTCTTTCTCCCCAGCCCTGCGGTTGCTGCGTCTGCTGATCGCCGTCCACCTCGGCGACCTGCAACCACATGAGCCCGTGGCAGCCGGCGTCGCCAAAGCCCTTGGCTACGGCAGCACTCTGGAAATGCGGATGGCACTCACGGAAAAGGGCGAGAGCACCATGGATTGGGGCAACCGCCACAACGAGGCAGTAGAGCGGATGCTGGCCGGTGCTCAGGGTATCCCGCAATCCCGTGCGATCCTCGTGCGGCTCTTCGATGATCTGCCGGCTTGGGCCTGTGCCCATTCCTTTGCGGCGGCTCCAGACTTCGACACCGCTGCCGAGTGGGTGAGCCTTTGACCGCGATGCTGACCAAGCGCCTAGCGGCCTTGGAGGCGGCCCGAGCAGGGGCGGCATTCGGGTATCGCCCCAAGAACGCTTAGAAACATTGAAGCCCTAGCGAACAAGCGGCAGTGGATAGCGCGCTGCCACGCCACGGTTCGGCATGGCGTGCTGCGCCTCAACCGGCCCCCGATGACGGCCGAAGGATGGGTGGCCGCACACGTCACTGCGAATTGATCGGAACGCTCAGGGCCTGGGCTCAACCCATAAATGCCGAGCGGATAGTCATCTGCCTTTCTTTGGGGCCGCCATTTGTTAGCGGGTTGCCGATTTTAACATAAGGTGTAGCGCAGGTTCGTGGTTCAAGTTGTCAATTGCGCACGCTGAGCGCAAGCGTGACAGATAGACGAACATATTTTCATTTTGGGAACTGTCAGTGAATGCTTCGCCCTGGTTTGTTGCTATTGGTGCGTCCGGAGGTGATGGCCTGGAAGATATAAAAAATCTACTGGCCGCTCTTCCATCACCAATTCGGGCAGTGATCCTCGTTGTACTTCACAGATCTTGGGACAAGCCGAGCAATCTAAAGTTTGTGCTAGAACGGGCCTGCTCGCATCCGGTCGTGATCGCCGAGGAAGGCGATAAGTTCCATCAGGGTACCGTTTACATCGGCGAGCCCACGCAGCACCTTACCCTTGCGGCACGCAGCATAGGTGAGATTGTACAAGATCCAGATCGCTTGCACGGAAATCGAACTGTCGATCTTCTGTTCCGCTCAGTGGCCTTGTACGGTAATGCCCGGATAATCGGTATTGTCTTGTCCGGATCACTGGATGATGGGTCACGCGGCCTCGCAGCAATTCATGAAGCAGGTGGCCTTACAATGGTTCTTACGCCTGACCAAGAACCGTATCGAGGTATGCCTAGGAACGCGATCAACTACGATGGTCCAATCGATGTGATTGGTAGCCCACAGGTAATCGCCGCCGCAATCGCTGACGCCATTGCAAATGGATAAATCCGACCAATGGTGAGAGGTCTAAATTTGACCCAAGCAATGAAGGTAGCGATGTCTGCTACTGTAAATCGCTATTCCAAAGCAGACTGGCAAAAATCCACCCAAACCAGATCATCGACCGAGTTTCCCCTAGCATCGCATTGAAGGTGCCGCCGAGACCCGAGACTAGCGCCGGAGGCAGTTATCGCGCGGCTCGCAGTGGTAGGGGGGGCGTGGCGTGTGTAGTTGTTCGCCACAGCGTAGATCCGAAGCCGAAGGGGGATGAGGCTACCGACGGATGGGCGGACCTGTTCGCCAAGGAATGCGACGAGGCCCACATCAGTAAGCGTAAGCTGTCACCACATAGCAACAATCCACCAGGATCGAATTGCCCCCTCTTGTCCAGGAACAAGCTACGCCGTATCGCAGAACGCGAAAACATCAATCATAACATCAGTTTATTACAGTTCTAAACAGAGCGGCGGCCGTCGGAAGATCACTTTCGCGAATGGCATCTGCTGCCTGCGCTGGGGCTTGGGGCGCGTCTCGACATGATCATTCGAAACTCACATAGGGGGGCCATTCGCACCCTCGCTCTTACGGGTGCATCGCTTTTCGTTCTGCAAGCTATGGCTGGCGGCACCGCCTTTGCGCAGCAGGCGAACACGCCGAACCGTGGTGTTTCTGCCAATGGCGGTAGCGTGCAACTCGATGAGTTGAGCGTCGAGAGTCGAAGTGTTGGGGATCGCTACGGCCCGGTTTCGTCCGAACGGCCAGGACCTGGGCAGCCCGAGAACCCAAACGGACCGATTGATGGCTTCGTGGCCAAGCGTTCCGTCACAGCCACCAAGACCAATACGCCATTAATCGAGACGCCACAATCAATCTCGGTGATCGGCCGCCAGCAACTCGATGCGCAGAACGCGCAGAACTTGGCTCAAGCGACACAGTATGTCGCCGGCACTTATGCGAGCCCATTCGGGTATGATACTCGCCTAGATTACTTCCTTCTGCGTGGTTTCAATGCCAGCGACTACGGCTTGTATCTGAATGGCCTGCAAACGCTGAACTATGGCTTCGGATACTTTCGATACAACACCTTTGGCCTGGAACGTGTCGAAGTCCTGCGCGGTCCAGCCTCCGTGTTGTTCGGTGCAGGCTCGCCTGGCGGTATCATCAATCAGGTGAGCAAGCGTCCGACTTACGACCCCTTTGGTTACGTTGAGGTCGGTGGTGGCTCTTATGGCCAGAAGTATGCCGCTTTCGATTTCGGTGGCCCTGCTGATAAAGAGGGCCATTGGTTTTACCGCCTGACCGGTTATGGTCGTAACGGTGGAACACAGATCGACGGCTTGCCTGACAACAGCTTCTCCATCGCACCAAGCTTCACTTATAAGCCTGATGGCGCAACGACCCTTACTGTGCTTACGGCAGTCCAACGTGATACCACTGGGGTGTCGGCGAACTTCCTACCATACTTTGGTTCAGTACGTCCTCAAGCGTTGGGCTTGCGCATCCTGCGGTCCACAAACGTAGGCGATGCCAACCTAAATACTTTTCAGCGTGATCAGGCATTTCTCGGCTATCAGTTCGAACACGTCTTCGACGATACGTGGACCGTCCGACAAAACTTACGATATTCCTTTGGAGAGAGTTACCAAAACTCATTCATTGCTAATGGATACGATACTACCGACACCACACAGACTCAGCTTTCACGCTATCAGTTCCTAGTCAAAGACCGAGTCAATATCTTTCAAGTGGACAACCAGGCCGAAGCTAGGTTCTTCGACGGTTTCTTCCGACACGATGTACTTATGGGACTTGATTACAAAGATTATCGCCTGAGTGATAATCAGGGAACAAACTTCGGTGCTAATCCCTTCTACACTGTCCCGAACCTAAATATTATCGCGCCAACTAATGGTTTTGCAGCTGGTACGCCAGGACCGTATCTCGTCAACTTCGATACGTTCAAGCAACTTGGGATCTATCTACAGGATCAGATCAAGCTAAATGACCAGCTCACGCTCTTGCTTGGCGGCCGACAGGATTTTGCTGACAACCGAGTGACCGACAAACTCAACAATGGGCTTACCAGCAATGGTCGCAGCGACAATGGCACCACTTATCGTCTCGCCTTAATCTATAATTTTGATTACGGACTGGCACCCTACGTCAGCTACTCGACGTCATTCCAGCCACAGCTAGGCACCGACATCAGCAATCAGACATTCAGGCCGGAGACTGGTAAGCAGGTCGAGGGTGGTGTGAAGTTCGAACCGCCAGGTCAGGGTTACTTTCTGACGTTGGCCGGTTTCGATATCCACCGCAAAAACACTCTGACCGCCGATCCATCGAACCCATTCTTCCAAGTTCAGCTTGGTGAGGTGCGCTCAACCGGCTTCGAAGCACAGCTTCAGGCCACCGTTCTCGACGGCCTAAATGTGGGTGCCTCATACACGATCTACGGCCTCACGACGGAGCGTGACAGCAATCCAGCGTTGCTCGGCAAGGTGCCGGTGAACGTTCCGGAGAACTTCGCCAACGTGTTTGTCGATTACACCATCCCATTCGGCGAACTGCGTGGGTTTGGTTTTGGTGGTGGCGTGCGTTACGTGGGACGTTCGTTCGCCGATCAGGCCAATCTGTTTCGTGTTCCTGATTATGTCTTGTTTGACGCACAGGTGCACTACAATTGGGATCGTTGGCGCTTTCAGGTAAATGCTACCAACATCGCGGACCGCCGTTTCGTGTCATCGTGTCAAACGACTAATGCATGCTTCTACGGCCAGGCGCGACAGGTACTTGCTAGCATCAGCTATAAGTGGTGAGATGTCGCTAACTCAGCCTAAGCGGCTGTGACGACCCAACAGGCAGGCGGCTCTTCAGCTGCCTGCTAATCCGGTGGCTGGTGCTGGGACCTCCAGTTGCGGTCAACCCTAAGACCTCGTCGCTTGCCCCGTGAGCGTGTCATGGCGACTGGATCAAGTGCGCGAGCTACGTCGGGCCAACCGGCCTCCGAAAGTGCGGCTAGCAGAGAGAACCAGAATGGCCGGTGACGCCACATGCTGAAGCGGTTGTAGATAGAGCTGTGCGAGCCGTAGGCCCTGGGACAATCGGGCCATCGGGTTCCTGTCAACGACACGTAGACGATGGCCGATAGAACGCTTCTATCATCAAGATGATGATGCGAACGGTGCGGCAGATGAGGCGCTATAACGGCCCACTGCTCATCGCTAAGCCAATATAATTTGATTTGGCTAGACATGCGTAACTAAAATCCAGGTCATCTCTCATCGGTCTTAACTTAGCATGGAACAACCGAGAGGTGGCCGGGCAAGCTCATCGTGCGCCATAAGCGGCTCCAGACATGACCTGATATGGCCCTATTGGATCATAGAAGCTAGAGAAACCCGCTCCCCGAATGCCCCTTGAAGGCGTTCGCCCGGCGAATGTACCCCACGACGGTTCGCGGATCCCGGTGGCCTGACTGATCCATGATCCTGGCGAGATCCGCGCCCCGCTCCGCTGCGGTGGTGATGTAGCCAGCCCGCAGGGAGTGCGCACCGAACGTCGAAGCGTCGAGCCCAGCAGCGGTGCAGTACGCCTTGATGATATTGGCGACGGCTTGGGTTGTAAGGCGACACCCTAAGTTCAACTTAGCCCCGTCGCCTGCCGCAGGGGTGTCCCCAGACGTGGGGAGACCTCGCACCCGCCCCGACCGTGACACCGGTCGGAACACAGGCCCTTCGGTTATGCCCGCCGCGTCGAGCCATTCGCGGACGAGACGTACAGGCTCGATGAACTGGCCGCGTGGAATGGCCTTTTCGAACCCCCGTCCTTCCTGATCCACCTTCGACCGGCGGACCATGACCCGCAGACCTTCGGGATCGTCGCGGAGGTCCGCCACATCGAGGGCGACAAGCTCGCTCCGGCGGAATGCCCCCGCGAAGCCGAGTGCGAGCAACGCGCGGTCGCGCTTGCCTGCCAGGGTGTCGGGTGTCCGCATCAACAGCGCAGCCAGGATCTCGGCGGTCGCGGCAGCCTTCTGGCGAGGCGCGACACCCACCCGGCGCCGGATCCCCTTCATAGTAGCGCGCACGCTCTCGTCATCCGTAGGGTCTGCCACGCCGGCCAACTTGTGCGCGTAGCGGATCGCGGCCAGCCGCCGGCCGATGGTGGACGCCGACCGCCCGGCCTCAGCCTCGTGGACGAGGAAGCCCGCGACCGCCTCCGCGCTCGTCGGTAGCGACCGGAACCCGTACTGCCGGCACCAGTCCTGAAAGACCCGCGCGTCGCCTGTGTAGGCTTGCACGGTCGCGTCTGCTTTACTCGCACGCTGATAGGCACGGACGATGGCAGCAGCTTCAGTCGAAAGCCTCTGAGATCCTTCGGTTGTGATCAGAGCAGGTGGGTTGGCCGTCATGGCTCTTCGTCTGACTTCTCAAGAATGATTGCTACCAGCCATGCGAGCATCAGAACCGTGTCCATGGCAAACAGCAGGCGGTTGACCCACAGCATCTCTTGCGAACGTGCGAGGGCGTTCCAAACGGTCCCGATGATCGCGCACCATGTCGCGATCCAAACCAACAGGGCGTATTGAGGTCCGGCTCTCACGGTTGGAGCAATCCGCTGAGGGGCAATCGTATCGTGCACCTTGTTTGCCCCCAGCCCACGACGGTCAAATATAGCCTCGGCTTCACTTGCTCACCACGCTTACGGTCCTGCCGGCGCGATACTTTCGAGAATGACGCTTATCGAAAGTTACACGGGAGCAGTCACGGGAGCAAGCTGGCGGGTGAGCTTGATAGCAAGATTGTGAGCGAGGAAGCGATCACCGGATCTCGCACACAAAATCACTTCAGAGGAGAAGTTCCGCTAGGAGCTACCGCGGGCGCAGTAGGCTTCGGCGCCTCCGAGACTGAGGCGGGCATGAAGCTGGATGAGACTGTCCACATACCGGCGGCGGCGCAGCCATATGCCGTAAAAGCTAAGGCGACAGCAAAGAAACGGAAAATGTTGGCGCGCCTTACGCATTTTTTGTCAGACGCAAAGAACGGTCTTTGATATGAGCGCACCCCTTCGTCCCATGCTCTCAAGAAATAGTGTTGAGATATCCAAGAAGCACCTGTAGCGACCCCCGCTGTCAGCAAACCTAGGCCGAATATCCGCATCCCGAGGATAGCGCCATTTGTGATAGGTTGGCGCCCCGTGCCGATAAAGGCCAGCATCGCGGCAGCGGCGCCACCGTTGATCAAGGCCGGAGCTTTTAGCGCCTCAACGGCAAAAGCCATGGTGGCGGGGAACATGGCGAGTAGGCCCTTATCCGCCCGCTCGTGCTCGCGGAGAGCATCGGCGATCCTCGCAGCATACGCCTCAGGCGTCTCAGGAGACTCAGGAATGTTGTCACTCATTCGCTGTCCTCGAATGCCGTTATCTTGATAGCAGGCAATCTCGTGGTCTCAATCACTTGCTATGCCGAGCCACGAAATCGCGGATCGCTTCCTCGCATATCTCTTGGATGGTCCGTTCCTGCTCGGCCGCGATGACCTTGAGGCGCTTGCGCGTCGCGGGGTCGATCCGGGTGAGGATCTGAACGCGAGGGTCCGTCTTCATCCTCGCCGGCTTGGGGCTCGCCTCCGTCGCAATTGAAGCAACCGGCGCCGGGGCGCTCGGCTCAGGAGACGCAGGGGGGCTCGGCGTCGCGGGTGGGTCCTTGCGGGCGAAACGGTTGGCGAGGCTGTCGAGGGTCGGGCGGGGCGGCTTGCTCATCGTGTCGTCTTTCGGGTGGCCAGCGCCGTTTCGATTTCCTGCCATAGCGCGGCGACCTCGGCCGCAGCCTTCCCGCCCGGCTCATGCTCATTGACTGTCGAGCCGGTCAGGATCGCGTGAGACATCGCCACCCTGTTCGCTAGGACCGATGCGGCGACTGTCGCACCCATGTGTTCCAAGGCGGCCCGCGCCTCCGTCACGATAGCGGGCTCGGCCGCGCCAGTCCTAGGCGGGGCGTGATTGATGACCGCGAGCGGCGCCTTTCCGACGCGCTGCGCCAAATCGAGCGTCGAGGCGACCGCCGCCAGATCCAGCGGGCCGGGCCGTGTCGGTACCAACACGAGGTCGGCCGAACGCATCGCGCTCAAGATCGAGTCCTCGGCGTGAGGGGGCGTGTCCACAATGACCCGCCCAAAACCCTCGGCCCTGGCCGCTTTGATCAGGCCGGTTAGCTCGCGGGCGTCGGCTTCAATCAGGCGAGGCTCATCCGGCCCCCGCAGGCGGTGCCACCAAGCGAGCGACCGTTGCGGGTCCGTATCAATGAGGAGCGCGGGACTGTCAGGCGTCGAGGCCAGAACCGACAGATGCATGGAGAGCGTCGTTTTGCCGACGCCGCCTTTCCTAGCGGTGATCGCGATGACCTGCACGTCAGTCCCCCTATCAAGCCATCAAGCTCGGCAGCAATCGGGTTCGCGAGCGATCCTGTCAACGAGTTTGCGCGGGGGCTCGCCATCCTGAGATCGCGCGGGCTTGAGAGCGAGACCGCGAGAATTCGAGATAGCAAGTTAACTAGCGTTCTTGCTCGCGATGTAGCCCCCGCATATCCACGGGCATCTGCCGTGGCACGGCCGGAATGCGCAGAGCCGGGCGAGCCTCAATGATGGAGCCGCCCGGCGACGCGTCGCCCTACTTCGCTCCCCCACCCCCTGCTTTCCGAGCCGCCTCAGTCGCGGCCGAGAATGGCGCCGCTTCGAGAAGGGCTTCCAGGTCGGAGTAGCGGATGACTGTCGTGGCCCCGACCTTGCGGGCTAAGAGATGCCCGTCAGCTATCAGTTGGTAGATCATCGACTTGCTGATGCCGAGCATCGTGGCAGCATCCTTCGGCCTGTAGGCCAAAGGGGTCAGTGGCTCCGTCGTCCGCACCCGATCCATAGCCTTGCCTCGGCCCTATCTCCCGCCGCCCTTGGCGAACTCCCACACCGGCACGCCCCACACCTGCCCGGCCTTGTTTCGGTAGGCGGACCCCCTCGCGGTTACGATCCGGGTGGCCTCGATGCCATGCACCGCATCGCCCCCGATCATTAGCGCCCCGCAGCAGTCGATGCGCAACGTCCCGTGCTCCGGGTGAACCGCGAACAGTTCGGCCGCCGTCCATCCCAGCCGATGCGCTTTGGCGCCGAGCCGGTCGCAGAAGTCGATACCGCTCTCGCGGATCGCGGCCCACTTCGCCGGCACGAGGTAGCGGCAGGGCGAGGCGTGCGGCGACAGGTTGTCGAGCGCGGCCCGCCAGCCAGCGACGGGATCGGGGAGGGGGGCGACACTGGATGACATACGGCCGAGCTACCGGAAGCGTCTTAACGCGCCGTACGCCAAGACCGCTTACCGCACTAATCCGCTCACCATCGCCAGCACTCCACATCCGAACGATATGACGGCGGCGACGAGCAATGCACGATCAATGGCGCGACTGGTGGCGTCGCGAGCCGGGTCAGACATCCCTGAAGCTCCCGTTGGCCGGAAGCTGAAGAACGCGTGTTTCTGACTTGTGAAGGGATGTCACAGGCTCGTGAACGTCACTTCGGACGCACGGTCACGATCTGGTCGCCGCCGCCCGCTTTGGCGTCTCCGGGATGGAGACGAAGCCCCGTAAGCTTCCTCGACAGGCGGCGGCGATATAGCCTAGCCGATGACCTGTCGGTTGCAATCCACTTCAGCGACACGCGCGGCGGCGCGGCATCGTGTTGCAGAAGCTACGCGACTGCGCCGACGAGGCCGCGCGGTTGCCCTGCGCTGCTCTGAAGGCGCTCGGGTGAGGGTGGAGCCCGGTCGCTAGAGGCAGTAGGCACCGGTCGGGTTAATGATCCGTTGGTGGACGAGCCATGAGAGCGCAGGCGGATCCACCATGCTCCCGCTGCCCTATCTCGGCCGGTATGAACGAGCCATCCGCTGCTGAAGCCCTTACCGCCCAGGATGCCGCCGACGCCTTGATCGCGCTCGGCTGGCCAATTCAGCCGCATGGGCCTGACATGGACGGTTGGCTCGTCGGGGGCGCCCTCATGACCGATGGCGATCTGCTGGCGCTCGCAGTCTACAACGGCATTCGACCGCCGCATGAGCGGGTGCATTAGGCCGTGGCAAAGGAGTTATGCCGGACTGTCGGCCAGTTGCGTGAGGAAGGGATCATCACTAACGACGAGATCACAGCTGCGGTCGAGGCTTACCTCGCGGATCCGAAGGCGCCACCATTCGAGTTCGAGAGTGAACACGTCCTTTACGTAGCGAGGGCTGTGCACGCGTACCGGCAGACGAGAGAGGCAATGACAGTTCGGGACGTCACGGAGGTCCACCGCCGGACGATAGTGCGCACCGCTGTGATCCTGGCAACGCCTACGGACAGATGAGCACGCAGCCCGATCAGCCCCTCGATCCGGTCGAGGCCCTGAAGCACATCCGGACGATCATTGAGGCCACGGCCGAACGGGTCTACGGCACGCCAGCCGAGGCAACGATTTGCGAGATCCGCAACATCCTCGATAGGGCTCTGCCGCCACGCCCGCGTCGGGGGCCTTACCGGCAGCAATGATCCCACCATTACGCGGCAAGCAGCTCGCGGCCCTGCGAGCCATCGCGGCGACGCCCGGCGGGCTCCGATTGAAGGCTTACCGGAGCGCGATGCCTTTGTTGGACGCTATGGGGCTCATTGAGTTGCGGGCCGTCTCACGCACTGCCCACCCCGATGGAAAGGCATGGTTCCTCACAACAGTAGGCCGTGAGACGGTTCGGGCGTATGGAGCAGACGACGCGTAAGAGCCAAAGTCTTTCACGCCGTGCTTAAGATCGCAACGAGCGCATCAGCTTCCTTGTTCGATGACGCCCCGCCACCCGAGACCACGATATGTCTCGTATCCAGGTGTTGCATGGAATGCGATCAGTCGGCCGCTCTCATCTCGATAGTGACCATTGGTTCGAGCCTCATCCCGTAGCTTGTATTTCTCAGTGAGTAGGCCACGTCCTCTCGAACAAGCGATGACCCTGTTGGATGCATCGAGCAGCATGACACGCGTGCCGTTCCGTTCATCGTCAGCCAGCCGAATGCCTTCAACGATAGCACGAGCTTGCGGTTGCCAGTCGAAGTGAATGGCAAGGACACCGAGCGCCCGACCATCCGCACGGCCGCCTTCCCGAATGCTGGCGCAGTAGGTTGCTACTTGAGCGTCCCCAAGATGCGGCTCAACCCGAATTTCAGTCACGCTGAACTCGTTACCGTTGCGCAGCGCCACAGCGTCTCGAAACCAAGCCTCATGACCGATTTACGAGCCCGACACCCTAGGGTAGGTATCAGGGCGTCCATTGGCCAGGACACGTCCATCCAGATCGCAAAGCCAGAGGTCGAGATAGACGGTGTATGCCGATAGGATCACACCTAAACGTTCACTCGCATAATCGGCTGCCATTGAGGTCGCTTGTTCTGCGCATGCCACGACAGCAGCATCCGTTGCCCACCAGCGCACGTCGCAAGTTCGCTCATAAAGGTTTCGGTCGATCAGTTCGACTGCGTTGAGCGCGAGATCGACACAGCGACTTGCCTTTGCTTCTTCGGCCAAGCCAGCAACCGCTTGGGTCAGACGATCCACATCGGTGTTGAGATTGAGGCCGAGTGTCGAGGCGACACGCTCAACTTCGGCTGAGACGGTGCGAACCTCTTGGGCGACGATAGCGAAGCCTGCGCCCTTCTCACCTGCATGAGCGGCTTCGATAAGCGCGTTCAACGCCAGCAGTTTCATGCGCGCAGTGATGGATTGGATAGAGGCTAGGTTGGAGGAAGCATCGGCTTTGAGAGTGCGTGCGGACTCGCCGACCACCTGGGAAAGGGTCGTGCCGGGCATCGCTGTAGTCCTATAGGCTAGTTGAACGAAGGTGCATCGTTGCACCCCAAGTTGCATAACCTAGGGTTATCACGCATGGTCTTAATCGATTGTTTCACCTAGTACAGACAGCGATGCTATCTACATGGATTTATCTTGCAGAATTTATATCTACATATTGGTATTAATCAGTTATTCATGCTCGTTATTTTGGAGCTCGTACTAGAATTTCAAAAATTGATCTAAATTTATTTGTCGCATTCGACAATCATCTGTGATGCATAAAACCACTAACATCGATTTCAGAGAACTGAACATTATGTTCAACCGCCGACAGATAAATGACAAACCAGCCTAAAACTAGCGAAGTAATCTTATCCTTCGTAGATGGGGATTGCGGAATATGCGGTCTTGCCTTCAAGGTTGTCGATTATGACCAAAGCGCGCTTGTTATAGTTGCAGAGCAAGCGTGGAAACGGAACTGTAGCCGCGCTATTAGTATCTCAAAATCATGGGCCTGCAGCGATCTTCGACAATCGATCAAGAACCTGAAATGCTGCGAGATCGTGCGCACCTACGAAGATGATACGCCCTTGTGAACAGCCGCCGACCCGATCCAGCGAAGGGTGAAGAGCCACGAAACCGGGTCGGCGTGTCCCTCGGGAGGACGCGCGCAGGTTAGCCCGGCCTAGCGGAGTGGTGAAGGGGGACGGGGACCAAGCTAGTGTCCCGCCGCTCTGAAGTAACCGTCTGGCTCTTACCGTTGGTAACGCCCTAGCTGGTCCCGAGGGTCAATCATGGTGCGGAGCGAGTGGCGTGACATTCTCGGTCATTGCGTCCGAACCCTCTGACGAGCGATCCGCCTCGCACAGCGCGGCGTTGAGGACCCGGCGGTGGCCCTGAGTATCGCCAATGGCCGCCCATGCTCGCAGCAGGGCAATCACGTCCCCACCCTCATCCCCCAGCGGATCGCTGAGAAACGCCGTCACGGGCACGTCCAGGGCCGTCGCGATGGCATGGAGGAGCGGGTTGTAGAGGTCGGGTCGGTTGCTCATGCCGTGCGATACGAACTGGAGCAATCGGTGGTTTCCGTCTGCATCCAAAATTCGGTATTTTCACACATCACGAATACGCAAGCACCGTTAGGTGAAGCCGCAGCAAAACACGGATTTGATATGCGGCGACCGTTTCACAGCTCAATTTCCCGTTTAGGCCCCTGGATTGCATTCGATCCCTTGTGCGCCGCCTCCACGATCACGGCATTGTCCTTGAACACCACCCGCACATCCGGGTAGCCCGCCGCTCGCATGGCGCGGATCGCGCGGGCGATGTCGGCCTGGGTCACCTTGGCGGGAGTGCGGGGCATCGGGTCCTCGTTCAAACCCTCCCTCGGCCGCATCGCCTCAAGGTCGGCGCTCAGGGCGTCGCGGACCGGCGCGTAAACGTCACCGTACTTCTCTACGACGTAGTTCGAGAATGCCAATGCTCGCTTGACGCGAGCAGCTGTCATAGGCTGGCCCGGCTCCGGTCGCCTTGACCCAGAACGCCCTGGCCCCTTCATTTCGGCACCCGCCGCCACGGCGGCCCCCGAAGGCTGGTCTCCTTGGCGGGCGCCTCCCACTCGGGATGCTTGCGCAGCCATTGGTCGAGATCGTCCTCTCCGGTCTCTGGCGTGCCGATGGTGGGCAGACCGCTGATCTGGTCTAAGGCGTAGTCAATGGCCT
Organism: Methylobacterium sp. J-067; assembly: GCF_022829465.1. Lineage (GTDB taxonomy): Bacteria > Pseudomonadota > Alphaproteobacteria > Rhizobiales > Beijerinckiaceae > Methylobacterium > Methylobacterium litchii. Next base: position 28,908 of record NZ_JAKSXZ010000061.1, read on the forward strand.
TCCGATCCCAGCGCCGAGTGCCCGGCAGCGCAGGGGGTAACCTACCGATAGCGACCCAGTGCCGGAAGCCACCGGGGGTCAGCCCGCAGTAGGCAGCAGCTTCGCCAGCCGAGACGCAGCGGGGTTCGAGAGTGGGCCAGTCTGCCACCGTCCTCTCCACGCGAAGGGTCGGCGACGATCACGCCGGTTCGGTAGAGAGTACCCCCGTTCGGCGCAGTTCGCGCCCCCTTTCGGAGGTCTCATGCCCGAGATCAACCTTCTCATGGCCGAGGAAGCTGCGATACTCCTCCGGATCGCCCACAGTGACGGGCGAGCATGGTTCCTCACACCGGCAGGCGGCGAGACCATCCGAGTCTACGGGATAGATGAAGCTTAGAAGTAGAAGCAAGATTGAGCCGAAAGATAATACCGCTGTTCATTTCGGTTTTCGGTGGGCACGCCGGCCACACTGACGCGCGATGCTATGTTTTCACCCGGTGCTTCGCGCCGCGGCCCCTTACAACGCCAAACTGGTGTTCCTTTGCTAAATCTGACCGCCGGCTCGCATAAGCTGTGCTCACCATCGGGTAGTCTCCCGGTAGCCCGAAGCGCTCGCAGTAGCTATCTGGTGTAAACCCGTGCGCTGTAAGATGCCGCTTCAAGGTCTTGTACGGCTTGCCATCAATGAAGCTGATCAAGGCTTCAGGCGTGATACTTTTCTGGATCTGATTGCGTGATGGCTTCAGTGCAGGTGTGGGCTCAGATGTCGGCATCACCTCAGAGCTAGAGGCTCGCGAAGCCATCGCAGCAAGCGAGGTATGGATGCTCGCGATAACGGCGGGCAGGTCTGCCGGAGCTATGTGGTTCCGAATGACGTAGGCAGCGACGATCTCGCCCGTTATCGCAATAAGGTTGAGTGCCTGTTCCATATCTGCGTTCGCCATAGTGTCCCCGTTCAATCGGCTACGACATCATGCGGTCGTGCGATACCGAAGCAAGGCTGTGGCGTTACAATAGGTGCCGGCCCGATCCGGCAGTTGCAAGAGGCCATTGGATCGAGCCGGCATGTCCCTTGGAGGACAAAGAGCCGAATTGCGACACGGCCCAGGGTGTACCGTGACAGGGATTAGTTGAGCGGCAGTTACTCGAAATCAGCCGCCGACCCGATCCGGTGAACGTGAGGGGCAATATGGACCAAGCCGGCATGTCCCTCGGGAGGACCGCCACAGAGTAGGCCGATGCGCGACGACGGTGAAGGGGACAGCCCTTACAGATCGTCCTGACGTGCGACCGACCAATAGGCGAGGCCGCCGACCGCGAACACGGCTAACGGGACGGAAAGCTGTAGCCAGTGGAAGCCGCTAGCGATCATGTCGGCTCGCGATCCAGAGTAGCGCTAGTCCACCTAGCCCAAAGGCGACGCCGAACGCCGGCAGTCCGTAGCTAATCCAGAGATCCGAGCCCATCGCCGGGGCACATCAAGCCGCAAGTGCAGGAGCCGGCCCCCAGGCCTCGCGCATTGATCGGGCCTCCCGGACCACGCGCTCTGCCTCATCGACAGGTGAGTCTATCAGCCGGGCGACATCTACTCCAAAGGCGCCAGCACACTCGGGATACCGCCGCTCGAAAGATAGGATACCAGCGACGATGCTCTGCATATAGGCGGTTGCCAGATCCGGCCGAACGGCACGGAGGGCGAGGTAATCGGCTACTAGGGTCGCGTCCGCCTGGCTCGGCTGACTCGGCGTAATCAGCCCCCGCCCCCGCTGGAACGCGCGGCGACGCGCGACAGAGAGCATGGTAGCCCGCCGATCGATATCATGAAGCAGGTCGCTAACGTCGAGGGCGAAGGCGGCCAGAGAGGGCGGCATGGCATCGTCATCCAGTGCTGCGAGCGAGTGAGCGTGAACGGCGAGCAGATCGACTGCTCCACGCATCTCGGACTCGCGGCGCTCGTGAGCCTCCCGCTGCCGTTTCGCGACCAGGATAGCCGCGACCGCAAGCACGATGACCAGCAGGACGTTGAGCAGAGTGGTGCTGACGGTCTCAGACATCGGCGTCATCCTCGGCTGGCGCTGCCTTACGCCCATCCCCCTTCACCCGCTTACGCAGCCGGCGGCGCCCGGCGGCGGTCTCTCGCTTTTCCAGCGCGTCGTACTCGGCCTCGTCGGCTCGACGCTTCCAGATATGTTTGCGCTCCGACCACGCAAAGAAGGCGCCGAGACCCAGGAAGTCAACGAGTAGTGTTTCGAGGCCCGGCGCACCGAGCGCTAAAGCCGCGAGGCTGACGACGGAAATCAAAGCGATGACGACGGGGCCGTCGCCGGCTGGTGCAAGTGCTCTGATCCCATCTCGCAGGGCATCCCAGAGCCCTCCAAGCGGGTTCACGCCTTCCGCTCCCGGAACCGGATCCTAGCCCGACCACCGGTCATTGGAGGGGATCCCCAGCTCGGATGTTTGCATCGCGTAGGAGCGCCGCCGTTGCTTCGCGGTAACTTCCCTCCATCGCTTTCCAAATCGCCTGCCAATGTTCAGCGCCGTGGTCGGCACCCTTCTCGTTCAGGAGATCGCGGGCACCGATGTCCATGCGGGCAATCGCATGCTCGGTGGCTACCTCCACCTGTGCGGCAGTCCATCCGGGCTCGGCCGTGAGAGAGCGGAAGTTGGTCTCCGCCATTTGGGTCGCAAGCTGCCGCCCAAGAGCGACGTAGGTCGCAAGCGCTTCGTTCGGCATGGGCTGGCGGTGAGGATCCGTGTTCTTCCCGCCCCGTCGCTTGCTCATGGCGTCTTCCGCTCCCGGAACCGGATCCCGGCCCCACCGCCGTTTTCGGGGATAAATTCGAGCCCGGCGGCTTCTAAGGCAGAACGCATTTTTTCGACGCTGCTTACACGCGCGTCTTGGCCCGCCTCGAACCGGTTGATGGTGTTGACGCCGACAATGGCTTCACGAGCGAGATCCTGAGTGGTCCACCCGAGCGCAGCACGGGCCATTCGGCACTGAAACGGCTTCATGTGGTGATTTTATCACCGAAAGTGGTTGACTTCAAACCGGTGACGGCCTTACCTCTAATGGTGATTTTATCACCGCTTGAGGTCGTCTCGATGTCCCACCCCAGCCGCCGCTCCTTCTCATGGTCGTCCGCTCTTCGGGGCATCAAGTCCGACCGCGCCCTCGTCGTCCCCGGCCTGCTCGCCGCTCGTGGCCTCGCCTCGGCCTACGCCCGTTCGCGCAACCTCCCCCTCAACATCACCACCCGCTCCGGCCGTGGCGAGACGTTCGCCGTCACTCACAAGTTCGACCGCGCCGCGATCATGACCGTCGCGACCCTCGCCGCTCGCGACCACCAGAAGCGCTACGGCGGCACCTGGGCCGCTGCCATGGCCGTCTGCCTCAAGGCCGCTTGGCAGTCCGCTAAGCTCGCCCGCAACGGCATCGTCCATTGAGCTGCCGCGCCATGGCCCATCCCCTCATCCGCACCCCCGCCCGCCAGGATCACGCCCGGTGCCTCCGGCTCGCGGCTTGGTATCGCCGCCAGCTTTCGGCCGGTGACGCCTCAATGCGCGACCGCCACGCCTGGGCGATCGGGCAGGCCCGCAAGCTCCGCAACCGCTTCCCGCACCGCCTGTCGGGGAAATAGCCTGATGCCCGCTGCACTCACTCGCCGCTCGGCCCTCGCTGCCGCCGTCGCGCTCATCACCTATCGCGCCGCGCCCGTGACCGCCGCCCCGATCTATGTCGCGATCCGCCGGGCCGAGGCCGCCGACGCCGCCGACCGTGAGGCCGGGCGCCACGCTCGCGCGTTGCACCACGCCGGACGACCCGTCCCCGCCGGCTGGAAGTCCTACCGCACCGCCCTGCGGCGGGCTCGCACCGCCGCCCGGTTCGACCTGCACAGCCTCACGCCCTCGACGGCCGAGGCCGCCACCGCGCTTGTCGCCTACTATCGCGACCGCGCCGCCACGTCTGGCGAGCCCGCTACGGCTCGCCACGCCGCCCAACGTCGTCTGCGGAAGGTGTTCCGCCGGCCCGGTGCCGCCGTCCCCGCTGCCTTCAAGGGAGAGATCGCGTGATCGCTGCCCTTTCCTACCGTCCCGCGCCGGTCGCCTTCCCCGTCGCCATGCAGCCCGATCCGGTATTTGCCGGCATCACCGCCGTACGCGCCACCGAAGCCGCGCTGCTCGCCTCCACGCGCGGAGACGGCCCCGAGCAAGTCCACACCGCCGACGAGGCGGGCGAGGCCGCGAGCGACGCGCGCAACGCTCTTTCCGCGATCCTGCCGACCTCCCCGGCCGGGTTCTGCGCCCTCATCCGGTTCCACGCCGCCGACGTGCAGCACTTCGAGCCGGAGACCTACGGCGCCCTCGCCCTGCGCGACATCGCGGCGGCGCTCAACGCCCTGGCCCGCGCCTCGCCGGCCTGATCCGCGCGCCGGCCCCGCTCGGCACCCGCATCCCTTCACCACCCCCGCCGACCCCACCCCCACGAGCCCCACGAGGAGCCCGAACGATGACGCTCGCCCGCACGACCCTCCCCGCTCTCAGCCCGGTCCACGCCGCCATCACGGCCCACCGCACCGCCTATGATGCCTACCAGATCGCCCCAGAGGGCGAGGCGTCGGTTCGTGCTTCGGACGCCTACGACGAAGCCAGCATGGCCGTTGTCGCGGTCGCCTGCACCACCGCCCCGGAGGCCCTGGCCCTGTTCCGGCATCTGGCGTGGTGGGTGCTGGACGAGGCCGAGTTCGCCGCCGGCCACCAGCCCGCCTACGACATCGCCATGGCGCGGGCGAAGGATCTGAGCCTCTACCTGTCCACCTTCACGACCCCGGCGCCGATCCCGCAGGCCGCCCCGTCCGGTCGCCTCGCCGCCTACTTCCCGCGCCGTTCCGTGCCGGTGATCGACCTTCGCTCGCGTGTGTCGGCGGATGCCCCCGAGGACGAGGAGGCCCCCGGCGCGATTTGCGGATGGGAGGCCGTCACCCCCGTTCGCCCCGACACCGCGCACGTCCGCGCCCTGCGGTTCCTCGACATCGCGGGCGAGGCTCTGACCGCCCTCGCTCTGATCGCCGGAGGCGTCTTTGCCTACGGTTACTTCCCGACCGTCTGAGCCGCCGCCACCGCGCGGCGCTCACCCCGCCGCGCCTCCTCTCACCCGAGACCGTGAGGCCATCCCATGCGCAACCCCTTCCGTCGCCAGACCGAGACCGCCGCCCCTACGCTCCGCGAGCGCGCCGCCGCGCTCCGCGAGAACTTGAGCCGCCAAGACGCCGCGCCCGGTGAGCGCGCCGACCTCTACGACCGCCTACTCACCCTCTACGCCGAGGATCGAGAGGCCCGGCCGGTTCAAGGCCGCGAGGACGGCACAGTCGCAAGCCGAGCCGCCATCCTGGTGTCGAACCGCCTTTGGGCGCTCGCCCGTGAAACCATCGCCATGCCGTTGCCAAAGACCCTAGACGGGTTGCGCGCGACGGCTCTTGCCTCCGCGATCCTATGCGAGGCCGAACACTCGGAGGATGATCCCACGACGCTTGCGGCAATCGGACTGACTCGCGCCGCTCTGTCCGTGACCGGCACATCGCTCCCGCCCGGTTTCATTGGGTTCGGGGACGAAGCTGACCACGAGGAGTGCGACGCCGCCCTATTCGCCAAGCCCGGTTCCGTCCCCGCCTGGGCTATCGCCGAGATCCAGGGCAAAGACGCCGCTCGCACTTCCAGCCAGACCCGTCCGCCCGAACCTGTCGCCCCCGCCGCAGCCGCCGAGGACACCTTCGCGCCCGCGCCGACCGACCTTGCCGACGCCTGCCTATGGGCGATCCGACACCGCGCCTGGGCTGATCGTGCCTCATCGGTGCAGGATTGGTCGGACGAGCGCGGCGACGCCGAACTTGACCGGACGAACGCCGTGTTCACCCGCGCCATTGATGAGCCGTCCACCAACCTCCGCGAGATCACGGCTAAGGCCGCCTTCGCCCTAGAGGATTTCGAGCGGTTCACCCTCCGGCCGGGACACAAAGCCGACGACGGTACGCGCATCGTCCACACGGTTCTGCGCGAAGTTGTAGGCGTCGGCCGCGAGGCTGGCACACCAAGCCCCCTTGCCTCCTATAGCGGCCTTACCGCCGCCATCCTCGACGGTTGGGCTGCATGGGGCGCAACGACCGGCGCGGCCAATGCCACCGCCGAGGATCTAGCCGCTTGGGAACAGGCGTCCGCTAAGCGGGACCACCTGCTTTATGCGGCCATGGCCCTGCCGGCGACGCCTGAGAGCATCGAGGCCAAGGCCCTTGCCTGCGCCTGGATGGAATGGGTGAACGCTGAGCGCCCCGGCCAGCCACGCGACACCTACGGTCAGGCCGACCAACTCGTCTACGATATCCACGCCACCATCATGCAGCGCGGCCAGCGCGACTATAACGCCGTCTCCCCGGTGCCCTTCACGCTCTCGGAAACCGCATTGGTCCCCACGGTCGATTTCGCCGGGGCCAGCATGGTCGAACTGTGGGACATCTTCAAAGCCGCCGAACTAGTGTGCGAGATCGCCAGCACAGCGGCGGGCAATCGGCACGGCAGGGCTGGCAGCCTTACGCGATGGGTCAGCAACGCCTTATGCGCCGTACTCACCGAAGCCGTGGACGAGGCGCGGCGTCGGGCCCCAGACAATAGCGACGACCGCGTAGCCCGCCTTTCCATGATTTGCGCGGCCACCCTCGACAACGAGGACCCCGCCGAAATCCAGGCTTTCGCCCGCGAGCTTCTGGCGATGGTCGAGCGATAGCAGCCGCCCCGCCATTCCCCCACCCGGTCGCGCTGGCCGGGCCGCCCTCTCCCCCTTCCGAGATATCTCGATGTCCAACGTCATTACCTTCGCGCCTCGTCCCCGTCCGCCCGAACCGGCAGCCCCGGTGCCGCTTGCCGGCCTCGCCCTTCGCGCCCACCTCGAAGAGGCGGCACAGACCGCCCTTGATGCAGCAGACAAGATCATCGCCGCTTTGGACCGGATCAAGGACAGCGCCGAGACCGCCCCGGAGCCCGCCTTCAAGGCCACGGCGGCGCACGCGGGGCAGGTGGTCCACCTGCGCGAGTCCGCCCAGCCCATGCCGGCCCCGGAGCCAGCCCCCGAGGCGCCGCAGGACGAGGCCCAGGCCGAGCCTGCACCCGCTGCGACGGCAGAGGTCCGCCAACTGTTCCCGCCCCTGCCGTGGGGTGGGGCGGGCAATGTCGTGTCAGCCGCCGGCTGCGCCATCCTCACGCTTATGGCGACAGCTTGATGCCGACCATCTGCCCCATTTCGGCCATGAGTGTGGTCGTGCGGGCACAGTCAAACGCAGGGCCGTGGTTTAGGTAATCCTTTGATCGGGTTTTGCTGGGGACAACATAGTTATGAAGAAGTTTATCGCTTCTCTCGCCGCCTTCACGGCTCTGACCGCCGCCGCTTCGGCCGCTGACCTTCCGCGTCGCGCCCCGCCGCCGGTCTTCACGCCGGTTCCGGTCTTCACCTGGACGGGCTTCTATGCCGGTTTCAACGCCGGTTACGGCTTTGACGCCTCTTCGACCTCGACGCCCACCGTCGTCGGTGTCTCCCCCGCCAACCGCATCTTCGCGGCCGGCAATGTCCCGACCTCCGGCGTTCTCGCCTTCTCGAACACCTCCGGTAACGAGGGCTTCGTGGGCGGCGGCCAGATCGGCTACAACTACCAGTTCACCCCGGGCTCGGGCGTGGTCGTCGGTATCGAAGCTGACGCTCAGTACGTGGACTTCGGTCGTCAGCGGAACCGCTTCTCGTTCGCCGCCCCGGGTGGCTCGGCGATCATCCCCGGCACCCTCGTCTACAACCCGAACGGCCTGTCGGGTCTCGACTACTTCGGCACCGTGCGCGGCCGCCTGGGCTACGCCTTCGACCGCACCCTCGTCTACGCCACCGGCGGCTTCGCCTACGGCTCGGGCGGCGGTCGCCAGTTCGGTTCGGGCGTGTCCTCCGACGACTTCCAGACCGGCTACGCTGTCGGCGGTGGTATCGAGTATGCTCTCCCGACCGACTCGTTCCTGAACTTCTTCCGTTCCTCGGCCGTCACGCTGAAGGTCGAAGGTCTGTACGTGAACCTCGATCAGAACCGCCGTTCGGCCGGTGCTTTCGCTACGAACGTCGCCGGTGCGACCCTGTCCGCCGCGACGCCGGGCGTGACCCTGGTCTCCGGCCCGGCCAACATTCGCCGCGACACCGAGTTCGCCGTGATCCGCGCTGGCGTGAACTACAAGTTCGGCTCGTACTAAGATCTGAAGTCATTGTACCGATCCCAGGTTCATCTCGGGGATCGGTGCTAAGTTTTTCGGCTAGGTCATCACCGATCAAAGGTGGTACCTCTGAGCTTGGCCCCAGAGTCAGCCCGATCAAACTGATAAGGTCGGCCAAGCAGCGCCCCAGGAGTGTCACAGCTCCTGGGGTGCTTGCGTCTTGGGATAGCCGCACCGACACACGCTCGCTTAGTGCGGCTTCGTTTGTCCACCCGGCGCCCAGCCGTGTGCCTGGATAGCTTTAGTGAGCTTGCCTTGCATCTCTGGCATCACCCCTTGCATCCATTGCTGCATGCCCGTCAGCTGGATCTGGGCGAGCTGAGGCTGAGCTGCGGCGAGATGCTTCCCGGCGGGCGTGGCATAGAATGCGGCGATGGCCTGCAGGTCGTCCTTGCCGAGCACAGTAGCGAAGCCTCGGGCCTGGATATCAAGTAATTCGTCGTAGTGCGCAGTAAGGGTCGGCATCACGACCTCTTGCACCAGCACCTGCGCCTTGTCGGGCTCCTTGATGCCAATCTGTTGCATCATACCGACCATCGGCGCAGCCATAGCGTTGAGCATCGCACTGCGATCCCCTTGCATCTGGGTGACAGTCTCACGCGCGACTTTGAGGGTCACTGGATCCGGTGCTGCGGCTGTCGCCACCTGCTTTGGCACGCCCTGAGCAAAGGTCGCGGCTGGCATCAGGATGCTGAGGGCAAGCCCAACAACAAGATGGGGGATGCGCATGATCACTCCGGCGATGAGAGCGCTATCGAGCGCCGGATCGCACCGCTATCACACGTCCGTGATGCGAGTCGCCTGACCGCAGACGCCGACCTCATCGGAAGCAAACGTTGACTTAACCACCGCCCCCGGCCGACATGGGCGGTCCCGGCTAGGCTCGCTCTGGCGAGTCGTGAGTCGGCATCAGGAGAGATCGCCGCGAGATAGACCCTGAAACGACAACAGCCCCGACCCGGCAAGGTCGAGGCTGTCGCAAAACCTGGGGCCTGTGAGGCCGGCTTCGAATACCCCTCACAAGCCATGATCTCCCCTCGGGAGTCAAGCCGGAACGGCAATTCCGGTATCGGGGAAGTCGTGCCTGGACCCTAGACGCGGCCCGTGAGGGACCGTGACCGATGTTCGTTGAGGAGATCCGCCGACAAGCGGAGGCGGCCCCGCGCGCCGCGTTGCCTGCTGTCTCGTCCGCGATGTGGCGCGCCTATGCCGAGGGACAGATCACCGAGGGCGAGGCCGAGACGCTGGCCGCCTTGATCGAGGCGCGGCAGGTTAAAACGGCAATATTTGCCGATTTGTCGAACGTCGGGCGAGACGAGGCCCATACCGTTCGGCATACCCCTCAGGATCGCCAGAGAAGCTTCAGGACGGGCACGGGCTCCCGGCCCCGCACGGATGCCTCAATAGAGCGCCGACGCCGTTGTGCCGCTTCTGGCAGGCTTCCGCCGGCCCTCGCCGCGAAGTTCAGCCTCGCAGAGCAATCCGCCTTGAGCATCGTAGCGGCCGAGACCGCCCGCCGGGGCGACTGCCGCCTGTCCGTCCCGCACCTCGCCGCCCTAGCTGGCGTGGCCGAGACGACGGTGCGGAACGCGATCCGTGAGGCCCGCAAGCTCGGTCTGCTCACGGTCGAGGAACGGCGCCTCACAGGCTTCCGCAACGACACCAACGTGGTTCGGATCGTTTCGCCAGAATGGACGGCCTGGTTACGCCTGGCGCGGAAGGGAGCGCCATCACGGGGTCTCCTTGGCAAGGGCGGGGTAAAACGCCCCTCCCTTCCGGCAGGGGGAGGGTGCAAATTCCCGAACCGCACGGCTACTCAGGTTCTAGAACAGGGGAAAACGAGACCGCACCAACCCCCGAAAAGCGGGATTGCAGTCAAGGTTTTGCCCTCCCGGTCGAGCTCGAGGAAAGCAGGCGCATGAGGCCGCCGCTGTGCTGTGGGAGGCGACGCGCCGGCCTCACGCTCGGGGATGGGGAATGCTGCCGAGAATGGCGAGTGGCGCCTGCGTCTATGCCTGTTTCTGAATGCACAGTGGGTCGCCCTGACGCAGCTTGGCCTTAAGCGCATGTAGGAGATCGGGTGATATTCTCCTGCGACGGGCCCTAGCTGCCTCGCAATCCAAAGTGGCCCAACCAATGAGCGCGGAACCAGAACTATCAGCGACTTCCCTAAATGTTGAGGCAACACTCCCCCTACCTACGTTGTCACCGCAGATCCAGACACATCTCGGTAGACTGCTGGCCGGTATCTACGTGCTGCCAAACGCTGAAGACGAAGCCACAACGCGCTTCGCTGATCTTTTATCTAGGCTTGCTCTCGTATTCGGAAAGCTGCGCGACCCAGGCGAAACCGAGTACCGTCAACTTCTTCTGTCCGTTGCCCCTGCCCTACGCCGGTTTGCTCTCTCGTTGGCACGTGACCCTACAACTGCCGACGATCTAGTCCAGACCACCCTACTTAGAGCCTGGAAGAACCGAGCGAGCTTTGCAGCTGGAACAAACTTCGAGGCTTGGACCTTCACGATCTTACGCAACCAGTTCTACAGCGAGCGCCGTAAACATAAGGAAGTTCAAGACGAGGAGGGTATGCACGCCGCCCGATTGGTGTCTTTACCTCAGCAGACGGGACGCCTCGAACTGCAGGACTTCCAAAAGGCGCTCGCGCAATTGAACCCGGCAATGCGCGAGGCGCTGATCCTGGTGACGGTCGAGAACCTTAGCTACGATGAAGCAGCGGTGCTGATGGGCTGCCAGGTCGGCACCGTGAAAAGCCGGGTCTGGCGTGGTCGTGATCAACTCGCCCGCCTGCTCGGCTACACTGTAAATGAGGTTGGCAACGATAGCGTCATGCTCTCGACCTTCGTGGGGTCGAGTGTGGCTAAAACTTAAAATGAACGGCTACAGTCGTCGTTTGTGATCGTCGAACTCTCAATTTTGTGGATAGGGCAGTAATGCATGACTTCCGGCTTTGCGTTGCGGTTCGCGATGTCAATGGTATTCTCAGCAAGCCTGTTCACGAACAGATCGTCACGGCCGAGGATGCGGTAGCAGCTGCTGCCATCGCTAAAACTATAGACCTAGACATGACGCAGTTACGAGCTAACGCGCTCTATCTGCTCGACGCAGGCGGTCATGTCGTTTGGTCCCTCCGCATAGCTGACATCACAGGTGGCTCCGGTCGAGATTAGGATGCCATCGTCGATTTAACGGCACTACCGTCTGCAACGACGGCAGACCGAATATCTCCCCGCACGCTTGCCCGAGGCGTTCGCGACACTGCACGGCCCGCAGTGAGGAGCATCCGACGCCGGGTTGGCGTGGACCAGATCACCGCGCCCCACGATAGCTTACCGAGGGGCCTAGACAGAGCCACGTCACGGGCCAGGGCGGTAATCCGTAAAGGTTCAGCAACAGAAACAAACGTGGCAGTTCCGCCACATTGCGTACCAATGTTTCCGATGCCTACGGAACCGTATTGAACCAAAGCTTCGCCGCAGCGATGGTGGCCATATCGGGACATCGCCGAGCGAGGCCCGTCGGAGCCCACCACAAGATGTGGGCCCAACAAGAAGCGGCATGATCCGGAAAACCGGACAGTCCGCGTCTGGGTCTCAATGCTTTGGGGTTGATGATGAAGCTTCTGAAGAGTTCTCTGCTCGGGTCGGCTGCGGCCCTCGCCGCCGTCGGTGCCGTGCAGGCCGCCGACCTTCCGGTCAAGAAGGCGGTCCCGATCGAATTCGTGCGCGTCTGCTCCGCCTACGGCGCCGGCTTCTTCTACATTCCCGGCACCGACACCTGCATGCGCCTCTCGGGCCGCGCCCGCTTCGAGTACGGCTACCAGGCTCCCCTCGGCCGCGGCCAGGGTAACGGTGACTACAGCGGCTACCGTGGTCTCGCCCGCATCAACCTCGATGCCCGCACCCAGACCGGCTACGGCACCCTCCGCGCCTTCCTGCGCATCGAGGCTGCCAGCCGCACCGGCATCCCGACCGTGCACTCCGGCACCCAAATCCGTATCGGCAACGCCTTCCCCGGCACCGGCATCGACCAGTACGGTCGTGTCGAGCAGTACTTCAACACGGACAAGGCATTCGTGCAGTTCGCCGGCCTGACCGCCGGTCGCGCGTCCTCGTTCTTCGACTTCTACGCCCACGACTTCGAGTTCGTCGGCGGCACGTCGGGTTCGGATGTCTCGTCCACGAACCTGCTCGCCTACACCGCCACGATCGGCAACGGCTTCTCCGCCACCCTGTCGATGGAAGATCCGAGCTTCCGCCGCACCCCGATCTACTCCCCGACCTCGGCCCTCGCCGCCACGGTGGGCAGCACCTCCACCGCCATCTTCGGTCAGGCCAACTCGCTGATCCCGGTCGTCCTCGGCGTGAACGCCGCCGGCGCCCCGATCGGCTTCGGCTTCACCGATGGCATCCAGCGCAACCGCATGCCCGACTTCGTCGGCGTGCTGCGCTACGACCAGCCCTGGGGCTCGGCCCAGATCTCCGCCGCCGTCCACGAGTTGAACACCGGCAACGTCATCACCCAGGGCGGCTTCCTCGGCTTCAACAGCGCCGGTCAGGCCCTCACCGCCGTCAACGCCGTCGCCCCGCGCACGCAGAGCGAGTACGGCTGGGCCGTGCAGGGCGGTCTGAAGATCAACGCCCCGTTCATCGCGCCGGGCGACGCCTTCTACCTCCAGGGCGCCTATGCCGAGGGCGCGCAGATGTACACCGGCAACGGCTCGTACAGCGGCTCCTACGCGATCAACCCGACCTCGATCCAGGGCGCGTCGTTCAACCAGAACTTCTCCGACGCGACGATCAACCCGTTCACCAACCGGCTCCAGCTCTCCACGAGCTTCTCGGTGGTCGGTTCGTTCAGCACTACTGGGCCCCCGAGTGGCGTTCGGCGGTGTTCGCCTCCTACGGCGAGAACACCTTCGCGGCCGGCGCCCGCGCCGCCCAGGGCGCCTAGTTCGGCTGCGTCCCCGGCGCTGGCGGCACCAAGGCCGGCAGCACCGCCATCTCGGCCCTCGGCGTCGGCGTCCCCGGCACGCGGTTCTACAACCTGAACGGCAACCTGCGTGACACGTACATGCTCTATGCCGGCGCGAACCTGATCTGGTCGCCGGTGAAGGACCTCGATATCGGTGTCGAGGGCATCTACGCGCAGTACGGTGTCCAGAACGGCCGGGTGCTCGACACCCAGAAGTTCAACTACACCGCCGCCCAGGTGAACTCGGGTATCCC
>NZ_JAKSXZ010000063.1 GCF_022829465.1 Methylobacterium sp. J-067
GGCAACGTTGCGGTTGCGGTCCAGGTTCACGTACAGGCCTTCCACCTTCACCGTCACGGCGGAGGAGCGGAAGAAGTTCAGGAACGAGTCGGTCGGGAGAGCGTATTCGATACTGCCGCCGACCACGTAGCCGGTCTGGAAGTCGTTCGAGCGCACGCCGGTGCCGAACTGACGGCCGCCGCCCGAGCCGTAGGGGAAGCCGCCCGTTGCGTAGAACAGAGTGCGGTCGAAGGCTTAGCCGAGTCGGCCGCGCACGGTGCCGAAGCAGTCAAGGCCCGACAGGCCGTTCGGGTTGAACACCAGGGTGCCCGGGATGATGGCCGAGCCGTTGGCGCCGACGGCGGAGAAGCGGTTCCGCTGGCGGCCGAAGTCG
>NZ_JAKSXZ010000065.1 GCF_022829465.1 Methylobacterium sp. J-067
GCGGGCGACGCAGGAGATCGCCGCGCAGATCAGCCGGATCCAGGGCTCGACGGGCCAGGCGGTGGCGGCCATCGGCGGCATCACCCAGCGGATCCGCGACATCAGCGCCACGGCGACCTCGATCGCGGCGGCGGTGGAGCAGCAGGGGGCGGCAACGCAGGAGATCGTCCGGAACGTGTCTCAGGCGGCCGCTGGGACGGGGGAAGTCACGGGCAACATCACCGGCGTCGCGCAGGCGGCCGAGGAGACGGGGGCCGCCGCCACGCAGGTGCTCGGCGCGGCCTCGGAACTCTCCCGGCAGTCCGAGCACCTGACGGCGGAAGTCGCCCGCTTCCTGGCGACCGTGCGCGCGGCGTAGTCATAAGACGGTACTTTTGCGCAGTGAAGCGTCCGCTTCCTGGTCTGCAGGACTGAGAAGCGGACAGACAGGAATCCACCCCGAGCTGCCATTCCTCCGCCGAGCCCGGTCCTCCCACGGGCACCGGTCGATGCGAGGCGACTTTAAGCCCGCCCGGTCGCTATCCAGCGGGCCAGGATTGCCTGGCCATTCGCTCTTGCCTGCTATGCCGCCTGATGTGACCGGGGCACGAGATCCCTCCACCCCAGACCGCTGGGACAACAAAATCGTACGGCAGCCGTCTAAAACGTGGCGGGCGGCATCGACCGAAGTGTGTCGTGGTACATCAATGCGCTTGCGTCCCCGGCGCCAGCGTGTCCTCCGCCCCCCGTTCCCGTCGGCGCAGCGGTGCCGGTTTGCGCCCGTCG
>NZ_JAKSXZ010000069.1 GCF_022829465.1 Methylobacterium sp. J-067
GGCCGGGTCATCTGCCTCCCGGTTGGGGAGGACGACGTGCTCGGCTCCGTCCGGACGACGCGAGTAGTTCTAGCGGCGGCTCACCGCAACCACGACACAGCCGACAACCGGGACGTGAACCTCATGGCGGTCTGCCAGCGGCGCCACATGAACCACGACCGGCCGGAGCATAAGCGGCGGCGGTGGCGAACCCTATTCCGGCGGAAGGCGTCGGGCGACTTGTTCGGCGGCCCCTACCGGTAGAACGGTGCCAAGGATCGACGTTTGATTTCCGCCGCGTTTTGCGTCTCGATCACCTATCGCGCAGGAGTTCCTCGGTGATAAACGTGATACAGCGTGCGCGTGCCTCGGGGCTCTGCAATCGCAGGTACAGACGCATCACTGCCAGAGCTTCCGTCATCTCTTCGCGAGAGGCTGCCGCTCCCATTTGCC
>NZ_JAKSXZ010000075.1 GCF_022829465.1 Methylobacterium sp. J-067
TCGCCCTTCGCGCCCATCTGGAAGACGCGGCACAGACTGCCCTTGATGCAGCGGACAAGATCATCGCCGCCTTGGATCGGATCGACGGCGCTGAGACCGCCCCGGAACCCGCCTTCAAGGCCATGACGGCGCACGCGGGACGTGAAGGCGACGACGTTGGACATCGGGATATCTCGGAAGGGGAGAGGGGCGGCCCGACCAGCGCGGCCGGGCGAGAGGGTGGACGAGGCCGGCGCTATCGCTCGACCATCGCCAGAAGCTCGCGGGCGAACGCG
>NZ_JAKSXZ010000088.1 GCF_022829465.1 Methylobacterium sp. J-067
GCCAGTCGATAGGGTAGAAGAAGCGGTGCTCGCGCCGGATCGGCATGGTGGGATGCGCAATGACTGGAAGCGTGACGGATTAGCAAGCCATTCAAGCCGGCACGGGGCTTGCGGACTGATCCGTATGCCTTGAACTTTCAAAGCTCAGCCAAGCGACAGCAGCTAGGACAGTGATCGCCCCCAGGCGGCGCATTTGCATCCAATACCCTCAACGACGCGCTCTTCAAAGTTCAAGGCATACGGATCCGTCCGCCAGCCCCGTGCCGGCTTGAATGGCTTGCTAATCCGTCACGCTTCCTGTCATTGCGCATCCCACGATGCCGATCCGGCGCGAGCGCCGCTTCTGCTACCCTATCGACTGGCGACGCCTGTCGGCGGTAATCCGCTTCCGCCGTGCTAAGGGCCGTTGGGATGGCTGCGTGCGCCGGCGCGGCCAGTACGTCTGGCATT
>NZ_JAKSXZ010000002.1 GCF_022829465.1 Methylobacterium sp. J-067
CGCCTGCGCGTCCCACCAGCGGCCATCTCCGAGGTGCCAGATGATATGCCCATGCGGTCGCCCGCAGCTCTCACAGCGGCCCTTGGCGCGGCGGAAGCTGATCACCGCCGACAGCTGCGGCCAGTCGATGGGGTAGAAGAAGCTGTGCTCGCGCCGGATCGGCATGGCAGGATGATGCGATGGCTAGCCCTAACGCTGAGCAGTAAGGCATCTGCGCAGCATAAGCATCCCGCTGTTCAGCCGCCGATGGGTTCCGCATCGGGCCTTTCGGCTTAGCTCCCTGTCGGATGCGCGTCAGGAACCTCGTTTGCGTCCACTACCTTGGTCTCTGCGAGATACACGGAGAGCCAGCATG
Organism: Methylobacterium sp. J-067; assembly: GCF_022829465.1. Lineage (GTDB taxonomy): Bacteria > Pseudomonadota > Alphaproteobacteria > Rhizobiales > Beijerinckiaceae > Methylobacterium > Methylobacterium litchii. The sequence continues at coordinate 356 of NZ_JAKSXZ010000002.1, forward strand.
GGAACGGACACCGACGCGGCACGGGAGGCCTTCGGAATGGTCCCACCGGGAAAGCCGCTGGGCCAGGAGAAGCTTCCAGACGATACGGCAGCTGCAGGGCCTACGTCCCCTGGTAGTCCAGAGGGCGAGAATGACCAGGGCCCCGAAAGCGGCGGCTACGATAATCGACCGGCTGTCCCGTCGTCAGATAACCGCAAAGGTGGCTACGGCGCTGGCTAAGCCGAGTGCTTCGTCCCTTCCTTGCTCGGCCAAAGCGCGGTTCGTCAGACGCTAACTTCCTCGGCGTGTAAGCCACCTGCCCTGATGTGTTCTGGCAGGTCGCCATGATCATAGTAGCCTGCCTCGTGCGCCATGGCGTCCAAGGCGGCAATCGGGCCCGATGCGGCGCCTGTCCAGAGGATAGCGCCTGTCGCCTTCTGACGGATCTGAAACACGCGCATCACTGCCTCGCTCTGATGAACGCTGAGACAAGCGCTGCCCTAACGGCTCGTTCCAGCGATTTGGCTAGCGAGAGAGTGTGACGCGGCTTGAACTGTGCGAGGATGCGACCCTCGGAACGACCTCTCCAGTTACGTGATTGCTCTAGGTCCTGACGGAAGTTGTGATGCTGACGGGCAGTCTGCTGTGGCTCCTGGGGGTGCCGATCCCCCTCGTGATCCTGCTGTGGTTCTTCTTCCTGCGAGGGCGGTAAACGCATCGCACGAGCGTCTCTACACCTAGCTAGATTGTAGCTGGGCATGGCGCTGTTTGAGGAGAGCAGCACGAGGGAACTGCGTGCAGTAAGAGCCAAGCTCATGCTGGCTCACGGATCGCATTCGGCCATATCTGCATTACCGGCAGGTATGCCTATTGCCTCGGTTGGATGCCCCCGCATCCTCGCTCGCGAGCGCACCGGAGTTTCCGATGCCAAATGCCCATTCAGATCGCCAACCCAAGGCTGCTGGTGAAAGAGGGGCCTCCCTCGTATGGACCCTGGCACTGGCGACTGCGCTTGTTGGCGTCGTAGCTTTGCCACGGCGTGCAACCCGCTCCGAGTTGCCTGGCCCACAGGCTGACGAAGCCGGGGCCGCACGACAGACTTCACCCTCTCACAGCGGCAGTGATGCTCACGAAGTCGCTCGTCGTCAGGGGGATCGCGGACGCCAAGCCAAAAGCCCAACCGATATTCCGGCGAAGGGGTGGAAGGACATCGCGCTGCGCACCTACCACGATGTGGGCGAGAACCGCATCATGTTGGTATCAGCAGGGGTTACCTTCTTTACGCTGCTGGCGATTTTCCCAGCTATCGCTGCTCTCGTCTCTGTTTATGGCCTCATCGCCGACGCATCGACGATAAACAATCAACTCGCTAGCCTTCAGGGTATCCTGCCCCAAGGAGACCTCGATATCCTCGGCGATCAGGTCAAGCTTCTGAACGAGAAGGGCAATGCGACGCTTGGGTTGAGCTTGATTATCGGCGTAGCCTTGTCGGTGTGGAGCGCCAACGGCGGCATGAAGCATATCTTCGATGCCCTCAACCTC
>NZ_JAKSXZ010000005.1 GCF_022829465.1 Methylobacterium sp. J-067
GCCGATGACGTTGGTGCGCACGAAGGCGCCGGGATCGGTGATCGAGCGGTCGACATGGCTCTCGGCGGCCAGATGCATCACCGCCTGCGGCTGGAAGTCCGCGAAGGCGGCCCGCACCGCGTCGCGGTCGCAGATGTCGGCTTCCACGAGCCGGTGGCGCCCGCTGCTCTCCAGGGGCTTCAGGGAGATCGGGTTGGCGGCATAGGTCAGGGCGTCGAGGGTGACGACCTCGTGCCCGAGATCCTGCACGAGGTGCAGGACGAGGGCGGACCCGATGAAGCCGCAGCCGCCGGTGACTAGGATCCGCATGACACCCCCTCTCGGACTCAACCCGCGCCGGACCCGATCCACGCTGCATGGTATAACGGCGGCACACCACCACGACACGGCCGGGTGCGACCGACTCCCCGCTTGGCCATTCAGGCGGAAGCGGCAGTGCGATCTAAGTCTACAGGCCGTCGAGGAGAAGTCTCGCCAGGGCCGTTCAGCTCACCATACCCCTTTTCTTTCGAGGCATTCGAAGGCGGCGCTGCGGGCAGCAAATTCGTCGGTGCAGCAGGCTCGGGCGCCTTTACCGCTGCGGGAGTTCCCGTGGTGAGCCTTTCCGTCTTTGCACCTTCCGGGACGACGGTGAATTGCGCGAGAACTTCAGTGCCTATACGTTGCCGGCTCGCAATCTGCCGCAGTTCAACCGCCGATCCTCGACGAGACGATATGTTCGACTGTAAATGCTGAAGAAGATCTTTGGCGACCTGTAATTTGTAATTTTCTTTTTCAATCTTCGCGAGTCGCAATTTCTCAGCTTCGGCTTCCCTGATCTGCGCTTCTTGCGATAAATACCGCAGCTCCAACGAGACGAGGCTCAGCCGAGACGATGCCCGATCCAATATATCGCTCGTCTGCACTGTCGGGCGCGAGAAGTATAAGTAGAAAGCGTTTGAGAGAAACAAAGCTATCAGGCCGAAAGGCATGATGTCGAATCTTCTATTAAATAAGATCCAACCAATAAATATAATCAGCGCCGCGAGCGCGGATAAATACATCAATAGTCTTCGCAGAGCGACCATGATCGACCATAGATTCAAATTTAAGTTGTTTTCTAATAATATTTGAGGCGAGATTGTGACCAGTCACATTTGCGCGAACCGATATTCACATCTCCCCCCGGAGGAGGACCGGTTCGATGCTATTAAAAACCAACAAGATTATCGGTGATCTCTGTCCAATGATACACAATATCACTGCGCCGGCTTTGGTCCCATTACTCTATTATTGATGCCTGGGAACGATGGGCGTCCACCCCCGGAAATCGCCACGATGCGGCAGGATATATTCAACGTGACCACTCGCGTGAGTTCTCACAAACACAGGGCAGCCCGGAAGAAAAACGGCTTATATTTTACATTGCACGTTATGATCCAATCATACCAAGCGACGAAATCACATCGCGATTAAATGCAACATCACCCACTATTCTCGCTTATGGCGATACATATTCCGGCAATAGCATCAGAAATTACAGAGCATTCGAAATCCAGATCGACCCAACCGTGACAGTAGTTGGGTCGATCGCCACCCGTTCGTATCCCGCGAGAACTTTCTCGCTCAGGCGTGCAGCAAGTCCAAGGTCGGGATTGCCGTCACGTCATGCACGGTCACGGTCTGCGCGCCTGAGCTCAGCATCGAGAGCTTACCGCCCGCGACCGCCGCGCCGTCGTAGGTGGCGCTGTCGAGATAGAGGTTGCGGTCGGTGGCGGCGGTGCCGCCGAAGGCGTCGTTGAGGAAGTTGATGCTGACCTTATGGTCCCCCACCGCCCAATCGCCGTTCACGGTGATCGTGTCGGACTGCCCCGAGGCATGCGCCGCATGGGCCGTCAGGGTGCCGCCGATCTGCTTGCCGTCCACGGAGATCGTGTACTGCGCATCGCCTTTGTAGGCATCCTGGCTGACCTTCAGGACCAGCGTGTCCGACCCCGTGCCGACGTTCATCGTGAACGGCGTCGCGAGAGACGAGGCCGGAGCCGGGATCGCGGTGGTGTCGTGCACGGTCACGGTCTGCGCGCCCGAGCCCAGCAGCGAGAGCTTACCGCCCGTGACCGCCGCGCCGTCGTAGGTGGCGCTATCGAGATAGAGGTTGCGGTCGGTGGCGGCGGTGCCGCCGAAGGCGTCGTTGAGGAAGTTGATGCTGACCTTATGGTCGCCCGCCGCCCAGTCGCCGTTCACGGTGATCGTGTCGGACTGACCCGAAGCGTGCGAAGCATGGGCCGTCAGGGTGCCGCCGACCTGCTTGCCGTCCACCGAGACGGTGTACTGCGCATCGCCATTGTAGGCATCCTGGCTGACCTTCAGAACCAGCGTGTCCGACCCCGTGCCCACGTTCATCGTGAACGGTGTCACGGGCGACGCGGCCGGGGCCGGAGCCGGGATTGCCGTGACGTCATGCACGGTCACGGACTGCGCGCCCGAGCCCAGCAGCGAGAGCTTACCGCCCGC
>NZ_JAKSXZ010000013.1 GCF_022829465.1 Methylobacterium sp. J-067
GCCGATGACGTTGGTGCGCACGAAGGCGCCGGGATCGGTGATCGAGCGGTCGACATGGCTCTCGGCGGCCAGATGCATCACCGCCTGCGGCTGGAAGTCCGCGAAGGCGGCCCGCACCGCGTCGCGGTCGCAGATGTCGGCCTCCACGAGCCGGTGGCGCCCGCTGCTCTCCAGGGGCTTCAGGGAGATCGGGTTGGCGGCATAGGTCAGGGCGTCGAGGGTGACGACCTCGTGCCCGAGATCCTGCACGAGATGCAGGACGAGGGCGGACCCGATGAAGCCGCAGCCGCCGGTGACGAGGATCCGCATCGAATATTCCCCCTCGGATCGAAGCCGCGCCGGACCCGATCCACGCTGTATGGCAAAACGGCGCCGACCGTCAGAAGAGCTTGCCGGCCTCGCCGAGGGTGGGGGCCTTCCGGTCCTTGTCCGAGAGCACCGCCTCGGCCTCGCCGACCGGCCAGTCGATCCCGATCTCGGGATCGTTCCACCGGATGCCCCGGTCATGGGCCGGGCTATAGTAGGAATCCACCTTGTAGGCGACCATCACGTCCGGCGTGAGGGTGCAAAACCCATGCGCGAAGCCGTGCGGGATGTACAATTGCTCCCCGCCCTCGGCGTCCAGGCGCACCGCGACGTACTGCCGGTAGGTCGGCGAATCCGGCCGGATGTCGACGGCGACGTCGAGGATCGCCCCCGACAGCACGCGGACCAGTTTGACCTGGGGCTGGGGCGGGATCTGGAAATGCAGCCCGCGCACCGTGCCTTTTGGCGCGGAGAAGGACTGGTTGTCCTGCACGAACGAGACCGCGATGCCGGCGCGCTCCAGGGCATCCGCCCGGAACGTCTCCGAGAACCAGCCGCGCGCGTCGCCGAACCGCTTCGGGACGATGCGCTTCACCGCCGGAATATGCGTGTCGATCACGTCCATAAGGAGCCTCGGCAAGGGAGATGTCGTCCCGGGCGGGCGATGCCGCCCGTTGTCCGCCCGTGTCAAGCCGCGGGCGAAGACGGGTGTCAGGGGATCCCGATCATCTTGTGGGTTTGAAGGGAGAGGCGCCAGCGCGCGTCGGCCCGGCAATAGGCGATGGCCGCTTGCGTGTTCGCGGCGGCGTCCGGCCCGTCCATCGGCTGCAGGAACCGGTGCCGGAACGGCAGATCCGCGAAGGTTTCCGGCCGGGCATCGGCCTGGGGAAAGACCAGCTTCAATTCGTCGCCCCCGGCCTGGGCGAGGGCGTTCCCGCCCTTGGGGCTGACGCAGATCCAGTCGATCCCCGCCGGGGCGGGCAGGGTGCCGTTGGTCTCGATGGCAATCTCGAACCCTTGGCCGTGGACCGCCGCGATCAGGGCGGCATCGAGCTGGAGCAGGGGCTCGCCGCCCGTGAACACCACGTAGCGGTTGTGCGGCCCGCCCTCCCACGTCGCGGCAATGGCGGCGGCGAGCGCCGTCGCATCGGGGAAGCGGCCACCGCCCTCCCCGTCCATGCCGACGAAATCCGTGTCGCAGAAGCGGCAGGCGGCGGCGGCGCGGTCCTCTTCGCGCCCCGACCAGAGATTGCATCCACTGAACCGGCAGAAGACCGAGGCGCGCCCGGCCTGGGCGCCCTCCCCCTGCAGGGTGTGGAAGATTTCCTTGACCGCGTAAGACACCCTTTGTCCTCGAACCCTGCTGACTGCCGAATGTTTGACAGGCACCGATCCGGCGCCAGATCCGTGTTGCGCCACGGCGACGGGCGCGCGCAACCCCGCACCCCGCGCGGCAGCGTTTCCTTCAGCCCCCGCCCGCTTCGACCTTCCCCGGTTCACACAGGGGAGTCCGCCGCCATCGTATCGCCATGGAGCGTGCGTTGAAGGCATGTTCGACGCGCGTTTTCCTCCGGTGTGAGCGGCCAAGGCCGGCTCACGACGAGACAGGTCCGATGCTCAATCACACAATTGGCCGTCTCCTGGCCCGCGCCGCCGGCGCCGCCGCCCTTTTCGCGGGTCTCGGTGGGGCGGCGAGTGCCGTGACGGTGCCGATCCTTCTGGCGGATGTCGATTCCGGCCGGGTGATCTACTCGCAGGCGCCGACCGATCCCTGGTATCCCGCCTCGATCACCAAGCTGATGACGACCTACGTGGCCCTCGATCTCGTCCGCCAGGGGCGGGCCTCGATGGACACGCTGATCACCATCTCGCCGAACGCGGCGGCCGAGCCGCCCTCGAAGATGGGCTTCAAGCCGGGCACGCAGCTGACCCTCGGCAACGCCCTCAAGATCATCATGGTGAAGTCGGCCAACGACGTGGCCTACGCCATCGGCGAGAGCCTCGGCGGCACGGTCGACGGCTTCGCCTCGATGATGAACGACACCGCCCACCGGATCGGGATGCAGGACAGCCGCTGGACCAATCCGAACGGCCTGCCCGATCCGCGCCAATGGACCTCGGCCCGCGACATGGCGGTGCTGGCCCGCGCCCTGATCCGCGACTTCCCCGACGACCACGACCTGTTCTCGATCTCGGCGATCCAGTTCGGCGGGGCGGTGATCCCGAACCATAACGGCCTGCTCGGCCGCTATCCCGGCACGGACGGGATGAAGACCGGCTTCATCTGCTCCGGCGGCTTCAACGTGGTGGCCACCGCGACGCGGGGCGGACGGCGCATCGTCGCCATCGTCATGGGCCAGCCGAGCGCCCGCGAGCGCGACGTGAAGACCGCCGACCTGTTCGATTACGGCTTCGCCCGCGACGGCAGCGGTGGGCCGGGGCTCGACGCCCTGCCGGCTTCGGGGGTCGGCGCCCCGCCGGACATGCGCCCCTATGTCTGCGGCGGCAAGAAGGTGCCGGCGATCGACGAAGGCCCCGGCGCGGTGACGGCCTCCCCCGGCGCCACCACCGCCGCCCAGCTCGTCGGCGGTTCGGCGGCCTCCTCGCCGTCCCTGGCGCTGGCGGCCTTCTCCAGCCCCGCCATGCGCGCCCGCACCCTGCCGCCGCGCGCACCCCTGCAGCCCGTCGCCGTCTGGATCGGCCGCGATCCGGCCGAGGGCCAGCAGATCCTCGCCCAGCAGGCCGCCGAGGCCCAGGCCGCCGCCGCGAATGTCCGCGCCGCGCGGCTCGAAGCCGTCAAGGCCAAGCGCGAGGCGGCGCTCGCCAAGCGTCAGGCTGTGAAGGAGGCCGCCGCCCAGGCCCGCGCCGCGAAGGCCGCCAGCAAGACGGCGGCCGGGGCGTCGCTGCCGCATGCGGCGAGCGCCTACACCGCCTCGGAGACGGCGGGGATGCCGGAAGCCAAGCCCGGCAAGGGTCTGGTGAAGGCGAAGGGCGCCGCCAAGCCGGCCGCTCATAAGTCTGTCGCGGCCAAGCCCGCCGCCAAGCCGGCCGGCAAGCCCGCCAAGAAGGCTTCCGCTAAAGACGACAGGTAGGCTAACAGCCTCCTCGTCATGTCGCTTCCCGTCCCGCCGCCGCCCGATCCCCGGCGCCCCGAGCCGATCCCGCTCACGGTGCTCACGGGCTTCCTCGGGGCGGGGAAGACGACCCTGCTGAACCGCTGGCTCGGCGATCCCTCGCTCGCCGACACCGTGGTGATCGTCAACGAGTTCGGGGAGATCGGACTCGACCACCTGCTCATCGAGACGGTGGACGAGGACATGGTGCTCCTCGGCGCGGGCTGCTTGTGCTGCACCGTGCGCGGCGACCTGATCGCCACCCTGGAAGACCTTCTGCGTCAGCGCGACAACGGCCGCATCACGCCGTTCCGCCGGGTGGTGATCGAGACGACCGGCCTCGCCGACCCCGCCCCGATCCTGCACGCGCTGATCTACCATCCGTACTTGGTGATGCGGTACCGGCTCCAGGCGGTGGTGACGGTGGTGGATGCCGTCCACGGCGCGGCGACCCTCGACGCCCATCCCGAGGCCATGCGGCAGGCGGCGGTGGCCGACCGGCTGGTCCTCACCAAGGAAGACCTCGCCCCCGATACGGCGGAGCTGCGCGCCCGGCTCGCCGCGCTCAACCCGGCTGCGCCGGTCCTGCCGGCCGACACGCCCCCCGACGACCTGCTCGGCGGCCTGTTCGGACTCGACGGCAAGGGTGAGGACGTGAAGGCGTGGCTCGGCGCCGCGGCCCTCGACGAGGAGCTGGAAGCCGGCCTCGACGTGAACCGGCACGACGCCGCGATCCGCGCGATCTGCCTGACGAGCGAGAAGCCGATACCGCGCCCGGCCTTCGAGATGTTCCTCGACCTGCTGCGCTCGGGCCACGGGCCGAAGATCCTGCGGATGAAGGGCCTCGTCGCCCTGGCCGACGATCCCGAGCGGCCCCTTGTCGTGCATGGGGTGCAGCACGTGGTCCACGCCCCCGTGACCCTGCCCGCCTGGCCCGATCCCGACCGGACCTCGCGCCTCGTCCTGATCCTCGCCGATCTCGACCCGGCCTTCGTCCAGCGCCTGTGGGACGCCTTCCTCGGGCGGCCCCGCCTTGATGCCCCCGACGCCGCCGCCCTGACCGACAACCCCCTCGCCATCCCCGGCTTCTGAGCGCGGCACCATCCTTGAACCGCGCGGGGCAAGAGGCGCCGCGCAGGCGCCGGCTCGTCCCGAACCGGGACGGAACGCTTCGGGGCGGGACAGACGATGGCGCGACGTTTCACCGTGATCCAGGGCGGCCTCGGCGAGCTGGCCCCCCGCGCCAAGCCCGGCCGAGCGCGGCTGGAAGCGGTCGGCGCGGTCCTGCGGCGCCGTCTCGCCGCCCTGCGGGACGCGACCTCGCCGGAGCGTCCCACGGCGAACGCGCCCACCCGCCGGCCGATTCCGGATGGCGCCTTCCTCGGCGTGCGCCCCGAGGGCTGGAGCCCCGACGTCGCAGCCTGAGCGGCCCGCGCCGGGGCGCCCTACCTCCGCCCCATGGCAAGCGACATCATTCATGGCCTGAAGCGGAGCCGCGCCCCGCGATCCCGTGACACGATTCCGGTCGGCGAGGCCGGGCGGGTCGAGGCGGTGATGGCCCGCTTGGCGCAGGCCGATCCCGACCCGAAGGCCGGTCTCGCGGTCGAGGACCCGTTCCGCCTGCTGGTGAGCGTGCTGCTCTCGGCGCAATCCACCGGCCCGACCGTCGCCCGCGTCTCGGACGCGCTGTTCGCGAAGGCCGGCACGCCGGAGGCTCTGCTGGCACTGGGTGAGGACGCGATCCTGACGATCGTCCGCCCGGTCGGCCTCGGCCCGTCGAAGACGCGGGCGATCCTGAAGCTCTGCGCGGCGCTGGCCAGCGAGTTCGGCGGGCAGGTGCCCCGCACAGCCGCCGAGCTGCAGCGCCTGCCGGGGATCGGCCGGAAATCGGCCGAGGTCACGGCCAACTTCGCCTTCGGTGAGACAGTGATCGCCGTCGACACCCATGTCTTCCGGGTCTCGAACCGCATCCCCCTGGCGCCGGGGCGCACCGTCGATGCGGTGGCGGACGGCCTCGCCGCCCTGGTGCCCGACGCCTACAAGGACGGCGCCCACGTCTGGCTGTTCCGGCACGGACGCGACACCTGCACGGCGCGCAAGCCCGCCTGCCCGCGCTGCCCCGTCGCCGACCTGTGTACGTGGCCGGAGAAGACGGCCTGAGCGGCGCTACTCGTCCTCGCCGAACCGGTTGGCGAGGAGCGCCTCGATGGCGTCGAGGCACGCCTGCGCGTCCTCGCCCACGGCGGTGACGGCGATGCGCGTGCCCATGGCCGCGCCTAGCGTCAGCAGCCCCATGATCGAGCGCCCGCCCACGGTCTCGCCCGCGCGGGTGACGGTGACGGTGGCATCGTACCGCTCGACCGTCTGCACGAATTTTGCGGAGGCCCGCGCATGCAGGCCGCGCCGGTTGATGATCGGCAGCTTCCGCAGGAAGCCGCCCTCCGGCACCGGAGGGTTGTCGTCGTTCTCGTAGAGGTCGTCCATCGGTCTCGCTGCGGTCGTCCGGCTGGGGGAAGACTAGACCATGAGCCGGCCAAGTCGATCCCGGCGCCCGCAAATCGCCGGGGGAAGGGCTACCATTCGTATTCCGCGCCGACCCCGAGGCTGGTGCGCCCGTCGCTGCCCGCCTCGCCCTTGAGCTTGATCCGCCGGGTCACGTCGACATCGACGCCCACGGCGGTGTCGGCGGGCTTGGCGCCGGCCTTCACGCCGATGCTCACCCGGTCGGAGATGTAGCGCGAGGCGCCGAGCGCCGGGCCGCCGCTCGCCCCGGTCGAGACGTCGAGGCTGTCGAGGCCGAGGCCCTTGCGCGCCTGCTCGAACACGTCGGGCCCGCCCGCGCCGCCGGAGAGCTGGGCCACGGCCTGGGCGAGTTGCAGCGCCTGGAAGGGCGAGAGCCCGCCCGCCGCCTTCTTGAACAGCAGGCGCGACAGGATCTCGTCCTGCGGCAGGGACGGGTCGGAGGTCAGGGCGAATTGCGGCGCGTCGGCTGGGCCGGAGACGGCGACACGGGCGGTGACGTCGCCGGCCTTGGTCTGGGCGGAGAAGTCGAGATCGGGGGTCGTCAGGCTTCCGGCGAAGGTGATGCGCCCCCGGTCGAAATCGAGGCGCTGGCCCACGAGGTCGAACCGGCCCCGGCGCATGGAGAATTCGCCGTTGGCGCGAGGATCGCGCGAGGAGCCCGTCACCCGCAGCGATCCGCCGAGTTCGGCGTCGATGCCCCGGCCGCGCACGAAGATATGGCTCGGCGCATCGACCGAGACGTCGAGGGTGGCGTCGAAGGGCGCCGCCGCCTTGCCGCGTCCCCGACCCCGGACGGCCTTCGCCTCGGCGCGCTTGGCGAGGCGGGCGCGCAGTTCCGGCGGGGTGTTGACGTGGCGCACGCCGGGCAGCGGCCGGGCCGTGGCGGGCAGCCGGTCGGGCACCGCGACGTCGATGGAGGCGACGTCCACCCGGCCGGTGATCTTCGGCGTGTGGGCGAGCGGGCCGGAGAGCGACAGGTCGAGCCCGGCGACCGCCGTCATCAGCGAACTCGAGACCAGTTCCGCCCGCTCGGCGGTGAGCCGGAAGGCGCCGGGGAAGCCGCCGGCCGGGTCAAGGCTGACCTTGCCCGAGGCGGCAACCCGCCCGCCGTTGCGGGTCGAGGCGGTGAGGCGTTCCACAACGAGGCTGTCGCCCCGCCCGGTCACGCGCCCCTCGATGGCGGTGAAGCGGATGCCGTTCAGAGGATCGCTGAAGCTGCCGCCCGACAGGGTGGCGCTGCCCTCGGCGCGGGGCGCGGCGAGGGTACCGGTGACGCCGCCGTCGATGGCGATTCTGCCGCCGACGCTCTGGCCTGTGGCGCTCAGCACGGAATTCGCCAGCGCCGCATCGAGATTGCCCTTGCCGCGCAGGTTGAGCGGGCCGCCGGGCTCGATGGGGAGCGAGCCGGAGAGCGTCAGCGCCATGCCGCGCCCGGCGCTCACGCGCCCGTCGAGGCTGGCCTGTCCGCCCGAGAGTGTGCCCTTCGCCTCGGCCTCGATGGGCGGCAGGCCGGCGCTGCGGGTCTGCGGCGCGACGAGGCGCGCGACCTTGAGGGCGTATCGCCCCTCCGGCCGGCTCGCCGACCCGTGCACGTCCGCCTCGCCGTCGAGGGTGCCCGACAGGGCGAGGTCGGGCGAGGCGATCCGGGCGAGGGAAAGGGGCAGCGCGCGGATCGCGACCTTCAGGTCGAGGGTCTGCCCGGCCCGGCCGGAGACCTGCACCCGGCCCGAGCCGGCGGCGATGGAGAGCCCATCGATCACCGCCCCGCCGTCAGTGAGGGTGATCGTGGCCGGACCCGTCAGGGCGAAGCGGTCGGCGCCGCGCGCGGCCGAGAGCCGGGCGATCTCGATCCGCGTCGCCTCGGCGGGGATCAGCCGGGCGGCGCCGTCGAGGGCGAAGCCGCGCGCGCGGGCGGTGAGCACCACGTCGCTGGCGCTCGCGGTGCCGGTGGCGGCGAGGCGCAGGGTGTCGACGATCTGGCCGGCGGCCACGATCCGGTCGGCGTCGAGATGCCCGTCCAGGACCGGCCGGGCGCGGATGTCGGCGCCGCGCAGGTCGGCGTCGAGCCGCGACAGCGCCGTGTCGCCGTAGCGGAGGTTCGCGCCGGTCGCGCGGATCGCCGCGCCCTGGCGTCCGCCGTCGCGGGTGAGGGTGACGGTGGCGTCGAGGCGCCCGGCGAGGGGTTCGGGGCTGAGCGGCGAGAGGTCGTCGAGGTTCCCCGCCCGCACGGCGAGGGTGCCGGCGGCGAGCTGCGTCGCCTCGGCCAGCGCCGCGTTGCCCTCGATCGCCACTGAGCCGAGGGTGAGGGCGAGCCGGTCCAGCACCCAATCGGTCCCGGCCGGCAGCGTGGCACGGGCGACATGCGCCCCGCCGGAGAGTGGCTTGCCGCCCACGTCGCCGGAGAGTTTCACGGTGCCGTCCGCCGCGCCGGTCGCGTCGCGCAAAGCCGCCTCGACGGTGAGGTTGCGGATCGGTCGCCCGTCGGCGCTGGCCGAGGGGGCGGTGAGCGTCGCGGCGAGGTCGGGCTTTTCCAGGGAGCCGGTCAGCCGCGCGTCGAGGGCGGCGCGGCCGGTGAAGCGCGCATCGAGGTCGGTAAGGCTCTTCAGGTCGACGCGGGCGGCCACATCCGCGGCGGCGGCCGTCGCCTGTCCCTGGAGCGTGGCCAGCAGGCCCGCGCCTTCGAGGCGCAGATGATCGAAGCCGTAGCCGTCATAGGTCCGCGAGACCCGGCCGGTGAGGGTCGGCCCCCGGCCGAGGAGGCGGTCGGCCGGGCCGCTGCCGGTGGCGAGGCTGGAGCCGGTGACGGTGAGGTCGGCGGCGAGCGCCTTGCGGGCCGGATCGCCCGAGAGCCGCGCCTTGGCCTCGACGCTCCCCGCGAGGCCCCGCCCGGCGAGGCCGGAGAAGGCGGCGAGGTCGGGGAGCGAGGCCTGGAGCGTCCCGGCCAGCACGTTCTGGCCGAGCCGCCCGACATAGGAGGCCTGGGCGGTGTCGGAGATGGCGGACAGGCGCGACACGTCGATCACCCCATCCGGGCCGGCGCTGGCGCGCAGGGTGAGCTTCGCCGCCGAGCCGATGGCGCGGCGCAGCGCCGGGTCGGCGAGGCGCAAGCCCTCGGCATCGCCATCGGCCATGATGGCGAAGCGCCCGGCCTTCGGGTCGCCCTCCGGCTCGACGGAGAGGGTCGCGGCCACCTTGTCGAGGTCGGAATCGCGGCTGCGGATGCCGGCGGCGTCGAGCTTGCCGCGCACGGTCGGGGTGGTGAGTGGACCCTTGAGGCTGCCGTCGAAGACGAGCTTGGCGATCTCGGACTCGCCCGCCTTCGTCACCTCGCCCTCGGTCGGCAGGGCGCGGGCCTGAAGGGTCAGGTCGGCGATCCGGTCGGCGGTGATGCCCCCGGAGGCCGACAGACGCGCGGTGCGGGAGGCGAGGTCCAGCCGGTCGATGCGGAAGGCGCCGCTATCGGCAAAGGAGAGTCCGCCGTCGAGCTTGGTCGTGCCGGCGAAGACCGACGCGGCCGGGCCCGGCACCAGACCCTCGATGCGCGCGGTGAGATCGAGGGAAAGCCGCCGCTCGGCGCCGATGCGCGAGATCTTCGCGCCGCCCTTGGCGCCGATCTGCGGGCCGGCGGTGAAGTCGAGGGTGGCGTTCCAGGCGTCGAGGGTGCCCTTGCCGTCGAGGTCGAAGGCGATGGGCGGCGCGCCGGGGATCGAGGCAGCCTTGGAGAGCAGGCCGCCCGCCTCCTCTAGCAGGTTGGCCTTCAGTTCGAGCTTGTCGCTCTTCGGGACGTAGGCGAGGGTCAGGCCGAAGAACCCGGCCGCGTCGAGGCGCTTGGCCTCGGCGCGCAGGTCGAGCCCCTCGCTCGCCGCGCCGAGCTTCGCGCTGCCCTGAGCCGAGAGCCGGGCCGGCTGGCCGGCGATCTCCTCGCCGAGCACCAGTTCCGCGAGTTTGAAGCCCTTGATCTCGACCTTCACCGGCAGGTCCGGCAGCAATTTGCCGTCGGGCTTGGCCTCCTCCGGCGTCGGGCCGGGCAGCGGGCGTCGCAGCACCTCCAGCCGGCCGACCTCCAGGGTGTCGACTTCCAGACGTCCCGAGAGCAGGGCGAGGCGCCGCCAGGAGATGCGCGCCTTGTCGAGCTTCAGCCAGACGCCCGCGCGGTCGCTCACCGCTACGTCGCGGATGGTCGCGTCCGAGGAGAGGGCCCCGTCCACGGCACCGATGGTGACGCGGGAGGCGGGGGTGGAGAGCGCCTTCGACAGGAGCCCGCCGAGGACCGACTTGTCGCCGTCCTCCGCGCGGGGCGCGAGCGGCGCGAGGGTGACGAGGCAGAGGAGCGCGGCGAGCAGGGCCGCCCCGGTCTTGTGCGTGAAGAAGACCATCAGAACGCCTGCCCGAGGCTGAGATACAGGACGGCGGGGCGGACATGGCCGCCCTTGTAGGCGTCGAGGGGGAAGGCGAGGTCGGCGCGGATCGGGCCGATGCCGGTATAGTAGCGCAGGCCGATGCCGACCGACTTGCGGATGGTCTCATCGAAGTTCGGCAGGGACGAGGCGAAGGCCGTGCCCGCGTCGAAGAACGGCACCACGCCGATCGAGTCCGTCACCTTGATCCGCGCCTCGATGGAGGCTTCGAGCAGGCTGCGCCCGCCGATGGGCAGGTTGAACGGGCCGATGGGGCCGAGCGTCCGGTAGGGGTAGCCGCGCACCGAGCCGCCGCCGCCCGCGAAGAAGCGGAAATTGTCCGGGATCTCTCCGAGCTTCGCCCCCGAGACCGAGCCGAAGCCGACGCGGCCCGCGAGGATGAAGCGGGATTCGTCGTCGAGCGAATAATAGGTCGAGCCCTGCGCCTTCGCGACGAGGATGCCGGGATCCGAGAGGCCGCCGGGATAGGCGGCGAGCGACGCGATGGCTCGGAAGCCCCGGGTTGGGTCGAGGAGGCTGTCGGTGGAATCGTAGGTGACGGAGGCCGGCACGCCGATCAGCCGGTAGTTCACCGTGCCCAGCGCGTCCTGCGAGCGGCCCGCCTGCGCGTCGAGGCCGATCTGCGCCGAGAACGTGTCCGAGAACCGGTGCCGGATCGCGCCGGAGACGCCGCCGCCGTCCACGAGGTAGCTCTGCTGCACCTCGCGGGTGACGAAGGCGTTCGCCAGGAAGTCGTTGCGGGTTCCCCAGAGGGCGGGCTGCACGTAGGTCGCCGAGAGGCGCCCGCCGAGGCCGTTGGTGCCGATGCCCGCCTGCTTGCGCTGCTGCGCGAACGGGTCGTAGCCGAGGCCGAGATAGTAGAGATCAGCGTCGAGGCGGAAGGTCTCGCCGCCGCCGAACAGGTTGCGGTTGGCGTAGTAGGCCCGCACCCCCGGCCCGTCGACCGTCGAGTAGCGCGCCGAGACGCCGATCAGGTTCTTCTCGCGCTCGCTGACTTCCACGAAGAGCGGCAGGTTGCCGTCCGCGTCGAGTTCGGTCCCCTCGCGCACCCGCACGGCGCCGATGCCTTCGAGCCGCGCCACCGAGCGGCGGATCGCCGACACCGCCTGCGGCGAGTACGGATCGCCCGGTTCCGCGTAGATGAAGGAGCGGATCGTGGCCGGGTCCATGCCCTCCGCGCCCCGCACGCTCACCGCCCCGATCCCGGCCTTCGGCCCCGGATCGAGGGTGAAGGTCACGTCCATGACGTGGGCGGAATCGTCCACGACGGGATCGCGGTCCACCACCTTGGCAAAGGGGTGTCCCCGCGCGCGGAAGTTGTCGACGATGGCCGCCTCGCGGGCGAGCACGGTCGCGGAGCGGGCCGGCACGTCGTCATCGACGCGGGTGAGGCGCGGCGGCAGCACGTCGTCCGGGAAGGGACGCCCGGCCCGGTCGCGCACAGCGATCCGGCGCAGGGTGTAGAGCGGCCCGAGATCGACGGCGACCTTCACCGGCACGAGGCCCCGGTTGCGCCACGCCTCGGCGGCGCGCACCGCCGCCTCGGTCCGGCCGGGGGCGACGGGCACGCCGTCGACGCGCACCTCCACCCGGCCCTGATAATAGCCGTAGCCCGAGAGCACGTCGGCGAGCTTGAGGATGTCCGCCTCGGCGCGGCGCACCAGCCCCTCCCCGTCCGGGGGCGCCTCCTGGCGCAGGCGGTACAGGGCGGAGGCGTCCTGCACGGCGGTCAGGACGTCGGAATCGTCGGTGCCGGTGACCTTGGCCGCATAGGGCAGAGCGGTCGGGCTCGGGGCCGGCGGCTCCGGCTCGGAGCCGAACAGGCCGAACAGATCGAAGGCGCGGGCGGGCTCCGGCAGGGCCAAGCTGGCGGCACCGGCCGCCCAGGCGATCAGCACCGCGCGGGCAGCCCCCTGCGGCAGGGAGAACGGACGTCGAAGGAACACCAAGCGGGCTGCAGCCGTCAGGCCGGGATGCAGTCGGTTTGGCCGTACGCGTTCCGATTCATGCTCGACGCCCCCACGTCTCGCTCAGCGCCTCGCCAGGGGCGCCCACTCACCTCTGCCCGATGGCCGCACGATGGCGCGGCCCCGGCCTGTCACGTCACGCCGCAAATGAGACGACTCTGTGGCGAAGCTGCGATTCAGGCGGCCCTGACCTGTGAAAGGAAGCCGGCGACCGCTCCGCGCAGCGCCCCCGCCTGACGGGACAGATCTCTCGCGGCGGTGAGCACCTGATCGGACCCGTGGCTCGCCGTGGCGGCGGCCTCATCGACCCCCGCGACATGGCCAGAGACGGCGCGGGTGTCCTGCGAGGTCTGCGCGGTGGTGCGGGCGATCTCGGCGGTGGCGGCGCCCTGCTCTTCGACCATGGCGGCGATGTCGGAGCCGATCCGGGCGAGGTCGCGGACCATGGTGGCGATGCCGCCGATGGAGCGCACCGAGGCGTCCGTCGCCCCGGCGATCTCGCCGACCTTGGCCGCGATGTCCTCGGTGGCGCGGGTGGTCTGGGCGGCGAGTTCCTTCACCTCCGCCGCGACGACGGCGAAGCCCCGCCCCGCCTCGCCCGCGCGGGCCGCCTCAATGGTGGCGTTGAGGGCGAGAAGGTTGGTCTGCGCGGCGACGCTGGAGATCATGCCGACGATCTCGCCGATGCTGGCGGCGGCCTCCGCGAGGCGGCGCACCTCGTCGGCCGCGCCGTCCGCGTCGCGCTGGGCGGTGGCGGCGAGGTTGGCCGAGGCGCCGACCTGCGCGGCGATCTCGTGCACCGACACCGACAGTTCCTCCGTCGCGGCGGCGACCGCGTCGGCCGAGCCCGCCGCCGAGTGCGAGGCGCTGGCGACCGCCCGGCTCAGGCCGGTCGTGTCGCGGGCCGCTTTGGCCATGCCGAGCGCCGAGGATTCGAGCTGGCTCGCGGCGGCCGAGACCGCCTCCACGATACTGCCGACCTGTCCCTCGAAATCGTCGGCGAGGAGCTTGGCCGCCTGGCGCTGGGCGGCGGCGTGGTCCAGCGCCATGCGCTCCTGTGCCGCCTGCGCGGCCCGGCGCTCGGTGACGCTCTCGCGGAAGGCGATCGCCGCGCCGGTGATCGCCCGCAACTCGCGCGGGCCGCCGGCCGGCAGCACAACCGTCTCGGCCTCCGCGTCGCCCCGGCCGATGAGGGTGAGCGCCCTCGCCACCCGCGTGAGCGGGCGGCTGATGGCGGTGCCGAGCGCCGCCGCGATGCCGACCGAAGCCGTGAGCAGGGCGAGCGCCCCGCCGATCCAGAGCCAGAGCAGCCGTTCGGCCTCTGCGCGCAGGGAGCGCGCCTGCCCGACCAGCTCGCCGGTCAACTGGTCCTCGACGCCCTTCAGGCCGTCGATGCGCTGCGTCGCCAGCTTGAACCAGCCCGGCGCGTCGCGGAAGGAAGGGGCCTCGCCGGGGATGAGGGCGAGCAGCGACTCGCGCAGCCGCGCGACCTCGCGGGCGGGTGCGGTCCCCTCCGCCGCATCGAGGGCGCCGGCCTGCGCGGGCGCCGCGCTGGCGCGGAACAGCTTGGCGTAGGTCCCTTGATCCGCCATCAGGGTCGCGAGGCGGCGGGCGGCGGGAAGGTCGTACTGGCCGGAGGCGAAGACGGCCGAGGCGGCGGCTCGCTCCTGGCCGGCGGCCTCCTTCATCATCAGGAAGGCGGCATAGGATTGGGCGCGGGCGGCGATGGAGGCCTCGTCCATGGCACCGCCCATGGCGCGCACGAGCCCGAGCCCGGCGCCGATCATGCCCGTATAGAAGGCGGCGGCCTGCGGCGCGGGGACGGACAGGCCGTCGATCACCTTGCGCTGCGCGGCGAGGCCGTCGAGCTTGTCCGCGAGCTCCTTGGCCGAGGCGGCGGCCGCGCCGCCCATGGCGGCGAAGCCCCCCGCCGCGACGGCCTCCTTCAGGCCCGCGAGCGCCGCATCCGTGCGCCCCCGCTGGGCCGTCAGCTCGGGGCCGAACTGCGCGCCCTTGGCCGCCAGGAACAGGCTGGAGGCGCCCCGCTCCCGCTGCGCCTCGTGGACGAAGGCGCTGATCCGCGAGGACAGTCCCACGAGGTCCTCCACCCGGACCATGTCGGCGCGGCGCGTCCACTGATCCGAGATCGAGACGCCCGCTGCGCCCGCGAAGGCGAGGCAGGGCGCGAGCGCGACCGCCAGGATGCGGGAATGGAGCGTCGCGAGGAGGGTCATGATTCAGCCAGAAGTAGTGTTTGCGCTGTCAATACTCACGTAGGTTGATAAAATTATCGTTGCCGGGGCCCGATAGTGATCGAGGCCACTTGCTCGTTTAAGCTGCAGATCGGGTCGAATCTGCTTGCCCGGTGTGCAGGTCTCCCCAAGTTTTCAGCGCGGAAATGACAGGTTGCAGCGTGCGGCCTCGCTCGGTCAGGCTGTACTCCACTTTGGGAGGGACTTCGGCGTAGACCCGTCTTGCGATCAGCCCGTCGGCTTCCATTTCCCGAAGCTGATTCGTGAGCATCCGCTGCGTGACGCTCGTCAGCCGGCGCCGGAGTTCGCTTAAGCGCAGCGTCCCCTCCAGCAGGTGGTAGAGGATCACGCCCTTCCACTTGCCGTCGATGAGCCGGAGGGTGGCTTCGACGGCGCAGCCGGGGCTGCAATCGCCGCTGTGATGGCGGGTGCGGGCCATGGCGGTATCCTTTTCGACACTAGTGGCCTTTTATGTGCGTACTTGCGCGCTTGGAAGAGCGGCGGCATCACGCGGGCCTCGATACGAGGAGGTCGCGATGCGCGCCGTCGGATACCGGAAGTCCCTGCCGATCACCCAGGACGAGGCGCTGGTCGACCTCGACCTCCCGCAGCCCGAGCCGGGGCCGCGCGACCTGCTCGTGAAGGTCGAGGCGATTTCGGTGAACCCGGTGGACACCAAGGTCCGGCGCCGGGCCGAGCCGGAGGCCGGCGGCACCAAGGTGCTTGGATGGGACGCCGCCGGGACCGTCGTCGCCACCGGCGCGAAGGTGACGGAGTTCGCCGTCGGCGACGCGGTGTTCTATGCCGGCGATCTCGGCCGACCGGGGACCAATTCCGAGTTTCACTGCGTCGATGCGCGGATCGTCGGGCGCAAGCCGACGAGCCTCGATTGGGCGCAGGCCGCCGCGCTGCCCCTGACGGCGATCACCGCCTGGGAAACGCTCTTTGACCGGCTCGACACCGGCAGGCCCGTGCGCGGCGCGGCCCATGCCCTGCTCATCGTCGGCGGGGCGGGCGGGGTCGGGTCCATCGCGATCCAGCTCGCCCGGCAGCTCACCGACCTGACGGTGATCGCCACCGCCTCGCGGCCGGAGACGGCGCAATGGTGCTGGGACCTCGGCGCCCACCACGTCGTGGACCACCGGAAGCCCCTGGCGGCCGAGGTGGCAGCCCTCCGGATCGGCGCGCCGGGCCTCGTCTTCTCGACCACCAACACCGACCTGCATCTCACCGAGATCGCCGGACTGATCGCGCCGCAGGGGCGCTTCGCCCTGATCGACGATCCCGAGAGCCTGGATATCTCGGTCCTCAAGCGGAAGAGCCTGTCCCTGCACTGGGAGTTCATGTTCACCCGCTCGATGTTCGCCACCGCCGACATCGCCGAGCAGGGGCGGCTCCTGAACGAAGTCGCGCGGCTCGTGGACGAGGGGCGCCTGCGCACCACCCTGGGCGAGCATTACGGGCGCATCGATGCGGACAACCTCCGGCGGGCGCACGCCTTGATCGAGTCGGGCCGGGCCAAGGGCAAGATCGTCCTGGAAGGCTTCGCGGACTAGGCCGGGGCGCGGGGGCCCTACAGGCGCAGCACCCGCCCCGCCCCCGCGACGCCCACCAGCAGCACGGCCACCGCCAGAAAGGCGGTCGGCAGGCTCGTCGCCTGGGCGAGGAAGCCGATCAGCGCCGGGCCGGCGAGCACCCCGGCATAGCCGAAGGTGGTCACGGCCGGCACGGCGACGCTCGGGGGCATCGCCGTCTGCCGTCCGGCGGCGGTGAACAGCACCGGCACGATGTTGGCGCAGCCCGCCCCGACCAGGGCGTAGCCGGCCAGCGCCGCCTCCCAAGCCGGAACGAGGACCGTGAGGGCGAGGCCGGCGGCGGCGCAGAGCCCGCCGAGGACGAGGACGCGACGGCGCCCGAGGCGGGCGACGATCAGATCGCCCGCGAGCCGGCCCGCCGTCATCGTCACCGAGAAGGCCGCATAGCCGAGGGTCGCCCGCGCGGCATCGACGCCCCGATCCTGTGACAGGAACACGGCGCTCCAATCGAGCACCGAGCCCTCCGTCAGGAAGGTGATGCAGCACAGGATGCCGATGGCGAGGACGATCCCGCGCGGGAGTGCGAAGGCGGGACCGTCCGCCGTGGCGGCCCGCGCCAGGATGCCGGGCCAGGAGGCCGCGAACATCACGGCGATGGCGGCGACGGCGAGCAGGGTCGTGGTGCCGATTCCGAGGCCGGCGAAGAGCAAAGCTCCCGCCGCCAGCGCCCCGACGAGGCTGCCGAGGCTGTAGAGCCCATGGAAGCCCGACATCATCGGGCGTCCCCGTGCCTTCTCCACCGCGACGGCCTGAAGGTTCATGGCGCAATCGACCGCGCCCATCCCCGCGCCGAACAGCAGCAGGCAGGGCGCGATCAGCCACGCCGAATCGGCGTTCGCGAGGATCGGCAGCGGCAGGGCGATCGCGCCCGTGCCGAACAGCACCACCGGGCGCAGGCCGAACCGGGCCGCCGCCGCGCCCGCGAGGGGCATCGCCGCGATGGAGCCGATGCCGAGGCAGAGCAGCAGGAGGCCGAGTTGCGCCTCGCTCAAGCCGGCCTGCGCCTTCACATGCGGAACCAGCGGCGCCCAGGCGGCGGTGCCGATGCCGACGATCAGGAACAGGAGGCGGGTGGACCACGCGCCGTCGCGGGTCCGGGTGGCGCGCGGCTCGGTCGCGGCGAGAATCTGCATCGGCAGGCGTCGGCAATCGGGTGGCGGAGCCATACCTCTGGGGCGGCCCGCGCTTGGCCGCAAGGCAGGCCGGCGCCAACCTGCCCTGCGCGGGGCCGGTTGCCCGCGTACTCATTTCGTTCTAGCAAGCTGACGCGGGGGCGGGTCCGCGAATGGACCGTCGCACCTTGCCATCGGCCAGCGGGGATCGACATGAGCCGGTGCTGCGGCCGGTTCACCGGACGCCTCCCCATCCGCGTCGACGCCTCGAAAGACCGCCGCCCTCATGGCCAGAGCCCGTGCCGGAGCCCAGAAGCAGGCCGCCGAACCCGCGAGCCCCCGTCCCGCCGCCGGCAAGGCCGGCGCCAAGACGACGGCCAAGGCGACGGATAAGACGGCGGTGAAGGCCACCGCGAAGGCGCCTCCGCGCGCCGCGGCCAAGGCGGAGGCGTCCATCGACGCCAAGCTGGAGAAGCTGTTCGATGCGGCGGGCCCTGCGGCCCGTGACCAGCGCGTCATCTCCGTGCGCGGCGCCCGCGAGCACAATCTGAAGAACGTCGACCTGACGATCCCCCGCGACCGGCTGGTGGTGTTCACCGGCCTCTCGGGCTCCGGCAAGTCGTCGCTCGCCTTCGACACGATCTACGCCGAGGGGCAGCGCCGCTACGTCGAATCGCTCTCGGCCTATGCCCGCCAGTTCCTGGAGATGATGTCGAAGCCCGATGTCGATCAGATCGACGGGCTCTCGCCGGCCATCTCCATCGAGCAGAAGACCACCTCGAGGAACCCGCGCTCGACGGTGGGCACCGTCACCGAGATCTACGATTACATGCGCCTGCTCTGGGCGCGGGTCGGCATCCCCTACTCGCCGGCCACGGGCCTGCCCATCGAGAGCCAGACCGTCCAGCAGATGGTCGACCGGGTGCTGACCCTGCCGGAGAAGACCCGCCTGTACCTGCTCGCCCCCGTGGTGCGGGGCCGGAAGGGCGAGTACCGCAAGGAGATCGCCGAGTTCCAGAAGAAGGGCTTCCAGCGCCTGCGGATCGACGGCGAGTTCTACGCCATCGACGACGCCCCGAAGCTCGACAAGAAGCTGAAGCACGACATCGACGTGGTGGTCGACCGGATCGTGGTGCGCGACGACATCGCCTCGCGGCTCGCCGATTCCTTCGAGACCGCCCTCGACCTCGCGGACGGCATCGCCGAGATCGTCTACGCCGACGTGCCCGAGGGGGAGGAGGCGCAGTCCATCACCTTCTCGTCGCGCTTCGCCTGCCCGGTCTCCGGCTTCACCATCGCCGAGATCGAGCCGCGCCTGTTCTCGTTCAACAACCCGTTCGGCGCCTGCCCCACCTGCGGCGGCATCGGCCACGAGATGCGGATCGACCCCGAACTCGTCATCGCCGACCCGGCCCTCAGCCTGAAGCGCGGGACGGTGGCGCCCTGGGCGAAATCCACCTCCCCCTATTACGGCCAGACCCTGGACGCGCTCTCCGCGCATTTTGGGTTCGAGACCAGTACCCCCTGGGCCAAGCTGAGGGATACCGACCGCGCCGTGGTGCTCTACGGCTCCGGCCGCGAGTCGATCCGCTTCTATTACGACGACGGCCTGCGCCGGTATTCGGTCAACAAGCCCTTCGAGGGCGTGATCCCGAACCTGGAGCGCCGCTACAAGGAGAGCGATTCCGACGCCGTGCGCGAGGAGATCGGGCGCTTCATGAGCGAGACGCCCTGTGCCGCCTGTCTCGGCAAGCGCCTCAAGCCCGAGGCGCTGGCGGTGAAGGTGGCGATGCACGACATCGGCGAGGTCACGGACCTCTCGGTGAGCAAGGCGCACCAATGGTTCGCCGACCTGCCCGAGAAGCTGACGGCCAAGCAGAACGAGATCGCCATCCGCATCCTCAAGGAGATCAGCGACCGGCTGAGCTTCCTGATGGATGTCGGCCTCGAATACCTGACCCTGGCGCGGGGCTCCGGCTCCCTCTCCGGCGGTGAGAGCCAGCGCATCCGCCTCGCCAGCCAGATCGGCTCCGGCCTGACCGGCGTGCTCTACGTCCTGGACGAGCCGTCCATCGGCCTGCACCAGCGGGACAACGAGCGGCTGCTCGGCACGCTGAAGCGCCTGCGCGACCTCGGCAACTCGGTGATCGTCGTGGAGCACGACGAGGACGCCATCCTTCAGGCCGATTACGTGGTCGATGTCGGCCCCGGCGCCGGCATCCATGGCGGTGAGATCATCGCCCAGGGCACGCCCGCCGAGGTGCTGGCCAACCCCGCCTCGCTCACCGCCAAGTACCTGACCGGCGAGCTGTCGGTGCGGATGCCCACCGCCCGGCGGAAGGGCCGCAAAGGCACGCTCGAGGTGTTCGGCGCACGCGGCAACAACCTCAAAGACGTGGATATCGCGGTCCCGCTGGGCACCTTCACCTGCGTGACGGGCGTCTCGGGCGGCGGCAAGTCCACCCTCGTGATCGACACGCTCTACAAGGCGGTGGCCAAGAAGCTGAACGGGGCGGTGGAGCACCCGGCGCCCTACGGCCGGATCGAGGGGCTGGAGCATCTCGACAAGGTCATCGACATCGACCAGTCGCCCATCGGGCGGACCCCGCGCTCGAACCCCGCCACCTATATCGGCGCCTTTACGCCGATCCGCGACTGGTTCGCCGGCCTTCCGGAGGCCAAGGCGCGCGGCTACCAGCCGGGGCGCTTCTCCTTCAACGTGAAGGGCGGGCGCTGCGAAGCCTGCTCCGGCGACGGCGTCATCAAGATCGAGATGCACTTCCTGCCGGACGTCTATGTCACCTGCGACGTCTGCAAGGGCAAGCGCTACGACCGCGAGACGCTGGAGGTGAAGTACCGCGAGAAGTCCATCGCCGACGTGCTCGATATGACGGTCGAGGAGGCGGCGGAGCTGTTCAAGGCGGTGCCCTCGATCCGCGACAAGATGGAGACGCTGAAGCGCGTCGGCCTGCATTACGTCCGCGTCGGCCAGCAGGCGACCACCCTGTCGGGCGGCGAGGCCCAGCGGGTCAAGCTGTCAAAGGAATTGTCGAAGCGCGCCACCGGACGCACGCTGTATATCCTCGACGAGCCGACGACTGGGTTGCATTTTCATGATGTCGCCAAGCTCATGGAAGTGCTTCACGAGCTCGTCGATCAAGGCAATACTGTCGTCGTCATCGAACACAATCTGGAAGTCATCAAGACGGCCGATTGGGTGATCGACATGGGCCCGGAGGGCGGCGACGGGGGCGGCAAGGTCGTGGCCGTGGGCGTGCCGGAGGAGATCGCCGCGTCGAAGGCGAGCCACACCGGGCGCTTCCTGCGCGAGGTGCTGGAACGGCGCGCGGCGAAGCCCGCCCCCCGCCGAAAGGCCGCCGGCTAGGCGAGTCGGCAGTTTCTGCCGGTTCAGTGGGCGAAGCGCCTGCCGAAGCGGCATGATTCGACCGCGGACCCGGTCGTCCGGGGCTTATGCAAGCCAAAGATTCGCCTGTCCGGCCCCCCGCCGGGGGCTCGCGCCGCCCCCGGCGGGGGGCGGCACCCTTGCCGGTTCGTCCCGTCTCCGACCGGGACAACAGCTTGACCGTTCAACGATATTTTGCCGAACGGGCCGTCTTAGGCATGTGTTGCAACGCGGCAAAAATGCGGCTTTTGCGCAACGGTTTTCTCCAACCTGCCAAACCGGCAAGCATTGCTCTGTCTTTCCGAGGTCCTTTGTAGAATAGTCCGAGACGTTGAGACGGGGCGGCTCCGTGGGGGCGCTCGGCATTGAATCGGACGGCCACCGCAAAAGCGGATGTGACCGGCACGGTAATGCCGAATGCGGGACGGAAGCCAGAGACCTTGGGAAGGACCGAAATAATGATGAAGAACTGGCTCGCGGCCGGCGCGGTCGCGCTCTCGGTCGGAATGACGTCGACTATCGCTCAAGCGCAAACCACGACTGTCCCGGGTGAGCAGGTCGGCCTTGCCGTCGGCGCGCCGCTCCCCGAGGGCATCTACGCCATCAACACCTTCACCTACCGCCGCACCGACGGCCGGAACGACGCCGATACGGCCGTCAACATCCCGGTCCTCGTGTGGTCGACCCCGCTGGTTCCGTTCGGCGGCCGCATCGAGCTCCTCGTGGCTCCCCCGACCGTGTTCGCCTTCACCCGCAACCCGGCTGGCCAGGCCAACAAGGACATCTCGATCAACGTCGGTACGTTCATCGGCGGCATCTGGGCGTTCGACCTCGGCGGCAACTTCGGCGTCAGCTTGCTCGGCGGTGTCTACCTGAACGAGCTCGACGGTGACCGTGGCTCGCTCTACGCTGGCCAGTTCAACGCTGCCGGCCGTCCGATCGGCACCCCGATCCTGCCGCAGCTCTCCTCCAACACCTACCGCTTCGGCGTCGCCGGCAGCTACACGGGTGACGGCTGGAACATCACCGCCAACCTGACGGCCAACATCTACGACTCCCCCGGCCGCTTTGGTGGTCCGGTCGGCGCCGCCATCGGCCCGATCCGCCTCTCGGACGCCCTGAACTTCGACCTCACGGCCACGAAGACCTTCGGCAACTTCGAGATCGGCGCCGTCGGCTACGGCACCTACAACTTCGACATCAGCCAGTTCAGCGCGGCTGTCGGCAACCGGGGCCGCTTCGCCCTCGGCGGTCTCGTCGGCTACGACTTCAAGGTGTTCAAGGTCCAGGCCTACGTCGCCCGCGACGTCGTGACCGGTGCCCAGATCGCGGCGACCGCCTTCCGCGGCGCCCGCTCCGACTACTCGACCGACGGCTGGATCCGCTTCATCATCCCGCTGTACAGCCCGGCCGCCGCCTCGCCGGTCCCGGCCCCGCTGGTTCGCAAGTACTGAGAACGGCCTCGGATGCGGCGCCCCAGGCGCCGCATCCCCCGCGCTCGCCGACGCCCGGTCTCCCCTGGAGGCCGGGCGTTCGTCGTTCGGGCAACCCGGCCCCGCCGCCGCACCGGGTGTCGGGCGGGCTCGGGTCGCCTACTTACGTCAAACTGACGATTCACGCGGACGGCCGATGAGGCGTCCGCAGGTTGTGCGAGGCCAAGGGGCGCCGACCATGCAGGGCGAACGCAAGATCCCGGTTCAGGTCCAGCCGAAGGCCGCCGATTACAGCTACGACCTCGACCGGGCGATCGGCGCGGTGGTCTCGCTGTCGAGCCGCGTGCCGGAAGACGGGTTCACGGCGGAAACCCTCGGCACCGAACGAGCCGGCAACGCGGTGGTGATCGGCGAGGACGGGCTCGTCCTCACCGTCGGCTACCTCGTCATGGAGGCCGAGAGCGTCTGGCTGACGACCCGCGAGGGCCGCTCCGTGCCGGGCCACGT
The DNA here is from genome assembly GCF_022829465.1 of Methylobacterium sp. J-067. Taxonomy (GTDB): domain Bacteria; phylum Pseudomonadota; class Alphaproteobacteria; order Rhizobiales; family Beijerinckiaceae; genus Methylobacterium; species Methylobacterium litchii. The sequence goes on from NZ_JAKSXZ010000013.1 coordinate 22,630, forward strand.
CCTCGGCTTCGATGCCGCCACCGGGTTCGGCCTCGTCCAGGCCCTGGGCGATCTCGGCACGTCCTCCCTGCGGCTCGGCCGCTCCTCGTCCCTCAAGATCGGGGACAAGGCGGTGCTGGCGGGGGGCGGGGGGCGCTCCCATTGCGTCGCCGTGGAGGTGATCGCCCGGCAGGAATTCGCGGGCTACTGGGAATACGTCCTCGACGAGGCGCTGTTCACCGCGCCCTCGCACCCCCATTGGGGCGGCACGGCGCTGATCGGGCCGAAGGGCGACCTCCTCGGCATCGGCTCCCTGCAATTGCAGCAGGGGGGCAGCGCGGCGGGCCGCGCGATCAACATGGTCGTGCCCATCGACCTGCTGCCGCCGATCCTCGACGATCTGCGCATGCGCGGCCGGGCCGACCAGGCCCCCCGCCCCTGGCTCGGCATCTACGCCACGGAGAGCGAGGAGGGCATCGTCATCATGGGCCTCGCCGACGGAGGCCCCGCCGAGGGCGCGGGCCTACAGGGCGGCGACGTGATCGCGGCGGTGGCGGGCGAACCGATCGCGGACCTCGCGGCCATGTTCCGCTCGATCTGGGCGCTGGGGACGGCCGGGGCGCGCATCCCGCTGACGATCCGGCGGGACGGGCGGACGCTGCTGCTCACCATCGTGTCCGGGGATCGCCACGCCTTCCTGCGGACGCCCTCGGTCCATTGAAGGCGCCACAACGCTGCCGCGAAAACGCCTAGACCCTGCACGTTCCACAACCGTAATCTCAGGGCCCGTTCAGGTCGCCGGGACGATTCTCCCTCTCGAACCGGCGCCCGGGCGCCGGGAGACGATGGAGATCATCTCATGGCAATCGTGAGCACCCTTCGCGGAAAGGCTCTCGTCAAGCCGGCCCTGCTCGCCGCCGCGCTGGTGGCTGGCGGGCTCGGCCTCGCGGATTCGGCGCAAGCCGCCGGCGGCTGCGGCCCCGGCTTCCACCCGAACCCCTGGGGCGTCTGCCGCCCGAACTACGGCTACGGCCCCCGCCCCTATTGGCGGCGCCCGGTGCCGGTCTACGGCTACGGCTATGCCCGCCCCCGGCCGATCTACCGGCCCTACGGCTATTACGGCCCCCGCCCGTTCTACTAGGCCGTTTCGCAACCGCGAATTGAGAGGGCGTCCCGCCGGCCGGCGGGGCGCCTCTTGCGCGTCCGGCCCCCATCGATGCATGCGCCTACAGAATGACCACGGGGTAAGGTTGCCCGAGTCTTAAGCTGGCTATGACTTTCGTGCAGGGCAGGTGCTTGGCCTTAGCTCTGACGCTGCGCCGCAACCGGTCTATATGTGCGATGCATCAACAACAGGCAGCGGTGCCCCTCCTTTCAGCACCGCCTGCCTCATGAGAGGCCAAGAGTTCCATGTCTGCCGCCCGCAGCGTTCTGTCCCGTGTCCGCGCCTACCTCCGCTATCGCGATACGGTGTCCCAGCTTTCGCGCCTGTCGGATCGCGATCTTGCCGATCTCGGCATCAACCGCACCGACATCCCGGGCATCGCGCGCGCCTGATCTCACGGGGCTCACGCCCGACTGACGATTGAAGGGCCGTCCCCCGTTGATCCGGGTGGCGGCCCTCCGTTATTTTCAGGCATGACGCACACCATTCACATCGTCGGCGGCGGTCTCGCCGGATCCGAAGCCGCCTGGCAGGTCGCCGAAGCCGGCCACCACGCCGTGATCCACGAGATGCGCCCCGTGCGCCGCACCGAGGCGCATCACGGCGAGGGGCTGGCGGAACTCGTCTGCTCCAACTCCTTCCGGTCGGACGACGCCAACGGCAACGCCGTCGGGCTTCTCCACCAGGAGATGCGCAGTCTCGGCTCGCTGATCATGCGCGCTGCCGATGCGCATCAGGTGCCGGCGGGCGGGGCGCTCGCCGTGGACCGCGAGGGTTTCTCCGCCGCCGTGACGGCCACCCTCGAAGGGCATCCTAACGTCACCGTCGTGCGGGAGGAGGTCGCCGGGCTTCCGCCCGAGGAATGGGGGCCGTGCATCGTCGCGACGGGCCCCCTCACCGCCCCCGATCTCGCCGAGGGCATCCGCGCCCTCACCGGCGCCGAGTCGCTCGCCTTCTTCGACGCCATCGCGCCCATCGTCCATCGCGAGTCCATCGACATGGACGTGGCGTGGTTCCAGTCGCGCTACGATAAGCCGGGGCCGGGCGGCACCGGGGCCGACTACCTCAACTGCCCGATGGACCGGGAGCAGTACGATGCCTTCATCGCGGCTCTGATCGGCGGCGAAAAGATCGGCTTCAAGCAATGGGAGGGCACGCCCTATTTCGACGGGTGCCTGCCCATCGAGGTCATGGCCGAGCGCGGCCCCGAGACCCTGCGCCACGGGCCGATGAAGCCGGTCGGCCTCACCAATCCCCGCGCCCCGGACCGGAAGCCCTGCGCCATCGTCCAGCTCCGGCAGGACAACGCCCTGGGCACCCTCTACAACATGGTCGGCTTCCAGACGAAGCTCACCTATTCCGAGCAGGTGCGGATTTTCCGCACAATCCCCGGCCTGCAGAACGCGGAGTTCGCCCGGCTCGGCGGCCTGCACCGGAACACCTATCTCGACAGCCCGCGCCTGCTGGACGCGACCCTGCGCCTGAAGGCGCGGCCCGCCCTGCGGTTCGCCGGGCAGATCACCGGCTGCGAGGGCTATGTGGAGAGCGCCGCCGTGGGCCTCATGGCCGGGCGCTTCGCGGTGGCCGAGGCGGCGAGCGCGCCGCTCGCGCCCCTGCCCCAGACGACGGCGCTCGGCGCCCTCATCGCCCACATCACCGGCGGGCATGTCTCGGCCGAGGAAGGGAGCGGCCCGCGCTCGTTCCAGCCGATGAATGTCAATTTCGGGCTGTTCCCGCCGCTGGAGCGGATGCCGCGCGGAGAGGCTGGGCGCCGCCTGCGCGGGCCGGAGAAAGCCGCCCTGAAGAAGCGCGCCCTGACCGACCGGGCGCGGGACGACCTTGCCGCCTGGATGGCCGGCGGTCAGCCGGTCCAGGCGGCGGCGGAATAGCGGCGGGGTTTCGCCCGGCGCCCGACCCTTACCCCTCCTCGCGCCGCGCCTGCCGCATCTCCTCCCAGCGGGCGAGGCGGTCGGCGAGGCGGGTCTCGTAGCCCCGGTCGGTCGGCTCGTAGAGATGCTGCCGGCCCAAAGCCTCGGGCCAGTAATCCTGGCCGGAGAAGGCGTCGGGCTCGTCGTGGTCGTAGCGGTAGCCCTCGCCGTAGCCGACCTTCCGCATCAGCTTGGTCGGCGCGTTGAGGATCACCCGCGGCGGGGGCAGGGAACCCGCCTCCTTGGCGAGGCGCGTCGCGGCCTTGTAGGCGGTGTAGACCGCGTTCGATTTCGGCGCGCAGGCGAGGTAGATCGCGACCTGCGCGAGCGCCAGCTCGCCCTCCGGGCTGCCGAGGAAGTCGAACGCATCCTTGGCCGCGTTGGCGATCACCAGCGCCTGCGGGTCGGCGAGCCCGATATCCTCCACCGCCATGCGCACGAGGCGCCGGGCGATGAACAGCCGGTCCTCTCCGGCATCGAGCATCCGGCACAGGTAGTAGAGCGCCGCATCCGGATCCGAGCCGCGCACCGTCTTATGGAGCGCGGAGATCAGGTTGTAGTGCCCCTCCTGCGCCTTGTCGTAGACGGGGGCGCGGCGTTGCACGATCCGTTGCAAGGCGTCCGCGTCGAAGGTCTCGCCCGGCGCCGCCGAGCGCCAGACCTCCTCGGCCAACGTCAGCGCCGCGCGCCCGTCGCCATCGGCCATGCGGACGAGAACCCCCCGCGCCTCCTCGGTCAGCGGCAGCGCCTGCCCGGTCAGATCCTCGGCCCGCGCCAGCAGGCGGGCGATGGCTCCCGGATCGAGGGCGCGGAACAGCAGGACGCGGGCGCGGGACAGAAGCGCCGCGCTCAATTCGAAGGAGGGGTTCTCGGTGGTGGCGCCGATCAGCGTCACGGTGCCGTCCTCCATCACCGGCAGGAAGGCATCGAGCTGGGCGCGGTTGAAGCGGTGGATTTCGTCCACGAAGAGCAGGGTCGCCTGCCCCTGCGCCCGACGCTTGCGGGCGGCCTCGAACACCTTGCGCAGATCCGGCACGCCCGAGAAGATCGCCGAGATCTGCTCGAAATGCAGGTCCGTCGCGGAGGCGAGGAGCCGCGCCACCGTGGTCTTGCCGGTGCCCGGCGGTCCCCAGAAGATCAGCGAGCCGAGGTTGCGCCCGCGCAGCAGGCGGGTGAGCGCGCCGCCCTCCCCGGTCAGGTGCTCCTGGCCGACCACCTCGTCGAGGGAGCGCGGCCGCAGCCTGTCGGCCAGGGGGCGGTTGACGCCGCTCTCCGGTGCGGCTTCGGGCGGCGGGGCGGGCTTTGACGATCCGAACAGATCTGACATCCCGGCATGAACACCGCCCGCCCCGGCCGATGCAAGCGCCGCGGGCGGGTCCTCAACCGCTGAAGATCGAGGTCATCACCTCGCCGTTGCGGTTGATGACGATCTCCCACGAGCTGGGCATGGTGCGGATCACCCGGTCGAGGTCCTTGGTATTGGCCATCGGCATGCCGTTGACCGCCACCACGACATCGCCCTTCTGTAGCCCGGCGCGGGCAGCGAAGGACCCCTCGTCCACGGACTCGACCGCGACGCCGTCCACCGTGAAGTCGACCTGCAGGTCCTCGGCGACGGCGGGGGAGGTGTTCACGAAGCTCGCTCCCAGGAAGGGCGAGCGGGTCTTCACCTTGAGCGAGTCGCGCGGGCGCGTCTCCGGGGCCGGGCCGAGCTTCACGTTCACCGTCTGGCGGCTCGTGCCGCGCTGGATGCCGAGCTTCGTGTGGCCCGTGATGCCCTTCAGGGCGAAGCGATAGCCGAAGGCCTCGGGATCATCCACCGCCTGCCCGTCCACCGACAGGATCAGGTCGCCGCGCTTCAGCCCGGCTTCCTCGGCAGGGCTCTTGGGCTGGAGGCTCGCCACCAGCACGCCGGTCGGATGGTCGAGCCCCATGCTGTCGGCGATGTCGGGCGAGACCGTCTGGACCCGCGCGCCGAGCCAGGGCCGGCGCACCACGGTCAGGCCGTCCTTGGCGGCCATGACCACCGCCTTCACCATGCTGACGGGGATGGCGAAGCCGATGCCGTGGCTGCCGCCGGACTGCGAATAGATCGCGGTGTTGATGCCGACCAGTTGACCCTGGAGGTTGACCAGGGCGCCGCCGGAATTGCCCGGATTGATCGCGGCGTCGGTCTGGATGAAGTACTGGTAGTCCGCCGAGCCGACCTGCGTGCGCGCCAGCGCCGAGACGATGCCCTGCGTCACCGTCTGGCCGACGCCGAACGGGTTGCCGATCGCCATCACGAAGTCGCCGACCTCCAGCTTGTCCGCGTCGCCGAACGGCATCGGGTTCAGCCCGGCCGGCGGCTCCTTGATACGCAGGACCGCGAGGTCGGTGCGGCTGTCGCGCAGGACGATGGACGCCTCGAATTCCCGCCGGTCGGCCAGGGCGACGCGCACCTCGTTCATGTTGTCGATGACGTGGGCGTTGGTGATGACGAGCCCGGAGCCGTCCACCAGCACGCCGGAGCCGAGGGACTTCTGCGCCCGGTCGCCCCGGGGGCCGCGCCCGCCTTCCGGCTCGCCGAAGAAGCGGCGCATGAACTCCTCCATCGCGCTGGCGCGCGCGTTGGAGCGCTTGTCGACATGCGAGGCGTAGACGTTCACCACCGACGGCGCCGCCCGCTTCACCACCGGCGCGAAGGAGAGCTGAACCTCGCTCCGGCTCAGGGGCACCTGCTTGCCGGTGGTCTCCTGCGGCTCGGTCCGCGCCATCTGGGCGGAGGCGGTGCCGCCGAGGATCACGGCGAAGAGCACGGCAAGGGGCAGTCGGGTCGTCATGCGGGGCTCCGGATGCGGGCGCTCCCGCCGGCCGAGCCGGACGGGAGCCTTTGCAGGGAGCCTATCGGAGCCGATTAAGGCAGGCGCGCGACACCTTCGCCGATGCGCCGTGCTTTCCGTCACTCCACCGGCTTGCGCTTGAGGCGGCTACCGGCGACCGCCTGGGCCGCGATGGCCTGGGCCACGGCCGCCTGCGCACCGCTCTGGGCGCTGCTCTGTCCGGCGGGCACCCGGTGCATCTTGCCGAGGCCGAGGGCGCGGGCGAGCTCGGACCGGCGCTCGGAATAGGACGGCGAGGTCATCGGGTAGCTGGCATCGAGCCCCCACTTCGCGCGGTAGGCGTCCGGGGTCAGGCCATGCATCGCGAGGTGACGGCGCAGTGTCTTGTAGGGTTTGCCGTCTTCGAACGAAATCAGGAAATCCTTCGTGATCGAACGCTCGATTTCCTGTTGAGTCAGTTTCGGCGGAAGCTCGATAGGGCGACGCTTGCTCTCGACGTCCCACATCACGCGGTACACGCTGGTCAGAACTTCCGGGAGGTCTGACGGTTGGATGTGGTTGTTGCTGACATATGCCGTGACGACTTCGGCGGTCAGCGCCAACAAGCGATCATCGAACGTGGAAGACATCGTCTTGACCTATCTGGAGGAGTGATGACGTAAAAAGCACCATGCGTGGTTGTATAACCCTCTCGCGACCCGCACTCAATTAACAGACGCGCTATTTCGGCGCCACAACCCATAATTCTGGCAATTAACCACCCATGCATCGCCGTGACGTGCCGTGTTCTCCGTATTCGTTGCGCAGAGGCGAACCATGTCTCGCCAAAGTCTTATCGGTGCTTCTCTGACCTATGTTGTGTGCAATAAGCTTTCGCAGCCGCACGACACAAAAACAGTCATGATGAAAAAAAGTTCATTGACCGTGGATGGGTTCAAGGCTTCACCGATGTGGTGAGGCCATCGCGTTGACAGGACGGCCCGAGCCACGCGAACAAGGCTGCATGTCGCAGACGCCCCATCGCCCGACCTCGCCGAGCGAGCGCCTCGCCCTCGCCGGCATCGCAGCCCTGACTGTCGTGACGGTGCTGATCGGCGCCCTGGCGCCGGGTGGGCATGGCCCCGCCCCCCGCGCCGTGGCGGACGACCCCACCTGCCTCGAATGGTCGGACGGCTGTCAGGTCTGCAAGCGCTGGCCCGACAGCGTCGCCTGTTCCCTGCCGGGCATCGCCTGCGAGCCCAGCGCGCAGCGCTGCCTGATCCGAGACGACGGGTGAGCGGCCCATCGGCGATCCTGCGATTCGCGCCGAGCCCGAATGGCCGGCTGCATCTCGGCCATGCCTATTCCGCTTTGTTGAACGCCAAGATCGCCGGCGACCTCGGCGGAACCTGCCGGTTGCGCATCGAGGATATCGATCCGGCCCGGTCCAAGCCCGAATTGACGGAGGCGATCCTCACCGATCTCGCCTGGATCGGCCTAGCCTACCCGGAACCGATCCGCCGCCAAGCGGCACATATGAATGAATATCGCGCAGTTCGTGATGGGCTCATCGGGGCCGGGTGGGCCTATGCGTGTTTTTGCTCACGCGGCGAGATCCGGGCGCGGGCGGCGGCGTGCGATCCGGACGGCGCGCCGCTCTACCCCGGAACCTGTCGCGACCTCGATCCCGCCGAGGCCGCCGCCCGGTGCGCGCGGGGCGAGCCGCATACGTGGCGGCTCGCCCTGTCGCGCGCCCTCCCCCAGGCGTTGAAGCAAGGGCCGCTGGGCTACGTCGCCTTCGACGGAGAGGGCGAGCGCTGGGTGCCGGCCGATCCGGCGCCCTGGGGCGACGCGGTGATCGCGCGCCGGGACGTGCCGACGAGCTACTACCTCGCCGTCGTCCATGACGATGCTCTGGAGGGCATCACCCACGTGGTGCGCGGCGCCGACCTCGAGGCGGCGACGAGCCTGCACGTGCTGCTGCAACGGCTCCTCGGCCTGCCGACGCCCCGCTATCACCATCACCCGCTGATCCAGGATGAGGAGGGGCGCAAGCTCGCCAAGTCGCGGGGTTCGCCGAGCCTCGCCTCCCTGCGGGACGCGGGCCTGTCCGCCGGGGCGATCCGCGCACGGGTCGGCTTCGCCTGAGGGGGCCTACCGGATCGCGGCGTCGCGCTGGGCCAGGGCCGTGGCGCTCTTGGCCTTCTGCATCGTCGCCTCGATCTGCTCGCGCTGGCGCCGGAAATCGGCGAGCAGCCGCCCGTCCAACTCGCGCCCGCGCGGCACGCGGATCTTCATCGGGTCCACGAAATGACCGTTGATGATCACCTCGTAATGGAGGTGGGCGCCGGTCGAGAGACCGGTCGAGCCGACATAGCCGATGATCTGGCCCTGGCGGACGCGCACGCCTTCCGTGATGCCCCGCCCAAACCGCGACATGTGGTTGTAGGTCGTGACGTAGCCGTTGATGTGCTGCAACTCGACCCGGCGCCCGTAGCCGGAGGTCATCTCGGCGCGGATCACGAGGCCATTGCCGGCGGCCATGATCGGCGTGCCGATCGGGTTCGACCAATCGACGCCGGTATGCAGCTTGGCGTAGCCGAGCACCGGGTGGCGTCGGTAGCCGAACCCTGAGCGCATGATGCCGTCGGCGATGGGCTTGCGCAGGAGGAACTTCTTCAGCGAGCGCCCCTGGTCGTCGAGGTAATCGATCGAGCCGTCATCGGGCGATTGGAAGCGGAACACCTTGCGGGTTTCGCCGCCGAGGGTGAGCGCGGCATAGAGCAGGTCCGGCCGGTCGGCGCCGGAGCCTTCCTCATCATACGTATAGAAGACGTCGAGCCCGTCGCCGCTCTGCACCCGGCGCTGGAAATCGAGGTCGTAGCTGAACACCCGCACGATGTCCTCGACGGTGGTGCGCGGGATGTCGTGCCGCCCCGCCGTCTCGTAGAGGCTCTGGTAGAGCCGGGGGCCGGAGCCCGAATCCTCGTCCTCCTCGTCGCTCGCATCCACCTGGGGCTGCACCTTCTGCCCGGAGATGTCCTCCGTCGGCGGGGCCACGGAGACGAAGGTGCCCCGGTCGTTGATCGCGGCGATGCCCTCGATGCCGTTCTCGCCATAGAGGACCACGCGGGTCACCTGCCGGGCGTTGGCCGGCTGGGCGCCGGGCGCGATCTGCACGCGCATCTGCTGACCCTCCGCCAGGGCGGAGGTCTTGGTTCGACCGCCGAGCGCCGCGACGATCCCGCGGATCTGCTCGTCGCTCGCGAGGCCGGTGCCCTTGAGCGTCGATTCGAGCGTCTCGCCCTTGGCGAGGGCGATGTCGCGCTCCTCCACGAGGGGCGGCTCGTTCGGCTTCAGGTCTGTCTTGGCGAGCTTGGTGACGTTCTCGGGGACGACCAGCACTTCGATCGCCTTGAACGGGTTGTTCTCCTTGGGCGCCCCGTCGAGGGCACCGGCTGCCTGCTGCAGCGTGCGCGACAGCATGATCTGCGGCGCGATCGGGATGGTGGTCCGGCGCCCGGCTTCCGCCGCGAGACGCCGCTCCTCCTCGACCTGCGCGGCCACGTCGTCGTCGCTGAGGGCCGGGGCGGCGGGATCGACCGCGAGCCCGACGAGGTCGCGCTTCACGACGGTGACCTCGGCGCCGGGGGCATCGCTGGCGGCGTCGGCGGCGCGCTCCTGCGGCTCGTCCGAGGCGAACTTCATCGGGTCGAAGCGCGGCAGGTCGGAGGCGTAGGTACCAACCGTCAGGGAGAGCGGGGTCGTGATCCGTACGAACGGCTTGGCCTTAATGATCTCCCGGTCCCCGAGCCGCACCGTCACCGGGGCGCGGAAGCTCTGGCGCGCGGAGGCCACCATCGGGTTGCGCACGAGCCGGTCGCCCTTGTGCGCGACGTTGGCGCTGCCCTCGTTCGGCAGAAGGCGCGGCGCGATGCTCGGCTGATCGGGGATCGCCGCGTAGGAAAGGTCGCCCTGGATGGAGACGTGGAGCGCGGCGGCGATCAGCACCGCGCCGGTCAGGCCGGTCAGGGAACTGGCGCAAAGCCAGCGCAGGTTCACGGTGCGCCGGTCGACCTGCGTCGCCCCTGATCCGAACAGATCGAGGGGAGCTTGGCCGCCCTGTGCGACGGGCAGCGCGCCGTCGATCCTGTATCGCTCGCGCTTCACTCGCTGGTCCTAAAGAGCCTTCACCGTCGGCGCGGTCGCGGCGGTCGCGGAAGGCGGCCGGACAGGGGTCGGCGGGTCGCCCCCCAGAGAGGAACCATGTCTAAGGACAGGATGTCGAGATTGAGGCGCGCGTCGCGCGTGAGCTCTCCCGCCGAATCCAGGATCGTTCCAGGGGCCGGGTCGATTTTTTCGGGTTCGGCGAAATTTGCGATTGACGGGCCAGGGGGCGATCCTTATACCCCTGTTCATCGGCGCCGGCCGCGGAAGCGGACCGGTTGACGACGCACCTTCTGAACATCGCGGCAGGGTTGGCCGGCGAATGCCGGGCACGCTGCCGTTTTTGTCCTCTTGGTGTAGGGTCATCCAGGTCTACCGGCGATCAGCTCTTTGACATTGTGATATGAGGAAGGGAGACGCGGACGGCGTGCTCGACTGTCCTTGCGGATCTGGCTTTTGCTGGATCGTGAGAGACGAGACGCTGATCTGTTGGATCTCCTTTTGAGCTCACCGGACCTTTCGCTGTGAAGCGATTGCGTTCGATGTGAGGCTCCGTCTGAGATTTATACGT
>NZ_JAKSXZ010000017.1 GCF_022829465.1 Methylobacterium sp. J-067
TATGACTTCGTCGAGGCCCGCACGCATGACGGACGCAAGTTCCGGATGCTCAACGTCGTCGACGAGTTCACGCACGAATGCCTGGCCATCCGCGTCGCTCGCAGGCTGAAGGCGATCGACGTGATCGATGTGCTCTCTGACCTGTTCATCCTGCGTGAGGTGCCGGGGCACATTCGTTCGGACAATGGCCCGGAGTTCATCGCCAAGTCGGTGCAGGCTTGGATCACCGGGGTCGGTGCCAAGACGGCCTACATCACCCCCGGTTCACCGTGGGAGAACGGCTATGTCGAGAGCTTCAACGCTCGCCTGCGGGACGAACTCCTGAATGGCGAGATCTTCTACACCCTGAAGGAGGCACAGATCGTGATCGAGAGCTGGAGACGACACTACAACGCTGTCCGCCCCCACGCGTCGCTCGGATACCGTCCGCCAGCCCCGGAGGTGTTCGTGCCAGCCTTTACCGCTTGGCCAGCTGCGCTCGCCCGGCCAGCTCCGCCGACCAAGCGACCCGTGGTGGAGTGGCCTGACCCTGACCCAGCAAACTGGTCCAGGCCGAGCGCAAGTTTTTCGGGCATCCTGAAACCTGAAGGAGGGTGGATGCCATGCCTCGCAAACGCTTCACGAACGAGCAGATCGCCTTTGCCCTACGGCAGGCGGAGAACGG
>NZ_JAKSXZ010000018.1 GCF_022829465.1 Methylobacterium sp. J-067
CGTGATCGGCTCGCGGTCGTAGGTCTCGCCAACGGTCACGACGTCCAGAGAGTAGGGTATCTCGTAGCCACAGCGCCCGCCGCGAACCTTGCGGATCGCCATGCGGGTGTTGCTGATGCTGCCGGCCTCGTCGCGGGTGGCGAGCATGGCCAGCACGACATCGGCGGCGGCTTCCTTGGCTGACGAGCCGCGTGTGCCGGTCTCCACGGCCTTGCCGAAGTGATCGACGCCGAGGACGAACGCGCCGGTCTTGTGGCTGATGGCTTCCAGGGCGTTCATCACCCGCTGCGCCTCAGCGGCGGAGTTCTCATCCATGAACCCTGCGCCGGCAGCCACAGTGTCCACTACGATCAGAGCCAGCGGCAGGCCGAAGGTTTCGGCCATGTGCTCGGCAGCGAGCTTGGCCACGGCCACCAGCTGCGGCACCGCATCGGCATCCAGCAGGCGCGGGCATTCTTCGATCCAAGCGAACGGCAGCCGCTCCGGCGCATCGGGCCCAAGCTTGCCATGAACGAGGCCCCGCAAGCGGATCGGGATCTCGTGGGCGCCCTCCGCCGCGATAAAGAGGACGCCGCCCTGCCGCAGAACCTTCCGGCCGGCGAATGGCTCTTCGGTCATCACGGAGGCGCCGAGATCCAGAACGGCGAAGGTCTTGCCGGCCCCCCACTGGCCGGACGCGAGTCCTTTGCCAGTCTCCGGGATCAGATCGCGGACGAGCCACGCCCGATCCGCATTCGGATCAGCGTCTCCATGCCAACGAAGCGCGAGTGTCGTTGCAGTCCGCAGGTTAGCGGCCGGCAAGCGCTCAACGCGCGGTCGGACCTTCGGCACGGATTGAGGATCGGGACCCGGCCAACCACAGAAGCGGTCGGCCTCGTCGTTCGTGGGCTGGCCGAAGGCGCGCTCGGACATCACGCACCTCCTCGTCGCGGAGCCGGCCGCTGAAGCATCTCGGCGGCTTGCGTGGCGGTCAGCATCGCGGCGCTGGCGCACCGCAAGGCATAGCTCACGCCGCGCGCGTCATTCACAGACGCGAACCGAGCGGCCATGTCGGCGTAGGCTGCCGCGAGACCTGCAGCTTCACCGATGGCGTCGAAGCTGAGACCGTCCATCGCGATCCGGTCAGGGCTGGGTACGGTCGCCTTCATGCGGCGCCTCCCTTCGCGAAGGTGTCCGCTGCGAAGCGAGCGAGCAGAGCGGCGTCGCTGCGACCGTGATCCTTCTTCCGGCTGAAGCTCTCGGCCGAGGCTGGGAACAGCCTAAGTGCGAGCGCCCGGCTGGCCTCCTTCGGATCGGCAGCGGCGAGGATGCCGTGATGCCGCTTCCACACGCTTGGCGTCACGAGGTGGATCGGCAGGTGGCAGAGCGCAGCGACGGTCTTCACCGTGGCGAAGGCCGATCCGATGCCGAACGCCTGTCGGCAGCCGTCGCGAGGCTGGGGGCCCTGCCGCTCAATCGCCGCGAGCGTCGGCCCGAGTTGCCTGATCCGCCGCTCCAATGCGTGTGGGTCCACCTCGCCGTTCACCACCGGCATGTCCTCAACGGACACCCGCTCGGGCAAGGCCGGGAAGTAGAAGGCGACGGCGCCAGTTAGACCGGGGTCAATCGCGACGATGCAGAGTTCGGGAGGCGTGCTCATGCCCGGCCTCCCTCGGCGATCCAGACCGGGAGATCGAAGGATGGCGAGAGGCTCTTCGCAAACTTGGCATAGTGCGGGTGGGCGGCTCGCCAGTCGCGAAACCATGTCTCCCGGAACGGCTCAAGCCAAGCGATACCAGCTTGGCGCCATTCGTCGTGCTCGGTCAGCGCGTACATCGCCGCCGCTTCAAGACA
>NZ_JAKSXZ010000040.1 GCF_022829465.1 Methylobacterium sp. J-067
AGAGCCCCGCCTTTTTTGTTTGCGGGCGCGGTCGAGCGCGAAGGTCGGCGCGCGCTGACGGACCTAAACTCACGAGGAGAGGTTGGTTTTGATCCAGGAGGACGCTGATGCCTGACGAACCAATCCCGCCCGCACCAGTCCGCACCGAGGACCTGGCCGTCACCGAGTATGACGCGGGACACCGCGTCAGGGGAGATGAACGGGGGGTTCCAGCTGCTGAGTCTGCTCTGCCGACGAACGACGAGGCACCGGAGGTCGGCTTATCGCAGAAGGGCGACGGCGAGGACGCGGTCGTGAAACGCGAAACCGAAATCTGAGGACGCATAGTATGGCCGATCAGCCGACCGACACACAGGCTCAGCGGATGCCGCAGGGCAAACCGAAGAGTGAAGGACTGGCCAACAGCCCCCAAGATACGGCGACCGGCACAGTGAAGCCGCAGGATGGTCCGATGGAGCGACCAGGTACGGAAGCCGAAGAAGAAGCGCAGCGCGAGAAGCGGTGACAACCAGCTGGCGAGGCGGCGGGCGGTTTGGCGCAAGGCGCGCAAGCAGGCGCGGCGCTCAGCCTCGTCCAATTCGGGGCGAAATGGCCTCCCGGCGTCGGCGGGGGCGATCATCGGCGCCTCGCCGGGGTGAGTTGGGGGTTTCGAGGGTTTTGGGGGTCTGTTTCAGCCGCTACACGCAAACTGTCATGTGTGCGTGCCTGTGCGCTCGGATGCCTCCGGCACCTTCAACCGTCTGACCGGCTCCGCGTCCCCCGAAGCCGCTGCCCTCGCCCGGCGGGCGCAGGAACTCGGCCTGCCGGTTCGAGCCGCCGAGATCTCGGATAGCCCCCTCCTGCGCGGGGCCGACACGGCGCTCTCCAAGGTGCCGGGCATGGGCTACGGCGGTATCGACGCCGCAAAGCAGGCGGCCCTGAACGGCCAGATCGCCGGCCTGATGGGTGAGAACGGGACGAAGATCACCCCGGCCCTGATGCAGTCCGCCAAGACCCGCCTCGGGCAGACCTTCGACCGGATCGAGAAGAACACCTGGGTCCGACAGGACAACGAGTTCGCCGGGGACCTACAGACCATCTTCCGGGATGCCTCGGAGGCCTTGGACGCCAACCAGCTCGGGAAGCTGCAGAAGGTGTTCCGGGGCATCCAGGGCAAGTTCGACCCGGCGACGAGTGAGATGGAGGGCTCGGCCTACCAGAACCTCACCCGCAAGGGCTCGCCCCTCGACCTCATGCAGGGTGGCGACGACTCCTCGCTCTCGCACTTCGCGGGGCGGCTGAAGACCGCCCTCACCGGAGCGTTCGAGCGGTCCGCCCCCGACGACCTCGCGGCCGAGTTGCGCCAAGCCCGCAACCAGTACCGCGTCATGAAGGTGGTCGAGCCGCTGGTACAGGACACGGGCGGCAGCATCGACCCGGCGGCTTTCCGGGCGGCGGTCGCGAAGGCCACGGACGGCATGGCCTACGGGCGCGGCGGCGACCTCGCGGACCTCGCTCGGGTGGCGCAGGCCTTCGGGCCACGCGAGGGTGGAGGCGCAACCGCTTCTCGGGACACGCTCGGGATGGCGGCTAAGATCGCCGCGCTGACCGGCGGGGCCGCGACGACGGCGGCTGGCCTCAAGAGTGTCGCCCCTGCCCTCACGGCCGCAGCCGCGGGCTATGCAGTCCCGAGCCTCGGCAGTGCGGCGGCAGGCTTCGCGGGCGGCAGGATCGCCAGCCAGGTGCTCCGCTCTCCGGCGCTGACGAACCGCCTCATCGATCAGGCGCTCGGCACGGGGCAGGCAGGGCCCGTGAACAGGCTGCTGGGTGCCGCGTCACGCTCCGCGCCCGAGACCGTCGCGCCGCTCTACCTGCGGGTCCAGCCGGCGGCCAACGACGACAGCAAGGGCAACCGGCTCGCGGAATTCCTCGCGAGCCGGACGCCGCAGCGCGCCGGAATGCTCCCCTAGGCCCGACCGTAGACGACCAGCCGCCAGAGTGCCGCGCCGATGATGAAGAACGACGCGATACCGATGGTGATGCCGAAGCTGACCCAATGCCGAGCGTCGAGAACGGCGAGCATGAAGGCGATGCCACATGCGATCACGGCCAAGGAGAACCAGAGCCAAAACCGTTCATCAGCGCGCTTGGACAGCCCCGGCCACAGGGGCGGTCTCTCGTCATTGGCGGGCTCGGGCGGCGTCATCAACTCAACATGGCGGTGCAGCCTGCGGGTGTCGAGGCAGCCAGCAGGGCGGGATCAAGCAATCGAGAAAATGTGGCCCTTGCAGGGATGCAGTTCCATCAGAAGCACGATCCATCGCCCGCGAGGCATTTCGCTGCATCGGCAAGGCATTGCATAGCGAATAGCTCAGCGAGTGCTGTCGCAGAAGGTCAGAAACCGGGGACATTTATGCAACGTGTTGCACGCCTCTCTGTTGACGGTCAGCTTCTCGGAGTGAGCCGATGCTGACCAGGACCGCGATCTACGAGGGTACCGTTCGCGACGGCCGGGAGGACGAGTTCTTCCACCGGGTCAGGGACGAGCTGGAGCCATTCTGGCGTCGTTTCCCTGGCGTGCTCGCTGTGCGGGTGCAGCGCTTGGTCTCCAAGGATGACGACGCGCGACCGATTGCGATGATCCTTGAGATGGATTTTCCTGATCAGGCGGCGTTGGACGCCTGCCTCGCCTCATCGATCCGTCCCGAGTCGCATGCCGCCACCGAAGCGGTGATGAAGATGTTCGATGGTCGCTTCTATCACCTAGTGAGCGAGGCACGGACCCTACTGTCAGAAGGATGAGCTTCCCTCTCGACTGATCAGGAACGAGAACCAAAGCTCCCTAAGATCCTGGGGGATGTACGACCCCGCTGGATCTCGTATGGCTACGGTAGGCCATCCACCGCATCACCCGCCATGCCGATCCGGCACGAACGCGGCTTCTGCTGCGCTGGCGGGCTTTCGATTGGCGCAGGAGGGCAGTGGGTTAAAACCGGTCGGAGAGAAACCGTCCTACGTGGCACCCACTTCACATGATGACGCCCGACAAAAACACCTGCGAGGCGCTGATCGACGGCAATTGGACGCTTATGCCCGTCGCCGAAGCGCACATCCATCACCGTGCCGAGAAGAAGCGCTGATCCCGGTGCGTATGGCAGTCGAACCGCCGGCAGAGACTGCGTCACGCTAGCCCGGCAGCCGACCAGCAGGAACGAGCCATCAAGGCGGCGCTTGTCTCAGCATCCATCAGAGCGAGGCAGTGATGCGCGTGTTTCAGATCCGCCAGCAGGTGACGGGTGCGATCCTCTGGACAGGCGCCGCATCAGGGCCGATTGCCGCCTTGGGCGCCATGGCGCACGAGGCGGGCTATTACGACCACAGTGACCTGCCTGAACACATCAGGGCGGGTGGCTTACACGCCGAAGAAGTTAGGGTCTGACGAACTGCGCCTTGGCCGACTGTGAAGGGGCATGTGCAACGTGTTGCACGCTATCGGGGCGTGATATCGATGCCCCGCTGTCTGCTCCGATCCAAGGCCAAGCGACGGGGCGGCTGTTGTGTACTTATCGCCGAACCATAATGCAGAACGGCTTTGTTCCGCAATAGATCGACAATTTTAAACTTTTTTACTAACAAGCACCGCCATATATGTAAAATTGCCGTGATCGAATTATCTGATTGAGTACCCTTAGCGGCTCAGATGAGCAACATCAATTGGAGATTAAGTATTTATGTTTACACGTTCAGGCTAAGGAGAACCGCTCGCGAGAACGCTGTGCCTTGGTCCCACCTTAGATTGCGGTCCTTTCGCTCGGCCAAGATGTGGATCGCCTTAAGCGTCGTCGCGCCCTTCGGCATGCTCGCCGTCTCAGGCTTCATGTTGTTTGATCTTAGGCAGGACGCTTGGGAACGAGCCGAACAGACATCGAAGAACCTGCTGCAAGTTCTTGAGCGCGACATCGCCCGCAATGTGGAGATGTACGACCTCTCGCTTCAGTCCGCCGTGGAAAACTCCAGGGCTCCGGGAGTTGCAGAGGTCGACGCGAAACTGCGCCAGCTCATCCTGTTTGATCGTGCCGCTACCGCTCGCGACATGGGTGTGATGCTCGTTATCGATGAGCGCGGTGATATCGTCGCCGATCTTGATGCCATGCCCCCACGTGGGGGTAACTACGCGGATCGCGAGTACTTTCAGGTTCACAAGTCTCGCGCTGGCCTCAGCCTCTACGTCGGACGCCCCATCGTCTCACGCCTGACCGGCGAACGGATGCTCCCCTTCAGCCGTCGCATCAGCAAGTCGGACGGCACCTTCGGCGGAGTCGTCCTTGGCAGCGTGAAACTATCTTACTTCACAAACCTGTTCCGTCAGCTTGATCTAGGTCGGGATGGCGCGATCAATTTGTACCTCGATGATGGCACGCGCCTCATGCGTCATCCCTTCAACGAGGCTGATATTGGCGTGAACATCGCAGTTAGCCCAACCTTCCGCGGCTTCCTGCGTGAACACAGTGGCAGTTTCATACAAACCTCTGTGCGTGACGGGGTAGAGCGACACTACACCTTCACGCGGATCGGCAGCCTGCCGCTGATCCTGAACGTCGCCCTCGCCACGAACGAGATCGAGGCTGAATGGCGGGCAAAGGCAATCGTGATTGGCAGCATGGTGTTGGTGCTATGTGGCCTGACCGTCGTGCTGTCTCTTCTGTTCGGACGTGAGCTGCGCCGTCGTGAGGCCATGGAGGCCGAACTCGAACGCCTGTCTCAAACGGATGCCCTAACCGGCCTACCGAACCGGCGAGCTTTCGATACGGCAGGCTCTCGCGCCTGGGAGCAGGGGCGGCGCGACTATGCCCCCCTTTCGTTGCTGATTATTGATGCCGACCACTTCAAGCGGTTCAACGACCGGTATGGGCATCAGGTCGGAGACGAGGTGCTCAAGGGCCTTGCGCGGTGCCTATCAGCGAGCGTGCACAGGCCCAACGATCTAGTCTGTCGGGTCGGGGGAGAGGAATTTGCGATCCTCATGCCCGACACCGATCAGGCAGGCGCATTGCGGATCGCAGAGAAAGCTCACGCTGAAATTGCTACCTTATCGATTGGCTCAACGGGCATCGGCGCTGGTGCGATTACGGTGAGCATCGGACTTGCCGTCGTCATCCCGAGCGAGGCGGACAGCACGTCGATGATGGCGCTCTATCGCTTCGCCGACGCCGCGCTCTACGAAGCCAAAACAGGGGGGCGCAACCAAACTCGCTGTGCGCGGTCACAGGGCATCGCAGCGGTTTCGCAGAAGCCACAGCTTCTGATCGTAGGAAGCGCTTAGCCGGTCGGTATCCGGGCCAGCCTGGCAACTCGATGCGGATCGCTGGTACCACAGGCATCAGCGCTTGACCCCCAGCACCGCACCATTCCACCATGCCGATCCGGCGCGAGCACCGCTTCTTCTACCCCATCGACTGGCCGCAGCTGTCGGCGGTGATCCGTTTCCGGCGCGCTAAGAGCCGCTGTGAGGCCTGCGGGCGTCCGCATGGGGAACCGTCTGGCACCTCGGAGATGGCCGCAGGTGGGACGCGCAGGCCGGTTCCTGGCGCGACGGCGTGGGCCGTGTCATCTGCCTCGCCGTTGGGGAGGACGACGTGCTGGGCTCCGTCCGAACGACGCGGGTGGTTCTAGCTGCAACTCACCGTAATCACGACACCGCCGACAACCGGGACGTGAACCTCATGGCGGTCTGCCAGCGGTGCCACATGAACCACGACCGGCCGGAGCATAAGCGGCGGCGGTGGCGAACCCTGTTCCGGCGGAAGGCGTCGGGCGACCTGTTCGGCGGGCCTTACCGATAGGACGGTACCGTTGCGGTCGTATTTGCTGACCGCTTGGGGTGGAAAACGGCCCGTCCGCTTCACAGTTGATGGAACTGTGAAGCGGACGTTCGGCTCCGGCAGATAGAGGGGTCACCAACGCCCGTGATTACGCGGCGCGAACTATGACTTTGTAACATTCACCCATTGCTATTGGGTGCTCGCAATAACTCACAGGCTTAAGGCCACGCCTGGAAAGTGAGTAAAAGCAAAGTCGGCTTTTTCGGCTACCTTCCGTGCTTTTAGATCGGCTTTCCGCGACTGTTAGATAGAGCCGGCCCGCGCAACTCGCTTCAGCGCAGGATGACGTTCGGAGACAGAATAAACGACGCGTCCATGTAGCCGGCGAGCTGGGGTTTATCACCTCATAATCTTGGCTGCGGCTGACCGTCCAGAAGTGCCACCGGGCCCCGCAACAGTGTAAGTTGCAGGGCCTCGCGATCAGGAGGCTAAATTGCGGAAGGCATTGCTGCCTCCGGCACCGACTTCCGGTCCAACACCGAAACGAGGAATGCCGTCAGGAATGCCAAAGGCATCGTCACAATCGTGGGCGGATCGATCGGGAAGATCGGTGAGGCATTTCCGAGCACCTTTACCCAGACCGGCGGCCCCAGGACCGTCAGCGTCACCGCCAGGACGAGGCCGGTCACGCCGCCTGCGAGGGCCCCACGCGTCGTCAGGCCGTTCCAGTACAGGGCCAGGATCAACAGCGGCAGAGTCGAGGCACAGCTCACTGCGTAGGCAAGGCTGATCATGTAGGCCACGTTCTGCGTCTGGAAGGCGATGCCCAGCAGGACCGACAGGATGCCTAGCCCGACCGTCGCCATGCGCGACACCCGGATCTCGCTCCGCTCCGTCGCCCGGCCCCGGCCAATGATGCGGGCATAGAGATCGTGGGAGACCGCCGAGGCGCCGGTCAGGGTCAGCCCCGCCACCACCGCAAGGATCGTGGCGAATGCCACCGCCGAGACGAGGCCCATGAGCGTATCGCCGCCGAGCGCGTGGGCGAGGTGGATCGTCGCCATGTTGCCGCCGCCGCGGATCGCGCCCTTGGCGTCGAGGTAGGCCGAATCGCCCGCGACGATCGCCAGCGCCCCGAAGCCGAGCACAAAGATCAGGGCAAAGAACCCGCTCTGGCACATCACCGCCCAGAACACCGAGACACGGGCGGCGCGGGCATCCGGCACGGTGAAGAAGCGCATCAGCACATGCGGAAGGCCGGAGGTGCCGAGCATCAGGGTCATGCCCAGCGAGACCGACTGCCAGACGCTGCCCGAATAGACCTGGGGCATCATGATCGCCTCGTGGCGCGGGTGAACGGCGAGCGCCTTAGCCACCAGGGCGTTGTAGTCGAAGCCGAACCTCGCCAGCACGAGGAGCGAGATCGCGACACCGGCGGTCAGCAGGAGCATCGCCTTGATGATCTGCACCCAGGTCGTCGCGACCATCCCGCCGAACATGACGTAGCAGATCATCAGCACGCCAACGAGGATCTGCGCGTAAAGATAATCGAGCCCGAACAGGAGCCGAATTAACTGCCCCGCCCCGACCATCTGGGCGATGAGGTAGAACATCACGATGATGAGCGTCGCCACCGCCGTGAAGATGCGGATCGGCGTCTCCGACAGCCGGGTGGAGAGGACGTCGGCCACCGTATAGCGGCCGAGCTTCCGCAGGCGCTCCGCCACGAGGAACACCACGAAGGGCAGGCCGGTGGCATAGCCCACGGCGAAGATCAGCCCATCGAAGCCGGAGGAGCAGATCAGCCCGGCGAGACCGAGCAGGGCGCCCGCCGAGACGAGATCGCCCGCCAGCGCGACACCGTTCTGGAAGCCGGAGATCTGACCCCCGGCCGCGTAGAACTGGTCCGCCGAAGTGGCGCGCCGCGCGGCCCAGTAGGTAATGCCGAGCGTCACAAGGACGATGGCGATGAACATCGTCACGGCGGTGACGTTCACGCCGTCGGACCCGGCGGCGTAGGCCGGCGTCGCGGCGGCCAGGAGGGGAAGGGCGGGCAGCAGGAATCTGCGCATGGCCTCGGGCTCCTTAGCGCGCGGTGAGGCGGTTGGCCGTCAGGACGTAGAGCCCCGTCAACACCATCGTCGACAGGATGACGAGCAGGCCGCCGACGGTCGCCACCGTCACGGCCATGCCCGGCGCGATGGGGCGGGTCATCGTCGCCGGGGAGACGATGAAGGTCCCCACGAAGGTGCCGTAGATCAGGGTCTGGATGAGGGCCATGATCCAGCCGAGCCGGGCCTGCGGCAGGTCGTTGTTCGGCGTGTACGGCGTGGGTCTGTCTGCTGACATGGGTCGATCCTCGGCTGGGGAATAGATCTCACAAAAATAACGAAGCTTATTCGGCGGCCTTCTAAGTGTTATCGGTCACGATTCGACCGAATCCGTTGTTGACACGGCTGCGCTGATACTTGTTGAGCCAGGTGCTGAACTGGACCGGCAGCATGTCGTAGGGGCGCTCCTCACCAAGCACCATGGCCGCGTAGACGGGCCAATGCGGGTTCGCGAGCATCGGGCGGCCGAGCATGACGAGATCGACATGCCCGTCCTTGACGATGGCGTCGGCGTAGACCGGGTCGGCGAGGTTCCAGTTCGCGGCCGCGAGGACGCCGGCCTCCTCGCGGATGCGCCGCGCCGCCGGGACCATGAAGCCTTCCTCGTCCCACGGCGTCTGAGCGCGGCCCGAGTTGCCGCCGAAGGAGACATCCACGAGGTCGAGGCCGCGGGGTGCGAGGAGGCGGGCGAGTTCCACGGACTCGTCCACCGTCTGCCCGCCGGGGGCGAACTCGGTGACGCCGAAGCGCATCGAGAGCGGCAGGCTCTCGGGCCATTCCAAGCGCACGGCCTCGCAGACCTCCATGAGGAGGCGACTGCGGCCGGTGAAGTCGCCGCCGTATTCGTCGATGCGCTTGTTGGCGAGCGGCGAGAAGAAGCTCGACAGGAGGAAGCCGTGGGCGCAGTGGATCTCCAGCCACCGGAACCCGGCCTCCCGCGCCCGCCGGGCGGAGTCGGCGTATTGCCGGGTCACCGTACGGATGTCCTCATGGGTCATCGCCTTCGGCACGCGCGGCATGTTCCCGCCGAATGCCTCGGCGGAGGGGCCGATCACCTCCCACTGGTCGGGGTGGTCGTCCGGCAGGTGGCCGCCGCCCTTCCACGGCGGCTCGACGCAGCCGCGCCGTCCCGTATGGCCGAGCTGGATGCCCGGCACCGAGCCGACAGAGGAGACGAACCGAGCTATACGCGCCAGCGCCTCGCCCTGCGCGTCGTTCCAGATGCCCGCGCATTGGGTGGACATCCGGCCCTCGGGCGCGACGGCCGCCTGCTCGACCACAACCATGGCCGCGCCGCCCGCCGCCTTAGAGCCGAGATGCGCCAGATGCCAATCGTTCACGAGCCCGTCGGGTGACGAGAACTGGGTCATTGGCGAGACTGCGATGCGGTTGCGCAGGGTGACATCGCGGACTTTGAGTTCGCTGAACAGTGAGGACATCGCGATCTCTCTTCACGCCCGCTGCATCCAACAAGACATTCTGCTGGAGATGCGAGCTGCCTGCTCGAAATTAAGCCAACCAAATCGCGCATCGTGCAGTCGAACGCTGCAACCCTCGTCATTTATGATTTGATTGGTCCCTATCTTGCCCGTAGCTTCGGGCAACGTCGTTCCAAATTCACGCCAATTTCGAACAGATTCCAGACAGCGTTCAGCAAGGGAACGGTGGGGTATGGGGTGAGAGGTCGGACATGACGATCGCGACGATGCAGACGCGCGACATCGGCTCCTGGCCGAAGAATATCGCGTTAGCTCGCAGTACAGGGCGAGGCTGGAAGGACATCCATGCGCAGCACGTCGCCGTCGAGCCTTGGACCGGGACGCTCGATCCCGTCGGCAATCCCTGCCTCGGCTACTGCGTCAACAGGCCGGCCCAGATCCGGCGGCGGATCGGGCGCGGAGGCACGACCGAGACGAGCACGTTACGTCCCCGGCAGTTCCACCTCATCCCGGCTCTGGACCAGAGCGAATGGCAAAGACGAGGCCGGTCGGAGATGCTGGCGATGCATCTTCGCCAAGGGTTGATCAACGACACTGCGCGCCAGATGTGGAGTGCGACCGCGCAGCAGGTCGAGCTGGATATCCCCCTTGGGACGTCTGATCCGCTCCTCGAACAGCTGGCGCTGGCGATCTTGCAGACTCTGCGAGAGGAGCCCGATCCGTCTTCAGCGCTCTACGTCGAGGAACTCGTCCACGCTATGGTGGTCCGCCTCGTGCGGGCCTACACGGCCAACGGACGGTCGGCACGCACGATGCCTGACATAGACGCGCCCGATCGCTGCGAGATATGGCGCCTCCGTGACGTGATCGAAGACCGGATCGCGGAGGATCTCTCACTGGAAGCCCTGGCGGCCGAGGTTGGTGTATCCCCCCGTACGCTTTCCCGGGTGTGCCTCAAGCAATGGGGAACGACCGTCCATCAATACGTCCTCTCCCGACGTATCGAGCGAGCCAAGGTCATGCTGCTTTCCACTGACTTAGCTATCACGTCTATCGCATTCGATACTGGATTCTCCAATCAAAGCCATTTGGCGACGGCCTTTCGACGCATCACTGGATTGACTCCGAAAGATTATAGGTCCAGCGGACGTTTTTAGAATTTTTATAAACTTGGTCGCGAGATGGCGATCGTTCCGTTCCGGCTAAATCGAAGAGGCTCCGTCAACCGTTCGGTTTCGGCCGTAGCGCCGAAGGTCGGGCGTCAATCAGAACCCAAGTTCCTGGACGGCCGCTTTGGAGACGCGCTGATGACAGTCGGGGCGGCCGGGTTGGGTCGGAAGTAGGAGGACCGCTCCGGGTGGTTTGCTGCCCGTCCGCTTCCGCTTAAACAAATGGCGGAAGCGGACCTTCGATGGTTCGTGTTAAGCCGCCCGCACGGTGGCGAGGAAGCGGGCAACCTCGGCTGTGAGGTGCTCCGATTGGCGCGACAGCTCCGAGGCCGCCCCCAGCACCTGGGTCGCCGCCGCCCCGGTCTCCTCGGCGGCCCCCGCTACGCCGGCGATGTTACCCGTGACCTCCCCCGTGCCCGCTGCCGCCTGGGCCACGTTGCGAACGATCTCCTGGGTCGCTGCCCCTTGCTCCTCCACCGCCGCCGCGATCGAGGTCGCCACCGCGCTGATCTCCCGGATGCGCCCGGTGATCCCGCCAATCGAGGCGACGGCCTGCCCGGTCGACGCCTGGATCTGCAGGATCTGCCCGGAGATCTCGTTCGTCGCCTTCGCGGTCTGCTCGGCCAGCGCCTTCACCTCCGCGGCTACCACGGCAAACCCCTTCCCGGCCGCCCCCGCCCGGGCCGCCTCGATCGTCGCGTTCAGCGCCAGCAAATTGGTTTGTCCGGCGATATTCGAGATCAGCCCGACGACGTCGCCGATCCGCGCGACGGCCGTGCTCAGTTCATGCACCAGCGCCCCCGCCTGGTCGGCCTCCCCCACGGCCTGTCGCGCTAGCTCGGCGGAGCCATCGACCTGCCGGCCGATCTCTTGCACCGAGGAGCCCAGTTCCTCCGCCGCCGCGGCGACGGTGTTGACGTTCGAGGCCGCCTCCTCAGCGGCCGCGGCCACGGCGGACGACTGCGCCGCGGTCTCGGCGGCGGTGCCGCTCATGGTTCCGGCGGTCGCCTGAAGCTCGGTCGCCGAGGACGACACCATCCCGATGACGCCGCCGACCGCCTGCTCGAACCCATCGGCCATCTCGCGCATGGCGCGCTTGCGCTGCTCTTCTGCTGCAAATCGCGCTTGAGCCGTTTCAGCCTCTAATGCCCGCATGCGGATCAGGCCATCTTTGAAGACCTGCACGGCCTTCGCGATCGTCCCGATCTCCGTGCGCTGGCCCTGGTGGGGGATCGTGACCGACAGGTCCCCTTCGGCAAGCTGCCCCATAGGTGTGACGACCGATCGGATGCCAGCGCTTATGCTGCGTACGATCAAGAAAGCCAGAAGAGCCGCAAATACGACGGCTGCCACGCCCATCCCAAGCATCAGGCTCCGCGCTGCACTCGCGGTCGCCTCGCCACGTGCGACGGCTGCCGCGCTCGTGCGGTTTGTGAGGACGACGATCCGATCGAGCGCTTCTGCAGCCGCCTTGATGCGGGGACGCACGGTCTCGGTCATCTCGGCAAGAGCTTGCGCCTTTTGCCCAGAGCGCGAATGCACGAGCACCGCGTCGACGCTGGCTTTGAAGCCCTGCCAATCGGTCGTGAACTTATCGAATAGCTGGCGCTCCTCGCCCCGACCAGCGAGAGGCTCGTAGGCTGCAGCGGTCTTCGTCACCGCCGCGATCTTCTCAGCGAGCGTCTTCTCTTCGGCTGCCATGCGTGCTGATTCGGCATAGAGAACGTGATTGATGACGCTGACGCGCACATCGATCACGTTGCCCCGCAACTCGCCCGCATAGCGCACGCTTGGCACAGCGTCCTGACCCAGACTGACGTTCACCCGGCTCAACGCATCGATGCCATGCAGGCCGATCGCTGCGGTTCCGAGCATCGACATGCTGAGCATGGCGAAGGTGGCGACGAGCTTCGTCCGGATCGACAGGGGCGGGAAGTTCATGGGGAAGGCCGTTCGCGCGACGTCACGAGTGCAAGAGCAATTATGCTGCACCGCGTATGGTTAAGCAGTGATGCATAACCCGCGATTTGCGCTCGGAACTAAAAACCCAACGAGAGATTAAACTCGCTTCCTATTTCGTTAGGTTGCAAGTCTGCTTACTGGATCGCACCAAGCAGCGCCGTATGGCAATCATGGGTCGAAAGCAGCCGATCTTCTCGCTGGACGCCTTTTGGTAGCGCAATACCCACCGAACAGGTCGACTAGGATAGGGGTTCAGCCGCTTGGATCGCCGTGCGTACCGCTCAAGAAGCAGAGCGCTCCGTAGTCCAGGCGCAGGACTATGAGCTTGTCCAGTTCAGCGAGCATCCGGCGCTCCAACTCTTCAGTGTCTTCTCCGGCCCGCACCTTGTCTGTGATGATGCTGGCATAGGCGCTCGTTCGGCACTGCCCCTCAGTGATGCAGCGCTGGAGCCCAGCGAGCTTCTGAGCCGTGGCTTTCGGATCGACGGGCTGAGCATCGTCTATGTGGTTCACACGTCCCATGCCGAATGGATCGTCAGAACCCATCGCACGTAGACCGCGGAGGCTACCACCTGCGAGAACTGGCGGGATGTAACAGCCGAGCATTCTAAGCACGCAACGTTAGTCAGTCCGTTGGATTTAGGCTTACCGGCACGCCGGTCGAGATCCGCTCAACAGGCAGTGCCAACCCTAGAGCAGGACCATTGCGATGGCCGCACTCAGGAATCCTATACCCAGTGCCATAAAGATCGCCGAAGCGTTAAGGGGCGAGCGGTCAGACGAGCTGGGCAGTAGGGTCATGGGCACGCAAACTACCCTGGGGGCTAACCGTTCCCGACCCAACTGGGTATCCGCCCCGCTGTGGCCTTGAGGTCACTGCCCTACCTCGCGACGGCCCCTTTGAAGAAGCACCGAAGGTGAGCCGGGTGCCTGCATTGGGTCGAAAGCGGCTGGCCCGCTCAATGCTGAGAAAGGGCCGTGAGCCGGCGCTTGCGGTGTCCAATTCCCCCGCGCTGCCGACCCTCACGCAACCGCCCGGCCAAGGCTGCACGGGCAGGACGGGAGGAACTGGCTTCGGTCTGCCTGGCGTTGCGTACTCACCTGCTACGGGCCGTGCGGTAACGCGAACGCCTCGGGCACGCATGCGGGGAAGGCTTCACTTTATTAGGCACCGCTTGGACCTGTCCCAGGGCGTTCGCTAAGCACCTCAATCAGGTTGTATGCTGGTCACCCAAGGTATGCCCGCACCTGTGACACCGACGCTGGGACCATTGCGCACGACCGACCGTTCTTCAGTCTCTCAGCGAAAGACCCCTATGAACAAGCGTATTCTCGTTGCGGCGTTTGTCGCAGCGCTCACTACTCCTGCCTTCGCCCAGGTTTTGGAAAGCCCGACCACTACAACCGTTATTGTCCCCCGTGGTGCGCCGGGTGTCGTCACCCGTCAGCCGGGCTCGACGGGTGAAGAGGGCTCTGCCAGCTACTCGCCGACCGGACGTGCTGCGGACGGTATTTCGAACGACTCAGCTGCTTCTGGCAATGAAGGGCAGCCCTCTCGAATGGGTTCGACGGGAAGCGGCGGCGGCAAGTAGTCATAGTCGAGGGTAGCCCCTAGCCCCTGGCAGCCCTTCTTCTATCCCTAAGTGTGGCCCCGGCGCGTCGCCTTCCACAGCACAGCGACGGCCTCATGCGCTGACCTTCTCAAAATGAGATGGACGTGCGATCCAGGCCGCTGGTGTAGGCAAAGTAGTAGCCGCCCCTGTCGGCCAGGGGCGGTGGTTAAGTCAACGTTGCCGGCCTGTCGCACAATCTTTGCTAGGGTAGCGTGTCGGGTTCCTCCCGAGCCGCGACCCCCACGCCTGCCTTCCCGTCTCAACTGACCGGGTTGAGGTGGGCGTGGGTGCGGCCGGGCGCCGACGCGATGTCCAGTCGCGCCAGTCCCGGCCGCTTTCCGCCCTGCCAGGGACGGAACTGAAATTCAGGGCCGCTCAGTCAGGAAGCCCAGCACGACGCGCACCTGCTGAACATGGGGCGGCTCGGGGATGCCGGGCAGTAGGGCTCCGATCCGCTCATGCACGGCCAGCCAGCGCCGCACGAGGCGCAACAGGGTCGGCCCATGAGGCTCGCGGCCTCGACGCTCGGCGCCGCCGTAGAGCGCGGACAAGCGCAGGTCCAAAAGGCGGACCTCGGCCACGAGGAACAGGAACCGGACGGTTTCGCCCAACGACAGGCGACGCACGGGCCGGGCGGCTGTGATGGGAAGTGTGGTCGGCATCAGGCGCGCATCCCGACAAGGGCCAGGACCGCGCACCCGGCGGCGGCCACGACATTGCCAGCGCCGCCCCACGGCAGCGGCGGGAACAGTTGGCGGACCTCTGCCGTCGCGACGGGGGCGGGCTCGGCCTGGACCTCGTCCTGCGGCGCCTCGATCACGGCGGGGGCTTCCTCGCGCGGGCGCGCGATACTGGTTTCGAAACTCCCGAGGTCGCCTAAGCGCACGATCTGCGCCGGCATGGTCGGACGCGGCGGCGGGGCGGTCTTGGTGGCCTGCGCGTCGGCGCCTTCCTCGATCCCGTCCAGGGCGGCGATGATCTTGTCCGCTGCATCAAGGGCGGTCTGCGCCGCCTCCTCAAGGCGAGCGCGGAGGGCGAGGCCGGCAAGCGGCGCCGGGGCTGCCGGTTCGGGCAGGCGCGGGCGAGGCGTGAAAGCGACGACGTTGGACATGGCGGGCACTCTGCGGGGGTATGGCGTGAAGGTCGGCTGGATGGGGCGAAGGGAAGGCTATTCCCCGCCCCAAGCCTCGCGGATCTCTGCAATCAGCGCCATGTTGCGGATCTTCATTTCGCAGAGCATTTCGTGATGGACGCGGGACACGAGGATGGCATCGCGGTCGGCCTCGGTCTTGGGGGCGCGGCGAGCTACTTCCTGAACGCACGCATCGCGGAGACAGCCGAGGCGGTTGCTTTCGGCCTCGATGATCTCCCCGCCGTCGTTTTGAAGGCGGATATTGGCGTCTGCATAGAACCGAACCTCCTGCGACACGTCGCTCAGAACCTCGGCCTCGCGGTGGAACACGTCGATTAGTCGAAGCAGGCAATCCAAGGGGACGGCCGACAGGTCCAAGTCGTAAGCGTAGGCGAATGCCTCGCGGCACAGGTCGCGATTGGGGATGGGCTGCCTGCTGGCGGGCAAAGGCGCCAGGGTATCGGCCAGCACGGCGTCAACGAACTGCGTCCCAAGGCGGTCCCAAGCGTCTTCTTGATGCTCGGTGCGATCCGCCGGGGCGTTGTAGCCGGCGGCGCCGATGGGGCCGAGGCATTTGAGGGCCATGCCGAGCGTGGTTTTGGGCTCGGTTGCCTCAAGCTTCTCCATAAGGCGCTTGGCCTCCGCATAGTAAGGGAGCCATTCCGTCTCCGACATGCGCCAGGCCATGTGCCTGCGGTCGGCCTTGATGTTGGCCGCGTAGGCTTTGCAGAACTCGGCGGCCAGCTTGGCAATGTGTGCGTCGGGTCCGAAATCGACGGCGACCGGCTCGCCCTTGATCGGCGCTGAGACAGGCTGCGCCTCCGGCTTCTGCGGGTACTCGTCGGCGTAGGCCAATGCGAACAGAGCGGCGGTGTTCAGTTCGTGCCCGATCTGGTCCAGGCGCAATTCGCGCTCGGACGCCATAGGATGCAGCCGGGCATACTCGGCCACTGAAATCCCGCCGGTCTCCAACGCCCGGCCGAGCGACGCCTTTGTCCAGAACCCACCCTCCGGGTCCATAAGCTCGGCGTACTCGTGCAGCGGGGCGCTGCGCTTGGAGTGCTCGTTGCAGGCGGAATGCCAAGCGGCCATGGCCTCGGGGCTGCCGGGAGCGGGGAGTGCAGCCGATGCGGCGGGGATCTGGCGCAGGCTCGCCCGCAAATTGGCGGCGCGCTCGCGGAGCGTTGGGGCGGCGGTCTCGGCTTGGCGACGGAAGGGATTGCGCATGGGATGGCCTCACGGTCTCGGGTGAGAGGGAGGCGCGGCGGGGTGAGCGCCGCGCGGTGGCGGCGGCTCAGACGGTCGGCACGAAGCCGTAGGCGAACACGCCCCCAGCGATGATCGCGACGGCGATTAGGGCCTCGCCCGCGATGTCGAGGAACCGCAGGGCACGGACGTGCGCGGTGTCGGGGCGAACGGGTGTGACGGCCTCCCATCCGCAAATCGCGCCGGGGGCCTCCTCGTCCTCGGGGGCATCTGCCGACACCCGCGAGCGGAGGTCGATCACCGGCACGGAACGGCGCGGAAAGTAGGCAGCGAGGCGACCGGACGGCGCGGCCTGCGGGATCGGGGCGGGGCCGGTGAGCGTGCCGAGGTACAGGCTCAGGTCTTTCGCCCGCGCCATGGCGATGCTGTAGGCGGGCTGATGGCCGGCGGAAAACTCGGCCTCGTCCAGCACCCACCACGCCAGATGACTGAACAGGGCCAGGGCCTCGGGGGTGGTGGCGCAGGCAACCGCGACAACAGCCATGCTGGCGTCGTCGTAGGCGGTTTCGGCGCGCTCGGACGCCTCGCCCTCGGGGGCGATCTGAAAAGCGTCGTAGGCGGCGCGGTGGGCCGCGATGGCGGTGTGGACCGGGCTGATAGTGGGAAGGGTCATGCGGGCGTGCGTCATCGTTCGCGCTCCTCGTGGGGCTCGTGGCGGTGGGTTCGGCGGGTGAAGTGGACTCACTCGACTAAGTGACTGTTCGGACTGTGCTTCCGTCCTCAAAAGGGGCGAAAATGGCCCTGCGGACTCACTCGCCCGTCACGGCTAGGCGCGGGCCAGGGCGTTGAAGGCGCCGGGGCGGCGGAACACCTTCCGCAGACGGCGTTGGGCGGCGTGGTGAGCCGTAGCGGGCTCGCCAGACGCGGCGGCGCGGTCGCGGTAATAGGCGATGAGGGCGGCGGCAGCCTCGGACGTCGAGGGCGTCAGGCTGTGCAGGTCGAACCGGGCGGCGGTGCGAGCCTGCCGCAGGCCGGCGCGGTAGGACTTCCAGCCGGCGGGGACGGGACGGCCGGCGCGGTGAAGAGCGCGAGCGTGGCGCCCAGCCTTGCGGTCGGCGGCGTCGGCTGCCTCGGCCCGGCGGATCGCGGCATAGATCGGGGCGGCGGCCACGGGGTCGGCACGGTAGGTGATGAGCGCGACGGCGGCGGCGAGGGCCGAGCGGCGGGTGAGGGCGACGACCATCACGCGATCTCCCCCGACAGGCCGGACGGGAAGCGGTTGCGGAGCTTGCGGGCCTGCCCGAGCGCCCAGGCGTGACGAGCGCGCATCGAGGCGTCACCGTCCGAAAGCTGGCGGCGATACCAAGCCGCGAGCCGGAGGCACCGAGCGTGATCCTGCCGGGCGTCGAGAAGCTGGCGCGCGGGGGTGCGGATCAGGGGGTGAGACATGGCGCGGCGGCTCAGTGAACGATGCCGGCGCGGGCGAGCTTCGCGGACTGCCAAGCAGCCTTGAGGCAGACGGCCATGGCAGCAGCCCAGGTGCCGCCGTGGCGCTTCTGGTGCTCGCGAGCGGCGAGGGTCGCGACGGTCATGATCGCGGCGCGGTCGAACTTGTGAGAGACGGCGAACGTCTCGCCACGGCCGGAGCGCGTGGTGATGTTGAGGGGGAGGTTGCGCGAGCGGGCGTAGGCCGAGGCGAGGCCGCGAGCGGCGAGCAGGCCGGGGACGACGGGGGCGCGGTCGGACTTGATGCCCCGTAGCGCGGCGGACCAAGAGAAGGAGCGGCGGCTGGAGTGGGACATCAGAGTTGATCCGCTTGGGGCGACGTGATACTTATGGATCACAAAGCGCCGAAGGTCAAGACCTAAAGATCGTAATGAGCCAAAAAGATCATTTCGGGGTGACGGGCAGGCAGATTGCAGCGGCGCGAACGCTGCTTGGAATTGGACAGGCAGATTTAGCCGCCTCGGCTTCGATCTCTGTCCCTACCTTGAAGCGGATGGAGGCTAGCGAAGGTCCGGCTTCGGGTATGGCGAACAACGTTCGCGCCGTGGTCGCCGCTCTTGAGGCCGCCGGCCTCGATTTCATCCCCGAGAACGGGGGCGGCGCTGGCATCCGGTTCCGGGAGCGGAAGGGCGCGTGATTTGCCGACACGCCGAGAAACCCTGAACATGCGCGACCGATATCAATTGCGCCTGCTATTCGAGCGAAATCGCTTTTACGGAACGGTCAACAACCTTCGCAGCCTTGAGCAAAAAGGGCTCGTCGCCCCGACACAGGCGACGGACGAAGAGGTTCGGGTGGAGTGGACCATCACGGAAGCTGGCCGCACAGCGCTCGCAAAGGTTGAGCCATGACCTTCGTTCACAACGAGCGCACGAAGCTGACGGCGACTTATCTGATTACGGCATCTGGTGGACTATTCGGTGCAGGTGTCGTCGCCCCCACTGCGGCGGCAGTCTTTGGGGTGACTGGCCCCGCTGGGCACCTGCCGACATTGACACTTGGGCTCGGCGCACTGATCTTTCTATGCGCTAGCCTCGCGCTGCATGCTGCAGCCCGTCACGTCCTGAAGGGGCTTAAGCCGTGACCGATGTTCAAATCCTCGCCTTTATCATCGTGCCGGCCGTCGCCGTAGTGTTCGGCTGGGGCCTCGCGTTCTGGGCGCGTCGGGCGGCCTAAGCTCGCTGCGCTTTCTCCCGAGTTGCCCGCTTCTCGGCCCGGCGTTCGCGCAGGATCGCGGCGAAATCGGTGCCCTCTGACTTAGACGCCGAGGCTCTCGCCTTGCTTTGGGAGGGATCGGAAGGGCATTCGACCCGTCGTTGCCGCTCGCGAAACCGCGCCAAATCCTCCGGGTCGAACCGCTTGCGGATACGCTTCAGCCCCATACCGACCGCGATGTAGGCAATATCTCCCCGCGCCACGTGAGCGTCGAAGGCACGGCGGCCCACCCGGAGGAGTTTCGCGGCTTCGTTGGCCGTGAAAAGGTTGGAAGTCAGCATGGTCGGGAGATCCGGCTTGATGCCTGAGGTCATAGCGAGCGCGATGATGGCACCTGATGCCTAGGACTGCCGCGCGAGTTACCCAAGCTGACATCGCCCGCGCGATCCGCGCCATGCGAGCGGCGGGCTACTCAGATGTGCGGGTGGTGTTCAAGGATGATGCTGTCATCGTGGAGGCAGCGCCCAAGGTGTCGAAGACGACCCCGGATCCCTTGCGGATCATCCCATTATGAGGTGCCCTGACGTAATCCAAGTCACGTTCAAGCCGCAGCCGTACTCTAAGTCACTTGCGTAATTGTGATGCGTTGGAATACCGAATTTTAAATGCAGACGGAAACCTCCGCCTACTTCAGTTCGTATCGCACGGCATGAGCAACCGATCCGACCTCTACAACCCGCTTCTCCGTGCCATCGCGACCGCCCTGGACGTGCCAGTGACGGCGTTTCTCAGCGATCCGTTAGGCGATGAGGGTGGGGACGTGATCGCCCTTCTGCGAGCATGGGCCGCCATTGACGACGCGCAGGGCCACCGCCGGGTCCTCAACGCCGCCCTACGCGAGGCGGATCGCTCGTCGGAGGGTTCGGATGTAACGGCTGAGAACGTCAGGCCGTTCACTCCAGATCATAATTGACCCCTCGGACCCGTAAGGGCAGCACCAACTGTCTCGGTGGTTTGCCTACTTCGATGACCAAGCTATTTTGGGGCCAATTTTAGGTAACTATCGGTCAATCAATTCGTACCAACATGCGCCCTGAGCCGTGCCGCAATTCGGCTCTTTGTCCTTCCAAGGACTTGCCGGCCCGATCCGCTGACCCCTGGACACTCAAAAGATCGGGCCGGTATCTATCTCGGCGGCCACATGGGCTCGGCCTCCGGCCCCTTCCATC
Source organism: Methylobacterium sp. J-067 (assembly GCF_022829465.1). Lineage (GTDB taxonomy): Bacteria > Pseudomonadota > Alphaproteobacteria > Rhizobiales > Beijerinckiaceae > Methylobacterium > Methylobacterium litchii. The sequence goes on from NZ_JAKSXZ010000040.1 coordinate 20,324, forward strand.
CGCTAATGCTGGCTTCCCGCGTCCCTGGTTTGCATCCTGCGAAGTGGTCGCGACGCGGCGCTCGCCGTACACCGTTACCTCCTCCCAAGGAACTTCTCGCCCGCCCGGCTCTGCCGCGGCGGGATTTTTTTGGGCTATGCGGCCGCTGTCCCTCGCAAAGGGGATCACTACCAAGCTTCTTTTTTAGCCATCAGGCCTGCAAAATAACTTGGATCAAATCACGTTTCTACGCGTCGATAACATCGATCGAGCTAAAACTTCATATGGTTGGATACGTTGGAACAGGCTCGCGAAGCATTGATCGCCAACCTACAGCTGCATGCCAGAGCGGCAAGATTGAAAATGGCGCTCAGCACATTTGATGTCGGACGCCTGACGAAAATTTCCGCAGCCGCAGTCGATAACATTGAGCACGGTGATAAAGGGGGGCAGCTTTCGCTTGATGAATTAATTGAACTTGCACGGTTCCTTGGCCTGACCACAGCTGGGTTGCCGCGAGCCAAGCCAGTAGCGCTTCCTCCCCAGCCCAATGGATGACGTCATCTAGGAGGCGCCTTCAGATGCTTTGCAAACACTGTGGCTACCTTTTCATGTGCCGCCAGCGAACTGTTTCTTCACATTCATCGACGGCAGCCTCGACTAGACAGGGCCCCTAGCCGTTCAGTGCAGATGGACACAACCTTCCTGCCGTCGAAGATGTGGCTAGCAGCAAGCCCTTCTGGAGTGGCTGGGATGCCGCCCGCGGTGTTCGTCGAGCGTTGGCGGTTCCTGACCGGCGAGCCCCCGGCCATCATGCTCGACTCGCATCGAGCGATGCTAGCGCTCCTCGTCGAAAGCGTACCCTTGCCGCCGTTCGAGGCGCTAGTCCCTAGCTGGGACGTACATGCTCTCGCCGGCAGGGATACAGGCTTGCTTCCTATCCTTCACGACCACTGCCAACGCGACTAATGTGCGAAAGTCCTTACGAGGGACACGCCGGCTCGATCTTATGGCCCCCGTTCAACGGATCGGGCCGGCACCTACCGCGACGCCACCTCGGCTCGGTCTCAAACCATTTCCGCCCGCAGCCCCATTGCTGCACCGCTTAGACCTACTTCGAGGGCGATGTGATGATTGACAACGGTGAAGGGCGTAGCCGAACAACAGTTGATCGCGTTGCGGACATTGTCGCTGCCTACGTTTCGAACCACCGCGTGGCTCCTGGCGATATGACTGCTCTGATAGCAGCAGTGCATGCTTCTCTCGGCGGATTGGCAAATGATCGCCCAGTCAATGTATCAGACTTCGTGAAGGCAACCCTAGCGGAAATCAGCAAATCAATAAAACACGATGCACTGGTCAGTTTCATTGACGGAAAATCATATAAATCACTAAAAAGACATCTCAGAGCTAATGGGATGACTGCCTCTGAGTATCGTTTGCGATATGGGCTTTCTCCGGACTATCCGATGGTTTCTGCCTCATACAGCGCGGAACGATCAAAAATATCTGCCCAAACTATCTTGGTTTTGCGAAGTAAGGGACGCCCTGTGGGACGAAACCAAAGAGACCATTAGAACTAGAAAAGGCTTCACAATTCTCTGGCTTTCTCAGGAGGGTTATTTAATTAGATATTGAGACTTGGTCCTTAACCATTTATTAACTCGGTTGGCCCTTATTCCGTCCAGCGACCGGGCTCCACCCTCACCCGAGCGCCTTCAGAGCAGCGCAGGGCAACCGCGCGGCCTCGTCGGCGCAGTCGCGTCTTATGCCTCGTCCACTCCATAAGCCTTTACCGTCTCACGCCCCTCGACGGTAAGGAACCATGCCCGACCGTCGCGGTGCGCGATACGTGAGGCGGCGCGCTCCTCGACCAGCCCCATCTGCGCGAGCAAGTGCAGCGCACCCGGGTAGGCCCCAAGGCGAAGCCCGCCAGGGGTCAACGCGACCGCACGCAAAGCCGACAATTGCTTCCCACGGAGCGGTGGGGGGAGCGCGTTCGCGCAAGGCTTCTTCCTCATTGGTCTTTTCGGCGCATATCCACAGCCGTCCACATCGTCCCAGATCTCCGCGCTCGGCTGCAGGCCGCGGCCGGTTGAACTTGGCCTCCGGCTAAGGCTTGTTCACTCTTTGTTCTAGAGGCAGTTGCGCCGGAGGCGAGTCATGCCGCGTCGATTGGGTGGGGATGAGCGGCGGGCGCGTTGCGCAGCCGGGATCGCCCGATGAGCCTACGCCGGGTCGCGACGCTGCCCCAGGACGGGCCGGGCACGGTGCGGGTGCCCCTGGTCGGCCCGGCCGTCTGCGCGGGCTTTCCCTCGCCGGCGGACGATTTCCTCGAGGGGGCGCTCGAACTCCCGCGCTGGCTGGTGCCGAACCCGCCCGCGACCTTCCTGATGCAGGTGCGCGGCGAGAGCATGCGCGGGGCGGGCATCTTCGACCGCGATCTCGCCTGCGTCGACCGCAGCCTCCTACCGCAGCACGACAGCGTCGTCGTGGCGGTGGTTGACGCGCTGCTCAGCTGCAAGCGCTACCGCATCGAGGGCAACACCCCCCGGCTCGCCTTCGACAACCCGGACCTGCCCGCCTTCGCCGTCGACGAGGCGAGCGAAGTCGAGATCTGGGGCGTGGTGCGCTTCACCATCCGCTGGCACGTCGCGCGCGGACGGCTCGCGTGAGCGGCCGCGCCCCCCGGGCCGTCGCGCTGATCGACGGCAACAGCTTCTATTGCTCCTGCGAGCGGGTGTTCGATCCGAAGCTCGCCCGCGTGCCGGTCATTGTGCTGTCGAACAACGACGGCTGCGCCATCGCCCGCACGGCCGAGGCCAAGGCGCTCGGCATTCGCATGGGCGAGCCGTACTTCAAGATCCGCGACCTGTGCCGCAGCCAGGGCGTGCGCGTGTTCTCCTCGAACTACACGCTCTACGGCGACATGAGCGGGCGCACGAACGCCGTCTACCGGCAGTTCAGCCCGCGGGTCGAGATCTACTCGATCGACGAATCCTTCCTCGATCTGTCCGATGTGGCGGCCCCCGTGCGGGTGGAGCTCGCCCGCGACCTGCGCGCCACGGTGCGCGCCTGGACGGGCATCCCGACCTGCGTCGGCATCGGGCCAACGAAGACGTTGGCCAAGCTCGCCAACCACATCGCCAAGAGCGTGCCGGCGCTGGACGGCGTCTGCGACCTCACCGACGCGGCGGCCTACGACCATTGGCTGTGTCGGGTGGCGGTGGGCGAGGTCTGGGGCATCGGCCGGGCGTCGCTGGCCAAGCTGGAAGCGATGGGCGTCGAGAGCGTCGCGGACCTGCGCGACCTCGATCCCCGGCCGGTGCGCAAGGGCCTGACCGTGGTGGGCGAGCGCATCATCCACGAGCTGCGCGGGCTCGCCTGCCTGCCGCTCGATCTTGTCCCGGCCCGGCGGAAGGGCTGTGCGGTGACGCGCTCGTTCTCCGCGCGCATCACCGACCGGGCGACCCTGGAGGAGGCGGTGGCCGCCCATGCCACGCGGCTGGGTGAGAAGCTGCGTCGGGAAGGGCTCGGCACGGATCACGTCACGGTCTTCTATCACACGAGCGAGCACGACCGGGATGCGCCGCAGCGCTCAGTGGCGACGACGGTGAGCCTGCCCGAGCACAGTTCGGACACCCTGGCGCTGATCCAGGCGGTGCGCCTTGGCGTGGCTAAGACCTGGCGCGACCCGAGCCCCGACCGGCCGGCCTGGCGCTACAGCAAGGCCGGCGTGGTGACGAACGACCTGTGGCCGCTGACCGACAGCCCCCGGGCGCTGATAGGCGCCCTCGACCGCGCGCGCTCAGGCTCGCTGATGGCGGCGATGGACGCCTGCAACGCGCGGTGGGGGCGAGGGGCAGTGGTGCCGGCGCGGGCGGGGCTAGTGGCGCGGCGGGAATGGACGACGAAGTTCGATATGCGAACGCCGCGCTATACGACGCAGGTGGCCGAATTGCCGGTGGCGCATGCATGAATGGAGACGGCGGCGTTCAACCTGCGTCGCCAACAAAGGCTTCTCTGACAATCTCCAACGTCCTTAGGATCGCAAACCCGGTCGTCTCCGCATCTGCTTCACCCTCGGCTGTGTCGGGAAAGATCGCCACGGACTCGGCATTATCGCCGCCCTCGCGCCCGACGATCAGCTGCAGCGTCATGCCGACTTTCTCGTCTTTGGCGCGGATCAGCGCCACGAAGTGGCCGACAGCGGTGCCGTAGACCTGAAGCGGGCTGAAGGCGTCCACGGTCTCGGGAGGCGCTTCGGCCTCTGTGCGGCGGAAAGTCGGGCGAATCACGTTGTCCATGCCCGACGATATCGCTGCAGATCGCGCCATGCTGTGCACTCGATGCATTGAGCAATCGCCGATCGTGCATCAGCGACGCCCTGCTGCTACGTGCTACGCCGCAGACACGTGCAGCAGACTGCCATCCAAGACTTAGATTGTTAGGAACGCCAGGACGCCTAACCCCAAGACAGGCAAACCAAGCGCTAGGGCCGCCAGACGGTTAAAGCGGGCTGGTCCCTCAGCGCGGACCCAGCGATGTGCATGAAAATTCTCGGCAGCCAAGCCCGCGAGGATCAGGCCGCAAGCAATCGCTGAAATTTCTCCGGGATCCATGCCGCTTCACCCAATGCGAGTGCGACATTAGGGCGTCCCAGAGCAATGTCACATGAAATTGGGTTCACGTCTCAGTGGATCGCGTACGCACAGGCCAGAAACGCGAGCCCAGCGCCGGCTGCAGTCACGCACCCCTGATGCCATGATGCGCCGTTTCGAGCACGCAGGCGTCCGTCAGCAACTACTGATAGCACGATGCCGAGCACGAAAAGACCGGCGGGGACCGCGTTACCGTCGAGCATTATCCAACTGCCGTACCTTCCGCCCCGCAGGAGCGCAATTCCTTCTTCAGCTTGGCCGACCACCGAAAACAAGGCTCGACGCTTGCGGCATAAAGTGGCCCGGATCTATCCGCGAGAAACCAAGGTTGCTTCATCCAGCGTGCCGTCAAGTTGGCGTCGCCCCTCCCGGAGCGCCCGCAACGGCTCATCGTGCGGGAAGCACGCCGCCTACGTCCGGCCGGGCGGCTATGCGCCGCTGTGCTACGCGACGGACGTGACGCCAGAGATGATCGCGGCGTACCTAGCCGCGCACTGATGCACCGCTGTTGCGCGAACGCTTGCCTTCATGCTGCGGGTCTCCGTGAATGACCTCGACAGCGTATACGTCCCTCTCAGCATGGCAGTGATTGGTCCGACCGCCATGCCGCTAAGCGCCCTGTTCGAAGTACCATTTACGCCGGAGCCAGCGGCGACGATGCACTGATCTGGGATTGGCGAGGCCGCGATCGCGCCATAGGAGCCCTTATTCTGTCTGTGGATAGGTGTATCATCGCACTTCAGAGCACCTTGTCGCAGGTCATAGCAGCCCTTTGTAAAAGGTTGTGTATATCGTGTTTGTTCCTCATATGTTCACTAGACGCCTGGACGTTAAAGTTTCCGGTTCATGAGGTAGCCCGGTGACGATCGCGCCCCCCTCTCCTACGCACTTGATGAAGGCAAAGGTTCATTCCGTCGCCGAGAACGTAGCTTCGCGCCTAAAGTTCAAGGTGGGAGACGCCATTGAACCGCTGGTTGTCAAACTCGGGGGGCGTATAGAATACAAAACTGCTGAGATAGTGGAAGGAAACTTGCCTGAAGCTATCATTGTCCGCGCGATGGATGACTTCACTATTTTTCTACCAAGCGTTACCTCCTTGGTGCGCGATCGCTTTACCATAGCGCATGAGCTTGGGCATCTGTTCTTACATTACCCTTTAGTTTCTGCCCGTCAGCGAGGCGCAATTATGATAGCCACACGCTGGGTAAACAAGGACAATCCTGATCTTATCAGGACTGAATGGGAAGCTAACTGGTTTGCGGCAGCATTCCTTATGCCAGCAACCGAGTTTAGGGAGATATATACGAGCAATGGCCGCTCGATCGAACTGACGGCAAGGCATTTTGCTGTTAGTCCGAAGGCCGCCGAAGTACGTGCTCAATCACTCGGCTGCTGAAGAATGGGCGACTGTCCAGAGTATCGCGTGCGGCTATTTATGTCGGTCGATCTTGTGGGGTCCACGGCATTCAAGGCGAAGCACCGCGATAGGCGCGAAGGCAACGAGCCGTACCCCGTATGGCTAAACCGTACTCGCAGCTTCTACCGGCAATTTCCTCAAATCCTAAGCGAGCGATACGGCGGGTACCTTGGCGCGTTCGAGGGACACGCCTCTTTTGCAGATCGTTCGCCGAAAGTTTGGAAGACTATCGGCGATGAAATCATCTTCTGTATCCGTATAACTTGCTTAGAGCACTTAGCGTGCTGCCTCCTGGCCTTTACTAAAGCGCTCTCTGCGTACGGTGAGTTGATCAACGATCAAGAGCCAGAACTTGACGTCAAGGGATCAGCCTGGGTGGCGTCTTTCCCAGCGCCAAACGCGACAGTTGCATCGGCGAGCCGCCTCTCCCTCGAACCGAGTTCCAGTATCGTTGGCGACCAACTCGGGGAAGATGATGAGAAAAGAGCTGACGTAACGCCAGGTGATTATGATTTTCTCGGCAAGCAGATTGATACGGGCTTCAGAATTTCGAAATTCGCTCAGCGGCATGAGCTTGCGTTGTCAATTGATTTGGTGTGGTTGCTAACCCTATTGAAACACCTTAACCTAATCGATTTTCAGTTTACTTACAGAGGAAAGGAAGTCCTAAAAGGCGTAATCGCTGGCGTTCCGTACCCGGTTATTACGGTACAAACAGAAAGATCGGTTGCACGACGCGAATTGGATGCGCTTGAGCGCGCCGTCGCTGGAATTTCATTCGCGGAACATATCGGTTTGAGAAACTACACACATATGTTTATGATGCAAAACGATATTGAGATACCAATAATTGCACTGCATAGAGAGACATACAGCAGAGATGAGCTGCCACAGTGCTACAAAGATCTAGAAGCCGCCTGGGATATTGGCGAAAAAGAGGATGCTGAGAGGCAGAAATCAAACCAGGAAGCAGGGCAATTTATTGACCCCCTCCCAGCTTCTAATCAGACCGTCGAAGGCCCCGAAAACATAGACGAGATCAACATAGCTATCGACAAGTTAGTTGATAAATTCTGGTCCAAGGGACCTATCTAATATACTGTATCGGTAAGACGACATTTCGATAGGCCCCCTTCCGGCTGTTTGGCTTAGCCTGACGCCACATCTCCTTGATCGTTACATCTGCCGGAGCACCGCACTCGATCCAAGCAGCGACAGATCCGGCGCAGTTCGGCGGATCGTGTCCGCGACATAGCTAGGCGCCAGGTGAGCGTAGTGCTTCTCGGCCATGCGGGTACCGGAATGCCCGAGCGCTTCCGCCACGACGATCAGCGGCGCGCCGTTCCGCACCATCGCGCTCGCGTAGGAGTGCCGTAACTCGTGCAGCGTGATGCTCTCTAGCTTCGCCCGCTCACCATGTACCGGCCAGCGGCCTCACTGACCACGGCGAGAGCGATCCAGATCAGAGATCGGGAACGTCCGCCTCTAGCCAGTCCGCTGCAGCCTTCAGCGTCCCGAACTTGTGCGCCTCGGCGGTGAACGGGGCCGGATAGGGCGGGCTCTCGGTCAGAGTCTCGACCACCCAGTCGCCCTCGTAGCCGTCCTTGGACACCTCGCGGACGATGCTGCCGACGACCTCGCCGTCGAGGAGAAGATCGAAGCTGCCCGGGGCGAGCCGTTGAAGGGTGTATGTCATCGAGTTCCCAGGATGGAGGCTACGCCGAGCGGCATCAGCTAAGCCCGTCCGTAAAATCGTGAAGGCAGCTAGCCAACGGTCACTACGCCATCGATCTGGTTGATGGACGCCACGCGCGGCCCGCGCACTTTGGCATCACGCTGCTCCCAATCCGATAAGGCGATGTTGGCGGCTTCGATCAGTTCACCCGGTGTTCCCGACCCGATCTGCGGACGGAGGGCTTCGACCAGACGTGCTAGCACCGTCTGCTCCTCGCGGTAGGGGATAGGCATTGTCGCCTGTCTGCAATAGGCGGCGTAGACGTTCTCGGCAATCGCGCGGGCGCGGAGGTCTAAGTCTGGCGTCTCATTCATTTCAGATAGCCCTTCGCCTTCGGATCGTCGCTGGACAAACGCGGTTCGCCCAATCGGGATCCTACGGCTGCTATCGGGGTGTCACGCTCTCGCCCAGGGCAGTGGGCACGCGAGCCACGCAATAGCGTCCTCCGCCTGCAACAAACCCGCCGCGATCCGGCTAACAGCGTCTGCCGTAAAAAATCTCAACCGAGGCGCGCCGCTTCCGCAGTGCTTCCGCAAAGAAGGCACCATGCCAGCACCTGGGAGCTAAGTCATTGAAAAGATTGGCGCGCCAGTCGGAATAAAACTGCGAACACCTATATCATTGAGGTGGCGCGATAATTTAAACGGCTATTCCGCTACCTCGGCGTATTGAGGTCAATGGGAGCCCGATCAAGCCGTAACGCGACCCAAGAAACCGGACGTTCCGCAATGCGCCCATTTCGGCCGTTCCAGTCACTGGGAGCCGCTTCCAAAACCGGACATCGACGGCTCTGCGTGCTTCGGCCCCCGCCAAAGACTCACGGGGCTAGCCAGGAACAGCTTCTATGTCGCGCATGTCGTTGTCGGTAGGTACCTCTCCACACCGCAAACTCGCCTCCCTGATGTAGCTTGTCATCCCGGGACGGGATGGCGCCGCAGGAACTCGAGCAGGATCGCGTTGAATCGTTCGGGCTGCTCCTGCTGCACCCAGTGCCCGGCGCCCTCGATCAGGTGAACGCCGTCCATGCGCGTGCAGGTCGTGGTGCGCATGCGCTCGATCGCGCCAGGCTTGCGGTAGGTGCCCCAATCGGCGGCGCCGGAGATGAAGCGAGACGGCACGTCGATTGAGCGGCCGGCGAACAGCTCGATCTCCGAGCGGCCAATCGGGCCGGTGTGGCAGCGGAACCAGTTGAGGCCCCCTTGGAATCCCGTGAGACCGAAGGCGGCTGTGTAGGCGGTCAGGTCCGCCTCGGGCAGCCATGGATTGGCCGCGATCTCGGCCGGCGTCGGCATGTCGGGCGCGACGGTCGCGGCCATGCCGACGCCTGCGTCCATGATGTAGTAGGTCGGCAGCGTGGCGAGCTCGGCCGCGGATCCTGTGACGAGCGGGTGCGGGCGGTTGCCGGGCCAATCCGCGCTCTTCACGTGGAAGTAGGCGCGCAGGAAGTCGTGCAGGCCCTGGGGCGCGTGGAGCATGTCGGCGTTCGCCCCTGGCGTCCCGAACCAGGTCATGCTGTCCTGCCTCGGGCGCGGGAGGGCCGCGAGCTGGGCGGCCAGCGACGGCGGGGGCGGCTCGGAAGGCTTACCGGCCGTATCGAACGGGATCGCGGGCGGTCCGTCGAACGGGAAGCTCATCATCACGAGGGCGCGGAACACGTCGGGCCGCACGAGCGCGCAGTAGGCGGCGACCATCGACCCGAAGTCGTGTCCCACGACCGCGGCGACCGAGCGGTGCCCCAACGCCGCCACGACGCCGAGCGCGTCGCGGGCGTAGCTGTGCGTGCGGAAGGACGCGACATCGCCGTTATAGCGGTCGTCCCACCCCGTGGTGGCGCCATAGCCGCGCTGGTCGGGGGCGATCACGTGATAGCCGGCGGCAGCCAGTGGCAGCATCGTCTTGCGCCAGCTGAAGGCGAGATCCGGGAAGCCGTGGAGCAGCAGAACCGCCGGGCGTCCAGGCGTCTCGTAGCCCGCCTCAAGCACGTTGACGGTCAGCCCGTTGATGCCCGCGAGGCTGCGCTGCCGGATCCCGTCGGGCAGCCTGAGGTCTTCTCGATCGTCCGACGTCATGGCGATGGCTCCGGCGTAGGTGCCAAGGCGCGGCGACGCCTGCGCTTGGCCGATGGGCAGGATGAGGGATGATGCGGCCGCGACACCACCCAGAACGGTCCGGCGTGTCGGTTCGGCCTCGGAAGGCGGTCGATCCCTCATGGGGCGCTCCGGCCACGGACCGGCGACGGGCCGCGGCCCGCACCCGCCAGGACGATGCGGTCGGCGACCGTGCCCAGATCGTCCGCGACTATGTCCGGCGCGCGACCGAGCGCGACCGGCGCGTTCCCGGGCCGCAGCACAAGCGCCGTCCGGTAGCCGGCCGCGGCAGCCCCCAGCGTGTCGAAGGCGTGACAGGAGACCAGCCACAGGTCGGACGGCGCGACGCCCAGCGTCGCGGCGAGGTTCGTGTAGCTCTCCAGCGCCGGCTTGTAGCGGCGGATGCGGTCGTCGATGCTGTGAAGCGTGTCGAAGAAGGGCCTGATCCCGGCATGGGTGAGCTGGGCCTCGACGGCGGCCGTGGGATTGTTGCTCAACGTGACGAGGCGGTAGCCGGCGCTCTTCAGATCGGTCAAGGCCTTCGGGGTGTCGGCGTAGGTCGGCATCTCTGCCGAGAGGCGCCGCAATGCGTCGAGATCCGCCGGGGCCACCGTGCGGCCGCTCGCCTGGGCCAGCATCCGCAGGACGGCCACGCCGACCGTGCCGGAATCGGCGTATTGGCCCGATAGGGTCAGCGCCTCGGAATAGAGGATGACGTGGTTGAACCACGTGCGCAGCGCGTCCGGTTCGCCGAAGATGCGGACGAAGACCGGTGCGAGCGCGCCGAAATCGAGCAGAGTCTCGTTGACGTCGAAGACGATGATGGGCGCAGCACGCGTGTCCATGGGGTGATCCGTCAGGGAAGCGGAACGCATCGGCGCCCGCAGGATCGGCATTACGGCCAAGCCCGCGACCAGCGTTCGACGATCCGGAACGATGGCGTGGGGGTCCTCCGACATTCGGCCCGCCCCTGGTGGTTTCATGGACCCCATTGAGGGCACCCACGCGACGCTCCGCTCTAGGCCGCTCTGTTCATCGCGAAAATTCGAAACTTCTGAAGATGTTCTTCCACCGAATCGAACCTAGGCCTGCCACGCGAGGATGATGGCGCCGACCTGCCGCAGCACGGCTTCCTGCTTGGCCAGCGTCATGCCCGGCGCCTCGAAGTAGGCGCTCATGACCAGCGGGGGCTTTCCGGGCCGTCTCACGAACGCGTAGTCATTGCAGTAGCCGTTCCCCGTGCGCGTCCGGTCACCGGCCGTCCAGTCGGTCGGGAAGGCCGCCCGCAACCGGGATCGGCCGACCTCGTTGCCGGCCATCCAGGCTTCGAGCGTGGCGCGCGACGTTGCACTCAGAACGTCGCCCAGGAGCAGCGCACGGACAGTCGACACGATGGCGCGCGGGGTCGTCGTATCGAGGACGCCTGAGGGCGTGCCGGCCGCTGTATCGTACCGGTCGAAGCGCGTGACTGCGTCGCCGAGCCCCCGCACGAAGGCTGTCAGGCGTGCCGGGCCACCGCGCCGCGCGAGGAGGAGGTTGGCGGCCGCGTTGTCGCTCCGATGCATGATGGCGAGGCACAGCGCCTCCACCGTCAAGCTCCCCTCGTCGCGATGCGCGCGCGTGACCGGCGAGGCCGGCAGGAGATCCGCTGCCGTGTAGGACACGCGGGCGTTCAACGCCTCGATCCCGGCTTCGACGTCCGCCAGCACCGCGGCAGCCAACACGCCCTTGAACGTGCTGAAGAGCATGAAGCGCTCGTCGGCGCGATGAGCCAAGGTCCGGCCGGAGCCCGCATCCACGGCGAAGACACCCAGCCTTCCACCCTGCCGGCTCTCGAGCGTGCCGAGCGCGTCCGCATCGGCCGCACGGGTGATTCCCCCTGGAACAGCGAGGGCGCCGCACGCAAGAACGATCTGGCGGCGGGACATCAAGGGTTTCAACCGTCGAAGCTCCCCTGCGCGCCCGTCAGGCCAGCGCGTTGGCCGCCTGACCGCGCCGTATCGCGAGGCACGGAGGGGCCTGATGCGTCGAACTTCGTGGCCGAGCGAGGCGGCCGCTCAGGCATGGTAATCCGGGTGGTCGATATCCGCGATGACGCTTCTTTCCCGCGGTTGCCAGTCGAGACTCGAACGCGTCCGTGCGCTGGAGGCTGGCCCATTGCCGGCCACCCACATCGCCAAGCCGCCGAAATGCGCATCCGCCTGCGCGGGCGTGAGGGACAGGGCCGGCACGCCGACCTGCCGGCCGATCGCCTCGGCGATCAGCCGGAACGGCACGCCCTCATCCGCGACGGCATGATAGGCCTCGCCCCGGGCGCCGCGTTCGAGGGCGCGGCGGAACACGCGCGCGGCGTCCAGCCGGTGCACGGACGGCCACAGGTTCTGCCCGTCGCCAACATAGGCAGAGACTCCCCTCTCCCGCGCCACGGCCGCGAGCATAGGGATGAAACCGTGCCGCTCGCCCCGCCCGTGCACGGAGCGCGGCAGGCGCACCACGGAGGCGCGCAGCCCGCGTTCGGCCAGCGCGAAGGTCGTCTGCTCCGTCGCCCGGGGGAACGCGGGGTCGACCGGGGGGCGCGCGTCCTCCCGAAAAACCTCTCCGCGGGGGAGCAGTAGGAAGCCGCTGACCGACACGATCGGCCGGTTGGTGCCGGCGAACAACGCGCCGAAGGTCTCGATCGCCCGCCGATCGTCCTCTGCCATCGCGGCGATCTGCGCGAGGTCGAGGCCGAACGCCAGATGGATGATGCCGTCTGCCTCCGCGGTACCGGCCCGGAGCGCGTCCGGATCCCCGATCGCGCCGACCAGCGGTGTGCCGCCCAGGGCCGAAAAGGCGTCGGCCTTGTCAGTCGTACGCACCAGTCCGGTGACCGCATGGCCCGCGTCGAGCAACTCGCGGGCGACCGCGGAGCCCACCCAGCCATTCGCTCCAGTCAGAAAGATGCGCATGGTAGATCCCTCGCCATGGCCAGCGGCTGCCAATCCGGCCTGCCGCGTCAGTGACTGACATAGTGCCGATGTCAGTCACTGACAACAGGAGGTTCGGGTCTTGGATCGCTTGGAAGATGATGTGCGCGTCCGACTCCGGCAGGCCGCCATGGCGCTGTTCGAGGAGCGCGGGTACGAGCGGACTACGGCCGCCGCGATCGCCGCGCGCGTCGGCGTGACGGAGCGGACCTTCTTCCGGCACTTCCCGGACAAGCGGGAGGTGCTGTTCGACGGCGAGGCTGTGCTGCGAACCGCTCTCACGGCTGCCATCGCCGAGGCCCCCGGCGCGCTCGGACCGCTCGCCACGCTGTTCTGGTCGTTCCGGTCGATCCGGCCGCTGCTTGAGAACAACCGGCACTATTCCGAGCCGCGGCACGCGCTGATCGCCCGTACGCCCCCCCTCTACGAGCGCGAACTGGCCAAGACGGCGGCCCTAACCGACGCGCTGGTCGATGCGCTGCGGTTGCGCGGCGTCGCGGATCTGCGGGCGGCGCTGGCGGCCCGGACCGGGATGGCGGCCTTCGGGCACGCCGTGATCGCGTGGCTGGAGGATCCCGAGCCGGGGCTGGGCGAGCGCCTGGAGCGGACCTTCGCCGAGACGGTCGCGCTGGTTGCGGAGGCCGGGCACTGAACAGGTCAGCGGGCCGCCGGGAGACGTCCGATGGCCGAACGGAAGAGATCGTGCGGATCGACGCGCCGCTTCGTCGCGCGCAGCCGATCGGCGGATGGGCCGTAGAACAGGCGGACCCGTTCGGCCTCGTCCGGCGGCAGGAGATTCACGTAGCCGCCCGGTATGGAGACCGATGCCAGAGCGCCGGACAGGTCATCGGCCCATGCGCGGTGCCGCAGGCCGTCGGCCGCCAGCTCGGCCGTGGGATCGTCCCAGGCTGCGATGATCTCCACGACGAAGTGGTCCTCCCGCAAGGGGAAGGCCGTCGCCCCGGAGGCGATCCGCGTCGGTACGCCGTGGAAATCGTGCAGCACGATCGCCGAGTTCGGCGACGTCATGCCCCGCGCGCCCGCGACCAGGATCTCCGCGACGTGCCCGTCGATGCGCCGGACCGTGCGGGTGGGGAGATGGTAGTACCGGCCCTTCGGCCAGGCCTTCTCGCTCTCCTCGCTGAACGTCGCCCGGTAGGGGCGCCAGCCCGTTTCCAGCACGAAGGCCCCCGGCCGCCGTGTGAGATCGTCCACCACCCTCTCGCCCGCCGGTCCGTCGCCCCACCACATCGGTGCGACGAAGAGCATCACGTCTCCCGTCGGTGCGGTCATGAAGCCGGTGAAGAGGCTGAGCGCATCCGGATGGCGATCGATCAGATCCTGCGCGGCCAGGAGGAGGCTCCCGGCCTCGCTCAGAGGATACAGGATCATCGCGCTCAGAACCCGGGGCAGAGTGTGCAGCGCCATCGTCATCGCGGTGACGACGCCGAATCCGGTCCCGCCGCCGCGCAGCGCCCATAGCAGGTCCGCGTCCTCGGCCTCGCTCGCGACCACAACGGACCCGTCCGCGAGAACGACGCGGGCGCGCACGAGGCAATCCGCAGACAGACCGAAGCCCGGCGTGAGGCGGCCGTACCCGCCTCCCAGGGTGGCCCCCGTCATGCCGACGGTCAGAACGGTTCCGGTCGCGGTGACGCGATCCTCCGGCAGCGCCGCGAGAAGGTCCCGGGTCAGCGCACCGCCGCCGAGGGTGACTTCGTCGCAGGCCGGATCGACGTGGGTATTGTTCAGGCTGCCGAGGTCGAGGACCAGATTTTCTGGGTTGAAGGACCGGCCGGACAGATCGTGGCCGCCGGCGCAGACGGCGACGGACGTGCCGTGGTCGGTCGCCAGACGGAGAACGGTCCGGATGGCCGCCTCGTCGGCACAGGGCACCACCGCCAGCGGGAGGGAGCGCACGGCTCCGTTGAAGAGCGCGCGCGTCAGAGCGCGGCTTTCCCCGTCGCGCGCGGCCGTCGCCGGCGGCATCGCGGACACGCCGTGGGCTGCCAGGGCGGTGAACAGGGGTTGATCAGCAGGCTCCTGCGGCATGACGGCCATCGCGCTTCTCCAAGGTCCGACCCAGGGGGTGACGCGATGCCTTGCCGTCGATCGGCGCCCGGACGCTTGAAGATTTCTGCGGTTCGCGCTGCCGCGGCTGACCGGGCCCTACGGCCCTGTGCCAGCCGGACCGGAGCCCCACGCTTCATCCTCCGGCCCTGGATCTCGTCCGGTCGCCAGACGGCCCGGTGTGGTCCCGTAGATCCGGCGCACCCAGTGGTTCAGATGGCTCTGATCGGCGAACCCCGACGCGAGCGCGACTTCGGCCAGGGGCAGACGACGGCCGATCAGGGCGCGAGCCCGGCGCAGCCGGAGGCGCATCACGTACTGATAGGGGCTCATGCCCACCGTTCGCCGAAACACGCGCGGGAAGTGCGACCGGCCCTGACCGGCCACATCGGCCAAGCTGTCGACCAGGAGCGACTGGTCAAGACGCGGACGCAGGTAGTCGTTGAGGCGCCGCATCACCTCCGGCGCCAGGACGCCGCCCTGGGGCGCACGGTCCGCCGTGGAGAACGAGCTGCAGACCTGTTCGAGAAACGCGTCGGCGAGGGCGTGCCACGCCAAGTCGTCCGCGCTGGCCGGTCCAGCTGAACCTGCCATTTCCAGGACGAGCGAGACGAGGTCGGGGTCCTGGCTGCGCAGGCGCGGCCGGATCGGCTCTACCTTGACGCGCGACTGCGCGGCAGCGACGGCCCATCGTTCGCGCGGCAGCGCTATGACGACCTGCTCGGCGCTGCGCGGAATCACGGCGCTCCACGGGATTTCCGCGGGAATCACGACGACGTTTCCCGGCTCGGAGACGTGGTCGAGTTCGGCCGAACCGATGCGGCAGGCGGCCGGGACCGCCGCGCCGACATTCACGACGACGAGGTGGTGCGCGTTGATCCCGAAGACCTGCGAAGCAGCCGCGTAGCGAACCCGGTAGAGCGCGACATCATCCGCGCCCTCGTTCTCGGCCGCGCTCAGGACCTCTCCCGGCGCGCGTCCCGGATCGATCATCGCAGCCTTCACGTCTGCTGCAGCTCGGGTCGGCACGCTGGTACCCCCTCCGACTAACGCCCGGCGCTTCTAAACCGGCCCGATCCCCTTGAAACCAGGCGGGTATGTGAGCCTTTGCCGCGCCCCCGCTGCCGAGCCGGATCCGCCTGCGGCTAAGGCCCGCCGCTCACGATCTCATGCACCCGGATCGAACCACGTGAGCAGCGGTTCCAGGGTGGTCTCATGGGCCAGCGGGGGCGTCACACCTTCGGGGGCCGCCATGCCGATCCGGTCGTGCCAGTACGTCGCCAAAGCCACCTGTGCCGTCCCAACGAGGTCGAAGGCCGAGCCGGCAACGAACAGGCAGCGCTCCGGCGCGACCCCGAGCGCCTGAAGACCGAGCCGATAGGGCCGGGGGTCGGGCTTGTAGAAGCCCGCATGCTCGGCCGTGACGACGGCGTCGAACGCGACCCCCACGCATTCGGCGGCGATGCGGCCCAGACGCTCGGAACAGTTGGTCACGACGCCGAGCCGCACGGATCGCCCCGTGAGCGCCTGCAGGACCTCTGTTACCCCGGGCCACGATCGGAGTTCGCCGTAACGGGCCTCCAGATCGTCCGCGACGCGGCGCGGCAGACCCACCGCCTCGGCGGCCTCGGCGACGAGGGTCTCGTAGCGCCGGTACGCGCCCGTCCGATAAGTGATCCGCAAGTACTCCGCCCGCCACCGACGGCCGGCCTCTTCGCCGCCGGCGACTGCGTTCCACAAGGACCAGCTGTCGAGCAGGGCTGTCAGGAGATCGAACAGGACGGTATCGAACCGGTGGGTTGTCATGATCGGCATCTCCCTGCCCACGTCCGGGCGGAGGTCGTCGCATGGCCGGACCATGCGCCGAGGCTTCGTCACATCCGGGGGCCCGGCGGGATGAGCCGCCGGGACCGCCATCGTGGCACGGCGTAGCGCAGCCCGTCAGGCCGCTTCGGAACGCGGCGTCAGGTCCGCCTCCGCGGTGATCGCCTTCAGAATCGCCGCGAAGGCCAAGTCGGCGGAAAGATGAAGCTCGGCCGTGGTCTTGTTCTGCATCGGATGCGAGACGTAGACCGAGGCCGCGTCGAGGCCGATCGTCGACCTCTGCGACTCGAACGCCTGCGCAAACTCGGTCGTCAGGACGCTGACGCCGGTCAGGCCCCGCTTGTCCAGATCGTTGAGATCGTGTGTCGAGCACGAGGTGCACGAGCCGCAATCGGACAGGGCGATGATGACGGCCTGACAGTGCGCCGCGATGTCCAGGATCATCTCGCGCGGCGCCACGCGCGTGTTCGTCGGCTTCTTGTAGCGGCGCGTGGTGATGCCGCGCTCGCGGCACAGGACCTCCAGGCGGTCGATGAACTCGTCGCCCCGCATCTTGCCGATATCCATCAGGGCGACGGTCCGGCCCTGTAGGGTGTCGAGCGGCTCGACGCGGGGGCGCAGGGCCGATGCGGTCTCGGCGGTCGGGTCGCGTAGCAGGATAACTTCGTTCACAGGACAATCTCCCTGGTGACGGGTTGGGACTCGGTGCGGAAACGTCCTCCGGTCCAGCCGGCGCAGATGGCGGAGAACAGCCCCGCCTGACCGCCCGCCTGGACGATGAGGAGGCCCTCGGGCCAGAACTTGTTGACCATCTCGTTCCGGCGGCTGACGGCGATGCCTTCGCCGACCCCGTGAGCGCCCTGGATCACGTCCGCGCCCGGACGGACCATGGCCCCGTGCAATTCTGCGGTGATCCGGGCCCGGTCCCATCCGGCATCCCGGAAGATGGCGTAGTGCTCGGGGACGAGGACGAGCATCGCGTTGGTGAACTCGCACAGCTTGTAGTGGCCGACCGCGAGCAGCGACATGGCCAGGGACTTGGTCAGCTCCTCCGGCGTCCGCGAGCGCTGATCGAGGAAGCCCTGGATGCCGTCGCCCTGGAACAGCGTCACCGCGTTCGTTCCCGGCGCGATGCCGCGGGCGACTGCGAGGGGCTGCCAGGTCGGATCCGACTCGTCCTCGGCGAAGCAGAACGTGTACTTCCCGGGGCCGCCGAGGACCGCTCGGTCGAGCTCGCCCGGTCGACCGCCGCCGACGTTGCGGATGATCAGCTGCAGCGCCCGGCCGATCGTCGCGTTGGCGCGGTTGCCCTGGCCCAGGCAGTTGATGCCCGAGTTCATGCCGATCTCGCGGGCGATCGGCCCGTTAACCACGATGATCGGCCCGGAGAAGCAGGTTGTGCACAGGAGCCCGTGCATCGTGAACAGCGGGTCGAGCGCCGCCTCCAGCGCCGCCAGGACGACCGGTAGGTATTCGGGGCGGCAGCCGGCCATCACGGCGTTGATGGCGACCTTCTCCACGGTGATCGGGGAAAGATTGGGGGGCACCTCGCCGATGATTTCATCGGCCTTTCGCGACGTGCCGTCGAGCATGCGGAGGATGCGCGCGTCGGTCGGCGGCACGACCGGGAGGCCGTCGCTCCAGCCCCGGTCGTAGGTGGCCTCGAATTCGTCGTCCCAGGCGCCGAGCTGGATCGGCCGCGACTGGAAATCGACCTGCCCGTACCTGGCCCGCAGCACGTCGTGCACGCCGGGCTCCCGGGACTTCGAGCCGCATCCGGGACGCATCGCGGGGAGATCCGCCCCCAGATCGTCGAGACCGGTCATGTCCTGCCAGTCGCCGCGGTGCCAGCCGAAGGTGCGCGCCACCTCCTGACCATCCTTGAGGCGGACGAGCGTCGGTACGGCCTCGATGTCGAAGGCGAAGGACTGCTCCAGAGATGTGTCGTCAATCGCCGCGACGCCGCAGGGAAAGCCCGGATCGTCCTGCGTGTAGACGCAGGTGGGCACGGCGCCGGCGATACGCCCGACGACGTCCTCCAGCATCTGGCACGTCTCGCATCCGTGCTTGACGAAGATGACGAGCTGATCGCCCGGTCTCACATGCGTGTTCACGGCCTCTCTCCTTGCTGCATCCAAAATTTCGAAGATCGGCGCCGATGAGCCCGGCGGCTCACGGGCGCTGCTCCCACGTACTCGCGGTCAGGACGGCCTTCCGGTCGCCGCGGGCGGCCGGGCTGTCGACCGGCGCCGAGACGGCAACCGGACGGCGCGAACGCCCCTGCTGGAAGGGGACATCCGGCCCAAAAGCTTCGGCGTAGGCCGCCTCGGCCGCTTCCGGGTCGAACTCACCGCTCATCTTCGCGACGACGACGGTCGCGAGGCTGTTGCCGATGATGTTGGTGACCGACCGCGCCTCGGACATGAAGCGGTCGATGCCGATGATCAGCAGAAGGCCCTCGACCGGCAGGACATGCGTCGCCGAGAGCGTCGCGGCGAGCACGACGAAGCCGGAGCCGGCCACCGACCCCGAGCCCTTGGACGTCACGAGCAGGAGCAGGAGCAGGCCGAGCTGCTGGCCGAAGCTCATGTCGATGCCGTAGGCCTGCGCGATGAACAGCGACGCCATCGACAGGTAGATCGCCGTTCCGTCGGCATTGAACGAGTAGCCGACCGGCAGCACGAGACCGACGCTCGACTTCGAGCATCCGAGGCGCTGGAGCTTGGTCATGAGGCGCGGCAGCACGCTCTCGGAGGAGCAGGTCCCGAGGACGACCAGAACCTCCGCGCCGATGTAGCGGATGAACCGGAAGAGGCTGAACCCGTAGGCGCGGGCGATCGCCCCCAGCACCACCCCGACGAACAGCGCGCAGGTCAGGTAGACGCTCAGGAGCATGTGCCCGAGGACGAGGATGGACCCGACGCCGTAGCGGCCCACCGTGAACGCCATGGCGCCGAACGCGCCCAGCGGCGCGAGGCGCATGATCAGGGCGACGAGCTGGAACAGGATGTCGTTGGCGGCCTGCGCCACCACGACGAACGGCTTCGCCCGCTCGCCGATCAGGACGGCCGCGCAGCCGAACGCGATGGCGAAGAACACGATCTGAAGCAGATCGCCCTTGGCGAACGCCGCGACGGCGTTGTCCGGCACGATGTTCGACAGCAGATCCAGCATGTACCGGTCGGCCGACGCGCTCGCGTATTTCGTGGCATCGACCGCCACCGCGCCGACGCGGCTCCTGTCGAAGCCGTCGCCGGGCCGGACGAGATTCACGACGATCAGGCCGATGATAAGCGCCAGCGTGGACGCGACCTCAAAATAGAGGAGCGCGCTCCCGCCGATGCGGCCGACTTTCTTGAGGTCGCTGACTTCCGCGATGCCGATGACGATCGTCAGGAAGGCGATCGGCGGGATCACCATCTTGATCAGCTTGATGAACGTGTCGCTCAGCGCCTGAAGGGAGACGGCGAAGCCGGGCCAGAGCACGCCCAGGGCCGCTCCGGCGCAGAGTGCGACGACGACCTGCAGGGTCAGATTGGAGGAGGTGCGTCGGATCGCGTGCAGCATGGGAACCCCCGCTCGGTGGTGTCGCGCGCTTCTGCCGCTAACTGATATGCCAGTTATGCTATTGACGCGCAATAGCGGTTAATTGATATTCCAATAATGACCGCGACCGACAATTTGAGCCTCCGTGCTGAGGCGCTCATCCGCGAGGCCATCGTCAGCGGCCGCTTCGCCTTCGGAGAGCGGCTGTCGGATCGGGCCCTGGCCGACGAGCTTCAGATCAGCCGGACGCCCGTGCGGGAGGCCCTCGCGCGCCTCGCGCAGGACGACCTCGTCGTGGTGCGCCCTCAGAGCGGGACCTTCGTGATGAGCCTGGATGCCACCGACGTGCGGCGGATCTGCGAGATGCGGGCCGTGCTCGAACTGGGCGCGCTGCGCATCGCTGCCGCCCGCGATCCGGACGTTCTGGTCGCCGCCGTCTCGGTTCCCCTGTCCGGAGGCGCCCTGGCGGTGGAGGACGAAGATCTCGCACGGGCAGAGGCGATGGACGGCGCGTTTCACGAGGCTCTGATCGCGGCGGCGGACAACGCGCTGCTCACCCGAGCCTATCGCGGGATCGCCGATCAGGTCGGCGCCCTTCGCCACAGGCTGCCGCGCGAACTCGCGCGCATGCGGGCGGCCGTGGAGCAGCACCGCCGCATCATCGACCTTGCCGTGACGGGGCGGCTCTCCGAGGCCGAGACCCAGCTCTCCACGCATGTCCGCATCGTCGAGCGGCTCGCGACCGAATTCCTCTTTCAGGACGCCAGGACCACCGGGTTCTCGCGCCGTCGGTCCCATACCTCGGAGCGCACATGACGGTTCATCGGACGAAACTCCTGATCGTCGGCGCCGGTCCGGCCGGCTACACGGCCGCGATCTACGGGGCGCGGGCGAACCTGCAGCCTCTCCTGGTGACTGGGCTTCAGCCGGGCGGACAGCTCACCATCACCACGGAGGTCGAGAACTATCCGGGCTTCGCGCGCGCGATCCAGGGCCCCGACCTCGTCGAGCAGATGCGGGAGCAGGCCGAGCACGTCGGAACCCGGATCCTCTCCGACACCATCATATCCGTCGATCTCTCCCGGCGGCCGTTCGAAGCCGTCGGCGACAGCGGCGACACCTACCGCGCCGACACGATCGTCGCCGCCACCGGCGCGCAGGCCCGCTGGCTCGGGCTGCCCTCCGAGTTGGCGCTCAACGGCGCCGGGGTCTCGGCCTGTGCGACCTGCGACGGCTTCTTCTACCGCGGCAAGGAAGTCGTGGTCGTGGGCGGCGGCAACACCGCCGTCGAGGAGGCGCTCTACCTCGCCAACCTCGCCGCGAAGGTGACCGTGGTCCATCGGCGCGACCGCTTCCGGGCGGAGCCGATCCTGCAGGACCGGCTGGCGGCCCATCCCAGGATCGCGGTCGTCTGGAACCACGTGGTCGAGGAGATCCTCGGCCGGGACGAGCCCGTGAAGGCGGTCACGGGCGTGCGGCTGCGCGATGTCGGGAGCGGCGACGCCCGCGATCTGACGGCCGACGGCGTCTTCGTCGCCATCGGGCACGATCCCGCGACGGCGCTCTTCCACGGGCAGGTCGAGATGGAGGCCGGCGGCTACATCCGGATCTCCCCGTGGTCCACCAAGACCTCGGTCCCGGGATTCTTCGGGGCCGGCGACTGCGCGGAGAGCGTCTACCGGCAGGCGGTCGTAGCCGCCGGGATGGGCTGCATGGCGGCCCTGGAGGCGGAAAAGTTCCTGGCCGACCACGCAGCGGATCCCGCGGTCCGGGCCGAGGAGCGGAGCACGCGCGCGATGATCGGCGCCTACGCCTGATCCGGCCGCGGACCGTCGAGCCCGAAGGAGTCCCCCACATGGTGTCGTTCCATCGCCGCGAAATTGTGGCTGCCCTGGCCGGGGCGGCCGTCAGCGACCTGATCCCGGCGCGCGCTGACGCCGCGCCCGATCCCGCAGGCGATCCAATAGGCGATCCGGCTATCCGGCGCGTCAGGGTAGGCGTCCTCGACGTGGCCTATCGCGAGTCCGGCCCGCCGGATGGGCATCCGGTGATCCTGCTCCACGGCTTTCCCTACGACGTCCATGCCTACGCGGCGGTCGCGCCCGTTCTGGCGAAGGCGGGCCGGCGCGTGATCGTGCCCTACCTGCGCGGCTACGGACCGACCCGGTTCATCGAGGCCGCCACCCCGCGGGTCGGCCAGCAGGCCGCGCTGGGCAACGACCTCCTCGCCCTCCTCGACGCGCTGGACCTCCGCAGGGCGACGCTGGCCGGCTTCGACTGGGGCGCCCGCGCGGCGTGTGTGGCGGCGGCGCTCCATCCCGAACGGGTCAGCGGCCTCGTCAGCAGTGGCGGCCCCGGCTACAACATCCAGAATCGCGCGGACTTCCTGAGGCCGCGTGACGCCGCGTTCGAGCGCCGTCACTGGTTCTACTGGTACCTGAACGCGCAGCGCGGCAGGACGGCCTTCTCGAACGATCCCGCCGGCTTCTGCCGCTATCTGTGGCACGACTTCTCGCCGACCTGGAACTTCGACGATGCGACCTTCGCCCGGACCGCTGCGGCGTTCGAGAACCCCGACTTCGTGACCGTGGCGCTGCACTCCTACCGCTTCCGCATCGGCGAGGTGCCTGGCGATCCCGCGCTGGAGCCGATCGAGCGGCAGCTCTCCGCCAGCCCGCAGATCACGGTCCCGACGATCGTGCTGGAAGGCGCCGACGAAGGCGTCGATCCGCCGGAACCTCCGGGGGCCGCAGCCCCGCATTTCACGCAGCTGCGCCGCACGACGGTGCTGAACGGCGTCGGCCACAACGCGCCCCAGGAGGCGCCGGACCTGTTCGCTGCCGCCATCCTGGACCTCGACCGCTGACCGCGCCTAGTCCGGTCCGAAGGTCGTCTCCGCCCGCATCCTCCGGCAGATATCGCTCCGGCTGAGCCGCCGGGCGCGGCGCCGGGCCCTGGGGCCGGGCTGGACGGCCTGAACGTAGCGCGGCCTTGGAACGCGCCGCTCCCCGCGCCGGGACGACGATGCCGGCAATGGCGTGAGGGCGGAAGCCTGTTCCCGATCAGGCGTGGGCTAGGGCGGCCTCGAATTCCGCGTCCGGCAGATGCGCGCCCCCCGTGGTCCAGACCACGTGGGTGGCGGCTGCCAGATCCGCCGGCTCCGCCCCGCCGACGAACCCGCCGACGGCGGCGAAGCCCGAGGCCGCGGAGGGTTCGAGGCGCATCCCCGCGCCCGTCCAGAGCGCCTTCAGCCAAGCGAACAGATCCGCGTCGGGCACGGTCACCACCGCGTCGATGAGCGCGCCGACGGTCCGGGCAATCAGCAGGGAGGCGCTGGCCACCGCCAGCCCGTCGGCCGCCGTCCGGTTGTCGAGCCCGGCCTCGTAGACGCTGACCGAACGGTCGAGCCCTGCCGCGAGCTGCACGAGCATGCAGGGCGAGGCCACCGGCTCCACGAAGACGGGCCGGACCGCGTCGCCGAACAGCAGCGTCAGGCCGAAGGTCACGCCCCCCGGCGCGCCGCCGACGCCGCAGGGGAGGTAGACGTAGAGCGGATGCGCCGCGTCGACCGCGATCCCAGCCGCCGCGAGCTGGCGCTGCAGGTCGAGCGCCGCCGCCGCGTAGCCGAGAAACAGATCGACCGAATCCTCGTCGTCGACGAAGTGGGCATCGGCGCGGTCCCGGAAGGCGTCCCGCGCCGCGGCCACCGCGCGCCCGTAATCGCCCGGATACTCGACGACGCGCGCGCCGAGCTCGCGCAGGCGCTGCTTCTTCCAGGCCTTGGCGTCGTGCGACATGTGCACCTCGACCGCGAAGCCGAGAGCCCGGCCCATCACGCCGACGCTGAAGCCGAGATTGCCGGTGCTGCCGACCGCGATCGTGTGCCGGGCGAACAGATCGCGGAAGGCGCCGGACGCGAACGCCGCGTAGGACAGGCCGGGCCGCAGAAGCCCCGCCGCCCCGGCCAGCGCCTCGGCGTAGGTCAGAACCTCGTAGACGCCGCCGCGCGCCTTGATGCAGCCGGTCACCGGCAGGTCGTGGTCGGCCTTGACCCAGACGGAACCCGGCGCGCCGCCGAGGACGCGCCGGGCGAGGTCGGCCGGGAGGGGAAGCAGCGGCGAGTCGATCCGGCCATCCTGCGTGCCCGCGAACAGCTTGGCCAGCAGGGGGTCGAAGCGCCGCCAGCGCGCCTCCGCGCCGCGCATGTCGGCCTTGGAGAACGCCGAGGCGGCCAGCACCGACGCGGCGCACCCGCGGTGCGGGTTGCGCCAGACGATCGGTTCGGCTCGCCGCACCGCCGCAGGGATCGCGTCATCGCCGGAGGTCTCGCGCGGCAGGGTGGCGGTCATGGCATCCTCTTGGGCAATTGTCGGTCGCGCGGGCTCGGGCCTGCCTACGCCCCGAGGCGCCGCGTGGGCTGCCCCTCATCCGCGGCCCTGCCACGGATCGTTCGCCGCCACGCCTCTTCCTGAGTTCAGCGGCCGCCCAGGCCGCCCCGGTGCACGACGAGCGGGCCGAAGGCCTGACTGACCGGCATGAGCTCGATGACGTTGATGTTCACGCGGGGCGGCCGGGTGGCGGCCCAGAACACCGTGTCGGCGACGTCCTCGGGCGTGAGCGCGTCGGCGCCGTCGTAGACGCCCGCGGCACGGGTATCGTCGCCGCGGAACCGCACGTTGGAGAACTCGGTGCCGCCGACGAGGCCCGGATCGATCTCGGTGACGCGCACCCGCGTGCCGACGAGATCGGCGCGCAGGTTGAGCGAGAGCTGCCGGACGAACGCCTTCGTGGCCCCGTAGACGTTTCCGCCGGGATAGGGGTAGCTCGCCGCCGTCGAGCCGATGTTGACGATGTGGCCGCCGTCGCGCGCGATCATCCCCGGCAGCACCGCGTGGGTCATGTACATCAGGCCCTTGACGTTGGTGTCGACCATCGCCTCCCAGCCGTTGAGGTCCGCCGCCTGCGCGGGTTCGAGCCCCACGGCGAGGCCGGCATTGTTGACCAGCACGTCGATGGCCGCATAGGCCGCCGGAAGGCCGGCGACCGCCTCCTCCACCGCCCGCCTGTCCCGGACGTCGAGTTCGAGGGTGTGGACCATCTGATCGCCGAGCTCGTCGACGATCGCCTGGAGCCGCTCCCGGCGGCGCCCGGCCGCAACGACTTTGTGGCCGGTCCGTGCGAAGCGCCGCGCGATCGCGAGGCCGAAGCCCGACGTCGCGCCGGTGACGAGGATGCTCATGCGATCTCCTGCCTATTCTGGGAATGTCCGGCGGCGCGCCCGCGAGACGGTCAGGCTGTCTCGTCCTTGACGTAGGATGCAAGGCCGTTGCCGAAAGACCACTCGTCGCGCCCGTTCGGCGAGAGGACGATCAGCACGTCCTCCGGGCGCAGCCCGGGATTCTCCACGAGGTTGTCGGTGATCGCCCGGTAGAGCGCCTTCTTCTGCGGCGTCTCGCGCCAGTTTCCGGCGACGATGTTGATGATCGCGAGGTCGTCGGTGCGATGCAGGCCCAGGTAGTCCGGGTCGTAGATCAACTCGTCCCGCGCATGCTGGTGGATGAGCTGGAAGCGATCGTCGGCCGGCACGCCATAGGCCTCCATCAGGCCGCGATGGACGCCGTCCGATATCGCCCGGATGTGCTCCGATGACTTGCCCTTGATCAGCGAAATACGAACGAGAGGCATGGACGTGGTGTCCTCCGACAGGTTCCGTCGCGTCCCGATGGACTTGACGCGAACGGTCTACAGCAGCACCATCGTTCTGAAAATTCGAAACTACAGAACAGTAATATCGATAAGACCGAACGATGATGATCCGCACCAACCTCGACATGGACGTGCTCCGGACCTTCGTGACCGGGTTCGAGCTCGGCAGCTTCGCCCGGGCGGCCGAGCGCCTGGGCCGGTCGCAATCGGCCGTCAGCACGCAGCTTCGGAAGCTGGAGGAGCAGGTCGGGCAACCGCTTGTGCAGAAGGCCGGACGCGGACTCGCCCTGACGCCGGCCGGCGAGAGCATGCTCGGCTACGCGAAGCGGCTGCTGGATCTCAACGATGAGGCGGTCGATCGTCTCCGCGGTACGGAACTCGAAGGCTGGGCGCGTCTCGGCCTCGTGCAGGACTTCGCCGAGAGCTGGCTCCCGGCGGTCCTGAAACGCTTCTCCCGGGCCTATCCTCGGGTGCGCATCGAGGTCCAAGTGGGCCTCGGGGCGCACCTCGTCGAGAAGACGCTGAAGGGCGAACTCGACACCGCCCTGGTCTGGGGGGACGTAGGCGATGCCCCCCATGCCCAGCGGGTCGCCGCGGTGCCGATCCACTGGATCGGTCAGCCCGACTGGCCGGGCCTCGCGAGTCTCGGGCGGGAGCCTCTACCGTTCGCGGCCTTCGCGCCGCCGTGCACGTTCCGGTCCGCGGCCGTCGCCGCCCTGGACGGAGATGGTCTGCCCTGGCGTCTGGTCTTCACGAGCCCCAGCCTCTCGGGTCTCTGGGCTGCGGCCGAGGGTGGGCTCGGCATCACGGCGCGGACGGCCGTCGGTCTGCCGAAGACGCTGAGCGTGCTCGACCCAGCAGGGACAGGGCTGCCAGCCCTTCCGTGTGCGCCGCTCACCCTTCATCAGGCGGAAGCCGACCTGTCGCCGGCCGTCGCCCGGCTCACGGATATTCTGCTTGAGACGATCCGGGAGCATGTCGCGTAGAGCTCGGACCATATGGCTCCCTGCCTGCCTCCCGCAGGATCCACGCTCCCGCAGCCCGAGGCGCTCGAACACGGATTACGCCACGGACCGGCAGCGCCGCGATCATTCGGTTTTTCAGAAGATTCTATGATGAAATTTCAAATTTACCAAGCCATCCCCGGCCGATAGCACCGTCTTGCGGATTGCCGCCGGAGCGGTGGCGAATGGGTGGGAGAGGCAGCCATGCCCTTCATAAACGTCAAGGTGGCAGGCCGGAAACTGGCGCAGAGTCATATCGAGCGGATCCAGGCGGGCGTCACGACCCTGATGACCGACGTCCTGCACAAGGTCGGCCCCCTCGTCGGGGTGCTGGTCGAGGAGGTGCCACTGGCGGGATGGAACGTCGGCGCCGCGCCGGTCGCGTGCGCCGCGCAGGTCGATGCCATCATCAGCGCGGAAACCAACACGGCCGAGGAGAAGGGCCAGTTCATCGCCGAGGCGAGCCGCCTCCTGAAAGACGTTCTCGGCTCCCAGCTCGCGGAAGTATCCTATGTCGTCATCCACGAGGTGCCGAAGGACAGTTGGGGCTACGACGGTCTGACCCAGGCTTACCGGGCACAGAACCGTTGAACGCGACGCGCGTCTCGCCGCGGCCAACCTCAGGACCCGAGCACCGCGGGTCTCAACGCATCATCGGCCCCCGCGCGGACGCTCGTTGAGCCGATGGTTGCGGTTTCTAAGACGCGGCCTCGACTATGCCCTTTGCCGTCTCGCGTATCCCTCCGCGAACGCACGCGTGGCGTAAATCGATCACGGCCTCATGAAAGGCCTCGGTGGTCGAACGCCGGATTACTTCGCGCGCCATCCGCAACCGGATACCCCCGCCGACCTGGAGACGCATCGCTGCGTGAACTACCGCCTCGTCGGCGGGGGCGGCCTGTTGCCATGGGAATCCGCCCACGACGGAAGTGAGGTTCGCATCCGAGTGCGCGGGCAACTGGTCGTGAACGACGGAGCCCTCGCGGCGGCTGCCGTGCGGGCGGGGGCCGGGCTCGGCTACATGCTGAAGGACGACGTAGCCGACGACCTTGAGTGGGGGCGGCTCGTCCAGATGCTGGAGCTGTTGAGCCCGCCCTTTCCTGGCTGCCACCTGTACTTCCCCGACCGGCAGGTCACCCCGGCCCCGCGGTGCCTCGTCGAGACTCTGCGCTGGAAAAGGTCGGCGGCGCGGGAGCCTGCCGCGCCGCCGGACTGTGCCTAGTCGGAGGCGTGCCTCAGGCGCCGCGCCAGCCCCGCGCGACCTCACCCGCGAAGTCGCGGTAGCTGCGCGGCCGGTGACCGAGCAGGCCGGCGACGCGTTCCACCTCGGCTTCGCTCGCCACGGCGCCGTCCTCCTGGTAGCGGCGCATCATCACCTTCAGGTCGTAGGCGAGCCAATCGGGGGCGAAGCTCCTCAGACGGCTCTCCAGCATGTCGAGGTCATCGCCGCCGTAGCGTACCTCCCGGCCCAGCGCCTCGGACCAGATCCCGGCCAGCGCCGGCCCCGTCAGGGCATCGGGGCCGACGAGGTCGTAGGTCTCGGGCGGCAGGGGACCGGCGGCCCGCTCCCGGCGCAGGAGCTCGATGGCCGCCGCCTCGGCGATGTCGCGGATGTCGACCATCGAGACGCCCTTGCTCCCGAGCGGAACCCCGAAGATGCCAGCGCCGAGCAGAGGCTCCTTCTGGGCGAAGTCGTTCTGCATGAAGTAGGCGGGCCGCAGCACCGTCGCCGGCAGGTTCATCACCGCGATCATCCGTTCGACCGCGTGCTTGCCGATGAAGTGAGGTGCATCGACGTAGTCGCCGCCCCTGTAGACCGAGAGGTAGACGATGCCCCGCACGCCGGCCTCGCGGGCGAGGCTCAAAGCGGTGATGGCCTGGGTCAGCTCATCCGGCACGTTGGCGACCAGCAGGAACAGGGTGTCGATGCCGGTGAGCGCCGCCCGCATGGCGTCGATGTCGGCGGGGTCGCCGGCGACCGCTTCGACGCCCACGGGGAACTGCGCCTTTCCGGGCGAGCGGGTCAGGGCGCGCACCGAGGCGCCAGCCTGGGCGAGGTGATCGACGACCGCCGAGCCGATGCGGCCGGTGGCACCTGTGACGAGGATGGTCATGACTGTTCTCCGGATGGGGCGGTCCGGTGGGGGCCGCCGATGACCAGAAGATGTGCCGTTCCCTTCGCGAGCCATAGACGGCATTATCGGGACTGGGTGTCCCAAATATGGAACGACCTATGGATCTCTCGGCGCTATCGGATTTCAACCTCGTCGCCGGCCATGGCGGCTTCGGCCGGGCGGCGCGGGCCAGCGGTCGCCCCAAGGCGACGCTGTCGCGGCGGGTCAGTGAACTCGAAGCGAGCCTCGGGACCCGGCTGATCGAACGGGGCGGTCATAGTCTGCGCCTGACCGAGGCAGGGGCGCTGCTGCATGCCCGCACGGGACCGCTGCTCGGCGAGATCGCGGAGGTCGGCGCCTCCGTAGGCGGGGGCCTCGATAAGCCTCGCGGACGGCTGCGGCTGAGTGCGCCGCTGCTCCTCTCGGATACCCAACTCGGCCGCGTGGCTGCGACCTTCATCCGAGCCTACCCCGAGGTCGATCTGGAGATCCGCTCGGAGGACCGCTTCGTCGATCCGGTGGATGAGGATTTTGACGTCGTTATCCGCGTGAACCCGAAGCCAGATGAGCGCCTCGTCGGACGGTGCGTGCTGCGGGACGAGCAATGGCTCGTCGCCGAGCCCGGGGCAGTGCTACCCGAACCGCTGAACGGCAGCGACGTCGTTGACCTACCCAGCGTCGTTCGATCGTTGCCACGGCCAGGCGAGACGTGGTGCGTGCACGGGGGGCGCGACCGCAGGAGCTACCGGCCAGTGCCGGTCCTGCGCCTGTCCTCGCTGCCGACGGTGCGGGACGCGGTGGTGGCGGGGGCCGGAGCCGCGCTCCTGCCGCGCTCGCTGGTCGGCAGTGACGTCGCCGCCGGCCGCTTGACGTGCTGGGGTTGGCTCGAAGGCCCGCCAACGGAACTATGGGCGCTCTATACCTCAAGGCGGCTGGTGAGCCCGAAGGTAAAAGCTTTCGTCGCCCATCTGGCGGATGCGCTCGCTGGCCCAGGTGGAGCAGTTCCTTCGTGAATCGGAGCTTCCCTGATGTGAGATGACTGCTTCAGGGAACGCTTCAATGCAGCCCGCATGCCCACTTTGGGACGATAGAAGCTTGTCCGCTTTTCTAGCGAATCTCATCCGAAGCGGCCGTTCTGCTTTCGGCCAGACTACGTCGTGCCGAACTGCCGTTACACGCAAAACCGGACCTTCGGCTTGGCGCCCGTCTCAGCCGCTCGGCTGCATCCGCCGGCATCTCGGAAGCAGACATCGGCTTGGGGCGAATCGAAGGTCCCATTTGCGCCAATTCAGTTGAAAAACCCCCGTTTATTGCGAGAAGCTCGTCGAGCCATGAATACCTTGCCACGTGCGTATCGACCGAGCTGGCGGAAGACTGTTCCGTGGCATCCGCATAGACGGGAGGTCCTCGGACAACGTACGCGGGCGCCGCCACCTCAGCACTCGACACCGTTGACTGCCTTCGTGCCAGTGCTAGGATTTTTTTGCGCGAGCATCGATTCTTTGTTTACAATATATTAACAGCACAATATACTACAGCCAGTCGGTTTAACGATCACTGGCTGCTGAATGTGCAAACTAAGGTATTAATATCCATCGTCGGTAGGTGGCCATGGTTTGTTTGCGCGCAGAAAATATAACGAGCAAATTCGGAAATCGAATTGCAACGTATTATCAGGATGATAAGCCTCGATCAGATCCTGAAGTAGATAGACCGACTTGGCGGCGCGCCCGTGGACACAGCGTCGGAAGCGTGGTCCAACTCAGGTCGGCGTGCCGCAAAACCTTCGATACTCGCCGCCTCTATGCATATCATCGGGTGCATCCAGGGAACTTGCCGGATGCAGGCTCTGCCGCGCTCGAAGCCAGCAACATATAGGAACGCAGAAAGTCGCGGAACGCATCCCGTGACTTAGTTGGGCTGCGCCGATCTCTTGAGTGAGCTGCTGCTTCCATCGGCTCGACCAGAGGTGACGGCTACCGTCTTCGACTTTTGCCTTTTCTCAAACGCTGGCCTATCGGGGGGCAACATGCGGATCACTCGGCGCGCGCTCCTAGCCGCTCCCGGGCTGGCGATCGTCACGCCGGCTGTCGCCGAAAGCCTCCGGGTGGAGGCCACCGGGGATGGCGGCTTTCGCGTTCTCGGTGCCGATCCGAACTGGGAGCAGACCGGAGCCCAGTTGCGCGCCGCACTTGGAGAAGGCGCTCGCGCCGATGTCGAGCCCGACGCGCAGCAGGTCTTGATTTCCGGGATGCTAGCGGGCGAGACCCTGCGGCTGCATCTCAGGTTCGCCAGGAGCGGCGGCGCGCTCACGGTCGCAACGCGAGGGCGGCTCGGGAAAGTGCCTCCTTTCGAGGGGCGCCCGAGGCTGCTCCCGGTGCTGCTGGACGAGCGTGTCGCCGCAGGTGCCTTGGCCCGTGGGTTGGGCTTCGACCCAGGGTCGCCGACCTATCTGACACTCGACGCGGCCCTCGGGTGCCATATCGTCTGCGGGTCCGGGTTCGCGCTCGGCCACAAGCTGCACGCGAATGGACGCCTGCGCCTTTTGCCCGACGCGGGGGACGACGCTTGTCTCGCCGTGTTGGAGCCGCCGAAGATGAACGGCTGCCGGCTCCTCGGAAAGCGAGGCGCGGTCCCCTTCGTCCTCGAGCCAAGACCCGATCGGCTCTTGGTGGTGGCCGGCGAGGGCGGCGCACGCCGTCTGCGCCTGAAGGGTGGCGGCTCTCTCGTGGTCGCCGGGGCCCGCCTAAGCTACGGCTCCGGCAGCACCGTCGAGTTCACGACCGCCGGCCACGCGACCGGAAGCTGGCGACTCGATCTTCTGCTGTCGCCTGGCGTCCAGCGAGTGGATACACCCGAGGGTCGCGTCGAGCTGAGCGCGTCCGGCAGGTCCGACATCGTTGCCGAGGGGGGCTTCGGGTGCGTGCGCACAGCGAGCGCCCGGGCAGTCCTGCGTCACGTCGCTCTCCGTCTGCCGCTCCAAGCCGGGGGACGCTGCTATGCCGACATTGGGCGGCTCGACTTCGCCGACAATACTCCGGTTACCCTGGCCGTCACGGCGACGGATGGCGTGGATCCCGCCGCGAGCCGCATCCCGCTGGCACCCAATGCCGGAGCGATGCGGCTCCGCCTGGACACGGGAGATCTCTGGGCCGGCCGCGACGCCGACATGTTCCGCGCCCGCTTCTGCTTTCGTGGCCTCGATCTCGTCGTCCGCCGCCGCGCGCCCGTGCTGCGGCGCCGCTCCGACTCACGCGACGAACCAACCCTGATCGTCCGCCTGCCGCCGCAGCACGTGATGGAGCAGGCTTTCCCCCGGGTCGCGCCCGTTCTGCCGGGACGGGCCCTGAAGCCGGAGGAGCTGGCCTCCGCCTTCAACCGCGAAGGGCGGTCGAAGCTGGGCGAGGCGCTCAGCAAGGAAGCTCCCGAATTTGCGCGCTTCAGCGAGAAGTTCGTCGAGCGCTACAACAGCCTCGTCAAGCGCCAGCGCAAGGTCGAGGAGGGCCGCCAGCCCCCCCGGGCTCCCTACCCAAGCTCCGAAACCGTCGCGCTCGAACGGATCTATATCGGTCCGGACGGCCTGATCACGCCGCTTGGCCACCGCGCCGCCCGAGAGACCGCCTACAGCCTTGCGCCCCTTCCGAAGCTCGTAGACATGCGCCTCGGGCTCAGCGAGATCCTGGTAAGCGACGTGCTACGGCGCAACGGGCGGCTCGACCCCAATCGCACCGACCCGAAAGCGGCCCCTGACGCCGCGCGCGCGCTTGGCGAGCTGCTAGAGGAGGCCGCCAAGCGCCAGGCCGACATGGCCCGCGTCCTGGCAGCCTGGCGCGCGTCCAACCCATCCGGTCCGATCCTGCTCGCCGAATGGCGCCAGAACTGGCCCGACGCTTTGCGTCCAGGCGAGGCGCGCGACGGCCTCAAGGCAACGTTGAGCGCCGTGCCGCTGGCACAGCCCAAGCCCGATGTGGAGCAGGCGCTTCAGGACGGCTACCGGTCCGTCTCGCCCTCGAAATTGCCGGTTGAGACCCGGACCGCCGGGGAGACCCGCCTCGCCTTCACGCTGTGTGTGAAGCCGGGCTGCACGCTGCCATGGGCCCTTTCCACGCTGCTCGACTGGGGGACCATGGAGCTGCGCGTCAGCCGCCGCGCCGAGATGCGGGTTGAACCAGTTGCAGCTGAAGCCCAGCCGTCGATTGAGCTGCAGCACCTGCTCGCCAGGCAGCTCGGCCTCGACGAGTCGAAGGTCATGAGCGAGCGCCTTGAGCGGCTGCGCTCCATGCTTCGCACCGGCCCCGACGAAACCGAGACCGCCATCGAGCTGCCCGCCCGCCTCATCCTCTCGCCTGATCGCGAGCACTCCCTGGCGCCAGCGAACGGTAAGCCGGCCGGCCAGGGGCGACCGCGTCCGCGCTTCCGGACCAGCGCTCATCCGCACGCCCGGGCGGGCCGCGTGCCCGTGTGGCGCGCCGACCTGCAAGAGGACCCTGGCGAGCCCTACAGCCTGCGCGCGATCCACACGCCGGACTACGAGCACGACGATGTGGACGGCAAGCAGCTCAGCGATCCCTTCCGCCATACCTATTATCGCGGACGTCAGGCCGGCAAGGCAGGTGGGCCGGTCTTCGCCCTCGACGACTTCGACCGCCGCCAGATCGTGGCTCTCTCCAGTCTGCACGGCTTGCCGGTGCTGGCGCGCCGCGGCGCTGGCGGCGTGCTGCAGACGAGCCAAGTCAGCCCGCCCGACAGTTTTCGCATCGATGATAAGCTTGTCCAAGAACAGGACCGCGAGGAGCAGGGCCTCTATATGCCGCGGGCGCTGCCCACGCGGCTTCTGCGCCTCTCCCCGCTAGGCGGCACGCTCGACCTCAACGCCCCCTTCGTGCCGCCCGCCCCGTTGCGCGCCAAACAGAACGACAAGGCCGAAATTTACGAGAACACCTTCGACGCCTACAGCCTCGAACGGGTGCGCATCTTCATCACCCTTGGACGCGAGGTCACGACGGAGGTCGTCTACAAGGGCTTCCTATACCCGCTCGGGTTTCGCGCCGCGCTGCTGAAGGTCACGGAGCGCCAGTACCTGCCCTGGCCCGCCACCTACGACCCCGACGTCGAGCGTTGGTCAGGTCCGCTCGCCTTCCAAGTGCAGCGCTACTTTATCCAGGTCTCGAACCCGGAGAAGACCTTCCCCGGCATCGCCCAGCCCTTCCGCGGGCGCGGCTGGCCGGCCCGTTCGCTGACCATGCTAACGCAGCGCACGCCCGACCTCTTCGATCCGACGCGTGCGATGGACGAGCGTGAGGAGGGCGCGACCTGGCGGGAGCTGTCGGACGGCCGCCTCGATCATGCGCAGCGCTCAGGCCTCGTCTTCTGGCCGCGCACGGCGGCGGGCGCGGCCGGCAACGTGCGCTTCCGCTTCACGGTGGACGGCCGGCCGGAGCCGGTCTCGATGCCGCTCATCTTCATCGACAACCAAGCCGCCCATGATGCGCCGACCATGCGTGCGCTGCAGGCCTACTGGAACGACCCGGCGGCGCGCTCTGAGCAACCGGATACGAACGATACCCGCGCCTGGCAGGCGCTGCGCCGGATCGAGCATGCCGGCGTGCCGCGCCGCTACGCCGAGGAGGATGCCAGCGGCGACACCACATTCGAGACGCAGAGCTGGGAGGTGCGAGTCGACAGCCGCAAGGAGGTGCTGCTGCCCCATGGACCGGACAATCCGCTGCCGGCTGGCGAGCAATCGCCAACCGCGTGGCAGATGAACGCGGCGATGGAAAGCGCCGACGAGCCACCGTTCTATCCTCGCTGCCTCGAGGCGAGGGTCCATCACGACGCCGTCGCGCGCTTCACCGGCAATCCCCACAGCGGCATCGCGGTACGGTTCCTCGAAGACTACCTTGAGTCCGGTCTGCCTGTGCTGACGGGCGAAGAGCGCAAGGATAAAACCATCAACGAGATCGAGGCATTACAAGCCACGATCCTCGCCGCGGAGCGCGCGGCCGCGAAGAACAACACGGACGGAAGGCCGACGCCGTCCGATCCGCGGCGCGAGGTGTTCCTGCGCATCGTCGGAGACATTCCGCGGCAGACCATGGGCCGCAACGGCGAACGGTCGGCGGGCGTTGTGCGTCCGGAGATGGACTACCTTTTCATCGGCCGCAAAGGGCCGGTCGGCGGGAAGCCCCCGGAGCATCCGGGCGAGGCGCCGCGCGAGGTGCCGAATAAGGTCAAGCCGGACTTTGTGTTGCCGGACGCTCGCCTCTGCGGTCTCGTTAGCCTGCAGTCGATCCTCGCATTCGCCAAGGACTCCGCCGCCCCGCTGCTGCGCCAGACGGTCGAGTATGGCCTGGGCGAGGCCGTCGGTCAGGCCGACGAACTCACTAAGACGCTCGGTGGCAGCCTGCTCTCTGTACTGAAGCCGGTCATGGACCGCTTCAAGGAAGGAGGCGAGACCGGCGAATCGCTGCGCAATGCCTATCGCGGCGCCTACTCGGCCATGGGGCGGCTCGAGAAGGCGCTGAACGACATGGCGGGGCAGAACGACGCGGCTGGGAAGGGCATCGCAGGACTCCCCGAAGTCGCCACGGCCGGCCGCGAGCTGCGTGCCGAACTGGACCGGCTCGCCGCAAACCCGCTCGGACCGCTGACCGAACTCGGACAGAAGAAGCTTTCCGAGGTCAGAGACGAGATCGAGCGTGAGGCTCGCAAGCGCCTGAACGCCGCCATTCCCAAGATAGAGATCGATCGAGCACAGCTCAAACAGCTCCGCGACGCCTTCGCTCCCTTGGGCGAGGCGCTGCTCGCGCTCGATGCGGCGCTCGACCAGCTGCTGCCCCTGCCGAAGCCGGACGAGGCAAAGGCACTGCGTGACCATGCGGACCGAGCCTTCCGGGAGGCGACGCGCCGAACCTTCACTGTTTCCTCGGACAAGCTGCCGCCCAGCCTCGCGGAACTGCGGCGCGAATGGCGCCACCAAGTACGGGCGGCACTCGACGCCGACTCCGCTCCCGGGGTTTCGTCCGAACGGCTCACGCAGCTGTATGACGCCATAGAGGCCAGCTTGGCCAAGTTCGACGGGCTACCGACACCGGTCGTCCTCGACCGCTTCTATCTCGCCCTACGAGCCTTGGTGAACGCCGACTGGCAAGGGGCGCTGCGGGCGCTCGAGCAAGAGGGCGTGCGCCGACTGCGGGCCTGGACGGGCTCGCAGCTCGATTCTGCCTGCTCGGCTGCGGGCACTAAGGTCGCCATCGCGGCCAAGCACTTGCGCGAGGCGTTGCTCGCCAGTGCCGTCCCAAAGCCATGCGTACCCGCGGTCTGCCGCGGGGATACTCCGCCGGCCCCCGCCGCCGAGATCTGTGCGCGCCTTTGGGCGCTGTGCGCGACGCCCGAGTTGCGCGGACCGGCCGAGGAGGTCGGGAAGACCCTAGCATGGGTCGACGCGGTCGTGTCCGGCTTCGGCCAGGGCGACCCATGCAAGCCGTCGCCCGAGGCTGGCGCGGCGCGGCTGATGGACGAATTGCGCCGGCTCGACGCGGCGCGCTGCGCCTTCGTCGCCGCCCTTGAGACGCTGCTGCTGGCGCTGGCTGGCGTCGCGTCGAAGACGATGAAGGATGCTGCTGCGCAGGAGGCGGCGGTGCTCGCGGCAGCGCTACTCTCGATGCTGCGTCCAAAGGACCCGGCCTTCACCAAGCTGCAGACAGCCCTTGAGCCGGCACTCGGTAATCAGGGCGCGGCCTCCATCGTGGAGGTGCTGCGCGAGTCCGGCCAAGCTGTCGCGGCAGTGCAAGATGCATTGGAGAAGGTGAAGGACGTGGCCGGCCTCGGCCAAGCGCTTGACCAGCTCGGTCCGGCCACCGAGCCCACCCGTGCGCTGCGCGCGCTCCTCGTTGCCGGCCGGACTGCCGTGCAGGACATGCTGCTCGCTGCCGCGCTTCCGGCTGTGCAGGTGGCGGATGATGCGGCCAAGACATTGCTCGGTGCGATGGCCGCTTTCCTCGACGAGGCGCAGACGCTGCGCCAGAAGGCGCTGCCGACGCTGCGCCCGCTAGACCAAAGTCTCGGCCTGCGCGGGGATGAACGCCTCACTGGGCTGCTCTTTCTAAACCTTCTGCCTCCAGTGCCGGATGAACCCTCCGATCCCGTGACCGGGAAGGACGACCTCGACCGGGAGCGTGATCGCATCGCCGCCGCTCTGGCCGGGGACGCCAACGTCCGTGCCGACGAACTCGTGACGACCGTACCGGCCTGGTTCTTATCTGGAGGCGCTGGGTCAAGCGTCGAGCAGATCCTGCGCGCGCTGGGCGACCGCCTGCTCGTTTCTGCCCGTCAGAAGCTGCTGCGCGTGCTCAACGTCGACGCGTTGCGCAACAAGCTGGAAACCGAGTTGGAGAAGCTGGTCCCGGCCCGCCGCCGCCTGGACTATGCCTGGACCGTGCCCGGGCCAGCCGGGGAGCAGGATCTCGGCGGCATCGTCACCTTCCGGGGCGGCGACTTCAGCGTGCGTGCCGAGGCCGTGCTCGACCTGCTGAAACCGACTGCGCCGGTCACCGGGCGCGTCGGCGGCACGATCGGCGACTTCGACATCGGGATCAGGGGAGCCGGCGCCAAGTGGCTGACGCTGTTCTTCAGCGGGATCCGGTTCGAGCAAGAGCTCGGCGGGCCGGCCCACGTCGAAGAACCGAAGCTCAAGAGCTTCAGGCCCGAAGGCAACCTCCTGTTCCTGGCGGGCCTCGCCGCCTATTGCAATCTGAAGGACGGGGACGCCGGAGACAAAGCCCCCGCGGGCGGCACACCGTTGCCGAACGGTATCTACACCGTTCCGCGGCCGGGGGGCGGGGCAGGACTGCGCGCCGGTTACGGCTTGAGCTTCGGCGCCCTTCAGATCGGCACCATGGCGGTGCTGGACGTGGTGTTCGACGCGCATATCGAGTTGCCGTTCGACGGGGATCGCGGGCACGCCGAACTCTCGCTCTCGACGCCCGACAAACCGGCGACGCTCGTCTGCGCGCCCTACGGAGGCACCGCCTACGCGAAGATGCGCAGCGTCCCGCGTATCGGTCGGGCTGATCTCGCCACCGAGTTCGACGTGAGCTTCCAGTTCGGGGCCGCGGTCGCGATCAGCTTCGGTATCCTGCAGGGCTCCGGTCGGGTCATGACGGGCCTGCGCGTCTTCGACAGCGACAACGGACCCGGCTTCTCGGCACTATTCGTCGCCGCATTCGAGGGGCACATCGCCTGCTTCGGCATCGCCGCGAGCTTCGTCCTGGCGCTGAGCTACAAGCCCGGGACCGGCGGGAACAGGCTGACCGGGACTGCAGCGCTGACCTACAGCTTCTCGATCGGACCTGTGAAGAAGAGCTTTACGGTCCACGTCGAACGGGATGCCGGCAACGGGCTGAAGACCGGCATGAACCTCCTGCCGCTCGACACGGATCAGCCGCGCGTGATGCTCGCCAACGCATCCCCAGGCGCGCCGCACTCCACGGCGCCCCGTGCGCGATTGCGATCTGACGTCCCGGGCATGATGCAGGACTGGCCGCGGTACTCCGCACGGTTCGCCAACCCTCGCGACGTGCTCGGCAGGAGGCGACGCGCATGACCCCGGCGACACCGCTTCTCCACATCCTGCCGAACGGCACGCATCACCGGGCCAAGGACGGCTCCACGACGCTGCGGCTGCTGCTCCTGCTGTTGCCGGACAAGCCGCACGACCCGGCCGCAGGCGAGGCCGCCGTGCCGCCCCGGTGGCCGCTCGACGACTGGCCCAGCCGAGCGCATGCTTGGTTCGACGCGTTGATCGCCGCCGGGCGGGAGGTCACTCTTCATGACGCACGGGACGGCGCCGTCATCGCGACTGGCCGGATCCGGTCCGCATCGCATCCGGTGCGCCCCCGCGATCTGCACCGGATCAAGGGGCTGTGGGATGGAGCCGTCGGCGGAGCGCCCGGCCTTGCCGAACTCCTGGGCGAGGCGACTACGTCCGACCTGAAGGTCACGACCGCGGAGGCCATTCCTGCGCCGACGCTGGAGGCCTCGCTTCTTCTGCCGCTGGAGTGTGCCCGCTCGGCGCTCGAGGCTGTGGGCGGGCCCAGCGGCCCACTAGCCGGGCGCCCGCCGGTGCGGCCTCCGATGCGTTCGCTCGCGGCGATCGGCCGGCCATGGCTCGGCATCGCCGCGCCCATGGTGCAGCTCGCCGCCGCCGGCGCCGACGTGCTCACTCCGGAACTCGCTCGCCGTCTCGCCGGTCCCCCAGACGTGGCCGCTTGGCTCGCGCAGCGCGCAGCCGGTGCGGAAGATTCCGCGCACCCATACGCCCGTCCCATCGAGCCAGAGGCGGTCGCGGCCGCCGCCCTCGGTCGTGGTGACGAGGATCTCCTGTGGCTGAGCGACCGGCTGCACGCCCTGCATTACGCCTCCGTGACCCTCCCGGCCGCCGACGACCCAGACCTGCCAGCACAGACCACGGCTGCCGGCCGCCGGCTCCATCAATTGCTCGCGTCGCCCGCGCTGATGCGGCTGTTCGGGTGGGCGCGGGACGTGCTGCTCGAGGTCCCGTCCCTACCGGAAAGGGGGGAAACCGCGATCCGCTGCACCCTCTCGCCGGCCGCAGACGACCCCATGCCCCGGGCTGTCGCTGCCGTCCTCGATACCGCGACAGGGGGCTTCTTCCCGGCCGTGAAATCGGACTGGCTGCGCCTCACCGGGCAGAGCACCACCGACCCGTGGGCGAAGACAGGCCTGCGCGTTCTTTCCTCGAAGGACGGGCCCCGAGTCTACGCCGGTTCGATAGAGCCCGCCCTATCCACCGAGTCTGACCACCAGTGCCAGATCAACGGTCGCGCAACGCGTCTCGTCACCGGACCACTGTCGCTGTTTCCGTTGCGCGATGCCAAGCCAGACGAGAACGGCACTGATGACGGAACGGTTCTCTTCGCGACCGCGCTCGCTGCGCCTCCGCGCCTGCATCTTGGGATCGATGCCCGGGACGGCACAACCACGTGGTACCCGACATCCGCCCGCACCGTCGCGCTGTCCGATCCCTGGCTGACGGGCGAGGACGCGGCGTGGCCCGATGCCGTGCTGCGTTCGCTGACGCCCGACTGGCTGCCTGCCTGGGAGCGCGATGCCGCCAGCGTGACCGACAGTACCAGCTACCAGGGACGCGGCCCGGACGGGAAAAAGCTGTGCGAAACCCGCGACCCCCGCCTCGCCGCCTATCACGGCGAGGATCTTGGGGCTCCTCCCAATGAGATGACGCCGGCGGACGTGAAGCATCGGCCGGCCGGCTGGCAGACGAACGACGTGAAGCTCGACCCGAGCCACGACCTGCTCGTCAGCCAGCGCATCGCCGTGGCGCCTAAGGCCGATCTCGCGCCACTCGTGTTCGGCTGGTCCTATCGCCTCGCGCTCGCCGAGCGGACCCTGGGTGGAGGTGGAGCAGGGCTCGAGCATGTCCGGCAGGTCCTGGCGCAGGGACGCAGCACGCTCGCTTGGCCGCCACCCGACCAGCCGGGCTTCCGCTTCCTGCGACACGAGCCGATTGCCAAGCCCGTTGTGCTGCTCACGCCCGACACGCCGCGCGACGGTGGCCTTGAGCATAAGCTGCAGACTTCCGAACGCATGGTGTTGGTGCACGCGACCGCGCCGAGGGCGGATGATGCGCGCACGCTCGACCGCACATCGCGCATCCTGCTTGTGCCCGCGATCGCATGCGCCGCGGCGGCGC
The DNA here is from genome assembly GCF_022829465.1 of Methylobacterium sp. J-067. Lineage (GTDB taxonomy): Bacteria > Pseudomonadota > Alphaproteobacteria > Rhizobiales > Beijerinckiaceae > Methylobacterium > Methylobacterium litchii. The sequence continues at coordinate 61,164 of NZ_JAKSXZ010000040.1, forward strand.
GGCACGACGTGTTCGACGGCGACGCAGAGCATACCGAGATCCGCGTGCAGGATGCACAACAGCGCTGGGTCAAGGTGCCGGTCAGGATCCCGCCACAGGGTCTGCGCGACGCGTTCATCGAGGGCGAACCCGCCGTCGCGGGTAGATCTGGCGTGAAGCAGCCCGCGCGATTCCGTGCCCGCCGCCCCGGCGAGTCCCATGAAATCCGCCAGTCGCCCTATTATCCCGATCCAGCCGCGGCGCTCCTCGTCATTCGCCTCGCGCATCCCCGCGATGGACACTGGCTGAACGAACCGCCGCTGGTGCTGCGCCTGCGCCCCCCCATCGAGGCGAAGAGTTCGGGCGCTTGGCCCGACGTAACACCGGTGCGCATTGACCTGGTTGCGACAAAGAGCACGACAGCCCAGCGCCTCGCCGATACCGGCTGGCACAAGGTATCGGTCGGGTCCGCCCTGCGGTCGCGCGTCGTAACCGTCAACCTCGCGCCCGGTGAGGCTGTGAGGCTGAAGGCTTGGCTGGTGCCCGACGCAGCCGACCTTGCAGCGTGGTTCGACGTGGTCGAGCGATCCATTGCGCTGTCGCAAGCCGAGGCTAAGGCCTGCGCCGGCGTGGGCGCGGGTGGAGCGCTCGACGACCTCGCCGCTCTGATCGGCAACCGCGCCTGCGCCGACGGGGCAGCGGTCGATCGCGCCGCGGCCGCATTCCACGCGCACCTGCTAACCGAACCGCTGCCCCCGATCGCCGATACGCTAGGGCTCGACCTCATCCATGCCTGCGACACCCCGATCCTGGCGCCGGCTTTTGTCCCGGGCACCGTCGGTCTCGCTCGGCCCGCGACCCTCGAGCCGGCGGAGCTGGCCCGCTTCCTGGGCGAGCGGGGACGCGCCGCGAGCTGGGGAGAGGGTGGCGCCGCTGAGGACGGCGCGACGGCGCTGCTGCCCGGCGGCACGATCGTCTTCGATCCAGCGACTACCGACCAACTCGTTGTCGAGGCCGAGATGGTGGCTCCCGGTCGCGAGACGCTTGACAGCGAGCCGCGCGCCCTGCCGCCGCAACTCGCGTCTCTGCCGCCCGAGCGGCTGCCGTTCCGGCTGACCGCCGACGGCCGGGCCCATTTCGGCTGGCCCGACGACCCGGAGCCGCGCCGGGGCCCGTCCGGCCTCGCGCCGCTGCAGGCGCGTCGCGTCGAGCTCCTGCGGATCACCAACATCCCCATTCCCGCCGACGCGCGCGCCGGCCGGCAGGAATTGTCGCTTGAGGAACTGTTCGCCGGCGCGAGCCCGAACTTCGCCGGCGTGAGCGTCGCCTACCAGCCGGCGCTGGAACAGCCGCAGGCCCGTCGGGTGCGGCTCTTCGTACGCGCCCTGCCGCGTCACGTCGCCCTCATCACCGCCTCACCCGAAAAGGACGCGTTGCCCGCGGTCGAGCGCTCTTTGGTCGGCCCGCCGAGCGGCATGCTGTGGGCGGCCGCGACTGCCCGCCCCGCGCCGGTTGTTCCGAAGGATTTCGGTCCAGACCTCGACTGGCCGCCCCTGGTCCGTCGGCACGACGAGGGCGGGCTCACCATCGAAGGCGAGCGCCGCGTCGGCCTACGCCTGTGGTTGCGCCGCCCGTGGTTTTCCAGCGGTGAAGGCGAGCGTCTCGGGATCGTGCTTTGGCCGCCGCCGGCCTTCGCGCTCGCCGACGGGTCGACCGGATCCTTCGTCCCGGACGACGAGGCGCTGCAGGGGCTTCACCCGGGCGATCTCGGCCCCCTAGGCACCTTCGTCTCGTCCTGGGGTTACGACCCGCTCGGCGCCGAGCCGCCTCCCCCGGCCTCCCCGCCGCGGCCGGCCCCGCGCTGGTCTAACGCCTTCCTGGCGCGCGCCCATGTCGATCTCGGCTCGGATACCCGCTTCCACCCGCACCTGATGATGCCCGTGCCGGGACTCGCCGACGCCGAGAGCCTCGCCACCCAGGAGACAATGGCATCCGTCTCCGTCCTCAGCGCGCCGGTGCGCTTCGCGCACGAGCTGCCCGCGCCGCCCGGCGAGGGCCCGGACGCCTATATTGACCTGACCCTGAACCTGCCCACCTCGACGGACGCTCTGTTCCAGCTCGGCCTCGTGCGGGTGCAGGAGCACGCCCGCCTCGACCGGCGCGCCCCGCCGGGGAGTGGCGCGCGATCCGGAATCCGGCTCTCCGCCCCGACACTCCTGCAGGGCCGGCTCCCACCCGTGCGCCGCTTCCGCGTTACCGTTACTCCGATGGCCGAGCGCCAGGGTACGGGCAAGCTTGTCAGCCTGATCGGCGTGACGCTGGCTGGGCCGGTCGCCGTCGACGGGCGTGGTGTGACCGGGCGCCGAGTCCGCATGGCGCTGACCGAGATCCTGGGCAACGACGAGGTGCCTGTGACGGGCGCGGACGGCCGGGACGCCGAGCTGCACTGGGTCGGCGGGGAAGCCGGTCACGGCATCGAGCACCGCGCGCTTGGCGGCGAGGAGCATTGGACAGGCGTCTTCCGCGTTCACGGGGACGTTCTGCGGGAAGAGCGGAGCCTCGTCGCGTCCATTAGCGAGGAGGCTTGGCTTCCGCGCTTCAACGTATCCGTGCCGCTGCGCGAGCAGTGATTTCCTAGACCTTTCGACCGGCCGCCCATGACCACGTTCGAACTCGGGGATGCGCCGAACGACCGGAAGCTGCCCTGCGCAAAGGGGCATTGATGGCAGGGGATGACGTCATGGAGAGCCAAAACATGCCTTGCGTCTTCGTGGAGAGCTCGCGATCGGAAAGGGAAGACGTCGCGGTAAGACGGCCCGATCTCGCGCTCCGATCCTCTCGGATGCGAACCAGCCCGCTCGTGCAATACGTGACGATGGCTTTAATCGCCGGCATCGGCATGTCCTCGCCGTCACTCGCGGAATGCGCGAAGCTAGTTGCCTCCGCCGCTAACATGAAGCGAGCGAGCTGGTCCGAAATAGAGAGCTTTGAAGCTCCAAAATCGCTCAATCCCAAGATTGACATCGTCCAAACCATCAAGGGAACTGGTCAAGGCAAATTGAACATCGATCAATATTCAATTGCCATAGACAAGAATGGACAGGAACCAAAATCACTTCTGAATGAAATTAGGCGCAATCTTTCGGGAATTGTGTTCAATGGTTCGAGCTATACAAACGTGACCCCCCTGGATGCCGACAGCAAAAAATTGTGGGAGTCAGACAACTACAAGGGGTCGATCATCGTATTTACGTTGGCGAGCATCCCGAACGTGATGGATCTCGAGACCGGAGCCGTTGTCGTATCGTGCCAATCCGACACGGATTTCTTGGTTTCGACGGTCAAGGTGGGTTCAGCCAACACCTATTCGAGTCCCGGTTGGCACCCTGTCTCAGGCAATCGAGCATTTGGTGTTCGGCAGACTGGCGACAACTCGCTGACCATTTTTGTGAAGGCATCCGATCGTATCGTGAACGCCGGAATATTCAAGACCGTACTGCCGAACGAATTTGTTTTCACGCAAGGAAGCAAAGTTTGGATGAACATGCTGGACAACCTCAAGGCCAAGTACGCCAGTCGCAATCCCCGCGACGCTGCTTCTTTCTCCCAGAGGGTTGACTACTAATATCCGGTTCCGCGCACGCTCACGATTCTCGCGGGCGGTCGCAGCCGGCCAGCTCCGGTCGCGTTAGTGGGCGCCCCTGAACGATTGTGTTGGGTAGTTTCGCGGCGATCTAGTTTCGGATCCAATTACGTCGAAGCAGAGGTTTGCGCCTTGAAAATACCTCGGCACGCGATGTCTAAGTAGGCTGAGACCTCAGCGGCTGATGGAACATCTCCTTCGAACAAAAGCGAGTTGTAAAACGAGCCTTAGAGTAACCCGACGTGACAGCGGACGATGATTAGGTACAGATCGACACGCCCGTCGGCGCGACGCTCGATTTCCTGACCGTGAGAGCCATGACGGCGGCATACCCGGACTGGGTGAAGTCGGTCGGTCAACGCGTGATGTTTGCGTGACGTTGCGACAGCGTGGTGGAAATTGATGAGACCTGCGCCCGCGTCATTACAGCCGGTTACGAAGGCCGGAAGCAGCCTTCGGACGCGTTTTGGGTGCAGCGGTCGTTACGCTCGTCGATCCAGACGGCAATCATGCAGATTTGTTCGCCGCTAACGCGCTGGAAGCCGAATAACAATCCCTACGCCATTCAAAGGCTGACGACGGTAAGTGCGGCGAAATCTGACAGGCACGCATCCCTTGCGGCGTGTCCGCCTCCGCGACAATAGCGCTTTGCTTTGAACGGCTGGATTAGATCGGAAGCTGCACGTCCGCTTTTCTAGCAGACGGCTTCTGAAGCAGACCAGCGGCTTTCGGCCAGTTTCAGTCACGCCGATTGGCGCCTCTGAATGACCGGGCTGGGTGGTTTCCTGTCCTTCTGCTCTTGGGTGCTAAGATCAAAGAGCGGACGTCCGGGGTCCGACAGAAACTGGCTGAAAGCGGCATGCCTGCTTCGAAGCAGTCTTGGCCGAGAAGGCGGCGTACTCCCACAACAGATGCCGCTCGCCACGATGACGACAGCCGCCTTTTGCCAAACAATCCACGATCACCGCGCACGTCTACGCGTCGTTGCCAGTGCAGCGGTGAGTTGCCCTTCAAACAGTAAAGCCGAGCCGTAGTGGAATTCGGGGTCGAACGCGTGCTTGGCATTCATCACCGAGGAAGCACTTTGCATCGCGAGCAACCGCCCGCCTTCATCGAACAGCCCCGATCCGGATCCGCCATAACCGTCGTTGCAATCGTGGCGGATGCGCCGGATGCCATCCTCGCCCGGCGGATCGATGCGACGGACGGTGCAGTGCTCCAGGCTGCTCTCGCCCCGGTAGTTCTCGTGGCCCGCGGGGGACACCATGGTCACCGAGAGGGAAACGTCCCCAGTCGGCAGGTCGGGGGGCTGCGGCAGGGGCTGGGGGGGCACATCTGCCGGGGTGGCGAGGCGCAGGATGGCCCAGTCGTCGGTGATGTGCAGGGCAGTGGCGTCCGGGGCTGTCCCGAGGTGGAGGCTGTCGGGCACGAAATCGTAGTTGCGGCCCGCAATCTGGAAATAGCAGTCCGAGACCTGCCGGGTCGTCTCCAGGCGACGGCTGCGGAAGTTGTGGGCGTTGAGAACGACGATCGTGGGATCGGCGATCAGCCACGCCGCCGCCGCTCGCCGTGGGACCCCGTCCGGCCGACGGCACCAGAGGACGCCGGCGCCCTTGTAGCGGTCGAGATCGGCGCCGGTGAGATCGCGTCGTCCGTCCTTCGGATAGAGGGCGGCCAGCCGAGGCTCGCCCTGTGACGCACTGGGGAGGCCAAGCAGTGCGGCAGCCAGCAGCGGGAGCCTTCGGGTCCACCAGTGCCAAGCCTGCACGCGTCCCATCTCGCCCCCGCCATGACCGCGCCGCCGGTGAAAAGCCCAATGGTTGAGCATGCGCCGCGCCGCCGTCAAGCAGTTCAGACGAATTCCATACTATCCGCGACCTATTGCCGATTTATCCCGCGAACAAATAACCGACATCCTAGAGACAATTCCGAGGTTCACTCTGTAAAAATGACAAGCGATTGCGGTTGTAATAAGTCTTTTATAAGAAGCTTGCTCCTGTAAGTTCTTGTAATCGACGAGCAGCCACAGAGATGGACTTAGTGTTTGTCTCGCATCGCACAAACATCTGCCGCGAGGCCTGAAGGCGCGGCGGCTTGGCGAGGAGATGCACAATGAGATTGGGAAGGCTTTCACGGTCGGTGTCGATCCTGACCCTGGCCCTGGCCACGCCGGTCGGTCTGGTGGGGGGCGCCAGCGCCAACGACAAGCTCGTCGAGATGTCGAAAAGCGACGACAACTGGGTGATGCCCGGTAAGAACTATGACTCGAACAATTTCAGCGATCTGACTCAGGTCAATAAGACCAACGTCAAGCAGCTGAAGCCGGCCTGGACGTTCTCGACCGGCCTGCTCAACGGCCACGAGGGTGCGCCCCTGGTCGTGAATGGCAAGATGTACATCCACACCTCGTTCCCGAACTACACCTTCGCCCTCGATCTGGACGATCCGGGCCATATCCTCTGGCAGGACAAGCCGAAGCAGAACCCGGCCGCGCGCTCGGTCGCCTGCTGCGATCTCGTCAACCGGGGCCTCGCCTACTGGCCCGGCGACGGCAAGACGCCGCCGCTGATCCTGAAGACCCTCCTCGATGGCAACGTCGCGGCGCTCAATGCCAATACCGGCGAGACCGTGTGGAAGGTCGAGAACTCCGACATCAAGGTCGGCTCGACCCTGACGATCGCCCCCTATGTCGTGAAGGACAAGGTGATCATCGGCTCCTCGGGCGCCGAGCTCGGCGTGCGCGGCTACCTGACCGCCTATGACGTCAAGACCGGTGCCCAGGTGTGGCGCGCCTACGCGACGGGTCCGGACCAGGATCTGCTGCTCGCCGACGACTTTAACATCAAGAACGCCCATTACGGCCAGAAGAACCTCGGCACGACGACCTGGGAGGGCGATGCCTGGAAGATCGGCGGCGGCACCAACTGGGGCTGGTACGCCTACGATCCCGGCACGAACATGATCTACTTCGGCACCGGCAACCCGGCGCCGTGGAACGAGACCATGCGTCCGGGCGACAACAAGTGGACCATGACCATCTTCGGCCGCGACGCCGATACCGGTCAGGCGCATTTCGGTTACCAGAAGACGCCTCACGACGAGTGGGACTATGCCGGCGTCAACGTGATGATGCTGTCCGAACAGAAGGACAAGGACGGGAAGATGAGGAAGCTCCTCACCCACCCGGACCGCAACGGCATCGTCTACACCCTCGACCGGACGGACGGCTCCCTCGTCTCGGCCAACAAGATCGACGACACGGTTAACGTGTTTAAGTCGGTAGATCTGAAGACCGGCACCCCGGTGCGCGATCCGGAATACGGCACCCGGATGGACCACCTCGCCAAGGACATCTGTCCCTCGGCGATGGGCTACCACAACCAGGGCCACGATTCCTACGATCCGAAGCGTGAAGCCTTCTTCATGGGCATCAACCACATCTGCATGGATTGGGAGCCCTTCATGCTGCCCTACCGGGCGGGACAGTTCTTCGTCGGTGCGACGCTGAACATGTATCCGGGTCCGAAGGGTGATCGGCAGAACTACGAAGGTCTCGGCCAGATCAAGAGCTACAACGCCATCACCGGCAAGTTCAACTGGGAGAAGATGGAGCGCTTCGCGGTCTGGGGCGGCACGACGGCGACAGCCGGCAACATCGTGCTCTACGGAACCCTCGACGGCTTCATCAAGGCCCGTGACTCGGACAACGGCGATCTGCTCTGGAAGTTCAAGCTTCCCTCGGGCGCGATCGGCTACCCGATCACCTACACCCACAAGGGCACGCAGTACGTCGCCATCAACTACGGCGTCGGCGGCTGGCCTGGCGTGGGCCTGGTGTTCGACCTGCAGGATCCGACGGCCGGTCTCGGCGCGGTCGGCGCGTTCAAGAAGCTCGCCAACTACACCCAGATGGGCGGCGGCGTGATCGTGTTCTCCCTCGACGGCAAAGGTCCCTATGACGACCCGAACGTCGGCGAATACCAGCAGGCGGCCGTAAAGTAGGCCTCACAAAGTTCCCGCCGGCCTTCGGGCCGGCGGGGCCCCATCCCGACACGACCGCCAGAGCCCCGGGGCACGCCAGTCCCACTCAAGGGCCGGCGCGCCGGCAATCAGAAAACGACATCAGGGATCGGAACTCATGCTGTTCCTCAGCGGGCCCTTGCGCGCGGCGACCTGTGCCGCCGCCCTCCTGACACTGGCGGCCCTGCCGCTCAGTACTCAAACGCAAGCGCAGGAATCCGAGGCGCAGGCCGACCGGACCGACGCGCCTAAGCTCCCGGCGGCGCCTCCGGCAGACCCGTCGACGCTGCGGATCTGTGCGTCCGAGAAGCAGCCGCCCCTGTCCATGCAGGACGGCTCCGGCCTGGAGAACCGCATCGCCACCGCCGTCGCCGAGGCGATGGGCCGGAAGCCGGTCTTCGTCTGGATTGCCAAGCCCGCGATCTACCTCGTCCGCGACGGCCTGGAGAAGAAGCTCTGCGACGTGGTCGTCGGCCTCGACAGCGACGACCCGCGGGTGCTCACGACCAAGCCCTACTACCGCAGCGGCTATGTCTTCCTCACCCGCGCCGACGGCGACCTCGACATCAAGTCCTGGTCCGACCCGCGGCTGAAGACGATCGACCACATGGTCGTCCCCTTCGGCTCACCCGGTGAGGCGATGCTCAAGGATATCGGCCGCTACGAGGAGGATATGGCCTACCTCTACTCGCTGGTGAACTTCCGCGCGCCGCGCAACCAGTACACGCAGATCGATCCCGCCCGCCTCGTGAACGAGGTGGCCGGCGGCAAGGCTGCGGTCGGCGTCGCCTTCGCCCCGGACATCGCCCGCTACGTCAAGGACTCGACGGTCCCGCTGCGGATGAACCCCGTGCCGAACGACACGGTGAGCAGCGACGGCCGCAAGATGCCCCAGGCCTTCGACCAGTCCATGGGCGTCCGCAAGGACGACACCGCGCTCCGCGACGCTCTCGACGCCGCCATCCCCAAGGCGAAGCCGCAGGTCGATGCCATCCTGAAGCAGGACGGCGTCCCGGTCATCGCGACTAACTGACCTTCGCCCCCACTCCTCATCACTTCAGAAATGCGAAATCTTCGGATGATCGGATCGACGCGTATCCTGACAATGGCGGCCGCCCTCGGCCTCGGCACCGCGGTGCTGGCGGGGGCGGTGTTAGCCCAGCCCCAGGCGGGCGCCCAGAGCGGCATCGTCTTCCGCAACATCATCACCGGCGAGGCGATGGACACCCACGAGGGCAAGGCCGGTGGCCGGGACACCCAGGCGGTCAAGACGTTCTTCCAAACGGGGCAGAACATCTACATCGACGACAAGTCCTGCTTGCGGAACGGCGAGAGCCTGTTCCTGACCTCGTGTTCGGGCTGCCACGGACACCTCGCCGAGGGCAAGGTCGGCCCCGGTCTCAACGACAATTACTGGACCTACCCGGCCAACACGGAAGATGTCGGCCTGTTCTCGACCCTGTGGGGCGGTGCCAACGGCATGATGGGCCCCCACAATGAGGATTTGAACCCCGACGAGATGCTGCAGGTCATCGCCTGGATCCGGCATCTCTACACCGGTCCGGTCAAGGATGCGGCGTGGCTCACCGACGAGCAGAAGAAGAACTACACGCCGTTCAAGGAAGGCGAGACCTTCGCCAAGGACGCCCCCGGCCAGTGCAAGCCGCTGGAGTGAGCGTCCGCGCGGAGCGACGTCCCGGCAAGGGGCGAGCGAACGGCCCTCAAGGCCGCCCTGGGGAGAGAACGAGGAGAGCTGACATGCGCAAGACGGTGATGATGGCGGCGGTGATCGCCGGTGCGGCCCTGCTCGCGGGCCCGGCCTCGGCCTATGACGGGCAGAAGTGCAAGGCGCCCGGCAATTGCTGGGAACCGAAGCCCGGCTTCCCCGAGAAGGTCGCGGGTTCGAAGTACGACCCGAAGCACGACCCGAAGGAACTCTCGAAGCAAGCCGATTCCATCAAGGCGATGGAAGAGCGCAACAAGAAGCGCATCGAGAACGCCAAGAAGACCGGCAAGTTCGAATACGACGTCGCCAAGATCTCGGCGAACTGAGACTGAGCGGACATGGGCCGGCACCGGTCCATGTCCCCCTTGTGCATGCTCATCGGTCCGGACCCTATCTCGAGTTGCGATCCATGAACCCTCCGCGCCCCGGCGACGCGATGCTGACAGACTGGCGGGAGGCGGCCGGACGCTTCGAGGCCGAGATTGCCAAGGCGGTGGTGGGCCAAACCCGCGCGATCCGCCTCGTGACCATCGCGATCTTCGCCCGTGGCCACGTGATGCTGGAAGGCGATGTCGGCGTCGGCAAGACGACCCTCTTGCGCGCCGTTGCCCGGGCGCTCGGAGGCGCCTACGAGCGCGTCGAGGGCACGGTCGACATGATGCCGACCGACCTGATCTACCACACCTTTCTCGGTGAGGATGGCCGCCCGCGGATCGAGCCCGGCCCGGTGCTGCGGCAGGCCGAGGACCTGTCGATCTTCTTCTTCAACGAGATCAACCGCGCCCGGCCCCAGGTCCACGCCCTGCTCCTGCGCCTGATGGCCGAGCGGACCGTGACGGCCTTCGAGCGGGAATGGCGCTTCCCCCATCTTCAGGTGTTCGCCGACCGCAACCGGGTCGAGCGGGAGGAGACCTTCGAACTCCCCGCCGCCGCCAGGGATCGGTTCCTGATGGAGATCGGGATGGAGGCGCCGCGAGAGGCCGAAGCCCGGCGGGCGCTGGCCTTCGATCCGCGCTTCCACGACACCGACAGGCTGATCGCTGAGGTCGCGCCGGGCATACTCGACCATGCCGCGATCGGCGGGATCGCGGGGGCGATCCAGCACGCGGTCGAGGCCACGCCGGAGATCGAAGCCTACGTCGTCGCCCTGTGGGATGCGCTCCTGCGCCCGGCCGAGGCCGGCATCCGCTTGGCCGATCTCGACATGGGTCGTTTCGTCCAGGGGGGCGCCTCACCTCGGGGCCTCGCCTTCCTCGTCCGGGCCGCCCGTGTCCGCGCTTGGCTGGAGGGCCGAGCCTGGCTCGTGCCGGAGGATATCCGGGCGATCTTCCCCGAAATCATGGCGCACCGCATCTTCCTGGAGCCGGTGCACGAGCTGCGCCGGGCCGAGATCGTCCCGGCCCTCTGCCGGGCGGTGTTCGACACGGTGCCGGCCCCATGAGCGAGCCACCGTCGGCCGACGTCCTCTACCTGCCGCGCTGGCGGCCCCGGGGAAGCCGCCCGGGCGCGCATCGCGGGCGGGATGCCGGTGGTCTCGGTACGTTCCGCGATCAGGTGCCATTCCTCAGCCTGCCGGATGCGAGGCGGATCGACCTGCGCGCGACCCTGCGCGACCCGTTCGAAGGGGTGCATGTCCGCCGCTTCGAGGCACGGGTGCCGGTCGAGATCTGGGCGCTGGTCGATCTCTCCGCCTCGATGCGCTATCGCGGCGCCGGCGACCGGATGGCGCTGGCGGGCGAACTTTGCGCGGGCCTTGCCGCCTCCGCGACCCGGATCGGCGACGGGTTCGGACTGATCGGCTGCGACGCGGCCATCCGCGCCGACCTGACCCTGATGGCCACCCGCCATCGGAGCGCCGCCCTGGCCATGGCCGGCAAGCTGTCCGGAGCCCGCTGCGCGGCGGGCAGTCCCGAGGGGCTGCTGGAGGCCGCCCGGCTGCTGTTCGGGCGGCCCCGGCTCGTTTTCCTCGTCTCGGATTTCCGCTGGCCGCCGGACCTGACCCGACGGGTCTTCGAGTCGCTGGCGCTCCACGATGTCGTGCCGGTCATCCTGGCGGACAGCGCCGAGGACGAGGGCTTGCCCGAATGGGGCCTTGCGGAACTGGACGATCTCGAAGGCGCCGGCCGGCGGCTGGTGTTCCTGCGGCCCTCCCTGCGTCGCCGCTGGATCGCCCGTGAGCGGGAGCGTCGCGAGGCGCTGACCGCCGCGGCGGCGGCGTCCGGCGCACGCCGGCCCTTCGCCCTGGTCGACCGGTTCGATGCCCAGGCGCTCAGCCGCCATCTGCTGGCGAACTGAGATGCGCTTCCTCGCGGTCCTGTTCCTCGTCCTCCAGGCCGCCGCCGCCGCGGCGCAGGTGCGCTCCGTCGAGGTGCGGGTGCCCCGTGGCTTCGGATACTTCCTCGGCGACCTCCTGCACGCCCGGGTCGACATCGCCCTCGAACCCGGCACCACCGTCCAGCAGGCCTCGCTGCCGCGCCCCGGCCCCGTGACCTACTGGCTCGACCTGCGCGACGTCGCCGTCGAGCGGATCGCGGGGGGCCTACGCCTGCGCCTGACCTACCAGAGCTTCTACGCCGCCCTCGACGCGCGGCGGCTCGAAGTGCCGGGATTCACCGTGGCACTCGCCGATGAGACTCCCGGCGGCACCACGACGGCGCAGGCCGAGATTCCCGCCTGGACCTTCGGCGTCTCTCCCTTGAGGGAGGTGCAGCCGGAGAGGCGCGACGACCCGGCCGACTACCTCCAGCCGGACGGCCGTACCCGCCGCCTCGACCCGGAACCCGCCGCGATGGCGGCGCTCGGTTTCGCCGGGCTCGCGCTGCCCGCCCTGGCGCTGCTGGCCTGGGACCGGGCTTGGCTCGGCCGCCGCCGGGGCCGCCCCTTTGCCCAGGCCGCCCGGCGCCTGCGCAAGCTCCCCGGAGGAGAGGAGAGCTGCTACCGCGAGGCCCTGCGCCTGATCCATCGCGGCCTCGACGAGACCGACGGGCGGCGGCTGCTCGCGGACGACCTTCCGGACTTCCTCGACAGGCACCCCGCCTTCCGGGGCGAGGGAGAGGCGCTGGCACGCTTCTTCGCGGCGTCGCGCCGGGCCTTCTTCGGTCGGGCGGTCGATGAGGCACGCGAGCTCTGGCCCTGGCCGACGCTGCAGGCGGCCGTGGGTCGCCTCGCCGCCGCCGAGCGGAGGGCGTGAGATGAGCAAGCATCTCGCCCTCTTCGGCTTCGCCCTGCCCCTCGCGCTCTGGCTCCTGCCGCTGGCCCTCCTGCCCCTCGTCGCCACGGGGCGGCGCAGGCATGCGGTGCCCGCCGTCGCGGCGGCCCCGCCGGATGCGCTGGCCCGGTGGATCGGTGCCACCCTCACCCTCGCGGGGGTCGCCGCCATCGCCGGTCTGGTGCTCGGGCTGGCCGAGCCCTACCGGGTTGGCGAGCGGGTGACGCGGATCGGCATCGGCGCCCAGGTCTCGATGCTAATCGACCGCTCGGGCAGCATGAACGAGACCTTCGCCGGGCGGCAGCCCTCGGGTGCGGAGGAATCCAAGGCCGCGGCCTCCCGGCGCCTGCTCGCGGGCTTCGTCGGCGAACGGGAGCACGATCTGTTCGCCGTCACCGCCTTCTCGACGGCACCAATGCTCGTCCTGCCGATGACCGACCGGCACGAGGCCGTGCGGGCGGCGATCGCGGCGATCGACCGGCCCGGCCTCGACTACACCAACGTCGCCCGGGGCCTCGCCATGGCGCTCTCGCAATTCGGCACGGACAGCGGCATCTCCCGGGCGCTGCTGTTCATCTCGGACGGCGCGGCGGTGATCGACCCCAGGGTGCAGGACCAGCTTCGAGCCGACTTCGCGAAGATACGCCCGAACCTCTACTGGCTGTTCCTGCGGACCAAGGGCTCCCCGTCGATCCAGGACCGGCCGGAGGGCGAGGATACGCCCCAGGCCGCTCCAGAGCGTCACCTCGACCTGTTCTTCAGGAGTCTCGGCATTCCCTATCGGGCCTTCGAGGCCGAGGGGCCGCAGGCAGTGGCCGACGCCATCGCCCGGATCGAGGCCCTGGAGCGCGATCCGATCCCCTACACGGAAGTCCGCCCCCGCCGCGATCTCACCGGCTGGGCCTATGGCCTTGCCGCTCTCGGCCTCGCCGTCCTCGTTCTCGCGGCGCTCGCCGAGGCGGACATGTCCGCGCGCCGCCGGGTGGAGCGCCCGGCAGAAGACGCGCCCCTGCGGAGGGCGGCATGACCGGCCTTTTGAAGACGCGCCGCGGATCGACCGCGCCCGTCTTTCCGTCCTTGCGGGGTGGGGCAAGCGTGTGGCGCCGCCTGCGTCCGCAGATCGTCGTCGCGCTGCCCATCGTGCTTCTCGGGCTCGCGGCGGCTTTCGGCTTCCAGGCGTGGCGTCAAGAGATGGCAAACAGTACCATCGCCGCGCTCGAAAGCGGCCGGGACGTGGCGGTGGCGGCCGATGCCCCGGCCCCGGTCATCGCGGCGCGAATCGGGTTCATGGCGGGGCGCGGACGCTGGGAGGAGGCCGAGCCGCTGCTCGCCGCCCTCGATGCCATCGGCGAGTCCGGTGCGGTCGCCCGCGCCCGCTACCAGATCGCCAACGCCCGGATGCGAGAGGCCTTTGGCCTGCTCGCCCGGGGCGACCTGGGCAAGGCCGGGCCACAAGTCACGCTGTCCCGGCAGGAGTATCGCCGGGCCCTGACCGCAATGCCGGATTTCTGGGATGCGAAGTTCAACCTCGACGTCGCGTCCCGCCTGATCCGCGACTACCCGGAATTAAGTCGGGGCGAGGGCGACGAACTGCGCGTCGAACCGAAGAAGATCTGGACCGACATCCCCGGCCAGCCGAAGGGCGGCCCGTGAGCGCCGCTCTGCCGCTCGCCCGCAACCTGCGCGCGCCGCGCTTCCTGGCGCTCGCCCTGGCACTGGCGCTCGCCGGCGCGGCCCTGGTCGTTCCGGCCGTTCCGTTCACGCGCACGGGGGCCAAGCTTCTGGCGGTCATCGACATCACCGGCTCGATGAACGTCCGCGACTATGCCCGCGACGGCCGTCCCGAGAGCCGGCTCGATCGGGCCAAGGCCGCCCTGCGCCGGCTCGTGGCCGAGTTGCCCTGCGGTTCGCGGGTGGCGCTCGGCCTGTTCACCGAGCGGCGGCCGTTCCTCCTGTTCGAGCCGATCGAAACCTGCGGCGACTTCGCCCCCCTCGACGGCACCCTGGCCTCCCTCGACTGGCGCATGGCCTGGGAGGGCGACAGCCGTGTCGCGGCCGGGCTGTACCGGGCGATCGACATGGCGGCCGGGCTCGGAACCGACCTCGTCTTCGTCACCGATGGCCAGGAATCGCCGCCCCTGCCCGGCGGGGAGCCACCCGCGTTCGAGGGCAAGCCGGGGGCGGTGCGCGGCCTCATCGTCGGCGCGGGCGGATACGCCCTCTCGCCGATCCCCCGCTACGATGATCGCGGCCGGGAAAAGGGCTTCTACGGCGAGGCCGATGTGCCGCAGGAGAACCGCTTCGGCCCGCCCCCCGCCGACGCGGAAACCCGTGAAGGCTACAACCCGCGCAACGCGCCCTTCGGCTCCGCCGCCGCCCAGGGCACTGAGCACCTCTCCTCGGTGCGTGAGCCCTACCTGAAGCGCCTCGCGGCGGCGACCGGCCTCGCCTACGCCCATCTCGACGGTCCCGACGACCTCGAAAGGCCGGTGCGCGCCGCCGCGACACCCCGGGCGCTGCCGGGCGCCCTCGATCTGCGCCCCGTCCTGGGGGGCATGGCCCTCGCCATGGTGCTCGCCACCCTGGGCGCCGGCCGGGCGGACGCCCTGCGCCGCCGCCTCCCACGCATTCTGTCCCCCTCGGAGAAAACCTGATGGTTCGGTTGCCGCGTCGCGTCCTTCCCGCCTTGTTCCTGGCCTTCGCCGCCGGGACCGCTCTGGCGCACGGCCCGACGCCTCAGAAGATCGCTCAGACGGTTACGATCAAGGCATCGCCCGACGCTGTGTGGAAGGTCGTCGGCGATTTCGGCGGGATCGCCTCCTGGCATCCGGACGTGGCCAAGGCCGAGGCGACCGGCGGCAACGCCGAGGGCGCGACGCGGAAGGTGACGCTCAAGTCCGGCGGGGCGCTGGTCGAGGGCCTCGACGAGTGGAAGGGGCCGGAGTGGACCTATTCCTACCGGATGTCCGACCCCGACCTCACGGCCCTGCCGGTCTCCTCCTACTCGGCCACCCTGACCGTGACCCCGGACGGCGACGGCTCCAGGGTCGAGTGGATGGGTCGCTTCTATCGCGGCGACACGGGCAACGAGCCGCCGGACAACCTCAGCGACGAAGCCGGACGCGAGGCGATGAACCGCTACTTCGGCAACGGACTCAAGGGCCTGAAGGCGAAGGTCGAGGGCGGGCGCACACCATGACGACCTGTCGGTCCTGTCTCGTCTTCCTGATCGTGCTGATCGCAGGGCCTGCGGCCGGGCAGGCTGTGGTCGTCGCGAGCCAGCAGGGCGCGCGGCTCACGCGCATCGAGGGCGAGGCCGTGACTGCGTCCTTCACCGTCCCCGCCTCGCCGGCGGTCGTGGCCGCCGACGGACGCGGGCGGCTCTATGTCAGCCACCCGGACGGGCGCGCGGTCTCGGTGATCGAGCCGGACGGCGCGGTTCGCCGCCTGCCCCTGCCGGCCCAAGCCTTCGGCCTCGCCGTCGAGCCGGATGGAAGCCGTCTCTATGTCGGTGACTGGTCGGGCCACCGGGTGCTGTGCCTCTCCCTCCCGACCGGAGCCGTCGCGGGCGAAATCCCGGTCGGACCGGACCCGGCCAGCCTCGTTCTCGGCGAGCCTGGGCGCCTCTACGTCGCCGAGCGGGAGGGGCGGTCGGTCGGCGTGATCGACATGGGCGCTCTCCGACGCGTCGGGGGCCTGCCGGTGGGAGACGGCCCCTTCGCCCTTGCCTACGATCCCGATCTCGCTCGGCTTTACGTGGCGAACGTCCGCAGCAACGACGTCACGGTCATCGACGCGGCGGCCGGGCAGGTGCTGGCCACCATCCCGGTGGGGACGGCGCCCTACGGCGTCGCCGTCGTCTCCGGCGGCGGCCCGGTGCTCGTCACCAACCAGCACGCCGCTTCCGTCTCGGTGATCGAGGCTCGGGCGCTCAGCGTTTCTGCCACGATTCCGGTCGGCCGGTATCCCGAAGGGGTGGCGATCCTCGGTGGCTTCGCCTACGTCGCCAACTGGTTTTCCGATGACGTCTCGGTCATCGACCTCGCCGCCCGAAAGGAAGTGCGCCGGCTCCCGGTGGCCGAGGGCCCGCGTACCCTCGCCGTGGCGCGGATCGCCCCAGCGGAGGCGGCACGATGAGGTGTCTTCTGCTGTCCGCCCTCGCGCTCACGGTCTCGCTCACCGCCTGCAACCATGGCGACGAGGAGGCGAATGCCGAGCAGGCGGTGGTCGCCCGCACGTCGGAGACCGATCTGCCCGCTTGGCTCACGCACAGCGACGGCACCGATCCCGGCCGATGGCTCGCAGGCCGAGAAGCGGGGCACCCCCTGGCCCTCAACGCGCCGCAGGTGCAGGCGATGCGAGGGAGCCTCGCCCGGGCTGCGGAGGGCTTCGTCGAGGATCGCCGGATGATCGCCAACCGCACCGTGCAACTCGGCCAGATGCTCGGTGAGGTCGGTAAGGACGAGGCCTACGGGACGCTCCTCGACGGTTTCGCGCAGATCGCCGCCCCCCGGGGCCGGCACAAGAGCCTCTACGGCGAGATGTGCCAGCACTATTTCAACATCCGCACCCGTGGCTTGGGGCACGAAGCGACGCTTGCCGAACTCTCCGTGAACGAGATGCGGCCTCTCACCCGGAGCACGCCGTGAGCGTCGGCTTCGACATCGCCCCGCCCCGGACGGCCTCCCGTTCGCCCGAGGGAATCCTGATGGTCGACGATCATCCGGTCGTCCTCCAGGGATTCCGGCAACTCGCAGAGATGGACGATATCGGGCAGGTGTACGAGGCGGGCGATGTCGTCTCCGCTTACAGGATCTTCTACCGGCATCGGCCCGGCCTCGTCGTGGCGGACCTGTCGCTGGGGGAGGACGGGCTGTCCGGCCTTTCGCTGATCCGGCGGATCAAGGCGCTGGATCCGGCCACCCGCATCCTCGCCTTCAGCATGTACGACGACCCGGTCATCGCCGCCCGCACGATCCAAGCCGGAGCGCTGGGCTTCGTGATGAAGGATTCGTCTGTCGAGGTTTTCCTCGAAGCCCTCAAGGCAGTCCGGACCGGCCGGGGATACCTGCCGCACGCCATCGCGACCGGCATCGCGATGCTCGATCTCGCGCCCGACCGCTCGCCCCTCTCGCGCCTCACCGCGAGGGAACTGCAGATCCTGTCGCTGCTCGGCAAGGGCAAAACCTATACGGAAATCGCCCGGATCCTGACCTTGAACTACCGCAGCGTCGTGAGCACCACCGCCGTCATGCGGGTCAAGCTCGGCGCGGGCAGCCTCGCCGAACTTATCCACATTGCCCTGGGCCAGTCCGGTGGGAGGGCCGGGTGAGGGTCACCGTGGGAGGAAGATCCCCGGGATGATCCGGCCCTTCTGCCCGAACAGCTCCACGGCCTTTCCGCAGCTTGCCGGCACATCCTTCTCGTAGGCGGCGAGGTAGGCGCGGGCCTGCAGCATCAGCGCGTCGCGATCGATCTCCGCGGGATCGACTCCCATCGACCGGACGGCGCCTTTAAAGCGTTCCGCGTCCGATTTGAGCGCGCTGCAATGGAGATTCACGAAGCCGACAAGGCCGGCAAGCTTGGCCGCATTGCGCTTTTCCGCGGGGATGTCGCCGGCCTCCTGGCCCCGCGCGGCCGGTCCGGCTGCGACGAACATAGACGTCGCCAGAAGCACAGCGTGAAACCGCATGGGGATGATCCTTCTTTGAATTACAGACCGGTGCAGTGGGCAACGTAGAGGGCCCTTGCCCGCTCCAACGCCTGGTAATCGGCCATGCTAGCTGGATTACGGAGCTCCGGGCCCTCCGGAAGCCGCCCGGCTACGCCCGTTGAGGGGCCGAAGACGAAGGGCCGCGCGCCGGTATAAGTGCCGATCCGGTTGCGGACATCGACACGTCCGCACAGGACTCCGCCCCGGCCCGTGCGCAGGCCGCTCACCCTAGCGTCGGCGCTGCCGAGCTGCCTCCCGATCGCGGCGGTGGCGACACCCATAATCTCGGGATCGGAAGCCGAATTGGCGATGTCATCGGCCGGCGCGTGACCAGCGCTCAGCAACGCTACGGAGGCGAGGAGGAATACCGCCCGTTTCATATTGCCGATCCCCGCCGCAAGGCGCCATCACGGCTCTTCGCTGGAGGGCTGCGCATGCAGCGAGACACAGGTGCGGACCATGTCGCTCAGGGTCAGGTTCCTCGTATCGCCGATGTTGGCCGTCTCCTCCAGGCAGCGCATGAAATACTCGCGGGTGAGATCCGGCGAGAGCGCGACCATCGCCTTGCCCATACGGTTGGTGAAGTCGATCTTGTCGGTGATCGAGGCCCGCGGCCAGAGCGAGGCGAGATCGTCCAACTTGAGGCGCGCCCAGGCCGGCCCCGACCCCATGGCACAGCAGAAGACAAGGACGAACGAGAGCCTTTTCATCGCGACTGCCTGCCCGTGGATTAAGGACGCTACGTCGACCGCGCGAACGTCATGGGTCGGTGGATCCTGAATGGTCGGATCGCAGCGAAGCTCAGGCACAATGATCGAAGATGAGGTCGGCCTTCGTTGTGTCGAAGTCCTATCAATCCGTCGACCGCCCGGAAGAGGGTCTAGGGTCCCTCGTTCGAATGCATTTAGTCAAGGCTGTTATCGCTAAAAATTTGCTTATGATGACTGACAATCGAAGGCACGACACATTGCCATTCGAGATTGCCACTTCTCCTATATAATAACGTCATAATGAATTGCCGACCGCCATTGCCGGTTACAGGGATTGATCGGCCCCCACGAGGTGGTCCAAGGGTAGAGTTAGTGTGCGGTGGGCCTGGAGTTGACCCCGTTTGTGGTCCACGGCCTATGCAAGTTCTCGGGCTGTTGGAGTTGACCCCGTTTGTGGTGGACGGCCTATGCAAGTTCTCGGGCTGTGACAGCTTGGTTGGCGAAGGCTCGGGGCGTCAAGCCGCCCAAGGCCGTATGAGGTCGGTCTTCGTTATAGTGGCACCTCCAGTCCTCGATGCGCTCACGGGCATCGGTCAGCGACAGGAACCACGAGGCGTTCAGACATTCCGCCCGGAGGCGGCCGTTGAACGACTCGATATACGCGTTGTCGGTCGGCTTGCCCGGGCGGGAGAAGTCGATCTCGACCCCGTTCAGGTAGGCCCAC
>NZ_JAKSXZ010000054.1 GCF_022829465.1 Methylobacterium sp. J-067
CTCGAAGCGGGCGCGGCCCGAGAGACGGAGGCAGGTGTCGGTGCCGGGAATGTAGAAGAAGCCGGCGCCGTAGGCGGAGCAGACACGCACGAATTCGATCGGGACCGCCTTCTTGACCGGAAGGTCGGCGGCCTGCACGGCACCGACGGCGGCGAGAGCCGCAGCCGACCCAAGCAGAGAGCTCTTCAAGAGCTTCATCATCATCTCCAAAGCTTCGAGACCCAAGATGCGGACTGCCCGGTTTTCCGGATCACGCCGCGTTCTTTTTTTGATCTGGCCCGCGTCTTAATTGGCGGGCTCCAGCGGGCCGTCGCTTGGCGATGCCCCCGTGCCCAGTCACCATGTGCGAACGGCCAAGCCGGTTCAACTTGGATTTGTCTTTCCCCGCGTCGTTCCGACGTGATGTTGCTGGCCCGCAACATTTTGGGAAGGCTATTGCCGGCAAAGGTTTGCGTCCTGTGCATGAAGCGCGGGCAAAGTGCGGTAGCTGCCCGTTGGACGTGCAGTGTTGCTGGGACTGCCGCCCACCGAAGGGTCGGTTTCTCCCCAGGCCGAGCCGGTTCGGCCGATCCGTGGATGGAAGATGACGGCAGATTCGCGAGATTCCCGGGCTACAACTATTGGGTTTGGGGCAATTCTATTGTGGACTCTGCTTGCCCTGTTCACGGCGGCATCCGGCGGGGTGCCACCGTTTCAGCTGGCGTCGATCACCTTTCTGATCGGCGGTGCGCTCGGCTGCGCGCGCTTCCTCGTCCGGCCCGACCTTGCGCGGGCATTGCGCCAACCGATTCCCGTCTGGCTCCTCGGGGTTGGCGGCCTGTTCGGCTACCACGCGCTTTACTTCACGGCTCTGCGCCTCGCGCCGCCGGCCGAGGCGGGGCTCATCAATTATCTCTGGCCGCTACTGATCGTGCTGTTTTCCGCATGGCTCCCCGGCGCGAAGGGGCTGCGGCTCGGCCATGTCGCGGGGGCGCTGATGGGACTCGCGGGCGTCGGGATCCTGTTCGCCGGGCGGGATATCGGCTTCGGCACGGACGCGCTGCCCGGTTACGCCGCCTCCCTGGCGGCGGCCTTCGTCTGGGCTGGCTATTCCGTCTTATCCGCGCGGGTCGGCACCGTCCCGACCGAGGCGGTTGCCGGCTTCTGCCTCGCGACCGGGCTCCTCAGCCTCGTCTGCCATCTCGTCTTCGAGACGAGCGTCTGGCCGCAGGAGGCGAGCGCCTGGGCGTCCATCGTCCTGCTCGGCCTCGGCCCGGTCGGCGCCGCGTTCTATCTCTGGGACATCGGCTGCAAGCGGGGCGACGTGCGCCTCCTCGGCGTCGCGGCCTATGCCGCGCCGGTTCTCTCGACGCTCATCCTCGTGGCGACCGGCTACGCGCCGGCCCGGCCGGCGCTCGCTCTCTCGTGTCTGCTCATCGTGGCCGGGGCGCTGTTCGCGGTGCGGGCGTCGCGGACGGCCTGACGTCAGGCGCGGGGGAGGGGGCGCCAATCCGGCGGGGCGAGTTCGAACCCGGCGAAGTCGAAGCCCGGCGCCACGGTGCAACCGACGAGGGTCCAGGCGCCGAGGCTGGTGGCGGTCTGCCAATGGCCGGCGGGCACCACGAATTGCGGCCTCTGCCCACGCCCGATCTCCGGGCCGAGATGGTGGGCGGAGGCATCGTGCCCGTTCGGGCTCACGGTGATGACGAGGGGCGCGCCCGCATACCAATGCCAGATCTCGGCGGCATCGACCCGGTGCCATGCCGAGGCCTCGCCGACATCGAGCAGGAAGTAGATCGCCGTGCCGACCGACCGGCCGTCCGCGCTGCGGGGATCGCGGAACGTCTCTTTATAATGCCCGCCTTCCGGGTGCGGCTGCAGCCCGAGCGCCTTGATCATCTCGGCCGCACTCATGGAGGCGATGTCTTGCATGGGCTCAGGTCCTTCCCGCGCGCCATCCGCGCCCTGCGAGCTTAGGGCGTCCGCAGGCGTCCTCCCAGCCTTGTTCCCCTTCGGTTCGGGTGATACCGGCCGCAATCCTCTTTCGCCGAGCCGATCCCGTGTCCCAGAACCCGAACGTCCGCCTCCACCGGGGCGACCTGCCCGCCTCCTACGATCCCGGCACCTCCGTCGCGATCGATACCGAGACGCTGGGCCTCAACCCACACCGCGATCGGCTCTGCGTCGTCCAGCTCTCGACGGGCGACGGGACGGCGGACGTCGTGCAGATCGTCCCCGGCGGCCCGGCCCCCGCGACCCTGATCCGGGTGCTCGGCGACGAATCGGTTCTGAAGCTCTTCCACTTCGCCCGGTTCGACCTCGCGGTGCTGTTTCACCGGCTCGGCGTGATGTCCTCGCCGGTCTATTGTACCAAGATCGCCTCGAAGCTCGCCCGCACCTACACCGACCGGCACGGCCTGAAGGACGTGGTGCGCGAGACGGTGGACGTCGATCTCTCGAAGCAGCAGCAGAGTTCGGATTGGGGCGCCGACACGCTCACCCAGGCGCAACTCGATTACGCCGCCTCCGACGTGCTGCATCTCCATGCGGCCAAGGCGAAGCTCGATTCGATGCTCGCGCGCGAGGGACGCACCGATCTGGCCGAGGCGTGCTTCCGATTCCTGCCGGCCCGCGCCCGGCTCGACCTGCTCGGATGGGACGAGGCCGACATCTTCGCCCATACGTGAGCGCGAAAGCTCTACACTGCGACGTTTGCGCGGCGGAAGACTGCGGATTTCCGCCGTGTCGGGATGGCAGTGAGGTTTTGGGGTGACGGTATCCCCGCAGGATACTGCTAGCTTGGGCCCGCCCGAGCTTAGCCACTGGGCCAGATCCTCCTCGCCGGTCACTTCCCGATCAGGCCGGCGAGGAGGGTCCGTCGACCGCGCCGGCCCCGGGGTTCAGTGAGGCCGCGGATACAAGACCCGCGGCCCTTGCCCATCAGAGCGAGTAGTACTGCACGAACTCGATCGGGTGCGGGGTCATCTCGTAGCGCAGCACTTCGGCCATCTTCAGCTCGATGAACGACTCGATCTGATCCTGGGTGAACACGTTGCCGGCCGTGAGGAAGGCGTGGTCCTTGTCGAGGCTGGTAAGGGCTTCGCGCAGCGAGCCGCAGACGGTCGGGATGCGGCGCAGCTCCTTCGGCGGCAGGTCGTAGAGATCCTTATCCATCGCCGCGCCGGGGTCGATCTTGTTGCGGATGCCGTCGAGGCCGGCCATCAGCAGCGCCGAGAAGGCGAGGTACGGGTTGGCGGTCGGATCGGGGAAGCGCACCTCGAGCCGCTTGGCGTTCGGGCTCTTCGTCCACGGGATGCGGCAGGAGGCCGAGCGGTTGCGGGCCGAGTAGGCCAGCAGCACGGGGGCCTCGTAGCCCGGCACCAGCCGCTTGTACGAGTTGGTGGAGGGGTTGGTGAAGGCGTTCAGCGCCTTGGCGTGCCGGATGATGCCGCCGATGAAGTACAGGCACTCCTGGCTCAGGCCGGCATACTTGTCGCCCGCGAAGAGCGGCTTGCCATCCTTCCAAAGGGACAGGTGGACGTGCATGCCCGAGCCGTTGTCGCCGTAGACCGGCTTCGGCATGAAGGTCGCGGTCTTGCCGTAGCTCTGCGCCACGTTGTGGATGCAGTACTTATAGATCTGCAGGTGGTCGGCGATCGTGGTGAGCGTGTCGTACTTCAGGCCGAGCTCGTGCTGGGCGCTGGCCACCTCGTGGTGGTGCTTCTCGACGGTGGCGCCCATCGCGGCCATGGCCGCCAGCATCTCGCCGCGCATGTCCTGCGCCGAATCCTGCGGCGGTACCGGGAAGTAGCCGCCCTTGGTCTGGATCCGGTGGCCGAGGTTGCCACCCTCGTAATCGGTGAAGCCGTTGGTCGGCAACTCGGTCGAATCGAGCTCGAAGCCGGTCTTGTACGGGTCGGCGGAGAACTTCACGTCGTCGAACACGAAGAACTCGGCCTCGGGGCCGACATAGACGGTATCCGCGATGCCGATCTCCTGCAGGTAGGCCTCGGCGCGCTTGGCGGTGCAGCGGGGATCGCGACCGTAGGGCTCGCCGCTTTCCGGCTCCAGCACGTCGCACACGACGGAGAGCGTCGCGGCGGAGAAGAACGGGTCCATGCAGGCGGTGGACGGATCGGGCATCAGCAGCATGTCCGACTCGTTGATCGCTTTCCAGCCGGCGATCGAGGAGCCGTCGAACATCTGGCCCTCGGAGAAGAAGGCGTCGTCCACCATCGAGACGTCGAAGGTCACGTGCTGCCACTTGCCGCGCGGGTCGGTGAAGCGGAGGTCGACGTAGCGGACGTCGTTGTCCCGGATCGTCTTGAGCACTTCGGCTGCAGTGGTCATCGTGGCGTCTCTCCTGGCTTTCGTTCAGCCGGGCCGACCCATACAGCCCGGCTCGGCTCGGCACCACCCAGGCCGTGGGAATCACGCTCAAGCCGTGGGCTCAGCGAATTCGCATCGGGCATCCGCTCGCTGCGGTCCGACCTCCGCGTCGGAGCCGATCTCGCGTCATCCTCAGGAATTCCTTAAATCTTTCGGCCGAATAGAAATAGATATCGCTGTCTGTCGCGGACCAAAGTCGCTGCAAATCTTCATGTGTAAGGTTCGACCCGAGTATAATTTCAACAAAATTACGCAATTCATCTTTTTTTGATTCGTCATAGTTTTCTATAATGCAGTCAATGATTTCCTCCATCGAATTGCCGAACAGGTGCAGATCCTGAATGAACATGCGGCCATATTGTTCGAATTCTTTAGAAGGCAGCATGTCACTCACCGCCGTTACGCGGGGTGGTTGTAATGGTTCAATAACCGCAGGCTCTTGTTGGGTCGTGCACAATAAATAAGCCAATACTACATGTGTTTTACCTGCCAGCGTCCAAACCATCTTTAGCATCATTCTCGCGTCCCGTGGGTAGCCAAAACGCCGAGTTACAAAACTTCGTCCGGTCTTCCCTCAGATGCCGAATATACCTCTGTCGACTTTAGCTCAAAATTCTCTATGATGATTTCGTTCACAACATCAAATTTAAAAAAGAACTAAATCGTTTGCGGATACGTGAGACAAGCAGTGTCAATAGTGCTTGTAATTTATTTACGCAGCCTCTCGAGCGCCTCCGTTTCTTCTGTTCACTGGCCGCTATTTGGATCGCCAATCGGACTAAGCGATTGATTTGCATTGCACGGCTTGAGGGTCAATCAGACCGAAGAAGGGTCACCTGCACCGTCAACGCCGACAGCCGCCAGCCTTGCTGCTCGACTTCGAGAGCTATCGGTTCGTCCCGCTAATCCTATCTTCTGGCTGGCCTATAATAGGACAATAGGCAGGTTTGCAACAGAATGATGCTTGTCTCCCCTCACCGTATCGCCCAAGGAGCTCACGGTTCTGTGACCGGAAGTGATGGAACATCACGGGTTACGCCGCGCCGATGGCACGATGCGTGCTTAGGGTTCGGCGACCGTTGCAAAGGCGGCGTGCCGTTCGCCGGAGCCCCATGATCTGCGGGGCGCCGCGTCGACAAGGGATCGAGAGATCGGCGAGAGACCGGAATGACGAAATACAAGCTCGAGTATATATGGCTCGACGGCTACACGCCGGTGCCAAACCTGCGTGGCAAGACGCAGATCAAGGAATTTGACAGCTTCCCGACCCTTGAGCAGCTTCCGATGTGGGGCTTCGACGGGTCTTCCACGAAGCAGGCCGAGGGCGGCAGCTCCGACTGCATGCTCAAGCCCGTGCGCCACTTCCCCGATCCGGCCCGCAAGAACGGCGTGCTGGTGCTCTGCGAAGTGATGATGCCGGACGGCAAGACCCCGCACGAGTCGAACAAGCGCGCGACCATCCTTGATGACGCGGGCGCGTGGTTCGGCTTCGAGCAGGAGTACTTTTTCTACCAGAACGGCCGTCCGCTCGGCTTCCCCGAGCAGGGCTACCCGGCCCCGCAGGGCCCGTACTACACGGGCGTCGGCTACTCGAACGTGGGCAACGTCGCCCGCCAGATCGTCGAGGAGCATCTCGACCTCTGCCTTGAGGCCGGCATCAACCACGAGGGCATCAACGCCGAGGTGGCGAAGGGCCAGTGGGAATTCCAGATCTTCGGCAAGGGCTCCAAGAAGGCCGCCGACGAGATGTGGATGGCCCGCTACCTCCTGCAGCGCCTCTGCGAGAAGTACTGCATCGACGTCGAGTACCACTGCAAGCCGCTCGGCGACACCGACTGGAACGGGTCGGGCATGCACTGCAACTTCTCGACCGCGCACATGCGCGAAGTCGGCGGCAAGGAGTATTTCGAGAGCCTGATGAAGGCCTTCGAGGTCAACATCGAGGACCACATCGCCGTCTACGGCCCGGACAACCACATGCGCCTCACCGGCAAGCATGAGACCGCGCCGTGGAACAAGTTCAGCTACGGCGTGGCTGACCGTGGCGCCTCGATCCGCGTGCCGCATTCCTTCGTGAACAACGGCTACAAGGGCTATCTGGAAGACCGCCGCCCGAACTCCCAAGGCGACCCCTACCAGATCGCTTCGCAGGTCCTGAAGACCATCGCCTCGGTGCAGGGCGCCAGCTCCGCTGCGGCCTGAGACCGACGCGGTCTACTGATATGAGAGAGCCGGGCCTTCGGGTCCGGCTTTCTCGTTTATGGGATGTCAGCGCCCCCGGGGGCGGTCTTCGTCGCGGATGGCGGCTTCGTGGTACCACGCGCCGCCGCTCACCACGGGAACGGGTTTGGCGGCCTCGACGGGCCGGCGGGCCGCCTGGGCGCGACGGAAAGCTGAGAGATCGTAGACTTTCGCGGACCCGCGCAGCGCGTGTTCGGCCATCGCTCAGCCCTCCTGGCTCTGTGGAGCGGCCCATTCGGCCGCCCCGTCAGGAGGAATGTAAGGTCACGCGTTGCCGGCAACCATGCCAAAACGGGTTTTGCCGGATATTCGTGCAAGAGCGAAAATCAGGCAGTCCGGGAATAGTGTCCCTCGACTGCCGATGCGCTCAGATGGCGTCCGGGCCGGTCTCGCCGGTGCGGATGCGGATCGCCTCTTCGATGGTGGAGACGAAGATCTTGCCGTCGCCGATGCGGCCGGTCTGGGCCGACTTGCGGATCGCGTCGACCGCGCCTTCCACGAGCGCGTCCGACAGCACGATCTCAAGCTTCACCTTGGGCAGGAAGTCCACCACGTACTCGGCACCGCGATAGAGCTCGGTATGGCCCTTCTGGCGCCCGAAGCCCTTGGCTTCGATCACGGTGATTCCCTGAAGGCCCACCTCCTGGAGGGCCTCCTTCACTTCGTCCAACTTGAAGGGCTTGATGATCGCTTCGATCTTCTTCATGCCGCTCGGGCCTGTCTGTACACGTCACGAGACAGTAACATCGCCGCGATCCAGCCGCCACGGCGTTTTGCCGGCGCTTGGCTCGAAACTGCCTATTTCGTGCTCAATTCCTGCGCATCATTCAGGCGATCGGCGTGATTTTGTCCATTAGGTGAGCATCCGATGGTCGAGGCTAGGGCAATGAGCGATCGGGGAACTCGGGTGCTCAGCGTTGCGGCGGTGGGCAAACTCGATGCGGCGGCCATTGCCGGCGGGGTGCCGGGCATCGCCCTGATGGTGGCGGCCGGCGCGGCGGTCGCCGCGCGGGCGCGGGCGCTGGCACCGCAGGGCGGGCGGGTGCTCGTCCTGTGCGGGCCGGGCAACAACGGCGGCGACGGCTTCGTCGCGGCGCGCCTTCTCGCGGCGGACGGCTACGGTGTGATGCTGGTTCTGTTGGGCGACCGGGCAGCGCTGAGGGGCGATGCCGCCCTCGCGGCCGAGGCATGGTCGGGGCCGGTGCAGGCGGACCTGCCGGGCGACCTCGCCGGCACCGACCTCGTGATCGACGCGCTGTTCGGCGCCGGCCTCTCCCGCGATCTCGACGGTGCGGCGCGGGCCATGGTCGAGGCGGTGAATGCGGCGCGCCTGCCGGTGCTGGCGGTCGATGTGCCGAGCGGCGTCGATGGTGACAGCGGCGCGGTGCGCGGCGTCGCCTTCGAGGCGGTGGAGACCGTGACCTTCGTTGCGCGCAAGCCCGCGCATCTGCTCGAACCGGGCCGCTCGCTCTGCGGCGACATCCATGTGGCGCAGATCGGCGCGGGGGAGGCGGCCCTCGCCGCCGGGCTCGAAGCCTCCCTGCCGCCGCTCCATCACAATGGGCCCGACCTCTGGCGGGGCGAGTTTCCGCGCCTCACGCGGGCCAGCCACAAGTACACGCGCGGCCACGCGGTCGTCGTGTCCGGACCCGCGACCAAGACGGGCGCGGCGCGCCTTGCCGCCCGCGCGGCCCTGCGGGTCGGGGCAGGGCTCGTGACGATGGCCTCGCCGGCTGCCGCTCTCGCGGAGAATGCGGCCCATCTCACCGCGATCATGCTGCGCCGCTGCGAAGAGCCCGACGACCTCGACGATCTGCTGACGGACGAGCGCCTGAACGTCGTGCTGCTCGGGCCGGGGCTCGGCGTGGGCGAGCCGACGCAGGATCGCGTGGCGGTGGCGGCCTCGGCGGGGCGGCGCCTCGTCCTCGATGCCGATGCGCTGACGAGCTTCGCGGGCGGGGCGCGTCACCTCGCTGGGCTGATCGCGGAGGGCGGTGGCGAGGCGGTGCTGACCCCCCATGCGGGGGAATTCGCCCGGCTGTTCGACGAGACGAAGGTGATGCAGGCGGGCAGCAAGGTGGAGCGCGCCCGCGCCGCCGCCGTGCTGACGGGGACGGTGATCGTGTTCAAGGGTGCGGACACGGTGGTGGCGCATCCGGACGGCCGGGCCGCGATCAACGACCATGGCACGCCCTATCTCGGCACAGCCGGCTCCGGCGATGTCCTCGGCGGTCTGATCGCCGGGCTACTGGCGCAGGGAATGCCGACCTTCGAAGCCGCCTGCGCCGCCGTGTGGCTCCATGGCGATGCCGGCCTGCGCCATGGGCCGGGCCTCATCGCGGAGGACCTGCCCGAACTGATGCCCGCCGTGCTCGCCGGACTTACGTGACCTCGAACGAGGTCCAGAGGCCGGTGTCGAATCGCTCCAGCACGGTGGCGCTGATGAGCCACCGGCCGGGATTGTCCGCGAGGAACGCGATCCGCGCCGTGCGGCCTTCGAGCAGCTGGAACGTGTCGAGCCAGTAGGGCTCCCAGCCGTCGTCCAGCGGGTGGAGCAGCCGGAAGCAGTGGCCGTGCAGGTGCAGGGCTTGCGGGAAGGCGGTGTCGTTGCGCAGCGCCAGCACCACGACCTGCCCGCGCTTCACCGTGAAGATCGGTGCCTGCCCGATGGCGCCGCTGATGCCGTTGATCGCCCAGACCTTCTTCGGATCGCCGGTATAGACCGGCTCCAGCGCGGGCTTGTCCTTCGCGTCGCCGGTCTCCTTCGGGACGAAGGCGCCGCCTGTGATGACCACGTCCCGCCGCATCGCGTTCTGCAGTTTCACCTCCGCGGGAAGCTTCTTGTTCTCGCCGATAGGGCCGATGGGCGGGCGCTTCTGGGAGAGCTTGTCGCCCTTGGTCGTCACGCTCGCCAGCGTCAGGCCGGAGCCGATCAGGGCGATGACGCTCGCCTTCGCGCCTTCCTCGTCGGGAAGGTCGACCATCAGGTCGTAGCGGGTGCCCGGCGGGAAGGGCAGGGTGGCGCGCAGGGGTTCGAACGTGTCCGTGGGCTGGCCGTCGACGGCGGCCACGTAGACCTTCACGCCCTCGAATCGCAGCCGCGTGCCCCGTGCGTTGCAGCCGTTGGCGATTCGCAGGCGGATCCGGCTGCCGGGGCGCGCCTCGATGGCCTGCGGCACCGGGCCGCCATTCACCGTCACCAGATTGCCGAGCCGCCCGCTCGCGGCCGCGAAGCTGGTCTGCCCGAACGGCATCAGGGTGCCATCGCCTTCGAGCCGCCAATCCTGCAGCACCAGCCCGAGATCGGCATCGACGAGGGGCGGGGTCGTCTCCTCCACCACGAGCATCCCGGCGAGCCCCCGGCCGGCGGGTTCGCTCGATCCGCCGACCACGAGCGGCCGGATCAGGAAGGTGCCCGCATCGGGGGGCGTGAACTCGTAGAGGAAGTCGCCGCCCGGCGGCACGGGCGCCTGCGTCACCCCGCCGACGCCATCCATGGCGTTGACGTTGCGCACTCCGTGCCAGTGCAACGACAGCGGCTTGTCGGTGGTGTTCTTCAGCCGGAGCCGCACCGGCTGGCCGAGCTTCACCCGGACGATCGGCGGCGTGACCTTCCCGTCGAAGCACCAGATCGCCGTCTCCTGCGCCGGCTCCGGCTTGAACCGGACCTTGCCCGGCCCCGCCAGCAATCCCTTCGGCTCCGGCGCGGCCGTCGGGGTCTGCGCCCGCGCCGGGCCGGCGAGGCCGAGCACCGCGAGGCCGCCGACCATCACCCGCCGCGAGGGCGCGACGGCGAGGCGAGACGACCGGGAATCGGGCCCCGGAATCAGGACGGGATGCGGCGTGGACTCGTCGGCCATGGATCCTCAAGGGCGGCGGGACAGCGCCGCTCCATAACCGCGCGAGAGCGATGGCGCCACCGGAGGCAACAGGCCGAACTTTTTTGCTGCGGCCGCCGTCGCGCGTGCTATAGGGCGCGCTTCCGGCGGCCGGCGACGGGCCGGGTTGTCGGCGCGCGCGGGCGTGGCGGAACTGGTAGACGCGCTGGATTTAGGTTCCAGTGTCGCAAGACGTGGGGGTTCGAGCCCCTCCGCCCGCACCAGGCCACCCCGCGACGGCAGGAATCTCCTGCGTCTGCCGACGCCCGCCTCCTTCCCTGCCGTTGAACCCCGGCCCGGATTCGATGGGGCGGGGCGGCACACGATTCTGGAAGAGCGACGACGATGCAGGTCACCGAGATCAACACCCAGGGCCTCAAGCGGGAATATCAGGTCCTGCTGGCCGCCCAGGAACTCGAGGAGCGCCTGACCAGCGAACTCGCCGGCATGAAGGACAAGGTGCAGCTGAAGGGCTTCCGCCCCGGCAAGGTGCCGGTCGCCCACCTGCGTAAGGTCTACGGCCGCTCGGTGATGGCCGACGTCGTGCAGAACGCCGTGAATGAGGCGAATCGCAAGATCGTCAGCGACAACAACCTGAAGCTCGCCCTCGAGCCGCAGATCGAGTTCCCCTCCGACCAGCAGGAGGTCGAGAAGGCCCTCGACGCCAAGGCCGACCTCGCCTTTAAGGTGGCGCTCGAAGTGATGCCGAGCTTCGAGCTCGCCGACCTTTCGGACGTCAGCCTCACCAAGCTCGTCGCCACCCCCTCGGACGAGGAAGTGACCGAAGCCCTCGACCGCATGGCCGGTCAGAGCCGCCCGTTCGCCGACCGTGAAGAGGGCGCCGCCGCCGAGAAGGGCGACCGCGTCACCATCGACTTCGTCGGCCGCATGGACGGCGAGGAGTTCCAGGGTGGCAAGGGCGAGGGCATCGACCTTGAACTCGGCTCGAACACCTTCATCCCCGGCTTCGAAGACCAGCTGGTCGGCGCCAAGGTCGGCGAGCAGCGCCTCGTGAAGGTCACCTTCCCGGAGGGCTACGGCGCCGAGCAGCTGGCCGGCAAGGATGCCGAGTTCGACGTGACCGTCACCAAGATCCAGCAGCCCGGCGAGGCGAAGATCGATGACGAGTTCGCCAAGACCATGGGCATGGACACCCTGGCCGACCTGAAGGACGCCATCTCCAAGGCCATCGGCAGCGATTACGAGGCCGCCTCGCGCCGCCGCCTGAAGAAGGAACTGCTCGACGCGCTGGACGGCAAGTATGCCTTCGAGCTTCCCCCGTCCCTCGTGGCGCAGGAATTCGCGGCGGTGTGGGCGCAGGTCGAGCAAGACCTGAAGACCCGCGGCAAGACCTTCGAGGACGAGGGCACCGACGAGGAAAAGGCCAAGGCCGAGTATCGCAAGATCGCCGAGCGTCGCGTGCGTCTCGGCCTCGTGCTTGCGCAGGTCGGCGAGAGCGCCGATATCAAGGTCTCCGACGAGGAGGTCAATCAGGCCCTCATCGCCCGGGTGCGGCAGTTCCCGGGCCAAGAGCAGCAGGTCTGGGACTTCTACCGTAAGAATGCGCAGGCGCTCGCGGAGCTGCGGGCCCCCCTGTTCGAGGAAAAGGTGGTTGACCACGTCCTCGGTCAGGTCAAAGTCACGGAAGAGCCCGTCGCGAAGGACGCCCTGTTCGCCGACGACGAGGAAGACGACACGACCGGTGATAAGCCGGCTGAAAAGGCCGATTCGGCCGACTGAGCCCGCGCCTACCTTGGGCAGCGGGCAACCATTTTAGGCGATGGTTAAGCATCGCCGTTGTTCGCTGGCATGCCCGGTGGCCCGTGATTCGACGGGCCCCGGGCCTCACCCCCGGGGCAGGATGAGATGAGAGATCCGATCGACGTCTACAACAATGCCCTCGTGCCGATGGTGGTCGAGCAATCGAGCCGCGGCGAGCGCGCCTTCGACATCTACTCCCGCCTGCTGCGTGAGCGGATCATCTTCCTGACTGGCCCGGTCGAGGATTACGGCGCGTCGCTCATCGTCGCGCAGCTCCTGTTCCTCGAGGCCGAGAACCCGAAGAAGGAAATTTCCTTCTACATCAACTCGCCCGGCGGCGTGGTGACCTCGGGCCTCTCGATCTACGACACGATGCAGTTCATCCGCTGCCCGGTGACGACGCTCTGCGTCGGTCAGGCCGCCTCGATGGGCTCGCTCCTGCTGACGGCTGGTGAGCCCGGCCACCGGTTCGCCCTGCCGAACGCCCGGATCATGGTCCACCAGCCCTCCGGCGGCTTCCAGGGTCAGGCGACCGACATCCTGATCCACGCCCGCGAGATCGAGGCCCTGAAGCGGCGCCTCAACGAGATCTACGTGAAGCACACCGGTCGTGAGTACGAGGCGATCCATACGGCGCTGGAGCGCGACAACTTCATGACCGCCGACGCGGCCAAGGAGTTCGGCCTCATCGATGAGGTCATTCAGAAGCGGCCCGAGCCGGCCGCCGCCTGAGCGGACACGACGCGCTGCCGCGGCCTTGATCCTGCCGCGGCAGCGTGTTTGCATCGGGGGATATGACCTTACGGTCAAAGGCGCGCAGCACACTGTTTCTTTAAGCGAACCCCCTTACGTTTCACGAAATGGCCATGCGCCCCTTTGCCGGCAGCGCATGTGGGGAATCGGAGACCGATATGAGCAAGTCTGGCGGCAACGACTCCAAGAGCACGCTGTATTGCTCGTTCTGCGGCAAGAGCCAGCACGAGGTCCGCAAGCTCATCGCCGGCCCGACGGTGTTCATCTGCGACGAATGCGTCGAGCTGTGCATGGACATCATCCGCGAGGAGTCGAAGTCCTCCCTGGTGAAGAGCCGGGACGGCGTGCCCACGCCGAAGGAGATCCGCCGCGTCCTCGATGACTACGTCATCGGTCAGGACTTCGCGAAGAAGGTTCTCTCCGTCGCGGTGCACAACCACTACAAGCGGCTCGCCCACGCGACGAAGCACAACGACGTCGAGCTGGCGAAGTCCAACATCATGCTGATCGGGCCGACGGGCTCGGGCAAGACGCTGCTCGCGCAGACCCTGGCCCGCATCCTCGACGTGCCGTTCACCATGGCCGACGCCACGACGCTGACCGAGGCCGGTTACGTTGGTGAGGACGTCGAGAACATCATCCTCAAGCTGCTCCAGGCGTCCGACTACAATGTCGAGCGGGCCCAGCGCGGCATCGTCTACATCGACGAGATCGACAAGATCTCCCGCAAGTCGGACAACCCCTCGATCACCCGCGACGTGTCGGGCGAGGGCGTGCAGCAGGCACTCCTGAAGATCATGGAAGGCACTGTCGCCTCCGTGCCTCCGCAGGGCGGCCGCAAGCACCCGCAGCAGGAGTTCCTGCAGGTCGACACCACCAACATCCTCTTCATCTGCGGCGGCGCCTTCGCCGGGCTGGAGCGGATCATCTCGCAGCGTGGCAAGGGCACCTCGATCGGCTTCGGCGCCGCCGTGCAGGCCCCTGACGACCGCCGCACCGGCGAGATCTTCCGCTCGGTGGAGCCGGAGGACCTGCTGAAGTTCGGCCTCATCCCCGAGTTCGTCGGCCGTCTCCCGGTCCTGGCGACCCTGGAGGACCTCGACGAGGCCGCCCTGAAGAAGATCCTTCAGGAGCCGAAGAACGCCCTGGTGAAGCAGTACCAGCGCCTGTTCGAGATGGAGAACGTCGACCTGACGTTCCAGGACGAGGCCCTGTCCCTCGTCGCCCGCAAGGCGATCGAGCGGAAGACCGGCGCCCGCGGCCTGCGTTCGATCCTGGAGACGATCCTCCTCGACACGATGTACGACCTGCCGGGCCTCGAGTCCGTCGAGCAGGTCGTGATCGGCCCGGAGGTGGTCGAGGGCAAGTCGCGCCCGCTCTACATCCATGCCGAGCGCGGCAAGGAAGCGCCTGCCAGCGTCAGTGCGTAAGGACGATGACAGCCCGGCGTTGTCGTGCCGGGCTGCGCTGTCCCGTTCTCCTTGAAAGGCGTCCGGGGCGTCATCATCTCAGGCTCAGCGTAGTGGCCGTACGCTCCTTAGAGGTACGGTACCGCGCCACCAGCCGCTCAATCTCCCCAATAGACCCTCGCGGCCCGGTCGGCCGTGGCAGCGTGCTTGCTCCGTCTGCGGAGGGGCGTTCTGTCCGGCATTCCTGATGAGGTTTCCGATATGACCCAGTCGAAATCGCGCCAGCCGGTCATTCCGGGCTCGACGGGCTCTTATGCCGTCCTTCCCCTGCGCGACATCGTCGTCTTTCCGCATATGATCGTGCCGCTCTTCGTGGGGCGCGAGAAGTCGATCCGTGCGCTCGAAGAGGCCGTCCGCTCCGACCGCCACATCCTCCTCGCCACGCAGATCAACGCGGGTGACGACGATCCGGCCACCGACGCGATCTACAAGATCGGCACGCTGGCGAGCGTCCTTCAGCTTCTGAAGCTGCCCGACGGCACCGTGAAGGTGCTGGTGGAGGGCGTCGGCCGCGCCAAGATCGCGAACTTCACCCGCTCGGACGAGTATTACGAGGCGACCGCGCTCGCGCTTCATGACGAACTCGGCGATCAGGTCGAGGCCGAAGCCCTCGCGCGCTCGGTGCTCTCGGAGTTCGAGAACTACGTCAAGCTGAACAAGAAGATCTCCCCCGAGGTCGTCTCCGCCGTCACGCAGATCGACGAACCGTCCAAGCTCGCCGACACGATCGGCTCGCACCTGCTCGTCAAGATCGCCGACAAGCAGGGCATCCTGGAGACGCCGACCGTCGCCCAGCGCCTGGAGAAGGTGCTGTCGCTGATGGAGAGTGAGATCTCTGTGTTGCAGGTGGAGAAGCGCATCCGCACCCGCGTCAAGCGGCAGATGGAGAAGACGCAGCGCGAGTACTACCTCAACGAGCAGATGAAGGCGATCCAGAAGGAGTTGGGCGACTCCGAGGATGGCCGCGACGAGCTGGCCGAACTTGAGGAGAAGATCGAGAAGACCAAGCTCTCGAAGGAAGCCCGCGAGAAAGCGACGGCGGAGCTGAAGAAGCTGCGCCAGATGTCGCCGATGTCCGCCGAGGCGACCGTGGTGCGCAACTACCTCGACTGGATGCTCGGCATCCCGTGGGGCAAGCGCTCGAAGATCAAGAAGGATCTCCTCGGCGCGCAGGCGCTGCTGGACGAGGATCACTTCGGCCTCGACAAGGTCAAGGAGCGGATCGTCGAGTACCTCGCCGTGCAGCAGCGGGCGAACAAGCTCACCGGCCCGATCCTGTGCCTCGTCGGCCCTCCCGGCGTCGGCAAGACCTCGCTCGGCAAGTCCATCGCCAAGGCGACGGGGCGTGAGTTCGTGCGCATGTCGCTGGGCGGCGTGCGGGACGAAGCCGAGATCCGCGGTCACCGCCGGACCTATATCGGTTCGATGCCCGGCAAGATCGTCCAGTCGATGCGGAAGGCGAAGACGTCCAACCCGCTCATCCTGCTCGACGAGATCGACAAGATGGGCATGGACTTCCGCGGCGACCCGTCGGCGGCCCTCTTGGAGGTGCTGGATCCCGAGCAG
The DNA here is from genome assembly GCF_022829465.1 of Methylobacterium sp. J-067. Taxonomy (GTDB): domain Bacteria; phylum Pseudomonadota; class Alphaproteobacteria; order Rhizobiales; family Beijerinckiaceae; genus Methylobacterium; species Methylobacterium litchii. Next base: position 16,037 of record NZ_JAKSXZ010000054.1, read on the forward strand.
AACTCGACGTTCAACGACCATTACCTCGAGGTCGATTACGACCTGTCGAACGTGATGTTCGTGACGACGGCGAACACGCTCAACATCCCGGCGCCGCTGATGGACCGGATGGAGATCATCCGTATCGCCGGCTACACCGAGGAAGAGAAGGTCGAGATCGCCCGCAAGCACCTGATCCCGAGCGCCATGAAGAAGCATGGCCTCGACAAGAAGGAGTGGTCGATCACCGATGACGGGCTGATGATGCTGGTGCGCCGCTACACGCGGGAAGCCGGCGTCCGCAACCTGGAGCGGGAAATCTCCAACCTCGCCCGCAAGGCGGTGAAGGAGATCCTGATCACCAAGGCGAAGTCGGTGAACGCCACCGAGGACAACCTGCCGACCTTCCTCGGCCCGCCGAAGTTCCGCTACGGCGAGATCGACGCGGACGATCAGGTCGGTGTGGTGACGGGTCTGGCCTGGACCGAGGTCGGCGGCGAGTTGCTGACGATCGAGGGTGTCATGATGCCCGGTAAGGGCAAGATGACGGTTACGGGCAACCTTAAGGATGTGATGAAGGAGTCGATCTCGGCGGCGGCGTCTTACGTCCGCTCGCGAGCCCTCGACTTCGGCATCGAGCCGCCGCTCTTCGAGCGTCGCGACATCCACGTCCACGTTCCGGAAGGCGCGACGCCGAAGGACGGCCCGTCCGCCGGCATCGCGATGGCCACCGCCATCGTCTCGACCCTGACGGGCATCCCGGTCCGCCGCGACATCGCGATGACCGGCGAGGTGACCCTGCGTGGCCGGGTGCTGCCGATCGGTGGTTTGAAGGAGAAGCTGCTCGCCGCACTGCGCGGCGGCATCAAGACGGTGCTGATCCCCGAGGAGAACGCCAAGGACATCGCCGAGGTGCCCGACAGCGTGAAGAACGGTCTTGAGATCGTTCCGGTCTCGCGGATGGATCAGGTGCTGGAGCGGGCGTTGCTGAGCAAGCCCGAGCCGATCGAGTGGGACGAGCCGCTCCCGCCCGTGAAGCCGGCCGCCCGTCCTGACGAGGAAGGCGCAGCCTTCATCGCCCACTAAGACCGAAAGAGCCCGGAGCCCCCCGCTCCGGGCTTTTTCATATGCCTGGCGTGGGAGCGGCTGCCCTTGCCTAGACGCCCGGCAATGCCGTATCGACCACCGCTGCGGGCGGTTAGCTCAGTTGGTAGAGCGTCTCCTTTACACGGAGAGGGTCGGCGGTTCGAGCCCGTCACCGCCCACCATCCTTGTCAGCCAGCCTCGCTTCCCGCTGTCCTCGTATTCGCACACGCTGCAACATTCCGCCGAGGTTTGAGCCATGGCATTCGCACGACGGTCGGCGTCGGAAACGAAAGCACGGGATCTGGGCTTGGCCCTCGCGCGGCTTGCGGAGGGTGATGGTACGCCGTCCGCCATCGGCGTCGATCGCCTGAAGGCCGTCAATCCGCGCCTTACGCCGCAAGCCGTCGGGCTGATGATCCGCAAGGAGCGCGCGATCGTCGAGGAGACCCTGTCCGAGCGTGGCCTCATGCTCGCGGATTACAGCGATCAGGGCCCCGGACGCGGGATGGAGTTCGCCATCGACGCCGCCTCGTAGCGGTGCGGATTGCACTCAAATCCTTGCAGGGGGAATGGACCGGCCGCCTCGAAGGGCTTATATTGACCGTGAGGTTGACGACCGATTCGTAATAACGTTTCAGGACCCGGGGGCGGTACCCGGCGCCTCCACCATAAGCATCCTGTCCCGGACCATGTGCGGGGCAGAGCGAGCGCCCGACGATGTGGGCCGCGCGCTGACAGGGTGCTTCTGCTGGGGGCGAAACAGGATCGACTGGACGGTAAAGGGATCGCGAGTTCTACCCTGTTTCGGCAGGATAAGATGCGACTTTCGGTAAGGACTCGACCGGTCTGGCGCAGGCAACCCCTGTTCCGGGCACCTGACCAAAACTCTAAATGCCAACGATAACGTTGTCATGGATGCCCGCCTCGCGGCGTAAGCATCTTGCGGCAGGGCAGCCGTAGAAACAGAACCCAGGGCTTCGGCCCTGGGGCCCACCTTTCTCGCTTATTCCACTTCGACGCCCGGATCGAAGCGCAGCGTGCCGACACGTCGGGTCGTCTGCCCGGTGTCGCTCGGGTGATTGACGCCATCCACCACCGGAACCTCGGCGAAATCGAACGGGCTGACGCCATCGAGGCAGGCGACGTTCACGCCGTACAGGTGTGGGTTGGATCGGCGCTGGTGGTGCGTGTAGATCCCGCAGCGTGAGCAGAAGAAGTGCTGCGCCGTTCCGGTGTTGAACCGGTAGCTGGTCAGCGCGTCCTCGCCCTGCGTGATGCGGATGCTTCCCATCGCCGCCGAGGCCACGACCGCTCCGCGCATCCGGCAATAGGAGCAGGTGCAGCGGCGGATGGTGCTGAAGCCCTCGGCGAGCGTCACCTCGAACTGCACCGCGCCGCAATGGCATTGCCCGGTTCGGCTGGTCATGGCGTCTCCTGCGCAGAGGAATCCGTGAGGCGAGGGAAGGGGCTGAGCATCGCGGCCGTTTGCGCCAACGCCGAGCTACCACACCTCCGCCCCGAAGGCTCACGCTGGACACGCCGTCCTGGGATTGGCTGTCTTGATCCGTAGCGAGCGCCACGGCTTCGAGGTGCGCAACTAGTCCCGCTGAGAGGAGATCGAGGCGCGTTTTCCCGGCCTGCTGCCCGAGAACATCAACGCCCATGCGGCGGATGGTGGGTGCGGCCGGAAGAAGACCTGAGGATCGGCCGCGCGCCTAGGCGCGGATGTCCAGAAGCTGGCCCTGGCCGGGGGGGGCCGGGGGCGAGGCCGCATTGGCCGTCTGAGCCACCATGTCGGCAACGGATTTCTGCGCGTCAATCTGCTGCCGCGCCACCGCCGTCCCGACGGACTGCGAGAAGCTTCCGGCCTGCATCTGGACGATTTGGGCGGCGATGCTGTTCATGCGCAACGGTAACACGTCAGTCGTGAAGGCATCGTCACCGCCCTCACTCGCTTTGGAATGATCGCGCCGTTACCGGGACAGCTTGTTGGTGGCCCAGCGGAACGCCACGCCCGACATGTCCAACGCCGTCAGCACGGCAATGACGTACACCACGGTCATCAGCATCGCGTTTCCCTCATGCTCCTCGTACTCGTCGAGCGGGGGGACGTATCACCGATTCACGGCTTTGTTGCGATGGCCAAACTCGCGTTCAGAAGGGTATGGGTCGGCGACGGGCGGGGGCGATCCACCGATGATCCGGCCGAGTAGGCCCCCCGGCCGGTTGCCCTGGGCAGCCACGATGCGGCGTGCCTCCTCGACGCTCATGTTGCAGGGGCCCGGCATCCCCTCGAGGGCGCCCAGCGCCCGCTCGTATTCCGGGAGGTTGATGCAGCCCGGCACACCCCAGGCCCAGGCCGGGGAGGGCGCGGCCAGGACGGCGAGGAGGGCCGTCGCCGCCAAGCGCGTGGTGATCCGCACGATCAGGTCTCCCGTCTACACGATGCCGCTGGCCTCGTAAGGCCATGGCAGGCCGAGATGGGCGGCGACAGCGGACGGATCGTTGCCGACCTCGCGGACGGCGGCGATGACCGCCTCGACGGGCACCTGAAAGCGCCGCGCCCAATAGGCGGCGGCGCTCGGATCCGAGACGTTCACGTGCTTCGGCTCTTGGGACAGATCGGCCATGTCATCCTCCGGCTGGGGCAATCCGCCGGAGGGGATTTGGTTCTAGCCGGCGCGGCTCACGTTCCAGAAGAGCGGCAGCCCAGTGAGCATGTTGTCGAGGTCGCTGCGATAGGCCGAAGGCTGGAAGTACTGGCCGCAGGGCAGGTAGGCGCCGACCTCCAGCGCCCGCGCCTGAATCTTGGCGGCGAGCGCCTGCTGCGCGGGCAGGTCCGGGGCCTGGAACCACGCGTTGCGTAGGTCCTCGATGGGCGCGTCCGTCAGCCAGCTCGGGATGCCCGACCGGCCGTTGCCCCGCGCGGCGAGGTGGTAGGCCGGCGAGAGCTGGTCGAGCCCGCCCGAGAAGACCCCGAACATCGACCAGCCGCCCTGGTCGATGGGCTTCGCATTCAGGATGCGCTGGTTCACCGTGCCCCAATCGGTGGCGACGTAATCGAGATTCAGCCCAAGCTTTCGGCAGACATCGCCCATCACTTCGCAGATCGCGGAGATGCGTGGCACGTCGGTGCCGGCGAGCAGCACCACCTTCTCGCCCTTGTAGCCCGCCGCTTCCAGGGCGCGCTTCGAGGCGGCGAGGTCGCGGGGACCGGTCAGGGCCTTCATGCCGGCATCCGAGGCCATCGGGCCGCCGGGTGTGAAGATCCCGCAGGGGCCGCGGCGGATGGCGGGGTCGGTCCCGGCTACCGCGTCCATCATCTCGCCCTGGTCCACCGCCGTCAGCACCGCGTGGCTGATGGCCGGGTTGTCGAAGGGCGGCTGCGTGTGGTTCAGGCGGATCTGGCCGATCAGCCCCGTGGTCTCGATGAGCGCGACCTTGATGTCCGATTGCCGCGAGAGGGCCGGCACGAGGTCCACGAGGGGCTGCTCCCACCAGTCGATCTCGCCCGAGCGCAGGGCGCCGGCGGCGGTCGAGCCATCGGGGATGGTGCGCCATTCGATCCGGTCGAACCGCGCGATCTTCGGGCCGGCGGTGAAGCTCGCCGTGCCGCCCTCGCGGGGCTTGTAGCCCTCGAATCGGCGATAGACGTTGAGGGAGCCCGGCACCCGCTCCTGCGCCACGTAGCGGAAGGGGCCGCTGCCGATCATCTCGGTGACGGCCTGGGTCGGCGGCACGGCGGCCAGCCGCTCGGGCATGATGACCGGCACGTAGGAGACCGGCTTCGCCAGCGCCTCCGGCAGGAGCGGGAAGGGGCGTTTCAGCCGGAACAGCAATTCCTTGTCGGTGGGGGCGGTGAGTTCGTTCACCGCCGCGAACAGCGCGCTGCCGAACGAATCGCGCTGGCCCCAGCGCTTCAGGCTCGCCACCGCGTCGCGGGCCAGGACGGGGGTGCCGTCGTGGAAGAGCAGCCCGTCGCGCAGGGTAAGCCGCCAGGTGAGGCCGCCATCCTCGACCCTGTGGCCCGCCACCATCTGCGGCTGCGCGCGATAGGACGAATCGAGGCCGTACAGGGTGTCGAACACCATCAGCGCGTGCGTGCGCGTGACGTAGTTCGTGGTGATGATCGGATCGAGCAGCGCCAAGTCGGCGTAGGGCACGAAGCGGAGGGTGGAGGCGCTCGCCGCCCGCACCAGGGCGGGGCGTGCGATGGCTCCCGCCAGCAGGGCGCCGGCACCCGTGATCACCGTGCGTCGCTTCATCGAGTTTCTCTCGAATTTTGGATATCGTGCCTTTCCCTGAGGCAACGCCCGTGCCGAACGAGCCTGTGGGAGAAAGTTATTCTCTCCAACGCCATTTCGCGAACATAACTAGACGCCGGCTGCCCAGATAATAAGCTGCTCATCCGTTGGTCATGCGGATGGAGAGCACGGCGAGGGTGGCCCAGCGCTTGCAACGATCCCGTCCGAGCCCGGTGATCCCGGAGCCTCACCGACCGTCGCGCGGATACGGGCTCGCCATCGAGCGCCGGCCATCCCGGCACCGTGTGCCGCGCGAGTCCAACGAACGATTGATGCCCTCCGGGGGCTGCTCGATGGGGCGGCCAGCCCCGGCTTGGAGACGATGATGGACCGCAGGACCTTCCTGAAGACTTCCGCCGCCCTCGGCGCCGCCGGCCTCGCGGCTCCCCGTCTCGCCACCCCGGCGCTCGCGCAGAACGCCAAGGTCCTGCGCTTCGTGCCGCAATCCAACCTCGCCAACTTCGATCCCGTCTGGGGCACCCAGTACGTGGTGCGGAATGCCGGCGCGATGGTCTGGGACATGCTCTACGGCGTCGATGCCAACCTGAAGCCGCAGCGGCAGATGGTCGGCTCGGAGGAGATGAGCCCCGATGGCCTCACCTGGACCTTCAAGCTCCGCCCCGGCCTGAAATTCCACGACGGCGAGCCGGTCCTGGCCAAGGATGTGGTGGCGAGCCTCAACCGCTGGATGGCGCGCGATCCGATCGGCGTGATGATCAAGGCTATCCAGGACGAACTCGCCGCCGTGGACGACACCGCTTTCCGCTGGCGCCTGCGGAAGCCCTTCCCGAAGCTTCTGTTCGCGCTCGGCAAGACCAACGTCCCCGGCGCGTTCATCATGCCGGAGCGGATCGCAAAGACCGACCCGTTCACGCAGATCACCGAATATGTCGGCTCCGGGCCGATGAAGTTCCTGAAGAACGAGTGGGTGCCCGGCGCACGCGCCGCCTTCGAGACCTTCAAGGACTACAAGCCCCGCGACGAGCCGGCCTCCTGGCTCGCGGGCGGCAAGCGGATGCTGATCGACCGGGTGGAATGGGTGATCATGCCCGACGCCGCCACCGCCTCGGCGGCGCTCCAGAACGGCGAGGTCGATTGGTGGGAGAACCCGATCCCCGACCTCGTTCCGCTCCTGCGCAAGAACAAGGACATCCGCGTCGACATCGCCGACCCGCTGGGCAATGTCGGCTCGTTCCGGATGAACCATCTGCTCCCGCCCTTCGACAATCCGAAGATCCGGCAGGCCGTCCTCGTGGGCATGAACCAGGAGGATTACATGCGCGCCATCGTCGGCGACGACGAGGCCCTGTGGAAGCCGCTGCCCGGCTTCTTCACCCCGGGCACGCCGCTCTACAGCGAGGCGGGCGGCGCGAAGGTCGGCAAGGGCGACATCGAGACCGCCAAGAAGATGCTCAAGGAGGCGGGCTACAAGGGCGAGAAAGTGGTCTGCGTCGTGGCGCAGGACCAGCCGATCACCAAGGCGCAGGGCGACATCACCGCCGACCTCCTGAAGCAGATCGGCTTCAACGTCGATTTCGTCGCCACCGACTGGGGCACGGTGGGCACCCGCCGCGCCTCCAAGGCGCCCATCGCGCAGGGCGGCTGGAACATGTTCCACACGTGGCACGCGGGCGCGGACGCCATCAACCCGGCCGGCTACCCGGCGGTGCGGGCCAACGGCGACAAGGCGTGGTTCGGCTGGCCGACGATCCCGGCGGTGGAATCGGGCATCGCCGAATGGTTCGATGCGCCGGACGAGGCGTCCGAGAAGGTGGCCATCGACAAGACGAACGCCGCCGCCCTCGACGGCGTGGTCTACGCGCCGACCGGCTTCTTCCTCGGCTACCAAGCGTGGCGCAAGAACGTCGAGGGCATCGTGAAGGGGCCGCTCCCCTTCGTCTGGGGCGTCTCGAAGGCCTGAGGTTCCGATGCTCGGCTATATCAGCAGGCGGATCCTCGCCACGATTCCGGTGATGGCGGTGGTGGGGCTGTTCGTCTTCAGCCTCCTCTACCTCTCCCCCGGCGACCCGGCCGCCATCATCGCGGGCGATCAGGCGACGCCTGCGGATATCGAGCGCATTCGCGCGTCGCTCGGCCTCGACCGGCCCTTCCTCGTCCGCTTCGGCGAGTGGGGGTGGCGGATCCTCCACGGGGACCTCGGCCTCTCGATCTTCACCAACCTGCCCGTCACCACCATGATCGGGCAGAGGGTCGAGCCCACGGTCTCACTGATGTGCGTCACGCTGGTCTTCGCCATCGTCGTGGCGGTGCCGCTGGGTGTGCTCGCGGCCTGGAAGGCGGGAAGCCTCATCGACCGTATGGTGATGGGCCTCGCAGTGGCCGGCTTCTCGGTGCCGGTCTTCGTGGTGGGCTATATCCTCGCCTATGTCTTCGCCCTCCAGCTCAATTGGCTGCCGGTGCAGGGCTACACGCCCCTGTCTCAGGGCCTGTGGCCCTGGCTCTCGAACCTGATCCTGCCCTCGGTGACGCTCGGCCTCGTCTACATCGCCCTCATCGCGCGGGTGACGCGGGCGACCATGCTCGACGTGCTGAGCCAGGATTACGTGCGCACCGCCCGCGCCAAGGGTCTCGCCCAGCACAACGTGCTGTTCGTCCACGCGCTGAAGAACGCGGCGGTGCCCATCGTCACCGTGATCGGCATCGGCATCGCCCTGCTCATCGGCGGCGCGGTGGTGACGGAGACCGTCTTCGCCATCCCCGGCCTCGGGCGGCTGACGGTGGATGCGATCCTGCGGCGTGACTACCCGGTCATCCAGGGCGTCGTACTGCTGTTCAGCTTCATCTACGTGCTGGTCAATCTCGCCATCGACCTGTTCTACACGATACTCGATCCGAGGATCCGCTATTGAGCGCGACGATCGTTCCCCACATGGACGCCGCCGCCCCGGCCGTGGCCGCTCCGCTCCCCGACGTCATCCCCCCGCGTAAGGCGCGGGGGCCGGTCTGGCGGTTCATCCGCCGCTACCCGACCGTGGTGGTGGGTGGGGTCATCCTCACCGTCATCCTCGTCGCCTCGCTGCTGGCGCCGTGGCTCGGCACGGTCGATCCGACCGCGCTCGCCCCGGCCAAGCGCACCCGGCTGCCCTCCGCGCAATACTGGTTCGGTACCGACATGCTCGGCCGGGACATCTACTCCCGCGTCATCTACGGGGCGCGGGTCTCGCTGCTCGTCGGCTTCTCGGTGGCGGTGCTGGCTTCCATCGGCGGGCTCGCCATCGGCCTCGTCTCGGGGATGGTGCGCAGGCTCGACGGCATCGTCATGCGCATCGTGGACGGCATGATGTCGATCCCGCCGATCCTGCTCGCCATCGCCCTCATGGCGCTGACGCGGGGCTCGGTGCAGAACGTCATCATCGCCATCACCATCGCGGAGATTCCCCGCGTCGCCCGCCTCGTGCGCGGCGTGGTGCTGTCCCTGCGCGAGCAGCCCTATGTCGAGGCGGCGGTGACGACGGGCACGCGGATGCCGGCGATCATCTGGCGGCACATCCTGCCCAACACCCTGGCGCCGATGACCGTGCAGGCGACCTATATCTGCGCCTCGGCGATGATCACGGAGGCGATCCTCTCCTTCATCGGCGCGGGCGTGCCGCCCTCGGTGCCGACCTGGGGGAACATCATGGCCGAGGGCCGGGCCCTCTGGCAGGTGAAGTTTTACATCATCCTGTTCCCGGCCATCGCCCTGTCCCTCACCGTCCTAGCGGTGAACCTCGTCGGCGACGGGCTTCGCGATGCCCTCGACCCCCGCATGGCCAAGGAAGTGTGAGGTGCAGCGCATGAACGAGGCACCGCTCCTCTCCATCGAGAACCTTCAAGTCCATTTCCGTACCCCTGAGGGGGTGAACCGGGCGGTGGACGGTGTGTCCTTCGCCATCGGCGCGGGCGAGACGTTGGCCATCGTGGGCGAATCCGGCTGCGGCAAGTCCGTGACGTCCATGTCCATCCTGCGGCTCCTGCCGGAGCCTCCGGCGGCCATCGCGGGGGCGATCCGCTTCCAGGGCACGAACCTGCTCGACCTCTCCGACAAGGAGATGCGCAAAATCCGCGGCAACGACATCAGCGTGATCTTCCAGGAGCCGATGACGAGCCTGAACCCCGTCCTCACGGTCGGGCGGCAGATCGGCGAGACCTTGCGCCTGCACCAGGGCCTCAGCCGGGCGCAGGCGGAGGAGCGAGCGGTGGAAATGCTGACTCTGGTCGGCATTCCCGAGCCGAAGCGCCGGGTGCGGGAATACCCGCACCAGCTCTCCGGCGGCATGCGCCAGCGGGTGATGATCGCCATCGCGCTCGCCTGCTCGCCGAAGCTCCTGATCGCCGACGAGCCGACCACGGCCCTCGACGTGACGATCCAGGCGCAGATCCTCGACCTGATGCGCGACCTGAAGCACCGAGTCGGCGCGGCGATCATGCTCATCACCCACGATCTCGGCGTGGTGGCCGAGGTCGCGGACCGGGTGGTCGTCATGTACGCGGGCCGCAAGGTCGAGGAGGCGGCGGTGACGGACCTGTTCCGCAATCCGCGGCATCCCTACACGCGCGGCCTGATGGGGGCGGTGCCCGGCCTCGGCTCCGCCGAGCACGGCGAGACCGGGCGCCTCGCCGAGATCCCCGGTATGGTGCCGAGCCTGAAGACCCGCATCGAAGGCTGCGTCTTCGCCGGGCGCTGCCCGCAGGTCGCGGAGATCTGCCGGAAGGCGGCCCCGGCCCTCGAACGCAAGGGGCCGGCGCATCTCGCCGCCTGTCATTTCGCGCCGAAGGACGCGCTCGCGGCATGAGCGGCACCCCTGAGACCCTTTTGGAGGTCAACGACCTCAAGAAGCATTTCGCCCTCGGGGGCGGCCTGTTCGGCCGCGACAAGAAGGTGCTCAAGGCGGTGGACGGCCTGTCCTTCACCGTGGCGCGGGGCGAAACCCTGTCGCTCGTGGGGGAATCCGGCTGCGGCAAGTCCACCGTCGCCAAGGCACTGATGCGGCTCTACCGGCCGACGGCGGGGCAGGTCGTCCTCGGCGGTACGCGGATTGACGAGATGTCGGACGGGGCGCTGCGGCCCCTGCGCCGCCGCATCCAGATGGTGTTCCAGGACCCGTTCTCGTCCCTCAACCCGCGCATGCGGGTGCGGGCGATCCTTGCCGAACCGATCCGCAATTTCGGCCTCGCCCGGAACAGGGCGGACATGGAAAGCCGCCTCGCGGCCCTGATGGAGCGGGTCGGCCTGCCGCGCGAGGCGCTGGGGCGCTATCCGCACGAGTTTTCCGGCGGCCAGCGCCAGCGCATCGGCATCGCCCGCGCGCTGGCGGCCGAGCCGGACCTCATCATCTGCGACGAGGCGGTCTCGGCGCTCGACGTCTCGGTGAAGGCGCAGATCGTCAACCTGCTCGGCGACCTGCAGCGCGAGCTCAACCTCGCCCTGCTGTTCATCTCGCACGACCTTGCCATCGTGGAGCATATGACCCACCGGGTGGCGGTGATGTATCTCGGCAAGATCGTCGAGATCGGGCCGCGCCGGGAGCTGTTCACGGCGCCGAAGCATCCCTACACGCAGGCGCTCCTCTCGGCGGTGCCCGTGCCGGAGCCGGGGGCGGCGCGGACCCGCATCGTCCTGAAGGGCGATGTCCCGAGCCCCATCGCGCCGCCGCCCGGGTGCCGCTTCCACACCCGGTGCCCCTACGCCTTCGACCGCTGTCGCACGGAGGTGCCCGCGCTCGACCCCGTGGGGCGCGGCCACTTCGCTGCCTGCCACCTCAACGAGGCGTCAGGCGGGGCAGCGAGGGATCACTTGTCGCCTTCGATGGCGCTGAGCGGCGTCCAGTAGCACTTGCTCCCGCTCTCCTTGGGGAGGAGGCAGGCATAGCCAATCGTGCGGTTCTGCATCGTCACCTCCTCCCCGGTCTTCCAGTTCCGGCACTCGCCCGAGCCGAGGCTCGCCCGCAGGAGCTGACCGAAGCCGCTCTCGTCGCCCGCCTGGACGAGCTGGAACAGACGCTCCGTCACCTCCTGCGCGTGGCAGCCGAAGCGGTTCTTGGTGATCGTCTCGGCCTGGGCGGCGCCGTAGCCCGCGCCGAAGAGGACGAGGGCGAGAGCGGACGCTCGGGCGAGGGCGGTCTTCTTCACGGAACGATCTCCTCCGGTTGTTTCAACCTGGCGTGTGCAGGGCGATCTGGTCGGAAATCGGAACGGGAGAAAGGTGGCCGATGGGCGCGGCACCCTGGCGTCCCCCGGCGGACCCATTATGTCCTTGCCCGATGACGCACGTTCTCCCAGTCGCCGCGCCGGAGAAGCGCCGGATCCCCTCCGTCGAGCGGCTGCTCGCCCACCCGGACGGCCAGTCGCTCGCCGAATCCTTCGGGCGCAGCGCCCTGACGGATGCGATCCGGGGCGATCTCGCGCGGATCCGCTCCGGCGAGACGTCCGCGGGGGACGAGGCGGCGATCCTCGCGCGCTGCGGCGAGGCGCTGGCGGCGGAGCGGGAGCCGTCGCTGCGGCCGGTCTTCAACCTGACCGGCACGGTGCTGCACACCAATCTCGGCCGCGCCCTGCTGCCGCGCTCGGCGGCGGAGGCCGTCACGGCGGTGATGACCCAGGCGACGAACCTCGAATTCGACCTTGCCACCGGACAGCGGGGGGAGCGCGACGACCATATCGAGCGGCTGATCTGCCGGATCACAGGGGCCGAGGCGGCCATCGTCGTCAACAACAACGCCGCCGCCGTGCTGCTGGTGCTGAACGCGCTCGCCATGCGCAAGGAGGTCGTGGTCTCGCGCGGCGAACTCGTAGAGATCGGCGGCTCCTTCCGCGTGCCGGATGTGATGGTCCGCGCCGGCTGCAAGCTGCGGGAAGTCGGCACCACCAACCGCACGCACCTGCGCGACTTCGCGGAGGCGATGGGCCCCGCCACCGGTCTCGCGATGAAGGTGCACCCAAGCAACTACGCCATCAGCGGTTTCACCGCACAGCCCGATCCGGATGCGCTCCACGCCCTGTGCCGCGAGCGCGGCGTGCCGCTGGCGGAGGATCTGGGCAGCGGGAGCCTGATCGACCTCGCCGCCTACGGCCTGCCCCCGGAGCCGACCGTGAGCGCGGCCCTGTCGCGGGCCGATGTCGTGACCTTCAGCGGCGACAAGCTCCTCGGCGCGGTGCAATGCGGGATCGTGGCCGGGCGGAAGGATCTCCTGGCCCGCATCCGCAAGAGCCCACTTAAGCGCGCCCTGCGGGTCGACAAGATGACCTACGCGGCCCTGGAGGCGGTGCTGCGCCTCTACCTCCACCCGGAACGGCTGCGCGAGGAACTGCCGACGCTGCGGCTGCTCACGCGGGAGCGGGCGGACATCGCTGCGCAGGCCGAACGCCTCGCCCCCGAGGTCGCGGAGCGGCTGCGGGGCCACGCTGGCGTGGCGGTCACGGAGACGATGAGCCAGATCGGCTCCGGCGCCCTGCCGGTCGAGACCCTGCCCAGCGCCGCCCTGGTCCTGACACCCGAGGCGGAGGGCCGCTCGCGCAGCACGGGCGGCCGCTGCCGCCGCCTCGCCGAGAGACTACGCGGCGCGCCCGTGCCAATCATCGGACGCATCAAGGATGATACAGTCCTGCTCGATCTACGCACCCTGGAGGACGAACGGGGCTTCCTCGATAGCCTCGCGGCGTTGTAGGCCTGATATCTGCATCGTCCCCGGAACGATGCGGTGTGAAGTCTCTCATGCGTCCAGCCCACGCATGCGATTTCCCGACAATGTGCTAAGGCTGTCGATGCAGCCGGCACGAAGCCGGGCGGAACGGCCGACGTAGAGTATTGGACGAGCGTTCACGATGGCGGACACGGCAGAGACGATCGACCATCCGTCCGTTACGGAATCGCTGCGCCTCGACAACCAGCTTTGCTACGCGCTCTACGCGGCTGCGCATCGCATGACGAAGTCGTACCGGCCGCTGCTCGAACGGCTGGGCGTCACCTACCCGCAATATCTCGTGCTCCTCGTCCTGTGGGAGCAGGACGGCGTGACCGTCTCCGAGATCGGCCGGCGGCTGCGCCTCGATTCCGGGACGCTCACCCCCGTGCTCAAGCGCCTGGAAAGCGCGGGCTTCCTGCTGCGCACCCGGCGGCAGAGCGACGAGCGCGAGGTCGAGATCGGCCTGACGGACCAGGGCCGGGAGCTGCGGGTTGAGGCCGCCACCGTGCGCGAAACGGTGATGTGCCAGCTCGAAATGAGCGAGCCCGAGATCCGCAACCTGCGCCGGGACCTCAATCTGGTGATCGACCGCCTCGGCTCGCCCGAGTGAGCCTTACCGCCGCAGGCGGTTGCCGAGGACGAAGCCAAACAGACCCATTAGGATGATGCCGACCGCGCCCTCGATGCCGACGAGGAGGTTGGTGACGCGCCCCGTGGGTTTCAGGCCGATCTCCGGCGGGTTCGCCGTCATCATGTTAAGGGCGCTGTAGCTCATCAGGTCGAGGGGGTTGTAGGTCGGCCCGGCCTCCGGCCCTTCGAGGATGATGAGCCCGCCGGTCATCCCATAGAGCACGGCGAAGACGCCGATCAGCAGGACGAAGGCGCGGGTGATGCGCGACAGGCTCTCTCCATAGTCGCACAGCCATTCCACGAAGCGGTCGGCGATCCAGCGGTAGCCGTGGCGGGTCACGCCCCGCCAGTTCCGCGCGGCCCAGGACGCCTTCGCCTGCGCGCCGGCATGGTGGCGGCCCATCCGCCGGCCGCGCTTGTAGGCCCAGCTCGCCCCGTCCTGATCGCCGATGCTCTTCCAGTTCTGTTCGAGGGCGAGGTAGCTCGCCTGCGCGGCGGCGAAGTCGCCCGCCACCTCCTCGCCCACGGCGCCGCCCAGTTGCTCGACATGCATCCGGGTGCCGTTGAGCCATGCTCCGGAGAACCGGGCGTGCCGCAGGCGGCAGGTCGCGAGGTTGAGGCGGACGAGGTTCGTGTCCGACAGGTCGGTGCCGGAAAAGTCGGCCCCGTCGAGCTTCGCCCCGGTGAAGGAGGCCCCGCGCAGCCGCGATCCCGTCAGCACTGCCTTCGTCAGGCTGGCGCCCTCGAAATCCGCGTGGGTCAGGTTCGCGTCCTTGAGCTTGGCCTCGTCGAGCCGCGCGTCGCGGAACACGGTGTCATCGGCGTCCGCCCCGGTGAAGTCGGTGCCCCACAGGTCGGCGCGGGTGAAGTCGGCCCCGTCGAGCAACGCTTCGGAGAAGTCGGCGAAGCGCATCGCCGCGCCGCCGAACCGCGCATCCTCCAGCATCGCCTGCGACAGGCTGATCTGGCCGGCGACGACATGGGTGAAATCCGCGCCGGAGAGGTCGCTCTCGGTGAGGTCCGCCTCTTCGAGGATCGCCCCGGCGAAGCGCGCCGAGCGTCCCACGGCCCCCGCGAGCTTCGCCCGGCGCAGGTTCGCGCCGCCGAGGTCGGCATCGTCCAGCCGCGCCCGTGAGAGGTCCGCGCCCGTGAGGGCGAGGCCGCCGCTCTCGGCGTCGCGCCAGGGGGCGTCGTCACCCTGCGAGGACAGGGCATCGCGGCCGCAATCGAGGCGGGCGAGATCGAGTCCCGGCGCAGCGAGGGGTTCCGTGCGCCCCAGCCGGTCGAGGAAGTCGCGCAGCCGTTGATCCGGCACGGGGGCGCCCGCGACCTGTGTCGTTTCGTTCATGGCCGATCCATGCCGGAGGCCGGCGCCGCGCGCCAGCCTCCCGGCCTGCGGTGCTCACGCTTCGGCGATCACCTTCACGGCAATCGACTTGGCGGCGGGCGTCTTGCTCTGAGCATCGTAATGCCAGAGGGGCAGCAGCACGTTCATCTCGGGGTAGTAGCCTCCGCAATTCCCCTCCGGGATGTCGTAGGCCACGACCCGCAGGCCGCCGAGCCGCCGGTTCACCCCATCGTCGCTCACGGTCACGACGGCGGCTTTCGCCCCGTCGCGCAGGCCGAGGCGGGCGATGTCTGCCCGGTTCATGAACAGCACGTCGCGGGTGCCGTCGATGCCCCGGAAACGGTCGTGGTAGCCGTAGATCGTGGTGTTGAACTGGTCGTTCGACCGCAGGGTGATGAGGTCGAGCACGTCGCCGCCGCGCTCGGGCAGATCCGGGTCGGCCTCCAAACCGCCGGGCACCACGAAATTCGCCTTGCCGTTCTCGGTCTCCCAGCGCCGTTGACGGGCGGGGAGGGGCTTGGCGAGGCCGCCCGGATCGAACATCCGCCCGTTCAAATCGTGGAAGACGGTGGGGTAGGTCGCCTCGATGGCCTTGCGCACCAGGGAATAGTCGCCGACCCAGGCGTTCCAATCGATGCGCGGGTTCGGCGGCAGGGTCGCCTTGGCGATGCCGGCGATGATGGCGGGCTCGGAGCGCAGTTGCGGGCTCACCGGGTCGGCGGCGCCCTTCGAGCCGTGGAAGCGCGCGGTGGAATCCTCCATCGACACCGCCTGCGGCCCTGTGGCCTGCCGGTCGATCTCGATCCGGCCGAGGCAGGGCAGGAGGTAGGCGACTTCGCCGTTCACGAGGTGTGAGCGGTTGAGCTTGGTCGCGATCTGTACGGTCAGGCGCTGCTTGCGCCACGCCGGCTCCATGACGCCCGTATCCGGCACCGCCCGCAGGAAGTTGCCGCCGAGCCCGATGAAGGCGCGGACGCTGCCGTCGAGGACGCCCTCGCAGGCCTCCACCGTGTTGAGGCCCTTCT
Organism: Methylobacterium sp. J-067; assembly: GCF_022829465.1. Taxonomy (GTDB): domain Bacteria; phylum Pseudomonadota; class Alphaproteobacteria; order Rhizobiales; family Beijerinckiaceae; genus Methylobacterium; species Methylobacterium litchii. The sequence goes on from NZ_JAKSXZ010000054.1 coordinate 32,094, forward strand.
CCTGCGGCGGCTCGAAATTGTAGAGCTCGCGCAGCTTGTCGTTGGGCGCCAGTTCCGGCTTCTCGGTGATGCCGACAGTCCGTTGGCCCTGCACGTTCGAATGGCCGCGCACCGGGCAGATGCCGGCGCCGGGCTTGCCGATGTTCCCGCGCAGCAGGAGCAGGTTCGCGAGCATGCGCACCGTCTCGGTGCCCCGCCGATGCTGCGTCAGCCCCATCCCGTAAACGCCGATCGTCGCCTTCGCGCGGGCGTAGACGGCGGCGGCGCTTTCCAGGGCAGTGCGGCTGAGGCCGGAGCGCTTCTCCAGCGCGGGCCATTCCTGCTCGTCGCAGAACTGCTCGAACGCCTCCAGGCCGTGCGTGTGCTCGGCGATGAAGGCATGATCGAGAACCCCCGGCTTCCCGGCGGCCCGCGCGTGGCGGTCGGCCGCGAACAGCGCCTTGCACAGACCGGTGATGGCGGCGAGGTCCCCGCCCGCCTTCACTTGATGGTACTGGGTCGAGATCCGCGTGGAGGACCGAGTCAGCATCTCCGTCGGTGATTGCGGATCGGTGAAGCGCTCCAGGCCCCGCTCCTTAAGCGGATTGAAGGTGATGATCGAGGCGCCGCGCTTGCGGGCCTCTTGCAGCGGATGAAGCATCCGCGGCGCGTTCGAGCCGACATTCTGGCCGAAGAAGAAGAGCAGGTCGGTTTCCTCGAAATCCTCCAGCCGCACCGTGCCAACCGGCGAGCCGATGGATTGCGGCAGCGCCACCGAGGTCGGCTCGTGGCACATGTTCGAGGAATCGGGGAGGTTGTTGTTGCCGTAGAGCCGGGCGAGCAGCGCCCACATGTAGCTCGATTCGAGCGAGGCCCGGCCGGAGGCGTAGAACACCACCGATTTCGGTTTCAGCGCCTTCAGCTCGCGGCCGATCTCGGCATAGGCGTCCTCCCAGGTGCAGGGGCGGTAGCGGTCCGTGGCCGGATCGTAGCGCATCGGGTGCGTGAGGCGCCCGGCTTCCTCGAGGGCGTAATCGCTCCACGTCAGAAGGTCGCTCACCGTGTGCGCGGCGAAGAGGTCGGGTGTCGCGCGGCGGCGGGTCTGTTCCCAGGCCGTCGCCTTGGCGCCGTTCTCGCAATACTCGAAGGCCAGCGGCTTGGCGGGCTTCGCCCAGGCGCAGGACGTGCACATGAAGCCGCCGGGCTTGTTTTGCTTGGTCAGCAGCGCCGTGCCGGTGATCGGCACGCCTTCCCGCGTCAGGATCTCGAGGAGAGAGCGTGCCGAGCCCCACCCACCGGCCGGCCCCTCGTAGGGTTCGATTGTGACCTTCCGGGCCCGGTCGTCCTGGCTGCCTGCTTGGTCCATGACCGTCTCCCGCCGCACCATCGTTGCTGCGTGAACGCGGCAGACGCCGTAACGATCAAAGTCAGAGGGCCGCAGGGATTAAGAAACGGCAGCGAGTTTGTCGGCCATGGTCTGGACCTTGTCCCGCCGGGTCGAAAAGATCAGCGTGAAGAAGGTCCGCTGCACGCCGAGTTCGGCGAGCCGCGCCTCGCATTTCTCGGCCAGCGCGCAGATGTCGGCGAGTTCGCCGTCGATGTTGGTGCCGTTCGGATGCATCGTGGCATCGAGCCCGCTCGCCTCGATGATCGCCTTGATCTCGCGGACATAGGGCGACACCGACGGGCCGACGCCCATCGGCACGATGCACAGGTCGGCTGACACCTTCATGGGCGGATCCTCGGCTTCCTCGCGCGCCGACCCAGCCTACACGCGAAGGCAAGCGCCATCCAGGACGGGCGAGGCGATGGGCAGAAGGGGGGTGGAGCGGGTACCGGGAATCGAACCCGGGTATTCAGCTTGGAAGGCTGATTGACACGCTCCCGGGCGGGTCATGAGCCGGTTAACCACGCCCCTGAAACCCAGCCTGCGCAAGGACTTGTCCACCGCCTGGCCGCGGCGGCCGCTTGCCAGCGCGCCGCGCCGCCCGTTGTATCGCCGTTGTATCGGTCACGGGAGCGGGCATGGCGGGCGGCGGCTACACGCGGGAGCGGGCGAGGCTGACGGCGGACCACGTGAGGCGGGCCCGGGCCCTGGTCGCCGGCAGCAAGGTCGAGGGCCGCGGCGTGGAGTGGGGCGACACCGCCTGCGTCGGCCTCACGCTCCGCGTCACGCCCCTCGCCGCCACCTGGTACCTGCGGGGCAGGGCGTCGACGGTCCGGCTGGGCTCGGTGAACGCGCTCACGGTGGCGGCCGCGCGGGAGGCGGCGACACGGGCCCGCCTCGACCTGAAGGACGGCCGGGACCCGAAGCTGGATCTCAAGGTGTTCGAGCACGCCATGGCGGCGACCGGGGACGAGGAGGCGGCGGCGGACGCGGCGTGGCCGGACGAGGTCGCCGTGCCGTCGGACGAGGAGCGCCGGCGCCGCGGCCCCTGGCAGTGGCACGACCTCGTCGACATCTTCCTGGAGCACAAGGCGCGGACCCTCACCCCCGGCTACGTCCGGCAGTACGCGTCCTACCTGCGCCACCCCCAGTACGACCGCCTGCGCCACGTGCTGGTTCGCGACCTCGGACCCGAGATCCTGCAGGAGATCCGGGACGACATCGTCGAGGCGAACTCCCTCTCGGCCGCGGCGCGGTGCGTCCGCCAGGGCAAGGAGATGATGGAGTGGGCCTGGGCCAACCATTCGGGGCGCAGCGGCCTGTCGAGGGCGCGCGACCGTTGGCCGATGTGGCGGGACCAGTGGAACGTGACGTACGCGCCGGGCAAGCGTGCGCACACGCCGACGCTGGCCGAGCTTGGACGGACGCTGGCCCTGGCGGAGCGGCATCGCAGCCTCGGCCAGACCGAGCACGCCACCGGGGCCGGGGCCCTGGCCATGCTGTGGTTCGTGGTCCTCACGGGGCAGCGGACCGGGCAGGTCGCCAGCACGACGCCGGCGCAGGTCTCGGACCTCGATGCCGAGGCGGGCGCGCCCGGGCCCGGCTGGCGCGCGGTCGCGTGGGACGGCCCGGCCATGAAGAGTCGGCGGGCGCACCTGCTCCCGCTGCCGCCGGAGGCATGGGCGGCCCTGCGGCGGGTGTCGGGGGCGAAGGACGCGGCCTGGCTGTTCCCGAGCAAGCGCGGGGGAGGGCACGTATCCCCGGGCGCCTTGAACCAACTCCTCTACCGTCTGTCCGGGCGTCGCATCACCGGGACGACGGGGAAGGGGCCGCTGGTCGACCTGCTAGGGGCGCACGGGATCCGGCACTGGACGCTGCACGACGTGCGGCGGTCGCTGACGTCGTACCTCACCGACCGTCGCCTCGGCGGCGCGGCCTCGGCCATCCTCGATCACGAGATCGCCGGCGCCGAGGACCTGCGCGAGCGTCGGGCCACGGTGACCCGGCTGCACTACGATACCGCCCAGCACGTCGCCCTCAAGGCCGAGGGGATGGGCAGGTGGGTCGCCGCGCTGATGGAAGCCTACGAGGCCGAGCGCGCGGCCCTGTCCGGCTTGCCAGCGCCCGTGCTACCGCCCCGGACCCAGCGCGCGCCCCGCCAACCGAAAGCGGCCTGAGCCCAGGGATTCCTTAACCCGCCCGTGCTAGCCTCTCGATTCGTCCCGGAGATCCCCATGCCCAAACGCGCGCCCGCCGCCCTTCCCGTCGTCTAGGAGGACGTGACGCTGCGCGCGCCGGCCTCCCTTCATGGAGGCCTCGATGGCCACGTTCTTCACCGCGGACAGCCACCATCTCCACGCCGGAATTTTGCACGCTTGCAAGCGGCCTTTCGCCAGCATCCAAGAGCACGACGACTGCCTGGTCGAGGCCTGGAACGCGACCGTCGCGCCCGGCGACACGGTCTACCACCTCGGCGACTTCGCGCTCGGCCCGGCCGAGGCCGCGGAGCGAGTGTTCCGCCGGCTGCACGGGCGCAAGGTCCTGATCGTGGGCAACCACGACAAGCGCAGCCGCAGGCTCGGGTGGGCCGAGCAGCACGAGGGGATCTACGAGACGGCGATCGAGGGCCGGCACTTCGTCCTGTGCCACTACCCCATGCGGTCCTGGCCGCGGGCGTTTCGGGGCTCGCTGCACCTCTACGGGCACACCCACTGGCGCCTGCCGGGGACCACGCAGTCCTGCGACGTCGGGGTGGACGTCTGGGGCTACAGACCCGTGTCGCTGAGCGCCGTCATAGACGCGATGGCACTCAGCGACACGAAGCCTGAGGAGCTCAGAGCCCCAGCGTGAGCTGGGGGTCCGGAGGCGCGGGCGGCGGCGGCATCGGGATGCCGGGGTTCGCCCGGTCCCAGTCCCGCCTCGCCCGCAGCTTGGCCCTGTAGCGGGCATCCCGTGCCCGCCTCAGCGCCCGCCCGCGTTCGAGCTTCTCCTGGGCGTGCCTGTCGTTCATGGCCTGCTGCGTCCGCCGACGGATCCCGCCGTCGGGGTCGAAGAAGTCCGGCAACGCCCCGTTGTTCTCGTTCGGTAGTTCACACCCTTCGTCTGGCACCACAGCCCCCATGAAAAGCGACGCCGAGGATTCGGCATTGTTTTTCAGGGTTGGAGTTGATCGGAACTACTGTGTGCGTTCGAGTTGTAGGTCCGTCGCCTTGGGGGCCAAGGAGACGTATAGCAGGCCCGCCTGAATCGACATCGACTCCTCCGACCGCAAATGCGACCGGCTGGACTCAGATGGCGGTAACCCTGGGCGCGGGGTTCAGACCGCGCCCAGGTCCATCAGAACGCGAGCTCGTCCGGCCCGAGTTCGGGCGGCAGCGGCAGTCCGAAAGCCCGCCAGCAGTCCCTGCCCTCGTCGGCGCAGGTGTGCTCGGTCTCGAACCGGCCGTCCCTGATCGCGACGAGGATGTGGACGCGGTCGCCGGGCGCCAGGAGGAAACCCCGGGGACAGCCGGCGCAGGAGTGGAAGCTCCGGGACGTGACGATGCCGTCGCGCAGGATCCGGTCCTCAGGTATCACCGCCCGCCCCAGATAAGGTTCGTGATGGTGCCCTCGACCTCGACCTCGGCGGGGATGGTCGTCTTTTCCTGGACGAGCTCGCCGTTCCGGTAGATCCAGCCGTTGGGCAGCCCCTCGACGGTGAATGTCCACGGCTGCGGGGCTGGCGTCCCACCGACGATCTCCCTGGCCATCATGTCGACCGAGAAGCTCACGAACGCGCATGGCTCCGGCGCCGGCGGTGCCGGCTGCCGCGGAGGGGCTACGAGCGTCACGGGCCGGCCCGCCTCGGTGAGGAGGCGCTTGTACAGTTCGAGGCGCCGGGCGTCGTTCAGGTCGAGGTACGTCTTACCCGGCATGCCGAGGAGCTCGTAGCCCTTCGCGTCGATCCAACCGCAACGGAGCGAGACGCCGTACTCGATCAGGCCGCGGTCGCAGGCCCGCTCCATGCAGCGGTAGCACACCTTCAGCGGCTGCCCGGTCCACTCCTGCAGGATCCGTACGGGAACCGCCACGCCACGGATCCGAGGATCTCGCGCTCGCCGTATGCCTGCATGTAGGCCTGCAGGACCACCAAGTCCGGGATGTCCTTCATCGCCATGTCAGGCTTGACGATCAGCCGGTAGGCGGCGTGCATCGCCCGCTCGACCTTGGGCCCGTAGTCGCGCCCGACTGGCAGGACCGCGAGGCTGATGAGGCGGTCACCGTTCAGGGGGTGCAGGCCCGTCGTCTCCGTGTCGAGGACGACAAGCGGGGCGCTCAGCCAACCGAGGACTTCGGTCAGGTCCGGCAAGGGCTCGATCACGACGATGTCGCGGTCGTCCATGCGCGAGACGATGGCGTGATGGGTGCTGCCGACGCGGGCCTTGCGGTCGGCGGCGATCATGGCGCGGAGCTCGACGGCGGCCGCCTCCATGCGCGCGAGCTGGTCGACGGGGTGCAGGCTGAGGGTGCTCACTGACGGTTCTCCGTGACGATGGCCCAGCGCACCCCGAGCGCGGTGAGGATGGCGGGAGTGGGCTGGCGGCGGCCGCTCAAGGCCTCGCTGACGTTGGACTTCGCGCAGCCCACGGTTCGGGCGAATGCGCTCAGGCTGCCGGCGTCGGCGACCGCGAGCTTGAGCCGGGTGATGACCGCCGCGGGGGAGACGACCTCGGCCGCCTCCTCGCGCTGGAGCGCCTCGACGTCGTCGCGGTGCCAGCTCACGCCGCGGCCCTCCTCATGCGGGAGGCGCGGAACGCGGCCCGGGACGGAGGGGCCGTGGGCAGGCCGCTGGCGCGGGGCCTTTTGAGGAGGCCGGCCGCCGTGAGCCCGATCAGGTGGGCTTCCTGCGTCAAGGACCGCGGCCCGAGGATCGCGGCCAGCACCTCCGCGTCTGAAACCTTCCGCAGCTCGGGGCGGATGGGCCCGTTCACGTGCGGGAGGATCTCGACGCCGAGCTCCCGGGCCCAGCGCGATGCCATCTCCCTGCCGACGCTCAGCTTGGCGGCGCAGTTCTTGAGCCCCCGGACGCTCTCGAACACCTGCCGCGCCTGGCTCTCCCGGATACCGAAACCGATGACCCTTTCCATGATCCCTCCGAATCCGGCGTTCCCGAATTGCGAACGACATCCCAGCACTCGCGTTCCAGGATGCAAGCAAAGTCGAAAGTTGACGTCAGGATAGCCAAAGTTGACACCAGGACGAACGGGCCGAGGCAGCAATTTGTACCCACTAGGCGGGGTCTGGGTGCAAATCGATTCAGCCATTAATTCACCATACCGTCATTCGAATGCTTGCGGGAACGGCCGGGAGTGCTACTTTCCCAAAGTGCGAACGGCGCGGAGGAGGACGGGATGAGGGACTACGGGATCGACGAGTTGGAGTTCACGCACCGCGTGACGGGCGTCTGCCGGGCGCCGGGCGGGGCGATGATCGCGAACTACGGGGACGATGACGCCGGCTACCCCGAGGCCGTCGAGGGCGGCGTCTACGGCGTCCTGCAGATCGGTTTCGAGAAGCTGCCCAGGTTCGTCGTCATGCGCGGCGGCCGCCTCCACGGCCTGACGGAGACGGAGGCCATGGACCTGGTGGATCCCGCCGGCATCGAGGCGCGCCGGGCCGCGCTGGACGCGCGCACGTACAAGGAATGGGAGTGGCGGGGGCCGGCCCCCCTCGGGTTTACGCGCACGGCCACAGGCGGCCGCATCGTCGTCCGGTCCCACCGCAACAGGCATTTCTGGCGACAGGCCCGCCCCGAGGAAGTCGCCGCCTGGGACGCGGAGCACGGCGCCCCGACCCCGTGAGGGCAACCCGTGTCGGCGTCACGTCACGCCGGCACCGAAATCCCCTTTGTGCCTTGCTGGGCCGAGGGAGACGCTATCCCGGTCGCAACCTCGACACATGGAAGGGGATCCCAATGTCGCTTCGTTCCGTCCTCCGCGTCGCCCTCTCGGCCGCTACCAAGGCCATCCGTGCCGTTGGCACCTCCGTCCGGTACGCCGCCCTGCCAGCGGTGTTCGTGACCCGCGCGGTCGTCGACACCGCCACCGGTGCCATCCGATTCGTCCGCGAGCTCGTCGCCCCCACGCCCCCGGTCAGCGCGGCGGAAGCCCAGGCGGACGCCTACCTCGACGCTGCCGCCGGCGAGCCCGATGCCTTCGCCTCGGAGCCCGCCCCGCTGAGCATGGCCGAGCGGTTCCCCGAGGCGGACTATCTCCGGAACTGGTGCCGGCACGCCATCGGGTCGCCCGGCGTCGGCCCCGTCGACGAGAGCGTGCTCCCGGACCGCATCCTCCTGTGGCTCCACAGCCTGGACGTCGGCAACCTCCACCGCGTCGCGGTCGCGCCCCTCTCGACCCTGGACCGCCACCTGCGCGCCAAGAGCGTCAACGAGCTCATGACGAACATGCCGCCCGTGCTGACCGACCGCGAGGCCCGCGCCGCCGCCGAAGCCCGCAGGGACGCCGTCATCGCCAGCCTCGCCCGCGCCTCCTGCGCAGAGCGCGCGGCAGAAACCGTCGACGAGTTCCTCCACGATCTCCACGAGCACGCTATCTCGGAGGCTGGCCCGGCCCCGCGCCCCTTTCGCTGAACGCCGGCGGCGACGGCCGCCACGGGAGGAAAAGGACGCAGAATGAAGAAGGGCCCCGGATCACACCTGGGCCCTTTTCGTTTGGCCTCTCTGCGCCCGCGCGGGGCCTACGTGCGGCCCGCAGTGGACGCAGAGAGGCCGATTCTGGACGCACAGGGAAACCCGCAAGGGAGAAAATGCGCGCCCCGTACGATTTCAGGCGCGCTGGGTGTACCCGGTGCCCCAGTCCGCGGCCCGGGGACGGGCGCGCTCGCTACGCAGGGCGGCCTCAAGCTCCGCGACCCGGCGCTGCAGGGCGGCCTCGCGACGGCGGCTGGCGAGGAGTTCCTGGCCGAGGCGGTCGACGCTGGCGACGGCGTTGTCGGAGCTCTGCTGCCGGAGCGCGGCCGCCTTGGCCTGGCCTGCGAGGTGGGCCTGTAACAGGACCTGGGTGAGCCCGCTCTCGGCGAGGTGGATGTCGCGTTCGAGGTTCATGGCGGGCTCCGTCGTCGTCTGCCCTCACATAGATTCAGAGCCGGGACTCCTCGTCCAGCTGGCATGCGATCTACGGTTACCGGATCCCTGGCCGGGCAGTGGATAACCCCGTGACGCCGACACGCATGAGGTCCTGAGGCTGTCAATCAGTGCCCCCGTTACTTCTATAAACAGTAACGCCTGCCAAACGAACGCCGACACGCCTGCCCCGGAGGCCGCCCGGGGCAGGTAACGCAGATCCGAGCCCGCTTTGTAGACCGCTAGGTTGAGGCACAGCACGGCGGCATTCGCGTCCTGCGTCGAGGGGAACACGAACTCCACGACGTCGCCGGCGGGCACGGTCACGTACGCCGGGATGTTGAACGTGCCATGCGTCGCGTTGGCTACCCAGGTGTTGGTGCCAATGCTGGTGCTGGTCCCGCCCTGGCCGCCGGCGCGCCTGTTGATGGTCACCGTGCATGGCGCCGCCGGCGCCGCGCCGAACACAGCGAACGACCCCGTGTCGGCTTTCGGGATGTAGATGCCCTCAGTGATCGAGGCATTCGCGATGTGACCTGAGGACCTGCCCGACCAGGGGCTTGGCCGAGATCACTTCTCGATGCCCCAGCCCGGGCGCGCGATGACCTTGCCAAGGGTGCGGACCGGCAGACCCAGGGGGCGCTGCAGCCCTCGACGTTCCGAGCGGCCGGGGCGAGCTCGACCGGCAGCGCGACCTCGTCGAGGGCGTCGGCGCGCAAGATCTCGGCGTCGGGATCCGGGGGGGCGATAAGGTCGACGGCCGGCCCCTGGCCGACGATGCCGATGCTGAGTTCGTAGGTCCGCTGGGTCGCGACTTGGTTAATCCCGAACTCGGCGCCCTAGAAGCGGCGGACCTCGACGAAGATGCAGGGCATGTCCGACTGCGCGCAGGGCGGCGCTGCAGCCGGCAAACACGCGGCCATCGACGAGCGCCCCCGCCTCGCTGCCGAGGAGGAGCGCGGTCACGCCGTCGCGGAGCCTGCGCCTGTCGTGGACCAAGCGGACCCTCCTGTTCAGGGTCGAGGATCCCGGGCGGCCTATCGGAATGAAACCGGTGCTCGTTCGATTGGCACGGGCAGCAATCGGCCGGCTCGATGCTTAAATCAGGGGCGAGCGGTGATCCCCGAAGGGAGGCACGCCAACACGGGGAACGGCATGACGATGACGGCGGTGATTACGGATTTCGAAGCGAAGAAGACGTTTCTCTGGCAGGGCTCTGCGCTCTACGCGGAGATGATCAAGCTCGCGCCGAACGATGTTATCCGACGCTACCTGGCGTTCAGGATCGTCGTCAACGCAATGGCCTTCGAGGACATCGTCCAGGTTCGCCAGGAGCCACGGATGCGAAGGATTCGGGACGCTCTACTGGCACACAAGCAAGAGGCTGATTTCTTCGTCGGGCATTCGGCCGCCGGCGAAATCACAGACGCGAAGATTGCCCCACTGGTGGCCAGGATGGCCGCCGAGACCACCTCACCTGATCCGCGCCTGCTCCTGCCAGAGCTGTCGGGAGGGGTGTCGAGCCACAATCTCGGCGTCCTCGTGCCGCTGGTATTCGACAGGTACGTCGAAGACTTTCTTTCTGGGTACCGCCTGATAAACAATTACCTGTGCGTTGCTGGAAATGCCGTCCACGAGATCACGAAGGGTGAGCTACCTGGGGCCTTCTATCGATATCATAGCTCAAAGGCTCTCTATGATTTATCGGAGTACCTCTTCAACAACTGCCTAGTCAACTCGGTCCTGCCCGGCGTGGCCATGCACGCGAAGCTCGACATGCTTATGCATGCTCAGAACATGGTCGACAGCGTGATCATGGACACCCGCAACCCGCACTCGATCAACGGTCTTCTTGAGGTGATGGTCTCTGAGGGCATTGGTGACCCTTCCTCCCTGCAAGCACTCAAGGCGGATGCGACATTCAATGCCACCTACCGCCGGGTCAGGCATGTGCGAAACAAGCTCATCGGTCACATGGACGGTCGGGCAACCATGGAGGACCTCATAAAAAAATTGGACGCGCTGCAAACGTCAGATCACTGCGATCTCGTCAACATGGTCGACCAGCCCGTGTTCAATGCCGCACGTTCCGACCAGGCAATCTGGATACGTTACAAGTCGGGAAATCAAAAGTTCACCGATCCCAACATCGTCGGCTTGGCCGGCCCGCCACCGCCCTCCTACTACTAACCTGGAAGATGGTCGCCTTCACCTGCCCGAGGCTGGTGATCTTGCCCAGCGCCATCTTGTTGGCGGTCTAGGCAATCCGGTCGAGCGTCCACGGATTGAGCCGTTCGAGGATGGCCGGCATGCGCTCGCGGAAGCGCCGGACGGCATCGATGGCGACGCCGTTGACCGAGAACTGCATCGCGCGCGGGAGCGCCTTCTCCCCGAACTCGGCGAACTGGTCCGCGACGGCCAGCGCGAGCCCGGCGAGGTCGATGTCGACCCCGACGTAGAACGGCGACTTGCTGCGCGAGCGGGCCATCAGGGCGCCTCGTGAGAAAAAAACCCCGGCGCATGGGCATGCGGCCGGGGTGACGAGCACCCGACGCGACCCCGGTCGGGGATGCGCAGGTTGCCAGCGATCGATCGTAGGTGGCGGCGAGAATTCGTCAAGAGTCGTGCCTCAGGCCGCGAGACGGGCCTGGAGCACGGCCGCGACCTCCGCCGGGGCGAAGCGGTCGGCCAATGACTGCGTCGCGGCGGACATCACGGCGGCGAGGTCGGGATGGGCCTGCAGCGCGGCGATGCCGGCGACGCGACCATCGGCCTTCACGATGCCGCGCTGGGCGAGGATCTCGACGAACGCGTCGCCGAGCGCGAGGGCGACGTCGCGGCCCTCGGGGCGCTGCAGCGCCGCGCGGCGGGCCCGGGCGCGGGCGGTACGGATCGCCGCGTTGGCGCGGACTTGGCGGAGCGTCAGACGTGTGGCGGGCATGGCATGTCTCCTTCGCCCGCAAGCGTGCGCGTCGGCCTGGCAAGGCACAACGCCGTCACGGGCCGGCGACACTGTCTCGATCCGAGGCCCTAGGAAGCCCGCCAGGGCGCTTCGCGTGGGTCTGACGCGCCAATCCACGGCCGAGCCTGAGAAACCGGCGTGGCGGGCTTCCTAGGGCCTCGGGGGGCCATCCCTCAGCCGGGCGGGCGCGGCTCCCAGACAAGTCCCCCTGAAATGCGGAGCGACGGGCCTGAACCATGGAAAAACGCCCCAACGGGGCGAGCAGGTCGACCTGGACCATGTTCGAGAGTCTGCAGGGCTGCTGCTGGGACGTGGGAGGGCGCGAAGCGCGCGATGCACGGCCCACGGGAGAGATAGACTTGCGGGGTGCGGTCGACCCTCGCGCACGCGTTACAGGAATCCTTGAAGGGAAGGGATAAACCCTTCCTGGCCAGAATCCCCCCTATCATCCCCCCTTCCTTTCGTGCCCTGACACCCCCCTAAGTCGTTGAGCAAACCTCATCGCTTTCCTTGAAACTGGCTTGGCCGGGGCGATAATGGCTTCCGAGGCCCCCGGACGGGCCTGCAGGACACCCGATGCCCCGCCAGCAGGCCACCCGAATGCTCCCCCTGTCCCTCGACTTCGCGAGGGACCTCGTCGTCGACGCGTCGCCGGCGGCCAGCCTGCCCGGGATGCACGGCGCCGACGCCGGATCGATTCGTTTTTTGATCCTCGCCCTGTCGCAGGCGGCGTCATCGGAGCGACAGACCGATGAAATGGAGAGGGAGTATCGCCTGACCGAGGCGTTCCTGCACGGGGTCGAGTACGCCCGGCACGAGATCGACCTGCCTGCCCTGCGCCGGGCCATGGCGGGTGCCGTGCTCACGACCGTTCGGGCCGCCCTGTCCCGATGCTGCGACAGCCTCGTCACGCTCAGGGGCCTCGATGGCTATGGCCTGAGCACGCCGACCAACAAGGTTTTCCTCGGGCCCAAGGGGACGTTCGTGAGGGACGGCGACGAGCTCGCATCCCTCGGTATCGAGGCGACGCTTCTGGCGGCCGCCACGCCGGGATACGGCGGCACCGTCGAGATCGACGCCGCGGCGCTAAATGCGTTTCGATGCCGGTACAGCCCCGTCCTGTACCTGCGCTGCCTCGCCTGGGAAGCCAGCCCGGCCGCCATCCCCCGGGGCTGCGAGGCGCGCCGGCAGAACGGCACGCTGCGCCTGACGCTGCCCCTCGGTGAGGCGCAAGAGATCCTCGGGTTCCGCGGCATCGCGAAGCCCAGCCAGATGGAGCGCACGGCCCTGACCCCCGCTTGCGCGGAGCTCGCCGCGGCCGGGTTTAGGGTGGCCTGGTCATGGGTGACGAACTACCGAAACGAGAGGACCGGCATCCGCCTGTCGGTCGCCCGAAACGAATCGCTCGGGATCAGGACCCGTGACGCCGCAGCACAGGCGCGAGCCGCAGCGGCGGAGGCACGGCACGCCCATCTGGCGAAGCGCCGGATCCAGCGGGCGAAGACGCCCCGGAAGACGAAGCGGCCGCCCCGGCCTGCCGCGCGGCGAGAGCCTGCCGCGCCGCCGGCGATCCGGGACCCGTCGAGACTGCGCGCGGCGCTGCACCGTCCGCCGCCTGATCTGTAGCTCCCTCGGCCGCCTCGTCGACGTTCGCCTCCCGGCCGAGGCGCGCGGCCTCGGCCGGGTTCACCTCGCACTGAACGGCGAGGATCATGGCGACCTCCACGTCGGTGGCCTTGGGCTCGCGGCCGACCGTGAGCAGGTGCGGGGCGTCGCCGAACGGGCGCTCCGGCTGGGGCACGTGGGCCTGCGCCGCGGCCCGGGCGGCAGCCTCGGCCTCGCGCCGCTCGTCCCTGGTGCCGAGCTCGTCGTCGACCTTGTCGGCCTTCTTGCGCTCCGACGGGACCTTCCCCGTGGCCTCCCTGACGAGCTTCAGGCTGTCCACGCGCATGCCGGCGCAGTCGTAGGCGTCGACGATCTCGCTCGCCGCGTCATCGTGGTAGCCGGGGACCTGCACGACCCGGGCGCGGCCGTCGGCGGTGACCGACCACACGTCCATGCCGGCGGCGATCTCGGCGGTGGTGTCGGCGCCGGCCAGCCCGTGCGAGGCCAGCGTCGTCGGCCCCAGCCCCACGTCGGGGGCGACCCTCGCGATCACCTCGGGATCCGCGACGCCGCCGGCTCGGCGGACCGCCTCGAAGTGCCCGCCGGCGCCGCGCATGGTGGACAGGGACCGCAGCGTGGTCACCGCGTCCACGACGATGCCGGCGGGCAGCACGCGCGAGACGGCGATCCAGAGCCCGACGTCGTCGCGATAGACAGGTCGCAGTCGGCCCATCGCCTGCACGAGCTCCTCCTCGCGGAACTGGCGCTGCACGGAGGCCGCCCAGCGCCCCGGGTACTCGGGCACCTGAATGACCAGGTCGCGGCCGTCCCGGAGCGGGTACGTGCGGTCGACCATGGGCTGCGCAATCGGCTTCCCCTCGTCGTTGAGGCCATTGCCGGTGAGGTCGAACGGAGCCTCGGGCACGATGTCGTCGTACGTCAGCGCCGCGGCCAAGGCGTCGATGACCCAGACCGGGAACTCGTGCCTGCCGACCGTCATGAGCGCCTTGTGCCGCTTGGCGAAGTCGAGGCCGCGGATGGCGCCGTAGTGCATGACGTCCACGTTCGGCGCCTCGGCGTGGGCCCGCTGCAGCGCCTTGCGACCACGCTGCGGCAGGGCGACGCCGACGCGGCCGCCGGCCTTGACGTGGGCGACGTTGTTCACCGCCCGGCGCACGTTCACGAGCTGGCGGGAGGACCGCTTGCGCCCCTCGTCGTCGGTGTTGAGCTCCGGCACGAACGAGGTGGTGCTGTGGTTGCTGTCGAGGCACACGACTGTGCGGACATGCAGGTACGCGGCGATGTCGACGGTCTCCACGTCGCGGCCGCACCACACTTTCTCAGTGATGTCGGCGTCGCCGGAGGCGTCGAGGAGCAGCGTCGGGAGCTCGGTGAGGCAGGGGGCCTCGCGCCACGAGACACGGACGTGCTGGCCGGTCTCGCCCATCGTGAGGACCTGGACGCGGGCGTCGCGCTCGCCCCGGGCCTGCAGCATACAGGGATCCACGTCGACGCCGGCGGAGCGGGCCAGGGACCGCGTCAGGGCGTCGGCCTTCAGCCCGGCGAGCCGGTCGAGGACGACGTCCCACAGCCTGTTCTCGGGGCGGATGTCAGTTGCCTTGGCCTTGGCGAAGAGCTCCGTCAGGTAGGCGGCGCTGCAGTTAGGGACGACCTGGGCCGCGGCGCGCTGGGCCCGGCTGGCGACGGTCTTGGCCGACCTCACGTCGTCGAGGAGCGTGGGCTTCTGCGCCGCGGCGGCGTGGATGGCGGCGGCGGGATCCTCGCCCCGGGCCAGGGCGTCGTGGACGAGGCGGGCGACGCGCTCGCGCTCCAGCAGCAGGTCCTGCGAAGTGACGCCCTCGCCGTCCGATTCCAGGACGTGGGGCTCGGGCCGGGGCAGCAGCAGGCTCGACAGGGGCATGCTGTCGTAGCGCAGGAACTCGAACGCGCAGCGCTCGTCCACCGCAAGGCCGGCGCACTCCTCCTTGAGCTCGGGCGGCAGGCCGATCGTCAGGAAAACCGTCGGGGCCAGGACGAGGTCGCAGGTCGCCAGGGCCTTGCGGTCGGCGATGACGGGGCACGCGCCCCCGGCCTCGGGATGGTCGCTGCAGTACAGCGTCTCCTTCTCCATACCCCTGATGGCTGCCACCTTGGCGCTGCACAGCCCGTGCGCCGGGGCGCCCTGGGCGCGCAGGACTTGGCGCTGCTCGACGCGCGTGCAGCCGGCGCGCTCGACGCCCCGCAGGATCCCGACCTTGAGACCGGCGGCCTCGGCCTGCGCCCGCACCTCGGCGGCCGCCTGACGGAACGCCGGCGTCGCGGCCGCGGCGGCCGCGGTCCGACGGTTCTCGGCCCGCGCCGCGGCCTCCTCGATGTTGGCATAGGACGGGAGGAACATCACGACCGGCTTGCCCCGCCGGGGACGGGCCGCGATGCGCTCAATGAAGATGCTGGTCTTGCCGGCGCCGACGGGCGCCCGCATCAGGATGACCTTGGTGAGGGGCGCCTTGGCGTTGCGGGCGTGGGCATCGGCCTGGTCGAGGAACCGGTCGATGGTGGCGCGGACCTCGCGGGCGACGCGGCGCTGCCCCTCCTCGCGCCCCTCCTTGCCCAGCAGGGCGCGCTCGGCGGCCTTGCGGGCCTGGTCGTGCGCAGTGATGGCGGAGAGTGAGACGGTGTCGGGCTCGATCCACCCGAGCTCGTCGTCGGCGCCCCGGTCGATGCCGACGCCTGTCCGGACGGCGAGTTGCTTGCGGCCGCTCTCGTCCCGGCCAACGGTCCTGACGAAGCGGTCAGGCGTCTCCGCGAGCGTCAGGCGGGCGCTTTCCAGCTTGGCGCGGCAGTCGTGGAGGACGGAGTTGCCGGCGTTGGCGCCGCGGCCGCCCTCGTCGCCCCAGGCACTGTAGCGGCCCGACCCGAGGCCGTAGAAAACCTCCTTGCATTCCTCGAACAGGCGGCCGGCGACGGCGTGGCGCCCGGCCTCGGTGGCCAGGAGAGGGCGGTTGGCGATGGCGTAGCGGAACGCGCGCGAGCGGACGTACGGCTCGCGGCCGTCGGTCACCTTGCCCTTGCGCCCGTAGGTGGCGTCGGCGACGCCCTCGCGGTTGCCGGGGACGACGACGCCCGACGAATCGGTCACGGCAGCCGTGACCTCGCCGGTGGCGAGCCGGGCGCCGGCGACGTCGTAGCCGCGCCAGAGGCCGGTGAGCTCGACGACGCGCTCGGAGATGGCCTCCAGGCAGGCGCGCAGGGCGGCCGCGGTGACGAGCGGGGCGTGCTCGGGGCCCTGCAGGATAGGGGGGGCCTCCCACCGGAACAGGGCGCCGGTGGCGTGGTGCAGGCCGTGCAGCGTGACTGAGTTGCCGGCGCTGAGGACCTCGATGGCGCAGTGCTTGCCGTAGCCGTCGACGACGGGCCGGCCCGCCTTGTCGAGGAGCTTGTGCTCCCTCTTGCGCCGGATCGGGTCGGCCGGGTCGGAGCGGAAGATCGCGACCCGCTTGGCGCCGTCCGAGCCGCGCCAGAACGGGGTCGCCGGCAGCATCTCCCGGACGATGTCCTCGACCGCGTTCGAGATCTCCGGCATGCGGATGTCGAGGTCGATGGCGAAGGGGCCGCCCTCGGCCGGGCCGAGGAACAGGGCCACGTTGTGCGAGGGGGCGAGCCTGCACCACTCGTAGCGCTCGACCGCCGAAGGCATGCGCGTCGCCAGGAGCGACGTCTTAATCATGGTCCCGCCGATGCTGGCCGGGACCCGCTTGGTGGTCAGGCCGTCGGCGGCGCGGCGCGTCTGCGGGTAGACGGCCCAGCCCCGGTCCCACATCGCCGGGGCGACGTCGCCGAACCAATGCTCGTTCGCGTAGATCCTGTGCCGGGCCGACTTGGCGTCGGCGAGCGTCGCGCCGGGGAAGGCGTCGAGGACGAGCCGCTGGAGCTCGTCGGGCGTCTTAGGGGTCGTCAACCTGCAGGCCTTTCTGCGTATCCGGTGCCGTCTGGGTCGTCGCGTTCGGGAGAGCTCGTCAGGTTGCGGTCTTTTGGTCCGCGCGTTGGGTCTGTTCTGGACAGTGTTCAAGACGACGGCGGCTGCCGAAATTGAACACTGTTCACTGAGCCGTTGTCGGCTCTAGTGACCCTTCCACCAGATAGATTACGCCCGATTCGGCCAGCCGCAAGTTCGCCGCCGTTGCTTGCGAGCAGCCATGGTGAATCGGCAGAATCGGATGCGACTACGGTAGATAAACGTCTGTTCGTTAACGTAAAAAGCTTTCGCCAGTTATTATTTATGCGCGAGCGTCTGCGGCTGGATAATCACGAACCTGAGAAGCGCCGCCGATCCCTACGAGCTGATACCCGACTTCCTGGGGCTCCAGGCGCGCGCCGATGCGGTCGTGGTTGCCGCGGGTGAGGCAGCGCAGGCGGCGTTTAAGCGCGCGAAAATGGAGCGGGCACGGTCCTCCGTGCAGCGGTGGCAGAAGTCGCTAAGGTGCCAGACGACATCTTCGGGGCCGACGGCCCCGTTCCAGCGGGCGATCAACGCCTCGTCGTGACCCTCGATAGTCGCGAAGGGTCTGTTGCAGCCGAGGCGATACAGAAGGTCGCCTAGTGGCTCCAGTTGGTGGCCGAAACGAAGAGGGTAAGGATGACATCGAGGCCTCCAGGTGCGGAGGCTCGGCACGCGGCGGCACTTCGGGATTAGGCGGACGAGTGAAGGCCGACGTATTCCATGGTGTGGGATCTCCTGATCGGTGCGCTCGATCGCCCTGGGCGTAGGGCTGCGATGCAAGCGGGGTCTCTCCGCCTGCAACGCAGCCGTTCACAGGTGAATGCGGACGATAGCCACAGCCGCCCTCATCGGACCCGCCGTCGGGCCGCTTGAGGATGGGCTCGGCCGCCTGCCTCTTCCGACCTTGGCCCTTGGCTCCTGCCGCGCCGGCTGCCGCCTTCTTTGCCGCTCGTGCCTGGCGTCGCTTCTCCGCCCTGGCCGCCGAGATTGCCCGCTTGGCCCTCTCGGTCGCCGCGCTCGGCGGGATCTTGCGCGCTGGGACACAGACGACCAGCACGCCACGCAGCATCCCGTCCCCGAAAAGTTCGCCCACCTCGGGATGGTAGAGGGTCCGGAAATGACCGGGAAGGCCCTCGCCAGTGGTGAGGTCGAGGACAAGGAGGATGCCGACCGGGATGTTCGTGTTCTGGTAGAGGGCGGTCTGGTCGCCGTAGGACGCCAGCAGGTTCGCGAACGACGCGTCCGTCTCCTCGCGCTTCACCTCGGTGACGAACCTGATGCCGTCGACTTGATGGGCGACGTCGGCCCGTCCGCCGCCGACCCCGCGCACCTCGTCCACCGTCCCGAACCTGGAGCGGCGCAGGGACGCCATGTAGTCCTGCTGCAGGGCCTTCTCGTGCGGGTTGGGTTGCCCCTCCTCGACGAAGAGGTAGGCCACTGCCGGGTCCACGCCCGCCGTGAGGTCGAGGCGGTCTTCGAGAAACAGCAGGGTCTTGTAGACCAGCGACCGCACGATCGCCCGGACCTTCGGCTGCTCGTAGTAACGCAGCCCCTCAAAGGTGAGATGGACGGCCGTCACCGCCTCCATCAGGGGCGGCGACACCTGACGGAACTCGAAGGCGTTGACGTCGGCGAGGGTCTCGCGGACGATCCTTCCCTGGAGCTCGATGGGGAGCTCCCCCTGCTCAAGAATGGCGGCGACCGTTGAGCCTTCGGCCGCCGCCGGCTGAGGGTCCGGGGAGCCCTCCATGCCCAGGGCGACCTCGGCGCGGCCGATGAGCTCGGTCGTGGCGGCCCCATGCTCGGACAGGGGGTTGGCGCCCAGCCACTCGCGCAGCACGTAGAGTTGCTGCCTTTGCAGGCTGACGTATTCCTCGATGCGGGGCCGGACCACCCATTCCAGCCCGCCGTCCTCCCCCCGTCGGAAGATGGTCCGACTGGCCGAGTAGACCGCGAGGAGCTCGCCCTCGATGATGCGCGCGGCGTCCCACCACGCAGGCTTGCCGAGATTGGGGGCGAGGCTGCCCAGTCGGACCGCGAGCGCCCCCCATGCGGCGACCTCAGCGGTCTTGGCGCCGTTCAGGAAGTCGTCTTCCTGCCCGGAATAGGCCGAGTAGGCGAAAGCTTCCCTGCTGAGGTCCTGCAAACGCTCGGCCCAACCGTCGGACCGCTTCTCGTAGAAGTCGTCGAGGAGCCCGATGGCCAGCGAGAGCACCCGCGCGTCGGCGCGTGCCTCTCGTCGTGCCGAGGCGGCCTCGAACCTGGAACGTGCCTGGCGCAACCGGGCCAGCACCTGGGCGCCTTCCACGGCCCGCAGCGCCGAGCCTACCTGATCCATGCCGAGCTCGAACGAGGCCTCGTCCGCGGCGTCGGCCACGTCGAGCAGGTCTTCAAGGAAGCCGACGATTCCGGGGTTCGGGCTCTCGGCGTGGAGGAAGCCCCCGACCCGCGCGGCATGCGCTAGGAAGTCGGGTTCGTCATCGAGGTCGCTCGCGGCCACGAAGCCTGCCAGCTGGAGGGCGCGACGGCTGTCCTGACGCTTCATGAGCAAGGCGCCGCGCAAGGCCGCCGTCCGTACGCTGGAGGCGGCGCCGCGGTCGCCGGCCAGGGCCAGCCAGCGCCGGAAGAAACGCAGCTCGGTCGGCTCGGGCAACGGGCTCCGGCCGGCGGCCCAATCGACGATGGCATTGATGGCGAAATCGTCGTCGAGGTGCTCGATTACCTTGCCGGCGAAGGCCATGGCGGCATCGTCCGCATCGCCGCTCCCGTCAAGGACGAGGGAAACGAACTCCGGGGCGTAGTGCGAGCGCGCGACGGCCGTCGCCTCGCCCAGGATCGGGTTGAGGCCGCCGAAATCCGCGACCGACGGCTTTCGCCCGGCCGTCAGCACCGCTTCCATCTTGGCGTCGAGGGTGTCCACTGCCTCACCAGAGGTAATCGTCCCCGGAAGCGTAGCGCACCTTGTCGTCTGACACATGCCCGCGGATGGTATCGTTGTTGACGGCAGCCACGAACACCTGGATGTGGCCGATCTCCTCGACGAGTTCCGCGAGGCCGGCGACGAGGCTGGCGTAATCCTGGCCCACCATCTCGTTCGCGCCAGGCGAATCGATCAGGAGGAGTCCGGGGTGGCGCCCCAGCCCGCGGCGCTCGGCGACCGTGATGATGGCGATGGTCGTGGCAATCTTGAGCCGCGCCCGTTCGCCGTCCGTCTGCGTCCCGAAGAACGCGGTGCCACCGCCCTTCTTCAGGGCCATGGCGCAGTTGCCGCGCAACTCGACCCCTTCGAGGCTCTCGACGCCGAACCGGACTGCATAGTCCCTGGTCAGTTCGGACACCTCCGCGAGGAGATCCTCCTGCAGCGGCTTGAAGGCCTGCTTCGTCACCTTCTCGGCGATCTCCAGGATGGCCGTGCCGTCCAGCGGCTCCGGGGCTGGCTCCTCCTCGTCCTCCAGTTCCTCCTTCCGGGCCTCCTTGAGCATGATCTCCATCTCAAGGGCATGCGCTCCCGAAGGCTGGGCGAGCGCGGCTTCGAGACGGCGGCACTCAGCCTCGAAACGTTCCCTGTCGCCCTTGGCCTGAGAGACGGCTCCCTGGGCCGCCTCGCGGCGAAGCTTCTGGGACTTCACTTCCGCCTCCGAGGCCGCGACGGCGTCCTTCAACCCTACCTCCTGGGCTGCCGGGTTGCCCTCGGGCACCTCGTCGGTCCCGCACACGACGCAGACGTGTCGCTCGCGGGTCTCCTGCCTGCGTTCCTCGTCGAAGACCTCGTCGCATCGCGGGTAGCCGAGAGGATCGAGGGATCGGAAGACCCGGCGCGCGGCCCGGCCGTCCTTGAAGTCCTGCAGGTCGCGCCGGGCCTCCGCATACGCCTCCTTCGCCGCATCCAGATCCTCGTCCACGGCCGCGAGCGTCCGCTCCCCGGCGCGCAGCCGCGCCTCGGCGGCCGCGACCTCCCTGTTCGCCCGCCTGAGTGCCTGTCGCTGATCGTCCTCGCGCGGCAGCTTGGCCAACCTGGCATGCAGCGAGGCGAGGTCGGCATCCAATTCGGCGAGCCGTGCCTTGCGGCGCCCGCGCGTCCGCTCGATCTCCGCCGTGACCTGCCGCGTCTCGGTCGCGATCCGGTTCTTAGCGGACAGCACGTCGTTTGTGGCGTCCGCCCAGGGCACTCCGAGGTACATCTGCATCATGCGGATGCGCAGGTGCTGGGCCGAACCGAACAGGTGCTTCGGGCTGGGCTCGATCACCATGGCGCCGGACAGCCATGGCCAGTGGTGTGTCTGGTCGATGCCCTGGCCCTTCTGGTCGACGTGGACGACCAGCGTCTGCAGTCCGAGCTGCCCCATGAAGAAGTCCGACATCACGGCCTCGAACCCTTCATGGGACCCGAACGGCGCCTGCTCGAACCGCTTCTCGCCCTCGACCCTCCACAGCGTGCCTGCGGGCGTCACCGCGTCCGAGATGTCGACCTCGTATGCTTGGTCGTCGAGGGTGAACGCCATCTTCACGGCGTCGAACCACTCGGCCATCTCGCCCGGGATGTTCTCGGCGCGGCGGCCCGTGAGGCACCATCTCATCATGCCCAGGAGCGTCGACTTGCCCCGGAAGTTCCTGTCGCTGAGCATTGCCATCAGGCCAGGCCCGAGGTCTTCCCAGGCGAACGAGATCGTGCCCGACGCCTTCTCGCCCTTCTTCTCCCCGGTGAAGGCGAGTGACCGGATGCAGAGGTGCTTGGGGACTGCGATGGACGGCTTGTAGGCGACGCCGTGACGGGTCAGGACGCCGCGGACCTCGTCCACGGTCCGGCCTGACTTATCCGCGATCTCGGCGAGTAGGGACGCCGCGTCGAACGGCTTCGGATCGTCGGCCATCAGGCGGCCTTCTGCAGGGTTTCGAGCCTTTTGCGGACGCGTTCGGCGGTGGTCGGGATCAGGTCGCCGGTCGCGGCATCGTGGTACTCCTTCTGCCGATGCTGGCGTTCCTTCAGGGCGTAGCCGCCTCGGCCGGCGGCAACGCGCAGCACCAAGTCCACCCGACGGTCGTACCAGCCCAATTCGGGCAGGTCGGCGACCACCTGGGGTATCAGTTCACTGGCCTTGGCGCCGACCAGGAAGTCATGCTCGTCGGTGCCGCGCTCCATCTGGCGCGACCGCGGCAGGACCAGCCCTCGGCTCTTGAGGATGCCCAACACCGTGTCGAGCGGCTCGTAGGCACCGAAGTAGCGCCGCAGCATCGGCACCCGCCGCAGGTCCGGCTCCTCGTCGGCGAAGATCCGATGCGCCGTGTCGAGGTGCTGCCGGTCGCCGGTGAGCTCGTAGAGCGAGAGAAGCTCGTCGGCTAGGTAGTCGGGGTAGCGCACCCAAAAATCGAGTGCCTGCACCTTGGTCTCGCCCCGAAACACGCGGTCGAACCCTTTGACGGGCTCCCCCGTGTACGGTCGGCTGCCCTTCACAAGGATGAAGAGGATACGCAGGGCGTTGCGATGGTAGTCGACCGGGGGCATGGCCGGATTGCCGCTTGGGATCAGAGGGCCGTCATGTGCCATGCGGGATGAATTGCCGCCAAGCTCAGGTCTGAGGGACCGCTTCGCACAAAAGGTTCTCGCCTTCTTCCCGCCGACGGGGTGCCCTTGGCCGCGGTCTCGGGCGTGGGGAGGAAGGTGTCCGGGTTCGTCTCACCAGCTTCCGTTGTGCCCAGGTTGCCCCGAGCAACCTCCAACGATCGCGTTCAACCTTTGTTCCGTGGCGTTGGTGGCCGTTCGACCGAGCTCGGTCTCGCGAACCCTCGATGCTTGTCGCGCCCCGAGGCCGGCCTCACCTACAGGGCATGAACAGCGAGTTCGAAGTCATCATCGTAGGTGGAGGCGCCGCCGGCGTCGGAGCTGCGCGGCGGCTCGCGGCGCACGGGAGGGCGACGTTGCTCCTTGAGACGTCCTCGCGCCTTGGGGGCCGGGCCTACACACAGGACCTTGGTGGCTATCCGCTCGACCTCGGCTGCGAGTGGCTCCATTCGGGCGACCGCAACGCCTGGGTCGGCATCGCCGAGGCTTCCGGCTTCCCGGTCGACAGGGGTGACCCGCCATGGGCGAAGGCGCATCCCTCCCTAGCTGACGACAAGGACGACCAGGAGGCGGCGTGGAAGGCCTATGGCGACTGGGAGGAACGGCTTCGCGCCGTCGCCCCCCGGCACCGACCGGGCGAGCGATGCCCTGGAGCCAGAAGGCCCCTGGAACGGCTATGTCCGTGCCATCGCAGGGTTCAGGAGCGGGGTCGCGCCGGAATGCATCTCGGCGACCGACTACCTGACGTACGATGACGCCTCGACAGGCAGGAACTGGAACCTGCCGTTCGGCTACGGCACCCTGGTCGCCGCCAGCCTGCCAGCCTCTGCCACCGTCCGGTTGGCCACGCCCGCCGAACGGATCGATCTAACCATGGACGGCGTCGAGGTAACCACCCGCGCGGGTGCCATCCGCGCCAAGGCCGCTGTCCTCACGGTCTCGACCGCGGTCCTGGCTGGCGACGCGATCCGCCTTCCCCCCGGCATCGACCCCTGGCGGGAAGCGGCGGCCGCCCTTCCCCTCGGGCGCAACGAGAAGATCTTTCTGGAGATCGGAAGCGACAGCGTGTTCGGGCCGGACTCGCACGCCTACGGCGACCTGAGGGACCCGAGGTCGGCGGCCTATTCCATCCGGCCGAACGGGTGGCCGGTGATCGAGGCCTTCCTCGGTGGCGAGGGGGCGCGCATCCTGGACGAAGAGGGCCCGGCCGCCGGCTTCGCCTTCGTGACGGGACAGTTGGTCGCCTTATTCGGCAGTGAGGTGGCGGGGGCGGTCCGTCCGCTCGCGGCGACCTCTTGGAGCCGGATGGCGTCCATAGGCGGCGCGTATAGCTGCGCGCTTCCGGGTCGCTCGCAGGCGCGTTCGCGCTTGGCGCAGCCTTGCGAGAACCGGCTGTTCTTCGCTGGCGAGGCGACGCATCCCTTCGACTTCACGACCGCCCACGGTGCCCACGACAGCGGGCAACGCGCCGCCGGTGAGGCCTTGGCTGTCCTCCGGAACAGCCATGTCCTCGATAGGCGGGACCCTCCGTTTGCGGCTTGACCGGCCAGATGGTGACCTCGTTCCCGGGACGGCGAAGTCGCATCCCAGGAGCGGCGGTTTTCCCGTCCAGGAATCATGGTTGCGGGCTGGAGACCCTCGACGGCGATGCCGCGGCCGTCTCCCCTCGGACGGGCACCTCACCGTGCCGTGCCGCACATGGCCTTGGAACGGCGTAAGCCCCGAGCTGTTGAGTTGCCATTCCCATGCGATATGAGATTTCGAATGCGTAAGATCGCACTCGCTTCCACTGCGCTGCTCGGCCTCGGACTCCTGGCATCGGCGCCCGCAGAGGCACGTGGCTGGGGCTACGGCGGTGGCTACGGTTACGGCCATGGCGGATACGGCTATGGCGGCGGATATCGCGGCGTCGGCTTCCGCGGCGGCTACGGACGCGGCTACGGCTATCGCCGCGGCATCGGCCCAGGGGCAGCCATCGGCCTCGGGATCGCCGGCCTCGCCGCAGGGGCCATCGTCGCGAACTCGTACGGCAGCTACGGTTACGGCTATGGCCGCCCGGTCGGGTACTACGGCGGCTACGGCTATGCCCCGGCCTATGGATACGCCCCGGCTTATGGCTACGGGTACCCGGCTTATGGCTACGGATACTGAGTCGTCTGCCCGAACGGCGGGCCGCAGGTTCCGCTGTAGCGATTAACGAAGGAGGCGCCCGACGGACTGTCGGGCGCCTCTTCGCGTAGGGGAGTATCCCACAAGCGTGACCAGAGCCCGATGTGTCCGCCGGGTGCGTCGCCTTCAGGTCGACGCGACCATTTCCCCCGGTGTCGGTTCGGCCCCGGCGGCGCCGGGTTCAGGCCCGGACGAGGATGCCGGCACGGTGGCGCCGGAGGCCGCGACGAGTGAGCGGATCATGCCGAGCAGCGCGAGTCGTTCCGGACAGTCTGCCCCGATTGAGAGGAAAGTCGAGAGTTCGACGCGGGACGGCCTTCCGCCCGAGGGACCGTTCGGCTCATGGAGAACGAACACGTCCTCCGGGTCCTCGCCGACGCATAGGAACCAGTGGTCGCCGTTCGACGCGGCGTAGATCAATTTGCGTGCGATGCTCATGACGTCGACAGCCTCCTCTTGCGAGGTCAAATAGGGCCGATGGCGACAGCGCCCCTCGTCACGGTAGCCGGTCCCTCGGGCACTATCGGTCGGTCGCATGGTCGGCTGCCGGCCTGCCCGTCGCGTGGGTCAGCGGTCGGCCCCGCCGTCCGATCCGGCACGGGTTCGCTCGTATGCCACGATGGCCTTCGAGCATCCCTCCGACAGGTTCGGGCGATTGCGCTCGAAGCAGGCTTTCACTTCGGCTCCGTCCGGCCTCATCCCGGCGCAGAAGCGAAGGTAGTCGCCCCCGCAATTAGCTCTCATGGCCTCCATCCCCGGTCCCTTTTGCGCGGAGCATGGGCGACTTGCGGCCAGGGGTATCGCGAGCGCGAGTATCGCCAGGGTGAGGATACGAAGGCTCATCGGCGGTCTCTTCCTACGGTTCGTCGGATCGGCGTCCCGGCTAACTCGGCTCGGGAACGGGCGGATTAGCGAATTGCTGACGGACCCGGGCTAGCTCCGCCATCGGCGATGCCGACGCCCTGACCGAGAAACCCTCGACAGATACGATGTGCATGGTCGCGATGCGCATCGGTCGCGCGGCTCGGGTCCGCCTAGGTGTTATCGGTCATCGAGCCCCACCGACATTCCCAGTGTGACGCTCCCGGGGATGGAAAGCCTCGATGGACACCGCAGCGGCGTCCGCGTCACCCGCTCGGCCCGCCCTGCCAGCGGTTGACGTAGAGGACGAGTAACTCGCCCACGGCGCTTTCCGCGTAAGCATCAGCGTCCTCGCCACGAAGCGGGAGGACCACCTCCGTCGGCAACCTGCCGCACAGCACGGTCGCGATGTCGTCGTCGTACAGGCCTGTCATCCTCGCCTCGTCGAGGACCCGCTGGTCGTACTGGCGCCGACGTTCGTCGCCGGCATCGGACTGGAACATGGGAGCGAGCGGTCAGGTGCGGGGCCCGGGACTGCCCGGTCGGAAGGGGCGACGGGCCGGACGCGCGCCCGGAATGACGCATGCGCCCGGCCTCGCGGCCGTCCCGAGCGCTGATCGGAGGGAACGCCCGGTATGACCTCGAAAGGGGATCGGATGCCCGGAAGACCCGCGCACGCGGCGGGAGCAATATATGCGGAGCCCGGCCAGGCCCAGAGAGAGAGATGTACCGTTATCCGGCGATTTCTCCCGCGCCTCCGGACGTCGTCAGGCAGGGCCGGGTCGCCCGCCCTGCTTCGAGCCGCCTGCACAGGGAGGGGTGACGGCTCGGCAGAGGGCAAGATGCGCTGCGAGGAAATCGCGCAGACTTCGCTACCTGCCTTCCTCTTCGCCGGGGGCCGTGCCGGTCGATTTCCTCGCTTCCCGCTCCGCCATCAACTCACGCCTGGCCATGAGCCAGAACTGCATCTCAAATCCTTCGGGACGGTGATGCCGCTCCCAAATGTCATAGGCCCGTTCACGGATTTCCCCGTCCGGGATCGCCCCTGATTGAGGGGGCGGGTTGGAAGGTGGCTTGGACATCGTCGGAAGTTGGTTTTCCTCATGAAGCGGGGTGCCACATAGCCTTCGGGAAACGATCCGGGCAGTCGCGCCAAGTGTGCCATTATCCCGCCGAGCGAAATGGGTGGTTCGCGATATCGCCCGGCCACCGCGTAAGACGACGCGGTTCGCCCGCAGTCGGACGGGTCGCGCGGCTCAAGCCTCGGCGATGAGGTCCTTGATGCGGGTTGCGAGCGTCTCCAGCACGAACGGCTTTGTCAGAACCTGCATGCCCGGGCGCAGGTAGCCGTTCCCGAGCACGGCGTTCTCGGCGTAGCCGGTGATGAACAGCACCTTCAGGTCCGGCCGCCGCTCGCGACCGGCATCGGCCATCTGGCGCCCGTTCATCCCGCCCGGCAGGCCGACATCCGTGACCAGCAGGTCGATGCGCACGTCCGATTGCAGCACCTTCAGGCCGGCGACGCTGTCGGCGGCCTCGATGGCGGTGTAGCCGAGATCTTCCAGCACCTCCGTGACCAGCATGCGTACGGAGGGCTCGTCGTCGACGATCAGCACCGTCTCGCCCTGGCCCGCCAGTTCCGCCTCGGCGAGCCGGCGCGCGACCTCGGCCTCGTCGGCCTCGCCGTAGTGACGGGGCAGGTAGAGGCACACCATCGTGCCCTCGCCGACCTCCGAGTAGATCCGCACCTGCCCGCCCGACTGGCGGGCGAAGCCGTAGACCATGGACAGGCCGAGGCCCGTGCCCTCGCCGGTGGGCTTGGTGGTGAAGAACGGCTCGAAGACCTTGTCGATCAGGTCCGGCGCCATACCGGTGCCGGTGTCGCTCACGCAGACGCTGAGATACTGCCCCGGCGGCAGGTCGTGCTGACGGCCGCCGACCTCGTCGATCCATCTGTTGGCGGTCTCGATGGTGATGCGGCCGCCCTCCGGCATCGCGTCGCGGGCGTTGATGCACAGGTTGAGCAGGGCGTTCTCCAACTGCCCCGGGTCGATCAGCGCTGGCCACAGCCCGGCGAGGCCGACGACCTCCAGGTGGACGGCCGGGCCGACGGTGCGCCGGATCAACTCCTCCATGTCGGTGACGAGGCGGTTCACGTTGGTCGGCTTGGGGTCGAGGGTCTGGCGCCGGGAGAAGGCGAGGAGCCGGTGGGTCAGCGCGGCCGCACGCCTGGCAGCGCCCTGGGCGACCGTCATGTAGCGGTCGAGGTCGCCCATCCGGCCCTGGCTCATCCGGGTCTGCATCAGTTCCAGCGAACCCGAGATGCCGGCCAGCAGATTGTTGAAATCGTGGGCCAAGCCACCGGTGAGTTGACCCACCGCCTCCATTTTCTGCGATTGCCGCAGGGCTTCCTCGGTCCTCGCGAGGGCTTCGGCTTGCCGCTTGATCTCGGTCACGTCGCGCACGGAGGCGTAGATCAGGCCGTCGCGCGGAACCGCGTTCCAGGACAACCAGACGTAGGTGCCGTCTCGGTGGCGGTAGCGGTTCTCGAAGGTGAGTTGGGCCTCCCCGCGCGAGAGCCCACCCGCCGCCGTCACGGTCGCCGCGAAGTCGTCGGGGTGTACGAAGTCGAGGAAGGGCCGCGCCTTCATCTCGGCGTCGGTCCATCCGAGGGTCCGGGGCCAGGCCGGGTTCAGGCTGACGAAGTATCCGTCGAGGTTGGCCACGCACAACAGGTCGGAGGAGGCCTGCCAGATCTGGTCGCGTTCCGCGGTTCGAGCCGCGACCTGGCTTGCGAGGTCCGCCTCCGTTTGCACCCGGGCGGTCACGTCCTGCACGAAGACGTGGTAGCCGTCGACGCGACCATCGGCGGCACGGCGAGGCAGGTAGCGGATCTCGGCGATGCGGGAGCGCCCGTCGCGGTACGGCCATTCCATCTCGAAAGTGACGGATTCGCCGGCCAGCGCGCGTTTCATGAATGGCTCGCGCGCGGCGTAGCCGTCCGGGGTAAGCAAGTCCCGGACGTGTCTCCCGATGACCTCGTCGGGCGGCAGGAAGAACCAGTCCTCGTAGGCCCTGTTGGCGAACCGGTAGACCTGGTCCTCGCCGATAAAGGCGATCAGCACCGGCAACGCGTCCGCGATGAGGCGGAGCTCGCGTTCTCCGGCCTCGGCGCGACGCTCCATCGCCCGGCGTTCGGTGATGTCCGAAAAGAACACGGCGACGCGATGCGTGGCGGGATCACCGGTACGAAGGGCGTGCACGTCGAACCAGCGCCCGAACACATCGGCGTAATGCTCGAAGTGAGCGGGCTCGCCGGTCAGGGCGACGCGTCCGTAGGTGTCGAACCAGTACCGTTCGAGGTCGGGCGCGAACTCGCTCACCCACTTGCCCGCGACGTCGGCCCCCGTCTGCCGCACGAAGGCCGGGTTGGCCTCGACGATACGGTAATCGACGGCACGGTCACCTTCGAACCTCATCTCGATGACGCAGAAGCCGACCTCGATGCTCTCGAACAGGGTCCGGTAGCGCGCCTCGCTCTCCCGGAGCGCGGCATCGGTCAGGGTGCGCTCGGTGACGTCGTGGCCCTCCACGAAAATGCCTTCGACCCGACCGTCCGAATCGGAGATCGGCTGGTAGACGAAGTCGAGGTATCGCTCCGTGACCGGACCGCCGGGAACGGGTTGCAGGTCCAGCCGCGCACCCGTGGCACGGTGCGGCTTGCCCGAGCGGAACACCTCGTCGAGCAGGGCGACGTAGCCCTGGACATCGGCCTCCGGTAGCACCTCGGCTACGGCACGCCCGATGACGTCGCGACCGTCGACGGCGCGTTGGTAGGCGGCGTTCGTCAGAGTGAAGCGATGTTCCGGGCCACTTAGCAGGGCGATGAAGCTCGGGGCCTGCTCGAACATCTGCGCGAGCGAAGCCGAATGCCCACGCAGACGGCGGACCTCGGCTTCGAGCTCTGCGCGGGACATGCTTTCCAGGTCTGGTTGTGGCGCGTTCATGCGGGCTGGATAGGTCTCGTCCGGATCGCACGCGACGGGCCGAGGAACGCATCCGTGGTGGACCGAAGCCTGCGCACTGATCAATGAAGACCGCGATAGGTAGGGCGTGCCGCCGACGGGTGAAAGTTCGGCCACCGATGCGCTCGCAATTATCCCGCAATCGCACCGTAGTGCTCCACGGTGACCTTGCCGGCTTGGACTGAGGTCGCGCCCGGCGTGCATGCCGGCGGGTGCAGGCGAGTGATCATGACCCAGTACCTCGTCAGGCGCGCCAACATCCTGGTCCTCGGCGTGCTCGTCACCATTCTCGCCCTGGTCGGCGCGGTGACCTGGGAGCGCCTCAACGCCTCTCGGGAGGCCCGGGAGGCGTCGCAGCACAGCTATCACGTGCTTGCCACCACAAAGGATCTCGCAATCGCCTTGCGCGACGCCGAACGCGGACAACGCGGTTACATCCTCACCGGCAGGGACGAGTACCTCGCCCCCTACGACGCCGCCCGTGACCGCCTCGGCCTGCTCCAGGGCGAATTGCAGAAGCTGACCGCCGACAACCCCGCGCAACAGCAGCGCATCCGCGCCCTGGCGCCGGCCATCCAGCACAAGCTGGAGGAGCTCGCCCAGACCGTGCAGGCGCGCCGTGACGGCGGGTTGGAGACGGCCCTGCGCATCGTCAACGGCGACGCCGGTCGCGCTCACATGCAGAACGCCGAAGCCTTGCTCGACGGCATGCTCGCTGACGAGCAGCGGCTGCTCGATGAGCGCCTCGCCCAGAACGACGCCCGGGCGGCCTGGGTGCGCTGGATGGTGATCGCCGGGTCGGCGCTTGCGGTCCTGATCCTGCTCTGGGCGGCCCGCCTCCTGAACCAGGCCTGGTCGCGTTCCTCCGGGGCGGAGGCCGAGCAGCGCGCCCTGGCCCTGCGCCTCCACACTACCCTCTACAGCCTCAGCCAGGGCGTCGCCGTGTTCGGACCCGACCGCAGGCTCGCGCATTGGAACGAGTGCTTCCAGGTGCTGCTCGACCTGCCGAAGGCGATGCTGGGGCCCGGCACCGCCTACGGCGTCTTCGTCAAGCACACGGGCGAGCCCGGCCGCGCGGCCCTGGAGACCGAGGATCAAATCCGGCACGGAAGCCGGAATCCCCGCGAGGCGGTCACCTACGAGCGGGAACGCGCGGACGGGCACCACCTGGAGATCCGCCGGACGCCGATGCCAGATGGCGGCTTCGTCCTGACCGTCTCGGACATGACCAAACGAGCCCAGGCGGAGGGCGTGCTGCGCGAGGCGCAGAAGATGCAGGCGGTCGGGCAACTGACCGGCGGTATCGCTCACGACTTCAACAACCTGCTGCAGGTCATCCTCGGGAACCTGGAGTTCGTCCGTGCGAAGCTCGACGGCGACGCCCGACTGCAACTGAGGATCGAGCGGGCGGCATGGGCGGCCCAGCGCGGGGCCACGCTGACGGGACAACTCCTCGCCTTCGCCCGCAAGCAGCCGCTCGCCCCGGCGCCCGTCGACCTCGCGGCGACGATGCCGGATCTCATCCCGCTCCTGCGGCGGACCCTCGGCGAGCACATCGAGGTGCGCTACGTCGAGACCGCGGGTCTGTGGCCGGCGATGGCCGACCCGGCCCAGTTGGAGAGCGCGGTCCTAAACCTGGCCCTGAACGCTCGGGACGCGATGCCCGGGGGTGGAAGGCTCACCATCGAGCTCGGCAACAAGGTCCTCGACGAGGTTTATGCCCGGGACCACGCCGAGATCGTGCCGGGCGACTACGCCATGGTCGCGGTCTCCGATACCGGCCACGGGATGACGCCGGAGGTGGTGGCCCGCGTCTTCGAGCCGTTCTTCACCACCAAGCCGGACGGCAAGGGGACCGGGCTCGGCCTCGCAATGGTGTTCGGCTTCGTCAAGCAGTCGGGCGGCCACGTGAAGATCTATTCCGAGCCCGGCGAGGGCACGACGGTGAAGATCTACCTGCCCCGGGCGGTCGGGACGGTGGCGGCGGCGGGGCAGCGAAGCGCCGTGCCGGTGGAACTGCCGCGCGGCTCGGCGACGGTGCTGGTCGTGGAGGACGAGGCGGGGGTACGAGAGATCGCATGCGCGATCCTGGCTGACCTCGGCTACCAGGTCCTGGATGCGGCCGACGGCGAAGAGGCGCTCAGGGTGTTCGGGGCGAACGCGTCGACCGTCGACCTGCTGCTGACCGACGTGGTGCTGCCCGGCAAGGTGCGGGGGCGCGAACTCGCGGAGCGGGTCCAGGCCTTGCGGCCGGAGGTGCGGGTCGTGTTCATGTCCGGCTACACCGAGAACTCCATCGTGCACCACGGCCGGTTGGACGACGGGGTGCATCTCGTGGGCAAGCCGTTCAAACGCGAACAGCTCGCCCGCAAGGTCGCCGAGGTTCTTGGAAACGCTGGATCGGCGGCCCCCGAGGCCGCGAACGTCGTGGCCTTGCGCCCCGCCAGGGACGCCGCGCCATGACGTCCATGATCGCCTCTAACGCCCGTTGATCGGGCCGGGGGGCTGGGGCGCCGGCGGCTCGCTGGGCGGGTCTCCTTCCGGGGGAGCCGGGTCCGGCGGCGGGTCGCCGATGGGCGGAAGCGGGTCATCCCCTGGTCTTGGCGTGTCCGACTGCATGAGGTCCCCCATTCACGGCTCCCGAACGCGGGAGCGAACCCCAACGCGCTGCGTTCCCGAATGTCCCGGGCGTTGACCGACTATTAGGCGCGGATCGACACCGTGAAACCGTGCATCGACCCGTGCCGCGTCGCCGCGCTGCCCACCCCCGACCGTTGTCCCCGGCAAATCCCAACGGTACTCACGCCCGCGAGAGGAGCCTATGGACCCGGAGATCGACAGGCTGCGGCGGCGCGAGCGCGAGCTCGAAGCACGCATCGCGAGGCTTGAGTCCGAGCGGCAGGACGGCCTGCGCCGGCCGGGCCACGGGCAGTTCACCTCGGCTGCGTCTACCGACCTCCTTTTCACGGCGGCGGAGAAGACCCGCATGCCGCAGATCATCACCGATCCGAACCTACCCGATAACCCCATCGTCTTCGCCAATCGGGCCTTCCAGAAATTGTGCGGTTACGACGCCGCCGAACTTATCGGGCGCAACTGCAGATTTCTCCAGGGGGTCGACACCGACCCCGCCGATGTCGCCAAGGTCAGGGACGCCATCGCGGCCCGGCGCGACGTCGTCGTGGAGATCCTGAACTACCACCGCGACGGCACGCCCTTCCGCAACGAGCTCTACGTCAGCCCGGTATTCGACGCGGACGGGAACCTCCGATACTTCTTCGCCAGCCAACTCGACGTCACCCGCTTCCGGACCGCCGAGGGCGTCCTCGCCGAGAGCGAAGCCCGGTACCGGGCCCTGTTCGACGCCGTCGACAGCGGGTTCTGCGTGATCGAGATGCGGTTCGACGAGGCGGGACGGGCGGTCGATTACCGCTTCATCGAGGTCAACCCGGCCTTCGCGACGCAGACTGGCCTGCAGGACGCCGTCGGACGCTGGGCGAGTGACGTCGTTCCGCGGCTCGAACGCTCGTGGTTCGACACTTACGGCGAGGTCGCGCGGACCGGCCGGACGGTCCGCTTCGAGAGCGGGTCCGTCACGATGGGACGCTGGTTCGACGTGCACGCGCTCCGGGTGGGCGAGCCGGAGCAGGCCCGGGTCGCAGTGCTATTCAACGACATCACCGACCGCCGCCGTCTCGAAAGTCACCTTGAGGCCACCGCCCAGGAGCGCGCCGACGAGCGCGACATGGTCTGGCGTGCCAGCCGGGACCTGTTCGTCGTCTGTGGCGTCGATGGGTTCTTCCGCAAGGCCAACGTGGCATGGACCCATTTGCTGGGATGGGAAGCCGGGGAGGTCGTCGGCGCCCGCTTCGACGCCTTCGTTCACCCGGACGACCGCCCGGAGGCCGGTTGGGCCTTCGAGCGCGTCAGCGGCGGGCATCCGTTGCAGGACGTGGACGTTCGCGTAAGGGCGCGAGACGGCGGGTACCGCTGGGTCTCCTGGAACGCCATCCCGCGCGGCGACCACTTCTACGCCGCGGGGCGAGACATCACCGAGAGGCGGGCGCTTGAGGAGCAGTTGCGCCAATCCCAGAAGCTGGAAGCGGTCGGGCAGCTCACGGGGGGCGTGGCCCACGATTTCAACAACCTGCTGACGGTGATCAAGTCCTCGACCGACCTACTGAAGCGTCCCGACCTGGCAGAGGAGAGACGGCAGCGCTACGTCGGGGCCATCTCCGATACCGTCGACAGGGCCGCCAAGCTCACCGGACAGCTCCTCGCCTTCGCACGGCGCCAGACACTCAGGCCTGAGACGTTCGCCATCGACCGCGCCGTGGCCTCGGTCGCCGACATGGTGGGAACCCTCACCGGCTCCCGCGTACAGGTGGAACTCGACCTGCCGGCAGGCGGGCCGCAGGACCTGCACGTGAACGCCGACCCGAGCCAATTCGACACCGCACTGGTGAACCTCGTCGTGAACGCCAGGGACGCGATGGACGGTGAGGGCCGCCTGCGAATCGGCCTCCGGACGGCTGGCCGCATCCCTGCCGTCCGGGCGCACCCGCCGCAGCGCGGGGACTTCATCGCGGTGTCGATCACCGACACCGGATCGGGCATCGCGCCGGAGAACCTGGAACGCATCTTCGAGCCGTTCTTCACCACGAAGGGTGTCGGTCAGGGAACCGGGCTAGGCCTGAGCCAGGTGTTCGGGTTCGCCAAGCAGTCGGGTGGCGAGATCGTCGTCGAGAGCACACTCGGCCGGGGCACGACCTTCACCCTCTACCTTCCGCGGGTCGCCGCCACGGCCACCGCCTTGCCGGACGCCGAGCCCGAGCCACTCGCGGAAGGACATGGCACCTGCGTCCTCGTCGTTGAGGAGAACCTCGAAGTCGGCGCCTTCGCGCAGCAGGCCCTCAAGGAACTGGGCTTCTTGACGGTCTGGGCGACGGACGCGGGCAAGGCGTTGGCCGAAATCGAGCGCATCCC
Source organism: Methylobacterium sp. J-067 (assembly GCF_022829465.1). Lineage (GTDB taxonomy): Bacteria > Pseudomonadota > Alphaproteobacteria > Rhizobiales > Beijerinckiaceae > Methylobacterium > Methylobacterium litchii. Next base: position 66,748 of record NZ_JAKSXZ010000054.1, read on the forward strand.
CTACCGCTTCGAGGTGGTGTTCTCGGACGTGATGATGCCGGGGATGAACGGAGTGGAGCTCGCCGGGGAGATTAGACGGCGAAGGCCGGATATCCCGGTGGTGTTGACCTCCGGGTACAGCGACGTCCTGGCTGCCGAGGGCACGCATGGTTTCGATCTGCTGCGCAAGCCCTACTCGGTCGCCGACTTGTCCCGAATCCTGCGACGCGCCATCCAGGACGCACGAGCGGAACGGGACTGATCGACCGCACCGGATCGAGGGCCGGACCAGCCGGGTTTCAATTCACACAGAGGTCAGGGTGTCTCACTTTGTGCCGGTTTCCTGACGGGTTAGACGTACGGCAAGGCGGGGGGCTCGCCGAACGGGGAAGCTGACGAGACGAGGCATGACGGAGTACACGGCGCTTGGCGCCGAGGTCGGGTCGACCGGTTCACTGCGCATGGCGGACCTATACCGCCGGCACGACGGGGCGTCGACGTCCTTGGGTAGGCGCGAGGCGTGGCCGTCGGTCCTGTGCACCACCGTCGACATGATGCTCGCCTCGCTGCACCCCATGTGCGTCATGTGGGGGCCGAGGCGCATCTTCCTCTACAACGACGGCTACGCGGATATCCTCGGTGCGCGGCACCCCAGCGCGTTGGGCCTGCCGACCGAGGACGTCTGGCCCGAGCTTTGGGATGTCCTGGTGCCGCTGGTCGACCGGACCTTCCGCGGGGAGAGCTTCGCCTTCCGCGACCAGCCGCTCACGATGACGCGCAACGGCTTCGAGGAGCAGGTCTGGTACGACTTCGCCTATTCGCCCCTGCGCGACGGGCGCGGCGAGGTCGTCGGCCTGCTCAACGTGACCTCCGACTGCACGGCGAGGGTCGTCGCGCAGCGGGAGCGCGACGCGGCGTCCGAACGGCTTCGGGCGAACGAGGGGCGTCTCGCCGCCCTCGTCGAGGCAAGTTCGGACAGCCTCTACTCGATGAGCCCCGACTGGCGCGAGGTCCGTGCCGTGCAGGGTCGCGGCTTCATACCGGACACCGACGCGCCGAGCGTGCGATGGATGGACGACTACTTGTTCCCGGAGGATCGGGCCGAGGTCCATGACAGGATCGAGGAAGCGGTCGCGCGGACGGAGCCATTCGAGATGGAGCACCGGGTGCGCCTCGCCGACGGGACCGCCGGCTGGATCTTCTCCCGCGCCGTCCCCGTGAGGGACGAGGAGGGCCGCATCGCGGAATGGTTCGGCATGGCCGCCGACGTGACCGAACGGCACCGTGCGGTGGAGCAGTTGCGGGAGAGCGAAGCGTTCATGCGTGGGGTGCTCGCCTCCTCGAACGACTGCATCAAGGTCCTCGACCTCGACGCCAAGCTAGGGTGTGAACCGAACCAAGGCGTTGCAAGGGTTCTAGTTTTGTGATTCAGAGCCGCTGTTTGCAGCACTGAGGCGGCGATGGCGGACCTGTTCTGGCTCTCGGACGAGCAGTGGGCGGTGATCGAGCGGTTCATGCCCAAGAACCAACCCGGGCCGGAACGGAACGACGATCGGCAGGTCATCTCCGGCATCCTGCACGTGCTGACCTCGGGCTGCCGCTGGCGCGACTGCCCGGCAGCGTATGGTCCGCGCACGACCGTCTACAACCGCTTCAATCGCTGGTCCCGCCGCGGCTTCTGGCGGGCGATGCTCACCGCGCTGGCCAAGGGCGGATGGGTAGGCGAGGCGGCCGCCATCGACAGCACCTACGTCAAGGCGCACCGCTCGGCGCATGGCGGCAAAGGCGGGCTCGTGCGCAAGGCATCGGCCCGTCGCGCGGCGGCCAGACGACCAAGATCCACGCCCTCACCGATGTCCTCGGCCGCCCCGGCGTCCTCCTGCTGACGCCCGGCAACGCCAGCGACGTCACCACCGCCCCAGCCGTGCTCGCCGAGGCTCCCGGTCGGGTCCGTCGCCTGGCCGCCGACAAGAGCTACGACGCCGACTGGCTTCGGGCCGACCTGCGGGAACAAGGCATCACGCCGATCATCCCGGGCAAGCGCGGCCGCAAGCGGAAGATCCGCCACGACAAGCGCCGCTACCGCGAACGCTGGCGCATCGAGGCGACCTTCGATCGCCTCAAGGACTTCCGTCGCATCGCCACCCGCTACGACAAGCTGGCCCGCAACTACACCTCGGCCGTCGCCCTCGCCGCCGTCATCGCCTTCTGGTGCTGATTGAGTCCTGACCCTAGCTTGGCGTGGCCGATGTGGCCGTCGGAAGTGAAGAAAATTTGGGGCACGTCAGCCTCACGCGGGCGCGGAGGCTCGGCACACGGCGGGGCACTCCGGGGTCAGTCGGACGGGTGCAGGCCTGCGTGTTTCATGGCGGCAATTCCTTCGATGGTTGACCCTGTCCTGGCCGGGGCGCGAGGGCAAGCCTGGATGCGACTGTCCACAGCGCGCCTAAGCATGGAGCGATCCAGCTAGCTTGAATGGCCTGCGAGTTCATCGCATCGGCCACGCCTCTGGCATGTCGACCCTACTATGCTAGATTGGAACAAAGTACGAACCTATGCACAATGGCCGGGTTTGTGACCGGGGGCACTCAGCATGCCGACTTTGACGGACGCGGAACGGGAAGGGCTTCGTGTCGAGAACTTTATCTTCCACGCGGTCCACCATGGCGTTCCGGATTCTGGCCTTTTCAACGAGGTGGCCATCGGTGGATACGAGCCCTTCTTCCTCGGCCGGGTCATCGAGACCCTGAAGGGCAACCGGTACGAGTTCGAGCCTACCTCCCGAACGAAGGCTTCCCTGCAGAGCATCGAGGCGAAGCCTTCCGACTTCGTCGAGACTTCGAAGGACCTTGCTCGCCGCTTCCACAAGGATGACGGTCGCTTCAAGCGCGGCGTGCTCATTGTGACGACACTGAAGACAGGGACCCGCAGGCTCCATTCCTTGATCAAGCTCGATTACGAGGACGAGGTCATCACCTTCGACGACAAGGACGCGAAGGCGACGTTGAAGGCGGTGATGCGGCCGCTCGGTCGTTCCCCGAAGGCGCTCCAGAAGTCCGCGCTGGTCGAACTGGCAGGCGGCGGAGGCAGCCTCATGGTGGTCGACCACGGCAAGCGCTCGGGCATCACGGATTTCTTCGGGGATTTCCTCGGAGTGCGGCGGCTGCTTGGCGCGCCCGAAATGACGTCAGCCGTCACGAAAGCCGTCATCCGCACCATCCAGCAGCACAGCGAGGATTTGCCGGTTGAGATCACCTCCCGCGCCAAGCCACTGATCGCAGAAACGGCGGCAAAACAGCCCGACTTCGAGTCACCGAAATTCTTCGCGGCGGTCTTCGGTACCCATGGCACGGCCGCGATGCAGGCGACCTTCGAGGCAGCCCTCGAACAGCAGGGCATGGCCGGCGAGGCCTTCACCTTCGACAAGGCATCCCTGCCGAACGATGGCGGAGCACGCCGCTACGTCACCAAGGAACGCGTCACCATCAACGTGCCCGAAGGCGCGCACGATACGGTCAGCATCGAGACGAACAAGAAGACCGGCGTCAGCACGGTGACCATCCGTTCGAAGCAGGTCATCGAGCGATGAGCGTCGGCGTCGGCGAGGCGCTGCGCCGGCTGTTCAAGGACCTTGCCCGCGTCTCCGGGGAGACAGTCTCGGAAACGGTCGAGGTCTGTCGCATAGACGGCGTGAAATGCGCCTCACAGGCCATGCTCTCACGCATGCGGGAGGCAGCCCTTGGGGTGGAGGCCGGGGGCTTCGGCACGCTCGTCGTCTTTGGGCAGGTCGCTGGCAAGCTCGATGTCGCTACCGCCTCGTTCGATGAGGTATCCGCAGGCAAGGTCGACCTCCGCTTCGAGAAGGCGGCCCGCGGCGGCTGGTACTGCTTCGTCACCGTCGAGGGCTTCGGCGTCGCATTGGACGAGGACCTGATCCCGACACCCGCGATTGTTGCCGTTGCGGAGAGGTTTGCGCCCTTCGCATCCGTGGCGATGTCGGTGACCACCTGGGAAGGGGCGCAGATCCCGCCCGTTCCCGTTGCGGGGAAGGAGGCGCCGCGGCCGCGCAAGTTCATCCGGGACCTTACCGGTGGGCTCGTACCCAAGTCCGTGGAGCCATGGCTGCTGACGACCCCGCCTAAGACGGGATCCCCCGTATTCGAGACTTGGTCGGAGGTGGCGGCGCGTCAGCTCGCCAACGCCCTACCGGCCGAGCTCCGCGAGGTGGAGAGCGAGGTGAAGGTGGTCCTCAAGGGACCGCGTTCCGCGCCAATCGATCTCACGGTCGCTCCGGCAGGCTGGGGGCCGAAAGCCATTCAGGTGCTGTCAGATGCGGCGTCGTGGGTCTACTCCGACGAACCGAAGTCAGCCGAGACGCGCTTCCTATTCCTCAACAATCACCTTTCCCTGGCATGGCGCGACGGCCACCGGTGGCCGGAGGGCTTGCTGCCGGTGTTGGGCGAGGCGCTCGTCAGCGCGCGCGAGGCTTACGGTTTCCATATCGAGGGCGAGACCAAGGACGCGCTCAAGTCGCTCGGAGACCTGCGCAAGAGCATCCAGGAGGACGTCTCGAAGGCCCAGGGCGCCACACGCGACCTCATAGGGGCGCTATGGCGGGACTTCGCCATAGCCGGCATCGTCCTCGCCTTTCGCTCGCCCGTCGCGCAACAAGCCACCGGGGCTTCAGAGGGCCTGCGCTACGTCGCGCCGGCGACGGCAGTGCTGCTGCTTCTGAGCCTGCTCGTCACGGTAACGTCGAACTTCTGCTTCGACATCCTCGCGAAGTGGACGCGCGAGGATTGGCGCAGAAAGATCTATCCGTTCGTATCCGACAAGGAATGGAAGCGGCTCGTCACGACACCCATCGCAAGAACACGCTGGGTATACCGGCTGACGCTGCCGTTCGTCGGGACATTCTATGGCGTGGCGATTTGGTACCTCTACACCATCACCGACCAGGCGATCCTGGCCAAGGCACAGACCCTCTACGAAAGTATCAGGGCATGGACGGGCTGGTGAACACCGGCTGAGGCAACGGTAGGTTCCCTGGCATCGGCGCCAACTCTTTGCAGTTTCCGTGGGTCGAGGCGAGGGCCTCCTCAACCCGACCTAGCCGTGTACATCCACGGCGTAGCCCGCCGGACAGTCGAACGAATAGTGTACGGAACCCACTAACCCCTTGAGCGAGCTGGCCTCAGCCTCCATGCTGCCCCCCGGGATCGTCGTGCGGGATTCGGCCGCTCGAAGTACCTTGGATCCCTAGCCGCCTGGGAGGCGGTATCGGATGCTCGACCTGTTCGCGCACGAAGTCATGGCGCGCCTGCCCGCGGAGTACCACTGGCGCGGGCGGGTCGCCGGTAACTTGATCTCGCAGCTGGCCGCCCCTTCCACCGATCGTCCGATACGCTTCATCGAACGGAGGATCCGAGAGAGACGCATCTACGTCGGCGACCCCGGGGATGGCGAGAAGATCGCCTTGCTCCCGCGGTCGTTGCAGAAGCCCAAGGACTGCACCAGGGCAGTCGTTGTCGGCGGTATCACCGCCTACGGCGATATCGAGGGGGCGCTCAAGCGCGACGGGGCGAGATGGCACGGCTCCCGGCCGCAAGCTCCCGGAAAGGTCACCGCGGCGGCATGCGCGGACATCCACCGCGACATCCGGGCGACCTGGAATGACGCGTTGCGGCTCGTGCCGGAGAAGTACGACGAAGACGAGCTGGTCTCGCCCGGCTTCAGGCCGCCCCAGATCGGCGCCATCCACGCGGTGAAGGCGCACTGGATCGTCTCGAACGAGCCCGCGACGCTGGTCATGCCGACCGGGAGCGGGAAGACGGAGACCATGCTGGCGGTGCTCGTCTCGGAACCCATTGAGCGACTGCTCGTGGTGGTCCCGACCGACGCCCTGCGAACGCAGGTCGCGGGGAAGTTCGCGGACTTCGGCGTGCTCAAGCGGACCGGCTGCCTGAGCGAGGATGCCGCCTATCCCATGGTCGCCGTGATGAGGAAGGCCCCTGCAAGCATCGCCGAGGCCGAGGATCTGTTCCTCCGGGCCCAGGTGGTCGTCACGACCATGGCGTCCATGACGCGGATGGGCGCGGAGATACAGGTCAGGGTCGCCGAACTCGTCACCCACCTGTTCGTCGACGAGGCGCACCACATCGGGGCGGACACCTGGAAGGCCTTGAAGGGGCGCTTCACCCAGAAGAAGCGCAGCATCCTCCAGTTCACGGCCACCCCGTACCGGAACGACAATCGCCGCGTCGACGGCAAATTCATCTTCGCCTACCCCCTGCGGCGCGCCCAGGAGGACAGGCTGTTCACGAAGGTGAACTACGAACCGGTGTTCGAGACCCGGCAGGATCGAGCCGACCTCGCGATCGTCAAGCGGCTCGGCAAAACGCTGGAGCGGGACGAGGAGAACGGCTTCCTGCATCTCGCGATGGCCCGCACGGACACCATCGCGCGGGCCGAGGTCCTCCTCGACCTCTACAAAAAGCACCTTCCCGACTATCCGGCGGCCATGGTGCACAGCAAGATGCGCCCCAAGCAGCGGGCCGCCATCATCGACGAGCTGCGGGATAAGAAGATCAGGATCATCGTCTGCGTCGACATGCTCGGCGAGGGCTTCGACCTTCCCCTCCTGAAGATCGCCGGCCTTCACGACCGGCAGGCGAGCGAGACGATCACCCTCCAGTTCATCGGCAGGTTCACGCGGAGCCAGAAGGGCCTGGGCGAGGCGACCGTGATAGCCGCCGTCTCCCTGAAGGACCCCCGGGAGTGGCTCAACTCGCTCTATCGGGAGGACGCCGACTGGAACCACCTGCTGCAGCTGCGCAGCGCCTTCAAGACGGAGCGCCAGAGGCGGCGCGAGGCGTTCTACGTCGGCCTGGACAACCGGTTCGACCATATTCCCGAGGAGGCGATAGCGCCGAGGCTGAGCACGTTCGTCTTCAGGACGAAGTGCGACAGGTGGCAGCCTCACGCCCTGACCAAGCTGGAGCGCGGGAGGGTCCTCGTCGTCGAGGATCCCGTGGTCCAGCCCGAGCTGTCGCTGGTGATGATGGTGACGCGGCACGAGGACAAGCTGCGATGGGCGCGGGTCTTCAACCCCGCGAACGTCGTCTACAACCTCGTCATGGCGCACTGGGACGAGGACAAGGGCCTCCTCTACGTCCACAGCTCGACCGTCGACGGCATCCAGCTTCAGATCGCCAAGATACTGGCGGGCGACGACGTGATCCCCCTCGGGGGGGAGGACATCTTCCGGGTCCTGCACGGTTTCCGGCGGATCATGCTCACGAACCTCGGGGTGAAGGAGACGGACGCGAAGCCTGTGCGCTTCCAGCTCTCCGCCGGCATCGACATCACGGAACAGCTTGAGAGGATGACCGACAACCGGACGAGGGTGAAGACCAACCTCTTCGGTACCGGCTTTGTGGACGAGCCCCTCTTCCCCGATGAGGACGACGAGACACTCGAACCCGCCAAGAGCAGCATCGGCTGTTCGACGAAGGGGAAGGTCTGGTCGCAGGACGCTACCGTGCATCCCGGCGAATGGGTAGACTGGTGCAGGCAGGTCGGCCCCAAGATCGTCGACGAGAACATCACCACCGAAATGGTGCTTCGGAACGTCCTGAGGCCGAAGCGGCAACAGGTTCGCCCGGAGGGCAAGATCCCGATCTCGGTGGAGTGGCCGGAGAGCGTCCTTCAGGGTGACGAGGAGCGGGTCGAGCTATTGTTCGACGGCCATGCGGTCCCGCTGGCGGACTGCGACATCGAGCTGACCGCCCACGAACCGACCGGGCCGATTGCCTTCCGGATCGCGACGGAGGGACACGAGGCCCGGTTCACCGCGGACATCCGTGAGGGGGCGGCGGTCTTCGGACAGGTCGGCAAGCCAGTCCGGGTCCGTCGCGGCGAGAAGGAGAGGTCGGTCACCGACCTGTTCCGCGAGGATCCGCTGACCATCAGGTTTACGGACGGGGCTGCGCTCATGGGAGCGGACCTGACCGAGTCCCCGGGGGACGACGTCCCGTTTTTCGACCTAGAGATGATGAAGGGACACGATTGGGGGACGGTGAACCTCAAGAAGGAATCTCAGGGCCCGGAACGAGACCCGGAGAGCATCCAGTACGCCGTGATTGAGCGCCTCAAGGCGAGCCCCGTGGGATACGACCTGATCTTTGACGGGGACGGGTCGGGCGAGGTTGCCGACGTCGTCGCGATAAGGCGCCAGGGCCGGACGCTCGACGTCGAACTGTATCACTGCAAGTATTCCATGAAGCCGGCGGCGGGCGCCCGGGTCGATGACCTCTACCCTGTCTGCGGCCAGGCTATGAAGTCGGTCCGCTGGGCCGACCCCCGTAGCAGGTTTCTGCATCAGATGCGGCGGCAGGAAGAAAATCGGCGGGCAGGCGGCGGGGACAGCCGCTTCGAGGCGGGCAACCGGACGCTGGTGGATGACTGGCTCACCAACCGGCGCGACTTCGCCACTCGCTTCAAGGTCGTGGTCGTCCAGCCCGGATACCGAAAGTCGAAAGCGGACCCGAGCCACCTCCCGATCCTGGGAGCGGTGAGCGGTTACCTCATGTCGACCTATCGGATCGGGTTCGAGTTCTGGGCCAACGAGTGATCTGTCGACGCTGAGGAACTCAAACGTCCGTTTCCGGGTCAGGCGGCCCATGGGACCGCGGCGCGCAGCGTTCAGGGAGCTGCGCGGGAGTGAAGATCCAGAGCCGTGCTGCGCATCGGCCGCATGTGCCTTGGAAGCCAGGGCGGCTGACCTCACCTTGGTCGCATGGCCAGCGAGTTTGACGTCATCATCGTGGGAGGAGGAGCCGCCGGCATCGGGGCTGCGCGGAGGTTGGCCGCCCAGGGCGTATCGGCCTTGCTGCTGGAGTCGTCCCCGCGCTTCGGGGGCCGCGCGTACACCCAGGACCTCGGAGGCTATCCCTTGGACCTGGGGTGCGAATGGCTGCATTCGGGCGACCGCAACGCGTGGGTCGGCATCGCCGAGGCCGCCGGTTTACCCGTCGACCGGAGCGACCCGCCGTGGGCTCAGGCGCATCCCGGCATCGCCCGGAACGAGGACGACGAGGAATCGGCGCGGCAGGCATACGGCGATTGGGAGGAAAGGCTCCGCGCGGTCACGAAGGGCAGCGACCGCGCCAACGACGCGATGGAGTCCGACAATCAGTGGAACGCCTATGTACGGGCCATCGCCGGCTTCATGAGTTGCGTATCGCCCGAGGACATCTCCGCCACCGATTACCTGGCATACGACGATGCCTCCACAGGCGAGAACTGGAACCTGCCGCTCGGCTACGGCACGCTCGTCGCCGCCAGCCTGCCGCCATCGACGGCCCTGCGGCTGGCCACCCCCGCCGAGCGTATCGACCTGACGGCGGACGGCGTCGCCGTCGCGACGCGCGCCGGCACCCTTCGCGCCGAGGCCGTCATCCTCACTGTCTCGACCGCGGTCCTGGCAGGCGACGCCATTCGCCTGCCCCCCGGGACCGAGCCCTGGCGCGAGGCGGCCGCCGTCCTGCCGCTCGGCCGCAACGAGAAGGTCTTCCTGGAGATCGGGCCTGGCGCCGCGTTCGGGCCGGACTCCCACGCCTACGGAAACCTGCGCGACGCGAGGTCGGCGGCCTACTCGATCCGGCCGAACGGCTGGCCGGTCATCGAGGCGTTCCTCGGGGGAGAAGGAGCCCGCATACTTAGGGAGGAAGGCCCCGCCGCCGGGTTCGCCCACACCAAAACCGAGCTGGTCGGCCTGTTCGGTAACGAGGTGGCCTCGGCCATCCGGCCCCTCGCGGCGACTTCGTGGAGCCGGATGGCCACCATCGGCGGGGCTTACAGTTGCGCCCTGCCAGGAGAGGCGCGGGCGCGGGCGCGGCTGGCTCAGCCCTTCGAGGACCGTCTGTTCTTCGCGGGCGAGGCGACGCATCCCTTCGACTTCACGACCGCCCACGGGGCGCACGACAGCGGGGTGCGGGCCGCCGACGAGGCCCTGGTGGCGCTCCACGGCAGGGTCCGCGCCGGACGGCGCGACGCGCTCGCCGCGGGGACACGGGCGGCCGGATAGCGCACTGGTCTCAGCGTCCCAGCGCGAAGCAGCCATTCTGCTCCCGACCCAACTCCGTCGGCCTGACGACGGCACAAGCATACTGAAAGCGGACATTCCTTCCTACCTGTATTCCCTAGTGGAGAAAAGGAAGGGCATTCTCTGGGACAACGTCACATCCGGTGGCGATCGTCAGCTCGGCCTTCAGCGTATGACGTGCGCCGGCGATATCAAACTTCATGAATAAAGCCCCCTACCCGATAGATTAGGTGTAGTGTCGCCTGTTTGGTCGCGCTCACCGCGCAACTCAGGCACCTGGGAAGCGTAGACCATTAGGTTTTGTGCAGTAAATATCGATGAAGGAGATGTACGTAGCTCGCGATAAATTTTTCGCGAAGTTCGTCAGGATCGGGGCTTGGCAAGCTTCTGACGGAATGGCCTAGGAGTTAGAGGAGTCGATGCGATGATGCAGAACAGAATTCTTGTATGCGCTCATCAATTAATCATGACCGAGAGGTATGCGATAGTTTCTAGTCATGTACTATGGCGGATCTGTAGGTGCTTTTTCAGCTGTTGCAGAACAACGACGGTCTCTTGAGCGTTCCGCCAAGCGTGGTGAATTTTCCCCGTGTGATCATTATTAGACGCAGATAGACTCCACCTCTCTGCATTCATAGCAGACCTCAAGGCTATTTCAACTAATTCCAATGCGCCTTGAAGCTCCTCGCTCGTCATAGATCCCCCAATGGATGCGATGATTAAATTTTATTTAGTGTTATTAAGCATTTTATTATAGATTTAATGAAATATTACGAGCTAAAATGCATATTACTAAACCAAAAGGTTTGCAGTGTCTAAATTGAATATCGCAATATTGATTATTAAAATTGAAAATACGAATGCAGTAATTGATGTAAAACCAAGTTGTATGCCGGCCTTCTTGCCGCCGACTAAGCGCGATAGTTAGAGCCGACTAAGCGCGATAGTTAGATTAGTTCGTCAGGGCTGATCCAGTTAGGCCTATAGGCACTCAAGCCGTCCGCCTGGAGACGTGAGACGTGATCAGCGAACCCATCCGGGTTTGTGATATCAGTGCCAGCCAGGTCCCAGAATGCGAAGCGCCACCACGCGCAGGCTTCAAGGCGGCCGACCGTCGCTTCGGGGAATCGATACCGCCGTACGGTCGCTGGGACGCCAGCAACTACCGCATAGGGTGGGACATCCTTTGTGACGACCGCCTGGGCCCCCACCACCGCGCCGTTTCCGATAGTCACGCCGGGGGAGATGAAGGCCCCGTGTCCAATCCAGACATCGTGGCCGATGTTGGTGGTCTGAACCGGAACCCCAACTCCCGGTGGAACGAAATCGGCCGCCGACACCGGTGGTACATCGCATAAATGACGGTCAAAAACCAATTCGGACTTGTGGTAGAACACGGGTGAGGTACTTGCCCAGTCCGTGGGATGACCGTGCCTACCAATCTGGACGTCTTCGCCGATTGAGACATACCGGCCGATATTTACTGCGAAATAATAACCGCTGACGGCATATGAAAACGCCCCGAGCTTGCTCGCATAGGCGATCTGCATCTGCTTGAGGCTGCACGGAGGCTCGAACAAACAGCCGGGGGCGACATGAAACCCGTGGGTATGATGAGACGACACGCCTTTGTCGCGCAATATTTTCACGTGCTCTGCACCCAGAAAGATCACTTGCTGCTGCTCCTCATAAAGAGAATCGCCACGACACATTCTCACGTAGGAGGCGAGGCGGATTGCCAGCGACGACGGTATTGGAACGGACTTCGCCGGTGACGAATGTCCGCGCCCCGACGACGGCACCTTCGCCGATCCTGGCGCCCTTACCGACAAACGTTCCGATGCCGAGCCAGACCCTAGCGCCTACCGTGACGTCGCGCGCCGGGTTAACGCGTTGGCCCGTCTCAAGGTCGATAAGGGCGTGCATGTCGCTGACCGTGACATCCACGTCGGGACCGAACAGGCAGCCTGCGCCGATGTCGATGCGCCCCGGCTCATGCAGCAACAGACGCGTCTGCCCGTTAAAAGACGCCCCCGCGCCGATGGCGATTGTCCCACCCGTTGCCATATATACGATTAATATACCGACATGGCAGTGCGGCCCAACGGTAATGGAGCAGTCGTCTCCCAGTTCGATCGAAATAGCGTGAGCAACGAACGGCCCCTCGATCCGCACGCGGGCTCGGCTACCCTTGAAGACGATGGCACCCGCGAAACCCTCAAAAACATCCGGATCGACATCGAGTTGATTGTCGGTGCCCAGATCGGTGACAGTAGGGGGCATGAGTGTCCGCTCTACATAACCAGTAGGGTATGCCCGTGGAGCCTTTGCTCGACGTGCTCTTTACCTAGACCGACTAGTTTCCGGTATGCATGTCCTTCTGGAAGATCGGAAGTATCGAAAAATCGATGTATTGACTCTTGATACTCGTCGCGAAACGGAAGTCTACAGGTGAATAACTTGTTTCCGAACAGTGCGAATGGTATTAGGTCGCGATGCGCCCCGAGGAACCGATGCGTCGCCTCGCCAACACCAAGGGCCCGGGGATTCAGGAAATCGTCGATTGCGATGATCCCGTGCGGCGAAAGAATACCGCTGGTTAAAATTAGATCCTGATAGACATCCTCCGCCTCGTGCGAGCCATCCACGCTGACGAAACGCGCCGGGTTGCCGAGCGTGGACAGGATCTCCTCCTCCGAGACGTTACGGGAAGAGCGAGCAATGATACGATAATCGCATTCGGCAGTCCCAGGGTTTGCCGACAGAGCTGTATGTACGGCCTCCTCAGGGCTGAACACAAAATTGTCGATGCCCATGAGCCGCTCTCCGGTGAATTGAGAGCCCATTGCAAGCACCGAAAAGTACTTCCCACGGAAAATACCGATTTCCAGGATCCCCCCTTTAAAATCGGCCTCGGCCTGATGTATCAGAAGCCAAGCGGTGCCATGCGCAGCCGAGGAGAAGAGGAAACCCGGGATCGGTGCGAGCACCGAATCGAGGTCATCATTAAGCTTTCTCATCACTGCATCCACCTTCCAATGCCTGCCCAGGCCGCGGGTGCCTCGTAGTAATCGCGAACGATTTGCGGGTATCGTTGCCCCGTGTTGAGCCGTTCTGGCGGAGGCAGGACATCGAATGTCGCTAAGTTGTCGACTAGCATATCAATGTTGAGCATATACTCCGGTGGTAATAAAACGCCCCAGTTGACGGCGCGGATGCGTTCGGCGATAGCCCCGAAGTCGAAGGCGATCGGCATTAGTCTAGCGGCGAACGCGGCGCTCAGAGTATAACTAAAAGTCTCAGGCCACACCGCAGGGAACCAAGCGGCACAAGCAGCCTGATCCCTCAGAATTTTCCCGAGATCTTCCTCGTCATATTGACCCGTGATTGATACATTGCCGAGTTCTGCAAAGATGGCATCCCGGTCGGTGTAGCCGACGATGTGGAAGCGCAGATCGGGATAAGTCTTTAGTGCGATTTTGGCGCAGTCGTATACTAACGCGGATCCTTTCGATGGCCCAAGAGCGCCGATGATGACGATCGTCCTACTAGTGTCTTTGCTCTGTGGACGCTCGGCCGATATGCTGGTGTCCACGCCGATGTCGAAGTGAGGACGAATGGTGAACTCCCGGTCGCGCAGATACCGAGCGTAGCGTCGTGCGGTGTCGCGGCTCGGCACGAAGACCTTGCGCGCATCCCTCAAAAATTGGGCAGACCTTTCGCGCCATTCCCAGACCCCCTGCGATCCATGCGTGACATTTCGAACATCGCGGACGCACCTCTCACATGTATCGACATCTGGCTCGCCACAATACTGGTTATATTCATTTGTTAAGGTGATTCTTGGGCAGATATATGCATAGTCGTGAAGCGTAATGTCGTACTAACAGGGGATAATACTGCACAGCCTCCGAAAGAAATCTGCCGCAGGTCCATCAAAATCGACTATCTGATGGATATGAACATGCATTACGTTCAGAGAAGTAAGAATTTCAGCGAAAACACTTGGACCATCACGAAGGCTGAATTGCGGAAGATTGTATAGATCTGGCAAATTTAGGTCAAATAAAGAAACGTAATCAAGCCTGCTGCTGCTTGGACGGCAGATCAGAACAGGGACGCCATCCTGCTCGAGCCGTTCGGCTAACTCACGGACGTGGCGTTCGGTCCCCCCTCCCCAATTGTGGGCGACGAAGAGGAACGAAGTTCGGCCAGCATGTCTCCGTTTGATGCGAGCCAGATCAACGGCTCCGCGCAGCGACCTTGCTGGGTCGCGCTGGACAAAGTGGTTAATGAGGGCGCCATAGCCGGGATGAAGGCTCTCGACCGTCCGCACGGCGGCTTCGACGAGGTGGGATTTGTCCGATCCGAACGAGCGCCCACCATAATGACGAACGAAGACGTCAGCTGCTAGAAGGTTACTCCAGCCTCGTCCGGCGGCCCGGCGGCAAAGATCGTTCTCCTCACCGTAGCCCCGGCCGAAATGCTCCTCTGACAAATACCCTATCTCGTTGAGCGCATCACGCCGCACATACATGCAGAAACCGACGCCGGTCGGGATCTCGATAGTCATACCTCGGTTGGCCAGGGCCATCACTTGGTCTAGGTCCGCGTCAGCCAGTTCGATCTGTTCGCGGTTATTCTGAACGAACCGGGGATAGCTGCAGATCTCGGCGTTGTTGGAAAAAGGCGTGACGGTGGCTACCTTCGCGCTGCCATATGCGGCCGCCCGCAATCGATCCAGCCAATCCCCATAAACTTGGGTGTCGGAATTGAGCATCACCACGTCGCGCAGGTGGTGATGCGCGAGGCCTACGTTGCATGCCGCCACGAAACCCAAGTTTCTAGGCGTCGTTAGCAGGTCGAAAAGACCTATATTCGACAGCCGGACGAGCGCGTTAAAAAGACTGGTATCGGGACCGTGATCATAAACAGTAACGATACGAAATTTTGTCTTGAGAGGGTTGTCGAGTATCGAAAAAAGGCATCGTAGTGTTTCAGTAAAGCCCCGATAAATTGGCACGACGATATCTACAACCGCATGCTCAGTCCGATTGGCCCTGTTCGCAACGCGCCGCCATTCCGCGATGGTGGGCAATGCTGGTTCCGGCACCTCGCCGGGAATACTTGGCACGTCGTCCAGGGGAAGCCCAAAACGACCTTCCGCTCGCCCGTGCTCAACAAAATGTACTAAAGGACTTACATTGGCGGCTTCGATGTCTGGGTACGCAGAGTAGTAAAATAAACTTGAGAAGGCACGGCTTGGATCGCAACCAAGTCGCCATCCTTCCTTCAGATAATGACCCAGAGGGTCCGTATCATCGCAGCTCGGTATTTGACTACGATAATACTCCTCATCAAATAGGCCACTTTCCTCCACCATCAAACGAAGGCGCTCGATCTTTCGAGATTTCTTGATAAACATTTGCCAAAACACCTATTACTCACACTCCGATGAAATCCTTACTCAAGCTTGCCGTTGCTCTTAGTGTGTCCGCAAATCGATCGCGCTCGCTTTTCATGCAGATCAGCTGGCTCGATAACTCCGTTAATTGCCTCCGCAAATCTGATATTTCGGTTCGCAATTCATTTTCGTTCGCTAAACGTTTCTGCAACGCAGAATACTGAAATTTCAATCTGATATTCTCGTCGCGATCCGATTCACGAAAATCAAATCGGTACAAGTCTGGGCGATACTGTTGTATGAAATTATTCATTACATCGACCCTCCATGTATGATGGTGCAACACAAATCTGGTTAATGCAACCACTGGTTGAAATTTTTCGCTTCAGCCGTGCAATGCGGGCTGTTAGCTACACAGCGAGGCGGGTTCGAATTATGCGTTTGGATGCGATGGTAGGCCAAAGCAGAAGGGGTGGGGCTGCGAGATCGCCAGCATGGCAACTCACAATCAGCACGCCAGAGCCGGCAAGCTTACGCGATGAGTCAGCAACGCCTTAAGTGTCGTTATCGCCGAAGCCTGTACTACTTTGGCAGATTGAGGGAACGAGGTAGGATCGCCGCGGATTCGCGTGCCATGGCGATGGTCATGTGGGATCACGATGTCCGATGCTGGCGGATGGCGTGAGGATCTGGAGCGGTGGCTACAGCCGTTCCTCGCGGGCCTGTCGCATCCGGCGCGCCGAGCGATGTGCCCCCCGCCGCCTGCCGGGCTGATCCCATCGGCGTACGGGCTACCCTCCAGGATTCGGGCTTCACCGGCATCGGCATTACCGCCGCGCCCGCGTTCGGCCGAGCCTGTTGGTGCGTAGCGGTCCGCTTCTGCTCCCCGTCGATGCAGAAGCGGACGAGCTGCTTTCCACCCGACCCAGCCATTCGGAGACGCCCGTCAACTCAACCGGAACTGGCCGAAAGCGGAACGACCGCTTTGGAAGTGGCCGACCGCATAAGCGGACGGCCTCCTACCGACCCGACCTCCCCGTCCGAGACGCCATCGGTGCTTCCCCGAAGCGGTCATTCGGCAGCAGTCCGGCGATTTGGGCTCGGCCTGGCCAGCGGCGCCAGTCTTTCGCCTCGGAGCGGACGTTACGATGGTTCTGAGCAGGTCCGCTCGTAGGGCCCTAATCGATCCAACCAGTGGTCGAGAGGCGTCGGAATTGGTGTAGGGCCGCCGGGCTCCGCTCGACCTTTATGCGCAGCAGGCTCCCGTGCCACGCCGCGATCACGAAGTCTGTGAGGTCCCGCGCTCCCCCTTCCGCACCACCCTCGCCCAAAGCCTCGGACAACACTGCCTCGAACGTCCCGATCTGCTTCTCGTTCGCCGCGCAGATCTGCATCCGCAGGGATGCGCCGGCCTTATGCTGACTGAAGGGGAAAGGCTGCTGAGATACAGCGAGTCGATCTCACAGCGCGCAATCTGCAGTTCTGTCGCGGATCCACAACCTTGGCCATACGCTATGACTGATCCGCCTGGAGCTGCTCCGCCCTTTTAACGAACTCGCCATGCCCAAATTCAAACTCTGCGTTGCAGTCCGCGACACCAATGGGATGCTGGGCGAACCAGTACACGAGCAAGTCCTCATGGCGCCGGATGCCCGCGAGGCAGTCACATTAGCCAAAGCCGCAGATCTAGACATGGCTCAGTTGATGGCTAATGCCCTCTACCTTGTTGATCAGAATGGACATGTGGTGTGGTCGCTGAGATTGGCGGACGCATCCAACCCTATTTGGTTGATCCCACTCCATCCTATGTGAGCGTAACAATAAGGAGATTGCTTTCTTATCTAAAAGGTACGCCTGAGCCCCGGGAAAGCAAAACATGAGTCGGGATCGCCGTTTCTACATCGTTAAGGGAAGGGCGTCGCACGGAAACGTCACGCATCTGTGCCCAACCGTGAGCATCGCTATCGATGCATTGAAGCGCTTTCGGCAAGGCTCTGTCTATGACATCCAAGTTTTTGACCCGAATGGCGATGCTTGGTCACCCGCCGACCTCGAAGCTTTCGGTGCCGGTACTGAAAAATCGGAGCCCGCTGCCCTCGTGGATCGCTTCTGAACATTTCGATCCGTGTGGACATTGACCCATGAGGTGACATCACGTTTACCTCGGAGGAAATGCCATGCCGATCAATACACTCACACTCGCGGCTGTGCTTATCGTTGCCTTCTCTGGCGCTGCTTTTGCCCAGACGCGTGCCGGTGGTGGTAGTGCCGAAGGCAACATGAACAGCCCCGGCAGCGTGAAGAGCGAGTCTCAGAAAAGGGAGGAGCAGTCCGGCGGCGCCATGCGCACAGGTGCTCCTGGTACGAGCGGTGGCCCGCCGGTCAGCACGCCCGGAGCAGCGGCGGGTAGCGGGATGGGGAACGGCGCCACCGGCAGCGGCGCGGCCCCTAGCGGAAAGTAAGCCTCCTCAGTTTTTAGGACTGACCCGTCCCTGATTGGTGTCAGGGGCGGGACATATGGAAGTGTTGTTCTACCTCATACGAATATCGCGTACGCTACGTCATCAACTGAAGGGGGCCTGTAGGCGATCACAACAACATTCTCAGGCGACAAACTCCTTTCGATACCGTATTTTCGCCAAACGTGGCAGTTCCACCATATTTCATTCAGAGGACACGATATGGCTAACGCTGAGGTCGTAGACCGAAATTTGACAATTGCCCGTGAGCTCCGGACAACTGTTGAGGAAACACGACGAGCTTTGCAAGTCGCGCATGACCTCGTCGAACGCTCACGTCGGCAAACACAAGCCTTGGTTGAGCCGAACTATGAGCACGCCGTGGGGGCAGAGTATGGTACTCCTTCCGAACTTCTGGTCGAATGCCTCATCGAAGCCTACGAACTCGCTGCGGATGAGGGGGAACCCCAGACCCATGCACTTCTCAGTCAGGTCTTAATGCATGTGGGCCGTCGCATCGCGCGGAGTATTGGTCCGAATGCGGCGAAAATTATCGTGCATTGATCGTAGGTGAAGCATCTGCGGAGGCGCCTTGATGTACGACGATGGCAACGCCCCGGACTATGAGAACAACGATCCCCTTGCGCGTATCGCTGCTGTTCTGGGTGTGCCGGTTGCCAGCTTCTTCGCCCCTGGACCGTTGCGCTTCTCAGGGCAAATGGGAGCGGCAGCCTCACGCGAAGAGATGATGGAAGCTCTGGCGGTGATGCGTCTGTACCTGCGATTGCAGAGCCCCGAGGCACGCGCACGCTGTGTCACGTTCATCACCGAGGAGCTTCTGGGCAACAGGTGATCGAGGCGCCCGTTACGGCGGGCATCAGTCAACTTCGCGTCTGGGGACTAATCATCCGGACCTTTGCGACATCTGGATCGTTCAGCTCTCGGTTGGAGGCGATCGGATGACGGCACATGAGCTTTTCCCGATCGTCGGCATCGGTGCCTCTGCGGGCGGGATCGGGGCCATGCGCGGCTTCTTCGGGGGACTGCCGCAGCCTTTCGGCGCCGCCGTCGTCGTCGTCACGCATCTCAGCCCGGATCGCGAGAGCCTACTATCCGAGGTGCTGGCACGGTTCACCACACTACCGGTCGAGGCAGCAACTGACGGTTCAGTCGTGCAACCCGATCACGTCTACGTCATGCCCCCCGGCATGCTGTTCGGCATCCGCGACGGGCGTCTGACCCTGACCCCGTTGGGGCCGGGCGTGCGCGAGGTCAAACCCGTCGATATCTTCCTCACCGCGCTCGCGCTCGATCGGGGGGAGCGCGCTGTAGCGGTGATCCTCTCGGGCGGCGACGGCGACGGTACGATCGGGATCAAGTCGATTAAGGAGCACGGCGGCCTCACGCTAGCTCAGGCCCTGGACGAGGATGGACCCGATACGCCCGAGATGCCGCTTAGCGCGCTCCGGACCGGGTATGTCGATTACAACGTGACCGCGGACGAGATGGGTGCGCTGATCGTCGCCTACGGTCGCGAACAGAAGGATACGGAAGCGAAGGCCGAGGATGATCCGAACGCGTTTGAGGTCGCTGAGGAGGTTCTCGCTGAGATCCACGCGATCCTGCGTCGGCAGGTCGGACACGACTTCTCCGGCTACAAGCCCAGCACCTTCAAGCGACGGCTGTCCCGCCGGATCACGGTCGGTAACCATAAGGGGCCGGACGATTACCTCAGGCGGTTGCGCACCGACGCTGCCGAGGCTGCGGCGCTGTTCCGCGACCTGCTGATCGGCGTGACCAAGTTCTTTCGCGACGCAGACGCCTTCGACGCACTGTCCACGCAGGTCATCCCGAGGCTGTTCGAGGGGCGTGGTGCCGAAGAGACGGTACGCGTGTGGGTGCCTGCCTGCTCGACCGGCGAGGAGGTGTACTCGATCGCCATCCTGCTGAGCGAGCACATGGCCACGCTGCCTGACCCTCCTCGGGTTCAGATCTTCGCCACCGACATCGATGAGCGATCACTCACTATCGCCAGGACCGGCCGCTACCCGCGGGCCTACCTCGACGCTGTCTCACCCGAGCGGATCGCACGCCACTTCGTCACCGAGGGCGACAGCGTCGTGATCGCCAAGTCGGTTCGCGACCTATGCACCTTCGCCCCCCACAGCGTGCTGCGTGATCCCCCGTTCTCACGCCTCGACCTCATCTCATGCCGCAACCTGTTGATCTATCTTGGCCTGGAGGCCCAGGAACGTATGCTACCGGCGTTGCACTACGCGTTGCGATCCGGCGGCTACCTGTTCATCGGCATGGCCGAGAACGTTACCCGGTTCGAGGATTTGTTCGCGACCGTGGACAAGTGGCACCGCATCTTCCAGGCTACGGACACGATCCGCCCAGTCCGGCTGCCGTCGATGAGCGGTGACACCTGGGCCGACCTCGCGCCCGGCGTACGGGCCAAGCCCCAAAATGCCCTGGTGCACGCCAATCTCCGCCACGCCGCGGATGCCGAGGTGCTGGCCAAGTTCTCCCCTCCGCACGCAGTGGTGACGCGCGTGGGGGAAGCCGTGCACTACTCCCCCCGGATCGACACCGTACTGGGTGTCGCGTCAGGCCAGCCGACGCACGAATTGGCATCCCTGGTCGCCAAAGGACTACGGCTGGAGCTGCGCTCGGCGCTTCGGGATGCAATCGAGACGAACACTGTGGTGGTGCGCACGGGCTTAGAGATCGAGTTATCGGGCGGCCTACGCCAGCCTATATCGCTGACCGTCAGTCCGATGCCACCACGACCCGGTGTCGAGCCGTTGTTCCTAGTTGTGTTTGCGGAGACCTCCCCGGCCAAGGATCATGAAGCGACGGCGACGCAGGTTGAAGTCGCGCGAGACGAGGTGGTGCAGCGGCTGGAGCGCGAGTTGGCCCTAACGCGCGAGCGTCTGCAGGGGATTGTAGAGGAGTACGAGACAGCCCTGGAGGAGGTGAAATCCTCGAATGAGGAGCTTTACTCGGTCAACGAAGAGATGCAGTCCGGGACCGAGGAGCTGGAAGCCTCGCGGGAGGAGGTGCAGTCCATCAACGAGGAGCTGCATACGGTCAACAACGAGCTTTCCTCGAAGATTCAGGCGATGGACCAACTCATGGCCGAGCAGATGGCGCTGTTCGCCAGCACGGAGATCGCCAGCGTGTTCTTGGATAGGGGGCTGCGCATACGGACTATGACGAATGCCGCAGCTCGGATCTTCGGCGTGCAAGCGAGCGATCGCGGGAGGCTGTTGAGCAATTTTGCGGCACCGTTCTCCCTATCCTGGTTGACCGAGGATGCCCGGGAAGTAATGGACAACGGCGGAACGACCGATCGCCTGCTCGATGGGACGGACGGAAAACGCTACCGCGCCCGGCTTACTCCCTCACTGATCGATGGTGAGAAGTACGGTGTCGTCGCCAATTTCGTCCATGTCGCGGACGGAGCAGACTAGAGCGACATCCGATCATGTTGGATCATAGGCGTCGTAGGCTGCGGCGGCGAGATAGCGGCGGCATTCGGCTGACGTGAAGCGTCGGAAGGCCTGTTGGATGGTGTCCCAGAGGTCGCTGATCGTGGGAGCGGCCTCGGCACGGAGGATGGCCTTGAGCTTGGCGAAGGCGAGTTTAAGTAGGTTGAAGTCGGTCGGCAGGTACAGCAGCCTCGCTCCCACCGGCTCGATGCGCTCGCGGATACCACTGACCTTGTGGGCAGGCAGATTGTCGAGCGCGACCGTGTCACCGGGCCTGAGGGCGGGAACGAGGGTTTGTTCGACGTAGTCGCGGAAGCGTGCGCCCGTCATCGGCCCATCGAAGAGGGCGGTGGCCATTAGGCCGCTGGTGCGTAGGCCGGCGGTGACGGTGGTGGTCTTCCAATGTCCGAATGGGACTGCGACCCAGCAGCGTTCGCCGCGCGCAGCCCGCCCATAACGGCGTGCCATCTTGGTGTTGGTGGCCGTCTCATCGAGGAACACGAGGCTGTCTGGGTCGAGATCGAGCTGACGCTCGAACCAGGACGGGCGCGCAGCCTTCACGTCCTCCCGTTCCTGCTCGGCGGCGTGGCCGGTGTTTTTTCGCGCGTGATGCCGTGGCGTTTGAAGAAGCGGGACAGGCTGCTGACACCGACCCGCAGACCTCGTTGGGCCAGACGGTCGCGTAACTCAAGCAGGAACAGCTCGGGCTGCGCTTCGTAGGTCCGTCGGATCAGGTCGGTTTGCGCCTCGATTGCATGCGAGCGTTGATCGCCACCCATCGGCTTCGCCTGCGTCCGACACTCCTGTACGAAGGCCCCGTGCCAGCGCACGGTGCTGGCCGGGCTGACCTCGAAGCGCCGTGCTGCTTTCCGGCGTGACGCTCCCGCCTCGATCGCAGCTACCACACGCTCGCGCAGATCCACAGACAGGGCAGACGCCATCGGCTCTCCTCCTCGGAAAGCTGCCCATCAAATCACAACCCCGTCCCAGCGGAAACCCCAGACGATCCAATCCGGTCGGTGCCTGCTTTAGCCGGACTGGTATGCAACGCAGCTCATGGATAAAGCGAGACCGTTCAGGCGCCTTTCATCTTATCTGTTGAGCTTGTGCACCGAATTGATTGTTTAGGAACTCATGCCTCAAGATCGTAAATCTATCGCGCCGAAATAAATCTAGGTCAGAAATTCTGAGTCAGAGATCATTCGGCTTTTTAGTTGTATATATATGTATACATACATCTCTAAAAATACTATCGTGTGATATGTCTGATGACTCTAATCCAGCGGCCCAGTTTGGGAAGCATTCCAACGAGATCGCCGATATGCTCGGCATCCCTGTCGAAAATATTAAAGCTGAACCGGCATCTGCAGCCATGGAGGAGATGATCAATCTCCTTCGTGCCTATGTTGGCATTTCGGATGCGCAGGGCCGTCAACGCGTACTAAGGACCATCGATCAAGAGGTCAAGCGAAACGCCTTGGCTGACCAGATTGACGAAGGTAGCTTGGCCGACCATTCGGAAGCCTCGCCTTTCTCTCCCCTCATCAACAAGCTCAGGTACGGCGCGGACCTCAAGGAGGTCGATTGCGACCGGTTGGTGAAGCTCGCGGGGGTTCGGCGGATCGAAGCGCGCCGGCAGATCCTCCTGCAAGGAGACAGGCCGGAAAGCGTCTACATCGTGCTCGACGGTTTCGCCTGCCGTTACAAGGTCTTGCGCCAGGGCAAATGCCAGATCATGGCCCTGCTCGTTCCAGGCGACTTCAGCGACCTGCACGGCGCGATCCTCGATACGATGGATCACGGCATCATGGCGCTATCGCCCTGTACAGTCGCAGAACTGCCTCGCAGTTCGATCCTCGAACTGGTCGAGAGCCATCCGCGCCTCTGCCACGCCTTCCGGTGGGCAACCCTGGTCGATGGGGCGATCCTTCGCGAATGGCTGGTAAACATGGCCCTGCGCGAGGCGCCGCAGCAGATGGCGCATCTTTTCTGCGAGCTTTTCGTCCGTCTCCATGCGGTGGGGGTGGGTGACGCGAACAGTTATCCGCTCCCCCTTACCCAAAAGGATCTTGCGGAGATGCTCGGCCTCACATCCGTGCACGTCAACCGAACGCTGCAACTACTGAGAGACAGTGGGTTGATCGTCCTGCGCAAACGTCGGCTACTCATCCCCGACGTAGCCCGACTAAAGGCCTATTGCGACTTCAATCCCGATTACCTGCACTTCAGCCGGTAGATCAAGTAAAGTTCTGAGAGCAGGTTGTCACCCGACGGCATCCGTCTCGACCTCGGGTATCGGTGTGTCGCCCATCCACAACCCAGCAAAAATCAACGTCGCTGTATAGACGGTGTTGTCTTTCTCGTCCCGCACAAGCACGGTAAATGCCTGCCGGTCGCCGTCCGTTGGAATCAAATCGCACGCAATCTGCGGCAGCGTCTTCATGGCCTCAAAGCGAACCCCTTCGAAGCTGTCACATTCTGTTCCCATCGCGTCGCGACGAAACGACGGTCCATCATGAAAGTCGAAGAAGTAGCGAGGCATGCCTCTCCTGCTGTTTGGGGCGGGAGCGCATCCGTCTACCAGCCGTTGGCGCCCAGATTTAGCTGCCACCGATCGCCAGATTATACCGCAGTTCGCCCATCAAATCACTGGTGGTTGTATCGTTTGCACACACAGTGCGACAAATCCTTCATGAATTGAAAACCTAATCCATGTGTGATCGCTGCCCGCAAGCGTGTGTCAGAGCCAACCACAGTCGCAGTCTCTGACTCAGGCATGTCCGCGACCGAGAGCCGTAGCTCCCGCCTTCAACGGCGGAGACGCGTGTGCCGCGCTACCATTTCAACGTCTATGACGGCGTGACTCTTCTCGACAAAAAGGGTGTGGAGTTGCCGGACACCATGTTCGCGCGCCGAGAGGCCATCCGATATGCCGGCGTGCTTCTTGAGGAAGGCGCACGGCTCGAAAGCCTTGGCTCCGAATGGCGCATGGAAGTCACCGGCGAGACGGGCGTGATCATGTTCCGATTGGACTTTTTCGTGACGCCATCAGCGGCCGCAACACCGCTAGCGCTAGCGAATGACTGACTTCGGACAACTGGCGGCTTAGCTCGACTTTGGCCATTTGCGGCTCGTCGAGTGGGCGGAGGTGACGAAGCGGGCAAGACGGATAGGCTGGTGGCGTCCCTGCCAAGAGACACCGCCATGCTCCCCCTGCCTGCCCGCTTCGCCGGGATCATCCTGGCGTTCGCACCGCTGTTCGTCCACCGCTCGTGGCGACACGCCCAGAACCTGCTGATCGGTGCGATCCTCACGCCGGGGCAGCGCACGGCGACAAGCGTCCTGCGCATCATCGGCCGCGCGCGGGAGCGGCGGTTCGTGAACCTCCACCGCATCCTCAACCGGGCGGCGTGGTGCCCGCGCTCCGGCAGCCTTATCCTGCTCAGGCTCCTCGTCGATGCGTTCGCGCAACGTGGCCCCGTGGTCCTGGGACTGGACGATACGATCGAGCGCCGCCGCGGCAAGCGGATTGCGGCCAAGGGTATCTACCGTGATCCGGCTCGCTCCTCCGACAGCCACTTCGTCAAGGCGAGCGGGCAGCGCTGGATGAGCCTGATGATGCTCGCCCCAATCCCCTGGGCGGGGCGCGTCTGGGCGCTGCCGTTTCTGACCGCGCTGGTGCCGTCAGAGCGCGCCTGTCGTGAACGGGGCCGTCGGCACAAGCCTCTGCTCGACGTCGGGCGTCAACTCGCCCTCCAGGCGCGGCGCTGGCTGCCAGGACGCGACCTCGTGGTGGTGGGCGACAGCGGCTTCTCGGCCTTGCTGTTCCTCGACGCGATGCGCCGCGCCCGCATCACGGCAATCACCCGCCTACGGCTGGATGCTGCTCTCTACGATCCCGCCCCGCCACGGCCGCCGGGCACGATCGGACGCCCGCGGACCAAAGGCGCGCGGCTGCCAACGCTCGCTGTGATCCTCGCGGCCGAGGACACGCGCTGGCACGCGGTCGTGGTGCCCGGCTGGTACGGGGCAGGCGAGCGCACGATCGAGATCGCCTCCGGGACCGCCGTGTGGCGGCACGGCGGTCTGCCGGTCGTGCCGATCCGATGGGTGCTGGTGCGCGATCCCGAGAGCCGCTTTGCACCGCAGGCCCTGCTCTGCACCGAACCGACGCGCGAGCCGGCGCAGATCGTGGGGTGGTTCGTGCGTCGCTGGACCGTTGAGGTCACCTTCCAGGAAGCGCGCACCCATCTTGGGGTCGAGACGCAGCGGCAGTGGTCCGACACGGCGATCGCCCGCACCACGCCCTGCCTGCTCGCCCTGTTCTCGATCGTTACATTGCTGGCCGCACGGCTCCCGGCTCGCCAACGGCGACGCGTCGCGGCCGCCGCGTGGTACCCCAAACCACGCCCCACCTTCGCCGATGCACTGGCCGCCGTGCGCTATGCGATCTGGCGCGAGCGGACTTTGGCAACATCACCGCGCCGACGCGCCCGAACAAAACCCCGCTTCCGTTTGCCAGCGCCCTGGGCCTATGCCCTCTGCCACGCCGCATGAATGGCCAAAGTCGAGCTTAGCTTCGGTGACAGAATGGACGAGGTTAGTTAGCGGGCCGTCTCAGACACGCCTCCTCGCAGTCCCGTGCCGGGACCAGCCCACGAAAAGCCAGCCATTGTCGGCGTTGCCGGTGGGTAAATGCCACTGGCACACAGCACCGCTGCCAGCCGTGTCGTTGATCAAAGGCGCTGAGTTCGCCGGGCTATCGCAAGTTCGCGAGCATCATCCTCGGCTGCGGGAATGCCAGCGAGAACGCGTGCGGGCGTCGTGTGAACAACACGAATATTTTTCGGCTCACCTAACCCGCAACCGATGCAGACTGCATAACTCCATCGAGTCCAAAGTCCCGTGGTCTTGGCATTGGCAGCTTCATGCTTCTTTCTGCCAGCTTCGATCTGAGCTTTGAGTTCTGCATGTTTGGCGTCGCTCGTTGGATCTTGCTGCGCACCGACGGGCGGCGGTGAGGGAGGCGCATCTTGGGCAGCCGCTGGTAGCACGGCGGTTAGCGACAGTAGCGTGGCAACGAAGAATGGACGCATTTGACCTCCGACTTCATGACGTGCAGATCGTCAATTCGAAGCGCCTACGAGATCGGCGAGTATGAAGTTTCGAAATTCCTCAAATTATTTTATAATCGAAACCTGAATACTATCTTGCGTTGCATTTTCCGGCATCGCTTGCGTAGCCCCAGCCTTATACCAACCGTCATCGGTGTTGCCGTTAGGACTGCCAACCGCGAAAGCGTTTCTGTTCACGCACTCGATGCGCGCCATTTCGAACCAAAGTGCCCGTAGCCTGAGGATCGCCGCTGCCGCCCTGGATCGTCACACGGCTCGGCCCCGCCCCGATCTGATCACGGGGCGGGGAAGCGTCCGATCTCACCAGCGTGGGCCGGTACGCGACGCGGCATCAAACCGGATGCCAATTATCTCTGATCAGATTTGATCGGCGAAATCGGGGTCCACGGATCACCGTAGTTCCCTGCAGCTTCATAGGTCATCGTGTAATAATTTCTAAGCTTATCTATATTCTCGCCTGACGCGATTGCTAATTCCTCCAACGCACGAGGACTGGGCAGGGCATCGGCAATTACAAATTGTCGAAAAATCTCAAGTAAGATATTTTTAGAAAGCAGTGCGGCTGCGGACATATTCACCTCCGCCTGAGCATTTGCGATCGCCTGTCATTGCATTCAAGGCGCAGCAGATAAGCAGTTAATTGAACGAAAATTTCCGCTGCGGCAGAGTCGGGCTGTTGAGAAGTGCCTTTCGAGGAGAGAAACTCAGAGCGAGCATGCTGCCGCTACATTTTTATGGCTTGCAGGCGTAGCACGTGAAAAGCGCGGCCCTGGCCGATGCCCAAAATTTGCGAGGTCCAAAACTGACTTGCTTTAGTTTTGGACATGATCCATCACAAAATGGCGCATAGCAGAAGGGCCAGCAAAATGAGCGAGATCAATATGGAAAAAAATAGGATCACGCTTGAACAAGTCGGTGATCTTGTTGCCGCTTATGTCTCGAACAACCACATTGCTGCCGCTGATCTTCCCGCTTTGATCGCAACTGTCCACGCTGCCGTCAGTGGCCTAAGCGCCAAGGATCCGAGCGTTACCGCTACCGGGGCTGCCACTCAGAAAGCTGCACCGGCTGACGTGAAGAAGTCGATACGACCGGAGGGCATCATCAGCTTCATTGACGGCAAGACCTACAAGACGCTGAAGCGCCACCTGACCTCGCACGGTCTCAACCCGGATAGCTACCGGGAGCGGTTCGGCCTGCCGGGCGACTATCCGATGGTGGCCCTGGCCTACAGCGAGAAGCGCTCCAGCCTCGCCAAGTCCCTGGGCCTCGGAAAACTCCAAGCGGGCAAAGCTCAAGTAGAAGCCAAGCCGACGCCGAAGGGGCAGAAGAAGGCGGCCTGATCCAGCACCGGTCAATCGCTGCCGGCGTCTTCGGGCGTAACGTCTGCGTCCTGCAACCAGTCTGGTAGACCGGGGACGATCTCTCCGGCTGCCTCGCCAGCCGTTGCCAGCGCTCGCGCGGCCTTCGCCTCGGACTGCTCCGCTCGGACCTCCGCAAACAGCTGCCGGGCCCGACGATCAATCTCTTCGTCGGAAAGCCTTGCCTCGCCGAAATCAGCCATTCGGTTCACCCCTGCCGCTCATCACCAGAGTTGCCCCGCCGCCCGATCCGATCCGAGGTCAGGCGACGAGGCTACCGGTGTCCAGCCGGATGAACCGCCATGCAAAACCGCTCGATCCCACGATTGCGCGGCAGGGTTAGCGCCCCGTTACGCGGTGTCACCACCGGCATAACGCTTCCGTGGCCGAAGCCGCCGAGCATAGTGGAAGCGCGGTCGTTCTCTTTTTGTATCAGTGTGCTCGCCGCGCGGCAGCCCCGGCCCGACGCTTCGGTTACGGTTCGGCGTGCTTGAGGCGACACCATACTGATCCTGCTCCCCACACCCCGCCGCATCGTCCTCCTGGGGCTCCTGCTGCTCAGTCTCGTGGTGCTGGCGGACTGGACGGCCAGGGTCGAACTCGCCAAGGCCGTCAACGCGGCCCTGAACGACGGCGCCCGCGCGGTCGTGCAGATCACCGTCATGGACGACTAGGCGGCGCCCATGCGCACCCTTCCATTCGTTCTCGCCCTCGCTCTCACCTCGCCGGCCCCTGCCGTGGCTGCGCTGGCCGACCCGCAGGCGCTAGAGCAGGCCTGGCATCGCTGCGTGCGGGACGCCTTCGCGCATCAGCCGTCCGGGCAGAAGCGATCCGACCAGCGCCCGCCGGACGCCTTCGAATACTTCTGGATTTTGTAAATTCCCTCCGGCGTCACCGTCGAACCCATGACCTGCATGGCCTTGATGTAGCCGTCGAGGAGCTTCCTGAACCGGGCCGGACCTTGGCCGCGCCGATGTTCTCGGCACCCTTCACGAGCAGGCTAAACCCGTGCGAGGCGGTGCCGGTCATGCCCTTGGCATCGAGTAGTGACGTCGCCCGCACCATCGGATCGATGATGTGATCCACCACCTCCGGGTGGGTCATCACCGAGCGCATTTCCTTCCATAATTCGATGACTGAAGCCTGGGTGACGTTCTTGTACTGGATGGCGAGCTTCAGGCTTTCGTCCGTGATGTGCTGGGGCTCCGCGAAACCGGTCACTGGTCACCGGGTTGGTCCGCGATCACCGATCCGCTCTCGCCTATATGTTGTAAACTGGCCGAATGTAGCATTTCTGATTCGGATGATATCTGCCTGAAAATTTGAGGATTCGCATCGATAGAGCTCAGCCCTAGGTGATATCGGCTTGGCCGGTGTTCCGTCATTCGATGATTTCGCGATGGGTGATGCGCTCAAATAAGCTGAGGCGTACTTCACGATTCCGGCGGCCAGTGCCAAAAATGGCTGGGACGAGGGGGGCGGACGGTGGCGGCCTGGGTGCCCGTCGGACATACATACGGGCGACACTCTTCCTTTTGGATAGCTGCAGGTTCCGCGCCAATGGAACGACACGGCTTGGCCTTACAGCCGCGCGAGGCTACTCGCGACCGCGGAAGGTAATCCCCTGGATCACACCGTCCGGTGAGCATCCGTGACATGGTTCGTTGGCAGTGCGGCGCCGGAAGCTACCGGCGATCGGCTGTGGCCGACATCGGAAGTTACGGTCCAGCGCGTGCTGGACGGCTGAACCATTGCGCTGTAGCCCGTGCGGCGGCAGGTGCAATGCCGTTGCATCGGACAGGGCCGACCTCTTGAACGAGCACGGAAGCGCAGAGCGCCCAACGATCTACCTCGACGTGGACGGAGTCGTGACCACGGTGAGCTATCAAAGGCACGCCGGCAAGGACACGCTGAGCCCGCATCAGGTGGCTCACGTCGCCGCCCTGGTAAGGGAGTTTGGCGCGCAGGTCGTCGTTTCCTCAACATGGCGCGTTGCCGATTGTCGGCCGACCTTAGTGGAGGCTGGCCTGCCCGACGACTGCTTCCATCCCGACTGGCATACGGCCATCCTGCCGACGAGCCGGGATACGGAGACGGGCGGGATGCTTCCTGCCGAACGTGCACATCGCGGCGATGAAATCGCCGAACATGCGATGAGGAACGGTATTACCCACTACCTCATCCTCGATGACGTCGAGGTTGGCCCCGCCCATGCGGGCCGTCACGTGCGGCCGGATGCCGAGCGAGGTTTCAGCGAGGCAGATGGCATCGTGGCGCGTCGCCTTCTCGCGCGGGCATCGGCGGCCTGACCGCCCCCGTGTCTGCACCTCGTGCAGCATGCAGCGCTTACATTTACGTGTCTTTAGCACTTGAACTTTCAGGGCCCGCCGGTCATTGGATGACGGTGGTGTGACGGTTGCGTCATGCCCCTCCCGACATGGACACGGTCATCTCGACCTCTGCTGGACTCGCCCGTCCGGCCTGTCTCCCATGGCTGCATTGCTGCGGCTCCGGAGGCCGCGTCGCGTCGGATCGGCAGAAGGCAGGAAGGAGTGAGCGCGATGCTGGGATTCAAGAGTCGCAACAGCCTTCCCAGTCGCTCGCTGGTGGCGTTGGGCATTCTCGAACGCTCAGCCGCCAAGGCTCACGCCTCCCTCATCGCCTCGGGCTGGGCTGAGATTGGATACGGCTACCACGGCTCCGTCCATGCTCATCCCGACCATCCGGACATCGTCGTCCGCCTCGCCTGCAAGGCCGACGGTTTCGGCGACTATGCGGGTCTTCTCAAGCGCGGTTTCCCGGGTTCCGACGGGCCGCATGCGCCACGTGTCCACGATCTGTCCGTCAGCCGCTGCGGGGCGCTGATGACGGTCGGCTCGCGACTAACGAACCCAACGCCGGAGACTTGGTGGCTTGCCTACGCCCACGCCGTCCTGGCCGACCAGCCCGGTGTGATGATGGAAGAAGGGGTTCGCCAGCGGTTCAAGGCGGAGTGGCCGACCTACGAACCCCAAATCGATCATCCAAGCTTTGATGGGATCCGCGAGCGTTTCAGGGCCTCTTGGCCGGGATACGAGAGCTTCGTGTCAGCCCTTCGTGCAGCGGCTCCGCGCGCGCTCGATCCCAATGTCGGGAATGTGCTGATCGGCACGGATGGCAGTCCGGTCGTCAACGACCCGCTCTGCGACGACAGCTTCGGCCTTTGGCGCTCGCCGCTTGCGCGCTTGATTGCCCGTGTCGTGGATGCCTTGCGCCACGGGTTGGGCGAAATTTCAAGCCGCAGGCCTGTAACAGCCTAATAACGAACGGATGCGCTTGCTGAAGGGCGCGGGAGGCGCCGATCGAAGAATCTCGTGGCTGCCGGTTTGATCGATGTCTGCTTCGGAGACGCAGACGAGCGCATTGAGGGACTGGAATGGGCGCTTTTTTGTCGGGCTGCTCTGAAAGCCCCTCGACACTGAAGCCGAGGGGCCGAACGCTCAAATCTCCGTGCCTTCGGCCAGGGTCAGTGCATCTTCGACGTCGACACCGAGGTACCTGACCGTGCTCTCGATCTTGGTATGGCCGAGCAGGATTTGGACGGCACGAAGGTTGCCGGTCCGTTTGTAGATCAACGACGCCTTCGTGCGACGGAGGGAATGGGTTCCGTAGTCCTCGCTGCGCAGCCCGATGCCCGTGACCCACTCATCGACCAAGCGAGCATACTGCCGGGTGCTGATGTGTGTGACGCCATCGAGCCGGCTCGGAAAGGCATAGTCCTCGAGCGTTCCACCCCTGGCCTCTAGCCATGCGAGGATGCTGGTACGTGCAGGTTCGAGCAATTCGAACTGCACTGGTCGACCGGTCTTGCGCTGGATGACGATGGCGCGGCTACGGACGCGACCGCCGCTGACGAGCTCGCCGATCTTAAGCTTGACGATGTCGCGGCCGCGCAGCTTGCTGTCGATGGCAAGGTCGAACATTGCCCGGTCGCGCGTGCGCCGTTCGCGGTCGAGCCAGAATCGGATGGCCCAGACCTGTTGAGGTTTGAGGGCTCGTTTGGCGCCGAGCTTGCGGCCAGCGTTCCAGGCCGGCCGCCCTTTCGTGGCCGGATCGTGTGCTGAGTGTCCCATCGTCTGTCTCCTCGCCGGCTCATGCCGACAAGGGAGGAGACACTCAAACCAAAGCTATGAAGATGGGGGGCATATGCGGACGTTCCGCTGGCGACCCACTGCAGCCGTACAGGCTCACTCCAGCGCATCTCGAAAGCAGGCGCTGCTTCAGTCACCGACGCGCCGCGGGCTCGGAAGCCGCGTGATCGTACGCGAGCCGGTTGAGTCCACCTGTGGGAAGTTGTTCGAGGATCTTTCCAGATTAAGCATCACCGGTAGATGCCCATTAGCGGTTGGGGGCCGAGGCGCCGATGATCCGTCGCAGGACTCGGCCGACCTGGGCGGCCGAGTAGGGCTTGTGGAGCAACTCGAAGCCATGGCTGTCCTCGCGGGCCAGGACATGGCTGTAGCCCGAGGCTAGGATCACGGGCAGTGTCGGGAGCCGGCTGCGCAACGCTCTAGCGAGCTCGATTCCCCCCATACCTGGCATGACGACGTCAGAGAATACGGCCTGGAAGCCCGCACCGTCCGTCCCGAGGCGTTCGAGCGCCTCCTCCGCGTTGACGACCCACTCGGGCGCGTACCCGAGATCCTCCAGGATCTGGGTGCAGAAACCTCCGACCTCCAGGTTGTCTTCCACGAGCAGGATGCGCTGACCGTAGCCAGTTGGCGACAATGCGGCGTCGGGGTCAGGCGCGGGGACTTCAGTGGCCTCGGACGAAACTTCGGGCAGGTACAGGGTGAAGATCGTGCCCTTACCGCTCTCGCTCGTCACATCCACGTCGCCTCCGGATTGCTTGGCAAATCCGAAAACCTGGGAGAGTCCAAGGCCTGTACCGCGCCCGACGTCCTTGGTCGTAAAGAACGGCTCGAAGATGCGCCCGAGCACCTCTGCGGGAATACCCGAGCCGGTGTCGGCGAGCGACACCGCGACGAACGGCCCCCGCGAGCCGGCATGGCCTCGGATCGTCGGCATGGCCAGCCCAGCCGCCATCCGCATAGTAAGCGTTCCGCTGCCGTCCATAGCGTCGCGGGCGTTGACCGCCATGTTGACCAGAGCCGTTTCGAACTGGTTGAGATCCGCGCGGACTAGGGCCGATCTGTCCGATACCTCGACACAGACTTGGATGCGTGCGCCGGTGATGGTGTCGAGCATTTCGGCCACGCCGCGCAGGCGTTCGCCGACCTCGAACACCTCCGGCTTCAGTGTTTGACGACGCGCGAAAGCTAGGAGCTGTCCGGTGAGCTTGGCGGCGCGATCCACCGTGTCGGAGACGGCGTCCATGTACCGCTTGCGCCGGTCCTCCGGCAGATCTGGGCGGCGGAGGAAGTCGACGGACGAACGGATGATGGTCAGCAGGTTGTTGAAGTCGTGCGCGACGCCGCCGGTCAATTGCCCGACCGCTTCGAGCTTCTGCGATTGCCGCAGGTCCTGCTCCATTCGCTCGCGCTCGACGGCCTCCGCGAGGAGCTGGGCGTTCGCCTCAGCAAGCTCGGCGGTGCGCGCGGCCACCTGGCTTTCGAGGAAAACGCCCGCCTCGCGTAGGAGCACGGCCTGCGCCTCCAATTCGGCGTGGAGCGCCACCACGCCTCGGTTCGTCTCGGAGAGTTCCTGGTTCAGGCGCTGGGTTTCCTCCTCACGCTCGGCCAGCGCGGCGAGGCTGCGCAGAAGCTCCCTGTTTTGTTCGCGTAGAGCGACCAGCGGTTCCTCCGTCCTGGCTCGGGCGACATCCTCAGCTAGGGTCGCGAGCCTCGGTCCCGTAAAACTTTCGATCCCGGATGGAAGTCGCTTCCCGAACGTCACGACAGTGCCGTTGCCGGCCGCGGTGTGAATGTCGAAGCAATCCATCAGCCGCCGTGAACCGGTGATGCCGATGCCGAGGCCCGTGGTCGATCGGAAGCGACCTTCAAGGATGGCATCGAGTTCGGCGATGCCCGGTCCCTTGTCGCTCACCCTGATGACGAGGAACTGCTCGCCGTTGTCCTGATCGAGGCCGTACTCGATGCGCCCGCCTCCGGCGTAGCCGTAGGCGTTGCGCGCAATCTCGGACACTGCCGTGGCGATGCGAGTCTGGTCCTGGATCTCGAAGCCAAGGCGCTCTGACAGCGCGCGCACGCGTTGGCGGACCGTTACGATGTCGTCCTCGTGCTGGATGTAACTGGTGAGGAGCGGCCACCTCATCACGCGCCCTCCCGCACGACCAGCACGGTGGCATCGTCTCGAGCCCTCGCGAAGTCGCGATAGATCACCCCGGCCACGAGCGTCGGATGGGCGGCCGTGAGGCCTGGGTGGGCGTCCAGCGACCACGCCGTGGCGATCCCATCCGAGCACGCTACGAACAGGTCGTCCGGGCGCATGGGGTACTCGAACTCCTGGATGCGTCGGGCTGCGTGCCCCGCGGTCCCGGCGAGGCTTACCATTCGCTTGATCGCCGTGCCGGAGACGACTGCACCGGCCACGTTGCCGATCCCCGCGAACACGAGGATGCCCCGGTCCCTCTCGTAACGAGCCACGGAGATCGCACCGCCACGCGTATGCGACAGGTCTGCATGGATGGCGGACAGAATCGCGGCGGGCGGCTTGTCCTGATGCCGTCGGAACAGCTTCAGCGCCTCCTCGGACGCCTTAGCGGCCTCCGGCCCGTGGCCGAGTCCGTCCGACACCACGGCGGTCCAGCCGTCGGCCCGCTCGCGCACGGCGTAGGCGTCGCCGTTGGCGGTCTCGCCCATCAGGGGGACCGCGACCGCCCCGAAGCCCGGCAAGTCGTCCGAAGCGGCCTTCCTCTCGATTGACAGGCGCGCCAGGACCGCCACGCCCAGCCCGGGGCGGGACACGATGTCGAAGACGTCGGAGAGGCGCCGCACCGCGCCAAGGCCCTCGCCCGCGCTGCCGCCGGTGGAGTGTCCGTCCGAAAGGGCCAAGCTGAGGTTCGAGAAGCCCTCGCCTTTATCGAGCGCGAGTATTTCGACACCCGAGCCAGTCCCATCCTCGTAGGTTCCGATCAAGATCTCGCCCGGCACGCCGTACTTGACCACGTTGGTAGCGAGTTCGGTCACCACGAGCGCGAGGCGGCCGGCTGCTGTCTCGTCGAAGCCGATTGACTGAGCGACGGCGACCGCGCGTCGTCGGGCCTCGGCTACTTGGCTCGCTTCCGTGACGGTGACGCGGTCCATGTCATTTCCACCGGGCGATCATGACGCGCGTGCCGACGCCGGGCGTCGACTCGATATGGAACTCGTTCGAGAGGCGCTTGGCCCCGCCCAGGCCGAGGCCGAGGCCCCTCCCGGAGGTGTAGTGATCCGTCATCGCCTGCTCGATGTCGGCGATGCCTGGGCCCCGGTCCTCGAAGGTCAGGCGCAAGCCCCTGCGCGTCCCGGCCAGGACGATCTCCGCGCGGACCTCACCACCCCCGCCGTAATCGAGGGTGTTGCGCGCGAGTTCGCTCGCTGCGGTGATGATTTTCGTCTGATCGACGAGCCCGAGGCCGATGTCGACGGCGAGCGCACGTACGCGCTGCCTCACGCGGACAACATCGTCACCGGATCGGATTGCAAGGGTCTCAGTCGTCGAGACCGTCACGGTCGCTCCCAAACCCGTCGCCGTCCTCGGCGAAGCGCGCCTTCAACAAGGCCATGCCGCGCTCGACGTTGAGGGCAGTTCGGATGCCGGTGAGCTCCAGGCCGAGCTCAACCAACGTGATGGCGACCGCCGGCCGCATACCGGCCAGGACTGTTTCGGCGTCGAGGACCCGCGATACGGCGGCGATGCTCACCAGCATGCGCCCGATGAAGGAATCAACGATTTCCAGCGCGGAGATCTCGATCAACACGCCGCGCGCGCCGGTCCGCGCGATCATCGTCGTTAAATCCTCCTCCAGGGCAAGCGCGAGACGGTCGTGCATGTCAACCTGGATGGTGACAATCAGCACGCCGCCGAGCTTGAGGATCGGGATGCGGTCCATGGCCTCAGCGACGCTCCTCGGTCGCTGTCGCCTGCTGGCGCACCACTTTACGGCCGGTCCGCTTTAGGGCGAGCGCGAAGGCGTCGGCCAGCGTCGCCTTCGAGACGACATTCAGTTCGACGCCGAGGTGAACCATTGTCTGTGCGATCTGCGGCCGGATGCCGGAGACGATGCAGTCGGCGCCCATCAAGCGGGCGGCAGCCACGGTCTTGAGCAGGTGCTGCGCCACCAGAGTGTCGACGGTCGGCACGCCGGTGATGTCGATGATGGCGATCTCGGCCTCCTCATCCACGATGGCCTGGAGCAGGTTTTCCATCACGACGCCGGTGCGGGCACTGTCTAGGGTGCCGATCAGCG
Organism: Methylobacterium sp. J-067; assembly: GCF_022829465.1. GTDB lineage: Bacteria > Pseudomonadota > Alphaproteobacteria > Rhizobiales > Beijerinckiaceae > Methylobacterium > Methylobacterium litchii. The sequence continues at coordinate 103,095 of NZ_JAKSXZ010000054.1, forward strand.
GCAGCGCCAGGATGCCGTCCCAGAGCCGAACCACAGGTGTGGAGAGTTCGGCGATCTCCTGCCCCTGGCGCCCGATGACATCCTCGCGGCTGGCCAGGAAGACCTCCATCGTGTGCAGGCCGAGCCTGTCGAGCACCTTGCCCGCCGCCCATACTCCTGCCGCCAGCTTCGTGGCGTCCACGGCCGACTTGCGCCTGAGCGCCTCGAAGATCGGCTCCTTGAGGGCGAAGATGAAATTGGCAGTATCGGTTGGTGAAAACCCCTGGATCGCCCGCGAGCGCGAGATATCGGCGAGGGTCTCGCGCAGCGCGGCATAGTGCTCGGCATCGGCATCGATCCCGCCGGAGGCGAGCGCCCCCTGAAGCTGGCCGAACACGATCTTAGCCTGGGTCTGAAGCTCGGCCTCCCGGATCCGACCGCTCTGCAGGGAGGTCCCTTCCCGGAGAGATATGTTCCAGGCTTCGAGGATGGCGGCCTCGTCTTCCGTGAGCGTCCTTTCCAGGACCTCCGCGCCGTCCACTCTCATCAGGTTGTTCCCATCGTGACGATGCAGCCTCTATCTCGATACTGGGTTTCTCGATAGGCGGCATCGCTACGAAGGAGAAGACTGCAGCGCGTTGCTCATCGCATTTGGCGTTCCGCTGTATCTCTTCGACATCGGCACACGGATCACGGCGTTGCAAAGGTGGCCTAACCGGTTGGCGATGGGCAGGGCTCAATGAGCGGATCGGCTAGGAACAGAGAAGTGGGCGAGCTAACAATGGACCAGCCGCTATCAACCAGTTTTGGCTCCGTCAGCGAGGGATATTGATCGGCCCCCACGAGGTGGTCCAAGGGTAGAGTTAGTGTGCGGTGGGCCTGGAGTTGACCCCGTTTGTGGTCCACGGCCTATGCAAGTTCTTGGGCTGTGACAGCTTGGTTGGCGAAGGCTCGGGGCGTCAAGCCGCCCAAGGCCGTATGAGGTCGGTCTTCGTTATAGTGGCACCTCCAGTCCTCGATGCGCTCCCGGGCATCGGTCAGCGACAGGAACCACGAGGCGTTCAGACATTCCGCCCGGAGGCGGCCGTTGAACGACTCGATATACGCGTTGTCGGTCGGCTTGCCCGGGCGGGAGAAGTCGATCTCGACCCCGTTCAGGTAGGCCCAC
>NZ_JAKSXZ010000055.1 GCF_022829465.1 Methylobacterium sp. J-067
GGAGCGCATCGGCGACGTGGTGGGGCTGATCTCCTCCATCGCCGGCCAGACGAACCTGCTCGCCCTGAACGCGACCATCGAGGCGGCGCGGGCCGGCGAGGCGGGGAAGGGGTTCGCCGTGGTGGCCGCCGAGGTGAAGGAACTCGCGAGCCAGACGGCGCGGGCGACGCAGGAGATCGCCGCGCAGATCAGCCGGATCCAGGGCTCGACGGGCCAGGCGGTGGCGGCCATCGGCGGCATCACCCAGCGGATCCGCGACATCAGCGCCACGGCGACCTCGATCGCGGCGGCGGTGGAGCA
>NZ_JAKSXZ010000074.1 GCF_022829465.1 Methylobacterium sp. J-067
CTCGGCGGCGGTGCCGCTCATGGTGCCGGCCGTGGCCTGCAGCTCAGTGGCCGAGGACGAGACCATCCCGATGATCCCGCCCACCGCCGCCTCGAAGCCGTCGGCCATCTGCCGCATGCCGGCCTTGCGCTGCTCCTCGGCTGCGAGCCGGGCCTGCGCGGTGTCGGCTTCGAGCTGCCGGGTGCGGATCAGGTTGTCCTTGAACACCTGGACGGCGCCGATCATGCGGTTGATCTCTTCGGCGTGCGTGGCCTTCGGGATCGTTTGATCGAGCTGGCCGGAGGCGAGCCCTTCCATGGATTCGGTAAGGGTGCGGATCGGCCGCGTCACGCCGCGACCGATCAGCGTCGCCAAGATCGCGATGAGGCAGAACGCGAACGCCGCGCCCGCCAAGAGCCTCATCAGGGTCGGCTGCAACTGCGCGGCCGTATCGTCGGCGTAGATGCCCGAGCCGATGATCCAGCCCCAGGGCGCGAAGCCCTGAACGTAGGAGATCTTTGCCACCGGCTGTTCCACGCCGGGCTTCAGCCAAAGATAGGGGACGGAGCCGCCGCCGGAGGTCTTCACCACCGCCACCATGTCGGCGAAGAAGTGCTTCCCGCTCGGGTCGGTCACGGCCGAAAGATCGGTCCCAATCAGCTCCGCTTTCGGATGGAACACCATCCGGGGGGCCATGTCCTGAATCCAGAAATACTCGCTGCCGGCGTAGCGCAGGCCGCGCACCGCAGCCACGGCCGCCTTCTGCGCCGCGTCGCGGCTGAGGCGGCCCGCGCGCTCCTCACCCTCGAAATACGTCAGCACCCCCTGCGCGGTCTGGACGAGATCGCGCGTCTTCAACTCGCGTGCATCGGTAATGGCGCGGGAGAGATCCCAGGTGGCCAGCGCGATCAACGCGGCCATGCCGATGAGGGCGGTCACTGTGATCGCCTGGATGCGAGTACCGATGCGGATGGTCATAACCGGTCCAAAAATGGAAATGATTAGGCTCTGCCGAGGGTGAGCCGCCGTTCTTCGGCGGCCAGACAACGATCTTCCGGACCGAGCGTCGCGTACTTTGCAGGATTTGTTCGATAAACCTAACGACCCGTCACTCGGATACTCAAGCGGCCATCTTCGAAAGGTTAACTAAGGCTAGGAATTCCAAGTACGGCAGCGGGCGGCTGACGTGGTATCCTTGAACCTGATCGCATTGCTCGGCGGCGACGAAGGCATATTGCTCGGCGGTCTCTACACCTTCGACCGTCGTCGCCATGCCGAGGCACGCTCCCATCGTGATGATGGCCCGGACGATGGCGGCGCTCTCGCTGTCCTCCGGGAGCATGCGGATGAAGGACCGGTCGATCTTGATCTTCGAGAACGGAAAGCGGCGCAGGTAGCTGAGCGACGAGTAGCCGGTCCCGAAATCGTCCATCGCGAGGGACACGCCGATCGCCTTAAGCTTGGTCAGCAGCGCGAGGGTGCGAGCCTCGTCCTCGAGCATCACGCCTTCGGTGATCTCCAGTTCGAGCCGGTCTGCGGCGAACCCGGTGGCGGCCAGAATCGACGCCACAACGTCCGGAAGCCGGTCGTCGCGGAACTGGACCGGCGACAGGTTGACCGCAAGGGCGATGGTGCTCGGCCAGCCCGCTGCATGGGTGCATGCGGTGCGGAGCACCCAGGCGCCGAGTTGCGCGATAAGGCCGGTCTCCTCCGCAAGGGGGATGAAGTCCGCAGGGGGGATGAGGCCCTGCTCCGGGTGACGCCAGCGGACCAGGGCTTCCGCGGCAGTCACCGCGCCGGTCTGGGCATCGACCAGGGGCTGATAGTGCAGTTCGAATTCGCCGGCCGTCAGGGCGCGGCGCATGTCGGCCTCGAGGCGGCTGCGCACCAGCATCTGCGCCGCCAAGGAAGGCTCAAACAGCCTAAACGTCCCCTTGCCCTCGGCTTTCGCCTTGTACAGGGCGAGGTCGGCGTGCCGTAGCAATTCGTCCCCGTCATGTCCGTCTTGGCGGCCGATGGCGATGCCGATGCTCGCGCCGACATGGACCAGCTGATTGTCGAGCAGGAAGGCCCGGTCGATCGCCGCGACGAGCCGCGCAGCGACCGCTTCGGGGGCCAAGACGGCGGTTTTGTCGAGTAGCAGGATCGCGAATTCGTCGCCGCCGAAACGCGCGACGACGTCCCCCTCGGCGAGGGCGGATTGCAGTCGGGCGGCGACCTTGCGCAGCAACTCGTCGCCCATCGCGTGTCCGAGGGTGTCGTTGACGAACTTGAAGCGGTCGAGGTCGAGCATCAGGACCGCGAAGCCTCCCTCCTGCTCGCGCAGGGCGGCGACGCGGTGCGCCAGCAGATCGCCGAACCGCGCCCGGTTCGGCAGCCCGGTCACAGCATCCGTGAAGGCCAGGGTCCGCAGGCGAGCCTCCGAGCGCAGGCGTTCGCGCTGATCGCGGAAGGCGATGACCGTCTGCCGTTTGTGACCGAGGGAGATCTCCTTCCGCAACACGCGAACTGGGACGGACTGGCCGTCCGCGCCGACGAGTTCGGCTTCGCGCTCCTCCTGCTCCGGGAGGTCGGACGCCACGAGCCCCGGCAGGAGCCGCGTGAGGCGGCAATTGACGAGCTGAGCCTGATTCATACCCGACAAGATTTCGAGGCTGCGGTTGGCCGTGGTGATGACCTCGCCGTCGCACACCGCCAGCCCTTCGAGTGCCACGCCGGCCAGTTCGCGCAGGCGCTCACGATCACGGCGCATCTGCGCCCGAGCGTTGAGGGTCATGCGCAGCCCGAAGAAGGCGAGCGTCAGCAGACCGAACGACACGGCGGCGATGACGGGGGCGATTGTCTCCGGCGCGATCGCGGTGTCCGGCAATGGGACGGCCGGATCGTAGGTGAGCGTCATCGCGGTCATCCCCCCGACGTGGAGGACGACGATGGCGAGCAGGAGCAGGGGGCCAGCGAGGCGGCGCAGGGTACGCTCGCGCTCGGCGGCGAGGATCAAGGCCAAACCCGACAGGCCGAGGCTCGCCATGATGGTCGGGGGGACCACGCCCATGTCCCAGACGACATGCCCCGTAACCCGGTAGGACGCCTGCCCCACGTAATGGAGCGCCGTCACACCCAGGCCGATGATAACGCCGGCCAGGAAGCGACGCAGGCGGCGTTGCGCGCCAATGGACAGTCCGACCCCCAGTCCGATGCCGCCGATGACCAGCAGCAGGGACGCTGAGGTCAGGATCGGCTCGAAGCCCGCCGCCATGCCGGGCTGGAACGCCAACAGGGCGATCATGTGCGTCGCCCAGGCCGTGCATCCCCCGGCGACGATGCTGACCATGCCCCATTTCCTGCGCAGCAGCCCCTCGGAACGGCCCGCATGGGAGGCGATGGCGGAGGTCGCGTAGATGCCCACGATACAGACGAGCGCCGCCAACAGCAGCAATCGTTCATCATGCTGCTGCGTAACGCAGGTTAGAATGGCACGCATGTAAAACTCCCAGGACGACTTGTACCTGACGGAGATTATTCTTTCATGAAGTTTTTCCCGGCGATTTCATGCGCCACTTGATTGGGCTATGACTGAGAAACATTTAGAAACGACGCCGAACTTTTGTCGCCTGCCAAAATGCGATGACGGGTAGCGATCGTTGCCGACGGGCTGGAGAACCAGATAGCTGGTCGCTCGTCAGCGGCAGTAGGCGACATCGCCGGTCTCGACTCCGAGAGTCGCACCCGGATTGAGGTCCTCACTCAGACGCTGACAAACCCTCGTCACTCGGACGGCGTGACCAGCAGTATCGGGGGCGGAGATCGTAGAGACCGCTCCCATGGGTCGTGGTCGATGGTTAGATCCAGGCGCTCATGCTGCGCGCCAGCTATGCCAAGTCGGACACGTAAGTTGCGAGCTGTCGCCACATGAATGACTCCTTTCGTACATGACGCAGGTGAGCTGCTACGGCGAGATTGGGTCGATAGGAGGCCGTCCACTTTTCCGGCGAGCCTTATCCAAAGCGGCCATTCCGCTTTCGGCCAGTCAACGTCATTCGTCGTCGATGGACCATGTCCGCTTTTGGACGTCACGTTGGGGCCGCGACGGCGTGACAGACCGCCGCGGCAATCGTCAAATGTCAGTTTGCTCAGACATCACCAGGGCATCGTCTGCCTCGATGCCGAGGTAGCGCACCGTGCTTTCAAGCTTGGTGTGCCCGAGCAGTAGCTGACAGGCGCGCAGATTGCCGGTCCGCCGATAAATCAGCGCGACCTTGGTCCGGCGCAGGCTGTGCGTGCCGTACCCCGCTGGGTCGAGCCCGATCAGCGCCACCCACTCATCGACGAGTCGGCCGTATTGTCGTGTCGTCAGATGTTTGCCAGGACGGCTTCGGCTGGGGAATAGCCAATCCCCAGCACGTAGACCCCGAAGCTTGAGCCAAGCGGCCAATGTCTCTCGTGTCGTCTCGGTCAATTCGAACGGGACCGGTCGGCCTGTTTTCTGTTGCATGATCGTAGTGCGTAGCCGGATGCTATCCCCAAGGTGAACATCGGCCACGCGGAGGCGGACGAGGTCGCACCCACGCAGCTTGCTGTCGATTGCGGTGTTAAAAAGGGCGAGGTCGCGTATTTGGCCCTCGTGCTGCAGGCGGGTGCGGATCGCCCAGATGTGTTTAGGCTTGAACGGCGGCTTGGGGCCGATCAGGCGCCCAAGATTCCATGGCCGGCGGGAGGTGTCGATCGGCGAAGGCATGCTGATACTCCGGTAGAGAAGCCATCAGCATCTCTCTCAGACTAGCGATTCGCCTTCGCCGCAGCGCGCCAAGAGCCGACATGAGCTCGCTGCCGAAAACCAGACGTTCGGCTTCGCGTCCATTCTCGCCCTTCAGCTAGGTTCGGCCCAATCTCGAAACCTGCTGGTCGTTCATCAAGCCCTTAGTGGCCGCATGAATTTCCCCGCATCGGATCAAATCCTGCTGGGAAGTAGAGGGCGCTTCTGACTGCTGGAATGAGCAGTTGCGTTCGGCTAGCGCATGGTCATCGCCTTCGAGATGAAGCCCATCTTAGGGGCGATGGCTACTTCCCGCGTCGTCGATCATTCACTTGTCGCACATCGAGTGCTTCGGAACTGTGCCGGAAGCGCCGCCCCCCGCGAGCGCCGATGAATTCTTGTATGCAGCAACTAGCCGTTCGCCCACAGGTTGCGGTTGGGTCGACCATCGGCTCTACTTGGCCGCTTCCGCACGAGCCGGATCGATGCAGCCGACCGAAATCAAATCATACCCGCCATGCCGCCACCCGGGGAACCCAAGCACCGGCACCCGTGCCTCGAACTAGGATGGCGAATGGCGGAGCGGATCGCGAAGGCCCTGATGCGGAGGCGGAAGCCCTCGCTCGCGCGCTCGAGACCCTCCTGAATCCTTCGAAAATTGATGGAGTGGTGAACTGCTGCGTTCGGGCGGTTCATGATGAGGCCTGGGAGGGCCCCCGGACCGGCCTGCTGCACGTCCGGTTCGGCGAGGACAAGCCGAGGGTGGAGGACCTCGCCTATATCCTCTGGTCGGAGTGCATGTACTACGCACTCCCCCGGCGCAGGCAGGAGAGGTTCCGACGCGAAATCGCGGCGGACATGACGGCGGTCGTGCGATGCTACTTGGCCGTCAGGGAGCTCTTCATCGACTTCAACGCGCGCCATCCCGAGCGCGCGAGCGAATTGGGCGAAGTGCTGGCCTACTGCCTGGTGCAGGAGCACCTCGGGGCCGCGCAGGTGGCGAGTAAGATGTCCTTGAAGACGGCGGCCAACATGCCAGTCCACGGGCTCGACGGGATCCACGCAGTCTTCGAGAACGGCGCACTGACGGTCTACTTCCTAGAGTCGAAGCTGGCGAGCGAGGGCCGGCGGGGCGTGGCGTCTTACGCCGCTTCGGCCGCCGAGTTCCTGAGCGACCGCCGCCAGTACCTCCGCGAGTACGAGATCGTCGCGGACCTTGGGAACCTAGACGCTCTTGAGGGCGAGGCAAGACAGCGCGCACTCGACCATTTCGACGTGATCGGCCACCCCGAACTCCGGCGCAGGGAACGGTTCGTTGGGATCATCTGCCATTCTGAACCAAGGCACTTCGGCAAGCGCTTGCGCATACGCGACGACCAACCCACCGACATCCACGAGCGCGACTTCGCGAAACGTTACGCCGCCGACCACGGCAAGCATCGGCTTGCCGCGAGGAAGCAGTTGCTGAAGCATGGTGCAGACCCCGCGAAGGCGATCGTTCTCCTCGTGGCCGTGCCCGACGTGCGCGAGTTGCGGAAGGCGTTCTACGCGGCGATGGGCGTGGACGAACGGGAGCTGCCGCTGGACGGCGACGATCTCGAGATGGACGACGACGAGGACGCGGAAGGCGACCCGGTATGAGCTTTGCCTTGGATCTCTCAGACCGCATGGCGGGCCACGCGGCGTTCTCGGACATCTTGTGGCGCCTGGAGAGCTCGGGCGCTGCCCGCTTCATTGCCGCCGAGATCGAGATCGTGACGGAGCCGCCCTCCCGCGAGGACCTGCACAAGCTTCTCTACTGCGCGGGAGTCTTCGTGCAGACGGACGTTCTCGCCTACAGGCGCATGGCGCAGTCTATTGCCTTGAACTCGCTCATCGTCGCGGGGGGCGACGAGGGAGCGTACCAGCGCGGCCGCCGCATCCTGACGGACCTTGGCAACTTCCCCGCGCTCGACCGCGTCAGGAGCGAGGGTGCCGAGACCGGGGCCTCGTTCCTCGACGCGCTCCGCCGGACGCTTTCGTGCGAACTGAACACCGTCAGGGTCGGCGACCAGTGGATACCCCTGACCGACTTCCAGAAGGACACCTGGGATGAGCTGCCCGACGCACGGGCGATCGCCATCTCGGCGCCGACGTCGGCGGGCAAGTCGTTCCTAGTCATCGAGCACTTGTGCCGGCAGGTCGAGCGGGCGGCGTCCTTTTGCGCCGTCTACGTCGCTCCCACGCGGGCGCTCCTGTCGGAGGTGAGCGCGAAGATCCAGAGGCGCCTCGGCGAGGCGGCTGACGTCAGAATCACCACCGTGCCGACGCAGGATCCCTCCGGCCCGGACCGCCAAGTCTTCGTGCTGACACAGGAACGCCTCCAGGTGCTGCTCGCCGCCTCGGCCGTGACGTTCGACCTCGTCGTCGTCGACGAGGCCCAGAACCTCTCGGACGGCTCCCGGGGTATGATCCTCCAGGACAGCGTTGAACAGGCTGTCAGCCGAAGCGAAACGACCCGCCTCGTGCTCCTCGCGCCGGGTGCCCGCGGCTTCGAGGCGGTCGGCGCCTCGCTCGGCGCGCCCGACCTCACCGTGGCGCGTTCCGAGCTTTCCTCCGTCCTCCAGAACAGGATCCAGTTGAGGAAGGCGGAAGTCGGAAACGCGCTCGAACTAGACCTTCTGACGCCGGATGGTCCGCGGCGGCTCGGCACCTACCGGAGCGGGCGGGGTTTCGACGTACCGGACAGCCGACTGGCGGCCGCGGCCCTCGAACTGGGCTCGACAGGGGGATCTCTTGTCTACGCAACCGGCCCAACGGACGCGGAGAGGGTCGCGCGGCAATTGGCTCACGATCTCAAGGACGGCGGCGACCCCGCGCTGGCCACGATTTCCGATTTCGTGAGAAAGCACATTCATCCCGAATACACGCTCGCCGGGATGATCCGGAAGGGCGTGGCGTTCCACTACGGCAAGATGCCGACGCTCCTTCGCGAGACCCTCGAGGGTGCCTTCCGCGACGGCCACGTAAATTTCCTCGTCTGCACGACGACTCTGTTCGAGGGCATCAACCTCCCAGCTCGGAACGTCTTCATCGACACACCCACCAGGGGCACGAGGAAACCGCTCGCTCCCGCGGCCCTGTGGAACTTCGCCGGGCGCGCTGGTCGCATGTCCGCCGACATCGTGGGAAACGTGTTCCTCGTCGACTACGAGGACTGGCCGGACAAACCCCTCGACGTGTTCGTCGGCTACGAGGTTCAGTCCGCGTTCCTGCGGACGGCCTCGGAGGTTCCGGACCGCCTGCTCGGGGCGTTGGGCGGCGCCATGCCAGCCGAGTTGCCGAATGACGACGACGCTCAGCGCGTGAGGGCAGCCGCCGGGCTGCTGATCTCCAAGGCCGCCGGGGGCGAGGTCCGCAGGTACGTCGACCGTACCCTCGGCAGCCTCAATGAGGAGCTGCGCACCCGCCTGACCGAGGCGAGCATCGCCGCCACCGAGCGGATCGGTCTTCCGGCGACGCTGTTGGCGACCAACTGGACTGTCGACCCCTTCGGTCTGCGTCGGCTCTACGACAACATGCTCGAGAAGGTCGAGGAGGAGAAGACGCGCAAGCTAATACCCGTCAGCCCGCTTGGGATGGGGGCCTACAAGTCGTACAGCTCGATCTTCTCAAGGATTCACAGGGAGGTGAACAGGGGGAGTGTCAACTTCGCGGGCCTCGTGTCCGGCATCGCTCTCGATTGGATGCGCGGGGTGCCCTATCCCGTCATGCTCGCCAAGGCGGTCAGGCGGCAGACGAGGTTCGACGCGAAAAGGATCGAGGCCAATAGGATCATTCGTGAGAAGAATCCCGCCAGCAGGGTTCGGGATCCCGACGAGATCGTTGTGGACGACGTCGTCCGCCGGGAGTTCGACCTCATCGAGGACCAGGTACGCTTCCGCTTCGTCCAGCTCGGCAAGGCGTACATCGACATCCTCAACATCATCCTTCGGGAGAGCGGACAGGAAGGGTTGATCGGCGACGTCTACGATTTTCCGTTGGCGTTGGAGTTGGGTATCTCGTCCAAATCCGGCTGGTCGTTTATGGAGCTCGGCCTATCCCGGATCGCCGCGGCGGCCCTCCAGCCGGAGTTTCCCGATAGCAACCTTACGCCTGAGGCGGCGCGCAGTTGGCTGGCGGGAATCGAGGACATCGGCACGCTGCGCCTCGGGCCAGTAATCGTTGATGAACTGCGGCGCTTGAAACTCGTCCGCCCGGCGGGGTGATCCGACTTGAGTGGACGCTCCAGCGTAGTTCATCTGGACGGCGACATTGTCGCTAGCACGGATGCGGCCTCGGGGATGACAGCGATGTCGTCCATTCCAGTGCAAACAGGCCCTCGTTTCCCCGTCGCAACGTCGCCGACGGGTCCTAAACGCAAGGGCAGCTTCCAGCCTGTTCGCCTGAAAGCAGACAGATGGCTTTCGGTCAGCATCAGTCGCTCATGTCGGCAATCATAATGGCCGGAAGCAGACCTTGGAAGGGTCTACTTTGGGTCATGTCCGGAAGAATGGCATTTGCCCAATCAGCCCCTGCGATCAAAGCTTGGCAGTACATTGTTTGGCGCTGTGAACCCGACGGTCATTGCAGGCAAATTCGAAAGCTAGGGTTTCGTGAGCATCGGCAGCCGTGTTGCGGTCAACGGGAGGGCGTTTGAGGGGTCAAACTGGGTTCGGGCAACTGCACTTCGGTGTCAATCAGGCTACCCCACCACCCATTCGCAAAACCCCGTGCATCGTGTGCATCCCGTGCATGAGGTTCATTGGCGGCTCGGTCGCTTCCTGTTTAGATCTGTGGGGCCTACCGCATGAGAACGCAGTCGCGGCGCTGAGGCTGATCGCGGCAAAGCGGAGGGGCGACCATCCCTTGCATCATCTCCGCTTCCGTCGGCTCGTAGCGGCGATCGTAGCTCGGTCGCTCGACCGGCTGCGTCCCGGATGGGAAATTCTGGTTGGCGCGGCTCGATGGCGTTGCCAGTCGCAGCATATTCTGGATTGCTTCGTTCTGCTCGGCCTCCGTGCCGCGCGTAGCTTGGTTCGTCAGACCGAACATTAACTGCAGCGATTCAGTCTCCTGCTCCGTCAGCCCAGGCAAGCTGTTGCCTTGCCTCACCGGCGGGAATTTCGGCACGCCCGTGATCCCCGCCTGCATCCGTTCGATGCCGACGATTACCGCCCGGTGGAAGCCGCAGGTGATGCCCTTCTCCGTCGAGCCGAAATGCACCAGAGCGAACCCGGGAATGTCGGGACGGGTGCGCAGGGTGATCGTGTCGACCCGCATGTAATAGACCCCGCTGGGCAGCGTTCCGTTGGCGGGCCAAGCCGCAGCGATGAAGCGTCGGGCGTCGCTGCCCTCCAGCACCTGCACCGTTTCCGGGGGCGCATCAGTTCCCGTTCGACCCTGCTTCCGATCCTGCAGGAAAGCACTGGCTTCGGGCGACGGGAGACAGTCGGGATCGGCATCGTTGCTCCGCTGGAAGGGCGCATGATCCATCCAGCTGAGGGCCTTGTCGAACACTGGTGTGGTTTCCCGGATAAGGCTTAACTCTGGCCACTCCGCTGCGGTCGCGACCTGAGGTAAGCCCCAAACAAGAACGCTTGCGAATAATACGTCGCGCGCTCGGCTCATCCTATCCTCCTGAATTGATGGGCATCGTGCAGCTGAAAAAGGATGGGCTAAGGCCGGTTTAGCTACGGGATTTAGTAAGGGTCTCGGCCTTCATCACCTCGAATTCGGCCTCGCTCAGGTGCCCCTCCCGGCGCAGCCGCCCAAGGCGTTCGAGTTCGGCGATCACATCGACCCGGCCTGACGCAGCCGGCGCGACGGGGCTGAGTGCGGGACCCTCTGCAGCAGGCATCCCTCTGTTTCCGATCACGCCGGGAGCGATGAGGGGATCCGGCCCATAATGGTTGGGCCCGGGGGTACCGCGCAGGCAGGCAAACACGACCAGCACCAATCCGACGAGGGGGATCAGCACCAGCAGGATCATCCACCCTGACCGATCGGTGTCATGAAGCCGGCGGGCGGTGACGGCGTAGGAGGGGATGAGATGGGCTAGGATGACCAAAGCGGTCAGGACCCCACCCGGGCTCTTTTCAGTCCCCTGACCGGTAGCGGTATCCAGGGCCAGGGCCACCAGGGTGAGGGCCAGCATTACTGCGGCGAACGGCCAGAATTCGCCGCGTGAGGCCCGCCCCCGGAACACCGCGTACTGTTGCATCGCCCGAACGTAACCACCCATCGAAGCGCCCCTCACAATTTGCGATCGCTGACAGCGTCCGCTTCCAGCAATCATATTGGTGAACTTTTATTGCCTGGTTTGATAGCGGGCAAGCGATGCGCTCTCGCCGTCGATGAGAGCTCGAGTTTTGGTCGGTTGGAATTTGCGCCGCCTGCGAGTGGCCAAAGCGCTATCGCAGGAAGCTCTCGGCCTGCTGGCGGGCCTTGAACCGTCCTACATCGGCCGAATCGAGCGAGGTCGAGAAAACACCACGATCGAAACGTTGGAGGGGCTCGCCGATGTGCTCGGGGCTCCGCTTGCAGCCTTCTTCGTGATCCCCGAACCAGGTTCGGAAATGCCAGCTGGCTTGCGGCCCGGGCGCAAGTCGACGCGGTGAAACCATCAACGGCGCGTACCCGTGACCCGGACAACGCGAATGGCCTTCTATTGACCCTCGTCGCCTTAGTACTCATCGGCCCGCATGATCGTCAGGACGCGGGTCGTGACCGCGGGGTCGCCGGGATCCGATGATCCGCCGCGCAAGGCCCGGTCATACGCGTCGATCTTCCAGAAGAAGCGCTCACCCCCGACCTCGACCGCCCCGAAGTCATGCTCGCCGTAGGGGTCATTGCTGGCGTCGAAGCGATCGAACCGCCGTACGGCCAGCAGGAGGGCGATGCGATCAGCTTCAGCGAGTTCGACGACGCCCAGTGTTTCGACCACCTGCCCCCCGGCGAAGCTGCGCCGAAAGGCATCGTTGAGCGTCCTGATGCGAATGGTGGGGTTGAGCGCCTGAGCGCTCGAGCAATGATTCTGGGATTGGGTTTCCATCGAACCGCCTCCCTTACGCCGCTTCAGCCGCAGCGGTGTTGGGATGGAGCAGGGCCATGTGCTCACGCCGGCGCACGAGGAGCGGCAGGTCCGGCCAATCACGCCAGCGCAGGGTGTAGATCCCGCCGGTTTTAGCCTCGACTACTTCAGCCTCGTACCAGCCGTCCTGCTCCCCCTCCGAGATCAGCACGAGGCTGCCCACCCCAACGCTGGCCCAGCTGCGTGGATAGCGCCCGTCCTCGCCCCCCAAAGGGGCTTCGCTTGTCGAAGGCCCACCGGGCGCGTTGGCAGGCCCGCCAGCAGCTTTCGCACCCTCGGCGGGGGCAGTGAGCTCACCCGGGCCTGCGAGGGCGCTGAGGCGGCCGTACGCGCCTTTGGCGACAAACGGCACGAAGGCCCGGCCGGAAGCGAACACCCGCCCTTGGGGCAGTTGGGCTGCGATCGCGAACGCGGCCTCGTCCGCAAGTGGCAGGGTTCGCATCCCCATCACCCCGGCTGCCTTCGTCGCGAGAACGACATCCGCCTCAGCAAACCATGAGGCGTGCGGTTTCCCATCCCTGTCCGGACCGAACACGATGAGCGCCGGCGTTGGCTTTGGGGATCCTGGTTCGGCCGATGCGTTGAGCTCCTCGGGGAGTTGGGCGACGGTCCCGCGATCCGCTTCTGGCGGCGACTTGGCAGCTGCTTTGGTAAGTTTGATCATAGCTTGCTCCAGAAATGCGAAAGGGGCCCCGGATGGGGCCCCTTGCTCGGTGTGGATGCGTGCTCGAGGTAGGAAGCGGATAGACAGCGCCAACTCGGCGATCGATGCGGCTTTGGCGGCGGTCGGGTCATCGTGGCCTCGAAATCAGGTGGCGAAGCTTGCCACCGAACATAACCTTAAAGGATAATAATCCTAGTGTCAAGCTACAACTTCATCGTTGGAAAGATGAAGCTGTAGCTTCGGAATTTCACGCATACGGGGGAGGGGTGCGGATCCTAATATGTGGTCGAAGATCGCTCGATCCAAAAAGCACTGCGCGTGCATCGCGTTCGAGACTGGATTGTCGCAGTTGGTCCGGGACTACGCTAGATTTCAGTGCGTCCTCAATCTCTTGTGATGACAAGTCCGTCACAATGCGGGAGAGTTCGCGTTTCAGTTCTTCAATCGCGACATTTGCCGTTCTCGCAACGGCAAAGAGCTTACGATCGTCGTTTTCGGTGCCAACAAATTCAGCAATGTATCTCGACATCCTCAGGGTCCCTTCCATTACCCTGAGATCAAGCCAGCTCTAATCGTGAAACGAAATACAGATAAATATTCTAATATTCGAGGAACGAATCGCAGGGCGTCCCATGATGTCTCATACTGTTTACTGCGGTCCCAAGCGTAGAGTTATATGCATATGATGAATGCCTTCGACGCGTCAGGCGCATATCAAGATTGGGCATTTCGATGTTCGGCGCCCCAAATGCGACAGGGTCTCATCATCTCGGCGATAATGGTTCGCGGCATAGCGGGGCACTGATTATCGTTTGGTGGGCTGCCAAAGCCCCCGTCGATCGCAGACCTTGAAATTAGGACAGGCGGTCTGACGGCAACCGAGCCGATCGTCGATGCGATTGCCGTTGCAGATGTTCCAGCCCCCCTCGGCGCAGAAGCTCCACAACGCCGCTTGGACGAAGCGCGGGAAAGTCGCGGGGAAATTCGGGTTGTAGGCTCGAGCGTCGATCCGCCGGGAAAGGCCCTCGAGTAGGTCGCGACAGCCCCCGGGAGCGGTACAAGCTGGCCCATAGGGATGTTCGGCACCGAAGTGGGCCAAAGTACCGGTGCGGTGTAGGAAGTTATGAATGAGGGAGTCTACGGCGATCATCCAGGCGCCGGCCGTAACCCATCGCTCACGGTTCGGGTCGGCACCGAGAAGCAGGTCAGCGAGGATCATCGCCCAAAGCTTGGGCCCTATGCCGTGGATCTCGCAAAGGGGGTCAAGGATGGCGACCCGCAGCAAAGGCCCGCGATCAGGATGGTCCGTTCCAGGATCGGCCTGGGCGAGACGAGCGTCGATCCAGCCGACGAGATCTCCCTCGCAGACGTCTCGGATGAACAAGGCGAGGCTGTAGGCCGCACGATTCAGCACCCCCTTCCTAAGCTTGATGGAAGGCAGCGGACACGTAGAGAAATGGGCTGGCTCGGCGCAAGTTGGGCCAGTCTTCTCGTAGCTGCATTCGGCGAAATGCCAATAGCTCGTGAGGCGATCGCAGCTTGGGGCCGACGCCAACTGATCGAGGATTGCGTCGAGGCGCGCGCTTCCATGCTGCTTACTATATCGCAGCGCGACGCCGTCGGAGATTCCCTGCAGCGGGACCAGACCCATGATTAAATCGAAGATAGGCCCGGTGTCGTGGGAACGGACGGCGAGGGAAAGCCCCTCGAACGCCATGCTGGTCCGAAGGCGATCGACGAAGGATGGCGGCGCGAGCGCAAGGGCTGGTTGGCTGATGAGCAGAAGGTGTTGCCAGTTGCTTTGGGGAGGCGAGATTATGGGGTTTGCAAGGCTCATTCGCCAAGCCTGCCAGATCAGCAAATAGACCAGTCAAGCTCAGCCGACAATTCGGTCCGAATATAAGTCGCCGGGGAAAGCGGACATTCCGATTTCGACCCAATTCGGTCGTGCAGACTTGTGCGGCGGCCGCCTAAAAGCGGACCTCGGATAATACGAGATAAAAATAATTCAATATTTTTTACATTACTTGATAGATGTAATTACAACAAATAATTCATTTGGTGTGATCTGGGATGATCATTAGATAGTGTGAATATTACTATAGCATCAATGCTTTCGATCAATTTAAAAGCTATTGACTGCCGCGCGGTTCACTAGTTGTTTAGCCGAGCATGGCGGGGACCCACCCCTTGCCAGAGCGAGCACGGCTGTACGCTGTTCGTGTGAGCGCCTATGAACCTTGCGGCGCAGCCGGCCCCGCTGGCGCGGTAGCGCCAACCCTTGGTTCTTCGGCGACACCACAACGTCAGAATTGGCCGCCTAATAACTTCTTTTGCTCTGGCGACGACCAAGCTACCTCGCTGAGCGAGAAGCCCGCCGGAGGCCAGATACGGCAAACGGGCACCTCAGGCCACGCGGGCTTTCGGTCCTTTCGCATAAATACGCGCTTCGGGCGCTGGCAGGGGACGGCTGAATAGAAAGCCCTGCACTTCGCCGCAGCCCTCGCGGCGAACGAGTTCGAGCTGTTCAGCCGTTTCGACTCCCTCGGCGACGATGCCCATGCCGAGCCTTTCGCCGATCCCCACCACCGCCCGCACGATGGCGGCCGCGTCCGGGTCGGCGATGTCACGGATGAACGCCCGGTCGATTTTGATCTTGTCGAAGGGAAACCGGCGCAGATAGCTCAGGCTGGAATAGCCCGTGCCAAAATCGTCCAAGGCGATACGCACACCGAGCGCCCGCAGCCGGTGCAGGCGCGCGATGACCTCTTCCGCGTCCTCCATCAAGACGCTTTCGGTCACCTCCAGCTTCAGGCGATTGGCGGGTAAGCCACTAACCGCCAGCGCGCTCAGCACTGTCGCCTCCAATCCATGCTGGCGCAACTGGACCGGGGAGACGTTGACGCCGATGCGAATGCGGCAGGGCCAGTGCATCGCCTCGCGGCAGGCTTCTTCGAGAGCCCACTTGCCGAGCGGTACGATCAGCCCGTTCTCCTCGGCCAGTGGGATAAACTCGCCCGGTGAAATTTCACCGCGCTGCGGATGGCGCCAGCGCATTAGAGCCTCGAAGCTCTTGACCGCGCCCGTGGCGGTATCGACCACCGGTTGATAGACCAGCCGGAAGTCGCCGTGTCGGATCGCCTCCTTCATGTCGAGGCCGAGTTGACTTCGCGAAGCGACTTTTGCCCCTGTATTGGGGCAAAACACACGGTAGGTGCTGCGCCCCGCCGCCTTAGCTTCGTACAGTGCGATGTCGGCGCGCTTGAACAATTCGTCCGCGTTCGCGATCTCTCCGGACGCCACGGCGAGACCGATGCTGACGCCGACCTCGACCGTTTGTCCATCGAGGTCGACCGGCACGCCGACAGCTGCGATCAGATCCTCGGCCAGCCGTGCGGCAGCGCCCGGCTCGTCCAGGTCTGTGAGTAGGATCGCGAACTCGTCTCCGCCAAGACGAGCAACGGTGTCGTAGGGACGCAGCACCGCCTGCATCCGCTCGGCGACCACGCGCAGGAGGACATCGCCCGCCGGATGACCGAAGCTGTCGTTGACGGCCTTGAACCGATCGAGGTCACAAGCTAATACCGCGAAAGCGCGGCTAGAGTGCTCTGCATGGACGATGGCGCGGTCGAGCCGGTCGTGGAACAGGATACGGTTCGGTAGCCCGGTCAGACCGTCGTGCAAGGCCATGTGCTGGACCTGCTCTTCGGCCGCCTTTCGGGCACTCACATCCCGGAGGGCCGCGACATAGCCTGTCGCCCTTCCGTTATCTGGGTCGCGTACCAGCCGCACGGAGAATTCGATCCAGAGATAGTGTCCCTCCGCATGCTGCAACCGGCAACAGCAGATCGAGCAAGTGTCATGCTCTCCGCACAGTCGACTCCAATGCTCGGCGAAAACGTGCCGATCATCTGGGTGGATGCGGTCAGTTACCCACTCCTCCAGGAACTGCTCTGTTGCATAGCCAAGCTGGGAACGGACGTTCGGTGAGACGTAGCGTCGATGCATGCTGAGATCGCCGAGCACGATCACATCGTTGACGTTTTCGGCGATCAGACGGAAGCGGCGTTCGCTCTCCCGCACCGTGGCTTCGGCTGCACGGCGTGCACTGATATCGAGAAACGTACAGATCGTGCCCCCGTTCGCGAGAGGGGTATAGCGGATCTCCAGCGTGCGGTCTGCGCGTGTGATCTCCAAACCATGGGGCAGTCTAGCCTGCCGCCGTCGCTCCAGTTCGGCTCGCGTCGATGCCGACAAGCTATCGAAATCGCCCCGCGTGACGAGGATGCCGTGGAGCGCCTCGAACTCCGCGCCCTCGCACAGGACCGGCTCGGGTAGGTCGAGCAGGGTTCCGGCCCGCTGATTGAACACACGTACTCGTCCGTCCGGGCCGAATTGGATGATGCCCTGGTCCAGGTTCTCCAAGGTATTGCGCAGAAGGAATTCCGAAGCCCGTAGACCGCGCTCGGAGCGGATCAAGGGCGTGACATCGAGGGTGATGCCGCAGACGCCCACCGCGGTACCGTGCGCATCGTGCATCGTCCGCCCGTGAAGGACAACATCACGAACCTCGCCGTCGGGCCGCAAAATCCGACTATGACGGGTGAACTCGCCTACGCCCGTCGCAGCGCCGCCGCCCCCTTTCCTGATCGCCCACCGCGCGGGTGTGCGCTCGTCGGGATGGTAACACGCGATATGCTGTTCCAGGTCGATGGCCCGTTCGGCCAGTTCCGCGCGGCCGAACAGGTTCGCGAGCCCTCTAGACCAGACGACGCTTTCGTTGATCAGGTCGATCGACCATCTTCCGAAGCCGGCCGCATCTTCGGCCCACCGTTCAGCCTCCCGGCCTTCCCATAGGACGTCCCATCGATGGGAGTCTTCGGCTCTAGTCTGATGCGTGTTCATGGACGCATCCAAAGCGAAGCGCCCCGGATATTCCGGAGTCGGCGTGGGCCGGACGCATTCAGGTGGAGCGATCTCGTCACGCGTCATGGTTCGCTGTCTCGGAACGTATTCAACGGTTGGTAGCGCTCGCTTGGTTAAGGGCAAATGAGCCGATCAGCGTTCGCATCTCAAATTGAATTAATATCTTCACTCGCTATGGCCCAATTTCAGACAGTTCGAAGATTTTTCGGCGCACGAAAGGATCAAAATCGTATGATAGAACACCTTCAGAAAACGCATGTCGCCAAGAATAATTTGACGGACTATTAAAAGCGACATGATGGGCAAAAGGGGTGGTCCTCGATCAACAGTTCCACCGGAAGTAACGGGACTGCATCCCTCCGAAACTGGCAAA
Source organism: Methylobacterium sp. J-067 (assembly GCF_022829465.1). Lineage (GTDB taxonomy): Bacteria > Pseudomonadota > Alphaproteobacteria > Rhizobiales > Beijerinckiaceae > Methylobacterium > Methylobacterium litchii. Next base: position 17,807 of record NZ_JAKSXZ010000074.1, read on the forward strand.
GGCGCAGGTCTGTATCAGACTCTAGAGCGACCCAACCCAGCCATTTCGGACGTCACCGCCAGTACCAGAAAGCGCACCTACAGCGAGCACCGCCGATGCCGGTGAAACTAAGCAACTCTAGGTTGTTACGACGCAGCGCTATTAACCAGAAAACAAGTAAATCGAATTCATATTGACACGTATATGTGATCAAATTTTTGGTCAGAAATAACATTTTGGTTAATCAGGCCCTGGGAGTGTTGAAGGCTGACTAAACCCAGCGACTGAATGCGCGGTGCATCGCTTGGTCTCTCCCGCGCAGATTCGAACCATGCACTTCAATCTATCTATCAGAGCTTGTCTCACCATAGCATTCAGCTTCCTGGCATTGATCTGCGTAGGCCAGGGGGCGCTCTCGATAGTCAAACTCTCGGGCATCCGGCATTCGGTTGCCAAGGTGTCCACCAACTGGCTTCCCTCGGTCGTCGCCGTAACGAACATCAGAGCTACCGCGTCGGAGGTTCGCATCAAACAGTTGCGCTTCCTGGCGAACTCCGACAACACCGAGCAGCGAACTGACAACAGACGGCAGCTAACGGATGCCCTTGCCGCGCTAACAACAGCGCGAAAGACATACGAGCCGTTGATATCCTCGGATGAGGAGCGCGGTCTCTACGACGCATTCGTTGCCGCCTGGGACCGGTATGAAGCCGTCGGCCGCGAAGCAATGCGTCTTGCGGATGCAGGCCATACCAACGAGGGATTGGGACTCATTGGCCGGCCCGACAACATCAACCTTTATAATGATGTCCGTCAGACCCTGAGCCGCGATGTTGCTCTCAACGAGCGTGGCGCTCGGGCAGAATCCGACGCAGCTATGACAGCAGCAGGAGAGGCGATGATCGCGGTCTATATCGCAATCGCCCTTGCTCTCACTGCCGCTGCAGCAGCCGCTATGTTCGGTTTCCTGCGCGTATCGCGCCCGATCCAGTTGATGACTGGCAGGATGACCGAACTGGCGACTGGCGATGCAGGGGTTGAGGTGCCATTCCTCCGGCGTGGCGACGAAATCGGTTCGATGGCGGCGGCGGTACAGGTGTTCAAGGACAACCTCCTCCACACGCGGCAGCTAGAAGTTGAGACCGCTCAAGCGCGTTTGGCTGCCGAGGAACAGCGCAAGGCCGGCATGAGGCAGATGGCGGACAATTTCGATCAGGCAGTCGGCGGCATCATTGGCATGGTGTCCTCATCGGCAACGGAGTTACAGGCCACGGCACAGACCATGACGGCCACGGCGACGGAGACGGCCAGCCAGTCGACCACGGTAGCCGCTGCTGCCGAGGAAGCCGCGTCGAACGTCAACACGGTTGCCGCAGCAGCGGAGGAGTTGGGATCCTCTGTCCAGGAGATCAGCCGCCAGGTGGCCGGTTCTGCTGATCTGGCTCAGTGCGCCGTACACGAGGCGGACCAAACTAGCTCGCTCGTTCAGAAGTTAAGCTCGGCCGTATCTCGAATTGGCGACGTGGTTGGGTTGATCGCGAACATCGCCGGGCAGACCAACCTGCTGGCGCTGAATGCAACGATCGAGGCGGCCCGGGCCGGGGCAGCGGGCAAGGGCTTCGCCGTAGTGGCCGCTGAAGTGAAGGCGCTGGCCGAGCAGACCGCGAAGGCTACCAGTGAGATCTCAGGGCAGATTGCGCAGATCCAAGCTTCGACCGGGCAGGCAGTCACGTCTATCACCGGCATCACCGGACGGATCCGCGAGATTAACGGCGTTGCAGCCTCGATCGCGGCAGCAGTGGAGCAGCAGGGCGCGGCGACGCAAGAGATCGTCAGGAACGTCTCCCAGGCGGCGCAAGGTACGGGCGAGGTAACGAGCAACATCGCTGGCGTCGCGGGGGCGGCCGAGGAGACGGGCGCCGCCGCGAACCAGGTTCTGGGGGCGGCCTCGGAGTTGTCGCGCCAGTCGGAGCAACTGCGGAGCGAGGTCGAGCGCTTCCTTGCCACCGTGCGCACGGCCTGACACGAACCCTCACCCGTCCGCTTCCGCACATAACCGAGCAGAAGCGGACGGGCAGGAAACCACCCCAAGCTGCCCTTCCGCGTCCGACCCAACGCAGTCTTACACGAATGGTCGTGCGGCTCCCGAATGCGGACATGTTTTCCGCCACTTCTCCAGCAGTCACGTGCCTACCGCAGGCATTCAATGAGGATGGTCGTTCGCTTGGAAGCGGATGTGACGGTTGGCAAGCCGAAGCGGACACTGATGGCACATTCAACCCAATACTCTGGTATTCCAGATTGAATGCATCAGCTTATCCGCCCGCCACGCCTTGGATATTTACGTAGACAGCATAAAGCGATTTACTTGCGGCCATGAAAAGCCGGTTTCGCTTGCGCCCGCCGAAGGCCACGTTGGGGCATCGTTCCGGGAGATGGATATGACCGATGGCCTTGCCGGTCTTATCGAAAATGCGCACGCCATCGAAGGCCTCGCTCATCCCCCACCCGCACCAGAGATTTCCATCGACGTCCACCCGGAACCCGTCCGGCCGCTCTCCGGGCTGCGCCTGGATGAAAACCCGGTTGTTGGCGAGCTTCGTGCCGTCATCCACCACGTCGAAGACGCGGATCACCCGCGGATTTGCGGCGGCCTCAACGACGTAGAGCAAGGACTCGTCGGGCGAGAAGGCCAGACCGTTCGGTCGCCCAACATCCCCCGTGACGATCGTGATGCGCCCGTCCCGGCCGTCGACGCGGTAGACGTTGGTCGGCAACTCCTGAGGGGCGGTGTCGCCCTCGTAATTGCCGAGGATGCCGAACGGCGGATCTGTGAACCAGATGGAGCCGTCCGACTTGCACACGATATCGTTGGGCGAGTTCAGACGCTTGTCGTAGAAACGGTCGGCGATGACGGTGAGGCTGCCGTCCGGTTCGAGCCGCGTCACACGTCGGCCGCCATGCTCGCACGTGAGAAGCCGGCCCTGACGGTCGCGAGTATGGCCATTCGGATAGCCGGCCGGCTTCTGGAACTCGTCAACCAGGCCGGTGGATTCCTGCCAGCGGAGAGTTCGGTCGTTGGGAATATCCGACCAGATCAGACAGCGCTGATCGGCCATCCAGACGGGGCCCTCGCTCCAGCGGGCTCCCGTCCAGAGGCGCTCGACACCACCGGCATCCAACCTGTACTTGGCGAAGCTCGGATCGAGGATCTCGAAAGCGGGATCCGGATAGCGCACGGTGTCGTCCCAGTGCGCGGCCGCAGGCCCCGCCGCCAGGAAAGAGGCTGCACCGGTCGCAAGCGAGAACAGGTCCCGGCGCGTGGTAGTCGTCATGCTCTCGATCTCCCCGACGTTTCCTGAGTTCAGGTTGATCTGATCAAGCGCCGAGCAATGCGCGTCGCTGGTCCGTGGTGAGGGCCATGAGAGGTGGGCACAGGCGAAGCCAACTGTCCTTGCCCGTCGCCTGGGCGATCAGGGTCTTGATCGCGGCCATCTGACGAGGGCCGACGGTTCGCTCTCGCTCTGTGACGACGCGGGCCTGAGCAGCCGCAACCTCATCTGCCTTCGATGGGTCGGCATAGTGCCGGTAGACGAAGGCGAGATCGGCCGCACAAAGGTTGGAGGTGGCGGTGATGCAACCCGCAGCGCCCTTTGCCAGAAGCGGCAGCAACAGCGGGTCGGCGCCAGTTAGAACGGCGAAGCCAGGGAACCGCTCGATCATCGCTACGTGGTTGGCGATGTCGCCGGAGGAATCCTTGATGCCGGTGACGGTCTCCGGATAGCGCGCCCGCAGTCGCTCGATCAGGTCGTGGGAGATCGGCACGGCCGAGACTTGGGGGATGTGGTAGAGCACGACACGAAGCCGCGCATCGCCAATCCGCTCGATCACCTCCGAATAGGCGGCGAACAAGCCGTCATCGGTGACACCCTTGTAGTAAAAGGGCGGAAGCATCACGACCGTATTCACGCCGAGCGAAAGAGCGTGCTTCGTCAGGTCGATCGTCTCCGCAATCGCCGCGACGCCGGTGCCAGGCATCAGCTTCTCCGGGGCGACGCCAGCCTCGACCGTGACCTCCAATAGCGCCTTGCGTTGAACCGGCGAGAACGAGTTCGCTTCCCCGGTCGTGCCGAGCAGGGCGACGCCGTCGCAGCCCTGCGCGATGAGCCGCTTGGCATGGGCAACGAACAGCGTGTGGTCGGGCGCGTAATCGGCTGTGAGCGGCGTAGCGGCGGCGCAGAACACGCCGCGGGGATGAAGGACGGTCATCACAGGAACCTTCAGTAGGCGGCTCGGTAGAGCGTGAGGATGTCGGCGCGGCTCATGTCGCGCGGATTGTTGTCGAGGAGCCTACGGATGGCGTGGGCCTCGCCCGCCATCGCGTCGAGATCGTCCTCCGGCACGCCGATGCGCGACAGGCGCAGCTCCACGCCGAGATCCGCGCAGAAGCGGGTCGCATACTCGCGGACGAGGGCCTCGTCGGAGCTGGCCGGCGCACCGAGCGCCTGGAGCACGAGCGCGGTCTTCTCCGGGACGGCGGGCGCATTGAACGCCAGGGTGTGCGGGAAGATCGCCGCGCAGGCGAGCCCGTGGGCGACATGGTGCCGAGTGCCGAGCGGATAGGCCACGGCATGCCCGGCTGTGGTGTTCACCGGTCCTAGGCAGAACCCGCCATAAAGCGAGGCCAAAGACAGCCCGGCCCGGGCCTCACGATCGGAGCCATCGGCGACCGCACGCGGCAGGTAGCGGCCGACGAGGCGGGCGCCTTCCAGCGCGTAGAGATCGATGGCCGGGTGCGCCTTCCGGCTGGTGAAAGCCTCGACGCAATGGGCCATGGCATCGACGCCCGTGGCGGCGGTCACGGCGGCCGGCACGGTCATGGTCAGGTCGGGGTCGATCACCGCTAGGTCCGCCAGCATGTGGCGGCTCTGCACCGCGAGCTTGGCCTGCGCCTCCGGGTCCGTGACGAGGGAGCGCGTGCCCGCCTCGCTGCCGGTGCCTGCGGTGGTCGGGACCTGGACGAGGCCGATCCGGCGACCGAGCACCTTCTCGGGGCCCACGACATCGCGCAGGGTTTGGCCGCTGCCCGGCAGGACGGCGACGAGCTTGGCGAGATCCATGGCGCTGCCGCCGCCGAAGCCGATCACGCAATCGGGGCGGACCTCTTCCGCGAGCGCGATCACGGCATCGAGGTTCGGGAGGTCCGGCTCTGGCTTCACCGTGCCGAACACGGTGAAGTCGCCGGAAAGGCCGAGCAGATCCACTCGGCCGGCGTTGAAGGCATCGGCCACGACGAGGGGCCGGCGGTAGCCGCGCTCGGCGAGGAAGCGCGCCACGCGGGACAGGGTGCCCGCGCCGAAGGCGATCTCCTGCGGCCGGACGAGGTCGATCGGTGAGGCGATATTCATGGCGACCCTCACGCGGCGCGGCGGTTGGCGGCGAGCTTCTCGGCGAACTCGATCGCCTCGATCAGGCTGCGCTCGTTCGCGATACCCTTGCCGGCAATGTCGAAGGCGGTGCCGTGATCGACCGAAGTGCGGATGATTGGCAGGCCGAGGGTGATGTTCACCCCCGAGAGGTCCATCCACTTGCCGGTTGCCGGGTCGATCTCGAAGCCGAGCAGCTTCACAGGGATGTGCCCCTGATCGTGGTACATCGCGATGACAGCGTCGTACTGGCCGGCGCGCAGCTTCACGAATACCGTATCGCCCGGCACCGGGCCGTGAATGTTCAGGCCATCGGCATTGGCCTTCTCGATGACCGGCGTGCTGACGTCGAGATCTTCACGCCCAAACAGGCCGCCCTCGCCAGCGTGGGGGTTCAGCGCGGCCACCGCTATATTCGGCCGGTCCAGGCCGAGGCTCCTCAGCGCCTTGTGAGTGAGGTCGATGACGAGGTGCAGGCGCTCCGGCGTCAGGCGCTTCGGAACGTCCTGCAGGGCGACGTGGGTGGTGACGTGCGAGACGCGCATGTTGCCGTGGGCGAGCATCATCACCGAGCCGCGCACGCCGGTGAGTTCGGCCAGCAACTCGGTATGGCCGGCATAGTGATAGCCGGCCTTGTTGAGCGCCTCCTTGTTGAGCGGCGCCGTGACGATGCCGCCGACCTTGTCCGCCATTGCCAGACGGACGCCAGCCTCGATCGCCTTGTAGGCGAAGCGGCCGCCATCGGCGGAGAGCTTGCCGGGCTCGATGGGGGCGCCCTCCGCATCCGCCTGCAGGCAGCAGAGGGCAGGCCAGGTCGCTGCTTCGGAGATTTCGACGATCCGCTCCGGGAGAAGGCTCAAGGCCTCTTCCGCCCGGCGCAGGGCCGGGACGCTGCCAATGACCATCAGCTTAAGGTCTCCGGCATCGATACGGTCCTTCAGCCGCGCGGCGGCCTTGACGATGATCTCGGGGCCGATGCCCGCGGGATCGCCCATGGTGATGGCGAGATGGGGGGTCATGTGCCGCTCCTGTCGTGCGGAAAGCCGTTCTGGTGGAGGAGGTCGCGCCAGAGGCCGGGCGCGCCGAAGGCCCCCGATTTCGACACGACCGGCAGGCCATCCCAGCGTCCGCCGCGCAGGACCGAGCGTGGGAGGCCGGGGGCGATCTGCCCCGTCACGTCGAGGCATTCGACAGACAGGGCGAGACAGAGCGCCTTAAGCGTCTCGCCCCCGGCTACGAGAAGGCTCCCTGGCCGGGGAAGATCGTCGGCCAGTCTCGCGAAGGCCCTGGCGATCTGCCCGGCGGCGGCCTCGCGGGCCGTGCCGGGGGGAAGGTCGAGGCTCGCCATCACCGCACCGTCGCGGGACAGGCGGTCCATGATGAGGTCGCGATGAGGCGCGCCGTGGTCGAGGACGAGCCGCAGGGCCCCGCAGGCTGCGAGCTGAGCCCCGGTCTCCTCGCGGTCGGACCCGAACAATCCGAGGACCGGCCCTTCCAACCGGACGTTGGACGGCGGCGTCACCCCTCTGGCGAGAGCGGCGGCGAGGCCGCCGCTGCCGCACCACAGGACGGGGCCATCCGCCGGCAGGGCCGCGATGGCGGCAAGATCCTCATCGCTGCGTGCATCGTAGACGGCGACGCCCTCGACCGGCCCGTCCGCGACGGAAGCCCGGCGGGCGGGGAGACCGGCCTCGCGCAGAGTCTGGGCAATATCGGCCGAGACAGGGGTCCAGTCCTCGCCGCGCCTCATCAGTTGGCGGCCTTCTACCGTCGCCCGGCCTTGGTAGGGGAAGGCGGGCGCCACGACGCAGCGTTGCCAGTCGCCCGCCTGCACCGTGGTCGCCAGTTCCGCCGCCCAGGGACCGCGCATGAGGCTGTCGAGCTTCTTGAAGGCGATGTCCGCCTCGGCGAAACAGGGCAGGAGGCCGTGCGTAATCCGCACCGCCTCCTCCGACGCGCGCTCCCGCGTCCCGGAATCGATGGCGAGCGAACCCGATGCCCGATCCGGCAGGATCTCCGGCCAGACGACCGGGATGGTGCCACAGAGGCCGGTGAGTCCGGCCGCCGTGTCGAGGGTCCCAGTCAGATCGTCGGCGATCAGGCGCAGGGTGGGCATCGGAGCCTGCCTCAGGCCTTGGACGGGGTGGCGCCGGCCGCGAGGGCGCTGCCCTCGGCCTCGTCGTCCCGACTCTTCAACGGCGCGATCTCGCCGACGATGAACAGGTACGAGCAGGCGCCGACGATGCTCAGCGTTCCCGCCACCGCGAGCGGCACCACGAACGAGCCCTGGGTGATCGAGACCATCACGCCCGTGAAGGTGGTGATGGCGATGCCCGCGAGGTTGGAGGCGAAGTTCTGGATGCCGGAGATCGAGGCGACATGGGCCGGGGTCGGGGCAACGTCGCCCGGCAGCGTCCAGATGTTGGCGCCGGCGAAGGCGAGGCCGGAATACGAGATCGCCAGCAGCGTCAGGGCCGCCGCGTCACCGGGCACCAGCGGCGCGAGGGCCACCACTGAGGAGGCAAGCAGGCCACCGACGAGGCAGGTCTTGCGGGCGGCGGTGAGGCTCCAGCCCCCCTTGAATAAGCGGTCGGACAGGTAGCCGCCGAGCCAGCCGGCTGGGATTGCGACGAGGCCGGGCACCAGCCCGAGCGTGCCGAGCTTCGCCAGGGAAAAGCCGCGGGACTGGGTGAGGTAGGACGGGAACCACGTGGTGTAGAAGTAGATGACGAAGTTCAGGCAGAAGAACCCGATCATCATCCCCCAGATTGTCCGATAGCGGAACAACTCGGCGTAGCGGATCTTCTTGGCGCCGGCCTTCACCGCGTAGTCGGCTTCCAGCACGGCGAGCTGCTCGGCCGTGACGGCGGAATGGTTCTTCGGATCGCGATAGAGCACGTACCACAGCACCATCCACACGAGGCCGATGGCGCCGGTGACGAGGAAGGCCTCGCGCCAGCCGAAATTGGCGATGATGAAGGCGACGAGCGGGAGGGTCATCGCCGAGCCGACGCGCGAGCCCGAGGCCCAGACGCCGGTGGCGAGCCCGCGCTCCGAGCGGCGGAACCACAGGGAGGTGACCTTGGCGTTTACGGGATAGCAGAACGCCTCGCCGATCCCGAGCACCATGCGGCAGGCGATGAGCGAGGCCACGCCACCCGCGAACGCCGTCGCCAGGGTCGCGACCGACATGATCAGCGTGGCCACCGTGTAGGTCAGCCGCGAGCCGAACTTGTCGATCAGCCAGCCGCCCGGCAGCTGCATCAGCACGTAGGACCAAAAGAACGCCGACAGGATCAGGCCCATCAGGGCCGGATCGATCCCGTATTCCTTCTGGATCATCGGCACGGCGACGCCGAGGTTGGCGCGGTCGATGTAGTTGATCGCCACCGCCAGAAAACACATCAAAACGATGGTCCAGCGCTGTTTCGGTAGTTTTATCGTGGCCTGTCCCGTCATGGCGTGTTCCTCCCTCTTATAGTCGTTCAGTCCATCAAGACCTTGCCGGGGTTCATTAGGCCGGCCGGATCGAGCACGCCCTTGATCGCCCGCATCAGGTCAAGTTCCAGGGGATCGGTGACGCGGGCGAGCCGGCCTCGGTTGGACAGGCCGATGCCGTGCTCGGCACTGATGGCGCCGCGCTGCAGACGGGTCTCGTCGTCGACGATGCCGTTGATGAGCGCGACGACCCGCTCGGTTTCGCCGCTCTCCGTGAGCCGCGCCCGGTCGATGAGGGCACAGACATGGATGTTGCCGTCGCCGATATGGCCGTGCATCGCCACGATGGCGTGCGGCACCGCCTCCTGGATCCGCCTCTCGACGTTCACCGCGAAGGCGGCCTGACGATCGAGGGGAACGGCGCTGTCGTGGGAGACAACCAAGCCGGACCGCTTGTTGCCCTCCGAGACGCTGTGGCGGACCTTCCAGATGCCCTTAGCCTGTGCCTCGCTCGACGCGATCAGCGCGTCCGAGATCAGCTCCCGCTCCAGAGCCTCGCCCAGGGCGGCTTCGAGGGGGGTCGCGAGATCCGTCCCGGCCAGCGTGTCGGTAAGCTCGATGATGAGATACCACGGCGTGTCGAGGCTGAACGGGATCGCCGTGTCCGGCACATGATTGCGGATCGCCTCGATCTGGCTGCGGTTCATGATCTCCAGCGAACCCAGCCGGTCGCCGACATGGGAGCGGAGCAGACCCATCACTTCCAGCGCCTGCTCGACGCCAGGCAGCATCGCCAGCGCCGTGAGCGACACCCGGGGCCGAGCGAAGAGCTTCAGCACCGCGCCCGTGATGATGCCGAGGGTGCCTTCGGCGCCTATGAAGAGCTGCTTCAGGTCGTAGCCGGTGTTGTCTTTCCGCAGGGCGCGCAGGCCATCGAAGATCCGGCCGTCGGGAAGCACCGCCTCGATTCCGAGCACGAGCTCCCGCGTCGGGCCGTAGCGCAGCACGGCGGTGCCGCCCGCGTTGGTGCCGATGTTACCGCCGATCTGGCACGACCCCTCGGCCCCGAGGCTCAGGGGGAAGTACCGGTCCGCCGCCTCGGCCGCGGCCTGGATGTCGGCCAGCACGCAGCCGGCCTCGACGGTGATGGTGTTGGCCAGCGGGCTGACCGCCCGGATTGCCCGCATCCGGTCCAGCCGGATCACGAGGTTGCGGCCGGGCGCCGTCGGGGTGGCGCCGCCGCACAGGCCGGTATTGCCGCCCTGCGGGACGATGGCGACGCCCTCGCGGTGAGCCAGTGCGACGACCTGCGACACCTCGGAGACATTCGCGGGCTTCACCACCGCGTCGGCCTGGCCGTGATAGCGCTCGCGCCAATCGGTCACGTAAGGGGCGAGGTCGTCCTGCGGGCCCATCACATTCCGTAGGCCGACGATGCCGGACAGGCGATCGATGAAGCCTTGAGTATCACTCACGGCGATCTCCCTACGAGCGGGCCCCAGCCCTGCATCTACTTGTTATAAAGTTGTAATGTAGATACCCTTCGTTTTGCGACAGGTCAAGTGGTCTTGGCCGCCCAATTTAAGACAGGTTATGTCGGGGAGACTCATGCCTCCCGCAATGCGCGCATCAGGGGCAGCGCGTTGACGGTTCGGCAAGAGCCATGAAGCACCTGACATCTTTTTGACAACTCGGATGACGCGAGCACCAAGATGTGTCAGGTTGAGGCTTTTTCGAACCGACTCCCATCAGAGCGGCAGTGTGGGAACAGAACGGCAGTGACAGCATCCTTGGCCCTATCTCCCGAGACGCCAACGCCTCGCCCGACAAGTCTGGTGGATACCGTCTACCGGGCGATCCTCGCCGGCGTGGCGGACGGCACCTATGCGCCGAATGACCGCTTGCCGAGCGAGCACGATCTCGCCGGCCAGTTCAGGGTCTCGCGACCCGTGGTGCGTTCAGCCCTCGACCGGCTGAGGCGCGAGGGGACCATTGTGTCGAGGCGCGGCGCGGGAAGCTTCGTCCGGGCGAGCGAGGCGAAGCAGACGCTTGGCTTCGCGCCGGTGGAGAGCATCGCCGACATTCAACGGTGCTATGAGTTTCGGCTCACGATCGAGCCGGATGCTGCCTTCCACGCGGCCCTACGGCGCGACGAGGCCGCCCTCCACCGCATCGAGGCGGCGCTGGAGCTTCTCACGGCGGCAACGCGCCAGGAGCAGCACCGGGAAGATGCCGACTTCACGTTCCACCATGCGATCGCGGAGGCTTCGAACAACCACTATTATGCGGCCTCACTTCAGGCGCTGCGTTCGCACATCGCGGTAGGCATGAAGATCCATGGCCTGTCCCTGCTCGGACCTAATTCGGGTCTGAAAGGCGTGCTCGAAGAGCACGAGGGTATTTTCCTCGCGATCCGAGATGGGGATGCCGAAGCAGCGCGTCACTCGATGGCGGCACATATACGCACGTCGCGGGACCGCTTGTTCGAAGGACGGCTGCTCGATCTTTCGCTCTGAGCGCCGGGATCTTGGCCAGGCCGATTGTCAATTAGATCATACGACGAAGTAAGATTCCCGGAGGCCCGTCCGCTTTCCGAAGTAGCGTTATACGAACCGGACGGATCGCTTTCGGCCAGACCCTGCCGAATGTCCTATGTCCGTTTTTTTGAATTCGACGCTCATAACGGACGGGCCGGAAACCACCCCAAGCGGTCCTACGGCATCCCACCCAACCCGGTCATTCCGCATCCGACCCAACTCTGCCACTTAATCCCTGCTTCGCTTTTCCCGGGAGCGGACGCCGTTTCGGAGAACCTTCGTTGCAAGCCGCTCGTCGTGCTGATGAAGTGTGCATGGGATACGCGAACGCTGCTGGCAGATGATGCAAGACACTGACGAATTCCATATGGAGCAGCGCCGGGTAGCGGTGGGGATGGCGTCGGGCTTAGCAATCACTGCCCTGGCATTGACGCTGGCTACTTCGTGGGAGCCGGTGGGAATGCCGGTGAAACCGCTTGCTGAACGTCTGCAAGCTGCACTGCGAACAGAACTGTTCGTCATCGTCTGGCTTGCTGCTGCAATCGCGAATGTCGCGCGACTGAGGTTTTTCTCACTTGATGATATCGCAGGAAGCAAGGCAGGGCCCGGATCAAAACCCGTGCAAGATGCCGTAGCATTTCTACAGAACACTCTAGAGCAGAGCATTCTAGCAATCCCAACACACCTGGCGTTCGCGACGGCCGCAGTCCATCCGATGAGCGTGTTGATGACGGTCACTGCGCTGTTTTGCGTCGGCCGGGCAATGTTTTGGATCGGCTATCAGCGTGGTGCACACGGTCGTGCGCTCGGGTTCGCCCTGACATTCTACCCAACTGTTGCGTTGCTGGGGATATCAGCAGTCGACGTCGTTATAGGATGAGACCAGTAAGGCCCCGTCGCCTCGTGTGGTCGAGAGCGCGACGGCGCAATCTCGACCCGAACAGCCGGTCGGATAGCGACCCAACCTCGCCGTTACTACCGATATGAGCTGCACCCATATGCAGACGTGGGGTCTGCGTTCCAATAGGGCTTACGGTGCGGAACGCCAAACGCTTAAGTTGAGGAATGTTTCCGAGTGCTTCGCGAGTGGCACACCAATGGTAGCGCCTCGTGTGGCTCGTGTGATGGGGTTTGGGCTGCGGTCAAGCGCTTGGTATTGAAAGCGACATGCTCGCGGTAGCGCGCGATGACCATCTCAGGCGATCCACCCGACATCAACGTTGTCATCGCCTCGCTCGCCGCATGCATTTTCTCAACGACCATGGATTGAGCCTCGGCTCGGCCCTCACGGCCGCCCCAGGCGAGACGGACCATGCGTAGTTCGATGACGCGCTGAGCCTCAATCGCTAGCATCATCGACGAAAAGAAAGGATTGTACATAAGACTCTCCAGGCTGCAGTAGAGGCCGCCAAAATCAACGTGGCTCGAGCCCTGAATGATCCTGACTAAAAATATTGAGGGAAGATGTCGCACCCTCATTCCAATCAAAATCAGTAACTTATGGTCGGGTGCCAAGTTCATCTTATAGCATTGTGCTCCCCGTCGCCCTTCCTTCGACGGTTCTCCCGACGAAAGGCACGTCTCATGGGCAGTGGCATCTTCCTTTTATTTTTGGCGCTTGGCACGATCGGCGGCGTCGGCTTCCTCGCACTGGGCGCGCGGAAGCAAGTCGCTAATTTAAAAGGTGACCCGGAACGCTCCAACCTCATCAAGGACCACGGCGGTGTGCCACGTCCAAACATGCCGGGGACGGAGCATTGAAATCGCGACCATAACGTGGAATCACCGTTCCGTTAAAGCTTGCCCCAGTGGGACGATCTAAAATTTCGGCCAAGTCGTTCCAAGAGGTATGTGCAGAGTTTGGAACGCTCAAAAGGCCGACACCTATGACTCGTGTGGAACGCTGTGGTGCAGCGGGTCTGATCAGACTTGGTCGCAGCGGCGGATCAGGTTGCCTGCAAGTAAATTTTTCGAACCATAAAGAAAGGTTGGAAACGCGCGCGATGGCGACGTCTGCTTCTCTGCGTTGACGTCCGAGAGCGGACCTGCGGCTTTCTACCCAACCCAGCCGTTCAGCGGCGTCTGCCAACGCGACCGAAGTTGGCCGTAAGCGGAATGGCTGCTTCGGAGTTTATGCGGTAGGTAACCGGACCTCGACCCCCCGGCTTCGAGCGTTCGGTTAGACGCAAACGGCACCTCTCCGGTCGGTCAAGCTACCTTGCTTATGGCAACGCCGAACTCGCCGTGAACTCGGCGATCAAGATCACCAACATCATCGCCCCACTGCTACTCGTCGTAGTGGTGGCTGGTGGGTGACAGGGCGTGGACCGAGCAAAGCCTCCACGCCGGCCTACTTGCTGCGGCATCACTCCCCGTTCGAGGCAACCTAATTCCGGTGGCGGAGGATCATCCGCGCTTCCGAAGCGATTGATCCTGGACTGGCGTCGACCGGTGGAAGGCTCTTCCATCCAGTGGTTCGGCGCCACTGGAGAAAATGACACGCATGAAGGCGCTGACTTGGCAAAGCAGGGGCAAGATCTCCTGCGAGACCGTTCCCGACCCGAAGATCGAACATGGCCGCGACGTCATCATCAAGGTGACTGCCTGCGCGATCTGCGGATCCGACCTCCACCTCATGGGCGGGTTCATGCCGACGATGGAGTGCGGCGACGTCCTTGGGCACGAGACGATGGGCGAGGTCATCGAGGTCGGGCGCGACAACCGGAAGCTCAAGGTCGGCGACCGCATCGTGGTGCCCTTCACCATCTGCTGCGGCGAGTGCCGGCAGTGCAAGTGGGGCAACTGGAGTTGCTGCGAGCGCACCAACCCGAACGGCAAGCTCCAGGCCGAGACCTACGGCTACCCCCTGGCCGGCCTGTTCGGCTTCTCGCACATCACCGGGGGGTTCGCCGGCGGCCAGGCCGAGTACCTGCGGGTGCCCTACGCCGACGTCGGCCCCATCGTGGTCCCCGAGGGTCTCAGTGACGAGCAGGTTCTGTTCCTCAGCGACATCTTCCCGACGGCCTATCAGGCCGCCGAGCACTGCGACATCGGCCCGGAGGACACCGTCGCCATCTGGGGCTGCGGCCCGGTCGGCGTACTCGCGGTGAAGTGCTGCCTGATGCTGGGCGCAAAGCGCGTCATCGCCATCGACAGCGTGCCGGAGCGCCTCGCCCTGGCCCGCGAGGCCGGCGCCGAGACCATCGACCTGTCGACCGAGAACGTCCAAAACACACTGATGGAGATGACCCATGGCCTGGGTCCGGATTCGGTCATCGAGGCGGTCGGCATGGAGTCGCACGGGGCCGACACCACCCTCCAGAAGGTGTCCTCCGCCATCATGGAGCACACCGTCAGCCTGGAGCGTCCCTTCGCCCTAAACCAGGCAATCCTGGCCTGCCGTCCGGGCGGAAACGTCTCGATGCCGGGCGTCTTCGCGGGGCCGGTCGGTCCCGTCGCCCTCGGCGTCCTGATGAACAAGGGCCTGACCCTGAAGACCGGCCAGACCCACATGGTCCGATACATGAAGCCGCTGATGGAGCGCATCCAGAACGGCGACATCGACCCGTCCTTCATCATCAGCCACCGCTCCACCAACCTGGAGGATGGCCCGGCGCTGTACGACATGTTCCGGGACAAGAAGGACAACTGCACCAAGGTCGTGTTCAAGCCGCACGGCTAAACACCCCCGACGGGGCCGGAACACGTGCGCCAAGCACATCTGGCCCCAAACAACAATAATAAATGGATGACAACCGATGCCGAACTATGCTTTCGAAGAGGGCAACATCACCTGGCGGACGCTGGACTGGCTCCCGCACATCGCGTTCTTCGTCTACAAGGTCGACGAGGAGAGCCGCATCGTCGACGTCGTGTTCAAGTTCGCGGCCAACCAAAAGGTGATGCTCCATCGGCACAAGTGCCCCTACGTCACCCTGGTGATGCAGGGCGAGCTTCGGTTCTACCGCGAGAACGGGGAGATGAAGGAGGTCCGTCCGACCGGAAGCTACGTCTCCGGTGCTGCCAACGGCGAGCCTCACATGGAGGGCGGCGGCGATGAGGACGCCATCGTGTTTTTTAGCAATCGCAACATAGAAGACGCGCTCTACGAGTTCCTCGACGACAGCGGAAACCCGGTGCAGGTCCTCGGCATCGCGGACTTCAAGGCACAGCTTGCCGACCAGGTGTCCTCCGGGACCTATGCCAGGGTCGAGGGAAGACTCGTCTGAGCGACTAAAACCGCTCTCCGGGCGCTGGATCGCACGTGCGAGACTCCTATCGCGCGGAGCTTATAGAAAGGCCAACTGCAGGCGTGACCCTACGCCTGCCTACGTTGGTCGTTGAACGGCGGCTGCACGTATTGCGTGGACGGGGTCTGCATCCTGAGATGCGGGTCGGAGGCGTCGGTCTTAGGGCTGCCCTGTCGCACCGACTTCCAACGTAAGAGCGTGTTCAACGCGCTCCTCGCGCGATGGTGTCCGAAAGCGTCGGAGGTCAGCCTCGGATCTTCCGGTGCCTGCGGCCATACGGATGCTCCCGAGGCTTCCTGCCGACCCCCGGCGGCCGTTACGCCTAGAGGCCCTCAGGTTGGAGGTCCGCCATCGCCGAGATCCCGATGTCGGACCTGGCTGAATTTGCCCCTCCGGTTAAGAGTGCACGGCGCCAGCTTGACGGCGGTGCGTTGGGATCGAGACCGTTACGTAAGTTTGGCGGATCACCTGTGGGCTTCAAGCGAGGCCACCGCGTCGCCGTTCCAGACGATGCCGAACCCGGCATCCGCGACGGCCTCGGTGGCGACCGCCTTCCAGTCCGAGAGCGGGCGGTCTTCCGCCCGGGCGAAGACGCGCTCGCAAATCTGGCTGACGCTGCCGACGGAGGCGGCGCCGCGCTCGGCCCAGTGCCGGTTCAGGGGGATCAGGGCGGCATCGTAAAGACGTGCCCGCTCGTTCATGGCTAGAAGATCCAGCCGCATGTCATCGATCTCGGCAGGTCCGATCATGTCCGGGCTTCCCTATGCTGGTGTCGGCAGGTCCATGCGTCTGAACGCGTGCCTATGGCAGGGCGCCGATCATGCCCTTGGCCTCGGTCATCGTGTTCTCGCAGGCGCGCTGGTCTCCACGCCGGTCCTCCTCGCCCGCCCGCAGGATCAGGGTCCGCGCGCCGACGACATGGTCGGCCGTCGAGACCGTAGCGGGGTCGCTGGGCGTGTCTTTGCGGGCGGCGGTCACCCCGCGCGGCGAGCCCGTCCGCAACGAGCGCCCGGCCTGCAGGCCAGCGACCTGCACCGCACCTGCACTGTCGAGGCGGCGCTCGATGGTGCCGATCTGCTCGGCGCAGGAGGACGCCAGGGCCGGAAGCGGCGAGATTGTGAGGATGAGGGTTGCCAGGATGGGTGCTAAGCGCATTGGGGTGCTTTCGGTGGGTGGCAGCATCGCAGTTGCGCTCGACGAGCGATTAACTCGATGCCGTCCCTCACGCGGCACTGCAAGGGTAGCGTCGGTACAACGGCGGAGAAGGCGTGTTGTTGCACTGCAATATCAGACGCGGGACTAGATTGCGTTTCGGCATGGCGCCGAGCCGGACGACCCGTCGGCGAGCTCGGTTCGCTGTCGACTGGTTCACCCGGTCCATCGGCATTCGGCAGTATTCCGTTGATCGACTATTGATGAGGGGGGCACGAGGAAACGGCCTTTAGCTACGCGCGGTCAGGCCGTGGGACGGGGAAGGGTCAGGTCCAGCTGAGCGCTTTCCGTGTCCCGTCCCATCCTGCGGTCGAGGGCGCGCAGCACCAGCGTAACCGTGAAGCCGTGTAGGAGGATGGAGATCAGGACGGTGAGGCCGGCCGTCGACCACAGAAGATCCGTTCCATCAAAGGACGCATGACCCGTCGCGAACGCCAAGTAGTAGACCGTCCCCAGCCCGCGGATGCCGAAGAAGCTGACGACGGCACGGTCCTCCGAGGACCGACCGCTACCGATCAGGCCAATCCAGCAGCTAAGGGGCCGGACGATCAGGACGGCGACCAGCGCGAAGGCGACGGCGGGCCAAGTCAGGTCGTATAGCAGTCCCCCGCCGATGAGCACCGCCCCGAACCCGACGAGCAGAACCATCATCAGGAGACGTTCGAGCTGCTCGGCGTAGTCATGCATCTTGCGATGGTAGTCATGCCCGCGGCTGGAAGAGCGCAGCGCGACGGCCGACGCGAACACGCCAACGAAGCCGTAGCCGTCGACGATCTGGACGCATCCGTAGGCGATGCAGGTCACGCCGAGTGCCACGAAGCCGTCGCCGGTGCGGGAGAGCTTCGACAGGTTGGGCAGGTGGAACATCAGCCATCCTAGCGCCCGCCCTATCGCCGCCCCGAGGACGGCGCCGACGGCGATCTTCCAGAGCACGTCGACGGCAAGCCAGTGAGACCACGAAAAACCGGCCAGGCCGCCGGTACCAGCCAGAGCGATGGCGAGGTTCACGAACGGGAAGGCGAGGCCGTCATTGAGACCCGCCTCGGAGGTCAGGGCGAACCGCGGCTCGTCCTCGTGGGCCTCGTCGGGGTGGCCGACCTGGACGTCGGATGCCACAACCGGGTCCGTCGGGGCCAGGGACGACCCTAGGAGAAGGGCCGAGGCAAGACCGAGCCCGAGAAGGGCCGACCCCAGCGCGGTCAGCGCGAGAATGGTCAGGGGCATGCCGATGCCGAGGAGGCGCCACGTCATCGACCAGCTCCGCCAACCGAAGAGGCGGTCGATCTTGAGGCCGGCCCCCATCAGCGAGATCACGACCACGGCCTCGGTGGCATGCTCGATGAGCTTGGCATGGGAGCCAGGATGGGGCGTGAGCTCACCGATGGCGGGGATGACCGACAGGGCTGCGCCGATCCCGACGCAACAGATGGGAAGCGACAGGGGCAGAGCCCGAAGCACCATCGGCAACCAAGCCGTCAGAAGCACCAGGACACCGAACCCGGCGACGACGACATAGGTTTCCATGTGGACTCAAGTGATTTCGGAAACCTCGGTTCAATGAATCGAACTATCCGCGACGATGGCGACAGGTCCGTGCCGACCGGGCCGGTCGGACAAGTCTGATGGAATGCCCGCGGACCGAGGATGTCGCCATGTCCAGTTCCGCCGGCCCCCTCCTACTTCCGCGGCTTTCCATCGTCGTCAAGGGCGACGTAGGTAAAGACCCCTTCGGTGACCTTCTCGGGATCGCCGCCTGTCCTATCACGCACCCAGACCTCGACCTTCACGCCCAACGACGTCTCGCCGACCTGCTGCAGGGCGCAGTAGCAACTCACCTCGTCGCCGACCGCAATCGGCCGTAGGAAGCGCATCGCGTCGATGCTGACGGTCGCGACGCGCCCCCTGGTGCGCTGGGCGGCGAAGGTTCCGCCCGCCAGGTCCATCTGGGACACCGTCCAGCCGCCGAAGATGGCGCCGGCCGCGTTGGTGTCGCGTGGCATGGCGATGGTGCGCAGGTGTGGGCCATCGGAGACGTTCGGGACCGTGTCGCTCATATCGTATGCCTCGCCCCTGGTTTCGGTCGGGTCGAAAAACGGACAATCGGCGTGGAAAAGTTCATGTCCGAGCGCCGTTCCCTGATCGCACCGGGGCCGCCGCGGCCGGGGCACCCTTCGGGGCGTCCTGGCCGGATGCAGGGCAGACCGCCCCGGCCGGCATGACGCCGGCGCCGGCCCGTTCGAGTTGTCCGGTGACCGAGGCGATGAGCTCGTTCCAGCTCGCCTCGAACGAGGCGACGGCCTTGGCCTCCAGCGTGGTGGCGACGTCCGCCATGTCGATGCCGAGCCGCTCCAATTCGTTGAGAATGGCCTGGGCCGCGCCGGCGGGCGCATGGATCGTGTCCGGCCGGATACGGCCATGATCTGCTACGGCGCGAAGCGTCGGCTGCGCCATGGTGTTGACCGTCTCGGGCCCGGCGAGCTCGACGACGTAACGGGTGTCGTCGAGGGCCTTGTCCTTCACCCCGGTGGATGCCCATAGAAGGCGTTGGGGCCGTGCTCCCTTCAGGGCGTGCCAGCGCGCGGAGGCGACGCTGTCCTCCCATACCCCGTATGCGAGGCGGGCGTTGGCGATGGCCGCCTGGCCACGGACGCGGTCGCGTTCGACGGCATTGCCTGCCCCCTCCGCCAGCCGGCGGTCCACCTCGATGTCGACGCGGCTGAGGAAGAACGAGGCGACGCTCTCCACCCCAACGAGGCTTTCGCCGGCGGCCGCCCGACGTTCGAGTCCAGTGAGGAACCCGTCGAGCACCGCCTCGTAGCGGGCCACCGAGAAAATCAGGGTCACGTTGACCGAGATGCCCTCCGCCAGGCAGGTCGAGATGGCGGGCAGGCCGGCATCTGTCGCGGGGATCTTGATATAGAGGTTCGGTCTGTCGACCAGCCACCACAGGCCGCGCGCCTCGGCCACAGTGCGCTCGGTATCGCCCGAGATGCGCGGATCGACCTCGATGGATACCCGGCCGTCGCGGCCGCCGGTACGGTCGTAGACCGGACGGAGGACGTCGCAGGCGGTCCGGACGTCCCAGGCGGTCAGCAGCCGAACCGTCTCGCCGATGGCGGTCCCACGCAGCGCCAGATCGCGCACGTGGCCGTCGTAGCCCTCGCCGGCCCCGATGGCCTTGGCGAAAATGGTCGGGTTGGTGGTGATGCCGATGACACCATCGCGCTCGACCGCTTCCGCAAGGGCGCCGGACTCGATCATGGGCCGGCTGAGGTCATCCAACCAAATGGCGACGCCGGCCGCTGCGAGGTCATGGAGGGGATCGGTCATCGGTTCTTTCCGTCAGGGCGGATGGGTGGGAGCCGTCCCCCGTGGGCCGGCGTCGGCCGTGCCGACCAACCCCCGTGAGTGACCGTCGGGTGCCGGTTCAGCCGCCGACGTCACCGTGGAAGGTCGCGAAGGACGACAGCACCTTCTCGGCGATGGCGTCGTCGACCGCGACGGAAACCCTGACCTTGCCGGCCAGCGCGGGTTCGCCCTCATTCCCGGCCTTCAGGTGCCCGTCCTCGACATCCGCCCGCGCCGCCTCGGTCCCAGCCGTGTTCTCGTCCGAGGCAGGGCCGACCTGCACCGCGTTCCGATCAAGGCCGTGATCCTGCACGATGTGCTCGACGGCCATCTCCGCATCCCGGCGGGATTTGAAATCGGCTGAGATCGTCCTGGACATGTCGCCTCCGGTTTATTGTCGATGGGTCCGGAAGGACCTCGAAAGAACATTCGGGATCGACTTCCATCGTCTTTGGCAAAGGGCCGGCGCGCGGGACCGTTCCGGTGGCGAACCGTTAATACGGACGCGAGGGTGGAATTCACAATGCAATCCGAAGCTGCATTGACCACTACGGTTCAAATCGCAGCAAGCACCCACCCTGGGCGTCTGTGACGCCATGTCCGAAAATCCGCCGGTCAGAGCGCTTCCTCCCTATCCCGCCGATCTGCAGCCCCCTGTCCGTTCCCTGCCCGGCGAAAAAACGGGCCCAGCCTCATCTGAGGCTGGGCTCATCCTGGTTCAGCCCCCTTCGACCCCCGTCCCGCGGGATTCATTCGGACTTGGGAGCGATGGCAGGCGCTTGCGGCTGGGATGGGCCGGGATGCACCGTCATGGCAGGAGGATGGTCCGATAGCTGCTGACGTGCCTCGGCGAGCTTAGCCTGGGCCGCGGCAAGGTCATGACGGGTCGTTCCCAGCCGGTCCTCAAGGGCAGCCATCTCCTTGTTGCGGGAGGCCAGCGTCTCGGTCAGGGTCGCCAACTGCGCCTGGGCGTCGGCCTGCCGCTTCTGCAGCGCCTCTACCGCCGAGGCCGCGCCGTCGCGGTCGGAAGCCAGCTTCTGGACAGCCTGCTCAGCCTGGCTCCGTTCCAAGATCACACTGTCCCGCTCGGACTGCGCCTTGGCGAGTTGCTTCTGCGTCGAAGCCAACCCATCCTTGGCTTGCTGCACCTGCTGGCCAGCCTGCGAGACGTCGCTCGCCAGCTTTTCACGATTGGCGGTCAGACCGTCGACGGCCCGCTCCAGTTCGGCCTTCTGCCTCGTCGCCTGCTCAGTCGCGGCGCGGGCATCGGCCAGCTCCTTCTGAGCGGCAGCCGAGCCCTCGCGCGCCTTCTGCTGGCTCTCCTCGGCCTTGGCGAGGTCGGCAGTCTTAGCGGTCGCCTCCTGGGACATGGCGGCGATATCGGACCGCAGCTTTGCCTCCTGCTGGCGCGTCTCTTCCAGCCGGCGCCCGACGTCGGACAGTTCCTTGGTCCTGGCGGTCGCCGCCTGCTCGGCTGCCGTGGTGGCCTCCTTCATAGGAGCGAGCTTCTGCTCAGCCTGGGTGACCTGGGCCTGCAGCCCGGTGAGCTTGGTCGTCTCGGCCTCGGTGGTGGCCTTGGCCTCGCCGGCCTTGCGCTCGGCCTCCTGTTGTTCCGTCGCCAGGCTTGCCGCCTTCGTCTTGGCCTGTTCGCCGGCCTGAGTGATATCCCGCTCCTGCTGCTGGGCCGATGCGATCCTCGCCTGGAGCCCGTCGAGGGTACCCGCCGCCGCCCGCTGCTGATCGAGGTCCGATTGCAGGGAGACCTGCCGCGTCTCCAGGTCCTGGATGCGATGGTCCCGGGCGGTCCTCTGCCGTGCGCCCGCAATGGAGGCAACGACGAGCCAGACCAGGAGTACCACCGCCACGACGGCGAGGCTGAACGGAAGGGGCCTGCGAAGTTCGGAACGGTAGTCGATGGCCATGGCGTTCTCGCGGGCGTTGGAGGGAACGGATCAGATCGACGAGGCAGCCTCGCCAGGCGTCGGTTCGGCACTGGCAGCCCCCGGCTCGGGGGTGGAAACACTCGATGCGAGACCGCCATGACCCGCCCCGACCAGGGAGCCGATCATGACGAGGAGCGCGCGGTGCTCGGGGATCCGTTCGCCGAGGCGAGGAAATCCGCGATCTCGATGCATGACGGCCTCCCGCCGGATGGCCCGTTTGGTTCATGGAAGACGTACACGTCGGCAGGGTCGCCGCCGCGGCATAGGTACCAGCGGTCGTCGTTCGACCCGTCATGGATCAGCGTGCGCATGGGTGACATCGGAGGGTCCGCCATGTCTCGTCCCCGTCCGAGGACCGCCCTCGTCGGAAGCGTAGCCGTGGGCGACGACCGTTCAGCGACGGCCGTGAACGACCATCGCGAGCAGGTATCCGATGGCTCCGGCCATGGCCGCCAGCACCAGCGGGGACTCCTTCGCATACTGTGCGACGGCATCGCCACCCTGCCGGTAGGCACGCTCGGCCTCGGGGAAGGCGTCGCGGCTCCGGTTGATCGCCTTGTCGGCGAGGTCGCTCGCCTGTCTGGCAACGTCGCGCACGGCGTCCTTGGCCTGTCCGACGAGGTTCTCGGCGGCCCCCTTGACCTCGTTAGCCGTACCCTTGGCCTGGGTCTCCCGGTCGCCCGTGACGTCACCGACAGCGCCCTGAACCTTGCCGCCGAGTTCCTTGGCGGCGCCGGTGATGCGGTTCTCGTCCTCTGATCAATCTCCGTTTGGTTCAAAGTAGAGCCGGCCCGCAGCAAAACATGCTTCGAGCCGATGCGAGGCGCTGACTAATTCTTCGACACGGCCTTCCTGGGTCGCGCTTTGATCGAGCTTTGGTTGGCCTTCTTCGCCCGGTCGTCGGCCTTCGAAGCGTGCTTGGCGGCCTTCTTCTCGTTGCCGTCGTCGAGGTGGCGAGCGGCCTTCTGGTGTGACTTGGCCGCCGCCTTGTGGTGTTCGGCGGCCTTGGCGTGCACGCTTCCGGACATCTGTCCCTCCCGTGACGGGGATTTACGTGCCCCGGTGCAAACGTGTGGCCGGTCGGTTCTGCGGCTTCGATACCAGCGGGATCGACCGGGTGGCTTCTCAGGCGGGCATGCCAGCGACCGCGGACGGAAGCCTGCCGTCAGGGGTGTAGCGGTCCACCGCGGACGGCAGTTCGCGCGAGAGCCTGGACAGAAGGTCGTCGTGCGAGAGGCCGGTCTGCCTCGACAGCGTATCGAGGACGTCAGGACCGATGGCCGATCTCAAATGATCGGGCTTTATCTCGGCGTTCGGCCCGTGGTTGACCCAAGAGTCGGCCGCCTCGCCGTGGCCGTTCTCGCGAAAGCGGTCAACGAGTTGGCCAAGGCCGCCGCTGAGCAGGCCACCGGCACCAGCACCCCCAAGGGCGCCTCCGAGATTACCGAGCAGGCCGCCGAGACCATCCTGTCCCGCGATCCCGCCCTGTCCGGCGGGCGTACCTGCGGTTGCGGGACCACCGTGGCCAGATCCGCCGAGCATCTCTTGGATCTTGTCCCGGTTCTGGAAGCCCGCCACGGCCAACAGGCCGAGCAGCGCGGTCATCGAGGGAAAGCCGTCACTCATCGGGTGTCTCCGTTCCGTTTCGATGAAACCTTTGGGCCGATCAGCAATCGTCGTCGCCGGGCTTCACGACCTTGCCCTCGGGCGGCTTGGCCTCGTTGGTGGCGGGCGTCGCATTCGAGCCGACATTGTTCATCGCGCCGACCGTCCCGGAGGATTCTGCCTTGGCACCGGGCGAGACCTTCGCGGTCGTGTCACCGTCGACCTTCGAGGAAGCGTCGGCCGAGCCCACCTGGCCGGTGCTGTTCGTGGTCGTCCCGACCGCACATGGCTTGGCCGAGGCGATGCCGGCGCCAAGGAGCGTTATCGCCGCCGCTACGGACAGGGTGTTGAGGATCTTCATGGGGTTTCCTTCGGGTTGGGATAGGATGCGGACCGGGCAGGCGAGGGACCGCTACCGCGAGGGGGCGGACTGTTCGGAGGCCGTCACGACGTAGTCGGCAATGGCAGCCCGGCAGCCAGGCGAGACCTCCCGGGCGTTCTTGCGGAAGCAGGCGACGACCTCGGGTCCGTTTAGGTCGAGGCCGTTGCAGAAACGGGCGTAGTCGGCCGAACAGAACGGCTTCAGCGATGCCCTTGAACCGGTCTTCTCAAGAGCCTGCGCGCCGAGCGGGACGCATGACGATGCGAGGGCCGCGAATACGACGAGGTGGCGGAGATTGGTCACGGCGACGGGGCTTTCGCGATAGGTGGACATGGAATCGTACGGAGCCGGGACCGGCTCGAATCGGTCCCGGACTTGAGCTCAGAGCGGCTTGCGCGGGGTGGTTTCCGTGGAGGTGCCGGTGGTGCCGGTACGGCTGACCGCCCCCCGACCGTCCTCGACCTCGACCTCGGTGTGGCGGACCTTGTCGGTCACGGTCTCCACCCGCTGGGCCGCATCCTTGCGGATGCCGACCTCACCAACGACGCGGGCGTTCTTCGACACCACCGCCTGCTCGCGCATCTCCGTCGCCTCGATGACCTTGTCCTCGAACAGCGCCATGTCGCCCGGGGTGACGGCGCGGTCGACGACGCGACGGTCGACGTTCACCTTCTCGTCGTGGAGGGTGACGTTCTCGCTGACATCCTTCTCGACGGCGTAGGACCGAACCCGGACCCGGCCGGCATCGACCATGCGCTTGCCGACGTTGAGGCGCTCCTCGACCACAGGGATGTAATCGGTGCCTGTGGCGGTACCGTGGGCGGCGACGGCCTCGGACGTTGCGGCGGCGTGCAGGCCGGTGTCGCGGGTCGTGGCGGCGTGGTCGGACGACATCGCACCCTCACCGAGCGCTGCGGTGGCAACCGGCGCGGTCCCTGTGGTGGAACCGGTCGCACGGCCGTCCCAACCTTCCTTGCGCCAGGCGGCCTCGCGCTCGTCGAGATCGACCGAACCGTGCTCCTCCAGGATATCGGAGGCGGCGTGGACGTGCGCGTCGTCAACCTCGGCGCTCAGCATCGTGCCGCCGCGGTGCAGGCCCTCGCCGTAGGCGTGACGGTCCTCCTCCGGCATGAAGAAGTCCTTGATCGAGCCCCACATGCCTTCGTCGGCCTTGGTCGCGGTTCCGGCCGCGCCGGCCTGGGTACCGGAGATGAGCTTGATGGCACCGGCGGGAATGCCGAGGCCGACGAGCTTGCCCTGGGCGGCGACCGCCTCGGGATGAGTGTCGTACATGGCGGTGATGGTCTGGGTCATGATGTCGGCTCCTGTGACGGGTGCATGGCGGCCTGTTCCGTGACGTGCCCCTCGGGGGACACGCGTTCGATCACGGCGTGCTGCCTGCGCAGCGTCACCGGCATCTCGACGTCCTCGTCCGCCGTGGTCCGACGGATGTGCACCTCCTCCTTCAGGAAGAGGCGCTTCTCGACGACGAGGATCTCTTCCAGCACCGGGATGATGGTCACCCCGGCCTCCGTCCTGACCACCGGGGGTACCTCGCCCTCGGCGAGGGTCCGGTTGACGGGCACCCGGGTCACGCCGACCATGTCGCTGCGCAGAGTCTCGCGCAGGACCTGGTCGACGGTGTCGGTTCGCGTGCTGACACGGACCCGTTCGGTCTCCACCGCACGCTTCTCGATGCGCGCGGTCTCCTCGATCAGCGAGAGAACCGCCTCCTCGCCGATGGCGACCTCCGCCGCGGTACCGAAGGGCGTCCCGAGCCCGCGGGGCTCGGTCGCGGCGCGGTCGCCGACGCTCATGCCCGGCGAGGCGTCAAGGTGTTTGGGGCGGTGCGGGTGACGGTCGGATCGACGGCCGAACCACGGCCGGCGAAGAAGGATGCGAGCGCCCCGAAGATCAGCGCGAGGGCTCCGAACAGCGCGCCCTGGGAGACACGGCGCGCGGTGGCGTCGGCAATCTGCTTGGACTGCTCCTTGGCCGAGGTGACGGTCTCCCTGAACTGCTGGGTGTACTGCGCGACCTGGGTCCGGGCCTGCTCGACCGGGATGTTCTGCGCCTTGGAAAGGGCCACGGCGGCCTTCTCCTGGGCGGCGGCCTGTTGTGCGCCGTCACCCGAGACGGCGGCGCGCATCGCGGTCACAGCGGCGTCCTTCAGCGCGGCCGGATCGGACCCGGTGCCGTTGCGGACATTGGACTCGATGTTCGAGAACGGGTCGGTGACCTTGGTCAGCGACGGGGCGGCAGCCTGCGCCAGGGTCGAGGCGGAGCCGCCCATGGCGTTGCCGACCCCGCCGATGGCCGAGGAGGCGGTGCCGAGGGCGCCGCTGACGATGCCGCTGGCAGCCGACGACAGCATGTACAGGACCACGAGCGTCGAGACCGCCCAGGCGAGGAGGCCGTGATAGCCCGCCGTTGAGGTCGACGGCTTGCCGGACAGGCGTCCGGCGAAGTAGCCGCCGGCTACAGCCGCCAGCACGCCGGAGACGACGAACCACAAGCCGGCACCGATGCCGAGCGAACTCGCCGCCGGGGTGCCGTCGCCCATCGGATCGACTGTCGAGAGGCCGATGCCGAGCCCCAGCATATTCAGGATGACCTGCGAGATCAGCGCGACCGTGGCTCCGGCGAGGACCGCACCCCAAGAGACGGAATACAGCATCATCGTGCGCATGTCCTCGGCCGGAGTGACCATGGTGGTCTGCGGCAGGTCGCGGTCGACGACGGTGCGATCCGTGATCGGACGACTGGGGGATACGGGGGTGGGCTCGGTAACGGTGGCCATGGTGGTATTCCTGAGTTGTGAGGTCGGTAAGCTGGAAGGGCGCGGTGGGTCAGACGACCCGGCGGCGGCCCATGACGATGTGGTAGAGCCACAGCACGATCACGGCGCCGACGATGGCGACGAGCAGGCTGTAGAGGTTGACCCCCGACACGCCGGGCTCGCCGAACTGGTTGAACAGGAACCCGCCGACGACCGCGCCGACGACGCCGAGCAGGATGTCGACAAGCAGGCCCTGGCCGGTGTTGTTGACGATCTTGCTGCCGATGAAGCCGGCGATCAGGCCGAGGACGATCCAGGCGAGGAGGGACATGACGGGCTCCGGTTTTCGGCGTGCGGAAGGGTCCCGACGCAGGGCCTGCGCGGGCTGGGGCATGGGTCTCGATGGCCTGCGGGGCCGGGGCTAGGTGCGCGCGGGGCGCCGGGGTCGGGTTGGCTTGTCCGTAGTGTGCCGCGCTTCAATCGTAGCGATCTCGGTCGTGGCCTCCGCCTCAACCTTGGTGTCCCCGAAGATCATGCCGATGGCCTGCTTGATCAGGGCACGGGCGTGATCGCTCGACAGAACCTTGCGGCCCTTGCCCATTCGCGGCACCTCTCTGTCCGGCTTAGCCGTCGTCGAGATGCCCGGAACGAGCAGAGCTACACCCACCGAATAATTCTATCGAACCAATGTTCCGCCGATTTACATTAAAGTATTTCAGCTTAGGCCGTTTAGTGTTTTCGACCTGGTTTTCGCGTTGTATTTTTGCCGTAATGCTCAAATGATGTTTTCTCGCCTATGCCGCGTTCCCTGGCCCAGACGACCACGGCGCTTCGTCGGTTGACGCCGATCTTGCGATACAGGCTGGCAACGTGGTTGCGCACGGTGCTCAGCGAGACGCCGAGCGCCTTGGAGATCTCCTCGTCCGTGTCGCCGCGGCAAATGCCCTCCAGCATGTCACACTCGCGGGTCGTGAGTTTTTCGGCCACCGCCTGCGGCTTGCCCGGCCTGGGCGGGTTGCGCAGCAGGGCAAGCTTCTCGATCACGCCGTGGCTGAACCACGACGCGTCAGCCATGACGGATTCGATGGCCGAGATGAGTTCAGTCTCGGTCCGCTTTCGGGACGAGATGTCCTGCACGGCACAGAGGAGGCCCTCGCCGCCGCCGACGGTGACCTTCTCGGCGGAGACGAGGCAGTCGAGGACGTCGCCGTCGCGCGTGCGCAGGCGCCCCTCGAAGGCGCGCACCCTGCCGTAGCGCTGGAGTTCCCATTTGAAGCGCGTCCGCTCCGCCTCCTCCACCCAGGGCATCACGGAAGCGCTTTCGGCATCGCCGAAGGTGGAGGCGTAGGCGTCGTTGACGTTGGTCGGCAGGTCGGTGGCCGAGCTGAGGAGGACCGTCGGGATCGGGCTGAGCTCGAACGCCTTGGCGAAGCGCTCCTCGCTGAGACGGAGCTCGGCCTCCGCCTTCCGCCGGTCCTCCAGGTCGGCGAACGTGAACAGCATGCAACGTTCGCCGCCCGGCATCTCGATGGGATGGCCGGCGACGATGACATATTTCTCGGCATCGGACGGGACCGAGAGGCACGCCTCCCGCTGCCTGATGGTCGTGCCGGCATGGAGGTGCTCGACCGCGGAGGCGCGATGCTCGCCCTGTCCGAGAAGGTCGACTTCGGTGAATGTCCGGCCGATGACCTGGTCGCGTACGTATCCGGTGAGCTCGACGAAACCCTGGTTTACCTTGAGGTAGCGCAGGTCGGAGAGCCGGCAGACCACGGCTGGGGCCGGGTTCGCCCGGAACATGCACTCGAACCGCTCCTCCGCCTCGTAAAGGTCGCTGGCGTCCTGCATCAGAAGCGCGAGGCCGGTCGGTGCACCGGCATCGTTCGTCGTCACCAGTCCCCGCATCCGATGCGTCCATATCCTCGCGGGATCCCGGAAATTGTGGACTTCGACCACCGCGTCGCGAAACGCCTCGCCGGCCAGGATGCGCTCGACCGGATGCTGCAGGGGGCCGACCTCGCGGTGGTTGCGGTAGCGCAGGACGAAGTTGGCCCGGTACTCGGCGACCGTGGCTCCGAGGTCGCCGATCTCGGCGACTCCATGCATTGCGAGGGCGGCGTCGTTGGCGTAGGCGATGGTGTGATCCGGCTCGATCAGGATCACGCCCTCGGCGAGGCCGGCGACGACCTGTGCCAGTTGCCGCTGCTCGAACTGGGTCATGATGGCTCGGCTCGTTCGAAGGGCGTCAGTGGCCGCCTCGCAACCACGCATGGGTGCCAACGTCCCAAACGATGGGTCGGGCAGTACCCCGGACATTGCCGGCCGACATCCTTGCCTTCGTCGGGAAGGTCGTCGCCTCGGCCTGACACGCGTTTCCAGACTTGGACACCCCTGTGATCCGACCCTCGGCTCTCGACCACTTCGGGCTCGGGCATGACGAACGGCCTGACCGCATCCGCCAGGTCCGATAGGAAGAATCCCCCCTTCCGAATGACCCGGTCGGCCTTCCGGGCCAGGCATCGGCGGTCGTCGGCGGTGCTTAACACTTTCCTGGCCGTCCTCGCGTTGCTAGCGGTCCTGCTCGCCCGGGCCGTCCTGAAGCTCGCTTCCTGCAGTTCCGCATCTTCCGGGGCCTGTTCCGGCGCCGCAGGATCTCCGGAAGCGTCGCGAAGCCCGACCCAGAATGGGAAACCCGAGCTTCGAGTTTAGGGCCGTCCGCATCCGCTATATTCGTCATGTCACGAGCGAGCATCCGCTGGCTACAGATGAAGGTTCGGAAGCGACGTAACTGTGACATCTGACTCGCTCCGCGCCGATGTCCGCTTCGGAGATGTCGGCAGATGCCCCTGAATGGCTGAATTGGGCGCGAAGCCGAACGTCTGGTTTCGGGCAGCGAGCTGATGTCAGCTCTTGGCGCATCTGAGAGTCCATCCGAGAAGTCAGGCTGAGCGGGCAAGCCGCCTGACGAGGTTCATGACGGCTGCCGCGTAGAAGAGTGTCCGCCTCTGAGATGCCGGAAGTCTGCTGAATGGCCGAGATGGACCACAAAGCGGCACCGCAGCTTCAGCGAGTTGGTTGCCGAAGCTGACGTGCTGCATGGGTTTTCACGGCACGTTAAACGGCTTCTGGTTTCGGCGCGGACAAGCTTCCGTATATGGGGAGGACCGTCCAGGTCCTTTCGCCGCAGCTTTGCGCGCGTAGTGAGGAGACGAAGACAAGAGCCATCGGCGGCGCAAGCAACGTCCCTCTGCCGATTCTTGGCCTTCCAGAGAGCCGAGCGTCAACGATGATCCAATGAGCGCCCAGTCACACGCCCGAAGTCCACGCGTGACTTCGGGAATGGCGGCAATGGCCGTCCGCAGATCTTCAGGCTTGAGCGTCTTCTTGTAGTTCCGTGAGTTCACGGTGGAGCCCTCATGGCCCATCATCGACTCGCGGATCGGATCGAGCACCAGCCGCCGGATCATCTCCGTATTGCCGAAATGCCGGAAGGAATGGAATGTCTTGCGCTCCTCACGGGCCGAGGGCACGGCTTCGTCCAGAACGACCGCCCAGCGCTTGTCGAACAGGTTCGACAACGGCGTGTTCTCGCCAAATTGCGCGATCTCCGCGAAGATCAGATCGCTTCGTGCACCGGATCTGCCCCGCACGTAATCTAGGAAGCCGAGGCGGATCAGCTCTGGATGGAGCGGCAGCGTCCTACGCGACACCGCGTTTTTCAGGCGCCGTCTGCGTGTCGGCCGGATCTTGAGCGTGGCCTGCTCCAGGTCGATGTCACCGAGCTCGAGGTAGACCAACTCGGATAGGCGCGCGCAGGTGTAGTAGCCCAGGAGCGGCAGCCAGTAGACGGCCGCGAAGATCTGCTGCCCCCGTGCGACCCGCAGCATCTCCGCTTCCGAGGCCGTCGACGTCCAGACGGGGTGCGCGAACAGGGTCTTCAACTCGTCGATCTCGAAGGCCGGTCGCTTTTCGCCATCCCGCTCCGGGTCGATCAGGCGGAAGTCGCCCAGAAGTTCGACCTGCCCAATCGGACGCTGCTTGGCCCGACAGTACTTCGCGATCGTCGAGAGCTGCGTGATATGTCGGTTCACGGTCGCGGGGCTGAGCCCCACTTTCTCTGTCTGCCCCGCGGCCCGCATCGTTCGGCCGCGTTCGACTAGGTCCGCGATCGACAGTGCCGCATCACGTGAACTCTTGCCGTAGGATTTCGGCAGGTTGGAGAGATTCTGGATATAGGCAGTGAGATGGGCATGCCGGATCTGCCGCAGGTCATCGGTGCCAGCGATGTCGCCGAGCATTGCCGCGACCGCCCGATGCTGCCGTTGGGTCTTCTCGTCCCAAGTGGCGCCCTTGTGCGTGATGAGCTCTTCGACCATTTCGGTCAGCGAGTTCGTGACCGGGCCAGAACCGACTTCGCTACCCACATGCGCATCGTTCAGGCCTCGCTGGTCGAGGCCTGGAGCGCAATCGGTGAAGGCTGGACCATGATCCGCTCCGTCGCGCTCCGAAGATCCAGACGATGGCCTTGACGCCTCTTCCGGCGCGGCGGCCTCCGTTTTTGGAGGGTACGACGCAGGAGCTGGCGCCGCGGGTGGATGGTTCCGGTCGACTATGGGGCCTTGCTCGGGTGCTGGCTGGCCGACGGGTTCGGATTTGAGAGTGGCCGGATCTGTATAACTGCTTTCTGACAGCGGCGCTGTTGTGGAGGCCTGGACTTCGAAGTCGCCCCACTCGAAGCTGTCAGCGCCGTCGAAGTCGGATGTGGCCCAGCCCAGCGTGTCACGCGGCATCTCACCCCTGGCACGCATCGCCGAGAGGTTGGCCCAAGCCTCCCGTGGATCCGCACGCGCCTCGGCATAGGTGGAGGCGAATTCGCGTGAAACATGGCTGGAGAGCGCCGCGAGGCCACGGAGGCAGCGATTGAGGCCAGCCTCCGTCAAAGGCTCGTTCATGCTGGTCAGCATCGTCTGAAGATAAGCGCGCGGTGGCGTGAGCCGACCAGTCTCGTCTGGCCGACCGAGATCGCGCAGGTAACCGTTCTCGATGCGCCGTCGAATGGCTCGACGCTCCGGTAGGCTGAAGCCTTCCCGCTTCAGGCGCGCATCGAGTTCACTGTCGTACCCTGCGTCGAAGCCTTCCTCCGCCGCCAGCGCCTGCAGGCGTCCGAAGATCCGGTACTCCCGCTCCCGTTTCTCCATGAGCGTGGACCAGTCGCCGATGAGAGGCGCGCGCGGTGGATTGAGGTCACGCTGCAAGCGCGCGATCCGCGCGCTTCGCTCCCGGTCGACGAAGGCGCGGAGGTGGTCGCGGATTTGAGCCGCTGTTTGCATGGCGGGGTCATCCCGGACGCGGAGGCTTTCCGCGTTAAGCCCCCAGCCGAGTGTGCGCGCACTTGCTGGGTCGGAGGTGCCCAGGCTCAGAGCGACCGTGATGGACTTCCCCCTAACTGGGGCACCAGAGGGTCGCGTCCGCTCATCGCAACGGAATCGCCTTCGCCACCAGTATACCGCCCCGCGGCGGAACACGTTAGAACAAATCGTCAACGGCCTGCCCCTGTGGACAAGCGCGTGCAACAGCTCTGCGTACAATCGGCATGGCCGCTGAAGCGGCCGAGAGCCGAATGCAATCAGATCAATGACTTAACGGAGGCTTGGCTGGGGCGCCAGGATTCGAACCTGGGAATGGCGGTACCAAAAACCGCTGCCTTACCACTTGGCGACGCCCCAAGGACCGGCGATCCTCTAGACGGCCATCCCCGCTCTGGCAAGTCTTCTCTCAAGGCGGGACCGGTCGGCCGTCCCAGGCGAAGACTCCTCCGCTCTCGGCCGGTGTCAGGCCGTCGAGGACAGCGAGGAGATGGGCCGCTGCGGCCTCTGGCGTCACCGTGTCGGGGCTGTCGGCATCGGGGCGGAACGGATGTGACAGCGCCGTGCGCACCGTGCCCGGATGCAGGCCCGCCACGATCGCGTCCGGGTGAGTGCGGGCCAATTCGATTGCGAGCGTGCGCAGGATCTGGTTGAGCGCCGCCTTCGAGGCGCGGTAGCCGTACCAGCCACCCAGCCGGTTATCGCCGATGGAGCCGACCCGCGCCGAGAGTGCCGCGAAGACGCTGCGGCCCGTACGCGGCATCAGTGGCACCATGTGCTTGGCTACCAGGGCCGGACCGGTCGTGTTCACCGCGAAAAGTCGGGCCAGCGCGGCCGGGTCGAGGGCCTTCAGCGCCTTCTCCGGCGCG
This sequence comes from Methylobacterium sp. J-067, assembly GCF_022829465.1. Classification (GTDB taxonomy): domain Bacteria; phylum Pseudomonadota; class Alphaproteobacteria; order Rhizobiales; family Beijerinckiaceae; genus Methylobacterium; species Methylobacterium litchii. The sequence continues at coordinate 50,941 of NZ_JAKSXZ010000074.1, forward strand.
ACGCCGGGGCCGTGCAGGAGGCCGGTCGCGACGAGGGTGAGGCCCACCGGACCGTTCTCGGCCACACGGCCCGCCGCCGCCTGGATGCTCTCCTCGTCGGTTACATCGATGAGACCCGCGACCACCCCGGCTCCGAGGTCCGCGCCCGATCGCGACAGGGCGAAAACTGGCCGATGCGCGCCGCCCGCGACGATCCTGTCGATCAGTGCACGGCCGATGCCGCCGGAGGCCCCTACGATGACCGCACTCGTCATGCCGTCCCCTCCGGACGGGACATTAACCTTTCGTCAACCATCGTGGACCCAGGCTCCCTGTGGAGGTTCGAGAGCATGGTCAAACATCGGAACTTCGACGCGCTGAGCGAGGCGCAATTGGCCGTCGGGCGCATTGCGCCGCGGCGCGTCGCAGGGCTCGCCTGCTTCCGGCCCATGAAGGCCCGCCCCGTCGCGGAACTACTTGATGCGATCCAGCACGTCGCCGAGGCGGCGACTGGAGAGCGGAGCTTTCTCCACCTCGCGAAATCCTCCACCAAGGACGACCCCTCGCACTGATCTCGGCCGTTCATGCGGCCGGGCGGGCGCGCGCCGGAGATGAGGGGCGGCCCGTTTGGCGCCACGTGCGCCAGGGTTCGAGGTTCGACAGGGCCATCCGTCGTGCGCCGAGGCGCACGAGCACGAGGGCGACGCCGATGAAGGGTGACGCCACGATCAGAGCGGAGATCAACGGCGCGCCGCTCAAGGCGGCGATGATCTTCACCAGCGCGTCCAGCCCCAGGAAGAAGATCGCGATCGCGAGGATCGGGATCGTCCCGACGATCCCCGCCAGCCGGAGCCAAGTCCGCAGGGTCGCGTCGGTCTCGATGCGCGCAAGCCGAAGCAACTGACCGACATGGTCCGCGCTGTCGCGCAGAGCCGAGGCCAGGAGGTGCTGCAGCGGAACGGTCTGACGCATCGGGGCCCTCGGCCGGCCCGACAGGATGTCGCCGGACACGGCGCCAACGGCGTCCGCGCCCGGTGGTTCCGCGCGCGCCGAGGGGTGGCGTCTCAGCTCCGCTTGCTGACCACGTGCTTCAGGATCAGCAGGCCCATCACCATGCAGGTGAGAGCGAACATGACCACGTAGAGATGATCGACTTTCAGGCCCGCCGAGGGATAATAGGCAGACCTCATCCATTCGGCGAGTTGGAGCGCCGGATTGTATTTCATCCAGTAGTAGATTTTCTCAGGCAAGAAGCTCGGCATGAACATCACGCCACTGGCGACATACATGAGAATATTGAAGAGCGCGTAGCCGACGAGCCACCCGGGGAAGAAGCCCACGATTGCTACGTTGACCACGCCGACACCGATGCCCAGCAGGATGGACGCGAGGTAGGCGAAGACTGCAATGGAACTGTTTACCGGTCGGGGGTCGGTGCCCAGGGCGGTCAACACGGCGACGATGACGAGAAGGCCGAGGAAGCCGGTGACGATCTCTACGAGCACACGTGCCAGGATCAGGTCGAACAGCTTCACCTGCGGGTAATAGGTAAGAGGCTTGTTGACCATCGTCGCCTTCATCACCTCGCGGGAGATGTACTGAAAGATCAGGACCGGCACCGCGCCCGTGGCGAAGAAGAGCGGCGCACTACTACCGACGGGCGCCGGCAGATGCTGGAACGTGTAGATCGCGATCAGCATGAAGACGTGGACGCAGGGCCACATCACCACGATGCCGTAGCCCCACAGGGTGCCCCCGAAGCGGGTGCGCATGTCGCGCAGCATCAGGGCGTGGAGGACGTGCAGGTAGGATTCGAGGGGACTGAGCCGGTCTCCCTCGCGCACGCTCGTCGTCAGGCCTATCGCCATCGCCCTTACGGTCCCGTCTCTCGGCCGCTGACGCAGCGCGACCGGCGCGGGAGGATATGCTGGGGGAAAGCGACAAAACTACGTCGCCGCCGCGCTCCCAGTCCGAGGGGGGAGGGGGCTCAGAGCATCCCGCCGAAGCCGGTGCGCTCCATGTGGAGGCGCTGCTCGGCGTAGCGGTGGGCGACCGAGCGGGTGAGGGCGCGGCCGAAGCGGCTCGCGAGGCCGCGGGCGACGGTCTTGGCGATCTGGGTCATGGAAACCTCCGGCGGCAGAGCCTGTCGGCGCGATGGTGCGATGCAGCATCATGGCGGAACCGAGCCCCGGGCAGGAGCGCAAATTCAATCTATCCGCCCCGCGCTGGCCGCATTGACCGGGGCTTGAACATGGGTGCGGCGCAGCATGACCGGCTGATGGCGCTGTCTGTCGCTCGGAATGACTGGATCGTATTAGCCATGCGGTTGGATCAATTGGGACAATATTGGAGTGCAAATTTTGTATTCGCCCCCTCGAATTGCTGAGATAAATTCTTTTCTGAGCGGTTTCACGGCATGAATTTCTGAAAATCGCCCAAGGACTCGACGAGTGGGAATCGTGATTTTTAAGAATTCTCCCGCCACTCTGTGCGTCATAGGAGTGAGGGTCGATCCGGTGATATTTAGACGCGCAAAGCCCAACGATTCACAATCAGTGATGGATGCCCTCGATCGTTCGATGGCCGTCATCGAATTCGGGATGGACGGCACGATCCTGACGGCGAATGCCAACTTCCTGCGCGTGGTCGGCTACGACCTCACCGAGATCAAGGGCCGCCACCACCGCGTCTTCATGGAAGAGAGCGTGGCCGGCTCGTCCGACTACGAGGCGTTCTGGAGGACGCTCCGCGCGGGCGAGTTCGTCTCCGGCGAGTTCATGCGCCTCGACAAGACGAAGCGCCGGGTCTGGCTGGAGGCGAGCTACAACCCCGTCCTCGATCAGGACGGCAAGCCGTTCAAGGTCATCAAGGTCGCGGCCGACATCACGGCCAAGAAGAACGAGGTCAGCCGCCTGCTGACCATGATCGACGACATGCCGGTGGCGGTGATGACCGCCGACATCAACGACGAGTTCAAGATCAACTACCTCAACCGGACGTCGACCAAGACGCTGAGCACCATCGAGCAGCACCTGCCGGTGAAGGTCGCCGACATGGTCGGCCGCTCCTTCGACATCTTCCACAAGAACCCGCACCACCAGCGCACCATGCTGGCCGATGCGAGCCGCCTGCCGCACCGGACGCGGATCCGGGTCGGGCCGGAAACCCTCGATCTGCAGGTCTCCGCGATCAAGGACCCCGAGGGCAACTACCTCGGCCCGATGCTGACCTGGGCGGTCGTGACGGCGCAGGTCGCCATGGCGGGCGAGGTGACGCGGGTGGTCGAGGCCCTGGGCCGCGCCATCGACGAGATGCGCCAGTCGGCCGAGGGGCTGAACCATTCCGCCGACGAGGCGAGCGGCCTCGCCGCCACGGTGGCCGCCGGGTCGGAGGAGATGGCCAGCACTGTCAAGGAGATCTCCGGCCAGGTCGGACGGGTCTCGGAGCGGGCGAACCAGATCGCCGATCAGGCGGGCGCCACCGACATGACCGTGCGGGCGCTCGCGGAGAAGACCGGCAAGGTCGATTCCGTGGTGGCGATGATCAAGTCGATCGCCGACCAGACCAACCTGCTGGCCCTCAACGCGACCATCGAGGCGGCGCGGGCGGGGGAGGCCGGGCGCGGCTTCGCTGTGGTGGCCGCCGAGGTGAAGGAGCTCGCGGGCCAGACGGCGCGGGCCACCGACGACATCACCCAGCAGATCCACGCCATCCAGTCGGCCACCGGCGAGGCGGTCTCGGCCATCGGCACGATCACCGGCGCGGTGGAGGAACTGTCGCGGCTCACCCTCGCCATCGCGGGCGCGGTGGAGCAGCAGGCGGCCTCGACCCAGGAGATGACCGTGAACATCTCCGGTGTCTCGACGGCGGCCGGGGCGACGGGCTCGCTGGCCGAGAAGGTCCGGGAGATCTCCGAACGCCTCGCCGAGCATTCGAGCAGCCTCGGCGGCAGTATGCAGACCTTCCTGAAGGCGAGCTGACGCCTTTCAGGCGAAGGGGAACGCGGCCTCCGCGAGATACGGCCCGCCGCCGGTCGATTCGCGGGCCGAATAGACCGTCACCCGGTCGGCGGTGAAGGTCAGCGGCGTGAAGACCGGTCCTTGAGACAGGTACATCGCCACGGCCTCGGGGCTCGCCTCCCGCCGCAGCCGGGCGAGGGTGACGTGCGGGGTGAACTTGCGCGTCTCCGGCGCGAGGCCCGCCCGGCGGGCGAAGCGCTCCTGCTCGGTCTGCAGGTCGGCGAGGTCGGCGGTGGGGTGGACCGCAGCGTAGAGCGCGCGGGGCTTCCCCCCGCCGAAGGTCCCGAGCCCGTCGAGGGTCACGGTGAGCGGCCCGCGCAGCCGCGCCTCGGCGAGACAATCCAAAAAGTCTTCCGCGACCGGGCGCTCGACATCGCCGAGGAAGCGCAGCGTTACGTGGAAGTCGGCGGGCTCGACCCAGCGGGCGCCCTGGAGCCCGCACCGGTAGACGGCGAGCGCGTCGGCGATCTCAGGCGGGACGGCCAGCGCGGTGAACAGGCGCGGCATCAGCGGGTCGCCTGGGCCGGGAGGGTGTCGAGGAAGCGCTCGACGGTCGGCAGCATCCGCGCGGCGATGGTCTCGACGCCCTTCACGTTCGGGTGCAGCCCGTCGTCGAGGTGCAGGCCGGCGTCGCCGATGATCCCGTCGAGGAAGAACGGGTAGAGCATCACGCCGTCCTGCCGGGCGAGATCGGGGAAGATCGCGTCGAATTTCGTCCGGTAATCGGGGCCGAGATTGGGCGCCGCCTGCATCCCGGCCAGCAGCACGGGGATGTGGCGGGCCTTCAGGGCGTCGAGCATCGCCGTCAGGTTGCGCCTCGCGACGGCGGGGTCGGTGCCGCGCAGCATGTCGTTGGCGCCGAGTTCGAGGATCACCCCGTCCGTGCCGTCCGGCACCGACCAGTCGAGCCGGTCGAGGCCCCCCGTCGTGGTGTCGCCGGAGACGCCGGCATTGGCGATCTGCACGTCCCGGCCCTGGGCCTTCAGCATCCGTTCCAGCACGGCGGGGAAGGCGGCGTCGGCCGGCAGCCGGTAGCCGGCGGTGAGGCTGTCGCCGAAGGCCACCAGCTTGATCGGGCGGGGGGCGGCTTGGGCGGCCGATGGGGCCGGGGCGGCGAAGATCAGGCTCATCAGTGCGGCAATCGCGGCGAAGACGGGGAATCGGCGGCGCCTGTCATGGCGGAGCCGCAATGCATCACCCATATCGCGCCGCAACCCAATCCGGCGCGGAGCCGTGCGTGTCATGCTCGTCATCGCCCACAGATCGGACACACCATGAGCGACGGCAAGGCACCCGCCCCTCCGGCGATCAGCCTCGACGGCATCGATCTCAGTCTCGGGAGGGGGCCTGCCCGCGTCCATGTGCTGCGGGGCATCTCCCTGTCGGTGGGGCGGGGCGAGGCGGTGGGGCTCGTCGGGCCCTCGGGCTCGGGCAAGTCGACGCTGCTCATGGTGATGGCCGGTCTGGAGCGGCCGGATGCCGGCCGGGTGCTGGTGGAGGACACCGACCTCGTGCGCCTCGATGAGGACGCGCTCGCCCGGTTCCGGGGCCGGCGGATCGGCATCGTGTTCCAGTCCTTCCACCTCGTGCCGACCATGACGGCGCTGGAGAACGTGGCCCTCCCGCTGGAACTCGCCGACCGGCCCGGCGCCCATGAGCGCGCCCGCGCCGAGCTGGAGGCGGTCGGCCTCGGGCACCGGCTGCACCATTACCCGGCGCAGCTCTCCGGCGGCGAGCAGCAGCGGGTGGCCATCGCCCGCGCGGTGGCGCCCGATCCGGCGATCCTCGTCGCCGACGAGCCCACCGGCAACCTCGACGAGACGACCGGCCGGCAGATCGTGGACCTGCTGTTCCGCCTCAAGCGCGACCGGGGGGCGACCCTGGTCCTCGTGACGCACGACAACGGCCTCGCCCGCCTCTGCGACCGCACGGTGCGCCTGCGCTCGGGGGTGGTCGAGGAGGCGGTGGCGGCGTGAGTGGGCGGGCCGCCCCCCGCAGCGAACATCGTTGCGCCATGGCTCCCTCCCTGGTCCTCATCCTGAGGTGCCCGCCTCGGCGGGCCTCGAAGGAGGGCTCCAGAAGGCTCCGCGATCCCTGGAGCCCTCCTTCGAGGCGGCTGTCGCCGCACCTCAGGATGAGGGCGATGGGCGGGACCGGCGGTCCGAGGCCGGTGTCGCAACGACGTTCCCTGCGCGACAGGGACATGCGCGTGTTTCGGAACGAGTAGTCATGCACGGTTCGCTTCCCCCCACGGCCAGCGCCCCCCGCCGCAGCCCCCTCATCCTGCGCCTCGCCCTGCGCGAATTGCGCGGCGGGCTGTCCGGGTTCGGCGTGTTCCTCGCCTGCATCGCGCTGGGCGTCGCGGCCATCGCGGGCATTGCCTCGGTGTCGCGCTCCCTGTCGGACGGGCTCGGGCGCGAGGGCCGGCGGATCATCGGCGGCGATCTCAGCTACAGCCTCATCAACCGCGAGGCGACGGAGGCGGAACGCGCCACCCTCGCCCGCGAGGGCACGCTCGACATCGTGGCGGCGCTGCGCGCCATGGCGGTGGCGCCCGGCGGCGACGCGACGCTGGTGGAACTCAAGGCCGTGGACCCCGCCACCTACCCGGCCGCCGGAGAGCTCGTCACCGAGCCGGCAGGCAACCTCGCGGACCTCCTCGCCGACAGGGACGGCGCGCCCGGCGCCCTGGCCGACCCCGCGCTCCTGACCCGCCTCGACCTCAAGCTGGGGGACCGGATCACGCTGGCCGGCCACCCGCTGGTGCTCCGGGGAACGATCCTGTCCGAGCCCGACAAGATCGCGGGCGGCATCGGCTTCGGCCCCCGGCTGATCGTGTCGCAGGCGGCGCTCCGCGGCACCGGCCTCGTCCAGCCCGGCAGCCTGAGCCGCTGGAGCTACCGGGTGCAGTTGCCGCCGGGCACCGCCCTCGATCCCGTGGAGGCACGGGTGCGCCAGGCAGCGCCGGAGGCCGGCTGGCAGGTCCGCAGCCGCGCCAACGCCGACCCGCGCTTCGCCCAGAGCATCGAGCGGTTCACGCAGTTCCTGACGCTCGTCGGTCTCACCGCGCTGATCGTCGGCGGGGTCGGGGTGGCGAACGCCGTCCACGCCTTCGTGGAGCGCAAGAGCGGCTCCATCGCCACGCTGAAGAGCATCGGCGCGCCGGGCTCCACCGTGGTCGGCCTGTACCTGACGCAGGTCATGCTCATCGCCGGCCTCGGCACGCTGATCGGCCTCGCCGCCGGGGCGAGCCTGCCCTTCCTCGTGGACGCGCTGTTTGCCGACAGCCTGCCCCTGCCGCTGAACCCGTCGCTCGCCCCCGGCGAACTGGCGCTCGCCGCCGCCTACGGCCTCCTGACCGCCTTCGCCTTCGCGATCACGCCGCTCGGCCGCGCCCACGACGTGCCGGTCTCGGGCCTGTTCCGCGACACGGTGGACCGCGCCCGCGTCGCCCCCCGGCGGCGCTACCGGATCTGGCTCGGCGCGGCGCTGGCGCTCCTCGTCGGCCTGTCGGTGGCGAGCGCCTTCGACCGCCGCGTGGCGCTGATCTTCATTGCCGCCGCCGGCATCGCCTTCGGGCTGCTGCACCTCGTGGCCCTCGGGCTGATGGCCGGCGCCAAGCGCCTGCCGCACCCGAAGCGGGCCGCGCCCCGGATGGCGCTGGCGAACCTCCACCGGCCGGGCGCCCTGACGCCGACCATCGTGCTGTCGCTGGGGCTCGGGGTGACGCTCCTCGTGGCGCTCAGCCTCATCGACGCCAATGTCAGCCGTACGATCAGCGCGACGCTGCCCGCCAAGGCGCCGAACCTGTTCTTCCTCGACATCCCCTCCCGCGACTCGGCCCGGTTCCGGGACTATCTCCACGCGGAGGCCCCGGCCGCGAAGATCGAGGACGTGCCGATGATGCGCGGGCGCATCGTGGCGCTCAACGGCGTGCCGGTGCGCCAGATCCGCCCGCCGGAGGACGCCGCCTGGGTGCTCGACGGGGATCGCGGCATCACTTACGCCGATTCGGTGCCGGAGGGCACGAAGGTCGAGGAGGGGCGCTGGTGGGACTCGGGGGAGGGCGCCGGCCACCTCGTCTCCTTCGAGGGCGACCTCGCCCGGATGCTCGGCCTCAAGGTCGGCGACAGCGTCACCGTCAACGTGCTCGGCCGGGACGTCACCGCGACAATCTTCAACCTGCGCAAGGTCGAGTGGCGCAACCTCGGCATCAACTTCGTGATGGTCTTCTCCCCCGGCACCTTCAAGGGCGCGCCGCATTCGGACCTCGCCACCCTGAGCCTGCCCGGCGGCACCGATGCGGGACTCGAGAACGGCATCCTGCGCGGCGTCGCCAAGGAGTTCCCCTCCGTCACGTCGGTGCGGGTGAAGGACGCCCTCGACGCGGTCGGCGATCTCGTGGGGCGCCTCGTCCTGGCGATCCGGGGGGCGAGCGGCGTGGCGATCCTCGCGAGCCTCCTCGTCCTCGGCGGGGCGGTGGCGGCAGGCCACCGGGCGCGGCTCTACGACGCCGTGGTGCTGAAGGTGCTCGGCGCCAGCCGGACGCGGCTGCTCTCGGCCTACGCCCTGGAATACGCGGCGCTCGGCCTCGCCACGGCGGTCTTCGGGCTGATCGCGGGGAGCCTCGCGGGCTGGGTCATCGTCGCCAAGGTGATGCACCTCGACTTCCGCCTCGACCTCTCCGGGGCGCTGCTCGCGGCCGGGGCGGCGGTGCTGCTGGCGGTGCTGCTCGGGCTCGCGGGCACCGCGCGGATCCTCGGCCAGAAGCCGGCACCGTACCTGCGCGAGTTATAAGGATCGCTTGAATCGCTCTACCAGTCGTCTTGCGGTCGATCCGATCGGTCGCGGGTTTTAATCCCTGACGACATGGACAAATTTACATGCGCGCGGTGCCGAAAACCGCTCGCGGAACCTCGGCCGGGCCTTGTGCCCCGGGGCGTCCCGCAACATATTCTGGGACGAGGCGCCATCCGGCGCCAGAGGTCCTGCGTGGGCCTCGCCCGAAACACCACGCTGAGAGAGCCTCCGCAAGGACACTCCCATGGCATTCGATAACAGCCCCTTCCGGTACGGCCAGCAGCAGCAGCCGGCCACCGGCTATGCCGGGACCCAGGTCGAAGTCGACCAGGGCCTGCGCTCCTTCATGCTCGGCGTCTACAACAACATGATCGTGGGGCTCGGGATTTCCGGCCTCGTGGCGCTGGGTCTCAACATGGCGTCTGTCGCGGCCTACCAGGGCACGCGGCCGGTGCTCACGCCCTTCGGCGCGATGCTCTACACCAGCCCCCTCAAGTGGCTGTTGATGCTGGCGCCGCTGGCCTTCATCTTCGTCTTCTCGTTCCGCATGGACCGCATGTCGGCTTCCTCGGCGCGGATGATGTTCTTCGCCTTCGCGGCGGTGATGGGCGCGTCGATGTCCACTCTCCTCCTCGTCTTCACGGGGGCGAGCGTGGTGCAGGTGTTCTTCATCACGGCGGCGGCCTTCGGCGGCCTGAGTCTCTACGGCTACACGACCAGCCGTAGCCTGTCGGGCATGGGTTCGTTCCTGATGATGGGCCTCATCGGCATCGTCATCGCCTCGCTGGTGAACATCTTCCTCGCCTCGTCGGCGATGCAGTTCGCGATCTCGGTGCTCGGCGTGCTGATCTTCGCGGGTCTGACTGCCTACGACACCCAGAAGCTCAAGGAGATGTATCTCTACGGCGGCTTCGACGGTGAGATGGCGGCCAAGATGTCGGTGAACGGCGCCCTGACGCTCTACCTCGACTTCATCAACATGTTCCAGTTCCTGCTCTCGCTGGTCGGCGACCGCCGCTAAGCGAACGGACGGAACGCAAGGGCCCCGGCGGGAGACCGCCGGGGCCTTTTTCGTTTAAGCTCGGCGCCTGGGATTCTCCGACCGAGCGAGATCATGGGCGCGTATACCGGCCTCTCCGCCTTCCCGATCACCCCCTGCGATGCAGACGGGCGGCTCGACGCGGCGCACCTGCGCCGCCTCCTCGCGCCGCTGGTCGAGGCGGGCGTCGATTCGATTGGGTTGCTCGGCAGCACCGGCACCTACGCCTACCTCACCCGCGAGGAGCGCCGCCGCACCGTGACCGTTGCCGCCGAGGCGGTGGCCGGGCGCGTGCCGCTGCTCGTGGGGATCGGGGCGCTGCGCACCGACGAGGCGATCCGCCTCGCCCAAGACGCGAAGGCGGCCGGCGCCACGGCGGGGCTGCTCGCCCCCGTCTCCTACACGCCGCTTACCGAGGATGAGGTCTTCGCCCATTTCGCCGCCGTGGCGGAGGAGGGGGGCCTGCCGCTGGTCATCTACGACAACCCGGCCACCACCCATTTCCGCTTCACGCCGTCCCTGATCGGCCGCCTCGCCCGCCTGCCGGGGGTGGTGGCCGCCAAGTGCCCCGGTCCGGCGCCGGAGGAGGCCGCGCAGACCGTCGCGCACTTGCGCGAGGCCGTGCCGGAGGGTTTCCCCCTCGGCTTCAGCGGCGATTGGAACGCGACGGAGGCGCTGATCGAGGGCGGGGACGCATGGTACAGCGTGGCCGCCGGCCTGTTCCCGGAGCCCTGCCTCGCCATCGTCCGCGCCGTTCAGGCCGGGGACGCGGCCCGCGCCCGATCCCTCGACGGGGCGATGGCCCCGCTCTGGGACCTGTTCAAGGCCCACTCGTCCCTGCGGATCGTGCACGCGCTCGCCGGCGCGATCCCGCCACGCCCGATCCTGCCCCTGCCGGAGGAGGTGAGGGCGCGGGCGCTCGCGGCCGTCACACGGCTCGAGGGCCGGGCTCCAGCACGGTGATGACCCGCGCGAGGTCGGTGCCCCGCTTGAGCACCCGCCCGTCGGCGGCAATCACCGCGTAGGCGCCCTGGCGGCGGGCGAGCTTCGGATCCTTCTCAATCCGGTAGAGGGGCATCTCTGAGGCGCGGCGGTAGATCGAGAACACCGCCTTGTCCCGCCGGAAGTCGAGGGCATAATCGCGCCACTCGCCCTGGGCGACCTGACGCCCATACAGGTTGAAGATCACCCGCAATTCGTCGCGCTGGAAGGCAATCTGCGGGGGCTCCGCACGGGACGGGAAGGGGATCACATGCCCCGCCGACTCGTCGGGCCGCGACCCGGCACCTGTCCATTCGCTCATCGTCGCTCCTGGCGCGCTGTCCTTAGCCTGGGATGATGGTCCCCGCCGCCGCCCGCCGCAAGGGGCGGGAGACGTCGCGCCCCGCTCCGGCGGGCCCGTGCCGCGCGAGACACATCCAAGCGACAAATTCCACGCTTTCGCCCCATTGGCGCCTTTTGCGAGCCGTGTTGCGGCCCGACAACACGGCTCGAACCTCGCCGGATCCTGTCCGGCCGTCTGCCGAACCCGTGCTCCCCAGCCTCGGCCGACGTCCATCACGGCTTGAGCCGGCACTCCGAGGTTTCGAGACCCAAGGGACTTGAGGCCGCCCCACCCGGGCGGCCTCTTTTTGCTTTTGCCGTCCGCGCCTCCGACAGGATATGCCCCTGGCGTGACCACGGACCCGCCCGCCTTCGACGATGCCTTCGCGCATCGCCTCGACACGCTCTTCGCGTGGCGCCGGGACGTGCGCCGCTTCCGCCCCGATCCGCTGGACGAGGCGGCCCTGCGCGCCTGCCTCGCGGCGGCCCACCGGGCGCCCTCGGTCGGCAACAGCCGGCCTTGGCGCTTCGTGCGCGTCTCGGACCCGGCCCGGCGGGCGGCGGTGGCGGCGAGCTTCGGGCATTGCAACGCGCAGGCCGCCGCCGCCTACGGTGATGAGCGCGCCGCGCGCTACCGGGCGCTCAAGCTCGCCGGGCTGAACGAGGCGCCGGTCCACCTCGCCGTCTTCTGCGACGGCGAGACCGGCGCGGGCCTCGGCCTCGGGCGGGCGACGATGCCGGAGACCCTGGCCTATTCGGTGGTGGGCGCGGTGCAATGCCTGTGGCTCGCCGCCCGCGCCCGGGGCATCGGCCTCGGCTGGGTCTCGATCCTCGATCCCTGTGCGGTGACGGACATCCTCGACGTGCCGCCCGGCTGGCACCTCATCGCCTATCTCTGCCTCGGCCTGCCGCAGGAGGAGCACCCCGACCCGGAGCTCGAACGGCACGGCTGGCAGGAGGAGGACCGCAGGGGCGCGGAACTCTACGAGCGGTGAGCGTGTCCCGTCCCTCTGCGTAATACTCCACATTTACGATGCGTGTTCACCGATCCTCTTTACCGTCACCACGCATTTCAGTGGTTCGCCAGGGATCAACCATAGCTTTCACTGGAACGGCGCCGCGCAGCCGTGAATTGATCGCCCGCATACACTCACGCTTGAGGAGTCGCGGGCATGTCGGGTCGGGTGTCGGTTGTGATGGGATTGGCCGCCCTGCTCGCGGCGGGGTCGGCCTCGGCGCGGGAAGTGGTGCCCTTCGGGGAGGGCTCGGCGGGCACGATCGTGATCAGCGTGTCGCAGCGCAAGCTCTACCTCGTGAACGGGGACGGTACGGCGATCCGCTACCCCGTGGCGGTGGGCAAGCCGGGCAAGCAATGGTTCGGCACGGCGCAGATCGACGGCAAGTACGTCGCCCCGGCGTGGTCGCCCCCGTGGGAGGTGAAGCGCGACAACCCACGCCTGCCGAACGTCATCGCCGGGGGCTCGCCGCACAACCCGATGGGCGCCGCCGCGATGACCCTGGCCGGTGGCCAATACGCGATCCACGGCACGAACCGCCCGAGCTCCATCGGCACCTGGGCGTCCTATGGCTGCATCCGCATGTACAATCAGGACGTGGTCGACCTGTACCAGCGGGTCGATGTCGGCACCCCGGTGCTGATGACGCACTGACGCGCCTCCGTCCCGGCCGGGCGAGCGGTACAGTTCGTGCCGACCGTCCGGTTCCGTCCGTGTCCCCCGGCGGCCCCGCCCCGTAAGCCATCCGCTTCCAAGGCAGGTGGATCATGCGGGCGAAGGCAGGGTTTGGCAGCGGGCTTCTCGGAGTCCTGATCTTCAGCGGGTCACTGCCCGCGACGCGGCTGGCGGTGTCGGGCTTCGCGCCGCTGTTCCTCACGGCCGCGCGGGCGGTGATCGCCGCCCTCCTCGGCGGCGCGCTACTCTGGCTCCTGCGCCAGACGCGCCCGGCGCGGGGCGACCTCGCGGCCCTCGCCCTCGTCTCCCTCGGCGTCGTCGTGGGCTTCCCCCTTCTGACGGCGCTGGCGCTGCGGGGCATGACCTCGGCGCAGGCCATCGTCTTCGTGGGGATGCTGCCCCTCGCCACCGCCCTCTTCGGGGTGCTGCGCGGCGGCGAGCGCCCCCGCCCGGCCTTCTGGCTGTTCTCGGTGCTCGGCAGCGCCGCCGTGGCGGGCTTCGCCCTGTCGCAGGGCGTGGCGGCGGGCGTGGAACCGAACCTGCTGATGCTCGCGGCGATCCTGCTCTGCGGCCTCGGCTACGCGGAGGGTGCGGCCCTGTCCCGGCGCCTCGGCGGCTGGCAGGTGATCTCTTGGGCGCTGCTGCTGGCGCTCCCCGCCATGGCGATCCTCGCCTGTGCCACATGGCCGGCGCGGTGGGACGGCATCGGCGCGCTGGCCTGGAGCGGCCTCGCCTACGTCTCGGTCTTCAGCATGCTGGTGGGGTTCGTGTTCTGGTACCGGGGCCTCGCCCTCGGCGGCATCGCGAGCGTGGGGCAGTTGCAGCTGCTCCAGCCCTTCCTCGGCCTCGCCCTGGCCGCGCTGATCGTCGGCGAGCCCGTCTCGGGGACGATGCTCGCCGTCAGCGCGGCGGTGGTGCTCTGCGTCGCCGGAGCGCGGCGCTTCGCGTGAGGCGTGCCTACTTCGCCGGGGGCGAGGTCGCCTCGACGGAAGTGAAGGTCTCGAGAATGCGGTAGGTGTGTTCCGCCCCGGCCGGGACGAGGTAGGAATCGCCGGGGGCCAGCGTCACCGTCTCACCGCCGACGATCAATTCGGCGCGGCCGCTCACCACGTAACCCACCGTCTCGTGCTCCGAGCGGGTCATGGGCTTGTCGGCGTTCGGTTCCTCGTTGCGCCACATCCGCATGCCGATGCGCTCGCCCTGGGCGAGGCCGATCTCCCCGTGCGGACCCGTCACCGCCTGCTTCGCCGAAACCGTCGTCACCATGGTCGCTCTCCCGTGAATGGCGGGGCAACCGGGGGTGACGCGGCCCTGTTCCGCGACGGGGCCCGCGTCAGAAATCCACCGCCAGACCCTTCACCTCCCAATCCTCGTAGCGCACCGGCTCCAAACCGCCCCGGCCCTGGCGCTCGGGGCGAGCCTGGATCGCGGCGGCGCGGGCGTCGATGGCGGCGCGGCGCTCGGCGGCCTCGGCCAAGGCCCGCTCGGCGGCAGGCGTGAGGGCGCGCGGCGGGGCCGTCTCGGGGGCGGAATCGTCGCGATGGTCTTGCATGTGGTCTTGCATCGAACTCGCTCGGGTGTGAGGTCGTGTCGGGATCGACAGGGTTTTCAAGGCTAGACGTGGCATCTCGGGGCAAGGTCCGCAACGCGGCGGAGAGTGAAACGGGTCAGGACGCGGCGGGGCTCGGCGCGAGGCGGGCGGCGGCGCAGGCCGTGGCCGAGCTGATCGGGCAGGAGCGCCCCCCCGCCCTCGACGAGGCGCTGGCCACCGCCCTGCGCGCCGAACGCCTCGAATCGGGCGACGCCGCGCTCGCACGGGCCATCGCCCTGGCGACCTTCCGCCGCCTGGGCCAGATCCGCCGGGTGCTGGCCGAACGCCTCGACAAGGGCCTGCCGGAGGGCAAGCCTCGCCTGCTCTCGCTGCTGGCCACCGGCACGGCCCAGATCCTCGACCTCGCGGTGCCGGATCACGCCGCCGTCGACCTCGCGGTGCGCCTCGCCAAGGCCGACCACCGCACCGCCGGCTTCGCGGGCATGGTCAACGCGGTCCTGCGCCGGGTGGCGCGGGAGCGCGAGGCGATCCTCGCGGCGGTCGAACCGCTGCGCGACAACACCCCCGACTGGCTCGCCCGCCGCTGGGTCTCAGCCTACGGTGGGGACCTGGCCGCCGAGATCGCCCGCGCGCATCTCACCAACGCGCCCATCGACCTCACGCTCCGGAACGAGGGCGAGGGACAGGCCTGGGCGGAACGCCTCGGCGCCACCCTGCTGCCGACCGGCTCCCTGCGGATGCCGCCGGACGGGGCGGCGATCCCCGACCTGCCAGGCTTCGGCGAGGCCGCGTGGTGGGTGCAGGACGCTGCCGCCGCGATCCCCGCGCGCCTGCTCGGCGTCGGGGCGGGCGAGCGCGTGCTCGACCTCTGCGCCGCGCCGGGCGGCAAGACGATGCAGCTCGCGAGCCGGGGCGCGACCGTGACGGCGCTGGACCGCTCGGCCCCCCGCCTGGAGCGCCTGCGCGAAAACCTCGCGCGCCTGGGCCTGAAGGCCGAGATCGCCGTGGGCGACGCGACCGTCTATCAGGCCGAGCCCTTCGACGCGGTGCTCCTCGATGCGCCCTGCTCGGCCACGGGCACGATCCGCCGCCACCCCGACGTCGCCTGGACCAAGGACGAATCCGACATCGTCCGCCTCGCGCAGTTGCAGACCCGGCTCCTCGACCGGGCGGCGACGCTGGTGCGGCCGGGCGGGCGGCTCGTCTACTGCACCTGCTCCCTGGAGCGGGCCGAGGGCGAGGCGCAGATCGCCGCCTTCCTCGCCCGCAACACGCGATTCGCCCGCGTGCCGCTCCGCCCCGAGGAGGTCGGCGGCCGGGCCGACCTGATCGACGGGGCGGGCGACCTGCGCACCTTGCCGAGCCAGGGCCTCGACGGCTTCTTCGCGGGCCGGCTGGTGCACCAGGGCTGACCCGCATTCCCTCCCGCCGCGAAACGGTCTAAACGGCCGGCCTCGTCGCGACACCCGACCACCCGCTTACCTGCCCCGTTCGCAGGAGTGAGCCAGGAGACAGACCATGCCCGTCCTGACCTTTCCCGATGGCAACACACGAGAGGTCGCCGCCGGCACCACCGGCCGCAGCGTGGTCGAGGGCATCGCGAAGTCGCTCGCCAAGCGCACCGTGGCCATGGCCCTCGACGGCACCGTCCGCGACCTCGATGACGGGATCGACCGGGACGCCCGGATCGAGTTCCTCGACCGCGCCGACCCCCGCGCCCTGGAACTGATCCGGCACGATTGCGCCCACGTGCTCGCCGAGGCGGTGCAGTCGCTCTGGCCGGAGACGCAGGTGACCATCGGCCCGGTCATCGAGAACGGCTTCTATTACGACTTCCACCGCGAGGCCCCGTTCACGCCGGAGGACTTTCCGAAGATCGAGGCGCGGATGCGCGAGATCATCGCGAAGGACGCGCCCTTCACCCGGGAGGTCTGGAAGCGCGAGGACGTGCGCAACCTGTTCGCGGAGAAGAAGGAGGGCTTCAAGGTCGAGTTGGTCGACGCCATCCCGCCGGGGGAGGATCTGAAGATCTACCGCCAGGGCGAGTGGTTCGACCTCTGCCGCGGCCCGCACATGACCTCGACCGGCAAGGTCGGCACGGCGTTCAAGCTGATGAAGGTCGCGGGCGCCTATTGGCGGGGTGATTCCAACAACCCGATGCTCACCCGCATCTACGGCACCGCCTGGGCCACGAAGGAAGACCTCGACGCCTACATCCACCGCCTGGAGGAGGCCGAGCGCCGCGACCACCGCCGGCTCGGCCGGGAGATGGACCTGTTCCACTTCCAGGAGGAGGGGCCGGGCGTCGTGTTCTGGCACGCCAAGGGCTGGACGATCTTCCAGGAGCTGATCGCCTACATGCGCCGCCGCCTGCGGGGCGACTACGCCGAGGTGAACGCCCCGCAGATCCTCGACAAGGCCCTGTGGGAGACCTCCGGCCACTGGGGCTGGTACCGCGAGAACATGTTCGCCGCGCAATCGGCGGGCGAGGAGGCCGAGGACAAGCGCTGGTTCGCCCTCAAGCCGATGAACTGCCCGGGTCACGTCCAGATCTTCAAGCATGGGTTGAAGAGCTACCGTGATCTGCCTCTGCGCATGGCGGAATTCGGCGTGGTCCACCGCTATGAGCCCTCCGGCGCCATGCATGGGCTGATGCGGGTGCGCGGCTTCACCCAGGACGACGCGCACATCTTCTGCACCGAGGACCAGCTCGCCGACGAGTGCCTGAAGATCAACGACCTGATCCTCTCGACCTATGCCGATTTTGGCTTCGGCGAGATCGTCGTGAAGCTCTCGACCCGGCCGGAGAAGCGCGTCGGCTCTGACGCCCTGTGGGACCACGCCGAGAGCGTGATGACGCGGGTGCTGGCGCAGATCGAGGAGCAGTCGGGCGGGTGGATCAAGACCGCCATCAACCCCGGAGAGGGCGCCTTCTACGGGCCGAAGTTCGAGTACGTCCTGCGCGACGCCATCGGCCGCGACTGGCAATGCGGGACGACGCAGGTGGATTTCAACCTGCCTGAGCGGTTCGGCGCGTTCTACGTCGATGCGGACGGGCAGAAGAAGCCACCGGTCATGGTCCACCGGGCGATCTGCGGCTCGATGGAGCGATTCACCGGCATCCTGATCGAGCATTTCGCCGGGCATTTCCCGCTCTGGCTCGCCCCCGTGCAGGTGGTGGTCGCCACCATCACCGGCGAGGCCGACGCCTACGCCGCCAAGGTGGTGCGGGCGCTGGAGAAGGCGGGCCTGCGCGTGGACGCGGACCTTCGCAACGAAAAGATCAACTACAAGGTCCGCGAGCATTCGCTCGCGAAGGTGCCGGTGCTGCTGGCGCTGGGCAAGCGCGAGGCGGAGGAGGGCACCGTCTCGATCCGCCGGCTCGGCAGCCAGCAGACGCGGACCCTGCCGCTGACCGAGGCCGTGGCGAGCTTCGTGGAGGAGGCCACCAGCCCCGACCGGCGCCGCGCCGACGCGGTCGCCGAGACCGTCCCGACCAGCGACACGGTGCTCGATTCGCACCACGGGGAGGCTCCGGTCCCTTGAGGCCGGGCCACCCGAAGGTTCCGTCCTGCCCCAAAACAGGCTAGGGCAACCGGCGATGACCCGTATAGCCCTCTATGCCGGCTCGTTCGATCCGGTCACGAACGGCCATCTCGACGTCGTGCGCCAGGCCTGCCGCCTGGTGGACCGGCTCGTGATCGCCATCGGCGTGCATCCCGGCAAGGCGCCGCTCTTCTCCGCCGAGGAGCGGGCCGAGTTGCTGCAGATCACCTGCGGGCCGGTGGCGGGCGCCGAGGGGGCGACCCTCGACGTCGTGACCTTCGACGACCTCGCCGTCTCCGCGGCGCGGCGCTGCGGTGCCACGGTGTTCATCCGGGGCCTGCGCGACGGCACCGATCTCGACTACGAGATGCAGCTTGCCGGCATGAACGGCGCCATGGCGCCGGAGGTCCAGACCGTGTTCCTCCCGGCCTCGACCAGCGCGCGGCCCATCACCGCGACCCTGGTGCGGCAGATCGCCGGGATGGGGGGCGACGTCTCGCCCTTCGTGCCCGCCGAGGTCGCCGCCCGGCTCAAGGCGCGTTTCGCGCCGGCCTGACATCCGACAGACCAGAAGGATCCGATACGAGCCATGAAACGCCGCACGCTCCTCGCGCTCGCCCTCTCCCTCGGGCTCACCGCGCCGGCCTTCGCCGCCGATTCGAACACCGTCTACCTGCAGACCAAGGACGGCCGCATCACCATCGAGCTGCGCCCCGACCTCGCGCCCAAGCACGTGAAGCAGATCAAGACGCTGGTCTCGCGCGGCTTCTACGACGGGCTGAAGTTCCACCGGGTGATCGACGGCTTCATGGCCCAAACCGGCGACCCGAAGGGCAACGGCACCGGCGGCTCGGACCTGCCCGACATCCCGGCCGAGTTCTCGCAGAGCGCCCAGTTCAAGCGCGGCACGGTGGGCATGGCCCGCTCGGGCAACCCGAACTCGGCCAACTCGCAGTTCTTCATCTGCCTCGGCGACGCGCCGTTCCTGAACGGCCAGTACACGATCGTCGGCAACGTCACGGACGGTCTCGACGTCCTCGACAAGATCAAGAAGGCGGCCCCCGGCGCCCCCGGCGGCGCGGTGCAGGATCCCGACAAGATCGTGCGCATGACGCTGGCCGGGAAGGCTCAGTGAGGCGGACCCTCCGGCCCGTCCTCTGGGGCGCCCTCGTCCTCGGCGCGGCGCTGCCGGCGCGCGCCTATGACGGCAGGCATCTCTTCTCGGGCTATGTCTACGAACCCGGCGGGGGCTATTCCCTGGCCCTGCCGGAGACCCTGGCGGCGACGATCGCCGTGCCGATGGCGGACCGGCCTCCGGGCGCGGCGAACACGCTGCGGCAGCTCTTCCCGGCGCTCGCCGCCTGCTGGAGCCCGCCCCACTTCGCCGCCACCCCGCAGGGGCCGGACGTGCAGGTGACGGCCCGGTTCTCGCTTCGGCGGGACGGCAGCGTGATCGGCACCCCGCGCATCACCTACGCGGCGGGCGTCTCGGGCGGGGACCGCACCACGCTCACCCGTGCCACCCTCGCGGCGCTCGGGCGCTGCACCCCGGCGCACCTCACCCCCGGCCTCGGCCGGGCCATCGCCGGCCGCCCGCTGGCCCTGCGCTTCGTCTACCATCCCCCGGCCTGACCGGCCGGCGACCCCCATCCCCCACCCGACCAACGGAGAACCGATCATGGCGGACAACGAAACCATCGTCCTCGAGACCACCAAGGGCCGCGTCGTCATCGGGCTGCGCCCCGACCTCGCCCCGAACCATGTCGAGCGGATCAAGGCGCTCGCCTCCCAGGGCTTCTACGACGGCGTGCTGTTCCACCGCGTCATCGACGGCTTCATGGCCCAGACCGGCGACCCGACCGGCACCGGCTCGGGCGGCTCCGACCTCCCCGACCTGAAGGCCGAGTTCAACGCCGAGCCGCACGTGCGCGGCACCTGCTCCATGGCCCGCACGAACTTTCCGCACTCGGCGAACTCGCAGTTCTTCATCTGCTTCGAGGACGCCCGTTTCCTCGACAAGCAGTACACCGTGTGGGGCAAGGTCGTGGAAGGCATGGACGTCATCGACACGATCAACAAGGGCGAGCCGCCGCGCTCCCCGGACAAGATCGTGAAGGCCACCGTCGGCGCCGCCGCGTAAGGCTTCCGGCTCCTCCCCCCGCCCGGCGGGGGGAGGGACCCCTCACGCCCCGAGCCAGGCCTCCGCCCGGGACACATCCTCCGGCGCGTTGAGGTTGAGGAACGGATCGACCGGCTGCACCGGCCATTCCACCACCGCACTCCCGTGGCGGGCGATGAAGCCGCCGACCCGGCGCTCGCCGGACGCGAGCCACGCCCGCAGGTCGTCTTGCAGGGCGACGGGCCAGAGCGCCGCCGTGTAATGCTCCCGCCCCCCTGAGGCCGCGACCGCGATGGGGCCCGCGCCGGGGGATGCGGTGAGCCGCACGACGAGATCCTCCGGCAGGAACGGGGCATCGCCCGGCACGCTCAGCACATGCGTCACGCCGGGCAGGCCGGCGCCGTGTTCCAGCCCGGCCAGGATGCCCGCCAGCGGCCCCACGGCGCCCGGCACGGGATCGGGCAGGACCGGCCCGTCGAATACCCCCGCAAACCGCGCCGGATCGCCGTTGGCGCTGAGCGCCAGCCCGGCCGGGCATTGCGGCGCCACGCGCGCCGCGATCCGCGCCAGGAGGGGCCGTCCCCCGAGGGGCAGCAGGGTCTTGTCGACCCCGCCCATCCGCCGCCCGAGGCCGCCCGCGAGGATCAGGCCGAGGACGGGCCCCGCCACCGGCGCCTACTCGAAGACGATCTTCGGCGCCGAGCGGGCGGGGCCCGCGCCGGAGAGGTTCGCCCAGAGCGACGCGGCGATCTCGCGGTAGACCTTGGCCTGCGGCCCCTCGGGATCGGTCGCCACCACCGGGCGGCCGGCATCGGAGGTCTCGCGGATCGTCATGTTCAGGGGCACCTCGCCGAGGAACGGCACGCCGAGGCGCTGCGCCTCGTTGCGCGCGCCGCCGTGCCCGAAGATGTGCGAGGCATGGCCGCAATTCGGGCAGACGAAGGTCGCCATGTTCTCGACGATGCCGAGGATCGGCACCGCGACCTTCTTGAACATCGTCACCCCGCGCCGGGCGTCGATGAGCGCGAGGTCCTGCGGCGTCGAGACGATCACCGCGCCCGAGAGCGGGGTCGCCTGAGCCATGGTGAGCTGCGCGTCGCCCGTGCCGGGGGGCATGTCCACGAGGAGCACGTCGAGTTCGCCCCAGAGCACGTCGCGCAGCATCTGCGTGATCGCCGACTGGACCATCGGGCCGCGCCAGATCATCGCCGCCTCGGGCTCGATCAGGAAGCCGATCGACATCACCTTCAGGCCGTAGCCGACCATCGGCTCCATCGCCTTGTTGTCGACCACGGTCGGCTTGCCGGTGAGGCCGAACAGCTTCGGCACCGAGGGGCCGTAGATGTCGGCGTCGAGGAGGCCGACCTTCAGCCCCTGCGCCTGGAGGGCGAGGGCGAGGTTGCAGGCGGTGGTGGACTTGCCGACGCCGCCCTTGCCCGAGGCCACCGCCACGATGTGGCGCACGCCCGGCAGCTTCGGCCCCTGCTGCGGCGGGGCGCCGGGCCGGGGCGGGGCGACGGGGGGCGGGCTCACCGGGTGCGGGGCGGCGCTGCTCTGCGCCGGATGGCTCCCGTCCCGCTCGGAGGTGAGGCTCGCGAACACGCCGGAGACGCCCGGCATCTGCAGGACGCGGCCCTCCGCCTGACGCCGCACCGGCTCGAACTTCTCGGCCTCGGAGGCGTCCACGAGGATCGAGAACATGACCCGGTTGGTCGGATCGACCACGACCTGGGAGAGGCGGCCGGAGCCGGGCAGGGTGGTGCCGGCGGCGTCGATCGTCACCGATTGCAGGGCGCGCAGCACGTCGTCGCGGGTGATGGCCAAGGTCAGGGGCTCCGAAACTCGTTTGTCTCCATCTATACGCGCCCGAGCGAAACACCACCCTGGCGCGCGGCCTGAACCAACCGGAGCCTCGCCCGTTGAAGACGCGAATCCGGGCCGGCCCCCCAGGCTGGCCCCCGTCGAGGCAGGAGTCACGCCGTGCACCAGAACCATCGCGACCACGAGGGCGCCGAGAAGCTGTTCGAACTCATCAAGGACGTGAAGGTCGCGATGATGACCACCGTCGACACCGACGGCACGCTGAACAGCCGCCCGATGTGGAACAACGACATCGATCCGAACGGCGACCTATGGTTCTTCACCAAGCTCCATTCGCCGAAGACGGCCGAGATCAGCCGCGACAACCAAGTGAACCTCGCCTACTCGGACCCGTCGAGCCAGAACTACGTGTCGGTCGCCGGCAAGGCCGAGGTGATCCGCGATCAGGCGCTCATCGACGAGAAGTGGAATGCCAGCCTGAAGACGTGGTTTCCCAACGGCAAGGACGACCCCGAGGTCGCCCTGATCCGCGTCTGCCCCGAGAAGGGCGAGTACTGGGACAGCCCGAACGCCACGATGCTGCACCTCTACGGCACCGTGAAGGCCGCCCTGACCGGCGAGAGCCCGAAGACCGAGACCAAGAAGGTCGGCCTGTCGTAGTCACCACCGCCTCTCCCTCCCCCGCAAAGGGGGAGGGACAACGCGCCGGGCATTGACGCGGGGCGTGAATCCATGCGCCCTCCCACTCCCCCGGCGCGACCCGAAGTCCCAAAAATGCTCGATCTGGCGAAGCGGGTGTACGACCACAGCTTCCGCATCGATCCGATCGTGCGGTCGCTCCTCGATACGGATTTCTACAAGCTCCTGATGGCGCAGACGATCCTGCGCCGGCACCCGCAGGTGGAGACGACCTTCGGCATCGCCAACCGCACCGCCCGGGTCCGCATCGCCGACGAGGTCGATGAGGGGCTGCTGCGGGAGCAACTGGACCATGCCCGCTCCCTGCGCCTCTCGAAGGGCGAGGTGACGTGGCTGAGGGGCAACGTGTTCCGGGGCCAGGGCCGCATCCTCGAACCCGACTTCGTGGCGTGGTTCGAGACTTTCCAACTGCCTGAGTACGAGCTCGCCACCCGCGACGGGCAATACGAACTGACCTTCCACGGCCCCTGGGTCGAGACCACGATGTGGGAGGTGCCGGCGCTGGCCATCCTCAACGAGTTGCGGGCGCGCTCGGTGCTGCGCGGGCTCGGCAAGCTGACGCTGCAGGTGCTCTATGCCCGCGCCATGACCCGCGTGTGGGAGAAGATCGAGCGGCTGCAGCGCCTGCCCGACCTCTCCATCGCCGATTTCGGCACGCGGCGGCGCCACGGCTTCCTGTGGCAGGATTGGTGTGTGCAGGCCATGGCCGAGGGATTGGGCGAGCCGCGCTTCCTCGGCACCTCGAACTGCCTCATCGCCGCCAAGCGCGAGGTCGAGCCGGTGGGCACCAACGCCCACGAATTGCCGATGGTCTACGCCGCGCTCGCCCCCGACGACGACGCCCTGGCGGCGGCGCCCTACGCGGTGCTGGACGACTGGCAGGAGGATTACGCGGGCAACCTCCGCATCGTCCTGCCCGACACCTACGGCACCACCGGCTTCCTCGCCAACGCCCCCGACTGGGTGGCGGACTGGACCGGCATCCGCATCGATTCCAAGGACCCGATCGAGGGCGGGGAGGAGGCGATCCGCTTCTGGCAGGAGCACGGGCGCGACCCCCGCGACAAGCTCGCGATCTTCTCCGACGGGCTCGACATCGCCGAGATCGAGCGCATCCATGCCCGCTTCCACGGGCGGATGCGCATCGGCTACGGCTGGGGCACCCTGCTCACCAACGATTTCCGGGGCCTGATGCCGGACGGGCGGCTCGATCCGATCTCCGTCGTCTGCAAGGTCATCGACGCGAACGGCCACCCCACGGTGAAGCTCTCCGACAACCCGACCAAGGCGCAGGGGCCCGCCGACGAGGTCGCCCGCTACCGCCGTGTGTTCGGGGTGGGCGAACAGGCCGCCCTTCCCGTTCTGGTCTGAGCGCGCGCAGCGGGTATAAGGTCGACCACGACGGGCCCGAGACGGCCCGCGCGGGAGGACAATCTGATGGGTATGAACCGCCGCTCGCTCCTCGGCGCCGCCGGCCTCGCGCTGGGCGCGCCGGCCCTGAATGCGGCGCAGGCGGCCGAGACGCCGGCCCCGGCGGTCAAGGCCCCGGCAGTCAAGGCCCCGCCGCCTCCGCCCGTGACGAAGATCCTCGCGGAGTTCATCCGCGGCTCCACCTATGACGGCCTGCCGGAGAACGTCCGCCGGGAGGGCGTGCGCAGCTTCCTGAACTGGGTGGGCGTCGCCATCGGCGGCTCGCACCATGAGACCCTCGACATCGCGGTCTCGGCGCTGCAGCCCTTCTCCGGGCCGCCGCAGGCCAGCCTGTTCGGCCGCACCGAGCGGTTCGACATCATGAACGCCGCCTTCCTCAACGGCGTGTCGAGCCACATCTTCGATTTCGACGACACCCACCTGAAGACGATCATCCATCCGGCCGGGCCGGTCGCCTCCGCGATCCTGGCCTATGCCGAGATGAAGCCCGTCTCTGGCAAGGATTTCCTCGACGCGCTGGTGGTGGGCATCGAGGTCGAGTGCCGCATCGGCAACATGGTCTATCCGAACCATTACGATGCCGGCTGGCACATCACCGGCACCTGCGGGCCGTTCGGCGCCGCCGCCGCCGCCTCGAAGTTGATGGGGCTCACCGAGGAGCAGACGATCTACGCGCTCGGCCTCGCCGCCTCGCAGCCGGTGGGCCTGCGCGAGTCGTTCGGCTCCATGAACAAGAGCTTCAATCCCGGCCGCGCCGCCGCCAACGGGCTGTTCGCCGCGATCCTGGCCGCGAAGGGCTTCACGTCGTCGGAGAAGATGATCGAGGTCCGCCGGGGCTGGGCGCAGACCATCTCGACCAAGCAGGACTGGTCGCAGATCACCGACGGGCTGGGGAGCCGCTACGAGAGCGCGCTCAACACCTACAAGCCCTTCGCCTGCGGCATCGTCATGCATCCGGCCATCGACGCGGCGATCCAGATCCGCGACGAGGACCACGTGAAGCCGGAGGACATCAAGTCCGTGGACCTTAAGGTCCATCCGCTGGTGCTGGAGCTCACGGGCAAGACCGCGCCGAAGACGGGTCTGGAGGGCAAGTTCAGCATCTACCACGCGGTGGCGGTGGCCTTCGTGGAGGGTGCGGGCGGCGAGAAGCAGTTCAGCGACCGGGCGGTGAACGACCCCCGCGTCGTGGCGCTGCGGAGCAAGGTGAACCCGGTGGTCACGCCCGGCGTCGACCCGGCGCAGGTGGATATGATTGTGACGCTGAACGACGGCCGCACGATCCACCGCCACATCGACCACGCCATCGGCAGCGTCGAGAAGCCGATGACGGACGCCCAGCTCGACGCGAAGTTCAAGGACCTCGCGGATGGCATCCTCCCCGCGACGCAGGCGAACCGCGTGCTCGCCCTGTGCCGCTCCCTGCCCGACCTGAAGGACGCGGGCGAGGTCGCGCGGGCGGGGGTGCAGGGGGCGTGATCCGCGCCTGACGGCTGAGCTTCATCCGGCCGGGATCGTTTTCGCCTCCCGGTCGGTTCCTCAGCCGGCGCCCCGGCCCCGGTCGGCGCCGCGTGTGGCGTCGTGGGGGCTCGTGGGTCGTCGATGGTGAACAGGAGCAGCGTGGGGCTCGGCATGGATGGTCCGTCGATCCGGCCCCGTCCGACCCGCGTCACCGCCGCCGAGCGGCCCAAGGCGGCGCTCGCCTCGCCGCTCATCGTCTGGGCGATCCTCGTGGCCGGACTGTATTTCGGCCGCGAGATCTTCATCCCCATCGCCATCGCCCTGCTGCTGTCCTTCGTCCTCGGGCCGCTGGTGAACTATCTGCGCCGCTGGCGCCTGCCGCGCCTCGTCGCCGTGGGGCTCACCGTCCTGATGACCCTCGGGATCGTCGGGGCGCTGGGGACGCTGATCGGCATCCAGGTCGCGGACCTCGTCGGCGACGTGCCCCGCTACCGCGCCACGATCGAGCGCAAGCTCGACAGCCTGCGCGACAGCCCCGCCGGGCGCATGACCGACTACGTCGCCAACATCGGCCGGGCGATCCACAACGCCGGCAACGCCGACACGCAGCCGAAGCCCGCCGCCGCGCCCCCGCCGCCGGCCGCGAAGGGGGAGCCCCCGTCCGAGCGCAAGCCGATGCTCGTGGAGATGACGGCGACCCCGCCGAGCCCGCTGGAGACCGCGAGCACGCTGCTCTCGCCGATCATGCAGCCGCTCGCCACCCTCGGTATCGTCTTCGTGGTGCTGCTCTTCGTGCTGATGCAGCGCGAGGACCTGCGCGACCGGCTGGTCCGGCTGGCGGGCTCGCGCGACCTCCACCGCACCACGGTGGCGATGGACGACGCCGCCAAGCGGCTCTCGCGCTACTTCGTGGCCCAGCTCGCCCTCAACACCGCCTTCGGCGTGGTGATCGGCGCCGGGCTCTACCTGATCGGGGTGCCGAATCCGGTCCTGTGCGGGATCGTCTCGGCGCTGATGCGCTTCGTGCCCTATCTCGGCGCCTTCCTCTCGGCCCTGCTGCCGATGCTGCTGGCCGCCGCGATCGAGCCGGGCTGGAACATGACCATCGCCACGGCGATCCTGTTCCTGATCCTCGAACCGATCACCGGGCAGGTGATCGAGCCGATGCTCTACGGCCAGTCGACCGGCCTCTCGCCCACCGCCGTGCTGGTCTCGGCGCTGTTCTGGACGTGGCTGTGGGGGCCGGTGGGCCTGCTGCTCTCGACGCCGCTCACCGCCTGCCTCGTGGTGCTCGGGCGCCATGCCGACCATCTCGAGTTCCTCGATGTGCTGTTCGGCGACAGGCCCGCGCTGACACCCGTGCAGAACTTCTACCAGCGCATCCTCGCGGGCGATTCCGAGGAGGTGCTGGGCCATGCCGAGCTGATCCTCCAGCATTGCTCGCTCTCCTCGTACTACGAGGACGTGGTGCTGAAGGCGCTCGAACTGGCGGCCAGGGACGCGGCGCGGGGCGTCCTCACCCCCGCCCAGAAGAGCGCCATGCGCGGCACGCTCTCCGAACTGATCGACGACCTCGCCGACCGGGCGGACGGCCCCGTCGGCGGCGCGCACCGGGACAAGGACCCGGCCGATGTCTGCGAGGCCGAAGGGGCCTGCAGCCCCCTGCCGGTGCATCCGATTCCCGGCGACCTGCCGGAGGGCTGGACCCGCGAGGGGGCGGTGCTGTGCATCTCCGGCCGGGGCTTCCTCGATGCCGCCGCCGTGGCGATCCTGGCGCAGATCCTCGCCAAGCGGGGCATCGGCGCGCGGACGGTGCCCTTCTCCGAGACCGCCTCGGCCCGGCTCTCCCGGCTCGATCCGGGGGCGGCACAAATCGCCTGCGTCGTCTCCATCGCCCATGGCGGCGAGCCGCAGCACCTGAACCGGCTCATCGCCCGCCTGCGGCAGCGCATGCCCGCCGTGCCGGTGCTCGCCGGGCTGTGGCTCACCGGTCAGGAGGAGCGGCGCCCGACCTTCACCCTCGACGCGGACATCACCGCCCGCTCCCTGCACGAGGCGGTGGAGGCGGTGCTCGCCGCCGCCGAGGCGGACGCGACGGTCGCGCCGCGGCCTCGGACGGAGGCGCCCGCCCCGGCGGCTCTGGCCCCCGAAGTCGTAGGGCAGGGGGCTTGACGCCGGGGCCCCGCGCCAGCCTTCGTCTGACCGCCGGCGGGCCGCCGGCCCGTCGGAGCAGTTCCCGCATGAGCGTCGTCGAACTCGGCCGGTTCATGGAAGACCTCGCCCACGCCTCGGGCAAGGCGATCCTGCCGTTCTTCCGGGCGCAATTCGCCCTGGAGGACAAGGCGCGGGGCGGCGCGCCTTTCGATCCGGTGACGGAGGCCGACCGGGCGGCGGAGGTCGTCCTGCGGGCGCTGATCGGCAAGGCCTTCCCCGGCCACGGCATCCTCGGCGAGGAGTTCGGCACCGAGCGGGAGGATGCGGAATGCGTCTGGGTGCTCGATCCCATCGACGGCACCCGCGCCTTCATCGCCGGCCTGCCGACCTGGGGCACGCTGATCGGCCTCACCCGCCACGGGGTGCCGGTGCGCGGCCTGATGCACCAGCCCTACCTGAACGAGATCTTCACGGGCGACGGGCATACGGCGCGGCTGCGCGGCCCGGCCGGGGAGCGCACCCTGCGCACTCGCCGCTGCGGCGACCTCGCCCAGGCGCTCCTCGCCACCACCGACCCGCGCCTGTTCGCGGACGGCGAGGAGGCGGAGCGCTTCCGTTCCCTGGAGGGGCGGGTGCGCCTCTCCCGCTACGGCACCGATTGCTACGCCTATTGCATGCTCGCGGCGGGGCAGGTCGACCTCGTGGTCGAGGCTGGGCTGAAGCCCTACGACATCTGCGCGCTCATCCCGATCATCGAGGGCGCGGGCGGGCGCGTCACCGCCTGGGACGGCGGTTCCGCCGCCAAGGGGGGCCGGGTGGTCGCGGCGGGCGACCCCAGGCTGCACGAGGCGGCCCTCAAGGTGCTGAACCCGTGAGAGGTTCGATGGGCGGCCCGTGCTGCTGAGTCTCCTCCTCGCCACCGCGAGCCTGTGGGGCAGCCTGCACGCCGCCCTGCCGTCGCACCCGCTCCTGCCCCCGGCGAGTCCCGGGCCGGCCGAGGCGCCGCGCTTCGACCCGGCGACGCGGGCGGTGTCGAACTGGCACGCGCAGACGGCTGAGGCGCTCCGGCCCCGGGCGCTGGCCCTCACGGCGAGCCTCAGCAAGGACCCGCCCTACGTCGCCCGCTGCGTGCGGCTCAACAACGGCTGGTGCATCAAGTCGGCCCGCTGGCCCGGCGAGATCGGCGCCGACGGGGAGGGGCACACCGCCTTCGCCACGCTGGCCGACGGGGCCGACGCCGCCGCGCGGCTCCTGCGCCGCTATTACCGCGACTACGAGCGCCGCAGCGCGCTCGCCATCGTGCGCCGCTGGGCGCCCTCCGAGTGCAGGAGCGCCGGCCTGAGTTTGGGCCGGGCCTCCGTCGCGACGCCCGCCGTCTCGACGACGCTGGCGCCGCGCGGGCTCAGCAAGACCCTGCGCGCCCGCTTCCTCGCCCGCCACCGGCCGGGCGGCGCCCCCCGCGTCGCGGCGGCGCGGCGCGCGCCGGCGGGGGGCCTGCGGGTCCAGCCCTGGTCGCCCCTCGCCCGCCTCGGTGGCCGCCCCCGCACCCGGATCGCCGCACCCCGTCCGGTGGCCGACATCGCCTCCGGCCTCGGGACGCGGGCGACACCCGCCCCGCGCCCGGTCGCGGACCCCTCCGCGCTGCTATCGGGCAGCCGGGTGCCGAGCCCGGACAGGATGGTGGCGGAATCGGCCCTGCTGCCGGCCATCGCCGCCGGCCTCCCGTTGCTCGACCTGCGCCTGCCGGCCCCCCTGTGCTCCGGCGACGAGGTGCGCATTAATGCCTATGCCGCGCGGATCGCGGGCAGCGTCGGCGTGAAGCCGGGCGACGACCTTCACCTGTTCGCGCCGGACGGATCGCCCCTGCCCAACCTCGCCGCCGTGATGCTCGTCATGTCGGCGGTGGAACTCGGCACCCTCCGCGCCGGGCCGGACCTCGTCGCGGGCGCGATCGGGCGGCTCACACAGGATGGGCCGCCCCGCGAGAGCGCGGCGAAGGACTGACGGGGCAGACTGCACTCCCTCCCCCCTCTGCTGGGGAGGGAGAGTCGGCGCAGCCGCATCGAACACCCTTGCAGCCACGCCGTCCCCGCGCCACCTGACGCCCGCCCCTTTCCAACCGTCGCCGGCCCGTGCCCCCTCCCTTGACCGACTTCACCTCCCGCGCCGGCTCGGCCCTGCGCGCCTTCGCCGAGGCGTCCCAGGACCTCCTCGTCCAGCCGACGCTCCGTCTCGGCGTCACCGGCCTCGCCCGCTCGGGCAAGACGGTGTTCACCACGGCGCTGATCCACCACCTCGTGGAGACGCACGCCCTGCCGGCCTTCGCCGCCGCGCAGGAGGGGCGCCTGCGCCGCGCCCGCCTCGTGCCCCAGCCCGACGACGACGTGCCGCGCTTCCCCTTCGAGGAGCATTTCGCGACCCTCACCGAGGCCCGCGCGTGGCCGCGCTCCACCGACCGGATCAGCCAGTTCCGCCTGGAGATCGCCTACGAGCGCGCCGCCGGCTGGCGCTCCGGCCCGGCGACGCTGATGCTCGACGTGGTCGATTACCCCGGCGAATGGCTCCTCGACCTCGCCCTCATCGAGACCGACTACGTGGCGTGGTCGCGTTCGACCATCGCGGGCACGCGGCGGCCCGGCCGCGCCGCCATCGCCGCCCCGTGGCTCGCCGCCCTCCAGGGGTTTGACCCGGCCTCGCCGCTCGACGAGATCGCCGCCGAGCGGGCGAGCGACGCGTTCAAGACCTACCTCTCGGCGCTGCGGGCCGGGCCGGAGGCGGTGGCCACCACCCCGCCGGGGCGGTTCCTGATGCCGGGCGACCTCGCCGGCTCCCCGGCGCTGACCTTCGCCCCCCTCGACCGCCTGCCCGACACCATCGACCCGGACAGCCTCGCGGGGCTGATGCAGCGCCGGTTCGAGGCCTACAAGTCCAAGGTCGTGACGCCGTTCTTCCGCGACCATTTCCAGCGGGTCGACCGGCAGATCGTGCTGGTGGACGTCCTTTCGGCGGTGGATGCCGGCCCGACGGCGCTCGCCGAACTGGAGGAGGCCATCGATGCGGTGCTGCTCAGCCTCAACATCGGCCGCAACTCGATCCTGTCGCGCCTCTTCGCCCCCCGCGCCGACCGGGTGCTGTTCGCGGCCACCAAGGCCGACCACCTCCACCAGACCAGCCACGACCGGCTCGACGCGCTGCTGCGCCTCCTCGTCTCCCGCGCCATGCGCCGCACGGAAGCGGCAGGCGCCCGCGTCGGCACGGTGGCGCTGGCCTCCGTGCGGGCGACCCGCGAGACCACCGTCCACGACGACGGCGAGGTGCTGCGTGCGGTGGCGGGCACGCCCGAGGCCGGGGAGGTGGTCGGCGACGAGACCTTCGACGGCCAGAGCGAGGCGGCGGTCTTCCCAGGCGAGTTGCCCGCCCGGCCGGAGGCGGTGCTGGAGGGCGCCGTCGCACCCGGCTCCCTGCGCTTCCCGCGCTTCCGCCCGCCGCTCATCCGGCCGGATGCCCACGGCCGCCCCGGCCACCTGCCGCAGATCCGCCTCGACCGGGCGATGCAGTTCCTGATCGGCGACCGGCTCGCCTGACTCTCTCGGATCCCTCGCGATGACCTCAGGCCAGAAACCCCGCGCCTTCCGCCTGTCCCCCGAGCCGCCGCCCGGCCCCGGCTTCGCGCCGCCGCCGGAGCGCGCCGCCCCCGCCCCGGTGATCGTCGAGGAGCCCTTCGAGATCGTGGACGCCGCCGACGGCGTGCCGGTGCCGGTGGCGCCGAAGAGCCGGTCCCCCTGGGGGGCGCTGTTCTGGTCGGCGGCGGGCGGCCTCGTCTCCCTCGGGATCGGCCTCTCCGTCGAGCGGATGATCGCCGAGCTGTTCCAGGCGGCGCCCTGGCTCGGCTGGGTGGCGCTCGCCCTCCTCGTCGTCGCGCTGCTGGCGCTCGCCGTCATCCTCGGGCGCGAGTTGGCGGGCCTGCGGCGGGAGAAGCGGATCGAGCGCCTGCGCCAATCGGCCATCGACGCCATCGCCACCCGCGACCATTCCGGGGCGCTCGCCGTGGTGAAGGAGGTCTCCACCCTCTATGCCGGCCGCGACCGGCTGAGTGCCGCCCGCGCCCGCCTCGACGCCTCGGCGGATGCGATCCTCGACGTGGACGACCGGATCGGCCTCGCGGAGCGGGAATTGCTGACCGATCTCGACCGGCAGGCGCGCAACGCCATCGCGGCGACGGCCAAGCAGGTCTCGGCGGTGACGGCGCTCAGCCCCCGCGCCATCGTGGATGTCGCCTTCGTGCTGTTCGCGGGGGTGCGGCTGCTGCGCCGGATCGCGACGATCTACGGCGGACGGCCGGGCTTCCTCGGCTTCCTGCGACTCGCCCGCTCGGCGCTGGCGCATCTCACCGTGACCGGCGGCATGGCGGTCGGCGAGAGCATGATGCAGCAGGTGCTGGGGCTCGGCCTCGCGGCCCGCGTCTCGGCCAAGCTCGGGGAGGGGGTGATGAACGGCTTGATGACCGCCCGGTTCGGCCTCGCGGCCCTGGCCGTGTGCCGCCCGCTGCCCTTCGTGCGGATCGAGCCGCCGCGCCTCACCGACGTCGCCGGGGAATTGCTGCGCTCGGGCGAGGACAAGGACGCGTGAGAGGGCCCCTCCCAAGGGGGGAGGGGCCGGCGCCGCTCAGCGCTTGAACTTGCCGTCGTACTTGAACTCCGGCGCGGACTTCAGCTGGTCCTTGGTGGCGCCGATGATCGCCTTCCACTTCTTGGCGTCGGCATCGTAGCCCAGCGCGATGGAATCGGGGCCGACGACCACGTAGCGCTCGCCCATGCCGAGGAAGCCGCCGACGGACAGGATGTAGCCCGACAGCTTCTGGCTCTCGATGACGAGGTCCTTGATCTCGCCGACGGTGTTGTTCTGCGCGTCCGTGACGTTCAGGCCGATCAGGTTGTAGCTGAGCACCGCATCCTGCGGGACGCTGACGAACTTCGGCGCCACGGTCGGCGGGGTGGCATTGTGTTCGGCGGCCAGGGCGGGACCGGCGAGCAGCGCGGCGGCGAGCGAGGCAAGGACGAGACGGCGCATGGAATTCTCCAACCACCCGGAACGGGCGGCATAGAATGGCCCGTTCGCGCCGATCGTTCCGCCGCCCCACGGAAATGTTAATGGCCGGAACATGGAACCGAACGGGGCTTCGCCGGGCGATGGCGAGGCAACTCAGTTCGCCGCAGCGGGCTCCGGCTTCGGCTCCGACTTCGCCAGCACCTCGATGTCCCGGTCGAGGCCGCTCTCCACCTTGAACTCGCGGGTGAAGACCTGCCCGTCGTGGCGGGCGATGAGGACGTAGTCGCCCTCGGCCAGCGTCACCTGCGGGAAGGCGCCGATCGCCTCGCGGATCGTGTCGCCGCCCGGCGTCAGCACGGAGAAGGCGGTGCCCGCGAAGGCCTCGGCGCCGGGGGTGGCCACCAGCTTCAGGGTGACGGTCGCCGCCCGGTGGTTGAGGGTCGCCTCCGTGACCTTGCCGTTCTCGACCTTGAGGTCGGCGCGCTGGATGGCGTTCGATTCCCCGTAGGTCGAGACCACGTGGTAGGTGCCCTCGGGCAGGCGCAGCAACTCGCCCGTGTGGATGCCCGAGCGCACGAGGCGCCCTTCCGAGTTCGTCCCCACCGGCACGAAGACCGAGAAGCTCAGCTGGTCCGGCGGGATCTTGGTGTCGCCCACCGCGCCGGAGAGCTTCAGCGCCCCGGCCGCGATCCGCAGCGTGTCGCTGGCGGCCTGCCCGCCGAGGACGATGCGCTTCGAGGCGCTGGCGAAGCCGTAGGTGACGGTGGCGACGTAGGCCCCCGGCGGCAGGGTGAAATGCGGTTCGGCCTCGGTGGAGCGGGCGACGATGGCCGGCCGCGCGCCTTCGCCCCGGTCGTCGAAGATCCGCCATGCGAGGCCGTCGCGCAGGGGCGTGCCGCTGCCGGTGAAGATCGCCGACAGGGTGAGCTGCGCGTCGGGCTCGGCCGGGGGGAGGGAGGGCGGCAGCGCGGGGCTGGTGATCGAGGGCGTCAGCAGCGGCGTGCCGGTGCCGGGCACGAGGCTCTGCTGCGCGAGGGCCAGGGCGGGCACGAGCGCCATCGCCAGAGCCGCCGGCAGAATGCCCCGCCTCGTCCGCCGTCCCGCGCCCATGCCGTCCGTCCTCTCGCCCGCCGCCGCCCCTGTGCCGCGCGACCATGGCGGCGGCAAGGCCGCACCTTTCGCGCGGCGGCGCCCCGTGCGACACCCGCCGGAGACGCCGCGACCTCCTTCGGACGGGAGCCATGACCGCAACACTCGACCTCCTGCGCACCCGCCGCTCGGTGCCGCCGCCCCTCCTCGACGGGCCGGGCCCCTCCGTGGACGAGATGCAGACCCTGCTCACCCTCGCCGCGCGGGTGCCGGACCACGGCAAGCTCGCCCCCTGGCGGTTCATCGTCATCGCGGGCGAGGCGCGGGCGCGGGTCGGCGAGATCATCGCCGCCGCCTTCGCCGCCGACAACCCCGAGGCCGGGCCGGACAGGCTCGACCAGGAGCGCCGCCGCCTGCAGCACGCGCCGGTCGTCGTCGCCGTCGTGTCGCGGGCGGGACCGCATGTGAAGATCCCGGAATGGGAGCAGGTGCTCTCGGCTGGGGCGGTCTCGATGAACCTCGTCGTCGCCGCCAACGCCATGGGCTACGCCACCTCCTGGCTCACCGAGTGGCACGCCTACGACCGGCGGGTGCTCGACGCGCTGGGCCTCGCGCCGCAGGAACGTCTCGCGGGTTACGTGCATATCGGGAAGGGGCGGGAGATCCCCTCGGACCGGCCCCGGCCGGCGCTCGCCGACATCGTCACCACCCTGTGAGGCCTTCGTGCATTACGATCTCGACCTGCCCCGCGACGCCCGCAGCCTGCCGCACAACCCGCTGAAGGCCATCGTCGCGCCCCGGCCCATCGGCTGGATCAGCGCCATGGACAAGCAGGGCCGCCTGAACCTCGCGCCCTACTCGTTCTTCAACGCGGTGGGTGATGCCATGGTGGCCTTCTCGTCCTCCGGGCGGAAGGACGCCATGACCTTCGCGGAGGAGGGGGGCGAGTTCGTGTGCAGCCTCGCCACCTGGGACCTGCGCGACGGGATGAACGATTCCTCCGCGCCCCTGCCGCGCGGGGAGAGCGAGTTCGCCTTCGCCAAGCTGGAGACGGCGCCCTCGCAGAAGGTCCGTCCGCCGCGCGTGGCCGCCTCCCCCGCCGCCCTCGAATGCCGCTGGCTGCAGACGGTGCCACTGGTGCCCCTCGGCGGCGGCGAGGCCGAGAACTTCCTCGTGATCGGGCAGGTGGTCTCGATCTACGTCGAGGACCGCTTCGTCTCGGACGGCATGGTCGATACCGGCGCGATGCATCCGATCATGCGCGGCGGCTATTTCGACTACTTCCACATCACGGCCGAAAGCCGCTTCACCATGCGTCGACCCAAGGGGGCGGCGGAGTTCACCGAGCGTTAGCGGCGCAAGCCCCCGTTAAGTCCCCGTCATCCTTGAGGCTTTGTTTACCATAGCGGGAGCAGGGTCGGCCGGTCCCACCAGACTGGCCGACGCCGGATGTTCCTGTTCACCACCACGGCCAGCCCCCCGGAGATCCCGACGCCCCCGGCCCTCGTGCGCCCGGCGCCGGCCCCGGTCGTGCAGGCGATCCGCGACGGGGCGAGCGCCACGGGGGTCGGGTTCGACTACCTCCTCGCCACCGCCCGCCGCGAATCGGCCCTCGACCCCTCCGCCAAGGCGCCGACCTCCTCGGCCACGGGGCTGTTCCAGTTCATCGAGCAGACCTGGCTCGGGACGATGAAGAACGCCGGCCCGCAGCTCGGCCTGCAGGCCGAGGCGGATGCCATCTCCCGCCAGTCCGACGGCACCTACGCCGTCGCCGACCCCTCCCAGAAGCAGGCGATCCTCGACCTGCGGCGCGACCCGAAGGTGGCCGCCGTCCTGGCCGGCGCCCTCACCCAGAAGAACGCGCAGGCGCTCCAGGCGGCCCTGGGCCACGAGCCGACGCCGGGGGACCTCTACGCCGCCCATGTGCTGGGGGCGAAGGGCGCGGCGAGCCTTATCGCCACCGCCAAGACCTTCCCGGAGCGCGCCGCCGCCCTCGACCTGCCCGAGGCGGCGGCCGCCAACCGCGCCCTGTTCTACGACCGCACCGGCCGCCCGCGCACGGCCGCCGAGCTCTATGCCAGCCTCGCGGCGGCGGCCCAGGGGGCGGCGCAGGGCACGAATCCCGTCGTGGTGCTGTCCCGTCCCGAGGGGGGCGAGGTGCCGGCTTCCGCCGCCGCCTACGCCATGACGGCGACGGCCTTCGGCGGCGGATCGGACCTGCGCAGCCTGTTCCAGACCGACCGTCGCGTCACCGCCACCGACGCCGCCGCCAAGCTCTGGCAGGGGCGCAGTTCCGGCACCGCCACGGCCCGGCCGGCGCCCTCCTACTTCCCGCGCTCCGACGAAGGCCCGAGCGCCGCCCCGGCGGCGATGCTGGCCTCGGCCGATCCCGAGGACGTCCCGGCGACGACGGGCAGCCTCGCGGACAGTCCGGTGCCGGCCGGCCCGGCCCTCGTCCACGCGCCCCTGCCGCCCCGCCGCCCGGCGGAGTTCGGCGCGGCCCCCCTTCCGAATTCCCTGTTCGCGCCCCGGAGAGGCCCATGATCAAGAAGTCCATGATCATCCGCCAATTCCTGGCCCTGACCCTGAACGCCCCGGCCGACCGCCGGGCGCAGGGCGGGGCGGCGCTGGCGCGGGCCTATCTCTACGGCGACCTCGACACCGACGCCCTCTGGGAGGCCAAGACGGCGCTGCTCAGCCTCCTCGACGACCCGGCCCCCTCGGTGCGCCGGGCGCTCGCGGAGGTCTGCGCCGATTCCGCCCGCAGCCCGCGTCCCATCGTGGTCGCCCTGTCCTGCGACGCGTTCGCGGTGGCGGAACCGATCCTGGCGCGCTCCCCCGTCCTCACCGAGGCGGACCTCGTGGAGGCGGCGGCGCTCGGCGACGAGGACGCGCGGGCGGCCATTGCCCGGCGCCATCACCTCACCCCCGCCGTCTCGGGGGCGCTCGCCGAGATCGCCGACCTGCCGACCCTCGTGGCGCTCGCGGGCAACCCGACCGCGCGGATCACCGGGGGGCGTCTCCTGCGGATGATCGAGCGCTTCGGCCACGAGGCCGACCTGCGCGAGGCGCTGCTCGCCCGCCACGACCTGCCGCCGGAGGTGCGCCACGCCGTGGCCGTCGCCCTGGCCCGCAGCCTGTCGGCCTTCGCCACCGAGCGCGGCTGGCTCGGGGAGGCGCGCTGCGAGCGCATGAACCGCGAGGTGGCGGAGCGGACGGCCCTCGACCTCAGCGCCGGGGCCGGCGCGGCGGCGACCTCCCGCCTCGTGAGCTACCTGCGCGCGAGCCACCAGCTCAATGCCGGGCTGATCCTGCGGGCGATCCTGTCCGGCCGGATCGAGTTCGCCCAGACCGCCTTCGCCGACCTGTCGGGCCTCGACCATGCGGGCGTCGCCCGCGCCATGCGCGATCCCCGCGCCGTCGCGGACCTGCACGAGAAGGCGGGCCTGCCTGCGCCGCTCCTGCCGGCGATGCACGCGGTGCTCGCGGCGTGGCGGGAGACCGCCCACACGGCGGCGGGCGGCGCGAAAGGCGCGGGCCTGTCCCGGCGGATGATCGAGCACGCCATCGCGGCCTGCGAGGGCTGGGAGAGCCCGGAGATCCGCAGCGTCGTCGCCCTGCTCACCCGCTTCGAGGCCGAGGCCGCCCGCGACGAGGCGCGCGAGACGACCCGCGCGATCCTCGCCCAGGCGACGGCCCGCGAGGCCGCCGAGCGCCGCCGGATCGCCGCCGACGCAGCGTGGCGCGAGGCGCTGGAGGCCCATCGCCGGGCCGAATCCGGCGCCGAGGCCCCGGCGGTGGAGCCGCCCGCCGCAGGGGAGGGCCGCACCGACCCGGTCGGCGCGATCCTCGAATCCCTGCCGGAACAGATCCTGGAATGGTTCCGCAGCGGCCGGGACCGGACGGCCGTCCAGGCGGGGCCGGACACGGTCTTCGCCGACCTCGATGCCGCGCTCATCGCGGAGTTCCGCGCGAGCCGCATCGCCCCGGTCAAGGATGGCATCGCCATCGCGGCGTGAAGCAGCTTCCCCGGAACGACGAAAGCCCCCCGCCCGGTCAGGACGGGGGGCTTTTTCGTCTGCAGATCACGCCGCGCGGACGGTGTTGAGGAAGCGCGCCACCTCGGCCGTCAGGTCCTCGGACTGGCGGGCCAATTCGCCCGCCGCCGACAGGACCTGCCGCCTCGCCCCACCGGTATCCTCCGCGGCCCGCGCCACGGCCACGATGTTGC
Organism: Methylobacterium sp. J-067; assembly: GCF_022829465.1. GTDB lineage: Bacteria > Pseudomonadota > Alphaproteobacteria > Rhizobiales > Beijerinckiaceae > Methylobacterium > Methylobacterium litchii. The sequence continues at coordinate 88,944 of NZ_JAKSXZ010000074.1, forward strand.
TCGTCACCTCCTACGTGCCGACCGAGGCCTGTGCCCCGTTCCGCACGATCCCCTGCGTCGCCGCCCCCTGCTGCTCCACCGCCGCCGCGATGGACGTCGCCACGCTGTTGATCTCGCGGATCC
>NZ_JAKSXZ010000076.1 GCF_022829465.1 Methylobacterium sp. J-067
GCCGTGCAGGCCGCCGACCTTCCGGTCAAGAAGGCGGTCCCGATCGAATTCGTGCGTGTCTGCTCCGCCTACGGCGCCGGCTTCTTCTACATTCCCGGCACCGACACCTGCCTCCGTCTCTCGGGCCGCGCCCGCTTCGAGTACGGCTACCAGGCTCCCCTCGGCCGTGGCCAGGGCAACGGTGACTACAGCGGCTACCGCGGCCTCGCCCGCATCAACGTCGATGCCCGCACCCAGACCGGTTACGGCACCCTCCGCGCCTTCCTGCGCATCGAGGCCGCCAGCCGCACCGGCATCCCGACCCTGCACTCCGGCACCCAGATCCGTATCGCCAACGCCTTCCCGGGCACCGGCATCGATCAGTTCGGCCGCGTCGAGCAGTTCCTCAACACGGACAAGGCCTTCGTGCAGTTCGCCGGCCTGACCGCCGGTCGCGCGTCCTCGTTCTTCGACTTCTACGCCCACGACTTCGAGTTCGTGGCCGGCACGTCGGGCTCGGACGTCTCCTCCACGAACCTCCTCGCCTACACCGCCACGATCGGCAACGGCTTCTCCGCCACCCTGTCGATGGAAGATCCGAGCTTCCGCCGTACCCCGATCTACGCCCCGACCGCCGCGCTCTCCGCGACCGTCGGCAATACCTCGACGCAGATCTTCGGTCAGGCCAACTCGCTGATCCCGGTCGTCCTCGGCGTCAACGCCGCCGGCCAGCCCATCGGCTTCGGCTTCACCGATGGCATCCAGCGCAACCGCATGCCCGACTTCGTCGGCGTGCTTCGCTACGACCAGCCCTGGGGCTCGGCCCAGATCTCCGCCGCCGTCCACGAGTTGAACACCGGCAACGTCATCACCCTGGGCGGCTTCCTCGGCCTCAACACCGCCCGTCAGGCCCTCCCACCCCGCCACGCCGCCCCCCCGCGCACGCAGAGCCACTACGGCTGCGCCGGTCCGGCCGGTCTGCACATCAACCCACCGGTCCGCCCGCCGGCCGACGACGTCGGGCATGCGGTTGCGCTGGATGCCATCG
>NZ_JAKSXZ010000079.1 GCF_022829465.1 Methylobacterium sp. J-067
AGGGGAGCAGGCGACCACGGTAGGGTCAGCGACTGGGGTGAAGTCGTAACAAGGTAGCCGTAGGGGAACCTGCGGCTGGATCACCTCCTTTCTAAGGGTGCTGTCAGCTGGATGGCCGGTTCGCCGGTCCGCTCCACGGACAGCGCTATTAGATACCAGGGACCTGTCAGGGTCCCATTGGCGGGATGAACGCCGTCCTCGTTTTTCTTTCTCAGTCCGGGCATCGTGCTCAGAAGATCATCTGGATCTTCGTCGAGCCGCCTGGAAAACAAGTTTGCAACGGTTCGCGTGGCCTTACGGCCCGGATCGTCTGCGAAGATATCTTACATCGTGAAGAGGGAATGTGACTGTTGGGGGCGCGAGAGCGTTTTTCTCCGGCGGTCATGTTCGGCAAGCATACGGCGGTCGGGTCGGAAACGACCTGATCGCTGGTCTTTTTGCGACCGGATCGCG
>NZ_JAKSXZ010000080.1 GCF_022829465.1 Methylobacterium sp. J-067
GGGCGATGGACGAGGCCGAGGTCGACGCCGCCCACAACTCCACCGCCGACACCGCCGTGGCGCGGGCGAAGGGTCTGAACCTCTCCCTGTCCACCTTCCGGACCCCGGCGCCGGCCCCGCAGCCCGCCCCGTCCGGTCGCCTCGCCGCCGACTGCCCGCGCCGTTCCGGGCCGGTGATCGACCTTCGCTCGCGTGTGTCGGCGGATGCCCGCGAGGACGAGGAGGCCCCCGGCGCGATTTGCGTATGGGAGGGCGTCACCCCCGTTCGCCCCGACACCGCGCACGTCCGCGCCCTGCGGTTCCTCGACATCGCGGGCGAGGCTCTGACCGCCCTCGCTCTGATCGCCGGAGG
>NZ_JAKSXZ010000082.1 GCF_022829465.1 Methylobacterium sp. J-067
TGCTCCACCGCCGCCGCGATCGAGGTCGCCGTGGCGCTGATGTCGCGGATCCGCTGGGTGATGCCGCCGATGGCCGCCACCGCCTGGCCCGTCGAGCCCTGGATCCGGCTGATCTGCGCGGCGATCTCCTGCGTCGCCCGCCCCGTCTGGCTCGCGAGTTCCTTCACCTCGGCGGCCACCACGGCGAAGCCCTTGCCGGCCTCGCCGGCCCGCGCCGCCTCGATGGTCGCGTTCAGGGCGAGCAGGTTCGTCTGGCCCGCAATGGAGGAGATCAGCCCCACCACGTCGCCGATGCGCTCCACGGCGGCGCTGAGGTCCTGCACCAGAGCCCCCGTTTGGTCGGCCGCGATCACCGCCTCCCGCGCGATGCTGGCGGACCCGTCCACCTGCCGTCCGATCTCCTGGACCGACGAGCCCAGTTCCTCGGCCGCCGCCGCGACCGTGGCGACGTTGCTGCCGGCCTCCTCGGCGGCGGCCGCGACGGCCGTCGATTGGGCGGCGGTCTCGGCGGCGGTGCCGCTCATGGTGCCGGCCGTGGCCTGCAGCTCAGTGGCCGAGGACGAGACCATCCCGATGATCCCGCCCACCGCCGCCTCGAAGCCGTCGGCCATCTGCCGCATGCCGGCCTTGCGCTGCTCCTCGGC
>NZ_JAKSXZ010000084.1 GCF_022829465.1 Methylobacterium sp. J-067
CCACTGCAGCGACTCATGCTCCAGCGTCCACACCGTGGCGCTCACGGTGCTAACCCCGCTCGACAGCGCGCCCACCTGTCTCGTAATGCCAGACAGGCCCGTCGACAGGGACGACACGCCCGTCGACAGGGATGCGATCGAACTCCACGCCGCGCTCAGACCCGTCGAGATCGAGGCCACCGAGCTGCCCGTCGCGGTCAGACCACTCGACAGCGAAGTCACCTGGCTCGCCGCGCCAGACAGGCCCGTCGACAGAGACGTCACGCCCGTCGACAGGGATGCGATCGAACACCCCGCCGCCCCCAGACCCGCCAAGTTCGAGGCCACCGAGCTGCCCGGCGCGGTCAGACAACTCGACAGCGAGGTCACCTGGCTGGCCGCGCCAGACAGGCCCGTCGACAGAGACGTCACGCCCGTCGACAGGGATGCGATCGAACTCCCCGCCGCAGTCAGACCCGTCGAGATCGAGGCGACCGTGCTGCTCGTCGCGGTCAAGCCGCTCGACAGCGAGGTCACCTGGCTCGCCGCGCCAGACAGGCCCGTCGACAGCGACGTCACGCCCGTCGACAGGGATGCGATCGAACTCCCCGCCGCACTCAGACCCGTCGAGATCGAGGCGACCGAGCTGCCCGTCGCGGTCAGACCGCTCGACAGCGAGGTCACCTGGCTCGCCGCGCCAGACAGGCCCGTCGACAGAGACGTCACGCCCGTCGACAGCGATGCGATCGAACTCCCCGCCGCACTCAGACCCGTCGAGATCGAGGCGACCGAGCTGCCCGTCGCGGTCAGACCGCTCGACAGCGAGGTCACTTGGCTCGCCGCACCAGACAGGCCCGTCGACAGCGACGTCACACCCGTCGACAGCGACGCGATCGAACTCCCCGCCGCACTCAGACCCGTCGAGATCGAGGCGACCGAGCTGCCCGTCGCGGTCAGACCGCTCGACAGCGAGGTCACGCCGCTGCTGCCGACATTCGTGATCGCCGTCGATAGGGAGGCGATCGAGCTGTTGGCGGCACTCAGACCCGTCGACAGCGAGGTGACACCGCTGCTGCCCACGCTCGTGATCGCCGTCGACAGCGAACCCACCTGGCTCGTCGTCGTCGAGGCCACTGCGTACAGCTGGCTGCCGTTCACCGCGTCCGTCGAGGACGCCGTGACCTGGCCCGCCGCCACGTTCTGGATCTGGCGCTCCTTGCCGGCACTGCCCACCGACACAACGCTCACCGGCGATGCGCCCGCAAACCCGCCATACGTCGTCCCGCCGATCGCCACCGACGACACGCCCACCCCCGCCGACGTTGTAGCGCTCTCGCCCAGCGCCACGCTCCCCGCCACCGTCGCACTCGACGAGATGCCCACCGCCGTGGCGTTCATCCCGCTCGCGATCGTGCTACGGCCGATCGCCACTGTGTCCGTCCCGCTCGCGTTCGCGTTGTTGCCGATGGCGACCGAGTTCTGTCCGTAGGCCTTCGAGATCACGCCGAGCGCGACCGATGCCTCACCGGCGCCGTTTGCCTGATATCCCAGCGACACCGCGTAACTGCCCGAAGAGCTCGCTTGGTTGCCCAACGCCACCGCATAGGTGCCGCTCGCCGTCGACCCCGCACCGATCGCAGGCGCAGGGCTCGTCAGCGGCGCAAGCCTCGTCGACAGGGATGCGATCGACGTGTTCGCCGATGCCACTCCCGTCGACAGCGACGTGATCGACGTGCTCGCCGATGCCACTCCCGTCGACAGCGACGTGATCGACGTGCTCGCCGATGCCACTCCCGTCGACAGCGACGTGATCGACGTGTTCGCCGATGCCACTCCCGTCGATAGCGACGTGATCGACGTGTTCGCCGATGCCGCGCCCGTCGACAGCGACGTGATCGACGTGTTCGCCGACGCCACACCCGTCGACAGCGACGTGATCGACGCGTTCGCCGACGCCACACCCGTCGACAGCGAGCTCACCTGGCCCGTCGTCGTCGACGCCACCGAGTACAGCTGGCTCCCGTTCACCGCGTCCGTCGCGCACGCCCTCACGCGACCCGCCGCCACGTTCTGGATCTGGCGCTCGTCGCCGGCTTTGCCCACCGCAACCACCGACGCCACGTGGGTCCCTGCACGCACTCCATCCCTCCGCCCGTCTACTCCGCCGTCGGCCACCGACCCGCCAA
>NZ_JAKSXZ010000105.1 GCF_022829465.1 Methylobacterium sp. J-067
GTCGCCGCCGTTCAGCCCGTGCACGAGGCCCTGGTTGCCGAGGTAGCTGTAAGGCGCGATGGCCTGCGGCCCGTGGCTATCGATGATCGCCTTCCAGCGGGTGACGATGGTGTCGAGCGCTTCGTCCCAGGTGATGCGCTCGAACTCCTTTGAGTCCTTCGGCCCGACCCGCTTCATCGGGTAGAGTAGCCGGTCGGGATGGTAGTGGCGCTTCTCGTAATCCTTGAGCTTCACGCAGAGGCCACCGCGGGTCATCGGGTGGTCCGGGTTGCCGCGCACGCCCTGGAGCTGGCCGTCCTTGACGTCGAACAGCATCGAGCAGGTGTCGGGACAATCGTGCGGGCAGCCTCCGAAGAAGGTCTCCGTCAGGCTCTCGGCCTGGGCGACGATCAGCGAGTCCGGCTTGACGATCTCGTTCATGTTTCCTCCGCGCCCGAGCGTCGTGCCTTCTTAGGGAGGCATGGCAGCGGCTCGGTACACGCGGAACGTGCACTAAAAGTCGAATTAGTCCAAATCGACTGGCCGATTCAAACGGCTGGGGAAGTCGGGCAGAAAGTCGCGGTCGGTGAGCGCGGCGGCCAGCACGGCGAACAGGCCGAGATGCAGGCCCGCTGCTGCCAGGGCGACATTCTGAAAGACGAACAGGGCGAATGCTCCGCCCGCCATGGCCGGCGGCGCGGCGACATAGACGGCGACCCGCCAAGGGGTCGCGGGCCGGGCGAGGCGCCAGTAGCAGGCCGCGAATGCCGCGAGGGCGAAGACGCCCTTCATCGCCGCCATGAAGCGGAGCAGCCGCGCGAGGTCGGGATCGGCGATCGCGGCGGGAGCCCGCAGCGCCGCCGCGCCCGCGACCAGGAGCACGAGGATCGTCGCCAGGACGAGGATCGTCCGCGCCGGCCGGATCTCGGCGGACGGGATGGCTGCGGATGTGAGGGCGCGCATGGTCGCGTCTCCTGCGGCTGACCAGAGTCTCGCGCGAAACGCCCCGTCGCGCAATCGAGGCGTCAGCTTCCGCGATAGGTGGAATAGCTCCACGGCGTGACGACGAGGGGGACGTGATAGCGCGCCGCCGGGTCGGTGACGCCGAACCGCACGGGCACCACGTCGAGGAACGGCTGCTCCGGCCCCGCCCCCGTCCGGGCGAAATACGCGCCGACATGGAACAGCAGTTCGTAGGTGCCCGCTTGCAGGGACGCGCCTTCGAGGAGCGGCCCGTCCGTGCGGCCGTCCGCGTTGGTGACGGTGGACGCGACAGGCTCGCTCGACCCGTCGGCGCCGAGGCGGCGCAGTTCGATGGCGACCCCGGCGGCGGGACGGCCTGCGGTGGTGTCGAGGACGTGGGTGGACAGGTGGCCCATGGGAAAGGTCTCGCGGAGGATGCGCGAGACGAGCACGCGGCGCGGCGGCGGCGCAACCCGAAAACCGCCCTCCATCTTTCGAAGCGTTTTGAAAGACCTTACCCGCCGGACGGCTCGCCGCCGGCCCGGCTTCGGGGCACACCTCTTGCTGCGATCCCGCGCCGAGCCCGGCCGGCATCACCCGAGCGAGAGGGACCCGTCCCATGTATCCGATCCTGCACGAATGGGGCGGCTTCCTCATTCGCTGGACCCATGTCGTCGCGGCGATCGCCTGGATCGGCGCCTCGTTCTACTTCATGCACCTCGACGCAAGCCTGCGCGCGATCCCCGCGATCCCCGTCGGCAAGGGCGGCGAGGCCTGGGAGGTGCATGGCGGCGGCTTCTATCAGGTGCGCAAGTATCTCGTCGCGCCGGACCGGATGCCGGAGCACCTGATCTGGCACAAATGGCAATCCTACTCGACCTGGCTGTCGGGCTTCTTCCTGCTGTGCTGGGTCTATTACGGGCAGGCCGACCTCTACCTGATCGACCCGGCGGTACGGGTGATCTCGCCCTTGACCGGCGCGCTCATCGGCATCGGCGCCCTGGCGCTCGGCTGGCTGATCTACGACGGGCTGAACCGCTCGCCCCTGGCCAACCGGCCGCCGCTGCTGGCCACGGCGGTGTTCCTCACGGTGGTCGCCCTCGCCTTCGGCTTCCAGCAGGTCTTCTCCGGCCGGGCGGCGATGCTGCACACGGGCGCCGTGATCGCCACCTGGATGACTGGCAACGTGTTCTTCGTCATCATGCCGAACCAGCGCAAGGCCATCGCCGAGCTGGTCGCGGGCCGCGTGCCGAATCCCGCCTGGGGCAAGCAGGCGAAGAACCGCTCCTCGCACAACAACTACCTCACCCTGCCGGTGCTGTTCTTCATGCTGTCGGGCCACTACCCGCTGGCGTGGTCCTCGCCCTATAGCTGGATGATCGTCGGCCTCGTGGTGATCGCGGGGGGCGTGGTCCGCCACTTCTTCAACGTCCGCAACGCCGGGGGCGGCGACCGCTGGTGGACCTGGGGCGTGGCCACCGCCTGCGTCGCCATCGCGGCGGCGATCAGCATCGCCTCCTCCCCCGTCGCCCGCGAGCGGATCGGCTGGACCGCCTCCGCCGAGGCCGCCCCCGTGCAGCCGGTGAGCCTCGCCTCGGCCGCGCACCCGCCGGTGGACGAGAGCGTGATGAACGTCATCGGCACCCGCTGCGCCATGTGCCACGCCGCTGAGCCGCAATGGCCGGACATGGCGAGCCCGCCCAAGGGCGTGCTCCTCGACACCCCCGAGCATGTGGCGCGCTTCGCCTCGGCGATCCGCATGCAGGCGGTGCTGACCCACGCCATGCCGCCGAACAACATCACCGACATGCAGCCCGAGGAGCGGGCGGAACTCGCACGCTGGCTCGCCGCGCGCTAACTTTTCCGCCCCCTTCGCAGGATCCTCTCCCGTGACCGCTCCCCTCCCCGGCGACGACGCCCCCCGCGACTTCATCGGCTACGGCCCGACTCCGCCCAATCCCCGCTGGCCGAACGGCGCCCGCGTCGCGGTGCAGTTCGTGCTGAACTACGAGGAGGGCGGCGAGCGCTCTGTGCTCGACGGCGATCCCCATGCGGAGGTCTTCCTCTCGGAGATCGCGGGCGCCCTGCCCTTCCCCAACCGCCACATGAGCATGGAGAGCCTGTACGAGTACGGCGCCCGCGCGGGGGTGTGGCGGGTGCTGCGCCTGTTCCGGGAGCGGGGCGTGCCGCTCACGATCTTCGGCGTGGCGCAGGCCCTAGCCCGCAACCCGATGGTGGTGGAAGCCTTCCTGCGCGACGAGCACGAGATCGCCGGCCACGGCTGGCGCTGGCTGTCCTATCAGGACGTGCCGGAGGAGATCGAGCGCGAGCATCTGGCCCGCGCGGTGGAGACGATCCAGGGCCTGACCGGCCAGAAGCTGCTCGGCTGGTACACCGGCCGCGACAGCCCGAACACGCGGCGGCTCGTGGTGGACCAGGGCGGCTTCCTCTACGATTCGGACAGCTACGCGGACGATCTGCCCTACTGGGTGCGCGTCGGCGGGAAGCAGCACATCGTGGTGCCCTACACCCTCGACACCAACGACATGCGCTTCTCGGTGCCGGGGGGCTTCCCCACGGGCGAGCAGTTCTTCGCGCATCTGCGCGACGCCTTCGATTGCCTGTACGCGGAGGGGGCCACCGCGCCGAAGATGCTCTCCATCGGGCTGCATTGCCGCCTCGTCGGGCGCCCCGCGCGGCTGCCGTCCCTCGCCCGCTTCCTCGACCACGTGCTGAGCCATCCCGACGTGTGGGTGACCCGGCGGATCGACATCGCCCGCCACTGGGCCGAGCACCACCCCGCCGGGGCCTGAGAAGGACGCCACTCCGTGATCGCCATTGCCGCGCTGAACGACCTGCCGAAGAGCGAGTTCGTCGCCCGCCTCGCCGAGATCTACGAGCACTCGCCCTGGGTCGCGGAAGCCGCGTATGCGCATCGTCCCTTCGCCTCCCGCGCCGCCTTGCACGCGGCGATGGAGGCGGCGGTAGCGGGCGCCGACGAGGCGCGCCGCCTTGCCCTGCTGCGCGCCCACCCGGAACTGGCGAGCCGTGCCGCCCTCCGGGGCGAGCTGACCGCCCATTCGATGAGCGAGCAGGGCGGCAGCGGCCTGCTGGAGGCGCCTGCCCCCTCCGTCGAGCGGATGCAGGCGCTGAACGCGGCCTACTCCGAAAAATTCGGCTTCCCCTTCATCATCGCCGTGAAGGGCCTCGACCGCGACACGATCCTCGCCCGGCTCGAAGCGCGTCTCGGCAACACGCCGGAGGCCGAGCGGCAGGAGGCCCTGCGGCAGGTCGGCCGCATCGGGGCGCTGCGCCTCGAAGCCCTGATCGACGACTAGGCCACCCGCTTGCCGAGCAACGCGAGCCCCTCGCCGACATGGGCGCGCAGGGCCTCGTGGGCCATGTCCACGAAGGTCTTGGTCCGGGCCGACAGCATCTTTCGCGAGGGGTAGAGCAGGCCGAGCGTCGCCGTGGTCGGCGGCGTGTGTTCGAGAACGGGGACGAGGCGCCCCTCGGCGAGATAGGACGCCACCTCGAACAGCGGCTTCAGGACGATCCCCTCCCCAGAGAGCGCCCAGTCGGTGAGGGTGTCGCCATCATCGGAATCGATGTGGCCGGTGACGGGCAGAGTCACCGTTTCCTCGCCATCCACCAGCGTCCAGCGGAACTGCTCGGAACCGGGGAAACGCAGCAGCAGGCAATCGTGCGTCAGCAAGTCAGCCGGCTCGGCGGGCGCCGGATTGCGGTCGAGATAGGACGGCGCGGCGCAGAGCACCCGCTCGATCTCGGCCACCTTGCGCAGGGTGAAGGTGGAATCGCGCATCTGCGACAGGCGGACCGCCACGTCCACCGCCTCCTGCACGAGGTCGAGGAGGTGTTCCGACAGGCGCAGCCGCACGTCCGTTTCGCCGTGGCGGGCGCGGAAGTGCGGAACCAGGGGCGCGATCACCCGCCGCCCGAGTCCGATGGGTGCCGTGACCTTCAAGGCACCGCGCGGCGCCGCGCCCGCCTGCTCGACGCTCTTCTCGGCCTGCTCCACGGCGGCGGTGATGTCGAGGCAGCGATCATAGAACAGGCGCCCGGCTTCCGTCAGGCTCATGCGCCTCGTGGTGCGCGTGAGGAGGAGGCAGCCGAGATGCTCCTCCAGCGTCTGGATGCGATAGCTGATGACCGAGGGCGAGAGGCGCAGCGAGCGCCCCGCCGCCGAGAAGCTGCCGCTCTCCGCCGAGCGCATGAAGATGCGGATGCTCTCGAGCGAGATCATGCGAGGGGATCTTCAGAAGCCGTTTGAAACTGTCAACGAAATTTCCCCCGGGCTCTCCGGGAGCGAGGCGGCTAAGCTGCCACCGAGGGCGCCCCTCGTTCGGGGCGGCCGGAACCAGTGTCGGATCGGGCGATGACGCATTCCCCCTACAACCCACCGAGCGGCGGCCATCCCGGCCAGACCGCGCTGATGACCGGCCGCGCCGTCTTCACCGAAGCCTATGCGGTGATCCCGCACGGGGTGATGCGGGATATCGTGACGAGCGCCCTGCCCTTCTGGGACGGCACCCGCGCCTGGATCATCGCCCGCCCGCTCTCGGGCTTCGCCGAGACCTTCGCGCAATACCTGATGGAGGTCGCCCCCGGAGGCGGCAGCGATCAGCCCGAGCCGGATTCGCAGGCTCAGGGCGTGCTCTTCGTGGTCGAGGGCCAAGCCCGCCTCACCCTCGACGGCGGCACCCACGCCCTGCGGCCGGGCAGCTACGCCTATCTGGCCCCCGGCGCCGCGTGGTCGCTGCGCAACGAGGCGGGCGAGAGCGTGCGCTTCCATTGGGTGCGAAAGGCGTTCGAGCCGGTGGAGGGCCTTGACCGCCCGACCTCGTTCGTCACCCACGAATCCGCCGTCGAGCCCGCGAGCATGCCCGGCACCGACGGCGCCTGGGCGACGACGCGGTTCGTCTCCCCCGACGACCTGCGCCACGACATGCACGTGAACATCGTGACCCTTCGGCCGGGCGCCTCGATCCCGTTCGAGGAGACCCATGTGATGGAGCACGGCCTGTTCGTGCTCGAAGGCAAGGCGGTCTACCGGCTCAACCGCGACTGGGTCGAGGTCGAGGCTGGGGACTTCATGTGGCTTCGCGCCTTCTGCCCTCAGGCCTGCTACGCGGGCGGCCCGGGGCCGTTCCGCTATCTGCTCTACAAGGACGTGAACCGTCATCCGTCCCTCCGTGTCCTGGGAGGCCGCCGATGAGCGACCGCACCCTCGTCGCCCGGCCCCTGACGGCCGAGGCCTTCGCGCCGTTCGGGCAGGTCATCGACAAGTCGGTGACGCAGCCGCGCCCGATGAATGCCGGCAAGGCCCGGCGCTTCCACGACCTCGCGGATATCCTCGTCTCCGGCGAGGAATCCCGCGTGGTGGTCGGGCTCGTGGAGGCGCAGGCCTATCCGCTGCCGCTGGGGTTCCGCTTGGTGGAGCGTCACCCGTTCGGCGCCCAGGCCTTCATCCCGCTCACCAACGCGCCGTTCCTCGTCATCGTCTGTCCCGACGAGAACGGGACGCCGGGCCGCCCGCAGGCCTTCGTCACGGCCCCGTGGCAGGGCGTCTGCTACGCCCGGAACACGTGGCACGGCGTGCTCACCCCCTTCGGGCAGGCGCAGGACTTCGTGGTCGTGGACCGGGCCGGCGCCGGGGTGAACCTCGAAGAGTTCACCTTCGCGGAGCCGTGGACGGTCGCCCCGCCGGAGGCGACCGCCTGAGGCGTCTCACGCCTCGCCGTTCACCAGCGTGGCGGCGAGCGCGTTGTGGCGGGCGGCGAGAGCCCGCGTGTCGAGGGTCGTGAGCCGGCCCTCGCGCACCACGATCCGGCCGTTGATGATGCTCCACGCCACCTTCTGCGGCGCGCAGAAAGCAAGAGCCGCCACCGGATCGTGCAGGGCGCCGGCCATGTCGAGGCCGCGCAGGTCGAAGGCCACGATGTCGGCAGCCATACCGGGGGCGAGCGCGCCGATGTCGTCCCGGTTCAGCACCTTGGCGCCGCCCAGCGTGCCGATCTCCAGGGCCTCCCGGGCCGTCATCGCCGCTGGCCCGAAGCCGACGCGGGCGAGGAGCATGGCCTGACGCGCCTCGCCCAGCATGTGCGAGCCGTCGTTCGAGGCCGAGCCGTCGACGCCGAGCCCCACCGGCACGCCCTCGCAGCGCATCTGGCGGATCGGCGCGATGCCGGAGGCGAGGCGCATGTTCGAGCACGGGCAATGGGCGACGCCCGTGCCGGTGCGGCCGAACAGGGCGATGCCCGCCGCATCGAGCTTCACGCAGTGGGCGTGCCAGACGTCGGGGCCGGTCCAGCCGAGGTCGGCGGCGTATTCGGCCGGCGTCATCCCGAACTTTTCGAGGCTGTAGCTGACGTCGTTGTCGTTCTCGGCCAAGTGCGTGTGGAGCGAGACGCCGTAGCGCCGGGCGAGGTCGGCCGACTCACGCATCAGCCCCCGGCTCACCGAGAAGGGCGAGCACGGCGCCACCACGATCCGCCGCATGGCGAAGCGGGACGGGTCGTGCCAGCGCTCGATCAGGCGTTGCGTGTCCTTCAGGATCGCGGCCTCGTGCTCCACCACCGAGTCGGGCGGCAGGCCGCCGTCGCTCTCTCCGACGCTCATGGCGCCCCGGGCGGCGTGGAAGCGCATCCCGATCTCCTCGGCGCCCTCGATGGAATCGTCGAGGCGGCAGCCGTTCGGGTAGATGTAGAGGTGATCGCTCGACGTGGTGCAGCCGGACAGTATCAGTTCGGCCATGGCGGTCTGCGTCGAGACGCGGACCATCTCCGGCGTCAGCCGCGCCCAGATCGGGTAGAGCGCCTTCAGCCAGCCGAACAGCTCGGCATCCTGCGCGGCAGGCACCGCGCGGGTGAGCGACTGGTACATGTGGTGGTGGGTGTTCACGAGGCCGGGCATGACCACGTGGCCCGCCATGTCGAGCACCGTGTCGGCCTGGGCCGGTACCTCGGCTGCGGGACCCACCGCGACGATGCGGTTGTCCTCGACATAGACCGCGCCGCCGCGAATCTCGCGCCGGGCCTCGTCCATCGTCACGAGGATGTCGGCGTTCCTCAGGAGCAGGGACGTCATCGCTTCACTCTCCGGGCGCGCCGCATGGGGGAAGCGCCGTCGATGCAACGCGCGTTCCCCGCACGGCCAGATGCCGCCCCATGGCGACAGGAACACCGTGCCGGGCGCACCCTCTCGGGGCCGTCAGCGAGGCCGAGCATACGGGAGCATGCCCCAGCGGACCTTGGCGATTTTTCGCAAAGTGCTTCCGAAAATCGCGCGTAGCATTCCTTAGCCGTCATGCAACTTTTAGGGGCCAGCCATTTCGGCGGCGCATGCTCGGCCTCGCCCCTCCCCGGCGGGCCGCGATCCCGCACCGGACGACACGGACCCGCCAGAGGTCCGGCCCGGCGCGGCCCCCGGAGGTTACGCCCATGACCGACACCTTGAGGACGCCGCGCGAGGTCGACGCGGTCGATGCCATTCCGCCCCTCCCGAAGCTCCTCGCCTACGGGATGCAGCATGTTCTCGTGATGAGCGCGGGCGCCGTGGCGCCGCCGCTGATCCTCGGTGCGGCGATGAACCTGCCGGCCGAGACGGTCGCCTACCTCATCAATTGCGATCTGCTGGTGACGGGCCTCGCGATCCTCATCCAGTCGCTCGGCATCGGCATGTTCGGCGTGCGCCTGCCGGTCATCATGGGCGTCAGTTTCGCGGCGGTGGGCCCGATGGTGGCGATGGCGCAGGACCCGACCATCGGCCTGCCGGGCATCTTCGGCGCCACGATCGGCGCCGGGATCTTCGGGCTGCTGCTGCGGCCGTTCTTCGCGCGGCTTGCGAACTTCTTCCCGCCGCTGGTGACGGGCACGGTCATCCTCATCATCGGGGTGACGCTGCTGCCGGTCGGCATCAACTGGGCCGGCGGCGGCTTCGGCGCCCCCGATTTTGGCGCGCCGGTCCATCTCGGCGTCGCTGCCTTCGTGCTGGCGGTGATCCTCGTGGTCAGCCGTTTCGCCACCGGGTTCGTGGCCAACATCGCGGTGCTGATCGGCCTGATCGCCGGGCTGTGCCTCGCGTGGCCGCTGGGACTGTTCCGCCTCGACGGCCTCGGCGACCGCCCGCTCATCGCCCTCGTCACGCCGTTCCACTTCGGCTGGCCGACCTTCCACGTCACGGCGGTGGCCGCGATGTGCATCGTGATGATGGTCACGCTGGTCGAGTCGACCGGCATGTTCCTCGCGGTCGGGGACATCGTCGGCAAGCCGGTGGACAAGCGCACCCTGACGCGCGGCCTGATGGCGGATTCACTCTCGACCCTGATCGCGGGCTGCCTCAACACCTTCCCGCACACCTCGTTCTCGCAGAACGTCGGCCTCGTGAACATGACGCGGGTCCGCAGCCGCTACGTCACCGTCGCGGCCGGGTGCATCATCCTCGCCGTCAGCCTGCTGCCGAAGGTGGCCTTCGTGGTCGCCTCGATCCCGCCCGCCGTCCTCGGTGGCGCCGGCATCGTGATCTTCGGCATGGTGGCGGCGGCGGGCCTGAAGATCGTCGGCGGGGCCGACCTCGGCGACCGGCGCAACCAGATCGTCGTGGCCGTGAGCATCGGGCTGAGCCTCATTCCCATGGCCGCGCCCAAGCTCTTCGCCGCCACCGCGCCGGCCTGGGCCGGGCCGATCCTGCACAGCGGGATCACGCTGGGGGCCATCGGCGCCATCGTCCTCAACCTGCTGCTCAACTCGGATCGCCTCGGCGAGGGGGTCGAGCCCCATCCGGCCGACCGGGAACCCGCCTTCCCGCACGCCGCCCTCGACCGCGCCTGAGAGGGACATCCATGCCCGCTTCGCACTACGCCCCGCTCTCGCGGCGCAACTTCCTCAAGGCGGGGGCCGCGGCGGGCATCGCCGTGAAGGTCTCCTTCCTGGCGCCCCCCGCCAAGGCCCAGCTCCTGGAGGCCGGACCCTCGGACGGCCCGGCCTGGGCCGCCCCCGGCCGCCCTCGCTACCGGCTCGACGCCATCGCCAAGGTGACGGGCTCCAAGACCTTCTCGCGGGATTACCGGTCCCGTGATCTGGCGGGCTGGCCCGAGACCCAGGCCCACGCCTTCCTGATCGCCGCGACCCGCGCCGACCGCGCCTTCACCGGGCTCGACCTCTCCCGCCTGCCGCCGTCGCTGCAGCCCGACCGGATCGTCCGGCACGAGGATTTGGTGGCGGACAAGGTGGCGGTGCCCCATGCCGATTTCTTCGGCGACTGGTTCCTCGTGCCGGAGGGCGAAACCCCGCGCCTGCTCGGCCAGCCGGTGGCGATCCTGATCTATCACGACTTCCCGCGCTTCAGCGCCGCCAAGCGCCGCCTGCGCTTCGCCGACGATGTGGTGCAGTACGGCGCTGAGACCGGCACCAAGCCGCCCGCCCATTACGGCGCGTCGCGCTGGGTGCGGATCGAGGGCGACACGGCGGACGGTCCCGACCGCTTCTCGGCCTACGAGCATTCGCCGATCTTCGCGGGCTTTTCCGGCGATGAGCCCGCCTGGCCCAAACCCGGCCAGGACGGTGCCTTCGCTCAAGGCATGGCGGCGGCACAGACCATCGCCGCCGAGATCGACGCGGCGGGTGAGGACGCCCTCGTGCTGCGGCGGACCTATCTGTCGCAATCGACCGACGCCTCGGCCATGGAGGCCGACAACGGCAACGTCTGGTACGACCCGGCCTCCGGCGTCCTTCACCTGATGATGGCGACGCAATCGCCCTACGACGTGGCCGAAGCCGCCGCCTCCCTGGTCGCGACGTCCCGCTTTCCCCTGAAGGAGGTCGATCTCAAGGTCGGCTACACGGTCGGCTACGGGACGAAGGACCACCACATCTTCCCGTTCCTCTGCGTGGTGGCCGCGCTCTACGGCGATGGGCGCCCGGTGCGGCTGGCCAACGACCGGTTCGAGCAGTTCCAGAACGGGCTGAAGCGCCATGCCTTCCGCATCGACAACGCCCTGCTGGTGGATCGGGCGACGGGCCGCTTCCGCGCCATGACCGGGCGCTACGCCTGCGATGGCGGCGGGCGGCCGAACTACTCGGTGGCGGTGTCCTTCGTCGGCGCCACCGCCGCGCAATCGATCTACTACCTGCCGAAGAGCGACTTCCAAGCCATCGCCCACGCCTCGCGCGCCGTCGAGGCCGGCTCGACGCGGGGCTTCGGCACCCTGCAAACGATGTCCGCCACCGAGATGATGGTGGACGAGGCGGCCGCGCTCCTCGGGCTGGACGCCATCGATCTGCGCCTGCGCAACGTCCTCCGCACCGGCCAGCGCAACAGCCAGGGCGCCGTGCCGGCCGGCGCATTGCGCAACGAGGAGATCCTGCACAAGGCCGCCGCGCATCCCCTGTGGCGGGAGCGTCAGGCGCGCAAGGCTTCCTACGAGGCCGCCCATCCCGGCCAACGCTACGGCGTCGGCTTCGCCCAGGTCCATAAGGATTACGGCACGGGTGCGGAGGCGGCCGTGTGCTCCCTCGAACTCGATTCGCAGGGCGCCTTGTCCCTGCGCCACGTCGCGCACGAGATGGGGCCGGGCGTCACCACCTCGCAGGCGGCGATGGTGGGCGACATCCTCGGCCGCGTCCCCACGCGGACGGAGTTCGGCGTGGTCCGCTGGCCGGAGATGCCGCTCCACACCACCGATCAGCCCTACACCACGCCCCAGGCCGAGGAAGACAAGCGGGCGCAGGACCCTCGCTGGGTGCCCCGTTTCACCTCGCCGATGAGCGCGACGAACTCGGCCTATTATCTCGGCCATGCCACCCGCACGGCGGCGCGCTTCCTGGCCGATCACGCGATCTGGCCCGCCGCGCGCTCCCTCTGGGCGCGGGGCGGCAAGGGCGGAGCGCTCGCTTCGTACAACGAGCTGACCCGCGACTCGCTGCGCCTCTCCGACGGCAAGGTGCTCGGCGGCGGCCTGCCGGCGCTGTCGCTGGCCGAGGTGGCGGCCGAGGCGCACCGGCTCGGCCTGCCGGTCGGCGTGACGCTGCACACGTTCAACCGCTGGCAATGGGCCGAGGCCGAGTTCGACCTGCCGGGTACGACGGGCCGCACGCGGTTGCCCATCGACGCCCTCTCGCTCCGCTACGGCGCAGGCGCGCCGCCCGAGCGCAAGGCTCTGATGAGCACCGCCGGCTGGCACTTTCTGCCCCGCGCGGCGGTCTTCTACCCGCCGACCCAGCGCAACAACGTCGGCACCACCTATTACTCGCCCATGGCGACGCTGGCGGAGGTCGCAGTCGATACCGGCAGCGGCGAGGTCTCGATCCTCTCGCACCATTCGATCCTCGAATGCGGCCGGCAGATCGTGCCCGAACTGGTCTCGGGGCAGGTGCAGGGCGGGCTCGCCATGGGCATCGGCCACGCCCTGAAGGAGGTCCTGCCCCTCTACGAGGACGGCCCCGGCGACGGCACCTGGAACTGGAACCGCTACGAGCTGCCCCGCGCCCACGACGTGGCCCTGTGGAACCAGACGGTGGAGATCCTGCCCCCGCTCTCGGAGACGGACCCGCCGAAGGGCATCGCCGAGGTGGTGATGATCGCCGTCGTCCCGGCGCTGGCCAACGCCGTGGCCCACGCCATCGGCCACCGCTTCCACGAACTCCCCATCCGGCCCGAGCGCATCCGCGAGGCACTGGCATGAGCGCCGCAATCGAGACCCGCGACCTGACGCTCCGCGTGAACGGCGAGACGGTCGGCCCCCTCCCCGTCCCCGTGGGGACGAGCCTCCTCGACTTCCTGCACGAATGGCTCGGCCTCACCGGCAGCCGCATGGGCTGCGGCCAGGGCATCTGCCACGCCTGCACGGTGATGGTGGAGGAAGAGGCCGGCCCGCGCGAGATGCGCTCCTGCATCACCGGGGCGCATTGGTTCGAGGGCCGCAGCGTCCGCACCGTCGAGGGCCATGCTCACACGGCGCCGGACGGGTCCCTCGTGCTGTCGCCGGTCCAGACGGCGTTCATCGAGAACTTCGCCTTCCAGTGCGGCTACTGCACGCCGGGCTTCGTCACCGGGGCGAGCGTGCTGGTCGAGCGGCTGAAGCGGACACCCGTCCGCCGGGATGAGGTCGAGCGCGTCGTCACCGAAGCCCTGGACCCGCACATCTGCCGCTGCACCGGCTACGTCCGCTACCACCAGGCCGTGCGCGACCTCGTGCTGGCGACCCCCGGCCTCACGACGGCCTGAGCATCGCCATGCCGACGCTCCCTCGCTCCCTCCCCGCCAAGCGCCTCGGCGGCGCCCTCGTGGCGAGCGCCCTCGTTGGGGCCGCCCTCGTCGCTTCGGGCGTGCTCGAACGCAGCGCCGTCTCGCGCGAGGTCGAGGCGCCGCTCACCCAGGAGGCGATGCGCGCCCTCGCCCCGCGCGGGGCGAAGGTCGCCGCCGCCGCCGATTGCTTCGCCTGCCACACGGCGCGCGGCGGCGCCCCCTATGCCGGGGGCCTGCCGCTGGAGACGCCGTTCGGGACGATCTACGCCACCAACATCACCCCGAGCGCGGAGGGCATCGGCGGCTACAGCCGGGCCGACTTCCACCGGGCGCTGCGCGACGGCATCGCGCCGGGCGGGCGCCACCTCTACCCAGCCATGCCCTACACCTCGTACCGGGGCCTCTCGCCCGACGATGTGGACGCCCTCTACGCTTACATGATGAGCCGCCCGCCGGTCGCGGTGGCGAACAGGGCGAACACCCTTACTTTCCCCTTCGACCAGCGCTGGACGCTGGCCGGCTGGAACATCCTGAACCTGCCCGCGCAGGTCGTGACGCCGGACCCGAAGCAGTCGGACCTCTGGAATCGGGGGCAATACGTCGCCGACGCCCTCGGCCATTGCGGCGAGTGCCACACGCCGCGCAACGCGCTCCAGGCGATGCGCTCCGATGCGGCCCTCCAAGGGGCGGTGATCGAGGGGGTCGAGGCGCCGGACATCACCCCCGCCGGCCTGCGCCGGATGGGCTTCGACCCGCACAGCCTGACGCGGTTCATGGCCAAGGGGCTATCGGCCCAGGGCGGCGCCACGCACCAGATGTTCGACGTCGTGCACTACTCGACGCAGCACATGGACGAGGCGGACCTCACCGCCCTCTCGGCCTATCTCTTCGACCGCGACGCCCTCCCCGCCGAGCCGGAGCGCCCCGCCGCCCCCGCCCCCGTGGCTGTGCCTCAGGCGGTCGCGATGCGGGCGAGCGCCAGCTACGATGGGCTCTGCGCCGGGTGTCACGGCCATGCCGGCGAGGGCATTCCCCACGTCTCGGTGCCCCTGCGCAGCAACGCGCTGATGCGGGTCTCGGGCGCCAGCGGCCTGATCCGGGCGACGCTGCACGGGCTGCCGGCGCAGCGCTTCCCCGACAACGAGCGGATGGAGGCGATGCCGGGCTTCGCGACGCTCCTCGACGATGCGGCGCTCGCCGACCTCGCCACGTGGATGCGGGCGCAATGGGGCGGGCAGGACAAGGCCGTCACGCCGGACGAGGTGGCGCGGCTGCGCGCGGGACACAGGGCCGACGCTTCGAACTGAAGGCGGCCGGATCGGGATTGGGGGCGGACATGAAGACACTCGGTCGGGTCGCGGTTGCTCTGCTGCCGTTCGGGATGGCGTGCGGGGCGCAGGCCGCCGACATCGCCACGGTGAAGACGGAGGCGGCGCCGGTGGAGGCACCGTTCTTCCTCTTTGCCGACACGCAGGTCGGCTACCGCTACCAGTTCCCGACGGTCTCCCCCGGCGTGCAGATCCAGCGCGCCGACGGCAGCTTCGTCTCCCGCGAGGCCCCGAAGCAGATCCTCAACATCTCCCACGCCGACGCCTGGGCCTACGGCACCAACTTCTTCTCCCTCGACATCCTGAAGTCGGGCTCGCAGCTCCCCGCCGGCACCACCAACCCGCCCGGTTCCATCGGCAGCCCGTTCTTCGCCGATTACGGAAACACCGAAGCCTACGGCCTCTACCGCGGCACGCTCAGCCTTAACGCCCTTACCAACACGAAGGCTTTCACCATCCCCGGCCTCGTCAAGGACGTGTCGCTGGCCTTCGGCTTCGACGCCAACTCGCAGAACGACGCCTTCGGCTCGAAGAAGCGCGACGTGGTCGGCGGTCTGAACTTCGCCTTCGACGTGCCGGCCGGGTTCCTCAACCTGTCGGTCCACGCCTACAAGGAGTGGAACCGCAACGGCTTCAACGTGCAGCCGGATCGCGACCAGAGCTTCGACGTCGTCCCCGAGTTCGAGCTCGTCTACAACTTCCCGCTGACGTTCACCGGGTTGCCGCTGAGCGTGACGGGGTTCAACAACATCGTCCTGCCCAAGGGCCGGGGGGTGCAGAACGTGGCGGACTTCGCCTTCAACCCGAAGCGGGGGCTGGAATTCCTGTCGCGTACGAACCTCGTTCTCGACCTCGGCAAGCTGGTCTATGACCAGCCGAACAAGGTCGATGTGTTCATCGGCTTCCAGTACTGGCTGAACAAGTTCGGCAATGTCGAGACGGCGACGTTCAAGGGTACGGAAGAGAAGAGCTTCCTGGCGGGCTTCGCCTTCCACGTGTTCTAAAAGAGCATCCCCTCTCCCCGCGAGCGGAAAGAGAGGAAAGGGCGTCCTGTCTTAGAACTCCACCTCGATCGCCAAGCCCTTCGCCACGGCGAGGTCCACAGCCGCCGAGGCGACGGCGAGGTCCTGAAGGCCGACGCCTGTGCCGTCGAACAGGGTGATCTCCGCGTCCGAGGTGCGGCCGGGATGGTCGCCGTTGATCACCGCGCCGATCTCCACGATGGAGTCCGGCGCGATCAATCCCTTCGCCACCGCGTGCTGCGCCTCGCCGATGCCGGTCGATTGCGCGACCTCGTCGGTGAACACCGTCGCGGCGGCGAGGAGTTCGGCCTCGACCTCCTGCTTGCCCTTCGTGTCGGTGCCCATGCACGCCACATGGGTGCCCGGCTTCACCTGCGACGCCTTCAAGATCGGTGCGAAGGAGGAGGTGATCGTCACGATCACGTCCGCCTCGGCGCCGAGTCGGTCGAGCTCCACCGCCTCGAACGGCACGCCGTGCTCCTTCGCCACCGCCTCCATCCGCCCGAACATGCCGGGGTGGAGGTTCCAGGCCAGCACTCGTTCGAACGGGCGCTGAGCCAGGGCGGCGCGGAGCTGGAACGCCGATTGGTGGCCGGCGCCGATCATGCCGAGCACCCGCGCGTCCTTGCGCGCCAGATGGCGGATCGAGATCGCGGAGGCCGCCGCCGTGCGGAGCGCGGTGAGGAGGTTGCCCCCCACCACCGCCCGGCAGCGGCCGGTATCCGCGTCGAACAGGAACACCGTCGATTGGTGGTTCGTGAGCCCCTTCGCGGCGTTGCCCGGCCAGAAGCCGCCGGCCTTGAGGCCGAGCGCCAAGCTCTCCCGGTCGAAGCCGGACTTGAAGCCGTAGAGCGCATCGGCATGGCCGATGGCCTCGCGCACCACCGGGAAGTTGGAGGCCGTACGCCGGGCCATCGACGCAAAGACTTTCTCCACCGCGTCGAAGCACTCCACTTCGGTGAGAAGGCCGTCGATCCGGTTCTCGGGGACGATGATCATCGCTGCCTCACCCGCCTCAATAGGCCTTGCCGCGCGCCGAGACCGGCCACAGCGTCTCGACCTTGCCATTGCGCACGCCGACATACCAATCGTGGACGTTGCAGGTCGGGTCGCAATGGCCCGGCACGAGGCGCAGCTTGTCGTTGACCTTCAGCTTGCCCTGCGCATCCTCGATCACCCCGTGCTCGTCGGAGCACTTGATGTATTTCACGTCGTCGCGCCCGTAGATGAAGGGCAGGCCGGAATCGACCGATTGCGCCTTCAGGCCGGCATCACAGATCGCCTTGTCGGCCTTGGCGTGGCTCATCACGCTGGTGAGAATGAACAGGGCGTTCTTCCACTCGCCGGCATCGATGCGCTTGCCGTCCTCATCGAGGATGCGGCCATAATCCGCGTCCATGAAGGCGTAGCTGCCGCATTGCAGCTCGTTGTAGACGCCCGATCCGCTTTCGAACTGGTAGCTGCCGGTGCCGCCGCCGCTCACGAGTTCGGGCTCCAGCCCCTCGCGCTTCAGCCCCTCGACGGCGTCCTTCACCTGGGCGATGGCGGCATCGAGCTTGGCGCGGCGGTCCGCGAACCCGTCGATGTGCTGCATGGCGCCCTGATAGGCCTGGATGCCGGCGAAGCGCAGGTTCGGCGCGGCGGCGACCGCCTTGGCGATGGCCACCACCTCCGTCGTCGTCTTCACCCCGCAGCGGCCCGCGCCGCAATCGATCTCAACGAAGCAGTCGAGCTGCGTGCCGTGCTTCTGCGCGGCGGCCGAGAGGTCGGCGACGTTGGCGACATCATCGAGGCAGACGATGATCCGCGCGCCGAAGCGCGGCAGGCGGGCGAGCCGGTCGATCTTGGCCGGATCGCGCACCTGGTTCGAGACCAAGATGTCCTTGATGCCGGCGCGGGCGAAGACTTCGGCCTCCGAGACCTTCTGGCAGCAGACGCCGCAGGCGCCGCCTAGGTCCTGCTGAAGCTTCAGCACATCCACCGACTTGTGCATCTTGCCGTGGGCGCGGTGGCGCATGCCGTGCGCCTTGGCGTAATCGCCCATCTTGCGGATGTTGGATTCGAGGGCGTCGAGATCGAGGATCAGGCACGGGGTCTGGATCTCGTCCTCGCGCATGCCGGGCAGCGCGGGCACGTCGTAGCCGACTTCGAGCTCATCGATACGGGTGTGGGCGTTCATGGCGTCTTCCCCCTTATTGCCAAGGCAGCTTGTCGAGATCGACGTTGCCGCCGGTAATGATCACGCCGACGCGCTTGCCGGCGAAGACAGGTCGGTTCTTGAGCACAGCCGCCAGCGCCACCGCGCTCGACGGCTCCATGACGATTTTCAGCCGCTTCCAGATCAGCTGCATGGCCGCGACGATCTCGGCCTCCGACACGGTGAGGATATCCTCGACGTGGTTGCGCACGAAGTGCCACGTCAGGTCCTTGAGCGGCACCTTCAGCCCGTCCGCCACCGTCACGGGGGCGTCGTCGGCGATGATATGGCCCGCCTTCAGGCTGCGATGGGCGTCGTCGGCCTGCTCCGGCTCGGCGGCGTAGACCGCGATGTGCGGCGCGAGGCCCGCCAGCGTCAGGCAGGTGCCCGACACCATCCCGCCGCCGCCGATGGGGGCGATGACCGCATCGAGATCCTCGACCTGCTCGATCAGCTCCCGCGCGCAGGTCGCCTGCCCCGCGATGACGCGCGGGTCGTTGTAGGGATGGACGAACTCGGCGCCGGTCTGCGCGACGACCTCGGCGAACACCGCCTCGCGGGAGGAGGTGGAGGGCTCACATTCGACCACGCGCCCGCCATAGCCACGCACGGCGTCCTTCTTCGCCTGCGGGGCGGTGCGGGGCATCACCACGGTACAGGGGATGCCGCGTCGGCTCGCGGCGTAGGACAGGCAGGTGCCGTGGTTGCCGGAGGAATGGGTCGCCACGCCCTTCGCCGCCTGCGCCTCGGTGAGGCTGAACACGGCGTTGGAGGCACCCCGCGCCTTGAAGGCCCCGGCCTTCTGCAAGTTCTCGCACTTGAAGAACAGCGAAGCGCCGGCCGCCTCGTCGATGATCCGCGAAGTCAGGACCGGGGTGAGGTGAATGTACGGCCGGATTCGCTCATGCGCGGCGAGCACATCGTCGAGGGAGGGAGTGACCATCCTGCCCGCCTCCCTCACGCCGCCGCCCGCAGGGAGGCCGAAGCCTCGCCGCGATAGACCGCCTGCGCCGCCGCCACGCCGGAGCCGAGTTCGATGCGAAGGCCGCAATCGGCCATCGCCATCTCGGCGGCGGCGATGCCCGACAGCGCCATCACGTCCGTGAGGCTGCCGAGATGGCCGATGCGGAACACCTTGCCCGCCACCTCCCCGAGGCCGACGCCGAAGGCGACGTCGTACTTCTTGGCGGCGTGCGTGACGATCTGCGTGGCGTCGAAGCCCTCCGGCGTGCGGATGGCGCTCACCGTGTCGGAATAGAGATCCGGGTGGGCGGCGCAGAGGGGCATCCCCCAGGCTGCGACGGCCGCGCGGATGCCGTCCGCGATGCGGCGGTGGCGGGCGAAGACGTTCTCAAGACCCTCGGCGAGCAGCAACTCGGTGGAGAGCTTCAGCCCGTTCAGCAGGCCGACGGCCGGGGTGTAGGGATAGGCGTTGTTCGCGTAGCCCTTCGCCATGTCGCGGATGTCGAAATAGGTCCGGGGCAGGTCGGCGCGGGTCACGGCGTCCATCGCCTTCGGCGAGAAGCCGACGATGGCGAGGCCTGCGGGGAGCATGAAGCCCTTCTGCGACCCGGTGACGGCGACGTCGACGCCCCACTCGTCCATGCGGAAATCCATGGAGGCGATGGAGCTGACACCGTCCACGAGCAGCAGCGCCGGATGGCCGGTGGCGTCGAGGGCCCGGCGCACGGCGGCGACATCCGACTTCACCCCCGTCGCGGTCTCGTTGTGGGTGACGAGCACCGCCTTGATCGCATGCTCCTTGTCGGCGGCGAGGGCTTCCGCGAAGCGGTCGGCCGGCAGGCCCTCGCCCCACGGCGCCTCGATCACGCGGACATCGAGCCTGTGGCGGCGGGCCATGTCGATCCAGCGATGGCTGAACATGCCGTAGCGGGCGGCGAGCACCGCGTCGCCTTCGCTGAGGGTGTTCGCCAGCGCCGTCTCCCAGCCGCCGGTCGCCGTGGAGGGAAACACGAAGACCTGCGCGTCGGCGGTCTTCAGCACTGCCTTCACCCCGGCGAGCGCCGGTTGAAGGATCTCCCCGAACAGGGACGAGCGGTGATCGAGCGTCGGCATGTCCGCCGCCCGGCGGAGCACTTCCGGCATGTTGGTGGGGCCGGGGATGAAGACAGGGTTCTGCGCAAACATGGTCGGGCGATCTCCTCCGTTGCCGAAGAAGCTAGCACCGCAGCTCCCCATTTGATATTTTTTTGAAAAAGTTTTTCATTTAGGCTGCCGGGGACGAAAGCCGCGTGTCACCAGCAACTTATCATTTTCCGTTGATTGAAAAATTTTTCCACCCTAAGCCTTCGCGCGGCGAAGGGGTGGGAGGCGCGCATGGAGGCGGGGAATCGTCGGCGCGGACGGCCGAAAGGGTTCGGCGGGGCGAAGCCGGCGGGCACGATCCAAGCCCTCGACCGCGCCCTCGACGTGCTCGAAGTGCTCGCGGACGGGGACGGGCTCACGCTCTCGGAACTGTCGGGCAAGCTCGGGCAGTCGGTGGCGACGATGCACCGGGTGTTGGCGACCCTGGAACGCCGCGCCTTCGTGGAGATCAGCGCCGACAAGCAGGAATGGCACGTCGGCGCGGAGGCCTATCGCCTGGGCGCGGCCTTCCTGCGTCGCGGCAACGTGGTGGAGCGCAGCCGCTCGGCCATGTGGACGCTGATGCAGGAGACCGGCGAAACGTCCAATCTCGGCGTCGAGAAGGACGGGAGCGTGCTGTTCGTCAGCCAGGTCGAGACGCACGAGACGATCCGCGCGTTCTTCCCGCCGGGCTCGCTCTCGCCGCTGCATGCGTCGGGGATCGGGAAGGCCCTGCTCAGCACCTTCGATCCAAAACGGATCGAGCGCCTGTTCCGGGGCCGGGAGTTCGAGCGCTTCACGACCAAGACGATCGGATCGCTGGCTGCCCTCAGCGAAAACATCGAGGCCACCCGCGCGCGGGGCTACGCCATCGATGACGAGGAGCGCACGATGGGGATGCGCTGCGTGGCCGCGCCGATCCTCAACGTCCACGGTGAGGCGGTGGCGGGCATTTCGGTCTCCGGTCCCACGCACCGGCTGTCCGACGACAGGGTGCGCGAGATCGGTGAACACGTCCGCCGGGGAGCCGCAACGGTCTCGCGGCTCCTCGGTGCGACGAAGGCTTAGCGCAGACGGTAAGCGCCGTAGGGCGCCGCGTGGTGATGGATCGAGCCGGTGGTCGCCACGTCGTCCTCGTCGCCGAACAGCACGCCGGCCCGGCCGACATTGCGCCCGTCATAGAGGTTCGGGCCGGCGGCGCGGCCTTCGAGACCGCCGGGGGCGGTGACGGCCGGGGTGCCGGCGGGGGCGGTGTAGCTCTGCGCGAAAGCGGTGGACGAGACGAGGACGCCGAGGGCGGCCCCAACGAGAAGACGGACGGACATGGCGGGCATCCCGAGGTAGGTTCCGGCGCCGCCGCATGGCGGACGCTCATTGTGATCCTCAAGTGGGCAGCGCTGCCTCTTTCGCCAACAGCGAGCGCCTATTTCCCGTGCGGATTCGCACGCTTACGCCGTCCCAAGGACTGTGCCGACCGCGCTTCCGTTTTGCCCGGCGGGCGCCTAACGAGAGGCTAGACAAGGGAGGACAGAATGAGTCCGACGACGCCCCAGGGTTCGAAAGTCGCCACGGTCCTGCGCGTGACCAGCGGCAACTTTCTCGAAATGTTCGATTTCTTTCTGTTCGGTTTCTACGCGACCTACATTTCGAAGACGTTCTTCCCGGTCGGCAACGAGTTCGCCTCGCTGATGCTGACCTTCATGACCTTCGGCGCCGGCTTCCTCATGCGGCCCCTCGGCGCCGTGCTGCTCGGCGCCTATGTCGACAGCATCGGCCGGCGGAAGGGCCTCATCGTCACCCTCGGCATCATGGCGACGGGCACGATCCTGATCGCCTTCGTGCCGGGCTACGCGTCCATCGGCCTGCTCGCCCCCTTCCTCGTCCTCGTCGGGCGGCTGCTGCAGGGGTTCTCGGCGGGCGTCGAACTCGGCGGCGTGTCGGTCTACCTCGCGGAGATGGCGACGCCCGGCAACAAGGGCTTCTACGTCTCGTGGCAATCGGGCAGCCAGCAGGTCGCGATCATGGTCGCGGCGCTGATCGGCTTCGCCCTCAACAGCGTGCTGACCCCGGCCGACATGAACGCGTGGGGCTGGCGCATCCCGTTCTTCATCGGCTGCGCCATCGTCCCGTTCCTGTTCTACATCCGGCGCTCGCTGGAGGAGACGGAAGAGTTCCTGAAGCGCAAGCACCGGCCGAACATGAAAGAGGTCTTTGGCTCGCTGACGCAGAACTGGTCCATCGTCCTGCTCGGCATGCTGCTCGTCGGCATGACGACGATCTCGTTCTACACGATCACCGTCTACACCCCGACCTTCGGCAAGAGCGTCCTGAAGCTCTCCGACCGGGACAGCCTGCTCGTCACGTTCTGCACGGCCCTGTCGAACCTGTTCTGGCTGCCGGTGATGGGCGCCCTGTCCGACCGGGTCGGACGCCGGCCGATCCTGCTCATCTTCTCCGCTTTGACGGTGCTGACCGCCTATCCGGCGCTGGCGTGGCTCGTGGTGAATGCGAGCTTCGGCAACATGCTCGCCGTGCTGCTGTGGCTGTCGTTCCTCTACGGCAGCTACAACGGCGCGATGGTGGTCGCGCTGACGGAGATCGTGCCCGCGAACGTGCGCACGTCGGGCTTCTCCCTGGCCTATTCGCTGGCGACCGCGCTGCTCGGCGGCTTCACGCCCCTGGTCTCGACCTGGCTGATCGAGACCACCGGCAACAAGGCGGCGCCGGGCATGTGGATGGCCTTCGGCGGACTCTGCGGCCTCGGCGCGACGCTGGCGATCTACCGGCGCGGCCGGCAGACGCCCCTGCCCGCCGGGCGCACTCAGACCTGAATGACCCGGATGTTGTTGGTATTGCCCGTGGTGTGAAACGGGATGCCGGCGGCGGTGACGATGATGTCGTGGGGCTTGGCGAAGCCCTCGTCCCGCGCGTGCCGGCAGGCGGCGGTGGTCATCTCCTCGTAGGAATCGACATCGTCCGTCCGCACGCTGTGGGCGCCCCAAAGCAGGCTCAGGCGGCGCGACGTGTTGAGATCGGGCGTCAGCGCCAGGATCGGCACGGCGGGCCGCTTGCGCGCCACGCGGGCGGCGGTGGTGCCGCTCGACGTGAAGGCGACGATGGCGGCGGCGTGGACGGCCTCGGCGAGGGTCGCGGTGGCGGTGGCCACGGCGTGGGGCGGGGTCTCCTCCTCCCCCGGCTCCGAGGCGGCGATGATTGAGTGGTAGAGCTTGTGCCGCTCCACGGAGCGGATGATGCGGTCCATCATCCCCACGGCCTCGACAGGATAGCGCCCCGTCGCGGATTCCGCCGAGAGCATCACCGCGTCGGCGCCGTCATAGATCGCAGTGGCGACGTCGGAGGCCTCCGCGCGGGTCGGTGCCGGGGCGTTGACCATCGAATCGAGCATCTGCGTCGCCACGACGACCGGCTTCACCTGAAGCCGGCAGGCGCGGATCAACTCCTTCTGGCGGCCGGGCACGTCCTCGTGCGGGATCTCGACGCCGAGATCGCCGCGCGCCACCATCACGGCATCCGACAGGCGGATGATGTCGTCGATCCGCTCCAGGGCCTGGGGCTTCTCGACCTTGGTCATCAGCCCGGCGCGCTCGCCGATGAGGCCACGCGCCTCGATTACGTCCGAGGGCTTCTGCACGAAGGACAGCGCCACCCAATCGACGCCGAGTTCCAGGCCGAAGGCGAGGTCGGCGCGGTCCTTGGCCGTGAGCGGCGAGACATCGAGCAGCGTGCCCGGCAGGTTCACGCCCTTGCGGTTGGAGATCACCCCCGCCGTGATCACCTCGGCCTCGATGCTGTCGGACTCGAGCCCGACCACGCGCACCCGCACGCGGCCGTCATCGATGAGAAGGTCCTGCCCCGGCACCACGGCGGCGAAGATCTCCGGATGGTGCAGGGGAATCGCGTCCTTGCCACCCTCGGCCCCGTCGAGGACGAAGCGCACGCGCTCCCCGGCCGCGAGGTCGAGGCGCCCGTCCCGCACGGTGCCGACGCGGATCTTCGGCCCCTGCAAATCCTGCAGGATGCCGATGGGCCGCCCGACCTCCTCCTCCAGCGCGCGAATCGCGGCGTGGACCTTGGCGTGGTCGTCCTGCGTGCCGTGGCTGAAGTTCAGCCGGAACGTGTCGACACCCGCCAGGAACAGGGCCTTCAGCATCTCCGGCGAATGGCTCGCCGGCCCGACGGTGGCGACGATCTTGGCGTAGCGGTGTCGGCGCATGGCAACCTCGACAGGAGGGATCGGATCGCGCGGAGAATCGCTCGTCTGTGCGGATGTTCCGCCGGGCGATGATGCCACCGCCCGGCGCCGCAGGGAAACCGTCGAGGCCGCCCCTACTCGTTGTCGCCCTGGATCGCGGCGATCACCGCATCCGTCACCTGACGGGTCGTCGCCTTGCCGCCGAGGTCCGGCGTGTGCAGGCTCGGATCGGCGGTGACGCGCTCCACCGCGCGCATCAGCCGGTCGGCGGCGGGTGTCTCGCCGAGGTGTTCCAGCATCTGGCAGGCGGTCCAGAAGGTGGCCACCGGGTTGGCGATGCCCTTGCCGGCGATGTCGAAGGCCGAGCCGTGGATCGGCTCGAACATCGAGGGATAGGTCCGCTCCGGGTTGATGTTGGCGGTCGGCGCGATGCCCAGCGAGCCGGCGAGCGCCGCCGCGAGGTCCGACAGGATGTCCGCGTGCAGGTTCGTGGCGACGATGGTGTCGAGCGTCTGCGGCTTCATCGTCATGCGCATGGTCATCGCATCGACCAGCATCTTGTCCCAGGTCACGTCGGGGAAGCCGGCGGCGACCTCGGCGGCGATCTCGTCCCACATCACCATGGCGTGGCGCTGGGCGTTCGACTTGGTGACGACGGTGAGGAGCTTGCGGGGGCGCGAGCGCGCCAACTCGAACGCGTAGCGGATGATCCGCTCGACGCCGGAGCGGGTCATCATCGAGACGTCGGTGGCGACCTCGTTCGGGTGGCCCTGGTGCACCCGCCCGCCGACGCCGGCATACTCGCCCTCGGAATTCTCGCGCACGATCACCCAATCGAGTTCAGGCCCCGAAACGTGGCGCAGCGGGCTGGTGATACCGGGCAGGATCCGCGTCGGCCGGACGTTCGCGTATTGGTCGAAGGGCTGGCAGATCGCGAGGCGCAGGCCCCACAGGCTGATGTGGTCCGGCACGTCCGGCGCGCCGACGGCGCCGAAGAAGATCGCATCGTGGTGGCGGATCTGGTCTCGCCCGTCGGCGGGCATCATCACGCCGTGCTTCTTGTAGTAGTCCGAGCCCCAATCGAAGTGATCGAACTGGAAACCGAAGCTGCCGGTCTTCTCCGCGAGGCTGTTCAGCACCTCGATCCCGGCGGCGATGACTTCGATGCCGATGCCGTCGGCGGGGATGGCGGCGATCCTATAGGTCTTCATGGTGTCTCTCCGAATGGATTGAGAAGAATCAGCGGGCGCCGGCGCCGGCCGGTTCGGGGCGCCGCCCGACCCGGGCGACGACGAGGCTCAGCACCGCCGACAGGACGAGGAGCGCGGCGACGAAGACGAGCCCGCCGGCGAAGCTGCCGGTGCTGTCCTTGATCCAGCCGATCACCCAGGGCCCGACGAAGCCGCCGAGATTGCCGATGGCGTTGATGGTGGCGATGCCGACGGCGGCGGCCGAGCCCGACAGGAACATCGTCGGCATGGCCCAGAGCGGGGGCTTGGCCGCGCTGATCCCGATGTTGACGAGACTGAGCGCGGCGATCACCGCGACGACGGAGGAGGCCGCCCCGGCGAGCATCAGCCCCGCCGCCGCGACGAGGCAGGCGATGACCACGTGCCATGTGCGCTCGCCCGTCCGGTCGGAATGGCGGGCCCACAGGATCATCGCCACCACCGCGATGGTCGGCGGGATGGCATTGAGGAATCCGACTTCCATGGGCGAGAGGCCGAAGCCACGGATGATCTGCGGCGCCCAGATGCCGAGGGTGTAGAGCCCCGCCGAGGTCCCGAAATACACCAGCGCCAGGGCCAGCACGCGCGGGTCCGCCATGCCGGCGAGGATGCCGTGCTTGGCGACGCTCCCCCGCGCGGCACGCTCGGCCTCCATCTCAGCGACGAGCCAGTCGCGCTGGTCGGGGGCGAGCCACGCCGCCTTCTCCGGCCGGTCGGTCAGGTAGAACAGCACGACGATGCCGAGCAGCACGGCGGGCACCGCCTCCACGAGGAACATCCATTGCCAGCCGTGCAGGCCCATCACGCCCTCCATCCCGAGGAGCGCGCCGGAGAGCGGCGAACCCAGCACCACCGAGATGGGCGCCGCCGCCATGAACAGCGAGACGACCCCCGCCCGGTACCGCGCCGGAAACCAGAAGCTGAGATAGAGGATGATGCCGGGGAAGAACCCCGCCTCGGCGGCGCCGAGCAGGAAGCGCAAGGCGTAGAAGCTGTACTCGCCCTTGATGAAGGCGAAGGCCGCCGAGATCAGCCCCCAGGTGATCATCACCCGCGCGATCCAGATCCGCGCGCCGACCTTGTCGAGGATGATGTTCGACGGCACTTCGAATAGGAAGTAGCCGAAGAAGAAGACGCCTGCTCCGAAGCCGAACACGGCCGAGGAGAAGCCGAGATCCTTGTTCATCGTCAACGCCGCGAAGCCGATGTTCACGCGGTCGATGAAGGCGATGAAGTACAGAAGGCATATGAAAGGGATCAGGCGCCACGCGACCCTGCGCATGGTCGCCCGCTCGAGCGGGTG
Source organism: Methylobacterium sp. J-067 (assembly GCF_022829465.1). Lineage (GTDB taxonomy): Bacteria > Pseudomonadota > Alphaproteobacteria > Rhizobiales > Beijerinckiaceae > Methylobacterium > Methylobacterium litchii. Next base: position 26,584 of record NZ_JAKSXZ010000105.1, read on the forward strand.
ATCCATCGTTTCCTCCGAGAGCCCGATGCGCCGGTCTTTGTGCGCCAGCTTGCATGCAAGATGGCGTTTTCTCGCCCGCCACGGGACACTCTGTCAATCCTGCATTGCACCTTGCATGGAAGTTGGTACGACATCTCGTTCCGTCGGGGGATGAGATGGCGACGAAGCGCAGAACCGCGAAAGCGGTGCCGGTGCAAGAGGTTGATCGCCGTCCTTCGATGGTAGACGACGCCTATGCGGCGATGAAGCGGGCGATCCAGGATTCGAGCTTCGCGCCTGGCTACCAGGCGTCCGAGCAGGAGATCGCCGACCGCCTCGGCATGAGCCGCACCCCCGTCCACGAGGCGGTGATTCGCTTGCAGGAGGAGGGTCTGGTCCGGGTGCTATCCCGGAAGGGCGTGCTGATCTGCGCCCTCGCGCCGGCTGACATGCGTGAGATCTACGACGTGATCGTCGCCATCGAGGGCCGTGCCGCCGAGCTGCTGGCCACCCTCCCCGCTGCCGAGCGCGATGCCGTGGCGGGCGACCTCGCCGCGCACACGGACACGATGGATGCGGCGTGGCACGCGGGGAACCTCCCCGCCTGGGGGCAGGCCGACGCGCTGTTCCACCGGACGCTGGTGGAGCGCGCAGGCAATGGCCGGATGACCCGGATCATCCAGACCATCAACGACCAATCGCACCGGGCGCGGATGCTAACGCTGAAGTTGCGTCGCGAACTCGGGGCCTCGGTCGCCGAGCACCACGCCCTCACCGACGCGATCCACCGGGGCGACCCGGCGGCGGCCCATGACCGCCTGCACGATCACCGGCTCAGGGCGCGGGACGAGTTGCTGCCGTTGCTGGAGAGCTTCGGCCTGAAGCATCTGTAGCGACGCTCAGATGCACCGCTCAAGAGCAGTGAAGCTCTTGCGGTCATCGGCGGAAGGTTGGAAAGAAGTATGTTGGCGCGCCAGTCTGAACAAAAATGCGAACACTTATGTTATTGAGGTCGCTCGATAATTTACGAGGCCCGTCTGCTACCCGGCATGCTGCTATCAGCGGTGGGCCTCTCCGAGCCGCAGCGCATCCTCACAAATCGGACGTTCGGCTTGGCGCCCAAGGCGGTCGTTTATACGGCCTACAGCCGCTTTCGAAAGCGGACATCGACCGGACGATTTACGACTGCCGGTCGCAACTGAGTAGCGTCGTTCAAGGACGGCCGATTTCTAGCAATCCTTCCAGTTTTTTATGGATACGAGGAGATCGGGTCGCGGTCAGCGCGGCCTGATCGGGCGTGAGAAAGCTGGGTTTTAAGGAAATTCGTCGATTTTTAAAGGTGATATCGGCAGTTTAATTCGAGCTTCAGGCGACTGTTTCACATTCTAACTTTAACTTTCATCTTGTGTTCGCCATCCGACACTCTCCTCGATCATCTTGATTATGTCGGAGGTTTCCTGAAATCGAAAAAGGATCAGAAGCGGCCCACTGGCGGCCTCGGATTTGGCCGGACCTACGCGCGCCAACTTTTATCGGCGCAAATATAATTGATTTGCGACATTTTGTTTTTCGGCTCACTAATTTTTCCGCTTCGAGCCGACATCAATAGTTCCTGCCACGGGATCGTAAGATGAAGCTTCTAATTATAGCTGCCGGCTTTTCAATTTGCGCGTTTGCTGCGCAATCTTCTAATATTCCGGAGGCTTTGGTTCAGAAATCAATCGTTCTGAAGTGGAGCGAGAGCCAAGAGATTAAACGCCAGGATGAGCAGGGGTGGCAAGAACATCAGGTAGAGCGCGGGACCGAAATCTATTTCAGTTCTGCCGGACGGATCTTCAAGCGTGAGCGGGCGCTCTCTTATCGGACCCGAAGGGGCCACAACGGGCGGGCCAACACGGGTGAGTCGGACGCGATCCTCAACGACGCGAATTTTCTGGGCACGACCCTGATGGTGCATATGCCGCTGGGGCAAGGCGCGGGGATGCGCCAGCTCTCGGTTTCATTCTCCCCCTCGTTCGACAATTGCGAAGCGGTGGTCGTGACCGGCAAGGCGGACGGGGCGGAAAGCTTCGCCCATAAGGGCATGCTCGCCCAGAGGATGGTCGAGTTCCGCAAGGTCAAGGCTGGTCCAGTCAACTGCGCAGTGGAAGGCCGAAACGTCTTCGAGCGGTGAGATTTTTCTAGCCCCACGCCGCCCGTGATAGAGGCTCTCCGACCTTGCGCATCCTGATCTTAATCGCCGCGTGTAACTGCCTAAGCTCTGGGGTGGGGGCGGCCGAAGCCATCCTGCCTCTCGACGGGGCGAGCGCATTTCACGAGTCGTTCGCCGAGACAGGTCCCGCCCCAGCCAGAGCCGCGACAGTGGGCGCCACCCTCGTCGGAGCTCGGATCGAGGGGGTGCCGCAGCAGTTCCTCGCAACCCGACCCGAGGTCGCGCTCGGCGGCACCGATCGACGAGATATTCTCTGCGTCCGCGTCCTGTCGCGGGATGGCCGCTACGCGGCACAGGCCCGTTACCGGATCGTGGCGGCCACCGATCCAAAGGCTGCGATCGACTATAGAACGGACTACCGCACGGAGCTTTCGGCCTACGCGTCGAGCGACATGGCGGTGATTGCCCGGGTGGGCCGATCCTGCGAGAGCGCCAAGGACCTGAGCATCGTACCGGTTTCCTTCGGAGGCTCTGGTGGCAAGGAGGTAGTCCTGCAGGTCAGCGCGGGCGATGCGCGGGTTCGCGCCCAGTTTGGCTTGAACAATCAGCCCCTGGGGGAGGCGGTCCTATGCGCGCCGCCCGCACGCGGCCCGGCGATCGGCTTCACCGCCGAGTGCCGCCTGCCGATTCCCAGCGCATCCCACGACGACCGTTACCAACTCAGCATCGGCGAGACGGGGTCGGGTGGGGGGATCGCGGTGCGGACCTACGCGATCATCCTTCCCGCGGCCGCGAAGCCTTGAGCATGAGCGCATGGCGAGTCGGGCTCCTCTTGCGCTTCGTCGCTGTGGTGGCGGCCCTGATCGTGGCCCTGATTGCCATCACACTCCTCCCCTCGGCACCCTCATTCTCGATCGTGCAGGCGACGTCGGAGGCGGTTTTTTTCGACGTCGCCGTTCCCGAGATGGCGCAGATCCGCCTCGATGGCTTCGCGACCTACGCCGAGACGGCAACAGGCAGTCTCGGCTTCGGGACCTCAGATGGCACCGCGCGCAAGCCTCTCTGTCTCACAGGCGTGCTCGTGCCCGCGTCTGGCACTCGCGTCACCTACAAACGCTTCCACGACGGCCCGGTGAGCGTCGTCTTGGAGCGGCGCGACGGCATGCCTGCGGGGAACCTCGATCTCGGCGAAGCGGCCACGCCGGAGGCCGTCAAGCGGGCATCATGGCTCCGGCTCGAAGCTGTAACCACAAAGGGCGACGATGCGCCCAAATCACTCTGCCCCGGCGATCCGTTCCTCCGGCTGCCGGTTTACGGCGTGGCGGAGATCGGCTCCGAGTTGCGGCCCCTGGGGCGCGGGCGTGAGCCGAGCGCGGGTGTCCTGCTCGACGGCACCGTGACCATCTTCGTTCGCACCCTGGAGTTCGGCGGCCTAGTCCCGAAGACGCGGATCTATCCTTCGAGCATCTCGGACATCACCCTGCCCCCCGGGTCCAAGGTGCTCGAGGATTCCGCCGACGGTGAGGTACGCCGACCCTGGACGGGCTTCGTGCAGGCCGATGCCGACGACGCCCTCGGCGTCAAGCTGATCACAGAAGCCAAGCGCTTGGCGATCCTGCGGCCGGGCATCGGGCTGACCCCGGAGATCCTGTCCTTCAGTTTCTTCAGCCAGTTGATGAATGACCCGACCCTTCAATCGGTCCAGATCATCGGCGCCTTCCTGTTCTCGGTTCTCTACTCCCTCGGCACGGCCCTCTCGTGGTACGACGGTCGCCACCCGCTTCCCGCTACTCGCAATAAGTCCGAGCATTGAAGAAGAAGCATCCCGGCTTATCCGGGACGTAATGCTGGTAGACGGCGGCGTGGATCCGCGTCCTGTCAGAGCGCTGCGCCGCTCGGTGCCGCCGGGAGGACGAGCGCGATGCCGATACCGCGCACGATCCGTCCGGGTAGATATGCATCGTTAGGGCTTGGCTGCCTTCGGGCGCGACGAGGGCGAGTGGGATCAGACAGAGGGCGACCTCCGCATCCGACGCCGCGGCGGGCGGCGGCAGGACGGATAGTAGCCAGACGGCGAGGAGCCCAGCGGCCAGTCCAGGAGGAGTGATCACTCGCAGAACGAGCGGCCGTTGAAGGAGAAACACTTTCCGTGTCCCGTGGCGTGCCTGGGTTCCGGTTCTGAGACGCGGTGCGACGCCGAAGCCGAGGCGATGACTGGGGCGGCCTCGCGTCTCGGGGGCCGGGAGGGGGCGGGGGCGTGAACCACGGCGAGCCGATGCTTGGGCTGCTGCGGCAGCGACCGATTGCGCACAGTGTGAGCAGTGCAATCACCTGCCATGTCGAGAATTTCGCCCGGCCCGCAGGATCTCCTCACGCAGTGCCCGCCCTGCTCCGTCTCCAGCGGCGAACATACGAGAGGACAGATGCGGTCGGGCCGAGCCCTAAGAGCTTCGAGATAGGCGGCAGTCGGCCCGGCCGGGACGGAGAGGGACGCATACCGTGCGAGTGTGGCGAGGCCCTTCTTCGTGGCAGTCGAGTCCCAGATCTCGTCGAGGGCGCCCTGATAGCAGCCGAGGCGCTGCAACTCGACCTTGATGCCCCGCGCCAAGATGCCGGCGATTAGGCCGTTCCCGGCCCCTGCGGCGGCCAGGTTGGACGTTTCCAGGCTTGCAAGATGCTGCGCTCCGGTACCGTCTCGGCCCGGGACCGTAACGGTCGTCGGGATCGCAACTGCAGGCTCGGCGCGAACTTTCGCGCTACCTTCCTCGGAAGGCATAGAGGCCGCTGCCTTCGAGGGAAGTTCGGCTGCGCCGGCCGGTTCATTCCGCAGCCCGGTGATCGGACCGAGGGACGTGGGCTCTTCCAAAGATGACGTCGGCGCCATCAGAGCCGCCACATCGGGGCCTGCATGTTCGAGCAGCTTCAAGCGTAACCGCGCGTCGGGGGCGTAGAAGCTTGTCGGGAATCTCTCGACGAAGCTCCGCACGTCCGCGACATTGGTCGAGGCGCGCACCCGCGCCCAGGCGGTCTGGTCCGTCTCCGAGGTGTTAAGAGCATAATCCGAGAGGAGGGAGATCGAGAGTTCCGGGACTTGGCGTCCCTTGGTGGCGGTGTAGACCTTGCTGGCGACCCGGCGGAACAGGACGCCGATCTCCAGGCCAGGCACCTTTAATTCGTCGAGGAGCGCGGTGGTGAACGGGCTGTTTCGGCCTCCCCCATCCTGGGCGGTGTCGTTGGCCTGCGTCGCGTAGGCGACGACCATGCCGCGCATCTGCTCGGGTCGGGTAAAGCCGCGGACGGCAGCGACGTCCCGCGACCCGACGCTGATCGACCGGATGAGCCGCTCGGCCAGCGGGTTGTTGCGGCAGGCATCGAGGATCAGGATCTTGACGCCACTCGCCCGCTCGATGGCCGCCCGCACGTCGTCGATCGCGATCATCTGGTAGCGGAGGCTGACCTCGTCCTCCAACTGCGCATCGACGGGCATGATATAGTTGCGCCCCTCGAATTGCATCCCGTGGCCAGCATAGAAGAACAGCGCTGCCTCGGCGTCCTTGGACAGGCGGGCGAACTGCTCGATCGATTGGTCCATCGACGCCTTGGTCGCGTCGGCGCCGTAGATGACCTCGAAGCCCAGGCTCCGCAGTTCCGCGGCGATGTCGGCCGAATCGTTGGCCGGGTTGGTCAGCCGGGCCGTGTTGATATAGTTCGAGTTCCCGATGACGAGGGCGACCCGGCGCGCCGCCTCGGCCCCCGTGGCGACCATGGCCACGGTGATCGCGAGCAGCACCAGACAGGATATGCGCGACCTCGACATATCAATGACGATACTTTGAAGGCTGTGCGAATCAAACCGGAATTTGAACGTTCGTTGCGGTCTCCCTCCTGTCTCCTGAAAGCTTCGGATACTGGACAGCGATCCGTCCTTTGGGCACAAGCGCTGCAGGCAAGCCATTGAGGATCGCGCTTCCGTGGCGGACAAAATCGAAGAAGACCGGCAACTGCTCGCGATTTTGGTCGCGGACATAGTCGGATATAGTAAACTCATGCGGCTCGACGAGCGAAAGACGTTCGCAAATCTTCGCGTGCTGCGTGAAGCCGTCATCGAACCGGTGATCCATACTTCCGGCGGCTCCATTGAGAAATGGACCGGTGACGGCTTCATCGGAAGCTTCCCTAGTACAAGCGACGCGGTGAGGGCAGCCGCCCGCATCCAAGCCGGTGTGATCGCCCGGCTCGCCCCCACCATTGTTCTGCGGATCGGCATCAACAGCGGCGACGTGATCCTCACTCGGGACGATGTATTCGGCGATACGGTGAACGTCGCCGCCCGGTTGCAAAGCTGCGCCGAGCCTGGCGGCATTCTGGTCTCGCGGGGGGTGCGCGATGCCGTGCGTGATGGGCCGGACCTAACCTTCGAGGCCGCCGGCACACCTATGTTCAAAAATATCGTTGATCCCATTGAGACTTATCGGGTGCGGTTCGACCCGGCGGCATTCCGCGAGGTGGTTGTACCAAGCGGTTCGCGGGGCTGGCGTGACGGTCCCCCATTCGTTTGGGCAGCGGGGGCCGGTCTCGCCGCGATCGCCCTCGTGGGCGTGGGCTACGAAGGCTGGACGCGCAACGGCGCGGCCGGCGGCGGTAGCGACCTCGAGGTTGCGACCGCGAAAGGCGGGGGTACGGGTTCGCCCCGTGCCGTCGCTCTCACCACCGCCATGGGCCAACCCGTCCGCGTGGCTCGCGCGTGGTCCGTCGATCCCCGGGATTGCGCCGCACGCCGGATCGGGTTCCAAGTGATGCAGGAACCTCGACACGGGCATTTCGAGACTGGGGTCAACATGGTGCCGATCGATAAGGGCAAATGCCGGACGGCGGCAGCCCTCGACGTGACGTACATCCCCGACAGCGGGTTCAATGGCTCTGATACGAGCACATTCCGACTCCGCGACGCGGGCCAGATCAATGACCAGACTGTGGCGATCGTCGTACGGCCATAAATTTTCACGGTCAGCCGCATCGGTCGAAACCGAGCGGCATCTCTTTGTATGCCTCGTCGATACCGTACGCCGAACCCTTCGATGCTCAGGTTCGGGCCCAAATAACAGTGTCGGCTTAATTTTCGACCCTTCTAGAGCAGTTATTACATGTTAGATATTTTGTCCCATTCTCCACTACCCGCAGAATCTCCTAGTCTCCGGCGACCTCGTCCTTGTTGAGAGCAGTATACTCCCCCGCACATAGCATCAACGGAGCGCCCCCCCTGGAACCCTTCGGGGTAAGCGGCAGCACTCAATCGACTGACGGTCTTTGGACCGTTTAGATCAATGGGATCGGCCTGAATCAGACGCATCCTCCGCAAGCGAAGTCCGCTTCGCGTTGCCTCAAGCTCCATAACGGACGGCCAGCTTTCAGCCAGCTTCAGCCAAATTGCCGGCCGCGTCGGAACGGCTGGGTTGGGTGGTTTTCGGCCTGTCTGGTTACGGTCACCACCGCGCCAAAGCGGACGACGACCAGTGCTCTATTTCTACGAGCGATAGAGATTTCGCGCTCTTCAGCCTTTCGCGAGGCAAACGATAATCGCCGCCCCCTTGGCGTAGGATTGCGCGGAGATATCGGTCTGCATCGCAAGCGTCTTTCAAATTGAAAATAGACCGATCTAATCGCTAAACCGACTCCGAAAACATCACGATGAGACCGTAGCTCACCGAGGTCTTATCGTTGTGATGGATCGCTTATCTAGCTCCTTGCCATTCCACCCAGACCTATACACGAGTGATCGAAAGCCGCGTCAGCTTGACGGCTTGGTTGCCGCGCGTGAACTGACTGCGGGCATTCAGCTCGTTCGGCGGCAGGTCACCATGATCGGCAATCTCGAAATCATCGCTCGCCTGATGCTCGCTGCTGTTCTCAGTGGCTTGATAGGGGTCGAGCGTGAACGCCTGCTCTGGGCTGCGGGCCTGCGGACCCACATGCTTGTCGGGGTCGGCGCCTGCCTCATCGTGATCGTTTCAGCCTTCGGCTTCAGCGATGTCCTCGGGACGCACAACGTCGTCCTCGACCCTTCGCGGATCGCGGCACAGGTTGTCTCGGGTGTTGGATTTCTCGGGGCCGGGACAATCCTGCTTCGCGGCGAAGTCGTCAAAGGGCTTACTACAGCAGCGAGCCTGTGGGCGGTGGCGGCCATCGGGCTGGCGATCGGCAGCGGCCTCTACGTCGCCGGCATCGCGACGACCGCCATCCTCCTGGCGATCCTCGCCGGCCTGAAGCCGCTTCAGGAGCGTTATCACGATCGGCTGCGTGTCCAGCCGCTCCGCGTCATCGCCGAACCGGGAACCGTCACGTTCAACACCGTGCAGGAGATCGCTGGGCTGCGGGCCTCACGCATCCGCCAGTTCGTCGTGCAACGCGCCGCCGACCCGGCGCAGGACGAGATCCTGATTTCGTTCGCGCGGCTGTCGCGTCAGTCGGTAGCAGAAATTGCCCAAGGCCTGCGGGCACGCCCCGGCGTTGCCAGTGTCGAGAACGTCGAAGGCCATCTGTAGCCATCCCAATGACTTGGCCGCGCAACCGCCGTCCACGGGGGTCGTTGTTCCACACGGCAGATGGAGAGGCGGCTAATGAAATCTGTGATACGTGCACCGCTCGCCCTGGCTTTTGCCCTGGGCTTGATCGGCCCTGCCTCGGCGAAGAAAGACAAGCCGGGGACGGATTGGATCCCGGCCGAGCAGGTGAAGCAAACGCTGATGAAGGCGGGCTACTCCAGCATCACCGAGTTGGAGGCCAATGACGGTAATTGTGAAGGCGAAGGCCTGAAGAATGGCGTGAGAATGGAGTTCCACGTCGATCCTAAGACGGGCACCATCACCAAAGAGAAGCCCGACAAGGACTTATGAGCAAGGCCGCGAAGCTCGCCTCCACCAAGGCCAAACTTGGGCAAAAGGGAAAGCGCACGGCGTATTTGATCGCCGTGCATCAGGAGCGACAGCCCGTACGCGTCTATGCGGTCATGGACGTGTCAGCGGACCTCGCTATCACGCAGGTCGCCGCGCTGGCGACGGATGCCACGAAGGTCGAGATCGTCGGCAGCCTATCGCGCAACCTCGCGCGGCAACTCGGCCTCGTGCCCGGTCAGATCCGCTTGGTCTGAGCGCCCCGGAGCGCCCTACGAGAGGACGAACCCGGAGAGAGCGTAGACTAACGCCCCCACCAGGGCCGCGGCGGGCATCGTGATCACCCAGGCCACGACGATGCCCTGCGCCACGTTCCACCGCACCGCGGAGACCCTACGCGCTGCCCCAACACCGATGATCGCCCCCGTGATGGTATGGGTGGTCGAGACCGGGATCCCAAATGCCGTCGCAGCGAAAAGGGTGAGCGCTCCGCCGGTCTCAGCGCAGAAGCCCTGCACGGGCGATAGTCGCGTAATCTTCGAACCCATCGTGTGCACGATGCGCCAGCCGCCGAGCAGTGTGCCGAGCGCCATGGCGGACTGACAAGACAGGACAACCCAAAGCGGTACGTGGAATGGGCCACTCGCTTGCCCGTGGGCGTAGAGGAGCACGGCGATGATGCCCATCGTCTTCTGCGCATCGTTACCGCCATGCCCGAGGGAGTAGAGCGAGGCGGAGACGAATTGAAGCTTTCGGAACGTCCCATCGACCGCAGCCGGCGTGGACCGGACGAACAGCCAGGACACGATCAGCACGAGGAGCAGTGCCAACGCGAAGCCCAGGGCTGGCGAGAGTACGATGGCCGCACTGGTCATGAGGACTCCGGGCCAGACCACCGCCCCGAGACCCGCCTTGGCGATGCCGGCACCGAGCAACCCGCCGATGAGCGCGTGCGAGCTGGAGGATGGGATGCCGAGGTACCACGTCAGCAGGTTCCAGCTGATGGCGCCGCCGAGCGCTCCGAGGATGACCCGGTCGTCTACCACCGCGACATCCACGATGCCGGAGCCGACCGTCCCGGCCACGTGCAGCCCAAAGACCAGAAAGGCGATGAAGTTGAAGAAGGCCGCCCAGAAGACGGCGTAGCGGGGGGCCAGCACACGCGTCGAGACGATGGTCGCGATCGAGTTCGCTGCGTCGTGCAGACCGTTCAAGAAGTCGAAGAACAGTGCGACAGCGATGAGGCAGATCAGAAGCGTCACGGCGGCGGCTCAGACGTGCTCGACCACGATACTGCTGATCTCGTTCGCGACGTCCTCGAACCGGTCCATGACCTTTTCTAAGTGATCGTAAAGTTCGGACCCTACGACGAACGCCATGGGATCCTGGCGAGAGGCCCGGAACAGAGCCTTCAAGCCAGCCTCGTGGAGATCGTCCGCGCGGCCCTCCAACTGGATGACTCGTTCGGTCAGGGCATTCAGGGCGGTCGCGTTTTCGTTGAGAGAGCGCAGCTTCGGCAGAGCCTCGGAGATCACCGAGGCGGCCTCCTGGATGACGACGCCCATCTCACGCATCTCGGGCTCGAAGCGTGTGACCTCGAAGAGGCGGACCGCCTTGGCCATCTTGAGCATCTGGTCGATGGCATCGTCGAGGGAGCCGACGAGCTCCTGGATGTCGCTGCGGTCGAACGGCGTAATGAAGGTTCGCCGAACCGTTTGGAGGGCCTCGTGTGTGATAGCGTCGGCTAAGTCCTCGTGCATGGCGATGGCCTCGCAGGCCTGTGCGAGTTCCTGTGTGCCGTCGAGAAGGCTTCGGAGGGCCGCCGCACCATCGACCAGTGTCGCAGCATGTCGTTCGAAGAGATCGAAGAACCGATCCTCCTTCGGCATCAGCGCGCGGAACCACCCCAGCATGCTGCGCTCTCTTCCACCGAGGGAAACTGAAACGTTAGCCGAGATAATAATCGTGTCCCAGGACAGTTCCGCGATAGGTGCGCCGCCGACGGGTCACTCGGCCGAGTCGTACCACAACGTGCCGGCCCGGCGCGTCGGCTGACCGGTGTCACCCGTATGGTTGACACCGTCCATCACGGGCACCTCGGGGAAGTCGAACGGGCTTACACCGTCCAGGCAGGCGACGTTGACGGCAAAGAGTGCCTGATCCGAACGCCGTTGGTGATGCGTGTAGATCCCGCAGCGGGAACAGAAGAAGTGCTGTGCGGACAGGGTGTGGAAGCGATAGCTCGTCAGCGCCTCCTCGCCCTCACGGATCGAGATCCCACCCGCCTCCGCCATGACGACGACGGCCCCGCGCATCCGGCAGAAGGAGCAGGTGCAGCGGCGGATCGAGCGGAATCCGTCGCTGAGGGTCACATCGAAGCGGACTGCGCCACAATGGCAGCGCCCGGCGATCGTCGTCATGTCAGGGGCCTCTCTGGGGTGGGGTTCTGGAACCCGAGCCGGGGCGCCAGGGCGAGCATCAGCGGGACGACCCCCAGCGCCGTGGCGGCGGCCGCCATCGACGCCCAGTGCGGCCCAACGGCGTCACCGAGGGGACCGTAGAGCAACGGCGTCGCCAGTGCGCTGCCCCCGAGCGTGCACGTGTAGAAGACGGCGAAGGCCCGCTCGACTTGTCCGCCGGGTGCGAGGTCCGGCACCGTCCCGTACAGGACAGACGATGTTCCGTTGAGCATGAGGCCGAGCAGCGGCAACACGACGAGGGCGGGGGTCAGCGGCGAGGCGACGACGGCCAGGATCGCGCCGCCTGTTCCGATCTCCGTCGCGATCACGCAGCGCGTCACGCCGATCCGCTCGCCGAGCCGGCCGAAGGCGGCCTTGCCGAGCGCGCCTCCAACGGCGACCAGGGCGAAGGCGACGCCCACGAGCGAAAGCCCCGCCCCCTTCGCTTGAAGCAGGAACGGCAGGTAGATGAGGAAGGCCGGCCGTGCGGCGTTGTCGAGCATGCCGATGGCCACGAGGAGGCCGAAGCCCGTTCTCCCTCCGTGATGATCCCCGCCCGCCGCAGCGACCGCCCTGACCGGGCGGTCCGCTTGTGCGTTGGATTCGCGCGGGAGCAGGAGGACGACGAAGAGTGCGACGGCGAAGCCGCCGCCGGCCATCAGCCAAAGGACCGGCCGCCAATCGGCGTGGACGAGGAGGAAGCCGACGAGGGGCGGCAGAGCCGCCTTCCCGAGATCGCCCGTGAAGTTGTAGGTGCCGAGGGGGCCGCGGGCAGCGGTCCCGTAGGCGCGGGCGATGATGGCGGAGGCCAGTGGGTGCTGCGTGCTGCTGCCGGCCCCCGACAGGACCAGGGCGATGCATAGACCGACGAGGCCGCCCGAGGCGCCGGCAAGGCCGTAGCCCCCCGCGCCGAGCACGGTCCCGAGGGTGAGCACGGCGCGCACGCCGAACCGGCGGGCGAGCGCAGTCGCCGGCATTTGCAGCCCGGCCAGTGCCCCGACATAGAGCGAGCGCAGTACCGCGAGGGCGATGTAGCCGAGCCCGAACTCCGCCTGCCAGACCGGCAGCAACACGTAGATCATGTCGGTGTAGCCATCGTGGAGGGCGTGGTTGAAGCCGACGACGATCAGCGAGCGTTTGGCTGCTCGGCCGGAGCTGAGTTCCGAGCCGAAGGCCGCGACCGCGGAGGTCTGGGGAGGGGTGAGCATGCCCGGGAGGATGATCCCCTCCCGGCATCGCGACAAACGCCTTATGCTGACGCTCATGTGAGGAAAGCTGACACATGCACCGCCGTCTGCCGCCGCTCAATGCGTTGAAGGCCTTCGAGGCCGCCGGCCGACATGCCAGCTTCACCCTCGCGGCGGAGGAGTTGCGCGTCACGCACGGGGCGGTCAGCCGACACGTGCAGGCGCTGGAGGCGTGGCTAGGAACTCCGCTGTTCGAACGGCACAACCGGCGCGTGATCCTGACCGAGGCGGGACGGAGCTACCTACCCGAGATCGGCGCGGCCCTCGACCGCATGGCGCTGGCCACCGCCAAGCAGATTGAGCGCGGACGAACGCAAATTTTGCACGTGAACGCCTTGGCGACGTTCACGCTGCGCTGGCTGATCCCCCGCCTCTCCCTGTTCCAGCGCGCCAATCCCACCATCGAGATCCGGCTGACGACCTCCAACGTGCCGCTCGCCCGGATCGTCGAGCCCTTCGACATCGCGATCCGGGGCGGGCCGGACGCCCGGCCGGGCTTCGTTGGGCGCCAGTTCCTGACCGAGCGGCGCATTCCCGTCTGCAGCCCGACCTTGCGGCAGCACGGGCCACTGGCGGAGCCGGGTGACCTCATCGGGCACACGCTCTTGCACGCGGCGACAATGCCTGAGGTCTGGCCGCACTGGCTGCAGGCAGCGGGCGTCCCACACTTGACCCCTCAGGCCTCTGTGACGCTGGAGCACTTTTATCTGACGCTACAGGCGGCGCTCGACGGGCTCGGCGTGGCGATGGGACCGGAGCGATTGATCGCTGACGACGTCGCGGCGGGCCGGCTGATCCTGCCGTTCTATGGCCCAACTTTGCCGGCTCGTAGCTACCATACCTACGTCCCAGAAGCCCTTGCCGATCAGGCCGCAGTCCGCGCCTTCTGCGACTGGCTCTCAACTCCGTCCTGAGCGGCATCGCCAGAAGCATCCGTCAGGGCTAATGGGGGATGTTTGCTATCGAGCGCGACAGATCAGGGTCCTAATGACTGGCTTGGGTCGCTATCGGACTGGCGGCTTGGGGTGGGAAACAGTCGGTCTGCTTCCGAGACGGAATTTGGGTAAGCAGACCTGCTGCGTGCCCGCTCGCGACCCTTGGCGGCTGTGCACACACCCCAAGGGACTCTCCGAGAGCAATCCTGTTGTTGCGGCCGTTCAGAGTGCCCCCAGATCCAAGCTCTCTTACGCCTCGCGTTCGACCGTATCGGCCTGGTCGTTCCGGCCGGGGCCATCCTGGTGTCAAGGCTGGGAGGGCGGGAACGGTTGGTTTCCGCCCCTCGGACGGCCTAGGCGTACGCCCGCGAGCAACCCACGGCGGGTCATTCCATCGGTTCAAGCCCGGTCGTGGACGACCATGCCAAGCGTCAATGACGAATATTTTTGTCGAGTTGACGAATTCCGTCATAGCGCTACACTCGATGAATGACGAATGGTCCTTCAGCTCCTGCCGAACCGAAGTCTCGCCTGCGGCGGGCCTATGTCGGACTCGTGGTCGAGGTGTTCCGGCTCAACGGCGACCAGCTCGCCATCGGGAACGCCCTGGGCGCCGACCTCGGATTGACCAGTGCGCGTTGGCAGGTGCTGGGCACGATCTCCCTCTCCCCCGTCCCGCTGCCGGTGGCCCACATCGCCCGCAACATGGGGCTGGCCCGACAGGCCGTGCAGTATTCCGTGGACGAGATGCGGGCGGACGGCCTCGTCCGCCTGGAACCCAACCCGCACCACAAGCGCGCGATGCTCGTCGCGATGACCGAGAAGGGCGAGGCGGCCTATCGCGACGCGAGCGAGAGACACGGACGCTGGGCCGAGACCTTGATGGCCGATCTGCCGCCGGAGCGGATCGAGGCCGCAAGCGAGTTGCTGCGCGAAGTCCAGCGCCGCATCGCGAGTTCCACCGCCACTCCGGCCGCCACTAGGATCAAGGAGACCTGAGATGCCGAAGTTCGTCGAGATGGGCCAAGCCGTCACGCTGGGCGATCAACTGAAGTCTGAGGAAGGGCCGGTGATCCTGATCAACACGTTCGTCGTGTCCCCGGACGATGCCGAAAAACTGCTTGCAGTCTGGACGGGTGATGCTGGCCTCATGAAGGCGCAGCCGGGCTTCATCTCCACGCAGCTGCATCGTGGCATCGCGGGGAGCGGTGTCTTCCTGAACTACGCCGTGTGGCAGTCGGTGGCCCACTTCCGGTCCGCCTTCTCGAACCCCGAATTCCAGGCCAAGCTCGCCGACTACCCCGAGGGCGTGACGATCAGCCCACACCTGTTCACGAAGGTCGAGATCCCCGGCATCTGCACCGCCTGACCGGGAGCGACGACAGCGACGGCGCCATGTTCGTCGGCGCTGGGCAGACGACAGCCGGCCGCTTCCGGGATCCCTCGGTGGCGGCAAAGCGCTCGGGATCGAGGGAGGGAACTGATGGATCAATCCAGCCTGCAGAAATTCGTCGACGAGGCGATGATCCGAAACGTGATCGCCCGCTACGCCGACGTCGCCACCAGGGCCGATTACGAGAGCTTTCACAGCCTTTGGACGGACGAAGGCGAGTTCATCATCGGCGAGGCGCCGAAGGGGCACCATGCGACCGGACCGGCGGACACCGTCGCCCTGTTCCGCAAGCTGCGCGCCGACAAGACGTTCTTCGTGCAGTTCGCGCTGCCCGGCGTGATCGACATCGACGGGGACGAGGCCACCACACGCACGTTCAAGACCGCCGCCAATGTGAAGACTGGCCTGCGTGGGCGCGCCATCGTCGAGGGCGGAGCCGGCACAGCCGCTCGGACCGCCGGCCTACTCGGCGGCATCCTCAGCTACGCCGTGAGCGAAGGCATCATTGCCACGAATCCGGCCACAGGGGTTCGGCGGCCCGCCGATGCCAAGCGGACGCGGCGTCTCACGGCAGCCGAGTACGGAGCGCTCGGACGTGCCCTGGACAAGTTCGAGGCGCAGGCCGGACGTTGGCAGGGCGCGTCCGCACTGCGTCTTCTCGCGCTCACTGGCTGCCGCCGGCAGGAAGTGACCGGGCTACGATGGCCCGAAGTCGACATGGACGGCTGCGCCCTGCGCCTCACCGACACGAAGGAAGGCGGATCAGTGCGCCCGCTCGGTATCGCCGCACGGCGCGTCCTCACCGGGCTCCCTCGCCTGCCGCGCGAGCCGTGGGTGTTTCCGGCGGTGCGAGGCTCAGGGCCGTTCGGAGGCCTGCCGGGTGTGGTCGAACGAATCATGGAAGCCGCCGGTCTCGACGGCGTGACAGCCCATACCCTCCGGCATTCCTTCGCCAGCATGGCCGGCGACCTCGGTTTAAGTGATGCTACGATCGGCGCCATGCTCGGTCACGCAGGCGGCACGATGACGAGCCGGTACGTGCATCACCTCGACGCCGTGTTGGTCTCGGCGGCCGACAAGGTATCCGAAGCTATTGCTAAGGCGATGGCAGATCCCATCTCGATGAGTAGGCTCCCCTCCCCTAGCGGACAAGAGTAGACACGGCCATTAGTGAGGAGTCCGGGTGATCAGCCCCCCGACTCCCACCGCTGCGAACCGAACGGCAGCCGCACTTAGATGCAGCATCAGACTTTGGCGCAGGGATTATTCCAGTGACCCGCAGGGTTTATGCCGCTTCGTTTCGAGCGTGATCGGCTCTGAATAGGGCATCGATTTCTGAGGCGGGCCGAGGAGGGCTGAATAAGAAACCCTGCATCTCGTTGGCGCCTTCGGCCAGGACCGCGCTGCGTTGCAAGTCGGTCTCAATGCCCTCCACCAGAGTCGTCATGTTGAGGCTCTGGCCCAGCCCAATGATCGCGCGGATAATCGCCACAGCTTCCGGCTTTTCGCCAATTTCACGGACGAAGGATCGATCGATCTTGATTTTGTCGAACGGGAAACGGCGCAGATAGCTGATGCTCGAATAGCCGGTCCCGAAATCGTCCATCGCGATCCGGACGCCACCGCCTCGCAGAGCGTGCAACGTTTCCAGGTTTGCGTCGCTATCATCAAGAAGAACGCTTTCGGTGATCTCCAATTCGAGGCGTTTTGGATCGAGGCCGCTCTCCGACAGCGCCGAAAGCACCATCGTCGTGAAATTGCGCTGGCGCAACTGGTGAGCTGAGACGTTGACGGCGACCCGGACGTGGCGGGGCCACCGAACGGCGTCCTGGCACGCCTTCCGCAACACCCACTCGCCAAGCTGCACGATCAGGCCGATCTCTTCCGCGATAGGGATGAACACGGCTGGGCTAACGAGCCCATGCTCAGCATGTCGCCAACGCACCAGGGCCTCCAGGCCCATCACATGGTTGCTGCTGAGATCGACGAGAGGCTGATAATGCACCTCGAAGCAGCCGTTCGTCAGCGCGTCGCGCAGTTCCCGCTCTAAGTTGAGGCGGGCCCGCGCGCTCTCATCCATCTGAGGCTCGAAGACCCGATAGGTTCCGCGCCCGTCCGACTTCGCCTGGTAGAGCGCGAGATCGGCGTTCTGCAGCAGCTGAGTGACGTCGCCATCGTCCTTACCGGACAGCACGATGCCAGCGCTCATGCCAATCTCGATGCGTAACCCATCGAAATCAAAGGGCGCACTGGCCGCCGCGATCAGGCGCCGCGCGAGCGCTTCGGCGTCCGCCAGCGCCTTTACGCGGTGCATAACGACAAACTCGTCGCCGCCCATTCGCGCGACGATAGCGCCATCGCGCACCTGCCGCTGCAAGCGCTGCGCGACACACCGCAGGAGCCGGTCGCCGGTGGCGTGACCGAACCCGTCATTGACGGGCTTGAACCGGTCGAGATCAAGGCACAGTACGGCCAGCGACCGGCCTGCCATTCGCTGACCGAGCATCGCATTGCCGATCTCATGCAGTGCCACTCGGTTCGGCAGGTCGGTCAGGGCATCGTGCCGCGCCATGTAGGTGATGCGGTCCTCGTTGCGGCGGCGCTCTGTTACGTCCTCGAAGGTTGCGACCCAACCGCCGCCACTCATTGCCCGATGGGTAGCCGACACCGTGCGCCCGTCGGCAAGTTCCCGCAGGATGGATGTCGCTTGCCCCTCGATAAGCGAAGTCCGAGTGCCTTCAGAGAGGGCATCGACGGTTGTGCCGCTCTTATAGCGTTCAAGGTCAACGAGGATCTCGATGATTTGTCGCTGGCTCATGCCAACGTGCAGATGGTGGGTCTCAAGGCCGAAAATTTCTAAATAGCGCTTGTTCCAGACGAGCAGCCGCCGGTCCGCGTCGAACATGCACAACCCCTGGCTCGTGTTCTCCAAGGCAGCATCGAACCTGCGGTTCTGTTCGATCAAAAGCTTGTGTGGCGCCGATAGTAGTCCAGAATCGAAAGCGAAGGACGCGGTAGCAGCAGCATCCCACTGCCATGTGTTGCTGAGCGCTGTTAGCGTCTTAGAAGCGGATATAGGCATGGGCTTAGATGAAGCGACGGAATTACAACATAGGATAAACTAAAAATCTTAATTAATTTGTTGCCTAACTTACAGGCATGTGCCCTACAGATGGTCGAAATGCTGATGCAATCACATGCATCGGCTTGAGCGCAGTCAAAGGTACAGCTTATGGCTCTTCGCTCAATGCTCGATGACATATGCAGCCGCCCATTCCTCGGCGGCTATCTCCGGAATGGCTAGGCACAGCACGCCATAGCTGATAGTGGTTCGCCCCTGCGCCGCTTACCCCTCGCCCCGGCACTCCCTGACTGACCGCAGCCCGGCGATATGCGTCCCGGCTTGCTCGCACTCCTTCCCGAACAAGTCCGCCCATCCGTCCGCCGCTTCGTCACCCTCCGGCCCCGGCTCGGCGCGCAGTACGTCTGCGAGCTTGGCGAGGCAGACGCGGGCGCGGTTAACGTGGTGGAGCGCGGCCAGCCTCTCGGCCTCGGCCCGGTCAATGAGGCCGGCGTCGGCGTAGGGCTGCCGCTCGATCTCGGGCTCCGGCGGGTCGAAGGTCTCGACGGCGACGAGATTGATCATTGCAGCGGCCCGACCGGGAGCACATCGCCCGGCTTCACGAACCGGATGACGACGGCGGACTGACAGCCAATCGCTGCGGCATCGGCCTCGCACTCGCGGCCGAAGGCGATGGGATCTGCGCACGGGCGCGGCTCGAAATAGATCCGCACGAAGGGTGCCGTGCCGGGGGCAGTCTGTTCCAGGCGCTCCACGCGGCGGCGAAGGTCTCCGGCCATAGTCATGCACTCCGGTTAGGCTGAGCGGCTTCCAGGGCCGCGACACGGGTCACGAGGTCCGACATGTCGAGGGCGCGGCGGTGCAGTTCGAGGACGCCAGCCACATCCTGCGCCTCGGCTGGGCTGATCTCTCCGGCCGCCACTGCCCGCACGATGGCGGCGGTCGCCTTCGTCAGGTCAGCCGCCGTCTCGATGGGCGGCAGATCAAAGGTGACAGGGCGATCCTTCCGGGGCGGGCAGAGCCGTTCGAGGCACAACCGCATCGCTGGCCCGTCGCCTTCCAAGGCCATCTCTATGGCGCGGCGCGTCAGCGCCTCGGCCTCGCCATCCAGCAGGGCCTCCACCGCCAACGAGGCACGGTTGCGGGTGCCCGCCCGCTTGCCCGCCGGGTTGCCGCTTTGGCCTGCCTGGAACTGTCCCGAATTAGCCATGGTCTATCTTAACACGCATCGGTGATAGTCGGTGCCTTACCTGCATTTGCAGGCGGGATGCAGGCGGGCGACGCGAGGAACGCCGTTTTCAGGCCCTCGGCTAGCCCTTGAAGGGCGGCCACCGCAGCGCGCTGGCGAACCTCGCCCGCGTCGTCGCGGACCTCAATGGTCACTGCGGCGGTGAGGGCCATTTGGCGGGCCGTCTCAATACCGGCGGCGAAGGCGGCTTTCTCGCGCGGGGTCATGCCAAAATCTCCGTCCCGCTTAATCCCCGCTGCCGCGTGCGCGGAGGCACGTCATGCCGGCAAAACAAGCACCATCTTAGGTTCACGCAAGACAAAATAGGCCGATCAACTCGGGCTACATTGCGCAAAGGAGCATAATTCAGACCATGAAGACCCGTATCGCCGCCGTCGTCACCGCGCTTGTTCTTGGCGTCGCTCCGATCTCGTCCGCCATGGCCTATGATCGGTCCACCTGGACGGGTCTCACGCCCTACAGCGTTGAGACCACCGGTTCCCTGGGCGCCTTTCCTGGAAGCCTTCGCGACACCAACCCGGCGACCTGCCCGATGAGTTCGGCCGCTGAAGGCAACGCCAATCAGCAGAACTTCCCAGTGAAGCAGTACGGCCAGACCTCTGGCGGCAACCGCTGCTAAGCCCACAAGGACAGATTGATGCTGAAGGTGTTTTCTTACGCGATGGCTGCTGTCTTTGCCGGCGGCCTCGCCATGACGGCCATCGGATCGGCCAACGTGCTGATGGGGCTGTGACCCAGGGACTCTCACGGATCGACGGCGGGGCGAGAGCCCCGCCTTTTTTGTTTGCGGGCGAGGTCGAGCGCGAAGGTCGGCGCGCGCTGACGGACCTAAACTCACGAGGAGAGGTTGGTTTTGATCCAGGAGGACGCTGATGCCTGACGAACCAATCCCGCCCGCACCAGTCCGCACTGAGGATTTGGCCGTCACCGAGTATGACGCGGGACACCGCGTCAGGGGAGATGAACGGGGGGGCCCAGCTGCTGAGTCTGCTCTGCCGACGAACGACGAGGCACCGGAGGTCGGCTTATCGCAGAAGGGCGACGGCGAGGACGCGGTCGTGAAACGCGAAACCGAAATCTGAGGACGCATAGTATGGCCGATCAGCCGACCGATACACAGGCTCAGCGGATGCCGCAGGGTAAACCGAAGAGTGATGGACTGGCCAACAGCCCCCAAGACACGGCGACCGGCACAGTGAAGCCGCAGGATGGTCCGATGGAGCGGCCAGGTACGGAAGCCGAAGAGGAAGCACGGCGCGAGAAGGAGTGACCACCAGCTGGCAAGGAGGCGAGCGGTCTGCCGCACGGCGCAGAGACGGGCGCGGCGCTCGGCGTCGTCCAAATCGGGGCGGAACGGCCCCCAGGCGTCGGCGGGGGCAATCATGGCCACCTGGCCGGGGTCGCATGGGGGTTTCGGGGAAACGGGGGGTCTGTTTCAGCCGCTACACACAAACTGTCATGTGTGCGTGCCTGTGCGCTCGCTTGCGCTCGGATACGAGGTTCACTGACAGTTTGCCGCGTTGGGATAGAAAAAACCCCCAATCCCCCGGAAACCCCCATATTAAGCGCGCGGGGCATCAGAACTCCGGTGCAGATGAGGGATGGAGCCCGGTCGCAGCGCGCTCTCCGGGGAAATGATCGCCCCCGCTGACGCGGCAGAGCGAGAACCGATTGCCGTGGCTCCCGTCCTCCTTCATCTCGATCCGGTGCCCATCCACGACGCGGCCCTTGATCCGCGACAGCCACTTGCCAAGCCGGCGGCTGTTCACGGCGCCGCCGTCGCCGGCCTGCCGCAAGAGGAGGTCGCGGAACTCGGCCAGTTTGAAGTCGCCAGGGCCGGCGAAGGAATTGGCTGCTTCACGGTCGCAAGCGGTGCGGATGATGGTGTTGGTGGTGTAGCCGCTCGAAAGGTGCAGGTGCGCCCGCCAGTGCTCGAACAGTTCGCGGATGGCAGACAGTTCGGGGTCTTCCTCGCGGGCCGTCTCCATGCTCTCGACCGGATCGGCGTGGCCGAGCCAGACGAGGGGCGAGCGCACCATGTCCGACCAATCCTCATAGGATCCGATGGCGCCACAGACGGACGGCGAGCCGGCCACGCGGTAGGCGCGGATCACGGTGAGCGCCGCCGCGACGTAGGCGCCGCGATCCGCCAACACGGTGCCGATGGGATCGAAGTCGAAATTCCGAAGTTCGGGCCGATCCACTTCGGCATCGAGCGAGCAGACCAAGGCGCGCCGGGTCATGTCCCCGGTGAGGATGAGGTTGTTGCCGGTGGCGAAGGTGGTGGAGCGGCATTCCAGTTCGGGCGCCTCGGACTTGCCGAGGATGCGCACCCGCACGAGGGGGCGCTCGGTCAACTGGCAGAGCATGTCCCCGCCGAGCTCCCCATTCACGTTGTCGATGGACACAACCGGTACGGCGTCGCGAAGGAGGGCGCCGAGCCGCTTTTCGGTCTCTTCCTCGGTCTTTCCCGCCGCAATCACTGGGCAGCGCCGGCCGGTGGCGATGACGGCGGCGAGGTCCACGAGGAAGCTCTTGCCGGAGCCGGGCGTATGGGCGCGGATCGCGTGCAGCGGTGCGGTCGGCAGAACGCCGCGCACCAGAGCGGTGAGGATACCGGAGAGCGCCACCGCGCGGTCGGTCGGGCCGACGAACGGGAAGCCGGAGAGTAGCCCTTCAATGAAGCCTAGCGCCTCGGTCGCCTCGCGCTTGTCGGGGCGATCCATCAGGGCCGGCATGGTGAAGCCGGGATCCAGGGCGAGATAGAGCCGGGTCGTCGGATCGTAGCCCGCCGCTGTGAGCAGCGACCCGTCAGGCCGGAGCGTCGGCGTGGTGATGATGCCGGCGACGGGCGGGACGCGCCATTGCCCCTCGCGGGCGAGAAGCGTCGCGGTCATTTCCACGGGTGGATTAATGTCGAGCCAGTCTTCCGCGCGAAGGTCGTATCGCTGAAACCGCATGGTGCGGGCGGCCATGTCTGCAAGGCTGACGGTGATGAGCGGGCACATCCGTGCGACCGTGGTCATCCGACCTTTTGCCGCCGGTACGGCGTCGATGACCGGGCGCACGAGGGCGCCGGCTCGCGAGTAGATTTCGACCGGGGAGGCCAGCAAGATCGCCTCCATACGGTCCACAGCCTCCGGCACCTTGCCGGCCACAAAGCGCACGATGGGGCGGCCATCGTCTTCGGGGCCGGGTTCGGCTTCTGGGTCAGCGTTGGCGCGGCGTTCGGCTCGATCCCGCTTCGGTGCCCCGGAGCGTCCGGCGCCCTTGCGCTTCCATCCGTTCTCGGCGGCGTGCCAGAACAGCGTCGCGATCTTGACCGTTCGCCCCTGCGCGAAGGTCGGCCACTTCCGTGCAGTCAGGTCGGGGTCGTTCCTAGCCGACGATGCCGACCAATCCCCCCAAAGATCGCGCCCGGCCTCGCCGAGGCCGTCGTAGAGAGCGAAGCCAATGCGGATCCACTCGTCATAGTCGAAGTCGTTCGGAAGGTGCGCGAGCGCGTCCGCGACGGTCTCGCGGTCGGGCTTCTCGTTCAAGCCGAAGCCGCCCGCCTTCCGTCCCTTCGTCTCGCGTGCCCGCTCGGCTTGCTGGCGCTCGCGCCGGGTGCGTGCCCCGGCATCCCGTAGGATTTCCTCGGCCTCGGCCACGAACTGCCGCAGGGCGTCTTCCGTGGTCTCGGGGAGGTCGGAAAATCGGACGGTAAGCGGCGACTCGTCAGGCCAGCGGTAGGGCGCGGCGGTATCAGGGTGAATGCCGAAGCTAACGAAGTGCTGACCGCGTAGCAGCACCTCGACCTTGGTCGGCTTCTCCTTCGGGTCGTCGGTCCACATCAGGCCGGCGGTCTGGATCTTATCGGCCGGGATCGCGAGCCGGTAGCCGAGCAGAACCTTGGGCTCGCGGCCGATGCGTTCGAGGGGCGTCGGCCCAAGGATCCGGCGAGCGCGATCCGTGATCGCGGCAGTGAGGTCCGGTCGCAGTACGTCGATGTCTACACCCGCCAGCAGGCCGCAGAGCAGGCCGGTGTTCGTGCTGTCGGGGTAGAGCGTGCCCCACCGCCGGATTTCATCGGGCGAAGGATCGAGGCACTTTCGCTCCCATGCCGGCATCACCGGGCGCTTGCCGGCCGAGTTCACGTTCATTCCGGGGCCAGAGACAGGCACCGGGCAATAGCCATTCTCGCGGAGGGCGAGGCGCAGTTCTGTCGGGTTCGGCAGTGCGTGCGCCGTCATGCTGCGCCTCCGAGAGTAGGGGGATAGTCGAAGGTCGCGCCCGTCCGCTGTGCGGCGTCGCGGGCGATGTTCACGGCGGTCTCGAAGCTGAAGGCCGTGCCGACGACGCGGGCGCTGTCGCCGGAGGCGCTGACGTGATCGACACGCCAGGACCCGCCGTCCTCGGGATCCGGCCAGATGGAAATCCAGCCCCGCCCGGGGGCAATCGGTTCGTCCGGCATGAGGGCAAGCGGTTCGCGCAACACCGTCACGGGGACGGCGTGCCGCCGGGCGTAAGCACGAGCGTCGGCCAGGGCGTGCCACTCGTCCGACGTGCGTTCGAGGGCGATGAACTGGCCGGCGGGGAGGCGCAGCCACGCGACCCACATATCTGCGACTGGCGCGACGATGACCTCGGCGGCCGGCGGGGTGCGCTCGTCCACCATGGGGGAGGGAAAGTGAGTGACGTTCGTCATGCCGTCCCCCGCTCTACCTTGGTCTCGGGCCGCGCGAAGGCGCCGCAGAAGTCGGTGGCGACGACATCGGGCCAGACAGCCTGCCCGCTCTTGCGGTCGGGCTTCGGAGGCCGTGCGCGGCACTCGCCGTGCAACTGCTCAATGGTGGCGAAGCGGCTTCCGCTCGTGGGGCCGGTCACGAACGCCGTTCCGGTCAGGGCGAAGTGGACGCAGTTCCCGCAGGCGCGGGCTTTGCGTGAGGGGCTGATAAGGCGACCCATTAGGCGCGCCTCCGCTCGTTCGACGGGCGAAGGCTCTGGGCGGCCTCAAGGGCAGCCATAATCGTGCGGGCCGCGCAGCCTAGGCTATGAACCATAGCCGCCGTGTCACGGCACTCGGCGAGCGAACCCGCCGCGCTGGCGTAGCTCGCTGCTAGGGCGCAGCGTTCGCGCACCGCATCAAGGGTGAGGTCGGCGGCGAGAGAGTGAGGCGCCGTCATCGGGCACCTCGCCAGCTATCAACCTGCGGATAGGCGAGCGCCGCGACGACACCAGCAAGGGCCGGGCTGAAATCAAACCGCCTGCGTAGGCGAGCAATCTGGATTTCGGATGCCTCGGGTGCTATTTGCATCGTGTCGGTCTGCCGAGCGACATTTAGAGAGGGACGTGAGCGCCTGGCCGCGCTCCGTCCCTCGACTTGTTTCAAGGCCATGTTCTTGGCCTCCCTGCTGCTGGATGCGCCTGCCGACACGGCGCGAGCTACGCGGCTGGCGAGGCGAGCCCCGCCGATGAAGGCGGGTTAGGCGGCCTGCTGCGGCTCCATTCCAAGAAGCTTCCGCGCAGCGGCGTTCGGGATGACGAGGCGGCGCATACCGATGCGACGCGCTTCAATCTCACCCCTTTGGATCATGTCGTAGATGAGCGAGGGGCTGACCCCGAGTTCTCTCGCGAGCGGGCGCGCCTTCGTGGGCAACCCGGCCTCGACGTTCTGTCGGACACTCATGTGCTAACCTCCGAAAGAGCAGCTAACAACCTACCTTTCGCAAGCTACTCGACGTTCACGCCGGACGCAAGTAAGGTAAGCCATCTACTTCCCTTTCCGGACACAAGCGATGAAAAAGCCAGAACGGTCCCGCCGCGCTCGTGGGTCAGAACCCGCCCGAGCCCCGGTCACTACAAAGATTACGCCGCGACTCCGTAGCCGCCTTGAGGCTTCAGCGGAAAAAGGATCTCGTACACTGGGTAGCGAAATTGAACATCGGCTTGAGCTATCATTCAAGCTCGACTTGACTGGAAAAGAAGGTATTGGTTCAGTATTTGAAAACCAGCCAGCTACGGATTTTTTATCTTCTGTGGGATCGGTTTTTGGCGATCTAATAAAGCTGTGCGCAGATCGAGGTTTTTCCGAAATAGAAGCGCGTAAGACGCTCCGGGCCGCTCTTTCGGTTGTAGTCTCCCACCACCTTTGGATGGGCGAAGTATTCCCCGAGGCAAAGGCTAGGTCGCGCCCTGACAGCGAAAAACTGCGGGAGCTTCCCCCGGCTCTACTCGGGCTTTCCTACGCGACAGAACACATGCTTTGGGATGCTGCTTGGAGCGATAGGGCAGCTGTCGATGATGCAATGGATGGCCGAGTGGCGAACCGTTGGACCGGCGACGGGTCAGTGATTGAGCTAGGCGAAGCGCCGAAGCCAAAGCGAGCGAGCAGCAAGTTGCGCGATCGGTCGCTGGAAGAAATCGAAGCTGACCCGCGTTTCGAAAAGCCTGAAAATCTGCATCTTTATAAGCGCGCAGAGTGATCGACATTCGATCATATAAATTATGACAAGGAGTACAGGGCTGACATAAACAACAAAGTCAGATGTAGCACAAATGTGCACTTGGCTGTTTACTTCCTGAGACTTCTACTCGGGAGCAAGCCGTGCGCATCGCCCACGACGAAACCCTGCGCCTTCGCCTCCCGGCCAGCCTGCGCCGTGATCTCGACGCCGCCGCCCGCGCTGGCGGTGTCCGCCTCAGTGTCGCGACCCGCACCGCGCTAAGCGTGGGCCTCGCCGCGATCCGCTCGACCGATAGCGACCGCGACCCGCCGACCTCGCCCGGCGCCTCTGCGATGCAGAGGGCCGCGTGATGGGCCGCGTCTTGGCTATTGCGGGTGCGCTGGGATTAGTTGGGCTTCTCGCCGCCCTGCGTAGGCGTCGCCAACATCTCCATGCCGTTGATGGCCTCTCGAAGCGAGTGAAAGGCCGCGCCGTTCCCGCGAAGGTGGACGACCACCTTTCGCCGCTGCTTCACCCCGCCCTGTCCGTCTTCGTCCTGGAGGACAGCAGACAGAGTTATCCGTCCGACGGCACCCATGATCCCGTAAAGCGGAGCTTCATCGAACATGAGGATAGGGGCGGTAACGGATCCCTCCAATTCGATGTACGGGTGCTCGGGAGTGTCGGCCATCAATACGTCTCCATTGGTTCTGTCGCGGCGACCCTTGTAGCGCGCGACGCTACCGCCGCCCCAGTCGGCAACCGTAGTGTTGTCATTCAGAGGGCCGCGTGATGGCGGACGACGAACAGACCCTCGGTGAAATTCTCGGCGTGGCCGAGGCGGCGCCCTCGACGTGGCAGGAATGGGTGGGCGGGATCCTCCTCGACGCGGCGTCGCAGAAGCCGGAGGCCGCGTTCGCCCCGGTGCAGATTACCGTCTCCGACCCGCTGGCTTGGGTTGATGAGCAGATCCGGGGCGCGACCGGCCGACAGGTCGGCAACATGCCAGTCTGGGTGAGGTTCTTCCGCCCGGCGCAGGACATCGGTGCCCTTTTCGTCCTCTCTGCGCCTCACCCTCTCGACGGGGCCGACCTCGTGATGGTCGCCAACCGGGGGATGATGACGCGCGGGTTGATCCGGGACCTGTGCCGCTGGGCCTTCTACGCGGTCAACCTGTCCCGCGTCGTGATCCGCATCCCCGTCGAGCGTGCCGATCTTCAGGACTACGCCCGCCGCGCCGGCTTCACGTTCGAGGGCATCGCCCGCGACCTCTACGGCGTGGGCGCCGATGGTCAGGTCTGGGCGATGTCGGCGGCCCGCTGCCGCTGGCTCCCGAAGCCGCCACCCGCGATCCCGCCCGACACCTCCCCGCCCGCCAGCCTCAAGGTCCACTGACGATGAGCCTCTTCGACTTTTTCACCGGGGGCGCCGGTCAGACGGCGGCCAAGAACAACGCCGCCGCGATCAACACCGGCCTACAGCAGGGCGGGAATGCGCTGCTCACCTCCTATGGGCAGGGGCAGAACTACCTCCTTGGCTCGGACCAGGGGCTGGGGGCGTTTCAGTACGCGACCGCTGGGTATGATCGGGCGCGCGGCGATGTCGCGAACCAGTACGGCCAGACGCAGGATTACCTGGGGCAGGCAACCTCGGCCTATCAGCCTCTCGTCTCGGCCGGGCAAAACTCGCTTGGCACCTATTACGACGCCATCGGTGCGAACGGTGCGGATGGCTCGGCAAGAGCTGCGTCGGCGTTCCAGGCCGCGCCGGGCTACAATTACGCCATGGACCAAGCATTGGGAGCGGTCCAGCGGTCGGCGGCGGCACGCGGCGGCCTTGCCGGCAGGAATGCTACTGCGGACATCTTGAAGACGGCCACAGGTTTAGCGGACCAAGGTTTTCAACAGTACATCGACAACCTGAAAGGCGGGGTCGGCACCTACGCCACGGGCGTGCAGGGGGTAGCAAACGGCCTGACCACGCAGGGTGGTGCCAGCCAGAGCTACGGTAACGCCCTGTCGGCCCTCGGCACAGGGCTCGGCAACGCGCAGGCCACGATCCTCGGCCAAGGCGCGGGCCTACAACAGAACCTCGGCAACCAGTTCAACGCCCTCATCAACAATTCAACGGGCGCCCTCGTGAGCAACAACAACGCTCTCGCGGCCAGCCAGACGAAGGCCAGCGAGAACGCCCTCGGCGCCATCGTCGGGCTCGGCAAGTCCGCGCTCGACTTCAACCCGTTCAAGGGTCTCTGAGGGAGGGCGCGCGATGTCGTTCGGGGAAACCTTCGCCGCCTTCGGCAGTCTTGGGGACGCCTACAGGCAGGGTAAGCAGCGGGACGCCTTGGCCGCCCTGGGGGCGCCGATCCAGGCGGGCGACTATGCCGGAGCGGCTAAAGCTGCGTTCGAGGCGGGCGACCCGGGGACCGGCATCGGCCTCCTGAAACTCGGGCAGGCCGCGCAGCTTGAGGCCCGAAAGCAGGCGTTCGCCCAGGACTTCAGCAGCGGTCTCGGCGCGATCATGGGCGGCGGCGGCGGTGGCGACACGGGCGTACCTCTCCCGGTCTCGGATGCCGGCCGTTCGGTCCCGTCCTTCCTCGACAGTTCGAGCCCGAGCAGCGGCTACGTGGCGGGGCTGTTCAAGCGCGAGAGCAACAACAACGATTTCGCGCAGGCGCCGACCTCCTCGGCCCGTGGTGCCGGCCAGTTCACGCGGGGGACGTGGAACCGGCTCGCATCGCAGAGCCCCGACTTAAACCTCACGCCGGTCGGCAACGGTCAGGACGGGCGGACGGATCGCGCCCAGATGGTGCAGGCGACGAACGCCCTCACGGCGCAGAATGAGGGCGTGCTGCAAGGCTCCGGCCTGCCGGTCACGGATGCCAGCCGCTACGCCCTGCACTTCCTCGGCGCTGGTGGCGGCCGGCGGCTCGTGGCGGGCGTGATGCGCAATCCTGATGCGCCGGCTGCGAGCTACGCTGATGCGGCTCAGGTGGCCGCCAATCGGAACGTGTTTTTCAATCGCGACGGCTCGCCGAAGAGTGGCGCGCAGGTGATGGCAGATTTCGGCCGTTCGTTCGGCGGCGGCGGCGCCTCGACGGTGCGGCAGGCCCAGGCTGCGCCGGCTCCCGGCCCGGTTGCGTATGCCGATGATGAGGCGGGCGTGCAGGCCCTTGAGCAGCGGATGGGAATGACGCCTCCGGCCTCGCGGCAGGTGGCGAGTGCCGACCCGCAGGCTGATCTTCCGGCGGAAGGCGCGCAGGAAGCGGCGTTCTACGTCCCGCCGGCCGGCACCGTCGCGAGCCCCGCGCCGGGCCTCTCAGGGTCAGGGCAGGCGAGCGGGCGCCCCGTGCCGGTGCTGTCCCTGCCGTCCTCGTCCTCGAACGCGCCAGCCCCTGTCGGCACCTTCGGCGGGCGGACCATGACGATGCCGGGTGAGGGTGGCGCGCCGCCCCAGGTCGCAGCGGCGCAGGCACCGCAGGACGCCACGGTCGCCCGCCAGCCGGTCGGGGCGATCCAGGCGTCTCCCCTTGGCCAGCGGATCCCGTTCCTGATGCGGGCGCTGGCCTCGCCGTACATCGAGGGCGGCCAGAAGGAATTGGCCAGCACCCTGCTGCGGCAGGCGCTGGACGAGGCGAAGATGCCCGATACCGTGAAGGAGTTCATGTGGGCGCGGGCTCACGGGATGACACAGGCCACGTCCCCGAACGCCTACGCCTTGGAGAAGCAGCGCAACCCCGGCGCCGACCTTCAAGCCCAGATCCGAACCCGCGAGCAGGAGGGTATTCGGCTTGGGATGCAGCCGGGCTCGCCCGAGTTGCAGAACTACGCCCTTGGGTACAAGCCGACCATCGAAAAGGACGAGGGCGCCAAGGTCACGGCTCAGATCGAGGCCCGCCGGGCGCAGGCGCCGAGCCTCGGCCTTGAGGAAGGCACCCCCGCCTATCGCTCGTTCGTCGGCACCGGCAAGCTCGGTGCGGATCGCGACATGAGCGCGGCCGACAAGAAGGCCATCGACACGGCGGACAACGCGGTGATCTCCGCGCAGTCGTCCATTCACATGCTCGAACAGGCCAAAGAGCTGTCCAAGGACGCTTACGGCGGTCCGTTCGCGAGCGAGCGCGGCAAGTTCATGAGCACGTTCGGCGGGGAGCGTGGGCAGGCGACCCAGGAACTGGACAACCTCGTCACGACGAACGCCCTCACGAACCTCAAGAGCATCTTCGGCGGCAACCCGACCGAGGGCGAGCGCAAGATCCTCCTCGATGTCGCCGGATCCTCGAACCTCCCGCACGAACTGCGGGTGAAGGTCTATCAGCGCGCCATCGACGCGGCGCAGTTGCGGATGCAGCAGAACGCCGACCGCGCCGCCCAGATCCGGGAGGGCACCTATTACCGCCCCGGCTCCGGTCCTGGGCGTGGCGCTGATGCTGGCGGGGGTGATGGCGGGCGCCAGCCTGCGGCACGGCAGGGCGCTCAATCTTCGCAGGGCGCACCGGCCGACCGCTTCGGCCAGCTCATCGGCTCCGGCATGACGAAGGCCCAAGCCTACGAACAGATGCACCGGGAGGGCTATTGATGGCTGGCGGCGTGGCGTTCGATCCGACCGAGTTCGCGGCGTTCAAGTCAGGGCGCGGGTCGGAGCGGGGCGGCCAAGGTGAGGCGCCCGCCGTCGCGTTCAACCCGGATGAGTTCAAGGCGTTCAAAGAGCGGGCGGTCGCGCCTCGTGCCTCTGGCTCGGCGCCCGCGAGCTTTGATGATCGTTTCGGCTCCGGCCCGATGGCCTCAACCTCGGACACCTCGTCGCCGCTCGGCGCGGGGCTCCGGCGGACGGCGGACGAGGAGCTTGTCGGCAAGCCCGACGCCTCGACCCCGTTCATGGCTGCGATCCTGCGGGCCGGCAACGCGGCAGGGCTCAACCTCCCCCGGAACGCGGCGGCGGCCATCGCGTCCGCACCGGGGGTCGGCAACGGCCGGTCGTTCTCGGAAAACTACAGCCTCGCGAAGGACCAGGAAGAAGCCTTGGCCCGGCAGGCTCCGAAGTCGGCGCTGGCGGGTACGGCGGCCGGCATCGTGGGCGGGGCGGTAGCCCTGCCGGCGTTCAAGGCTGCGGAGGGGGCTGGTCTCGGGGCTCGGGCGATTGCGAACCTTAAGACGGGCGCGGCCTATGGTGGTCTCACCGAGTTTGCGGACACCAAGGAAGGGACCGACTTCTTGAAGGGCGCTGCCATCGGCGGCGCTCTCGGTGCTGGCGGTGGCGCGGTCATCGACAAGCTGGCCCCGCCGGTCATCTCGGCCGCGAGCCGGGCGCTCGCTCCGGTTCTTGAGCGGTTCGGTGCCGGCTCGGTTGCGTCGTCGGGCGGGTTCACGCCAGCGGCGCGCGAGGCCCTGAGGGCCGCCGGTCTGGATGCCGACAACCTGCCGCCCGAGTTGGCCGCGCACGTCGAGCGGATCTTCGCGACCAAGGGCGCCTCTCCGGCGGCGGCGCGCGAGGCGCAGGCGGCCGAGTTCGGCTTGCCGCTCTCTCGGGGGCAGGCGACGCAGGATCCGGCGGCGCTGGCGGCGGAAGGCCGGGCACTGGCTGGACGAGCTGGCGACAAGGCTCAGACCATCGGGGAGGATTTCGCGAGCCGGCAGGCCGGTGCCGTCGCCACGACGCGTGATCGCTTCCTCGGCATGGCGGCCGGCGAGGCCCCCCGCATCGACAGCCCCCAAACGGCGTTCGAGGCAGCGGCGGAACGTGCCCGGCAGGCTCAAGCCGCCCAGGCCGAACAGGCGAGCGTCGCGCAGCGCGGCGTGGACGATACCTTGCGGGCCGTGCGGGGTCGTGGCGATGGCGACGCCCTCGACAGTGCGACCAGCGCGGCGGCGGGGGTGCGTGGCGCGGCCGAACAGGCGCGCGGGGCCTACCGGGCCGCCTACGGCGAGGCGGGACAGTTCCCCGGCGAGTTCGCCCCCGGCGCCCTGGATCAGGCCGGGTCGCGGGTGCGGGATCGTCTCGGCGCCGATGTCCCGATTGACCCGGTGCTGACCCCGGCCGCGAACCGGGCGATTGCCGACCTCGATGCCGTGCCGGGCCTGTTCAACCTAGGGCCGGGCGAGGGGCCGAACCTTCAGCAGGTGGAGCAGCTACGGAAACGCCTCGTCACCTATCGGGGCGCGACGGCGACCAATCCCACCGACCGGCGGGCGATGGATCGGATCCTCGCGGAGTTCGACAACCATCTTGAGGCGGCGATGGGCTCCGGCCTGTTCGGGCCTCGACAGGCCGCAGGCGCGCGAAATTTGCCCGCTGACGGCTTCCCCGGCGATCTGCCTGCCTCCGGCGCTCCGGCGTCGCTCCCGGCCGCTGGCGGAGCTCCTGCGCGTGGCGGCAACCCGGAGACGGTGACGCAATACCTCGCCCGAACCGGCGGGATCCCGCTCGATGCCGAGGCGCGGGCCGCCGACCTCCACCGGACATACATTCCGGGGCGTGGCACGCTCGCCCGCAACGACGCGCCGACCTGGGATCAGATCCGGGTCCGCATGGCCGAGGAAGGCTTCCTCCCGCCCGACATGACCGGCACCGCCTCGTCGCGGGACGTGGCCGATTGGGTGCGTGGGGCGATCCACGATGAGCGTGTGAATGGGCGGCCTACGGTTCGGATGGCGGATCAGGAAGCCGCTGCCGGGCGCCGCGCGTCCGAAGTGGTCTCGGACCAGAACGCGGACCACGCCGCGATGGTGGATCGGCAGGCCCGCCGCATGGCGATTGACTTGGAAGGCTACGGCTTCCGGCCCCAGGACCTCGACCGCGCCGCGCTGAACGATGCGGCCGAGCACATCGTCTTGGGTCGCCATACCGACCCGGCCGACGCCTACGAGGCCGCGTTGATGGCGCGCGAGGGCGCCGGCCAGGGGCGGGCAGGTGCGGCGCATGACGTGCCGTTCGACGGGCCGACCTCCGTTGCGACGAGCGATGCCTTGCCGGGGTCTGACATGGCCCCGCTCGAAGCGATGCAGCGGGCGCGCGGCCTGTTCCGGCAGTTCAAACAGGCGTTCGCGCCCCGGTTCTCCGGCGACACAGCCGGGAACAACCTCCGGCGGATCCTCGAACGGGACGCCTCGCCCAACGAAGTCGCGGCCATGCTGTTCGGCTCGCCCGGCTCCGGCCGGATCCAGAGCGGACAGCTTCAGACCCTCACCCGGTTGCGGGATGCGGTCGCCGCGGACAGCGAAACATGGGCGGCGGTGCAACGGGGTATCATCGCCCGGCACCTGGGCGGCGAGGGCCGGGATCTCGGGGCACGCCTCGACTACCTCTTGCGGGGCGACGGACGGACCCTGACGCCCTTCCTGTCAGAGGGGCAGCGCGCCGGCCTCGGTCGGTTGCGGGGCGCCGTGGCGCAGGCGGAAGCGGCGGGGCGGCCGGTGCCGACCTGGGCGTCCGACCTCGAACGCAGCGGGTTCGATCCGAACGCGGTCTCGCGCAGCATCTTCGGCGGCTCCGGTGCCATCGGCTCCAAGCCGGGGGCGGTGAACGAAGCCCAGGCCGCGAAAGCCTTCCTCGGCGCCGACAGTCAGGAATGGGCGGGCCTGCGGCAAGCAGCGGTGCATCGCCTCCTCGACCCGGAAACCTCGGCCGGAAAGACCGTCGCGGCCCTGCGGGACTTCATCAACGGCTCCGGCAAGGGCGTGGCGAGCACGCTGTTCAACCCGGAGGAGCTGGCGCACCTGAACCGCTTCGGGGCGGCCCTGCAATCGACCATCCGGCCGGATGGGGCGGCCAAGACAGGCGCCGGAGCGGAGATCGCGAAGAAAGCGGCGGCGAAGGCCCTCGACCTCGTGATGGGCGCCGTCGCGTTGAAGGTCGGCGGGTTGCCGGCTGCGGCCGGGACGCTGGCGGCCAAGCCGACCG
This sequence comes from Methylobacterium sp. J-067, assembly GCF_022829465.1. Lineage (GTDB taxonomy): Bacteria > Pseudomonadota > Alphaproteobacteria > Rhizobiales > Beijerinckiaceae > Methylobacterium > Methylobacterium litchii. Next base: position 60,294 of record NZ_JAKSXZ010000105.1, read on the forward strand.
AGAGGCTGATAGCCGGCGGGATCGGCGCCCGTGCGGCTCGACGGTCGTTCGAGGGCGGCGCGCCTCGGGTGCGGGTGTCGCTTCCTTCCCTGCCGCCCCTCGGCAGTCTCGCAACCGGCGAGGGGCTGGCGGTGGGGCAGCAATAAGCTTCAGGCTGCGAGAGTGGTCGCCACGACCATAAAAACGAGGAGCAGCGTGCCGAAGATCGGGAACGCTCGCTGCTTCCAAGTTTGGCCGCTCGATAGAACGAAGGTCTGAACCAACGCGAAAACGACGACAATCCCCAAGCCTTGCCCTGCCAGGGCTATGCCAAAAATGTCTAATCCACTCGCCGCGCGCAGATCGCTTCGCAAGTAGACGAATAATCCAAGTGCGCTGATGTAGCCTATTAGACCAAGCTCATATTGCCACGTCGGCTTTCCGCGCCTCCGCTCATTCTGGTGGCCGCGCCACATCGCGGTGAACCAGAACACTGTCACGATGGTGGCCGCAGCAATCGGCCCGATCAGAACCTTGAGCGGCATCGGCTCAACATGGCGGTACGGCCTGCGGGTGTCGAGGATCGCGTGCCCACCAGATGCTACCGCAGGCTGACGGCGGGCTGACAGGGCGAGGCACAAGGGGGAAAGCGCCTGCCGGTCGTAAAAGAAATTTGCTGGGCAGGCGCCGAGTGGCCGTTCTGCCTTTCGTCATCTCGGCCAAGGATGGGGCTTCAACCATGGGAGCCCGCCAATGCCGAACGATAAGCCCGCCTTCTCGACCATCCAAGAAGTCCGCAAGCGCCGCCATGCCGAGGTGTCGGCCGAGAGTGCCGCCAAGCGGAAGGGGAGGAATGCGCCTCGCCGCGATGATGTCGCCCGCGTCGCCTTGTTCGTGACCCTGATGCAGTACCGTGGGTCGAACCACGACACGGCCCGCGCGGTGGTTCGGAAGGCCCTGATGAGCCTCCTGACCGATGCCGGCTACTGCCCCAAGGAGGCCGATGCCGTGTTCGACGCAATGGTCCAGCGGATTGGCCCCGACCTCGATAGTTACTTGATGAAGCGCGGCATCAGCCGGGAAGTCCGCAACTCCTGGCGCGCTCGCAACGGTCTTGATGCGCTCCCGCTCCTGTCAGCCGCTGAGGAGGAGTAACGGGGGAGTATGGGGGTGAGGGGTCAGCTGCTGATCGAAAAGTCCGTTACTTCCGTCTCTGGCAGTGGCATCTGTTCGGCATGACGACGCCCGACCGAGACAGTTGCGAGGTGCTGATCGACGGAGCTTGGACGCTCGTTCCGGTAGCCGAGGCGCACACCCATCACCGTGCCGCGAAGAAACGCTGTCCGGACTGCCATGGACAGGTCCGCACCCACGGAACCTACGTGGCACAGCAGAGGATCGCCATGGCTCATCTTCGAAGCCACGATGGCTGCCCGAGGATCGTGCAGCGGTATACTGGTACGCCGAAGTTGCACCCAGATGCACTCAGCTGACGAGCGCTGATCGGCTCAAGAGGAACGGTGTCGTTAGGCCATGTGTTGGCTCTTGCTCAGACGGGAGACACATCATGAAGCGGATTGTGATCGCGACCTCAGCTTTGGCTCTCGGCGCCCTTGTGAGTGGTGCTCCTGCGCAGGCCAAGGGATGCTTAAAGGGTGCGGTTGTAGGCGGCGTCGCCGGCCATATGGCCGGGCACGGCAAAGCCGGGGCTGCTGCCGGATGCGCCGTGGGGCATCACAAGGCCAACAAGGCGAGCAAAAGCGGCGGACAGGGCCAGCAGTAAAGAACTGCAGGCTTTCGCGTACGACACGGCGAAGGCCATGGCCCAGCTCGCGCGGGCCAAAGGGACGCACGATGAGTTGATCGCTGCTGCTTCGGGACGCTGAGGCGGCCTCGTCGGGTTTCATACCCCGTAAGCTCGATGCTCGGCTTAACGAGGAAGTCGATCCGACGAAGAGGGCCGAATGAAAATACCGATCCACTCGACAACCCAAATTTGAGCACGGCAGTATCCCCTCCTACGGAGGGCGCTAATGCTCATTTCAAATTTCAGGGGCCGCGGATCATATATTCCGTTCCAGCGCGCCTGGGGCTCCATACTTTTCATGTCTGCTTTTGCGGCCGTAGGCAGCTTGCAGGCGCGGGAGTTCCGGGAGCCAGACGAAAGCGCCTTGGACCGACACGGCCACTATGTCAGCCGCTCGGATGGCCAAACTGTGCACCAGCCTGCGAAGACGCGAAATGGATCGAAGCCCTCAGGTGCTACTGCGCACTGCCGGGACGGCACATGGAGCTTCAGCCATACGCATCGAGGCACCTGTTCTCGCCATGGTGGTGTTGCGAGCTCGGAGCGATAGCCTCCGCTGAAAAGCCTGCGGCGTGCACCAGGGCGAACCGCGCGACGCAATCCTGCACTTGGTTGGAGCCAACGCTACCCGATGAACCCGCGCCAACGGTCGGCCGAAAGAGGCGTAGGCCGAAGGGCCAACCGATCCGTGATGGCGCCGCAACCCTTGCCCCCGTCATCGACCTGACGACCAAGCCCGCTTTTTGAGTTTTGCCGGGATAAATAAGCAAGCGACTAAACCGCTCGTTCTAGCGCTACGTAGGTCAAATGTGTCCGCGACGTTTGAGCTATCTGGTGCATAGGCACTATAAATAGCTTGCTTGAATAACGACCATGGCCCATGTGCCTCAGCACCATAGACCTAAGGACTTGGGAAGTGAGCGAAGAGAATACCGAAACGGACTTCGGCATCGTTCAGCGGGTCGGCGATCTGGTCGCCGCCTACGTGTCGAACAATCGTGTGCCGGTCGCGGAACTGCCTGCACTGATCGCCAGCGTTCACACTGCCGTGACCAGATTGACCGCTTCCGGCGCGAGCGCTGAACCGTCCGAACAGGCCGCAGAAAAGCCGACGCCAGCGCAGATCAAGAAATCGATCCGATCAGATGGCCTAGTTAGCTTCCTTGACGGCAGGGCCTACAAAACCCTGAAGCGGCATCTGACCAAGCATGGCCTCACCCCCGATAGCTACCGGGCCCGCTTCGGCCTCCCGGGCGACTATCCGGTGGTTGCTGCGTCTTACAGCGAACGGCGCTCGAACCTCGCGAAAGAACGGCGCTTCGGCCATGTAGCTGGGCGCAACGTAGTAGCTGAGGAACCGAAGAACACCGCTAAGGGCAAGTAGCCGCGTAGGCGGGACCGAGCGGTAGGGCCTCGTGGCCCTACCACTGCATCAGGTAGCGGCGCAGCTTATTGCCGTTAAAATTCTGCCTGTGGAGCGCATACAGCGTTGCCTATGGCGTCAGCCTGCTTAGGGGACGCGACTGCTCAGAACCCGTCCTTTCTATGACGTAGACCATTCGCGTTTAACTTCCTCGGCCGGGCGGTCAAGGTGAACCTTGCCATCCTCAATGGCGCGAACGAAATCGACCGGGATGTAATGATGAAGCCCGCCGGCTTCTGCATCTTTCTTAGTCAGTTTGATTTCGCCTTTGTCGACGTGATCGACAGTGCCAACGTGAGCCCCGTCCGAGCCAACGACTTCGGCATGCTCTTGAATTTGCGCAACATCGACCATTGCAAGCCTCCCTGTTTGTGAGCGTCAACGAGGCCTGCTGGGCGGTGTTCCTGCAGCTAAAGGTTCGGGTAGTAGCGCAGGATGATGCGGCCCGTTGTACGCTGCCTTCTATCTCCGCCATCCTTGCCGATGTTGCGAGGTTGGAGAAGTAGACCTCAATCGCTGAGGACGGCGACGAGCGAGAAAGTGGTGGCGAGCACGAAGGTGCCCGCGATGAGCGATGCGATCAGGATCATGTTGGAAGCCCCAGGCGCCAAACGGCTCCGCTTCCAATGAACGCTTAAGCTCAGACTCAGTTGCCGAGGGCCGAATGCTGAGCCTTACTCCGTCTAGTCAAACTCGGCAGCGACGCACTGGCGCAGTCAGGAACTCAATCTCCTAGAGCTCTTTTGGCTCGCGCTTGCATCGCTGCCGGAGCGCCATCTTGTCCATCTACAAACTGCACAGGATCCATCGTTCACAAGTCCCGAATGATGGGCCCACCGAAGATGTGCGAGATGTCGATGCGCCCTCGGAGCAGCAGGCAATCATCATTGCTCAGGCGATTGCGGCTGAGCCTGAAAGCGACCTTTTGGCGATAGAACTGCGCGATCCAACGGAACGCGTTCTTTGGCGACTGAGCAGAGGGGACGTGATCAGTCAGCGGCCACGTGATGTGTAGGGCGTGCCACCCTGCCGTCCTGGGAAGGCCGGCGGGGATCGTGCCGTGACGGATGCACGGCGGGCCATACGCAACGCGGCTCGCCCTCGGCATAGGTTGTGAAGGTTATCGAGTGGTGCATGCCTCCGGCCATAACGCCGCCGGGCGTCAGTTCACCCCACAGTCCAGCAAGTCGCGCCAGCGCTCCTCAGAGCTCTCACGAGCCTCATCCTGCCAGCTCGCCTCGGGCGGGTCCGTGTCGGCCACGGTCGGGTGCTCGCCTGGCATGAAGAGGCTACGCGGATCGGAAGGCAACGAGCCCGTGGTCTCAGGATCGGCGGGCCCGCAATCTTGCCATGGCAGGTCGCCCTGGGCGAACGCAGGGCCGGCGCTCACGACCAACGCCACGACGACGGCGAAGAGCTTCCTCATGAGGGTCCTGATTTGCCAGCGTGATCGTATGTACCGCCTTGGCAGCAACGCTAAGGGTAGGGCTGGAAAACCTAACGCTGGGCTTCCGACACCAGCAGATCAGGGCAGGCAGGGCAGACCCGCGTGCCTATCGACCTTCGACCAACCCGACGCGGGTGGTCCTAGCGACCGCTCACCGCAACCACAACACCGCCGACAACACGAACGCCAACCTAGCGGCTTTCCGCCAGCGCTGTCACATGAACCACGACCAGCCGGAGCATAAGCGGCGTCGATGGCGGACGCTATTCCGGCGGAAGGCGTCGGGCGACTTGTTCGGCGGCCCCTACCGGTAGAACGGTGCCAAGGATCGACGTTTGATTTCCGCCGCGTTTTGCGTCTCAATCACCTATCGCGCAGGAGTTCCTCGGTGATAAACGTGATACAGCGTGCGCGTGCCTCGGGGCTCTGCAATCGCAGGTACAGACGCATCACTGCCAGAGCTTCCGTCATCTCTTCGCGAGAGGCTGCCGCTCCCATTTGCC
>NZ_JAKSXZ010000098.1 GCF_022829465.1 Methylobacterium sp. J-067
GACGAGGCGGACCAGACCGCCGCCCTCGTGCAGGCGCTCAGCCAGACCTCGGCGCGGATCGGGGACATGGTCGGGCTGATCTCCGGCATCGCCTCGCAGACCAACCTGCTGGCCCTCAACGCGACCATCGAGGCCGCCCGCCCGGGCGGAGCGGGGCGCGGGCTCGCCCGCGTCGCCCCCGGGGGGGAGGACGGCGACGCGCGCCCCCGCCTGGCCCGGGCGGGCGGCCGGTATGGTCGCGTTGAGGACCAGCAGTTTGGTCTGCGAGGCGATGCCGGAGATCAGCCCGACCATGTCCCCGATCCGCGCCGGGGGCTGGCTGAGCGGCTGCACGAGGGCGGCGGTCTGGTGCGCCTCGTCCACGGCGCGCTGGGCGAGGCTGGCCGAGCCCTGCGCCTGACGGCCGATC
>NZ_JAKSXZ010000103.1 GCF_022829465.1 Methylobacterium sp. J-067
ATATATATATATATATATCTATATATATATAGATATATATATATAGATATATATATATATATATATATAGGAACGAAGCGTGATGTGTGTGGCGAGAGAGAGTGTCTGAGATTTCCGCTATGTTGGCGTAGTACGTAGAGATCACGTGGTGAAATGCTATACTGTACTCTCACTGAGTTGGTCGAATCTCGCGTATCAGATTATTGTGTGATAGTCTGTCACTTTGATCGCTACATGTGTCGCTCACGTCATCACATCTTCGATCACATATCGCATCATGAAGTACACTAGTACTTCTATC
>NZ_JAKSXZ010000104.1 GCF_022829465.1 Methylobacterium sp. J-067
GCCCTGTGGCGAAGATACGACCGGTTTCAGTCGTCGTCGTAGGCGACGCCAGCTCCGTGGGTGCCGCCGTTCACGAGGAGCTCGCGCTTGCGGGCATGGTTGGCCGGGCCGACGATCCCCCCGATCTCCGTCCGCTCCATGATCGAGGCGGCGCGGTTGTAGCCGATCTGCAGCGGGCGCTGGATGTAGCTGGTCGAGGCCTTCTGGTCGCGCAGCACCACCTCGATCGCCTGCTTGTACAGGTCGTCCGAATCGCCTCCCGGCGCCGCCGCGAAGGCGCTGATGTCGAAGACGGGGGCGT
>NZ_JAKSXZ010000107.1 GCF_022829465.1 Methylobacterium sp. J-067
GGACCTTCAGGCCCTCACGCCGCCAGATCCGTTCGACGCGCTTGTCGTTGACGAGCCACCCGGCCGCTTTCAACAACGCGCTGATCTTACGGTAGCCATAGCGTCCATACTGTTCGGCCCAGCCCACGAGGTCGCCGGTCAGAGCTTCTTCGCCGTCACGGCCCCGCGGGACCTTGCGCTGTGTCGGGCGATGCTGACCGAGGGCCTGACAGACGCGACGCTCGGAGACATGAAGGACGTCGATGATGTGCTCGACACAGGCGCGTCGACGCGCGGGGCTCAGAAGTTTCCCCGGGACGCCTCCTGCAGGATCAGCTTGTCGAGCGTGAGGTCGGCGATCGCCTTGCGCAGCCGCTGGTTCTCAGTCTCCAGATCCTTCATCCGGCGCACCTGATCGCTCTTCAGGCCACCGAACTCACGCCGCCACCGGTAGTACGTCACTGAACTCACGCCAATCGCGCGGATCGCGTCGGATACGCTCTGACCCTGCGAGATCAGCACATCCGCCTGCCGTAGCTTGGCGACAATCTCCTCGGGCTTCGGATGCTTGGCCATGTCGTCCGTCCTCCAGGCTCAAAAGCCATACCAAAGGGCGGACCACTTCAATGGGGGCGGATCAGCTTCAGCTAGACAATCTTGCAAATTTTTCCTTAAATTTTTTGCAGAGATTACATTTCTTAATTAGATTAGTATCTTTATATCGAACCATTTGGTATTTATTTAATAATATAAATCGGGTCAACAAAAACGTTATATAAATCGATTAGCTTTTTAAAATTTCCGATATGTTGAGAAACAATACAATACCACAAAATCAATATATATTTTTACTTCTCGAATGGCGAATGACCTGCAAGTGATGGTATGGGGTCGTACCCACGTCGATCTAGGAGTTTGAAAATGCGCCCATCGAAGAGTGCCGGATCTTGTGGATCCGGCACTTAATTTATTGCTGTAGTCCAGTGTCTGGCCGAGACCGGACAACAAAGCAGGCTCGGTCTATGATGTGGTCCGGACGCCGCTCAAGCAGGACGCGGCATCCGAGCAGTGCCACGCAGGGAAGCGATCGCTTCGCGGACTTCGGCCGCCCGGTCGAGCAGGATGTGCTTGAGCCGATGCGCTTCAGCGACATCCTCGGCCAGACGGGCGAGGCGCTCGTCGAGGTTCCCCGAGCGCATGTCCTCCGCAAGCTCGTCCAGCCGCACCAGAGCCGCGCAGAATGAAAGCGGTTCGGTCGTTTCAATCTCAGTGGTCATCGCATTCTCCAGGGTCAGTGCAGGGTGGTGGGATCGAGAGGTTCGACGCGGACCGAGATCGACCGACCGTCGCCAAAGGTGAGGGTGAGAAGACCGGATGCCGTCGCCGCGTCGGCGACCGGTCGGCCGGCTTGGTCGGTGAGCCGAACAAGCCCGTCCGGTGACGGCGTCCGTTGCGCCGGTATCGGTGCCGGGGACACGACGACCGAATTGCACGCGGGGATGAGTGCGGCCAAGGCTCGTTCCAGGCCGCGCTCAAGGGCAAACGACGCCGCTTCTGCACGTCGTTCGGCCGCCGCTAAACACGCCTCGGCTTCGTTCGCGACAGCCTCGCATCGGTCGATCATCGTCCGACGGCTTCTCGCGTCTAGATCATCCAGAGACGCCATCAGGCGCCTCCAAGCCTCCTCGGCGCGCATCGCCGATCCCTCCAACAATGTCAGGATGAGATGGCGTGCCTCGCTCGGCGTCGGGAGGCTTGCCCACGCGGTCAGGTCGGCCAGCGTCGGCGCATCGGTTCGATGGCCGACCGCGACCGCCACCGGGACGGTGAGGGTACCGATCGCCCCGGCGACCTCCTTCGCATCGAGGGCTCGGGCCGGGCTTCCGCCACCGCGCACCATCAGGACCAAGCCCCGATCCTCCCGCCCACGGTGCAGCGCAGCGGCTGCATCGAGGCGTTCCACCACCTGCGCGACCGCCCCCTGTCCGTCAAATGGGCAGGGGAGACTGTCGACCTGCAGGAGGCCAGCTCCTTCGAGGGCGGTCAGCGTCCCGGCGACATCTTCCCAGCCTTGGCCAGGGGGATGCAGGACGCTGATCCTCTCGAGATGAGTTGGCTGCGGCAAGCGACGCTGTGCGTCGAGCAGACCGGCTCGCGCCAGAGCGTCCAAGCCCTGAGCACGTTGTAGCTCGACGGCGCTCACCCGCCAGTTGGGGCCAATGTCTGTCACCGTGAGGCGCATGCGTCCGTCGGGCAACCAGACGGGGGTGCACGTCAGTGTGATGTCGCGGTGAACGAGCTGCGTCAGATCCAGCGAACGGCCGAGTTTGACGGTGATCGCGTCATAGGCTGCGACGCTGAGGTGAGCGCGCAGGCGCAGCGAGAGATTGCTGGCGACACCATGGCTTGGACTGAGTTCAAGCTCACAGCTGTTGTGACCGCGCAACTGCATCCACGTGACAGTGGCGGTGAGTTGCAAGGAGCGCGGCAGGCTGGTGCGCACTGCACTTCCGGCCCGCGCCCAGACCTCGCGGACATCGAGGATTGGTGGGGCGCGATCGGGTGGTGGCGAGGTGTCGTCCGTCGGCCGGTCCGATGGGGGATCGGCCGGGGGGAGTCGAGAGGTGTCGAAGAGATGGATGCGCATGAGACAAGTCGGATCAGTTGAGGGAAAGACAATCGGGATGGGATGACTGCATCGAGGTCCGCCCGGACGCGGACGTCCGGGCCAAGACCGATCAGAATGGCGCGTCGGCGGTGGCGTCGTCGTCCGGGCGGCCCTGAACGATGGCTGCAGCGATGCGATTGAGGCGGGGACGGTCGGCGCGTTCGAGTTCACCGCGCAGGATCTCCATGATCGCGGATTCGACGACGCCGGGGATTGGCGACGATCGCCAAGCGAGCCGATCGATCGGCGTCGGCACGGGCCCGGCCAGCGTCAGCAGCGGTGCGCCAATCGCACACGCCGTCTCGACCACCCGGCGATCGCTGAATGTGCGGGATCCGATCCGCCGGTCGCCGGTGACGATGAGGACAGCATCTGCGCCGGCCCAGGTCACATACTCTGCGGCGTCGCGCAGAGCAGTTTGGACGGCATCGGGGTCGTCGAAATCAGCCTCATACGCCGAGAGATGGGTGATCCGGCTCTGGTGGCGTGTCATGAGCCCTGGCGCCAGCGCTTCCCAGCGCACCCCGCCGCCCTGGGGGACAACGGCGACGAGCTGGCGCAGCTTGTTTGGCATACTGCCGCGTCGCCACAGGCTTTGGTGCTCGAGTTCCTGCTGCAGCTGCGCGTCCGCAGCGGCCTGAGCCGGGGTTGGCCAGTCGCTGACGGAGACCACGAGGCGTGGTCCAAGCCGAGCGTCGTAGTCGATCTCGAGACGGATCGGGATGGGCTCACCCGGTCGGTTGTTGATCGGGGCGAGGTCGAGCAGACAGCCGAGAGATGTGAGCCAGTCTTCCCGCAGGAAGATGTGTCCCCAACTCGGGGCGCCAGGGTCAACTCCGGACAGCAGGATTCGAAGACCCGGCTTCGCCCGATCCGGCAGGATCCGCAGCAGCGCTACTCGCCCTTCCGTGGAGGATGGTGGACGTGCGGGATCCTGCGCGCCAACAGGCACGATGATACTCATGATGATGTTCCTTGATAGGGAGGAGCGGAGCGAGCGCGGCGACCCTGGCGCGTCGGCGCCCTGGTTCGTCCTCTTCGTCCTTCTCGGGATTTGCGTCGGATGACCGACACCCCTTTATATATTTGCATCCCCACAGCAGACGTCGCGCGGCGAGCGGCTGCTACTATAATATTTCGTTCATCTTCTGGTCGTTACTTAATCGCGACGAATTTTGGCGTCGCGATGGTTCGCGACTTCTTCTTCCTCAACCTCCAAATCGCCGATCGTTGGCGACCGTATCGATCAGTCGTCACCTATGCCGCGATCCGACCTTCGCTTCAGAGGGCGGCTGATGAGGCCAAGTCGAGGCACCTCGACCGCCTTTGTTTGCTGGATCGACGCAGGTGCTGCGGACGCAGCCTCTTCCGCCTCGTTTCGCTTCTTCTTGCGGCCAAGCATCTCCAAAAGCCCATCATGCGGTAGGCGATCGAAGTCCCAGCTACCGTCATCGGCGGCGCTGAAAGCATGAGCCGCAGCACGGGCACCGTAGACCTGCCAGTCGCGGCGAGCGGAGGAGAAGAGGGGAGCACAGGCAGCGATGATCGCTGAGACCTCGTGTTGTGAATGTTTGGCGATTTGCAGCCGGCGCGCGACGAGAGCATCGACCCGTGATGCATCTGGCCAAGGCCCCTGCCATCTCGCGAGGATATCCGCTCGATGCTCGCGATAGAATTCAGCGTTCGCCAATTGGACCGTCTGCGCGTCGGCAGCCGCCTGCGGCCGACGCGAACTGGAGCTGATGTCGAGTTCGAACCGTCGCGCGAATGACATCGCATAATGCTGGATCTTGGCGGCGAAGGTCGCGCAGTCTTTGCCGCTGTGACTGACGGCATGCGCGAAGGGCTGATAATCGTCCGCACCATGGTCGTCGAGGATGACCAATCCGAACCGACCTCGCACGGCCCCCAGCCAAGTCCAGACGATAGCGGCGACCCGCGCGACGGCGGCGGCCTCAAACGGGATCCACGATCTGGCCGCGCTCAAAACCGCATCGTACCGCTGCCTCCCCCGGGCCAATACGAGGGAGGGGGCGAACCTCCGCCGCAAACGATCAACTGTTGCCGGATCGAGGTCTGAGATGACGATGTGGTGGCGCTGCTCGTCGACGGGAGCGAGATGGATTGCCCGGTTCGAGTAGGCGGCAAGGAATGACGGGAGCGCCGTCGCAATACGGTCGAGGGGACGCGGCGTCATCTGGATGATCCGGTCAGGCCTCCCAGTCGGTTTGGCGCTCTGCATTCCGAGATCGGAGAGCTCAGTCTCAGGACGCACAGCGACGAGGCGATAGCGGGAGGCTTTGAGCGCATCGTGATAGGACGTCAGCGATCGACTCGGCTCCGCTTCGAGGTCTGCAGGCCGGCGCAGACCGGCAAGTTTGGGCAGCGGTCGTCCGGCGTGCTTGGCCAGCATCCGCGCGCTCGGTGCGGCGGGAGGCTTGGGCCCCACCAGCACCGATTTGAGGAGCGGCGTCCCGTTCAACTGAGAATAGCGATCGTCGTACTGCTCGCGAGCCTGAGCGGCCTCTCGCTCGGCTTGCTGGGCGCGCCGAAACAAGTCGGGATCGGTGCCGGGCGCAGCGCGTGACGAGCCGATCCGCTGGCTGTCACGGTGATGAGATCCCGGATCGTCGGACATGTCGGGGCCAGGCTCGAATGGACCCAAGCGAGCCTGGAGTTTTGCGAGGCTTGCCGCTCGGCAGGTCGAGGCTTTGACCGCTCGACCATCAACGATCAGGACCGCCCCCGACCCCTTGCTTGCATAGACGATCCCCTCGGCAGCGAGCGCCTTGTGGAGATCGGTCCAGGATCTTGCGCTCGCGACGATCGGCGCGACCACCTCGATCACCCGGCGCGCGACGCTCTCGCTACCGCGATAGATCTCTGTCCGGGCCGCTCCGGCAGGTAGGACGTCACCCGGATCGAAACGACGCGCGAGCGTCTCCGTGCAAGCCGTTGCCCGATAAGCCTCGCGTAAGCGGACCGCTGCCATATAACGGGCAACGCTGACTGACTCACCGATGTGAGCGGCCTGATCCTCGTCGCTCGTGTAGCGTTGCCCGTTAGACTCCACGGGACGAGCGATCGGAGCGGGAAACCGGTTGGCATCCGCCTGTTGCGCCAGCTGTGCCGTGTCGGCGTTGACCCTCGTCAGCCGATCCCGAGCCGGACTTGGACTGCCTGTATCTGCGCTCTCAATTGCCCGATCTCCTCCCGCATCTCGGCCAAAAGATTCATCATCATGTCTTGGGCTTCGAGGATTTGGCTCACGGGATCTTCCGCGGCCTCCTCGCCCCCACCCTTCATCATCTCCAGGATCCTGCGCGTGTTGCGATGGGCGCCGTGCGCTTCCTCGTAAGCGCTTCGCGCGTTCGTCGCCGCGACTTCCCCCCATGATGACGGCTGCTGTTTGGGCTGACCTGTACCTGCTGACATGATGCTCTCCCGTGAAGTCTTCCAGGATCTCGAAGTGCGCGCCGGGCTCACGTTGCCAGCCCTGGGCGTGCTCGATCCGGGCGACCGCGCGCCCGATGGCGTTGTGAAAGAAAGGGACCTTGGTCGCCCTGTTCGCATCCGGTGCAACCCGCGAGATTAAGGCGTGCAGGTGTTGGTTGCCGCCCTCGCCGAGATGCAGGGCCCACAACGCGCCGTGGCCGCGCAGTCCCAACTCTTCGAGCAGGATGACGAGGGCCCGCTCGCTCTGCCGTATCGTCGGCTGTTCGCCGGGTCGCCAGGACAATACGAGGTGCTCGACCGGCGACCGCGCCCGTGGGGCGCCTGTGACGGTCGCGATCAATTCCGCGATCTGCCCATGGTGCGATCGCGCGATAAGATGAAGCCCACCCGAGGCTAGGACATCACCACGATCGAGATCGCGGCCCTCGCGGAAGATATAGCCGGCGAGTTCCTCGACCTGTCTGGCGACTGACGCGCCATCGCAGCGTTTTTCCACGCGCTTGCCGATCATGCCGGTGAACCGGACAGCGCCTCGATCGCGTGGCGAATGGCTCGCAGCGCGACGCGGGCCTCTTCCCGCAACCCGGGCTTGAGCATGGCGAGCTTGGCGAGACCACCGAGCCGCCGTAACTCGCGGATCAATTCGTCGTCGACGCGGGCCGAGATGTGCAGGCCGAGCAGACGACGCCGGGTGAGCGCGGCGAGCGTCAGACCCGCGGCCCGCGCCTCGGCATCGAGACGAGTTTTCTCCTCCGGGGTCAGCCTGATGCCGACCTGTTCCGTCAGCCTACGGTTCTCGGATCCGCGTCGGCCGGACATCGGTGTGATCCTTCGGGGATTACTCGCGAAAGGGGGTTCGGGGGGGGGCACCCCGACAGGTGGGGGATGTGAGAAGCGAAGGCGCCGAACAGCCCCGGATCCTTTGCAATCCGACGCCGCCGGGGGCGGCGCGGATAGCAATGGGCATCCTGCCCCGTCGATCCTCTCGGGGGACTTCACACGCGGTCTGCAGCGGAAAATGCGGCCATTCCGTCGGCGTTCTGGCGTGAGATCGCGCTACTCCATCTGCATTTTGTCCTGTCATTGAAGTTATCATTTCTCTGCCCGGCCCGACGGCTTCAAGCTCGACATGGGGAATCGCTGGCTGCCTTGGGGGGATTCGCAGTCCGCAAACAAGGGTACGACAGGATCCCAAACGGTCAAGCTGGCATTTTATCAAGACCGCGCGGCTACTGGTTCCGCTACTCGTGCGCAACACTTGCCCGTTAAGAATGATTGCGAATCGCCAGTCCGATGATTTTCTGCGCGGCAGATCGCCTGTTGTTCGTCAAGCGACCTATTTCGGTCACGAGGCCTTGTGTGAATCATGCAAGTCGATCCACGATCTCCCCACAGCGCCCAACCAAGGTTAACGGCGAGCTGTGTACATCGCGAATCTCATCGAAGGACCCACGTCATGAAAAAAGAAAGCAAGCCCATCAACGACGAGCACGTTGCAGCCGTGGGTGACCAACTCGATCACGCGCTCGCAAATGGTCCTGCGCCTCCCAAGGCCCGGACGCGACAGGCGCTGGTCAATTTTCATAAGGCTCGGATCACCGCGATGCGTCAGGCACATTTCACTATGGCCGAAATCGCGGAGGCTCTCAGCGTGAATGGCGTCGTCTTCAGCCCTGCAGCGTTGTCAACCTATCTCGCTCGCAGCCCGGCGGTTGACCCGAACAAAGCCACGGCAGCAAAAAAGACAAAACCGCAAACGATTTCCGACGCTCTCAATGTAAGACCGAAGGTCCGCAGGCAACCAAGGCTCGAAGGCGCTACTGACGTCTCATCAGATAGCGCGCATGAAAATGGGGCTACGACGTCGTTATTGACCCCAAAATCGATCTCCGCTGGAAAAAGTACCGTGGAAACACATGCGGAGCGACACGCGATCAATCGGAGAGCTGATACCCGTGTTGAAACGAATATTCCCGCCGGCGGCAGCTGGTACGACAACTTAAATTGACGTTCGATCTTCGATACTAGATCGAACGTCACCCATTAAAGCATTTACATCGGCATCTCATCCATAAATGCGCCGCGCGACCGCGAGCGCAATCCCTATCTCGCGTCCTAAAATCACAAACGAGCGAAAGATGATCGAGCTATCAAATCAGATACGGGACTTACGACTGCCCTATCGGCCAGACCAGCTTCCATGCTTGCAAGCAATCCTCTCCGGGGCATCAAAACGCGCCCTGGTAATTTGCCTCGGAGGCAAGGGCGGTGTTGGCAAGACGATGGCGGCGAGTCAGGTCGCCGACGTCTACGCATCGGCAGGCCATGTTCTAGCGATCGATGCCGATCCAGCAAATCAACATTTCTACAAAGGGTTGATGCGAGAATTACCTTCAGGGAGTCGCGAATATACACCCCGTCTAGCGACGGTCCACGCCATCACGCACCGCCTCCGGGCCGAGGATCATGCTGGCCGGATTGATCCGACGGCATGCCAAGACTTGATGGAATTGATACAAGATGCATCCGATCCCTACATCATCGTCGATTGTCCCGCCGGAGACACCGAGACGACGCAGCGCTGCTCGGAGATCATCATTGAGAGCTGTCGCGAGAGTGACATCCGCCTAGTCGTCGCGGTCACGGTCGGCGCCGTCGACCCGACGCCGATCGATGTGCTTCGAGACTTGGAATTTCTCTTGTCTCAGGCCGATCGTTCGGTTCTTGTTAAAAATACCGCTCAGGCCGTCAACTTCACGTATATCGAGCGATCCGACATCTACGCCAAGCTGAACGGATTGCCGAATTTCCGCGAGATTCAGATCGCGAAAATTGGAGAGCGCATCATCGAGGGGCTGCGCCTAGGCAACATCCCCTGGCACACGCTCGCCACAGAGACACCGATGCGCATTCGCGTCGAGGCTGCTCGGTTGCGCCAAGAATATCATCAGCTCTGGCTGGAGGCGCTGAAATGACTGGCTACAATGATTTCATGCGGCTTGCGCTTGGCCGACAACACGAACTCGAGCACCGGCTCCGCGAGAGTACGGAGCCGCGCTTGGCAAAAATCTATCGCCTCATATACGGGAAGGCGATAGAGGCCCCCGACCTCTTCATGGCTGAAAGCTTGGCGTCGGTTCTGAAGACATCGATCGACGACGATTACGTCGTCGGCATCATCTTGGACAACTGCGCCAGGTCTGTGAACACTGAGCTGCAGCACAGATACAATCGAGAGTGCAAATCCTTGGACCGGCTAGCTGCGGGCGGTGCTTTATTATGCGCAATTCTGTTTGTAACAGTCGTTTATCTAAATTCTGAGATCAAAAATGGGCAGGCGCAGACGATATCAATGATCGGCGCCGTGGCCAAGAGCTGCATTCGATAGTCTCCGTATGTATCACCGATGCCGGCCGCCGATAACTGGCCAGTATCAAATCTGAACATTGTCGTCATGAAGGGTACGCATGGGGAAGTCTATCCTGACGTTATATTGACTAAAGAGGATCTGGAATGATACATAGATCGATCGATGAGTGCAAAAATCGGCGACCGCTCAGAACTCAGCGGATGCGGGACGAAGGCTGGGAGGGTCGACCATTATCAGTCCCGGTGTCGCTGATCTTCAAAGCCGGTGAAGTACCTGGCGGCCGGCCGTCGAAGCAGCCGGTAGAACGTGACTTGGATAACGCGATCGCCTTGATGTACGCGGGCCTCTTCACGTTGCTCCGTGCGCGCGACCGTCGCGATCACGGTCGGCCAGTCGAGCCGCAGGCGGTCCGGGACATCCGCATCGCGCCGGGCATCACGGTGTCGTGGGGCCTGCCCTTCTGTCACGAGCACCTCATGAAGCTGGCCAAACGAGCATGCCGATCTGATCCTCGGTTCTCGTCCTTCAAGGCTTTCAGCGACGCCTACCGATCGATCGGAGCGCGGCGGCCAGCGAACCCGGAGTCGCGGGCGCTCGAGGAGGCTTCGATCGCCGAACAGATTCGGATCCTCGACCTGCTTTGCAAAGCGGCCGAGCGCGCGAGGCAGCACTGCAAAGGGTGGCGTGAGGCGCAAACCAACGTAGGGCGCTTTGGGGAGGCGAGAAGTGAGAGGAAACCATCGGCGCTCGAGCGTTGCATCCTCCTCTCGCCCCGGCAGCAGGTCAGCCTGAAGTTATCGTTAGAGGACATGCGCGACGTCGCTACCTACGGCTGGGTCAATCCTGCATCCATCTGCCTCGATCACCACATCCTTTCTCCAGTATTCGAGGTCGTCATCTGTGCGAGCCGCAACCGGGCTGGCGTACCGGGTCAGATCACCCGGTTCAGCGCGGCTGTTTTCATTTTATAACTGACGGATCAGATTGAAAAATTTGCGGCTGACAAAGAGATGCAAGGCGCTTGTGTTGGTCTATACATGGCGGCGCTCCACGCTTTCAACGATCGACTTCAGCTTAGCATTTATGACCTAGTCAGCATTCTCCTGCAGTATCTCGACGCAGCCCTCGCTGGCAGTGGTGACATCGACGATTACATCGTTCTATTTTTGTTTTAACCGAAGCTGTAGAGGAGACTCGCTCCACGGTTATGTAGGAGCCCTCAAGTTCGAGGCTTCCTCTGGCCCTTTGGCCAGAGGCCTAAGCGTGCATCCGCCGTCGCGCTTCTCTTTGCTCCGCCGCGGGTGCTGAAGACCGCGCCTTGCGAGCGGGATTCAGCATTGCAGACCCAGATTTGAGGTCTTCCGAGAGCGCATCGAGGAACTCCACAGAACGGAGCCTGACGATGCGCAAGCCAATCTCAACCCGTACGTCTCACCGGCACGGACGAGGAAGAATCCAGCCTCGGCGACCAGACGGGCGCCACGCTCCCGGTGCGCGGGCTCGCATAGCTTGGCGGCGTTCCACCGTTCGCGGCAGCTATCCAGCCGTCGTTCTAAATCTTGTGGATCCGCCCGCCGTGAAGTCGAGCGAGATCGAAGCGATCGAGCGGCATCTCGGCGCTCTCATCGACGATCTGCTGCGATGAGCGGTCGCTCCATCGCGGGTTCGCACGCCTGTGGAGGATGCCGCGCCGACTCTTGCTGCTGGAACGCTGAGTTTGCAGCGTTCGAGCCCATCGAAGGATTCCACCTGCCCATGCTGAGGTTTGCCCGATGAGCCGTCATGCCCGAAAGGCGCGCGCCATGCCGTCGCTCGACCAACCGCAACGTGTCGTATGCTACCTGCGCGTCTCGACCGGACGGCAGGCCGAATCGGATCTCTCGATTCCAGATCAACGCCGGCAAGTTCACGCATTCTGCGCGACCAAAGCCTGGCCCTTGGTGGGGGAGTACGTCGAGCCGGGCGCTTCAGCGACCGATGACAATCGCCCGGCCTTCCAGAAGATGATCGAGCGGGCCTGCGACGACGATCACCCGTTCGACATCATCTTGGTCCACTCGTATTCGCGCTTTTTCCGGGACTCGTTCGGATTGGAAATGTACGTGCGCCGTCTCGCCAAGGTGGGCGTACGCTTGATCTCAATCACGCAGGAACTCGGCGACGATCCTGCCCAGGTGATGATGCGGCAGGTCATCGCTTTGTTCGATGAGTATCAGTCGAAGGAGAACGCCAAGCACGTGCTGCGAGCCATGAAGGAAAACGCGAAGCAGGGCTTCTACAACGGTGCGCCGGTCCCGTTGGGCTACACCGTAGTCGAGGTCGAGAAGCGCGGGAACCGAGTCAAGAAGCGGCTGGTAATCGATACCGTCGAGGCCGAGACGGTTAGGTTGATGTTCGACCTCTATCGTCAAGGCGACGGATCTGCTGGGCCGCTCGGGGTCAAGGCAATCACCTGCTACCTCAACGAGCGTGGCTATCGAACGCGGGCCGGGGCTCGGTTTGGTGTCGCCACGGTTCACGGCATCCTGACCAACCGCGTGTACGTCGGCGAATGGGTGTTCAACCGGCGCTGCTCGCGGACGCTGACCGAAAAGCCAAAGGCGGAGCAGATCCCGATTCCTGTGCCGGCAATCATCGCCCTGTCGGAGTTCGAGGCGGTGCAGGCCACGCTCAAGGCACACAATCCTCGCGCCACACCCGCTAGAGTGGTGACCGGCCCGATTCTGCTCACCGGGCTGGCGACCTGCGCGACCTGCAACGGGCCGATGACGCTGCGCACGGGCACGTCGAAGTCCGGTCGGGTCCACCGCTACTACAGCTGCTCGACGCACGGTCGACAGGGCAAGACCGGCTGCACCGGTCGGTCGATCCGCATGGACACCCTCGACATGCTGGTCACGGATCACCTTGTGGCTGAGCTGTTGCAGCCTGCCCGGCTGCGGGCGACGCTCGCATCCCTGTGGTCACGGCGCGCCGAGGAGGCGATGGAGGTTGACGGGCGGGTCGCTGCGTTGCGCCGCGAGGTCGATGCGACGGAGGACAAGCTGAAGCGATTGTACCGTATGGTCGAAGACGGGATGACCGACCTCGACGACATCCTCAAGGAACGGCTTGCAGGGCTGAAACAGGAGCGGGACGGAGCCAAGGCCGCGCTCGACCGGATTCAGATTGCGGAACGTCCACCAGCGCAGATCGCACCGGAGTTGATCGAGCGCTTCGGACAAATTATGCGCGATAACGTTACGACGGGAGAAATCCCGTTTCGAAAGGCGTGGCTTCAGGCGATTGTCGACCGGGTTGAAGTCGGCGCTGACCTCATCCGCATAATCGGCGGCAAATCAGATCTGCAGGCAGCTGTCTTGAGTGCGAACTCATCTGACGCGCCCGGTGTTCGCAGTTCTGTACGGAAGTGGCGCGCCCGAAAGGATTCGAACCTCTGACCCCCAGATTCGTAGTCTGGTGCTCTATCCAGCTGAGCTACGGGCGCCTAAACCCCGGCAGCGACAGCTGCGCGCCGGGGTTGACGTGCTTCTAGTGGGTCGCGCCGAACTTGGCAAGCGCCGTTTCGAGAATTGTGGCCGGCCTCGCCCCAGTTGACGGCGCTTCCGGCGCGGCCGTAGATCAGCACGCCTGCGCCGGGAAGGGTGGCCGAGTGGTTTAAGGCAGCGGTCTTGAAAACCGCCGTGGGGGCAACTCCACCGTGAGTTCGAATCTCACCCCTTCCGCCAGGCCGTCCTTCTCCTCGTCACGCCGTCCGCGCGCGGGCAGCCATCCGGTGCACGGTCTCGCCATCGCCCACGCTGCCCTCGCGGCAGATCGCGGCGTCGGGATCCACCACGAAGGCCACGACGAAGGAGGCCTCGGTGGCGCGCAGCGTGACGGTGGCCTCGTCGGAGACCAGTCCCGTCTCGGCCTCGCCGAACGTCTCGCCGTCGGCCGTCACACAGCCCGTGAACACGAAGAAGTACGTGTGCCGATCCGGCCGCGTCGGCAGCGCCGCCTCCTCCCCTGCCCCGAGGCGGAGGTCGTAGCAGGAGACCGCGTTGCGCACGTGGAACGGCGCGTCGCCGCCCTGCGGCCCGAACACCGGCCGCCACTCGTTCGGCACGGAGGCCGGAAGGCGGCCGAACTGGATACCGGGCTCCAGATCGCGGGAATGGGGGCGGACGAAGATCTGCAGCATCCGAAGGGGCGGGTCATCCTCCCGCGTCCGCTCCTCGTGCTGGAAACCGGATCCGGCGTTCATGACCATCAGGTGGTCGCCGTCGATCACCAAATGCTCGCCGTGGGGATCGTCGTGGCGCATCACGCCGGCCGGGACCCAGGACACGATCTCGTCCTGAACATGCTCGTGCAGCTTGATGTGCGTGCCCGGCGCCAGAAACGATTCCATGATCGTCGCGAGGGGGCCGAGCCCATGGTCGGTGAGTCCCGGCAGGAGGTGCCCGGGGAAATAGGCCCTGGCGGTGAACCGTCCGGAATCGATGGCATCCTCGGTGCTACGCGTCGCCTTGCGGATCATCGGTCCCTCACTTGGTGTCTCGTCACACTATGACGGACGCAATCTCAATGTAGTGGTTGGCAGCGTTGGGACGACGACAAGGCGCCGACCAGCCCCTCGATCACCGAGAGTTCCGCGCCGAGCCGCATGACCAGGGGAGACAGGATTTCCCGACCGGCATCCGCGTTCACGTGTTCGTGAAGCTGAATCAGCAGGTCATGGATCCTGATCCAGTTGTCGTCCAGGTCTGGATTTTGGCCCACCATGTCGTTCCCCTGGCAGACCACATACAGATCCCTGATCCGCTGGATGATGTCGATCATGTGGGTCACAAACCAATTGTGTCCTTCGCTTTCCTCTAAATCCATAAGCCCTCGATCTCGTATTTAGGCGGATTTACCCGCCAACTCTGCTCTTGACGAGAGAGAACTATTTTTATTCCCATCGGAAGCGTGCGCCGTGTCACGTCATGGCTGCCCTGCGCCTGCCGCCTGTATTGGCCGCGACGGGGGGGGCGGCGGGCCGCGTTGTCATGGGAAGGGTGCGGGTGGTCTTCCGGGCCACAGCGCCGGGAAAACATCCCCGCGCCGCCGCAGGCTCCTTGACCTCCCCGCCGGGGCGACCTTAGCCGTTAGACGCGCTCGCCCTTCAGGCCGCCCTGGGCGGGGGCCTCTCGGCGGGGCTCGCCGGGCCGGAGCCGCCGCTCCGCCCGCAGGCCATCGACACCGCCGAGGGCGCCCCAGCCGAGGCTGGGCCTTACTGGGCCGCCACCGCCTGGGGCATGTCCTGGTCGTGGGGGCGCGGCTCGCCTCGGAAGCCCTGGCCCCGGGCGCTCGTCGCGCAGATGTCGAGGATTTCGTCCCAGCGGGAGACGAAGGCTGCGACGCAAGCCGGGTCAAAATGCCGGCCGGCTTCGGCTTCGATCAGGTGCAGGGCCTCTTCCGGCGGCATCGCGTCCTTGTAGGGGCGCACGGTGGTCAGGGCGTCGAACACGTCGGCCACCGCCACAATCCGCGCCGCGAGGGGAATGGCGAGCCCGGCGATGCCGCGCGGGTAGCCGGTGCCATCCCAGCGCTCGTGATGTCCGCCCGCGATCTCCGCGGCGAGGCGGATCAGTCTGGACGGGCTCTCGCCGAGGATACGCTCGCCGATGGCGGCGTGGGTGCGCACCGTCGCCATCTCCTCTTCGGTCAGCCGCTCCTTCTTGAGCAGGACGTCGTCGGGGATGGCGACCTTGCCGACATCGTGCAGGGGCGAGGCGAGGTAGATGCGGTGGCACAGGTCGGCATCGAGGCCGAGCGCCTGGGCCATGATCTGGCTGTAGCGGGCGACGCGCCACGTATGGTGGCCGGTGTCGTTGTCACGATATTCCACCGCCAGGGCGAGGCGGAAGATGATCTCCTCCTCGCGCTCGTGGACGTGGCATTCGGCGGTCCGCACCTTTCCCGCGAGTTCCGCCGCCTGATCGTCGAGCCGGCGCATGGCCGCGGCGAGGCGGATCTGGTTGCGCAGGCGGACATGGAATTCCGTGCCGTCCGTGTGCTTGTCGAGGAAGTCCGTGGCCCCCGCTTCGATGGCCGCGAGCTTGACCCGCTCCGACGTGTCGGAGGTGATCATCACCACGGGCACCTGTGCATAATGCGGGATCTCGCAGAGGCGGCGGATGAATTCCGTGCCGTCCATGCCGGGCATATGCTGGTCCACCAGCACGAGGTCGAACGCCTGCATCTGCGCCCGGAGCAGGGCCGCGCCGGGATGCATGAAGGCGGCGACGTTCACGCCGTGATGCCGCTCCAGCAGAAGCTGGAAGCGCATCAGGACCGTGGAACTGTCGTCGACGAGAAGCGCGTCCATGATCTCAGTCTTCCGGCCGTTTGCGCCGCCCGTCACCGGAGGGTCCGGCGCGTTCGGAAAGCCGACACTGAGCAAGTCTCCACCTCGTCGCGGGTGTGTGGGACTTGGCGACCTCTCGCCGTATCGGTCCCGCAATTTCGCCGAGCCGCTTTAAGAAAACATGCGGAATCTATCCTACTTTAGTGAGTGTAGTGAGCGGAAACGCGGCATCCGCGAAGTTGCTATGCGCTTTTGTTCGCCTGTCGCGCGACTTGTCGGGCGACGAGAAGTGACAAACCGAGGTTCAGGAGGGCGACCGCGACCATGACGATGGCCAGCGTCTCGATCCCGAACCATTCCATCGCATAGCCGCAGGCGAGCGGCGTCGCCGCCTGCCCGAGGAGCGGCGGCCGGGCGAGCCGACCGATCACAGCCGCGTATTCCGCCTGTCCGTAGAGGGCGAGGGGCAGCGTCCCCCGGACCACGGTGCGCATCCCGTTGCCGGCGCCGTAGAGCAGGATCGCGAGCCACGCGAAGCCGGGCGCCACGACGAGGAGGAACAGCCCGAGGGCGACGCTCCCCGCCGAGATCAACAGCAGGTGGATCGGGTGGGCGCGCTGGCCGAAGGCCAGTTCGAGCACGCGGGCGCCGACCTGCGACGGGCCGATGAGGGCAGCGAGCGCCACGGCGGAGGCGGCCGGGATGCCGTGGGATTGCAGCAGCAGCAACAATTCTACCGACATCGCCGTCATGAGGATGGCGGCGGTGGTGAAGGTGAGCGCCAGGATCCCCTCCCCCGGCAGGCGCGGCGCCTTGATGCCGGGCGCGACGGCGATCCGTGCCGGCGCGGCGACCTTCCCGCCCGGCAGCGCGAGGGCGAAGATCGGCGCCACCACGAAGGCCGCGAGGGCCGCGTAGGCGAGGCAGGCGCCTCGCCAGCCAACATGCGCCACGAGGAAGCTCGACGCCGGCCAGCACAGGGTGATGGCGAAGCCGGAGGCGATGGCGATCTGGGTCATCGCGCCCCGTGCGGAGGCGCCGTAGGCCTGCCCGATCGCCGCGAAGAGCGGATCGTAGAGCGCACCCGCCATGCCCACGCCCATCACCGCCCAGGCGGCGAGGAAGACCGGCAGGCTCCCGGCCATCGCCATCAGCACGAGGCCGGCGGCCATGATGAGGGTGCCGGCGACGAGGACCGGGCGGCCCCCGACCCGATGGATCTGCCGGCCGACCCACGGCGAGAGCAGGCCGGAGATGAGGATGGCCAGCGACAGGGCGCCGATCACCGCTCCCTGCGGCCATCCGGTCGAATCCACCACCGGCGCGACGATCACCGCGACGAGGAAGAACGAGCCACCCCACAGGATGATCTGCGTCAGGCCGAGGGCGGCGTTCCCGAGGGTGCTCGGCGCGCGACGCTGCGGATCGGGAATGGGGGCCGGGGACGCGGACATGGGAACGGCACGGTGAGCGGGGGGCCGGAGGGTCCGGCCGGCCCGCCCCGGCTAGATCGCCCCGGCCGATCCGACAAGGCTCTCGCGGCGGAACTCGCTCGGGGAGCGGCCGAACTGCGCGCGGAAGCGGCGCGAGAAATGGGCTTGGTTCGAGAAGCCGCAATCGTAGGCCAGCGTCCCGATGGGGATGTGGGCGCAGGCCGCGTCGGCGAGCCGCTTGGCCGCGCTGTCGAGGCGCCGGTCCCAGATCCATTCGGAGACGCAGCGTTCCCGCCCCTGGAACAGCTCCTGGAGCCGCCGGAGCGAGACGCCGATCCCGGCGGCGACGGCGGCGGGGTCGAGGTTCGGGTCGCCGCAGCGGCTTACGATGAAAGCCTTCGCCCGCTGGACGAGCACGTCGCCCTGGAGGGGCTTCGGCGTCTCCCGCGCCAAGCCCTCGGCGAGGCTCGCCGCGATCAGGTCGATGCCGATCGAGGCCATGCGCTCGGCCATGTCCGGGGTCAGCGTGGCGTGGACCCGCACCAGTTCCTCAATGAAGGCCCGCACCAGGGACGCCCCCGGCAGGGCACCGTCCACGGTCATGGCGGTGTAGAGCCGGGCCGAGCCCAGCGCGCCCTCGAGGCGCCGCCGGGGCACTTCGAGGAGGTAGGAGCAGCTTCCGACGCTGGAGTGCAGCACGGTCGGGCGGCGCTCGATCACCACGAGGTCGCCGGGTCGCTGGACCGCATTGCGCCCATCCTGCGTGACGCTCGAGACGCCTTCGAGCTTGATCGCCACCGAGAGTGTATCGTGCTTGGCGTGCCGCCGGATCGTGTCCGGCGTCGCCTCCGTCCGCAGCGCGCCCTGCGTGATCCGCGAGATGGCGAGGGGGCCGACGTCGGCAGCTTCGATGATGCCGATGAAAGGTTCATCACCTAATTGTGACTGATCTACCGGCACTAGCCGGTCGTGGATGATTTCACTCCACCGGTCGAACTTCCTTCTTTCTGCAATTCCATCGGTCGAGAACACCGTTCGCATCGATACATCTGTCCCGAATCGGCCTACCGCGCGGTAAGACAAACGATACCGCGCTTACAGGCAAGCGCGATGCGTGCCGATTCATACAGTCGTGGGTAGTGAACCGCAGCCCTTCATCGCCGGCCGGGCAAACCCGCCTGACCGGTCTCGGAGGCTGTCAAAAGCCCATGGCAGACCCATGACGACCGACGACACCGCCCTCGCCTCCATTGGCCGTACGGCCGAAATGGTCGCCGCCTATGTGAGCAACAACGCCGTCCGCCCGGGCGACCTGCCCGCCCTCATCGCCACGATGCACGAGGCGGTCCGCGCCCTTCACGCGCCGCGCCCGGCCGAGCCGAAGCCGGCGCGGGAGAAGGTGTCCGCCTCGGAGATCCGCCAGTCGATCCAGCCGGCGGGGCTCGTGAGCTTCCTCGACGGCCGGACCTACAAGACCCTAAAGCGGCACCTGACGAAGCATGGCTTCACGCCGGACAGCTACCGCGAGCGGTTCTCGCTGCCGCCGGATTATCCGATGGTGGCCCCGAGCTACGCGCAGCGCCGCTCGACGCTCGCGAAGGAACTCGGCTTCGGCCGCGCCGGCAAGAAGTAGCGGCGGGCGTCAGCTCGTCCGGCGGGCCGTCCAGCGGCCCGAGCAGGACGCAAGGCCGCTGAGCGTCCAGCGCCCGCTGCCGGCCTTGCCCTTCAGCCTGCCGTTCACCGTCACCACGGCGAGACCCTTCCGGATGGTGCCGGTGATCCCGCCATCGGCTCCCGCCCGACCGCTCGCATCGACGTCGTTGCCGCCGGCGTCGTCCACCTGCCCGTCGCGGATCACGATCGGGTAGTTGTACGGTCCCGTGCAGGACGACTCGCTGCTCGTCGCGACGACGGACCACGCGCCGTCGAAACGTCCCGCCGCCTCCGCAGGGAGGGTGGCGGTGGCGATGAATGCGAGCGGCGCGAGGGCCGCGAGCCGAATGGTTGTCATGATCTCCTCATAGCGATCCGCGCAGCTACAACGCGGCACGGCGGGAAAGGCAACGGGCCGGGCGCACACCCGGAGCGGCTCAAGCGCCCGGCTCCGCGGCCGTGCCGGGCCCTAAAGGGGGTCGAGGGCCCGGCACAACCTCTTGAACTGTGTTTGACGCCATGTGGGTACGTTTTGGCGCCTCGCCTGAGACAGATTTACTGGTACGATACGAATTTCGCCGAAGCGGTTTCGGGCAAGTATCGAATCACACCTGTCCGAGATCTTGCGAAAGACGATCTCGCGCGCGACTGACGCGGCTCTTCACGGTGCCAGGCGGGCATCCGATGACAGCGGCGGCCGCCTCGTAGGTCAGTCCTTCCACCGCCACCAGCGTGAGCGCCTCGCGGTGGGCGGCATCGAGCCGGTCGAGGGCCAGTTGCAGATCGCGCAGGCCGATGGTGTGCTCCTGCGCCGCCGGCTCGGAGAGCGTGCCCGCATGGGCGCCGTCCGGATCCGCCACCTCCCGCCAGTATTTGCGCCGGCCGTTGATGTGGCCGTTGCGCAGGATCGTGAACAGCCACGCCACGAGGTTGCTGCCCGGCTCGAACCGGTCGCGAAACTCCCACGCCTTGAGCAGCGTGAGCTGCACGAGGTCGTCCGCCTCAATGGCATCGTGGGTGAGCGAGATGGCGTAGCGGCGCAGGCGCGGCACCATCGCGATCAAGTCGTCCCGGAAGGCCGTCGGGATCCGGCCGCCGTCGGCCTTGAGCAGGACCTCGGCGAGCCGCCCCAGAACTCGCCCTAGGCGCGAATCTGGTTCGATTGCCACAACCTGTGGGTAGTATTCACGGAGGCGGCGGCCCAACTGAGCGTTGACGAACGCTAGCACGTCGTCCGCTGCGGACACCGAATCGTGATCTTCGACTGCTGGCTGCAAGGATGCACCACTCGTTGTGTCGAGGGACAACCGCCTGCACCGCTACAGCGCGGGGGTGGCCGGGAGACGACTTATTTTTGATCGCTCTTCCCGCCGTCAATGATACGGCGATACCAGTGAACAAGCACATTTTAATGGAACCGGGTGTTGCGCAACCCGTTTTTGCCCGGCTGCCCCGATGGCAGTCGGTAGCGAAGAAGGGCGTGGCGAACCGTGACGTCGGGCGTCGACAGGCATGAACTTCGGCAGATCATCGCCGGCCTCAGCGAGGGCGTGATCCTGGTCGAGCCGGACCAGACCATCGCCTATGCCAACGAGGCCGCACTCGCGATGCACGGTGCCGAGAGCCTGGACGAACTCGGCGAGACCATCGACGCCTACCGCGAGAAATTCGCCTTACGGTACCGCAACAAGCGGGCTCCCGAGAGCTACCCGATCGAGCGGGTCGTGGCGGGCGAGCGCTTCCACGACGTGATCGTGGAGGTCACGCGGACGGACAAGCCCGACCTCGATTTCGTGCATTCGCTGCGCAGCCTCGTGGCCACCGATCACGAGGGCAAGCCGAGCTGCCTCGCGCTGATCCTGAAGGATGTCACCGATCAGTTCGAGGCGGAGGACCGGTTCGAGAAGACGTTCGCCGCCAATCCGGCGCCCGCCGTGATCACGCGGTTGTCAGATCTGCGTCACGTGAAGGTGAACCACGGTTTCCTGGAGATGACCGGGCACACCCGCGAAGATGTGATCGGGCGGAGTGTCTACGAAGTCGACGTCCTAGCGGGCGCCCGCAACCGCGACCTCGCCGTCTCGCGCCTGAACGAGGGCGTCACCGTCCCGCAGATGGAGGCGTGCCTCGATCTGCCGGATGGGGGCAACCGCTTCGTCATCGTCGCCGGCCAGCCCATCGAGATGGGCGACGAGCCGTGCATGCTTTTCACCTTCGCCGACCTCGAACTGCGCCGGAAGGCGGAGACGGCGCTCCGCCAGAGCGAGGAGCGCTTCGCCAAGGCGTTCCGCCTCACGCCGGTCCCGACGGTGCTGGCGCGGGCGACCGACCTGCAGGTCACGAGCATCAACGAGGCGTTCAGCCGGGTGTTCGGCTTAGGCGAGGACCGGATGCTCGGCCGGACCCTCGTCGAGACCGGGCTGTGGGTGAACGACACCCAGCGCGTCAACTTCGAGACCGCCCTCGAACGCCAGGGTTATGTCCTCGGCGTCGAGGTATGCCTGCACCATGAGACCGGGCACAATCTCGATTGCCTCGTCTCGGCCGAACGGGTCGAGATCAACGACACGACGTTCGTGCTGCTGGTGATGCAGGACATCACCGACCGGAAGCACACGGAGCGGGAGCTGTTCGAGGCCATCGAGACGGTGATGGCTGACACCTCCTGGTTCAGCCGGGGGCTCATCGAAAAGCTCGCCAATCTGCGGCGACCGAGCCGGCCGGATTTCGATCCCTCCGTTCCCGACCTCACGGCTCGGGAGCGGCAGATCCTCAACCTCATCTGCTCGGGCCTGGATGACGGGGCGATTGCCCGCAAGCTCGGCCTGTCCCGCAACACCGTGCGCAATCACGGGGCTGCCCTCTATCGCAAGCTCGGCGTCCACAAGCGCACCGAGGCCGTAGTCTGGGGCCGGGAGAACGGTTTCCCCGTCCACCTCTCCGGTACATGAATTTCAGTGTACCGGTATTTTTCTACCATTGAACCGCGGGGCTCGACAATCATCTGCCCCGTGTCCCGACCGCGTCGCAAGAGATCGCAGCGCAGTTCGAGAAGGTCACAAGTTCGTCTTTGGCCCGGTGCCACGAATGCTGGGCAGCAAAGGCCGAACTCACTCCGAAATCGGGGTGACGTCCCTCACATACGTTACAACAAGGAGATCGACATGGTGGATACCGATCGGATCACGGGCGCCGCGAAGGAACTCGGCGGCAAGGTTCAGGGCGCCCTCGGCGACGTCACCGGCTCTCACCGCGATTCCGCCGAGGGCCGCCTGCGCGAGGCCGGCGGCCGGGCCGAGAACCTCTACGGTCAGGCCAAGGACACCGCCCGCGACTTCGCCGACGACGCGTACGAGTACGCCGAGGACGCCTACGAGCGTGGCGGCCACTACCTGCGCCGGGGCTCCCGCGAGGTGAGCCATCAGGTCGCTGAGTACCCTCTCGCCTCGCTGCTGATCGCAGGTGCCGTCGGCTTCGGCCTGGGCCTGCTCGTCAACGCGACCCGCGACTGATCCCGATTTCCGATTGCCGACCCCACGAACGACCCGGAGTGACAGCGTGACCACACAGACGAGCGTTTCCCCCCTCGGTACGGAGGCCCACGCGGATACGCGTGCCGTCCTCCTCAACCAAGTGTCCTGGGGCGCCATCTTCGCCGGCGCCACCATCGCCCTCGTGTCTCAGGCCGTCATCAACCTGGTCGGCGTCGGGGTGGGCCTCGCCAGTGTCGGCGTCAACGCCACCGACAACCCGGCCGCCTCGACCGTCTCGGCCGGCGCCGGCATCTGGTTCGTGGTGTCGGGCATCGTCGCCTCGCTGATCGGCGGCCTCATCGCTGGCCGTCTCTCCGGCAAGACGCTGCCGGGCACCGCCGCCCTGCACGGCCTCGTCTCCTGGGCCGTGACGACCCTCGTCGTCCTGTACCTGCTGACCTCCGCCGCCAGCGGCCTCGTCGGCGGTACCCTGAGCACCGTCTCGGGCGCGCTGGGCGGCGCGGGCAACCTCGTCGGCGGCACCGTCCAGACCGCCGCGCAGGCCGCCGCGCCTTCGCTGTCGAAGATCTCGAACCCCATCGACGGCATCGAGCAGACGGTCCGCCAGCAGGCCGCCGGCCAGGACCCGCAGGCCGCCAAGGACGCCGCCGTGGCGGCCGTGCGCGCCGTGCTGACCGGTGATCCGGCCCAGAAG
>NZ_JAKSXZ010000109.1 GCF_022829465.1 Methylobacterium sp. J-067
CCGGCACCATGAGCGGCACCGCCGCCGAGACCGCCGCGCAGTCGACGGCCGTCGCGGCCGCCGCCGAGGAGGCCGGCAGCAACGTCGCCACGGTCGCGGCGGCGGCCGAGGAACTGGGCCCGTCGGTCCAGGAGATCGGGCGGCAGGTGGACGGGTCCGCCAGCAGCGCGCGGGAGGCGGTGATCGCCGCCGACCAGACGGGGGGGCTGGTGCAGGACCTGAGCGCCGCCGTGGAGCGCATCGGCGACGGGGGTGGGCGGATGTCCTCCATCGCCGGCCCGACGACGCTGCCCCCCCTGCACTCCACCACGTACGCCGCGCGGGCCGGCGCG
>NZ_JAKSXZ010000111.1 GCF_022829465.1 Methylobacterium sp. J-067
CACATACTCGGACTCTATGATGTCACTCAATCCCGCCGGACATCCTGTCATCACCGGCCTGCTCGCCGCTCATGGCTTCGTTTTGTCCTATGCCCGCTCCCGAACCCTCCCCCTCACCCTCCCCACCCGCTCCAGCCGCGGCGGGACGTTCGCCGTCTCTCACAAGTTCGCCCGCGCCGCGATTATGACCGTCGCGACCCTCGCCGCCCGCGAGCATCAGAAGCGCAACGGCGGCACCTGGGGCGCTGCCATGGCCGTCTGCCTCAAGGCCGCGTGGCAGACCGAGACCGCCGCCCCTTCGCTCCGCGACCGCGCCGCCGATCTGTCCGCCCGCCTGGCCGGCACGAGCCGCAGGCCAGAGCCTGCCGCAACCGCCGAGGGCACCTTCGCACCCGCTCCGGCCGCTCTTGCCGACGCCTGCCGCTGGGCGGTTCAGCATCGCGCGTGGGTCGATT
>NZ_JAKSXZ010000010.1 GCF_022829465.1 Methylobacterium sp. J-067
GCGAAGGCCCGGCGCGTTCCCTACACGGTGAAGCCGCTGGGCGAGGAGCGATCCCCGGCGCCGAACCTGCCCGCACCCGACGCGGGCAGTAGCGAGCCCGAGCAGCGCCAGCACCCCAGCGCCCGGCTGGACATGCGCAACGGCCTCGTCGTGGACGAGACGATCCTCGCCCACCTGACGCTCACCCGCGAGGGCAAGCCGCACGATCCGGCGCTGATGCGGCTCTCCCGCTCAAGGCGGAGTAGCACCATGGCCAAGATCATCTTTCACAGCGCGATCGCTTGCAAAGTGACCAGTCGGGATACCGTGCTCCGCGCGGTGTCAGCAGGTGGCGAGCATCAACAACACCCCGGCGATCGTGAACGCAAACGCGCATATCGTGCGGATACAGAACGACCCGTAGTGCTGGCCAATACGCCAGCGACGACACGCCAGGTTATCGAACTCCAGGCCCATAGCGAGGAGCAAGATGCCGACGCACGCTTGGAAGCTCGGCAAGACTTCGATCCCCGGTCCGACGCGCAAACTGCGCATCGAGACTTTTGTCTACCAAAGATATGGCACCGTGTATCAGCACGGGCGAGCGCCACGTACCCGGCAGCGGAACCACTCCAAACCGTTGGCCGGTCTCGCTCACCGCGTGGCAACCTACATACCCTTCATCGAGTCGATGAGACCGGGCTCTTCGCTTTCAGGGACAGCGCGAGGCTCCGCCTTCTCGCTGGCGTTTTGTGCCACCGGAATGCGATCTTGCGGACAGCCGTCCTCAGCAAGTTGCTTGCGGCCGGCACGCTTCGCTGCTGCGATCTCTTCAGGGGTCAGCGTCGTACCGCCGCTCTCGTCGCGAGTCATGGCCGTTTCCCTGGCTGTGCTGTCGTCGCGACATGGATGCCGTTCAGCAATTGTATGTCGAAGTGGCTGACTGGATGGCTCGTTCCGTCGGGTGGCTCTTGGTCTGCGATCGCTGCCCCTTCGATGTCGGCGAGCATAGGGGCTGACCAGGGATCGCACCTGAGTTAGCACCTCACTCAGGGATCAAAGTCTACTCCAATCTTCCGCCCGCTGCGCCAGAGCAAACCATATGGTCTGTCGATATATGCTGCTTCGCAGATCAGGCGCCCGGTTACAGCTATCTCGGAATCAAGATCGACTTCGAGAAGCGCTTCGTAGTCGCTCATGCTCCAAATCAAACAGTCCAAGCATTGCTTCCCTCCCGCCGAGAACAGCGTCCCGGTCTTCAATATGTCTTTCTTGGGGAGTTGCTTGTTACTTAATAGCAATAATCGCTCCTCCTGTTTGTTGGGTGGAGCTAGGTCACGCACAACCTAACGATCTCTGAACCCTGCACCGATGTGTGCAGCGTCAGGTGAGAAAGCGCATGTCCGCCCCTACGGATGAAACTCAGATCAGCGTCAGGAAGCACATGTTCGTCGTGTTCGCCCTAGACGGGACGCTCGCGCTCACGGAGCACCGCGCGGACTTTCTGAATTGGCCCGGCAGTACCAAGGACTGGCGTGGATTCTTCCGGGAAGCATATTTCCGCAGGAAGTGGCAACGTAGCCCATGCCAAGCTGGTGGAGCGCTGTGCTTCGAGCGAACGCGCCTGCGCCGCCTGCGCATTCGGCGTTCGGGAGCCTTTCGACCCGGCCCGGACTTGATTGCAAATGAGTGATCCGTCCGATCCCGCAGAGCCCTACGCCCTCGTCGTCGACGACGACGGGCTCATCCGGATGGATGCGATGTACATCCTGGAGGATGCGGGCTTTCGGACCTTCGAGGCGAGCGACGGCGACAAGGCCATGAAGCTCCTCGACCGGGAACACGCCGTCATCGTGCTGCTCTTCACCGACGTGCAGATGCCCGGCTCCCGCGACGGCTTCGCGGTCGCCCGCGAGACCGCCGCCCGGTGGCCGCATATCGCCATCGTGGTGGCATCGGGGCATCTGCGGCCAGGGCCCGGGGACATGCCGGAGGGGGCGTGCTTTATCGGCAAACCGTTCACCGCCGACATGGTCCACGACCACCTACAGGAAATCCTGCCCGACGGGCGCAAACCGGCACCGCTGCGCCGACGGGAACGGGGGGCGGAGGACACGCTGGCGCCGGGGACGCAAGCGCATTGATGTACCACGACACACTTCGGTCGATGCCGCCCGCCACGTTTTAGACGGCTGCCGTACGA
>NZ_JAKSXZ010000015.1 GCF_022829465.1 Methylobacterium sp. J-067
ACTAGCTAATCAGACGCGGGCCGATCTTCCGGCAGTAAACCTTTCCCCAAAAGGGCGTATCCGGTATTAGCTCAAGTTTCCCTGAGTTATTCCGAACCAGAAGGCACGTTCCCACGCGTTACTCACCCGTCCGCCGCTGACCCCGAAGGGCCCGCTCGACTTGCATGTGTTAAGCCTGCCGCCAGCGTTCGCTCTGAGCCAGGATCAAACTCTCACGTTAAAGAGAATGATCTCAGCTGATCACAACATTTGACGAAGACTCACAAACGTTTCGGATGTTTCCATCCGAGGTTGTGAGTACGAAACGTTGGACAGCTTAGTCTCTTATCGACCCGGCTTTCGCCAGGTCCGCAAGGACAAACGCCGTCCGCGTTTCTCTTTCTCAGATTTACTTTTCAAAGAGCGCCGCTCGTTTCAGCGAGCGATTTAGTCTCTAACAACTTCAAACTGACTTGGCAAGTGCCTTGTTTGCTTGTCGTTGTCTTTAGAAGTCTGCCCTGGCGGCTCGCGATTGCTTGCTGGCCGCGTCGGGAGGCGGTCGTATAGGCTGGCGCGAATGGGCTGTCAATCGCGTCCGGGAAGCCGCCGGCAAAAATCTCAGCCGGCTTCCGATGACGCCACGGGTCTCAAATGGGGAGACCTCTCGCGCCTCGCCAGTCCGTGCCTGGCCCCCTCACCTCGTCGCGCTGTCGCGCCTCAGCCGCTCCGTGGACGGGTCCGCCTGCGCAGTCTTTGCGGTGGGAAACGCCGGGACGACGATCCCATCACCCCTGAAAGTTGTGCGATGACAACGACTTCGCGTCCCGGTGAGGGCGCGGACCATTCCGGACACAGGCGAGGCTCACCGCCCGGCAGGTACCTGATGATCGTCGTTCCCTTCATTGCGCTGTGCTTCAGTGTGCCGGTGGCAATGGGCCTGAGCCTGCTGTGGATCGCCACGACCGGCCATGCCGACCTGACCCCGATGCCGCAGGATGCCGCGATCCTGGCCGCCGCGTCCGGCCTAATCAGCCTCGCCCTCGCCCTGCTGTCGCGGGTGCGTCGCCGCTGACGCAACCCTGGTCTGCTTCTCTCACCCCTCGGCGGGGTCGGGCGGATCCTGCGCGATCCGCCCGATCCGGTCGGTGAAGGGCAGGCGGATCGTGCAGCGCAGGCCGCTGGGCGCGAAGACCAGCGACGTGTCGGCGCCCAGCTCGTAGGCGAGCAGGGTTTCCAGCACCTCCCGCCCGAAGCCGTGCTGCATCGCGGAGTCCGGGTCGATCGCCCCTCCCCGCTCGGTCCAGACGAGGGTGAGCATCCGCCCGCCCGCCTCGTCCTCCACCTGCCAGCGCACCTCGACCGCACCCGCCGGCACGTCGAGGGGGCCGTGCTCGACGGCGTTGCTGACGAGTTCGTGCATCGCCATCGCCATGGCCTGCGCGGGCTTCGGCCGCAGCCGGAGCGAAGGGCCCTCGATCACGGCACGCTCCCCCTCGCGGACGAGGTGGAACATCAGCTCCTCGGTGATGAGGAGGTGCAGATCGGCCTCGCCGAACGCATCGGTGCGGCCGCGCATCCGCATCAGCGAGTCGAGCCGGCCTTCCAGATGCGCGACGTAGCTCTCCACATCGCGCGACGTCTCGGCCGAGCGCCACATCACCCGGCGCACCAGGGCCATCGTATCCCGCAGCGCATGGCGCAGGTTGTCCGCGACGCCCGCCTCGTCGAGCAGCCGCCGCAGGCGGGCGTTGTCGGCCTCCACGGCCGAGAGGCGGTCCCTCACGTCTCCCGGGTTAGTCATGGGCTGCCCTTCGTCATCCCGTTCGAAGTCAGACACCTCGATTGTGCGACGCGCACTCATGGCTCGATCGGGGGTGGGTCCATGCCCACGGTAAAGTGGAGATAGGCGGGGTCGAAATGCGCCAGCTCCGCGAGACGCGACGGGTCGTGGATCGTCAGGCGGCGGCTGCGCAGGGTGATCAGGCCCTGGGCGCGCAGCTCCTGCAGCGTCCGGTTGATGTGAACGCTGGTCTGGCCGAGGGAATGGGCGAGGTCGTGCTGCGTCAGCGGCAGCGGGCAGGTGGTGCGCGTGGCGAGGCCGACGGCCGCGAGGCGGGCGCGCATCTCGCAGAACAGGTGGGCGAGGCGCTCGATGCCAGAGCGGCATCCGAGGCTCACGGTCCATTCCCGCTGGATCGCCGCCGTGGCCAGGGCTTCGCGCTGGAAGGCGCGGTCGAGGTTGGGGCTGCGCGCGGTCAGGCTCTCGAGGGCTGCCCCGGGGATCGAGGCGTAGACGACGGGGGTCACGGCGCTGATCGCGTGGTCCATCCGGTCGAGCAGGAAGATGTGCGGGTTGCAGGAATCGCCCGGCAGGAGCAGCGAGACGATCTGGCGGCGGCCATCGGCCAATTGCCGCGCGCGGCAGGCCCAGCCTTCCAGGATGACGTTGACCGCATGCGGGTCGTCGCCCTCGTCGATGATGTCGGCGCGGGCGGCGATGCTCCGGGCGGGGCCGAGCGCCTCCGCCAACCACATCCGATCGGCCACCGAAAGCGGTACGTAGCGTGAAAGTTTTCCCGCTAGAGGATCGTGCATCGAACCCTATTGCGCCCGGATTTCGAATCCGGCCTACAGGATTCGCGAAACGCCGCACTCAAGTAGATCAGTCTTTCGTCGATAGCTCTTGAACGATTCTACTTCATGCAGAGTCGAGGAGTCATCGGCCGCTGCGCGGTTTCCAGATCCGCCCGGCGATGGCGGCCCGCTTCAACAACGCAGCATGAAGCGCAGGGTCGGCATCCCGGCGCCCCTCCCGGATCGCACGGACGAGCGCATCGGCTCCCTCCCCGGCGAGGAGGTCGGCTTCGGCGGCGGCGAGCCCATCCCCCTCGCCGATCTCGCGGGCGGCGATACCCAGCGCGTTGGCGACCATCAGTGCCACGTAGCGCGGGCGGCCGGTGAGGCCGGGTACGACCTCCTCGGCGAGCGCCCGGCGGGCGGCGTCGATCAGGTCGGCACCGGAGGGGTCGTCACGCATCGGAATGGCTCCGGGGCCAGGCGGCGGGGGCGGTGGCGGCGAGGATCGCCTGTTCCAGTTCCGGCACCATCCGCCCGGTAAGGGCGAGTTCGAGGGAGAATTCCCGCCCCGAGACATGACGCGCCCCCTGCTCCAGGGCGATCACCGCCCAGCGCAGATGCGCCATCACCTCCCAAAAGGCGACCCGCGGGCGGTCCACCGGCTGCCCGCCCCCGGCGAGATAGCCGCGCTCGAACGCCTCGCGGGAGCCGATGCCGCCCGCCTCCTTGTCGAGGCGGCCGAAACGCCAGCAGGCGGCGCAGAACCAGCCGAGATCCTGGGCCGGATCGCCCCAGCCGGCGAATTCCCAATCGAGGATCGCGGTCAGACCGGCCTCATCGACCATGTAGTTGCCGGTGCGGAAGTCCCGGTGGACGAGGGCCGGCGCCGGGCAGGACGGCGCGGCGGCCTCGGCCCAGCGCAGGCCCCATTCGATGGCCGGGCGCTTGGCGCCGATCCCGTCGAGGTTTTCACGCAGGCGCGCGATCTCGGCGCGGGCCGGATCCGGTTCGGGCGGGCCGAGGAAGGCGAGCGCCGGCGGCGGGTCCTGGCGCGGATCGAGGACGCCATGGATCTTGGCGAGTTCGCGGCCGAGGTCTTCG
This sequence comes from Methylobacterium sp. J-067, assembly GCF_022829465.1. Classification (GTDB taxonomy): domain Bacteria; phylum Pseudomonadota; class Alphaproteobacteria; order Rhizobiales; family Beijerinckiaceae; genus Methylobacterium; species Methylobacterium litchii. The sequence goes on from NZ_JAKSXZ010000015.1 coordinate 3,658, forward strand.
GCGAGGGTTTCACGGTCGCCGCCGAGGGTAAGGTCCTTGGCGATGCGCGGCCCGAGCCCCACGCCCGGCACCAGTCCCATCAGGGCGAAGGGCGCGCCGATCACCCCCGCATCGTCGCAGAAGCCGACCGGCTCGGGCACGCGCACCCCCGCCGCGTGGGCGGCTTCGAGCAGGCGGAACTCCTCCCGCCGGGAGCGGCTGGAGGCGATGGTGGCGGCCGCGTCCCTCCGCAGGACGAACTCCCGCACCCCCTCCCCGTTCCGGCAGCGGATCAGGCGGTTCTCCTGGATCGAGCCGCCGCCGAGGGGGCGGCTCTCCTCGATCGTCAGATCCGGGATGCCGAGATGTGAGGCGATCCAGGCGCTGAGCCGCGTCTCGTCCATGCTCACAGCCCCGAGACGAGGTGGCCGCCATCGACGGCGAGGACCGAGCCGGTCATGTACGATCCGGCCTGCGAGGCGAGGAGCAAGAGCGCCCCGTCGAGCTCGCCGGCCTCGCCGAGGCGGCGCTGCGGCACGCGCTTGATGAGGGCCTTGCCGGGCTCGGAATCGAAGAACGCGGCGTTGAGTTCGGTGCGGACGTAGCCGGGCGCCAAGGCGTTCACGCGGATGCCGTGGCGCGCCCATTCGAGGGCGAGGCTCTTGGTCAACTGGATCACGGCGGCCTTCGAGGCGGCATAGGATGCGAGCCCCCCGGCGACGCGTAGGCCGAGGATCGAGGCGACGTTGACGATGCTGCCCCCCTGCCCCGCCGCGACCATGCGCTTGGCGGTGGCCTGGGCAACGAGGAACACGCCCTTCAGGTTGGTGTCGAGCACCCCGTCCCACTCGGCTTCCGAGAGGTCGAGGGCGGGGGTCGTGGTGGTAACGCCCGCGTTGTTCACGAGCACGGCCACCGGGCCGAACCGCTCCCGGGCCCGGTCGAGGGCCGCCTCGATGCTCGCCCGGTCGGTGACGTCCATCACGACGGCCTGCGCCTGCCCGCCCTGCGCCTCGACGGTGGCGACCGTCTCGGCCAGCGCCTCCGCGCGGCGGGCACCGAGGGAGAGGGTCGCCCCGCTCGTCGCCAGCATCGATGCAAAATGGCGCCCGAGCCCGCTCGAGGCGCCGGTCACGAGGATGTGCCGGCCGGTCAGGTCGAAGATGCCGCTCATGCTCGCCTCACTGCACGCGCTCGAAGGCTACGGCGATGCCCTGGCCGCCGCCGATGCACATGGTGGCGAGGCCGTAGCGGCCGCCGACGCGGGCGAGTTCGTAGAGGGTCTTCACGGCGATGATCGCCCCGCTGGCGCCGATCGGGTGGCCGAGCGCGATGGCGCCGCCGTTCGGGTTCACCTTGTCCGGGTCGAGGTCGAGGGCGCGGGACACCGCGCAGGCCTGGGCGGCGAAGGCCTCGTTGGACTCGATGACGTCGAAGTCCGAGGCGCGCAGTCCGGTGCGCTTCAACAGGCGCGTCACGGCCGGGACCGGACCCATCCCCATTTCGGACGGGTCGACGCCGGCATGGGCGTAGCCGACGATGCGGGCGAGCGGCGCCCTTCCCTCGCGGGCGGCCTTGTCGGCGCTCATCAGCACGAGGGCGGCGGCGCCGTCGTTGAGGCCCGAGGCGTTGCCGGCGGTGACGCTGCCGGTCTTGGCGAAGGCCGGGCGGAGCTTGGCGAGGTCGTCGCGGCTCGTGGCCTTGGGGTGCTCGTCGGTGTCGAAGGGCACGGTCTCGCGCTTGCGCTGCACCGGGATCGGAAGGATCTGGTCGCGGAACCGGCCTTCCGCGATGGCCCGGGCCGTGCGGGACTGGCTCTGTTCGGCGAAGGCGTCCTGATCCTCGCGGGAGATGCCGTAGCGGCTTGCGATGTTCTCGGCGGTGACGCCCATATGGCCGTTGCCGAAGGGATCGGTGAGGGCGCCGGTCATGTAATCGACGGCGGTGATGTCGCCCATCTTCTGGCCGAACCGGGCCGCCGACAGGAGATGCGGCGACCGGCTCATGCTCTCGGCGCCGCCCGCGAGCGCGGCGTTTGCATCGCCCAGCATCACGGATTGGGCGGCCGAGACAAGGGCCTGCAGGCCGCTGCCGCAGAGGCGGTTCACGGTCATTGCGGGCACTTCCTGCGGGATGCCGCCCTCCATCGCCGCGACGCGGGCGATGTAGGCGTCGCGCGGGGTCGTGGGGATGACGTGGCCGAAGACCACGTGGCCGATCTCCTCACCCTTGGTCCCGGAGCGCTTGAGCGCCTCGGTCACGCATCGCGCGGCGAGTTCGGAGGGCGGGATCGCCGCCAGCGACCCGCCGAAGGTGCCGATGGCCGTGCGCACGGCCCCGGTGATGACCACGTCCGTCATGGCGACCATTCCCTTTGTTACGCGCCCACGTCCCAGGTCCAGAAGGCGTCGCCCTCGGCTTCCAGGTTGCGGTTCAGCACCATCTTGTGGACCTCGTCGGCCCCGTCCACGAGCCGCGCCTGCCTTGCGTAGCGGTAGATCCATTCGAGGGGCGTATCCGTGGAATAGCCCCGCGCGCCGTTGATCTGGATCGCCGTGTCGGCCGCCGCGTGCAGGAGGTTCGCCACATGGACCTTCGCCATGGAGACCTCCTTGCGGGCGAAGCTGCCCCGGTCCAGCGCCCAGGCGGCCTTGGCCACGAGGAGCCGGCCGATCTCGATGCGCATGGCGAGGTCGCCGAGCATGAGCTGGATGCTCTCCCTGTCGGCGAGGCGGATGCCGAAGCCGTGCCGCTCGGCGGCGTAGGCACGGGCGATCTCGACGCAGCGCTTCGACAGGCCGAGCCAGCGCATGCAATGGGTCAGGCGCGCCGGGCCGAGGCGGATCTGCGTGAGCTTGAGCCCGTCGCCCTCGTTCATCAGCACGTCGCGCGCGGGGATTTCCAGCCCCTCGAAAGCGATCTCGCAATGGCCGCCGTGCTCCTCCGGCCCCATGATCCCGATGCGCCGGACGATGTGCCAGCCGGGGCTGTCCCGGTGGAACAGGAAGGCGGTGAGGCCCTTGCGGGCATCGTCGGAGGTCCGCGCCATCAGGATGAAATGGGCCGCGTCCTCCGCGCCCGTGATGTACCACTTGCGGCCGGTGACGACGTAGGTGTCCCCCCGCCGCTCGGCGCGGGTCTGGATCATGCCGGGGTCCGAGCCACCGCCGGGATGGGGCTCCGTCATCGCGAAGGCGGAGCGGACCTCGCCGCGCACGATCGGATCGAGCCAGCGCGCCTTCTGCTCGGGGGTGGCGACCTTTTCCAGCACCATCATGTTGCCGTCGTCGGGGGCGGCGGAGTTGAACACCACCGGGCCGAAGATCGAGCGGTTCATCGCCTCGTAGCAGACCGCCATGCCGACCTTGTCGAGGCCCGCCCCGCCGGTCTCCGGCTTGAGCTGGAGGCACCACAGGCCCTCGGCGCGGGCGAGGCCGCGCAGGCGCTCCAGCTCCGGCAGCGCGATGTTGCCGTGGCCGTCATAGGCGGCCTTGTCCCGCTCCACGGGGATGACGTGGGTGTCGACGAAGGCCGCGATGCGCGCGCGGTAATCCTCGACGCGCGGGGGAATCGTGAAATCCATGATGGTCCCGTTGTGAGGCCCTGGCCCGTATGATGTGGGTCCTATCCTCTGTTGGGAAGGGCCGAAGCCTGACAGATCCGGCCGTCACGGTTTCCGGGGGCGGGAGGGTCGTGTAGGGGTCGCGCTTCCTCCTTCCTCCCCGGACAAGGCATGCAGGCGGTCCTGAACGCGGCGCTGCCGATCTTCGCGCTGATCCTTCTCGGCTTCCTGTGCGGGCGATTCGGCGTCTTCACCCGCGAGGCGACCGACAACATCAACCGCTTCGCCATCTACCTCGCCCTGCCGGCGCTGATCTTCACCACCATGGCGCGGATCACGCCGGCCGAGATCGGGCAGTTCGGCTTCTCGGCGGCCTTCGCCCTCGGCATCGCGGCGACCTTCGCCCTCGCCTATGGCCTCGGGCGGCGGCGGGGCGGCTCGGTCGCCGATGCCAGCATCGAGGGGCTGGATGCGGGCTACAGCAATGTCGGCTTCATGGGCATCCCGCTCTGCCTGCTGGTCTTCGGGCCGGAGGGGCTGCCGGCGGCGGTGATCGCCACCCTGTTCACCGCCTGCGTCCTGTTCCTCACCGCCATCGTGATGGTGGAGTTCGACCTGCGGCGGGGCGTCGACCGGCGCAGCACCGTGAAGCGGGTGTTGCTCTCGCTGCTGCGCAACCCGCTCTTCCTCGCGCCCATCGCCGGGCTCGCGGTGGGGCTGACCGGCTTGGCCGTGCCCTTGCCCCTCGACACCTCCGCCAAGCTCCTCGGCGGCGCGGCTTCGCCCTGCGCGCTGATCTGCATCGGCCTGTTCCTGGCGCAGGAGCGCGGCGTGGCGGGGGACCGAAAGCTGATCTGGCTCCTCGTCGGGCTGAAGCTCGTCGTGCATCCGGCGCTGACGGCCCTCCTCGTCTATTACGTGTTCCCCGTGCCGCCCCTCTGGGCGCGGGCGGCGGTGCTGCTCAGCGCCCTGCCCATCGGCTCCGGGCCCTTCACCCTCGCCAAGCTCTACGGGCTGCAGGCGGGCGTCACCTCGGGGGCGATCCTCGTCTCGCACCTCGTCTCGGTCTTCACCGTCTCGGCGCTGGTGGCGTGGCTCGGCTGAGGCCGGTTCACTGGCCGGGCCGGCGCAAGTATGGGATGTGTTCGTACGGAGACCGGGACAACCCGGCTCCGGCCCCGCACAGGGCTTTGGGAGGATGGCGATGGATATCGCGGCGGTGGAAGCTGCGGGCGCGGGCGGTCATGGGATCGGCCTGGATGGCCCGCCCCTGCGGGCCCGGGGCTGGCTCAAGAGCCTCGACACCGCCATCGGCTGGCTCGTCGAGATCCCCGCCGCCCTCCTCGTGCTCGCCGAGATCGGCGTGCTGCTCTCGGGCGTCGTCAGCCGCTACGTCTTCCACGAGCCGCTGATCTGGTCCGACGAGCTCGCCGGCATCCTGTTCCTCTGGCTCGCCATGCTCGGCGCCGTCGTCGCCTTCCGCCGGGCCGAGCACATGCGCATGACCGCGCTCGTCGCCATGGCCGGACCCCGCACCCGTGCCTTCCTCGAGACGCTGGCCCTCGTCGCGGGCCTCGTCTTCGTCTGCCTCGTCCTCCACCCGGCCTACGAGTTCGCCGGGGAGGAGGCCTTCGTCCAGACGCCTGCGCTGGAACTCAACAACGCGTGGCGCGCCGCCGCCCTGCCGGTCGGCTTCGGGCTGATGCTCCTCATCGCCCTGATCCGATTGCTGGAAACTGCCGACTGGAAGGTGACGCTCGCCGCGCTGGCCACCGGCCTCGGACTCGCCGGGGCGCTGGTGGCGGTGCAGCCCTTCCTGATGGACCTCGGCAACCTCAACCTGCTGCTGTTCTTCGTCCTT
>NZ_JAKSXZ010000016.1 GCF_022829465.1 Methylobacterium sp. J-067
TAAACTGCCCGGCCTTCGTGCCGGGCATTTTTTTGCGCTCTGCAAACGCTGCCGGAGTAGTTGAGGACGATTGGGCGATCGTGTGAGGGTCGGCGTCGCGGAGGAACTGGATACCCCAAGCGCCGGCTCACGGCCCATGAGAACCATTCCCGATCAGTATCGTTCAGTAGGGATGACCGATCCTCATAATTCAGCCGATCGTACCTGTGTACGACTTCGACATCAGATCGCACTCAGCACTCTGATGGACGATCTCGTCGTTGCCTCTCTCGCGGCAAGCGTGGCAGCATTTCGGGACAACGGTGTGTCGGATCTAGAGGCCCTCGAACACATGATCCGCGCACACCGTATTGCCGTGCTGAAGCAGGGCGCCATCCTCGGCGCCGCCGGGATCGACATGTGACGCAGCAACGACGCTTCTACATCGTCAAGGGAAAAGCGTCGCACGGTAGCGTCACGCATCTGTGCCCAACTGTCAGCATTGCTATCGACACGCTGAAGCGCTTTCGCCAGGGCGCTGTTCAAGACATTCAAATTTTCGATCCGAATGGCGATGCTATGTCGCCTAACGACCTTGAGGCTTCGGGTACAGGTGCTGAAAAGCCGGAACCCGCTGCTTTCGCGGATCACATCTGAACAATTCGATCTGTGAGGATATTGGTCTGCGAGGTGGCATCACGTTCACCTCGGAGGAAACGCCATGCTGATCAGAACACTCACACTCGCGACTGCGCTTACCGTTGGCCTCTCCGGTGCTGCTTTTGCCCAGACGCGTGCCGGTGGCGGTAGCGCCGAGGGCAACATGAACAGCCCCGGCAGCGTGAAGAGCGAGTCCCAGAAGATGGAGGAGCAGTCCGGCGGCGCCATGCGCACAGGTGCCCCCGGCACGAGCGGTGGACCTCCGGTCAGCACGCCCGGCGCCGCAGCGGGTAGCGGGATGGGGAACGGTGCCACCGGCAGCGGCGCGGCCCCAAGCGGGAAGTAAGCCGGACGCTCTGCCCTTCTAAATCGGGGGGTAGACTCAAAGGATCATCGCCATGGAATGGGCGTTGATCAGACCTCGCGGCGGTCGAGCGACCTTCCATGCTTCCGCCTACGAGCGCGTCGGCTACCGTGTTCTCCCCGTTCACGTGTGGCCGGCGCGACTTCAATTCCCGCGAGCGACTTTTCACCAATCAAGGTGTTCAGCGGTTTCCAGGGGTCCCGCTGGTCCCAGCAGGCTTTGATCCTGATCCCGCGTCATTCGCCCCGGTGCTGTTCATGGTGCCAGAACGGCTCATCCCACCAGTCGTGGGGCCACTACCGGCGGCACCGGGTGAAGACCCCGCGCCGGCATCATTCGGGCCGGTGCTGTTCGCGGTCCCCGAACGGCTAGAGCCGCCCGAACTGCCTTCTGCTGCTATCACAGGGCTGCTGAGAGCGAGGACGGCTGCGATGGTGAGTAGTGCCTTCATTGGCGTGTCTCCTGTAGTCCGCTGGTCGGATGGAGGAGCCCGCCACGCGGTAATAGGGCAATCGCGCGTCTGTGAGCCCGTTCCTTGTCGAGGCTTCGTAAGCTTCGGTCCCTGACCTCGGCTACGTGTATGGCCCGCCGAACAGATCGCCCGACGCCTTCCGCCGGAACAGGGTTCGCCACCGCCGCCGCTTATGCTCCGGCCGGTCGTGGTTCATGTGGCACCGCTGGCAGACCGCCATGAGGTTCACGTCCCGGTTGTCGGCTGTGTCGTGGTTGCGGTGAGCCGCCGCTAGAACTACTCGCGTCGTCCGGACGGAGCCGAGCACGTCGTCCTCCCCAACCGGGAGGCAGATGACCCGGCC
>NZ_JAKSXZ010000112.1 GCF_022829465.1 Methylobacterium sp. J-067
ATCGCCGAGAAGGTGCCGACGATGGAGATCGGCACCGCCACGGCGGGGATGAGCGTCGCCCGGCCGGAGCGCAGGAAGGCGTAGACCACGAGGATCACGAGGCCGACCGCGACGAGGAGCGTCTCCTCCGTCGCCTCCTATTAAGTAACAAGCAACTCCCCAAGAAAGACATATTGAAGACCGGGACGCTGTTCTCGGCGGGAGGGAAGCAGTGCTTGGACTGTTTGATTTGGAGCATGAGCAAATACGAAGCGCTTCTCGAAGTTGATCTTGATTCCGAGATAGCTGTAACCGGACGCCTGATCTGCGAAGCAGCATATATCGACAGACCATATGGTTTGCTCTGGTGCAGCGGGCGGAAGATTGGAGTAGACTTTGATCCTTGAGTGAGGTGGTAACTCAGGTGCGATCCCTGGTCAGCACCTAGGCTCGCCGACATCGAAGGGGAAGCGATCGCAGCCCAAGAGCCACCCGACGGCACGATCCATCCAGTCAGCAACTACAACATACTAGTCCGGACTGGCAGCCATGTCCAGACGACCGCACAGCAAGGGAGCCGGCCATGACTCGCGACGAGAGCGGCGGTACGACGCTGACCCCTGAAGAGATCGCAGC
>NZ_JAKSXZ010000058.1 GCF_022829465.1 Methylobacterium sp. J-067
CAACACCCGCATGGCGATCCGCAAGGTTCGCGGCGGGCGCTGTGGCTACGAGATACCCTACTCTCTGGACGTCGTGACCGTTGGCGAGACCTACGACCGCGAGCCGATCACGACCTGCATTGTCAATTGGCAGACAGATCGGACGTCCGGTGCCGTCGTTGCGGCAGGCAAGGAGCGCTGGCCAACTTCGCTGAAGGTATTTCGGCAGGCGCTTACCGCCGCCATGGACGAGAACGGCATCAGATCCTGGCCGTTCGGATCAACGGGGGCTGAGCATCGTGCCGTCCCCGTCGAGCGCGTGCGCGATGCCTTCTATCTCACGTACCCAGCAGATGGAGAGGACGGGGTGAAGCGTGCCGACGCCAAGCGGCAAGCATTTGGCCGAGCGCTCAAGGCAGCCCTTGGACGCTCTCTCGTCGCCTCAATCGAGCTCCAAGGTGTCGATCACCTCTGGCTGGTGCTGAATGCGGACTAGCGTGACACCCGGCCGGACGGACGTGACACTCCTTAGTGTCACTGTCACGTCCGTCACGCTCCGGGCCCCGGACGTCCGTGACAGATGTCACGGTTGTCACGGTTGTCACGCTCGGTAAGGGGCAAACGAGATCGTACCGGGGTAGCCGCCGCATAGAGGTCGGGTAGGTCGAGTATAGCTATTGCTATGAAGTGAGGGCGCTAGGCTCAGTCGGTTGACCCGATAGGCGGTAATCCGCTGTGCGGCACGGTCACGAGATAGGGTTTGTAGAGCGCGGCGTGTCCGAACCGCCCCAGCCGAAAAATCTAGCTCAGGCAGCACGACCCACCGGAAACCCTAGCGGCGGATATGTTCTCCGCCACGCAGGCGGAAAAGCTGACTAGTGACAGTGCGTTGGTTTATGCGCTCGGGTGCTACCCACGTTCTCGCCCACGATTGACGCTGTTCTTAGCGTTGCGCCGCTCGCGTTTCGTGCGAGCCGAGCGTGTCAGTTGTCGCCTCGTCTGAACGGCACGACGTCTGGACGGGGCGTTGCCGCGCTCGCAGTAGACCTCTCCGCCTCATGCTGCGCGAGGCTCAGCACCCGGCGTTGGCCTTGAGCATTTCCGATGGCAACCCATGCCTTAAGCAGGTTGAGCACGTTCTCACTCTCAGACCCCGTGGAATTGGCGAAGAAGTCCTCCACGGGCACACCGAGTGCGGCAGCGATGGCGTCGAGCAGCGGATTGTAGGCGTTCGGAAGCTTGGTCATGGCACAAGCTACGAATTGGAGATGCCTCGGGTTTCATGACCGTATTCAAAATTACGTGCGCCACCGGGCCTAGGCAAATACGATCCAAAGACATGGTTGCCTCTGGCTTACTCTCGATACAGACACCCAACAAAAGCCGGACTTTGTGACCTCGGCCCTTCGCGAAAGTGCATCAAATAGAACTGCTACGAACGTCTACGAACTAGCACGAACAATATCGCGGTTTATTGGACAAATATTCGATTGCGACCTATATTCGTGAGATCGGATTTAGGTGATCGGATGTCGATCCAGCCACTAAATGTCAGTCCTCGTTCGGCCAAGCAACGCTCAGCGCTTGCCAACGGCAGTCGGCCCTTCCTTGTGACTGTGCCCGGCAGCACAGAGGCAGCGCGCCACTACAAGTCTGTGCTTGACGAGGTCGAGGCCGAGCGCGGTGGCCGGGCCGCCATGTCGGTCACTCAGCGCGAGGCGGCCCGCGCCTATGCTGGACTCGCGGTGGAACTCGCTAAGCTGCATGCGGCCATGGCGGGTGGTCAGAACGTGGACTTGGAAGCCCTCGGCCAGATCGGCGACCGCATGGACCGTCAGGCCCGCCGCATGGGGTCTCCGAAGGCCCCTGAGCGGGAGGGTGTCCGTGAGCGCTATGCGAGGCGCCGCCCGTGAACCCTGCTTGCCGCCCCCTCTGCACCATGCGCGAGGCCTTGGCCGATCCCGCCATCTTCGCGGAGATCCTGCCCGGTGAGACCTGGGCGCCGTGGCGGGCCATCCTGATCGCGTCGCGGGGCGAGCCGCTGACCGATGACGAGCGGGTGATCTACGCCGCCCTGACCAGTCGTGATCGCGAGCCTGAGCGCCCGGTGGACGAGCTTTGGGGCATCGTCGGCCGTCGCGGCGGCAAGTCCCGCGCGTTCAGTGTGCTGGGCGCCTACCTCGCTGGGCTGGTGGACTACAGCGGCGTGCAGGCCCCCGGCGAGCGGATCAAGCTGCCGATCATGGCCTCGACCACGGTCCAGGCCGCCAAGATCTTCTCATACATGCTGGGGGTGTTCGAGCACTCGACCGAGATGCGGGACATGGTGGACGGTGATCCGACCGCCGACACGATCCGGTTGAATGCTGGCGTGGACATCGAGGTCCGCCCGGCGAACTTCAAAACGATCCGGGGCGAGACGCTGGCAGGCTGCCTCGCGGACGAGGTGGCGTTCTGGCACTTGGAGAACAGCGCCAACCCGGACACGCTGATCCTCGACGCGGTTCGCCCTGGCTTGGCGACGACGGGCGGCCCGCTCTGCGTCCTGTCGAGCCCCTACGCGCGCAAGGGCGAGTTGTACCGGACCCATCAGCGGGACTTCGGGCCGAACGGCGACCCGGCGGTGCTGGTGCTGCGGGCGCCCTCGCAGACCATGAACCCGAGCCTCGACCCGGCGGTGGTGAAGCGGGCCTACACCCGCGATCCGGCGGCAGCCTCGGCTGAGTACGGCGCCGAGTTCCGCGCCGACGTGGAAGCCTTCATCACGTTGGAGGCGGTGCAGGCCTGCATGGACGTGGGGGTCCGCGAGCGGCCTCCGGTCCAAGGCACTCGCTACGTCGCCTTCGTGGATCCGGCCGGCGGCGGTGCGGACAGCATGACGCTCGGCATCGCGCACCGGCAGGGTGATCTGACGATCCTCGACGTGATCCGCGAGGAGACGGTCGGCACATCCCCCGCGCTGGTGGTGGAGCGGTTCGCAGAGACGCTGAAGGCCTACGGCGTTCGGAAGGTCACGGGCGACAAGTACGCGGGCGAGTGGCCGCGCGAGCAGTTCGCCAAGCACGGCGTGACCTACGAGATCTCGGACAAGAGCAAGACCGAGATCTATGCTGCCTTCCTGCCGATCCTGAACTCACAGAGTGCCCGCCTGATCGAGGCGCCGAAGCTTGAGACGCAGATCGTCTCGCTTGAGCGCCGCACCACGCGCGGCACCGGCCGGGACATCATCGACCACCCGCAGGTGAAGGGCGCCCACGACGACGTGGCCAACGCAGCGGCGGGCGCGGTGGTGCTGGTTGGTACTGGCCGCAAACCCATCGTCGTCACAGCCGAGCAAGCCGCTGCCTTTGGCCCGGTTCATCACCACACGCGCTTCGGGGTTTCTCGAAGCCGCCACCGCTACGGGAGCACGCTTTGATGGCTTCCGCCCCTCGCTGCGCACGCCCGCGCACCAGCCCCCGCAAATCCTGACCTGCCCGCGCGGAGACACCCCATGCCCGTCATCAGCACCATCGGCACCGTCGCCGGCTACACCGTCACCGTAAACCGCCGTGCCGCCATCGGAGGCGACGGCGTGAATGGCCCATCCGCCATCACCACCACCCTGTCGAACGGTATCAACAGCTTCGACGTGATGGTGCTGGATGATCTGAGCGACAGTCCTCGACAGGCCCGCGCTGCCGCCCTTGCTCTCATCAGCGGCTTCGCGGCCATCGGCGCAGGAACGACGCTGGGCGCACCGGGTCAGAGCCCGACCTCTGCTAGCCAGACGGCGCCGACCGTACCGAACTACGTCCGCGCGGTGACGCTCACGCCGGGAACGCCAGTTGCGCCCGGTCGCGGCGCGTTCGTGAGATCGGGTGGCCAAGGCCCCATTCTGCTCAAGCTGGCGCAGGGCGGGACGGTGCCTGTCTTCGATCCCAGCGCTGGCACTGGTCAGTTGTTCAACAACTTCTCCGTCGTTGATGCCGACATCAGTGCCGCTCCCGGTGCGACCGTTACGGTTCTGTACTGAGGAAATTCAATTCACTGATTGCAGGAGTAGAACCGATGACCCCACAGACCATGGAACGCATCCTCGAATTTTGCCTGGGCAAGATCCCCGATGACGATCTGCTGACCTTGGAAGACATGCTGGCGAAGGGCGTGCCCGCTAAGGACATGGCCGCCGACGCTGCCATCAAGCGCCGCGAACTGCTGGCGATGGATTGTCAGGCGCGGGGCTACGCCGTCACGCGCAAGCGGGTCATGCATGACATCGTGCAGGATCGCGCGGCCATCGAGGCGCTGCACCCGGACATGTTCCGACTCGGTGACGGCAATCGCATCGGCGCCGTGCCGCCCGGCAAGGTGATCCTCAATCGGGCTCCCTCCCGCCCGATGACGAAGGCCGAGCAGGCTGAGAGCGCCAAGATGTTCCCCCACATGTTTAAGGGGGACTGACGTCGTGGCGAAGGCTTCCCTGTCCCTTATCTCGCCAGCCCGCACGCCTGAACGGCAGCGGCTCGCCGACGCCATCCTTGAGCGCGACCGTCGTGCCGCACTGGTCCAGGCCAGGAGCGCCGAGAAGGCCGCCCTGATGGAGCAGTATCAGCCGCTTTGGTCGCGCCGGTACGCATTGGAGGACGATCTCAAGCTCTCCCACCACCGCCGGACGAATGATGTCGAGCGGTTGCACGCGCTGCTCAATGGCGAGGAGCCGCCCACGGCTGATCCCGTCGAGGCGATGCAGGCCGAGCTTGCCAAGGTGAACGCGGAGGTCGAGCGCCTGCGCGAGCAGGAAGCCATAATCGATACCGACCTCCGGCTGTTGGAGAGCGCGCACAGCATGGCGGCGGATACGGTGCGGGAGGCGGCCGGAGCTGTCATCGTCGCCGAGCCGGCCGCTTCGGCAGCGGTCGCCGAGTACGCCAAGCTGACGACCCGTGTGCGGATGCTGGACCGCGCCATTGAAGGTGCCCTGAACGTCCGGTTTCCCGGCGGGGGCACTTCGATGGCCGAGCATCATGTTGTTCGAGGCCTTCCGACCTTGCCGCCGTGCCCTTGGCAGGCCGCGCGGGACCGCTTGGGTTCCGACCCGGATGCCCTGCTCCCCATGCCGGAGGATGTGTTCGCCGAAGCGCCGTCGCGCTCGGCTGCCTAATGCCGCGCGATCACCGCCCCGTTCTCAGCGGTAAGCGGGTCGGCCGTGCAGCGAGTGCGGGGGCTTCAGGGCTTCACCCCGCGCGGCGCCCAGCTACCGGGTGGCGCTCTCCAAGTAACCGGCAGCACAGGACGCGGCCCGCCTCCTATCGGGTCGGCGTCCTGATCATAGCCCCCCGGCGCAGTTCGTGCCGGGGGCACTGAAGAGATCCCTCCGATGCCGATGACGACCCGCATTCATAGGAAGCCCACGACTCGGCTTGATCCCTTTTCGCGGACCCTGATCCGCGAGTTGGAGAAGCGCGTCCTGATCGGCATCCCCGCCGAGAGCATGCATCCTGGCGAGAAGGGCGAGCCGCCAATCAGCAATGCTGTGCTCGGCTACCTGTTTGAGGGAGGCGAGCCTTCCATCAACATGCCGGCGCGCCCGCATCTCGTCCCTGGTGTGGAAAGCATTCGGGAGCAGGCGGTTCAGTTGCTCGCGGCCGGAGCGACGGCGGCATTCCAGGGGGACTTGTCCGCACCCGAGAGGGCTCTGCACGAGGTCGGCCTGATCGGCACGAGCGCGGTGCAGGCGAAGATCACGGACGGCGCATTCGCCCCGCTGGCCGAGCGCACCATCAAGGGCCGTCTTCGGCGCGGCCGCACCGGCACCAAGCCTCTGATCGACACGGGCGCGTACCGGCGGTCGTTCACCTACACGATCCAGCCGCGCCCATTGGCCGGCAGCGGTTACTGAGACGAGGCCAACGATGGCGAATGAATTCGAGATCCAGGGCAACCGCTATCGCTTTGAGGGTATGCCCGCCCAGGTTGAGACTCGGATCACGCGCCGCCTTGCCCCACTTCTTTCTGAGGCCATCCCTTTGGTGTTGGCGCCCGGATCTCGGATCGCGATCCGCTCAGACCTCGACGTGGTGAAAATCGCTAAGACCGCCCTGTCGGGGTGGGGCACGCTCTCCGACGACAATCTCGACTACATCGAGCGCGCAACCCTCGGAGCCTTGTCGCGAGCGGTCGGCAGCGAGTGGCACGCGGTGTGGCCTGCGGGCGGTGCTGAGCCCGCCTTCACGGACATCGACGGTGCCAGCATGCAGATCCTGATGGGTCGCGTGCTGGGCTTCGTCGTCAAGCAATGGGTGGATGGCGGTGGCGATACGGTGCCGCCGGAGGTCCGCACCGTCATCCAACGACTGCACTGAGAGGATCGCCGTGGCCAACGAATGGATCGCATCCTTCGCCGTCGCCTTGGGCTTTGAGGTCAACAAGGCGTCTGAGACGGCCGCGAAGAAGTCCGTCGCCGATTATGAGCGCGCCGTCCGCGAGGCGGAAAAGCGGATCGAAGATGCCCGTTGGGAAGGCGCTAAGACAGAGGAGGAGATCGCGAAGCTGACGCGCGAGACGCGCCTCAAGGAGGCTCGCGCCTCCCTCGCCGAAGCGCAGGAGCGCGAGAAGTCTGAGAAAGAGACAGCCCGCAAGCGCGAGGAGCGGCACAAGGAGTTCATCGCTGGATGGAACAAGGCGGCTCTCGCCGCGACTGCGGCAGCTACAGCGATTAGTTATGCAGTCGGCCGTGTCGCAAGCGCCTTCGACAACCTTGGCTTCGTGTCGCAGCGGACGGGGGCTTCGGTTCAGAGCCTCAATTCCCTTGGCTATGCCTTCAAGCAGACGGGCGGCTCGGCCCAGCAGGCCATCGGCGCTGTTGAAAAGTTCGCGCAGGCTATGCGGACCAATCCCGGCCTGAAAGGCTTCGTGCAGCAGCTTGGGGTCAATACGTCCAAGGATATGGGCGACCAGTACCTCGACACCGTGGCCGCGTTGGCCCGCGAGCCCTATGTCGTGGGGCACCAGCATGCCGGAATGCTCGGCATTAGCGAGGAAGATTTTAAGCTCGTCTCGGATCACCTTCAGCAAATCCGCGAGTATCGCACCGAGTACAATCGTACCACTCAATCGCTCGGCGTGGACTCCCAGAAGGCAACGGAAGCGTCGCAATCATTCTGGCGTTCATTGACGAAGTTGCAGGCCACCGCGTCGGCACTCAGCGACAAGCTGATGGTGAGCCTTGCGCCCGCCCTGGAAGCTATCGTGAGGCGGTTCAACGATTGGGTGGCCGCACACCCGGAGCAGGTCCAGAAGATCCTAGACGACATCACGAAGGGCCTCGTCCTGATCGCAACTAAATTCGCCGAGTTCACCGACTGGATGGTGGGTGAAGGTGGCAACGAGCTTATCAAGCGATGGGACGACTTCGCGAAACGCGTCGAGCGTGTCGCGAAAGGTATTGAGACAATTTCGAAGGTTGCGGGGTTTCTGCTCGGCAACAGTGGTGTGCGAGAATATGGGGGCGTCCACGGCGATGCCAGCAGGACAGCCGTGATCCTGAACGACATGACCGCACAACGCTATGCCGGTGAAGCCGAAAGTCCCGGCTTGTTTCGCCGTGGCGTCAATGCGGTGAGACGAGCGTTTGGAGGAGGCTCAGCGGCGGCCGCGCAAGGCGGGAACGACACCGCGCCTCAAACCTTTTCGGGCGTACCTCCGACCAGCGATGCAAACAGTCTGACCGCTCTGTACGAGCGAGAGGCCCGTCGAGCCGGAATTGATGTCCGCATCATGCATGGCATCCGCCGGGGCGAGAGCGGACACCGCAACAATTACGACGTGGTAGACAATGCCCGCGAGTCGTCGTGGGGGCCATTCCAGCTTAACCGAAGGCGCGGCCTCGGCGTTCAGTTCGAGAAGGAAACTGGCCTCGATGTCCGTGATCCGCGCACGATCCCCGCGCAGGTTCGTTGGGTGGCGGAAGGGTTGAAGAAGAACGGGCGCCGCTGGCTTAGTAACTGGATGGGCTATCGCGGCGATGCCGATGCAGATCCGCGCTGGGGCAACTCAGGATACAGGCCGGTCCATACCCCCCCGCCGGTACCCGCTCCGACCTCGCTCCGCACGCCCGGCAACTTCGACCCGAACCACATCGACCCTGCGAACCTGATGCAGCCGGCTCCCTCGGCCGCTAGCCCAACCACGAACAACAATACGAACAGCCGGTCGGTGTCCCAGAACATCACCAACAACGTGAATGTGCAGACGGCGGGCGATCCCCGAACTGCTTCACGCTTGATGGAAGGGACGCTCGGCCGAGTCCATAGCCTTGCTCTGGCGAACGCTCAGAGTGCGGTGGTCTAATAAAAAGGGCCGCCGATCTGTAGGCTCCGTCTCGGCCGTGACGCGCGGCATCGGTTAGGCGCACGACATGAGCTTGTGAAACGTCCAGACCACGATCCGATAGCAGGCCTTAGGCCATACTGGTTCATCGTAGCAGATCGAGAGTCGCTTGATTTACTTTGTCTATCGATGAGGATGCATTCAAATTCAATTCGTACGACCGGATCATTTCCTGAAGCTTTGAGGACTCAACGGTCATATCTATGTTCGGAAGCTTCACAATGCCTTTAGAGTCTGCAACGGCATTGCTTGGATCGTAAACGCTGCGAAACTCAGCGGTATCTCTAGCTACGCGGCCGACCGGATTTTCATCACTGTCAGGCAAGATGGGGTTGAAGATAGCTATCTTTCGGCCATAGGGATCACCGCCCGGCGTCTTCGCAGTAGAGTTGGCATTGGCGATATTCTCGGAAAGAACACGCATATGCCCGGTCTGCATTCGTCGTCCTGCTGCTAGCAGTCCCGATGCTGACTTCAGGGGGTCCATTGCTGACATTGTTCGGGCCGGGTGGAGGACGTTGTGATGTGTGAACGCACGCTTAATTTTTACGGTTAACAGAACGTCAACGAACTGCTCGCTGACAGGGGTAAAGGGAGCTTGGTAGCGTTATCGTGACCGAGCGTTGGTTTGCCGGGCGGATGGCGATGTCAACGCGATGTCGCTGCGGAATGTCTCGGCGGCGGTGCGGTGACGGACTCGAATGCCCTACCCATCTAAGACCTGAGCGGGGGGCGAACCCTCGTTCAGCAGCCCTACATTTCTGCCAACGACGGGGAGCGTGTCGTGTTCACGGTGAAGGGGATCGATCCGAAAGGCCGGGCTATGACCTTTGCCTGCGGGACGGACGAGCAGGCGATGGAGAAGACATGGGAGCTGCAACGACGCGGCTTCCGAGAGGTCGTAGTCTTGGACCCCAAGGGTAAGGAGTTGTCGGCTCCGGCCTTTGAGCGATCCCTGGATATCGACTGGGACTAGCTATGAGTTACCCGTGAGCGGCTTCGGACGTTTTGTTGATGTTGCACCGGATTGGGCAGATAGGGATCCGATATAGAGAGGCTACTCGTGTGGCCGATGACTAATTCGACGACCAGCACACATCCTGCTCGCCAAGATCCCGAACAGTGCCCCTTTGGAAGGCGCTTCCGGTCCATACGATTTCTTCTGACTTGCAGCGTTCGTTTGAGATGTAGCGCGTGGAGATGAGACGGCTATCTACCTGATACTTGAGATCAAGCGACATCTGATCCTCTCCCCCAAGTGGGGAGTCGAATACCCGTCCCGTTCGCACGTCAACCACTGGCACGAAGACGCATCCGCCTCCGCAACCAATCGGCACAAGCGCCAAGTAGCCCGCGAAATTCGGACCTGCTTTCGTACCGGCCAATATGCGGGTTCTATAGTTCGCGTGCTGACGGTCGCGCCCTCGGAAGTCAGGTAGGCCAATGGTGCCACGGTACGGCTCAACGGCGTAGGCTTTGAAGTCAGGAGCCTTCACCTTCGCCGTGACAGGCGGAGCCACGGGGGGCTTCTTCGCCGCAGGTTTAGACACGTCATCGAAGCATCGCAGGCGGAGCAACGAGTCCGTCACGTCCCGGCAGGCAGCGATGTCCGCTGGACTCTGAGCCTTCGCCGCCACGGCAGCGACGATGAGACCGAGGGCGGCGATGGCGTAGCGCATCGCGACAGGATAAGTGCCGAGTGTGTGATGTCGAGATGGTACACGCATGAAAGCCGCACTGCCTTGCCGGGCGCGGGGTGTTCCTACAATCTGCCGTTATGCGACCACAGTCCTTCAACGATTGGTGCTCAGCCATTGCGGCGGCAACGGCTCCAGCAGCTCTGATTATTTCATCGCTGGCATGGATTTATCCCAAGCAACCGGCCGCTTTTAAAATGAAGACTGATAAGATTTATGATGATGAAAAGATAATAGGAAGAGTAAGTGCATTTAGAATTGATCCGGTACTGTCAGGTCAATACGCCATGAGAGTAATAAGCAAGAGAAAGATTTTACTCGGGGATGTGATCGGATTTCACGATACGCATTGCATCATTATAGATTTGCAAAACGAAACCGAGATGCCCGCACCTCAAATAGGCTCTTATCTTTACGATGCGGCTCACTGCCGCATCCTGAGTGGCTAGTGGCAACGCGCATCGCATGAGCTGACCTTGCATGTCTCTCCGGGACAGTTCGGGCTTGCCCCAACGTCCTCAATTCAGCCTTCCAGCTGCGCGATAGGGTCTAAATATGGGAAAGGACGCCGAAGATCGCGCCGAAAGCGGATCGACGACGGAGGTAGTACGCTGAGCATTGCTGGCCGCACTTGGCAACAAACAGCAAAGCTTTCTCGAAACCCACCGTAATGTATACTCTCCCCGGTATCGGCAACGTAGATGCTTTGATAGGCGAACTGACCTGCGCTAGTCATAATACCTTGACGCATAACTTCTTTCGCTTGGAAAGTAGCTAACATTCTGCGCACATGCCGGTTCGTCATCTGATGATAGTTTGTTGTGCCCATGACCCATATGGGAACATCTGCTGGGACAATCTCACCGCTGACGTGCCAATGCATTGCGAGCGCAAATTTTAACGCGAACTGTTCAAGTACTGCCCTAGTAATTGGTCCAACGTTTACCGTAACCATGTCGGTCGGAACTATTAGTCCCTGTGCATTGCGAATATATCGCAGCCGTTCTTTGAATTTGAATTCCCTGGTTAGCTCGGGATAGCGCGCCATCGCTCGCGACAAGCGTTCGAATTCGGGCGACACGCTCTCTTGAAAGCCGCCGTAGTAGAGCCGTGAGAACCATGAGATTATGGCATCGTTATCCCGCGTAAGCTCGTTGCATTCCTTGCAAGCAGGAAAAACGAGCCCATCGGGTCTTTGCTTGTTCTCAAAGACCATGCGCGGCGGCATGTGATCCACCGTGAGGGCGGGCGCCACGCCGCAATAGATGCACGTCATTTCCCCCGACCTGAGGGCAGAATGCATTTGCCGGTTGAATTTTGCCTGACCCATATTCGACGCGAAGGTTAGTTCGCTCTCTCCGGATCCTCGCTGCGCCGAACATAACCTTGGCCTGTCAGCCAATCCGTGAGGGCGTAGCGGATTGCTTCCGGACGCGAAGGCTTCGGATCGGGCTGAGCAGCGATCCACGCGTCGAGCGGCACAACCTGCGCCGGTTGCAATCTAACCTGCACAGGTATGCCGACACCGGTAGCCGGTCGGCCGCGAGATTTTTTGGATGCAGGAATTGACGGCCGCATAATTTGATGCAACCATAAAATACGAGCTGAGGCAAGGCTGCAACCTAACCTCAGCTCTGACCACCAACCGCACTCGGAGTGCTGTTCATGGCTATCCACCACCTTACACCGCCCGTTCGCGGCGGTGAACGCCCGCGCTTGCCTTCCGCACAGCGTGGCCCCGTCACCATCGCCCTCGCGGCCATGCAAGCCGCCGATCCCGACCGCCAGCGCATTGGCGAGTTGCGCCGCCGGATCGCCGAGCGGATCGAGGCCGACATCGCCTTGCTCGACGTGCTGGATGGCGACAACGCGTTCTACAACGTGCAGCCGCGGGGGAGGCGCTAATGGGTGCCTCGACCCGTCGCACCGCCCTCGGCGCACTCGCTGCGGCACCGCTTGCCGGACTTCCGTTGAAGGGTGTTGGCATCCGCTTGCCGCCCGACGTCTCGCCCGAGCTTACTGCTCTCATCGCTGAGCATGACCGGACGAACGCCTTGCTCAACGCCTACTTGGACGACGAAAACTGTGAGTACCTCGTCCACGCTGAGTATGTAGGTACTGCTGGCGCGATGAGGGTGAAGGTGCTCGCGTTTCCATCGCGTAACCTATCGGACATTCTGGCGAAAGCGGCGTGCGTGCTCCGCTTGCGGCCTGTAGAGGACTTGCAAGCAGAAGTAGACCTTAAGTCGAAATCGGAGCACGTTTATTTGAACGATATGTCCAACGGGCTGCTGCTCGAATTGCATCACTTGATGGAGGGCACGCTATGCGCCTGATCCTCTCCGTCCTTGCTGTCGCGCAGATCCGGCTCGCCCGGCACGACCTTATGCGATCCGACCTGCTGTTGCGGGACGCAGATGAAGCCTTCGCCCGATCCAGGCGTCGGGTGGATCTCGCCAACGATCTCGTCCGGCGAGCAGGGTTCGGGCAGCGGTAGCGCCATAATCGAGAAGGGCATCCACGCCCGCCCAGCAATCGACCAAGAAGGATAGGTAGGCGTGGAGGCCGACCGAAGTCGACTGTTCGAACCTACGCTCCGGTGCATTGGCGATCTCTAACCTATGCAACTGCACCGCACGAACGTCGCTAGCGCATCCGGTGGCGAAAAGCGGCTAGCATTTCTGGGACCACAGGTTGCTCGGGCTTGCGACTTAGGGGAAGGGCGCGCGTTGGCCGTCGATAGCCTCACCTACGCAGCGGAGCGAGCAATGAACGCGAACGATCCCGAACCCGTGGACGACTTCACCCGCCTGCACGCGAAAATGTCGGCATTGGAGATCGTGCTGGGCGTCCTGATCGGCCGCTTGTCTGAGGAGAACCCTGAAATTCGGGAGGACGTGAAGCGCGACGTCGCCGTGATCCTCGGCGATCTTCCAATCGATGGGCCGAGCGAAGAGCTGATTGCCGCCGAGGTGAAGCGGGCAGTGGACGTGCTGACTAGCGTCTCGATTGGGTGAGGCAGTTGCGGTCACCGGGCGCCTTGCGGATCCCACAGCACACGACCGCGAGCGCCCGGCGTTACCCAAGGCGTTACCCAGGAGACTTTTTAGAAACTCGAAATCCGAGCTAAGTAACTGGTGCTGCGAGACAGGATTGAACTGTCGACCTCTTCATTACCAATGAAGTGCTCTACCACTGAGCTACCGCAGCATCTGGCATCCCCTCGGGGATACGGGGCGGGTCGGGGGCCGTTGGGCCGTGACGTCCGCGCGAGAGGGGCCATACCGGATCGAAACGGGCTTGGCAACGCCAGTTATGCGTCCGGCAGCATCTCGGGCAGAACCGGACGTTGCAGGACAGCACGGATGATCGCCGCGAGACCGGGCTCCGTCACCGCCTCCGCCGCCTCGTCCGGCGTGAACCAGCGCAGCTCCCGCTGGTGCTCCTCCGGGAAATGCTTAAGCTGCTTGCGCACGCGCAGCGGGAACACCTTCACCTGGCAGGTGACGGCCTCCAGGTTCTTGAGGCGCTTCTCGTAGAGGTAATAGCCCAACGGGCGCTTGCCGACCGAGCCGCGCAGGCCCGCCTCCTCGTAGGCCTCCTGCGCCGCCGCCTCGAAGGGCTTGCGGCCCTTCATCGGCCAGCCCTTCGGGATCACCCAGCGGCGACTCTCTCGCGACGTCACCAGCAGCACCTTCATCCCGCCGTCACGCCCACGGCGGATCGGCAGGACACCCACTTGGCGCCGGGGCTCGTCCGCCTCGTCGAGCGACAGGTCCGATGGCTTCGGCCGGCGTGCGGACGACTTGGCAAGCTGTGCGGTGATCGGACTCTCTCCTCGACGGTGGCCCCGCACGGCCCCCGAATGAGCCGTTGTCTAGATATTGCTACGTTCCGATTGCGAAACAAGTTCACTGCCACGCGCAGGAATGTCGCGCACGACAGGTTTGATACCCATACCCGCGCTGGCCTGCGCCGGCAGGGCCGCCGCCGCCATGCCAGCCGAGATGGGATCCGCCGTCTGCGCCGGAGGCTTCGGCTCTGCTGGGACGGGCTTGGGCGCCGCGAGGGCGGGCTCGGAATGCGGCTTCAGCTGCGGCTGCGGCTCGTCCTCCTCCGGATCCATGGGTTCGGCCGGGGCGCCGAGGGCGTTCGGCGGGGCCTGCCATGTGAAGGCGTCGAGCTGGCCAGTGACCGGCGAGACCGGCTCCCAGGTTTGGGAGGCGATGCCGTCGGCGATCCAGAGCGGGTCGCGCGGGGCGCGGGCGGCGCGGGAGAGCCATTCCCGGGCCCGGCCGGACTGGGCGCCGTGCTCGGCCTCCTCGATGGAGGCCATCATCAGGCAGGTGCGGGCGGTCGGCCCTTCGAGGGTGAGGGGCTGAAGCGCCTCGCGGGCGCGGCCGAACTCGCGGGCGTCCAGCGCCGCCTGGGCCACGGCGAGGCGTGCCTCGGGATCCCAGGACGAGATCTTGGCCAGCGTCTCGGCGCGGGCGAGCCGGTCGCGCACGGAATCGCCCGTGCGCAGGCCGAGATAGACCTGGGCGAGGTCGGGATGCGGGTTGATTCTCCACGCGCCCTCGATCACGCGGGCGGCCTTCTTGAGGTCGCCACGGCGGGCGAGCAGCCGGCCCGCGATGCAGGCGGCGGGCACGAGGCCAGGGCTCAGCTTCACCGCCTGAAGCGCCCGCTCGGCGGCGGATTCGGGCTCGCCGGCCTCCCGGTCGCGGGCGATGGCGGTCAGCAGCACGGCGCGCTGGCGCTTGGCCGCCTGCTTGTCGATCAGGCCGAGGGAGGCGCGGCGCTCCACCGTCTCCAGGGCGCCGGTCCAGTCGGTGTCGGCGCAATGCGCCTCCAGCATCGCGTCGTTGGCCCAGGTGACGCTCGGCGCGAGGCGCGAGGCCTCGGCAGCGTAGGCGCGGGCAGCGATCTCGTCGTCCCGGCG
The DNA here is from genome assembly GCF_022829465.1 of Methylobacterium sp. J-067. Classification (GTDB taxonomy): domain Bacteria; phylum Pseudomonadota; class Alphaproteobacteria; order Rhizobiales; family Beijerinckiaceae; genus Methylobacterium; species Methylobacterium litchii. The sequence continues at coordinate 14,989 of NZ_JAKSXZ010000058.1, forward strand.
GCGGGCCTCGACGAACAGGCCGCGCAGGCCGAGCACCCGCGTCTCGGAGTCGTCGGCCATGGCCTGGAAGGCGCGCTCGGCGCCCTCCCGGTCCCCGGAGATCTGCGCGGCCTGGGCCTTCAGCAGCAGGGTCAGCGGCTCGGTGCCGAGAAGCCGCTCCGCATCACCCGCGTAGCGCTTGGCCGCCAGGGGATCGCCCGAGCCCACAGCGATCATCCCCCGCGAGAGGGCCGAGAGCCCCTTGGTCCGCCGCCGCTCGGAGGAGCCGCGCACCAGCGCCTCGGGCAGGCCGATGAAGCCGCGGATGATTGCCCAGACGATGCCGAGGACCACCGCCGCCGCGATCACGCCGACGATGGCGAGGGCGAGGCTGGTGCCGATCTGGTAGCCGTTCCACACCACCGTGACGGTGCCGGGCCTGTCGGCGATCCAGACCGCCCCGAAGGCGGCCACGGCCAGCAGGACGAGGTAGGCGAGGGCGCGCCACATGGGGTCAGTCTCTCCAGGCGCCGGCCGTGGGGCGGCCGGCACGAATGCGGGATGGCGCGGGGTGTCTGGCACCCTGCGCCGATGGCTGGCGGTGGCGGGCGGCCGCCGCCGTCATTTCTGCGCGGCGGGGGCGGGCAGGGCCTGGAACGCGGCGGCGGTGAGCGTCTGCGAGGCGCCGGCCGCCTTAGCCCGCGCGGCGAGCGTCTGCCCGAAATCCCCGGCCTGGGCCTTCGCCTCGGGCGGCAGGGCGTCGAACGCCTTGGCCGCGCCCGCCAGGTCGCCCCGGTCGAGGGCGGCCTGGACCGCCTCCTCGGGGGCCGCCGTCGCCCCGTTGGCCTCGGCCGCGCCGGCCTCGACCTTGCGCACCTGCACGAGGCCGTCGGCCATGCTGAGGAGCTTCGTGCGGAAATCGCCGCTCTCGGAGGCCGCCTTCACCTTGGCCGCCTGCCGCGCCTGGGCGATCTTGTCCGCGATGCCCCGGAACGTGCCGGCGAGCTGTGCCGTGGTCGGCGCGCCCTTCTCCGCGAAGGGGGCGAGGGCCTCCGCCTGATCCTGCGCGGACGGATCGAGCTTGCGCAGGGTGGCGAGCGGCTCGGCATAGGGCGTGCCGCTGGCGAGCGCCGAGGCGACGCGGTCGGCCACCACGACCCGCAGGGCCGCCTGGACGGTGGTGGTGGGGGCGCGGTCGGCGAGGCCCTTGTCGAGGGCGGCGATCTTGTCGCCCTGCTCGGCGAGCTTGCGGTCGACGGACTTGGCGGCTTCGGCCGCCTGGCTCTGCCCGGCCTCGGCCGCCTTGCGGCTCGCCTCGGTCGCCGCCTGCACCGACTCGGTGGCGGCCTGCACCTTGGCGTCGAGGCTCTGCTGCAGCGACGCGAGCTTCTGGCCGAGGGCCGTGTCGGCATCGGCGTTCTGCTTGGTGCGGGTCTCCATCTCGCTCTTGAGGGCGGCGATGGCGTCGGCCGTTTCCTTGGCCTTGGCGTCGTCCGCGCCCGCAGCCGGGGCCGCACCTTCGAGGGCCTTCACGCGGGAATCGAGCTCGGCGAGCTGCTTGGTGCTGTCGGCCTGGGCGACGCCCATGCCGGCAGTGGCGCCCGCGTCGCGGCCCGGCTCCTCGGTCAGCGCCGAGAGGCGCTGATCGAGGTTGTCGAGGCGGGCGGCGACATCCTGCGGGACGGCGGCCTCGCCCGAGGCCGGCGGCGGGGCGGAGGCCTTGTCGAGGGCCTGCTTGGCGCTCGCCTCGGCGGTGGCGACGCGCTTGTCGAGGGGCGCGAGGGCGTCCTTCGGCACGAAGGTGCCGAGGCGCTGATCGATGCCGGCGATCTTCTGGTCGAGGGCGGCGACACGCCCGGCCTCGCCGCCGACGCCCGCCTTCTCGGCGGCGAAGAGCAGGCCCGCGCCGATGACGCCGCCGATCAGGCCGGCGGCGGCCAGGGAGCCGAACCCGCCCCGCGCCTTCGCGGCCGGGGGCACGGTGGAGGCGGATGACAGGGACGGCGCCGGCGAGACGGCCGGCTTCGGGGAGGCGGCAGGAGCTGGCGAGGCGGTGGGCGTGGGGCCGGGCTTCGCCGAGGCGGATGCCGGCGAGGGCTTCACCGGATCGGAGGGCTTGGCCGGCTCACCGGGCTTCGGGGGCACCTTCGCGGCATCCTTGGGCGCGTCCTTCGCGGCCTCGGGGACGCGGGTCGCCTTCAGATCGAGGATCGGGCCCGCCGTCACCGCCGCGCCGGCGACCGGCCCGGCCGGACCGCCGGGGCGGGCGCTCGGGCCGGCCGTGTTCACGGGATCGGGCTTCTTCGGCTCGCCGGGCTTGGTGTCGCCGGGCTTGGTATCGCCGGGCTTCGGAGGTTCGGTCCTGGTCGCCTCGGGCTTCACCGGCTCCGTGGGCTTCGCGGGCTCGGCGACCTTAGGCGGAGTGCCGGCCGGGGAGGGGGTGACGGGCTTCGTCGCGGAAAGCGGCGCCGCACCGGGCTTCACCTCCGGCTTGACGTCGGGCTTCGTCTCCGGCTTCGCGCCGGACGGCCCGGAGGCGGGCTTGTCTGCGTCGCTGGGCGCTGACGTCACGGGCAGGTCCTCCACTCTCGGCGTCACGGCCGCTGCGGTGTCGCGGCGGCCCGTTCCCCTATCACCGCGCTGCCGGTTCCGGCGAGGGCGGCCTGTTGGCTTTGTCGGGCCGCCCGTCACCGGGCCAACCCGTCGAGCAGCGCCGTCTCGCGCGGCTGCGCCGCGACGAAATGGACCCGAATGCCCGCCTGTTCCAGCGTCCGCGCAACATCGGCGGACAGGCAGTAATGATTCAGAGCGCGGAAGGCTCCACCATGCCCCGCCGCCTCGCAGAGCGACACGGCGGTTTCGGCGCTTCGGCTGGAATAGTGCAACGCGGCCTCCAGCGTTCCCGCCATCAGGGCGTCCCCGACCGGCGTGGGCAGATCGGCGACGGCCTGCGCTTGGTAGGCGATGTGGATCGCAAGGCGAAAGCCCGCCTGCGCCAGCGCGGCGGCGGGCTCCGGCTTGCGGTCTTCCCCGGCGACGTGGAGCAGGCGCCCGCCGGCCGGGAGATGGCGCGCCACCAGGGCGGCGAGGCCCGCCCCGTCGCCCGGCCCCTCGGTCACGGGCCCGAACCCGGCCTCCCGCGCCCGCTCGGCGGTGCGGGCGCCGACCGCGAAGACCGGCACGTCCCGGAGGCGGGTTTCCAGGGCCGCGACGGCGTTGGCGCTGGTCAGGATGATTCCGTCGAACGGCCCCGCCGGCAGGGGCGTCCCCACGGCGCGGACGGCGAGGACCGGCGCGACAACCGGGGCATGGCCGAGCCCGGCCAAGGCCGCGCCCGTGCGCGAGGCCCCCGGCTCCGGCCGCGCCACCCAGACGCGCATGATCCTCAGCCCTCCAGGCTCAGGCGCACCCCGTGGCGCGCCTGCGCGCCCGGAGCGAGGAGGCGCTGCGAATCGCGCTCCGCGAGATCGCCGTCGAAGCCCGCCCAGTCGGCATGGCCAGTCCAGCATTCGAGGGAGAGGAACGGCGCGGTGGGCTTGGTCCATACGGCGAGATGCGGGAAGTCCTCCGCCTCCATGCGGATCGCCGCCCCGCCCGCCCCGGTGAAGCGCATCACCCGGCTCGCCGCGTTCCGGAACACGAAGGCCTCGGTGAAGATCGCGGGATCGAGGGGCAGGAGGCGCCCGTCGAGGGGCACCGGCTGCTCGTCCCGCAGGAGGAGCCCCCCGTCGCCGACCTTGGGGGCGAAGGGCCGTTCCGCCGTCTCGAACTCCACCGCGTAGCCGCCGTCCTTCGCGCGTTCGCCCCCGGCGAAGGGCCAGGGGAAGGCAGGGTGGAAGCCCAGCGCGTAGGGCAGGGGGCCGTCGCCCGGGTTGGCGACGATCACCTCGAAATCGAGGCCGGCCGGGCGCAGGCGCGCGGTCACGTCCAGGCGGAACGCATAAGGATAATGAGCCCGCGTCGCGTCGCTGTCGGCCAGGCGCAGCCGCACAGAATCGTCGCTGCGCTCGATGACGGCGAAGGTCAGGTCGCGGGCGAAGCCGTGCTGGCCCATCGGATAGGCGTGCCCATCGACCCGCACCGCCGCGCCGGCCGAGGCGCCGACCACCGGGAAGAGCCAGGGGGCGTGCCGGTTCCAGTGGGCGGGGTCGCCGCTCCACAGATACTCGCGCCCGCCGACCCGCCACGAGACCGGCTCGGCCCCGTGGGTCGAGACGGTCGCCGTGGTGCCGTCCGGCGCGATGAGGTCGATCCGCTTGCCCAAGGCCCGCTCCCTCTCCAGTCCGTTCAGGAGTTAACGGACCGGCGGGAGGGTGCAAGGGCCTCAGTCGAGCTTCTTCAGCGAACCGAGGTCGACCTCGCCGTTCTGGCTCGTGAAGGTGAGCGAGCGCGAGCCGCCATCGGCCTGCGAGACGCCGCCGATCCGGTGGTCGCCGCTGTCGTAGGTCGAGACCGTCCCGTCGGACTCGATGAGGAGCCGCTTCTTGTCGGGGAAGAAGGCGTACTTCATCCCGTTCTGGGCGCCGCTCGTGGCGGGCGAGCCGAGATCCTCCGGCCACCAGGGCTTGGTGCCTTCCATGGGCTTCATCGGCTCCATCGGCTTCATGGGTTCCATCGGCTTCATCGGTTCCATGGTGCGTCCTCCGCCTCGCAGTGAGAGTGCGGAGGACGCGCCGGACGGCGATCGGTTGCACGCCGACCGCAGGATCAGGGCTGCGGCCGCTCGCGGACCTGCCCGTCGAAGCCGACATGCAGCTCGCGCTCGCGTCCGTCCGCGTCCTTGGCCGCGACCTCGAGGTGGCGCGGCCCGCGTCCGGTGACGCGCACGTCGCTGTAGCCGGCGGACTGCACCGCCGCCGTCAGGGCCGGGACATCGGGGGCGGGGGAGAGGCCGACCCGGTCCTTCGCCCAATCGAGGGTGCCGAAGGGCGGGCCGCCCGCCGGGCCGAGCACCACCTGCTTGCCATCGCCATGGGTCAGCAGCCGGGCGTGGAGGAAGCCGTTCTCGAACCGGCCCTGCACGGTGACACTCTCGCCCCTGGCGACGAGGGTCCCGCTTTCGCCCGCCGGGCCGGTCTCCACCAGCGCCCGGCCGGTCGGGTCCTGCACCACGAACTTGTTGCCGTAGATCTCGGCGACGTCGCCCTTGATCGCCGTCGCGCCGGAGGGCGCCAGGGCCTGGATCGCCACCGGCGCGACCGGCGTTTGCGCCACGGCGCGGTTCTTGGACAGCGACAGGCCCATCGCCCCGAAGGCGAGGGGCAGGGCGAGCGCCCCCACCACCCAGGTCCGCTTCGGGATGCGCTTGCCCGTCTCCGGCCGCGCCGCCGGAATTTCGGTGGCGGTGCCGTCGATCGTCTTGTTGTCACTCATCGTGTCTGCCTTTCCTGATCGGACCCGTTCGATCCGTGGCGGCAGGTCTAGGGGTGGGGGGGCGACCGGAACTGAACCGGGCGGTTCAGTTCCGGTTAAACGGCCTGACCTACCCGGAGCCGAGGAGGGACGGGCGTGAAGATTCTGCTGGTTGAGGACGATGCGGCGCTGGCGGCGGAGATCGACCGCGCCTTGCGCGCGGAGAACTTCGTCCTCGACCGGGCGGCGACGGGCGAGGACGCCCGCCATCTCGGGGAGACGGAGGGCTACGACGCCTGCATCCTCGATCTCGGTCTGCCGCGTGGCGACGGCGTCTCCGTCCTGAATGCGTGGCGGGCGGCGGGGCGGACGCTCCCCGTGCTGGTGCTCACGGCGCGCGACGGGTGGAGCGATAAGGTCGCCGCGTTCAAGGCGGGCGCCGACGATTACCTTGTGAAACCGGTGCGGGTGGAGGAACTGGTGATCCGCCTGCGCGCCCTGGTGCGCCGGAGCCAGGGGCACGGTGCGAGCCGCCTCAGTTGCGGCCCCCTGAGCTTCGATCCCGGCCTCGGCGCCTTCGAGCGGGACGGGCTGCCCCTGCGCCTCACCGGCCTCGAATGGCGGGTCCTGTCCTGCCTGATGCTCAACCGGGATTCGGTGGTGCCGCGCACCTACCTGATCGAGCGCGTGTACGACGGCGATGCCGAGGTCGATTCGAATTCGGTGGAGGTGATCGTCGCGCGGCTGCGCAAGAAGATCGCCCCGGCGCGGATCGAGGCGATCCGCGGCCACGGCTACCGCCTCACGGCCGAGGCGGCCTGATGCACCTGCGCTTCGGCTCCCTGCGCACGCGCCTCGTCGCCGCCGCCCTCGCCGCCGTGACCGTGGCGCTGGTCGTCGCTGGCCTCGCCATCGGCGTGATCCTCACCCGCTTCCTGCGCGCGCAGATCGACGGGCGGCTCGATGCGCAGATCACGGCACTGCGCGCCGGCCTGGAGGCGGGGACGCTGACCGCCCGCCCGGAGCGGTTCGACGGCCCGCCCTTCGACCGGCCGGGCGGCTGGATCTGGGAGGTGCGCCGGGGCGACGAACTCGTCCGCTCGGACTCCTTCGATGAGCGCCGCCCGCCCGCGAACCTGATGCTGCGCGAACTCGACCTGCCGGGGGAGCCGCCTGCGCGGATCTTCGTCGGCGCGCCGCAGGTGGCGCTCTACGGCCCCCTGCGCGACGTGCTGGTAAGCCTCGCCGTGGCGCTCGGCGGCCTCGGCCTCGTCCTCGCCTTCGGGGCGGTGGCCCAGGTGCGCCTCGGCCTCGCCCCCCTCCGGCGCCTGCGGGACCATCTCGCCGCTGTCCGCAACGGCCGGCAGGCGCGCATCCCCTCCCGCCAACCGGAGGAGGTCCGCCCCCTCGTCACCGAGTTGAACGCCCTGCTCGACGAGAATGAGCGCAACCTCGACCGCGCCCGGGGCCATGTCGCCAACCTCGCCCACGCCCTCAAAACGCCGCTCGCGACCCTCGCCCTGGCCCTGCGCGACCCCGCCCGCGATCCCGAGGGGATTCTCGCTGCGCAGGTGGACGACATGGACCGGCGGGTGCGCCACCACCTGCGCCGCGCCCGGGCCGCCGCCCTCGCGGGACCGGGCCGGGCGCGCACTCCCCTGCTGCCGCGCCTGGCGGACCTGCGGTCGGTGCTGGTGCGCATCCACGCGGACAAGGCGCCGGAGATCACGCTCGCCGTGCCGGACGGCTTCGCCCTGGCCTGCGAGGAGCAGGATTGCGACGAGATGCTGGGCAACCTCCTCGACAACGCCTGCCGGTGGTGCGCCGGACGCGTTGCCGTCACCGCGCAGCGCGTCGGGGCGCAGATCGAGATCCGCATCGAGGATGACGGCCCCGGCCTGACGCCGGAGGCGGCGACGGCGGTGATGGCGCGCGGCCGGCGCCTGGACGAGGCCGTCCCCGGCGACGGGTTCGGCCTGCCGATCACCCTCGAACTGGCGGAATTGTACGGCGGCGCGCTGAACCTCGGGCGCGCGGCGAGCGGGGGCCTGCGCGCGACCCTCACCCTGCCGGGCTAAATCAGACGGAGGCGTCGCTCGTCGTGCCGAGCGCCGAGAGGGTGACGCCGTCGCTGCCGATGTCGGCGCCGCCATAGCCGAGCATCCGGGCGAGCTGGGCCCGCGCCCGCCAGACCCGGCTCTTGGCCGTGCCGATCTGGCATTCCATCACGGCAGCCGCCTCCTCGTAGCTGAGGTTCTCGATGCCCACGAGGACGAGGGCCTCGCGCATCACCGGGGCGAGGCGGTCGAGGGCCGCGCGCACGTCCTGCAGGTCGAGATGGCCGCCCTGTTCGGGGGCGGCGGCGAGGCGGCCGGCATAATCGCCATCGCTGTCGGGCACCTCGCGGGTCTGGCGGCGGTGCCGGCTGTAGAAGACGTTCCGCAGGATCGTGAACAGCCACGCTTCGAGGTTCGTGCCCGGCGCGAAGCCGCCACGCCCGCGCCACGCGCGCAGGAGCGCGTCCTGCACGAGGTCGTCGGCGGCGGCCGGCTCACGGGCCAGCGACAGGGCGAACCGGCGCAGCGCCGGCACGCTCGCGAGCAGTCCCGTGCGGAACGTGTCCTCATCCGCCGCGCCCAGGCGCCCGGCCTGCCCCAGCGCCTTGTCCAGGCGCGCGAGCAGGTCCGCGAACCCGTCGGGCTCGCTCGGCGCATCCGCGTAGGCGCCCTGCAGGAGCACGCCCAGATGCCGGCGCACGGAATCGGGAAGAAAGGGGGCGGCGTCGCCGTCCAGGAGAGAGACGTCGGATTCGGTCATCAGGTCCGCTGGAAGACGGCGCGAGACGGAGACTCGCGTCAGGGCCTGAAGTGTTACCTGTCACGCGAGCGGACGCCGCAACATGCGTTAACCGGTAAGCGCATACCAGTCGCGCCGCAGGGCGGAGGACCGTGCACACAACGCCGCATGGGCGAACTGGCGATGGGGGAGGGGAAGCTTGAAGTGGCGCGGGCGACGGGGCTCGAACCCGCGACCTCCGGCGTGACAGGCCGGCACTCTAACCAACTGAGCTACGCCCGCGCGGGCGGCCGCTGCTGAGCACCTCAGTGCTGCGCGACGACGGGGGGTGTATGGGTGAGAGCCCCCCCTGTCAAGCGCGAGTCGCGCCCGAATTCTCACGTCAGGCGAGAAAGCTTGGCAGGCCCGGAATCGCGGTTGTCGCGGGCGTCGCTCTGCCACGTGTGCGCATGTGCCGTCTGCGCAGAGCCGCCTCGTTCCCCATCTTGGATGAGGAGACGCGGTTTGTGCGACGCGGAACGCCCATTGTCATGCGACGGCGCCTCGACTAAGCCACCCGCGAACGCATCCTGGCATAAGAACAATTCCACCGGGGGAGCCGGTCCGGCCTCGCGCCGCTCCGTCCCTCGTCTCGTGAGGCTCGGGCATGACCGGATTGCTGGCGGACTACCTTCCGCTCATCGTGTTCATCGGGGTGGCGCTCTTCATCGCCTCCGCCCTGTTGGTGGTGCCCTTCCTGGTGGCCTTCAAGGCGCCGGATCCCGAGAAGCTGTCGGCCTACGAGTGCGGCTTCAACGCCTTCGACGACGCGCGCATGAAGTTCGACGTGCGCTTCTATCTCGTCGCCATCCTATTCATCATCTTCGACCTCGAGGTCGCCTTCCTGTTCCCCTGGGCGATCACCTTCGGGGAGCTCGGGTGGTACGGCTTCTGGTCGATGATGATCTTCCTCGGCGTGCTGACCGTCGGGTTCGTCTACGAGTGGCGCAAGGGCGCCCTCGAGTGGGACTAACCCCCGCGATCCGCCGAGACCGTTGAGATTCCGAGGCGCTGCATGGCCCTGATCACCGAGACCTCACCCCGGACCCCGGCCATCGCGCCGCAGCCGAAGGGGATCATCGATCCGAACACCGGCCGCCCGATCGGCGCCGACGACCCGACCTTCCTGTCGATCAGCGACGAGCTGGCCGACCGGGGCTTCCTGCTCACCAGCGCCGACGAGCTCATCAACTGGGCCCGCACCGGCTCGCTGATGTGGATGACCTTCGGGCTCGCCTGCTGCGCGGTCGAGATGATGCAGATGTCGATGCCGCGCTACGATTGCGAGCGCTTCGGCTTCGCCCCGCGCGCCTCGCCACGCCAGTCCGACGTGATGATCGTGGCCGGCACGCTCACCAACAAGATGGCCCCGGCCTTGCGCAAGGTCTACGACCAGATGCCGGAGCCGCGCTACGTCATCTCGATGGGCTCCTGCGCCAACGGCGGCGGCTACTACCACTACTCCTACTCGGTGGTGCGCGGCTGCGACCGGGTGGTGCCGGTGGACATCTACGTGCCCGGCTGCCCGCCTACCGCGGAGGCGCTGCTCTACGGGGTGCTGCTCCTGCAGAAGAAGATCCGCCGCATCGGGACGATCGAGCGCTGACATGACGAACGGCATCTCGATCCTGAGCCACACCCCGGCCGAGGGCGGCGCCGACGCCGTCGCCACCCTGGCCGAGCGCGTCTCCGGAGCGCTGGGTCCGGCCATCGTGTCGAAGGCCATCGCCTTCGGCGAGCTGACGCTGGTCGTGCAGGCCTCCGACATCGTCTACGCGCTGACCTACCTGCGCGACGACCCGGCCTGCGGCTTCCGCTGCTTCATCGACCTGTGCGGGGCCGACTACCCGCAGCGGGAGAAGCGGTTCGAGGTGGTCTACCACCTGCTGTCGCTGCGCCATAACAGCCGCATCCGGGTGAAGGTGCAGACCGACGAGGTGACGCCGGTCCCCTCGATCATCGAGGTCTTCCCCGCCGCCAACTGGTACGAGCGCGAGACCTACGACCTCTACGGGATCCTGTTCTCGGGTCACCCGGACCTGCGCCGGCTGCTGACCGATTACGGGTTCGAGGGTCACCCCCTGCGCAAGGACTTCCCGCTCACCGGCTTCGTTGAGGTCCGTTACGACCAGGACGAGGGCCGCGTCGTCTACGAGCCGGTCCAGCTGACGCAGGAATTCCGGAACTTCGACTTCCTCTCGCCGTGGGAGGGCACCGACTACGTGCTCCCGGGCGATGAGAAGAAGTCGGCCTGACGCGCGGAGGTCTTCGTGACGGAACACAACATCCGCAACTTCGCCATCAACTTCGGCCCGCAACATCCTGCGGCGCACGGGGTTCTCCGGCTGGTCCTCGAACTCGACGGCGAGGTCGTGGAGCGCGTCGATCCGCATATCGGGCTGCTCCACCGGGGTACCGAGAAGCTGATCGAGCACAAGACCTACGTCCAGGCGACGCCCTATTTCGACCGGCTCGACTACGTGTCGCCGATGAACCAGGAGCACGCCTTCTGCCTCGCGATCGAGAAGCTCGCGGGCATCGAGGTGCCGCGCCGGGCGAAGCTGATCCGCACGCTCTACTGTGAGATCGGCCGTCTGCTGTCGCACCTCCTCAACGTCACGACGCAGGCGATGGATGTCGGCGCCCTCACGCCCCCGCTCTGGGGCTTCGAGGAGCGCGAGAAGCTGATGATCTTCTACGAGCGGGCCTCCGGCGCCCGGCTCCACGCCAACTACTTCCGGCCGGGCGGCGTCCACCAGGACCTGCCGCCGAAGCTGATCGAGGACATCGACGCCTTCTGCGACCCGTTCCTGCAGGTGGTGGACGACCTCGACGCCCTCGTGATGGAAAGCCGCATCTTCAAGCAGCGCAACGTCGACATCGGCATCGTGTCGGTCGACGAGTGCATGGCCTGGGGCTTCTCGGGCGTGATGGTGCGCGGCTCGGGCATCCCGTGGGACCTGCGCAAGAGCCAGCCCTACGAGTGCTACGAGGAGATGGATTTCGACATCCCCGTGGGCAAGAACGGCGACACCTACGACCGGCAGGTGATCCGCATGGAAGAGATGCGGGAATCGGCCAAGATTATGAAACAGTGCTGCGCCAAGCTGCGCGAGCCCGGCGGGCAGGGGCCGATCGCCTCCGTCGACGGCAAGTTCGCACCGCCGCCGCGCCGGGAGATGAAGCGCTCGATGGAAGCGCTCATCCACCACTTCAAGCTCTACACCGAGGGCTTCCACGTCCCCGAGGGCGAGGTCTACGCCGCGGTCGAGGCGCCCAAGGGCGAGTTCGGCGTGTATCTCGTGTCGGACGGCACCAACAAGCCGTACCGTTGCAAGATCCGCGCTCCGGGCTTCGCCCACCTTCAGGCGATGGATTGGATGTGCCGCGGGCACCTTCTGGCCGACGTGTCCTGCGTGCTCGGCACGCTGGACATCGTGTTCGGCGAAGTGGACCGCTGAGACGGTAGGACGATGGCAAACCGCAGACTCGCCCCGGCTTCCGAGCAGCCCGAGAGCTTCGCCTTCACGCAAGAGAACGCGGAATGGGCGAAGCACCAGATCGCCAAGTACCCGGAGGGTCGTCAGGCCTCCGCGGTGATCCCGCTCCTGTGGAAGGCGCAGGAGCAGAATGGCGGCTGGCTGCCGCAGAAGGCGATCGAGGCGGTGGCGGCCGAACTCGGCATGCCGAAGATCCGCGTGCTCGAAGTCGCGACCTTCTACACGATGTTCGCCCTTGAGCCGGTGGGCCGGTTCTGGATCCAGCTCTGTGGCACGGTTCCGTGCGATTCCTGCGGCGCCCGCGAGCTGAAGGGCATGCTGGAGAAGCGCCTCGGCCCGCCCGGCCACGTCTCGGCGGACGGCAACTTCTCGTGGCTGGAGGTCGAGTGCCTGGGCGCCTGCTGCAACGCGCCGATGGTCCAGATCAACCAAGACTATTACGAGGACCTGACCCCCGAATCGCTGTCGCAGCTGATGGACGACCTCGCGGCCGGACGGCCGGTGAAGATCGGCTCGCAGACCGGGCGCACCTCCTCCGAGCCGCAGGGTGGCGCCAACACGCTCACCGACGAGACCCTGTTCGACGGGTCGCGGGTCGGCGCGTGGCGCAAGCGCTTCGAGCAGGCGAAGGAGGGCGAGGGCGCCGAAGCGACGACGCCCCCCGCCAAGACCGGCGAGGCCGAATCGGCGACGCAGCAGGCGGCCACCGCGCCTCGGCCCGCCAAGCCCGATGCCGGCCGCCCGGTGGAGCGGACCGCCTCCGACGCCCCGGCCCAGCGCGCCGCCGACGGCGAGGAGCCGGTGAAGCCCGAGGACCGGGCCGACGCCGCCGAGCGCGGCCAATCCATCGCCAAGCATGGCAGCGCCCGTCCGGGCGATGCGGACGCCCTCGATTCGCCGGCCAAACGCGTCGCCGAGGGCGAGCCCGCCGCCGGCGAGGAGAGCCGCCAGGAATTGCCGGGTCGCGACATCCCCCCGCCGCCGCCGGAAGCCACGGGCGCCAGCGAGGCGGTGGAGGAGAAGCTCGACTCCGCGCCAGAGAAGAAGTGAGGGCCTGACATGCTCGCCGATCAGGATCGCATCTTCACCAACCTCTACGGGCTGCATTCACCGGGGCTCGACGTCGCGAAGAAGCGCGGCGCCTGGGACGGAACCAAGTTCCTCCTGGAGCAGGGCCGCGACTGGATCATCGAGGAGATGAAGGCTTCAGGGCTTCGCGGCCGTGGCGGCGCCGGCTTCCCGACCGGGCTGAAATGGTCGTTCATGCCCAAGAAGTCGGACGGGCGACCGCATTACCTCGTGGTCAACGCCGACGAGTCGGAGCCGGGCACCTGCAAGGACCGGGAGATTATGCGGCACGATCCGCATCTCCTGATCGAAGGCTGCATGCTGGCCTGCTTCGCCATGGGCGCGCATGCCTGCTACGTCTACATTCGCGGCGAGTACGTCGCGGAGAAGCACGCCCTGCAGAAGGCCGTGGACGAGGCTTACGAGGCGCGCCTCGTCGGGCCGAACAACGTCCACGATTACCCGTTCGACATCTACGTCCACCACGGCGCGGGTGCGTATATCTGCGGCGAGGAGACGGCCCTCATCGAGAGCCTTGAGGGCAAGAAGGGGATGCCGCGGCTGAAGCCGCCGTTCCCGGCCAATATGGGCCTCTACGGCTGCCCCACGACCGTGAACAACGTCGAATCCATCGCGGTGGCGGGCACGATCCTGCGGCGCGGCGCGGCGTGGTTCGCCGGGCTCGGCGGCAAGAACAACACCGGCACGAAGCTCTTTTGCATCTCGGGGCACGTCAACACGCCGTGCAACGTCGAGGAGGAGCTGGGCATCACCTTCCGCGAGCTGATCGACAAGCATTGCGGCGGCATGCGCGGCGGCTGGGACAACCTCCTGTGTTCCATCCCCGGCGGCTCCTCGGTGCCGCTGGTGCCGGCCGAGCAGATCATCGACGCGAAGATGGACTTCGACACGCTGCGTAACCTCGGCTCGGGCCTCGGCACGGCGGCGGTGATCGTGCTCGACAAGTCCACCGACATCGTCGGCGCCATTGCCCGCATCTCGTACTTTTACAAGCACGAATCCTGCGGCCAGTGCACGCCCTGCCGCGAGGGCACGGGCTGGATGTGGCGGGTGCTGACGCGCATGGCCGAAGGCCGGGCGCAGAAGCGCGAGATCGACATGCTGTTCGAGGTGACGAAGCAGATCGAGGGCCACACGATCTGCGCGCTCGGCGACGCGGCGGCCTGGCCGATCCAGGGCCTCATCCGCCACTTCCGCCCCGAGATCGAGAAGCGGATCGACCGCTACTCGGCCAACCCCCATTCCGATCCGGTGCCGATGGCAGCGGAGTGATCGCCATGGGGCCGTCCCGCCTGCATCCTTGCCCCGCGCGGGCTGCAAGAACGGCCCCTTCCGCGTTCGTGCCAGATTTCGAGACGTTCCGATGACCAAAATCCTCGTCGACGGCACCGAGGTCGATGTCCCGGCCGACTACACGCTGCTTCAGGCGTGCGAGATCGCGGGGGCCGAGATCCCGCGCTTCTGCTTCCATGAGCGGCTGTCCATCGCCGGCAATTGCCGGATGTGCCTCGTGGAGCTGAAGGGCGCCCCGAAGCCGGTGGCCTCCTGCGCCTACGCGGTGAAGGATTGCCGGCCCGGCCCGAACGGCGAGCCGCCGGAGGTGCTGACGCGCTCTGGCCTCACCAAGAAGGCCCGCGAGGGGGTGATGGAGTTCCTCCTCATCAACCACCCGCTCGATTGCCCGATCTGCGACCAGGGCGGCCATTGCGACCTGCAGGATCAGGCGATGGCCTACGGTGTCGACTCGACCCGCTATCAGGAGAACAAGCGGGCGGTCGAAGAGAAGCATATCGGCCCGCTGGTGCGGACGGCGATGAACCGCTGCATCCATTGCACCCGCTGCGTGCGCTTCCTCGCGGAGGTGGCCGGCGTGCCGGACCTCGGCGCCATCGGGCGCGGCGAGGACATGGAGATCACGAGCTACCTCGAACAGTCGATGGCCTCGGAGCTTCAGGGCAACGTCGCCGACCTGTGCCCGGTGGGCGCGCTGGTCCACAAGCCGCAGAGCTACAACGTCCGCCCGTGGGAGCTGTCCAAGACCGAATCGGTCGACGTGATGGATGCCGTGGGCTCGGCGATCCGCGTCGACACCCGTGGCCGCGAGGTCATGCAGATCGAGCCGCGGATCAACGAGGACATCAACGAGGAGTGGATCTCCGACAAGACCCGCCACGTCGTGGACGGGCTGCGGATGCAGCGCCTCGACCGGCCGTATCTGCGCGAGAACGGCCGCCTGCGCCCGGCCTCCTGGGGCGAGGCGTTCCAGGCCATCGCCGCCAAGGTGAAGGGCGCGGACCCGAAGCGCATCGGCGCCATCGTCGGCGACCTCGCGGCGGTGGAGGAGACCTTCGCGTTGCGTGAACTGATCCGCAGCCTCGGTTCGGCCAACCTCGATTGCCGCCAGACCGGCGCGGGGCTCGATCCGTCGCTCGGGCGGGCGAGCTACCTGTTCAACCCGACGATTCCGGGCATCGAGGCGGCGGACGCGATCCTGATCGTCGGCGCCAACCCGCGCACCGAAGCGTCGATGCTGAACGTCCGCATCCGCAAGCGCTGGCGCATGGCCCCGCTGGCGGTGGGCGTGATCGGCGAACAGATCGACTTGACCTACCCGAGCCACTATCTCGGCGCCGGCTCCGAGTCGCTGGCCGCCCTGGCGCGGGGCGAGCACAGCTTCCTCGACGTGCTCAAGGAAGCCAAGGCTCCGCTCATCGTCGTCGGTGCGAACGTCGCCCCCGGCGTGATGGCCGCCGCCGCCACGCTCGCCCAGGAGATCGGCGCGACCGCCGAGGGCAAGCCCGGCTTCGGCGTGCTGCACCATGCGGCGGCGCGGGTCGGCGCGCTCGATCTCGGCTTCGTGCCGGGGGAGGGCGGCCTGACCTTCGCGCAGATGATTGCCGCCGGCGGGGTGGACGTGCTGTTCAACCTCGGCGCCGACGAGTGCGAGGTCGCCCCCGGCGCCTTCGTGATCTACCAGGGCACCCACGGCGACCGGGGCGCCTCCCGCGCCGACGTGATCCTGCCGGGCGCCGCCTACACCGAGAAGAACGCGACCTTCGTGAATCTCGAAGGCCGGGTGCAGGTCGCCAACCGCGCCGGCTTCCCGCCGGGCGATGCCCGCGAAGATTGGGCGATCCTTCGCGCCCTGTCGGACGTGCTGGGCCATCGCCTGCCATTCGATTCGCTGATCGCGCTCCGCAAGGCGCTCTACGCGGCGCACCCGCATTTCGCCGGCGTCGATACGGTGGAGGCCGGTGACGTGGCTGGCGCCGTGGCGGCCCTGGCGCAGCGCGGCGGCGAGACCGGAACCGGGGCCTTCGTGTCGCCGGTCGGTGATTTCTACCTGACGAACCCGATCGCCCGCGCGTCGCGCGTGCTGGCCGAATGCTCGCGGCTGGCCCGCGAGCGCGCGGCGGAGCCGGCCCCCCTCGCGGCGGCCGAGTAGGAGAGCCCGATGACGCCCCTGGAACTGATCGGGACCGTGCTCCTGATCGCGCTGAAGAGCTTCGTGCTCCTCGCCGCGCTCCTCGTCTTCATCGCCTACGCACTCCTCGCCGACCGGAAGATCTGGGCGGCGGTGCAGCTGCGCCGGGGGCCGAACGTGGTCGGCCCCTACGGGCTGTTCCAGTCCTTCGCCGACCTGCTGAAGTTCGTACTGAAGGAGCCCGTCATCCCGGCGGGCGCCAACAAGGCGATCTACCTGCTGGCGCCGCTGGTCTTCGCCATGCTCGCCCTGTCGAGCTGGGCGGTGATGCCGATCGCCGACGGCTGGGCCATCGCCGACATCAATGTCGGCGTCACCTACATCTTCGCGATCTCGTCGCTCGGCGTGTACGGCGTCATCATGGGCGGCTGGGCGTCGAACTCGAAATACGCCTTCCTCGGCGCGCTGCGCTCGGCGGCGCAGATGATCTCCTACGAGGTGTCCCTCGGTTTCGTGATCATCTGCGTGCTGATGTGCGCGGGCTCGCTGAACCTCACGCGGATCGTGACGGCGCAGGACACCAGCCTCGGCCTGTTCGGCTGGTACTGGCTGTGGCTGTTCCCGATGTTCGTGGTGTTTTTCATCTCGGCGCTGGCCGAGACGAACCGCCCGCCCTTCGATCTGCCGGAGGCCGAATCGGAGCTCGTGGCCGGCTACATGGTCGAGTATTCCTCGACCCCCTACCTGCTGTTCATGCTGGGCGAGTACGTCGCGATCATGAGCATGTGCGCGCTGGGCACCGTGCTGTTCCTCGGCGGCTGGCTCTCGCCGATCCCGTTCGCGCCCTTCACCTGGGTGCCCGGCGTGATCTGGTTCGTGCTGAAGGCGAGCTTCCTGTTCTTCGGCTTCGCGATGGTGAAGTCCATCGTGCCGCGCTACCGCTACGACCAGCTGATGCGGCTCGGCTGGAAGGTCTTCCTCCCCCTTTCGCTCGTCTCCGTCGTGGTCGTGGCCTTCGTCCTGAAGATCACAGGCCTGGCGCCCGGCGCGTGACCCCCAGACACCCGGAGATCACGGCATGAAGCTGGATCAGGTTGCCAAGAGCCTCCTCTTGAAGGAGTTCGTGTCGGGGATGGTCCTCGGCATGCGCTACTTCTTCAAGCCGAAGGCGACGATCAACTACCCGTTCGAGATGGGCCATCGCGGGCCGCGCTTCCGGGGCGAGCATGCCCTGCGCCGCTATCCCAACGGCGAGGAGCGCTGCATCGCCTGCAAGCTCTGCGAGGCGATCTGTCCGGCGCAGGCCATCACCATCGAGGCGGGCCCCCGCCGGAACGACGGCACGCGCCGCACGACCCGCTACGACATCGACATGGTGAAGTGCATCTATTGCGGCATGTGCCAGGAGGCCTGCCCGGTGGACGCCATCGTCGAGGGGCCGAACTTCGAGTTCTCGACGGAGACCCGCGAGGAGCTGCTCTACGACAAGCAGAAGCTGCTCCTGAACGGCGACCGTTGGGAGCGCGAGATCGCGCGCAACATCGCGATGGACGCGCCCTACCGCTGACAGGCATGCGCCTGTCGGCTGCCGCATTGCGGCAAGACCGTTGTGCCGGCCCTGGCCGGGTTCTATAGACGGGCCGCCTGCGGCGGCCTGACGCCACCGAGGCAGAAGGGGCCGCGCGAGCGGCCGGACGCACGAAGCGCATGACCGCAGCAGCCGCCTTCTTCTACCTGTTCGCGAGCCTCGCCGTCGCGTCGGGCTTCATGGTGATCGCCTCCCGCAATCCCGTCGCGTCGGTGTTGTTCCTGATTCTCGCCTTCGTGAACGCGGCGGGTCTGTTCGTGCTGATGGGCGCGGAATTCCTCGCGATGATCCTCGTGGTCGTCTACGTGGGCGCGGTCGCCGTGCTGTTCCTGTTCGTGGTGATGATGCTCGACGTGGATTTCGCCGAGCTGCGCCAGGGCTTCCAGCAATACCTTCCGGTCGGCGCGCTGATCGGCGCGATCTTCCTGATTGAGATCCTGCTGGTGGTCGGCTCCTGGAGCATCGATCCGGGCCTCGTGCAGGCGCCGCTGGGCAACGTCGCGAACGCGGAGAACATGACCAACGCCCAGGCGCTGGGCCGCGTGATCTACACGGACTACGCGTATTTCTTCCAGATCGCCGGCCTCATCCTCCTCGTGGCGATGATTGGCGCGATCGTGCTGACGCTGCGGGACCGGCCGGGCGTGAAGCGCCAGAATATCGCGGTGCAGAACGCCCGCACCCAGGCCACCGCCGTGGAGACCCGCAAGGTGCCTTCGCGCCAGGGCGTGGAAGTCTGATGCCCGCTGGAGGGATTGCACGATGATCGGCCTCAGCCACTACCTCACCGTCGCGGCGATCCTGTTCACGCTCGGCGTGCTCGGCATCTTCATCAACCGCAAGAACATCATCGTCATCCTGATGTCGGTCGAGTTGATCCTGCTCGCGGTCAACATCAACCTCGTCGCCTTCTCGACCCAGCTGAACGACATCACCGGACAGGTCTTCGCCCTGTTCGTGCTGACGGTCGCGGCGGCCGAGTCGGCCATCGGCCTCGCCATCCTGGTGGTGTTCTTCCGCAACCGCGGATCGATCGCGGTCGAGGACGTGAGCATGATGAAGGGCTGAGTCAGCCCTTCGTCGCTCCCAACCCGCCCCGCCCGACGCGAAGACGGACAGCCTTCCCCCGATGTACCACGCGATCGTCTTCTTCCCGCTCATCGGCGCCCTCACCGCCGGCCTGTTCGGGCGCTACCTCGGCGCGCGGGCCTGCGAGCTGATCACCACGTCCTGCCTGGCCTTCGCCGCGCTGATCGCCTGGGGCGTCTTCATCGACGGCGGGCCGGAGGTGCGGGTGCAGGTGGCCTCGTGGTTCACCGCCGGGGACCTGACGGTCGACTGGGCCTTCCGCATCGACACGCTGACGCGGGTGATGCTGGTGGTCGTGACCTCGGTCTCGACTCTCGTGCACCTCTACTCCATCGGCTACATGGAGGAGGATCCGCACCGGCCGCGCTTCTTCGCGTACCTGTCGCTGTTCACCTTCGCCATGCTGATGCTGGTGACGGCGGACAACCTCGTGCAGATGTTCTTCGGCTGGGAGGGCGTCGGCCTCGCCTCCTACCTGCTGATCGGCTTCTGGTACGAGAAGCCCTCGGCCAACGCCGCCGCGATGAAGGCCTTCATCGTCAACCGCGTCGGCGATTTTGGCTTCTCGCTCGGCATCTTCCTCGTCTTCGTGCTGTTCGGCTCGGTGGCCTTCGACGGGATCTTCCCGAAGATCGACGCCGTGAAGGAGATGAGCTTCCACTTCCTCGGCCACGACTGGAACGCCCTGACGCTCGCCTGCCTGCTCCTGTTCATGGGCGCCATGGGCAAGTCGGCGCAGTTCCTGCTCCACACGTGGCTGCCGGACGCGATGGAGGGCCCGACCCCGGTCTCGGCGCTGATCCATGCCGCGACGATGGTGACGGCGGGCGTGTTCATGGTGGCCCGGCTGTCGCCGCTCTTCGAGGTCGCCCCCGACGCGCTGATCGTCGTGACGGTGATCGGCGGCATCACCTCGTTCTTCGCGGCCACGATCGGCCTCGTGCAGAACGACATCAAGCGCGTGATCGCGTACTCGACCTGCTCGCAGCTCGGCTACATGTTCGTGGCGCTCGGCGTCGGCGCCTACTCGGCCGGCGTGTTCCACCTCTTCACCCACGCCTTCTTCAAGGCGCTGCTGTTCCTCGGGGCCGGCTCGGTCATCCACGCGATGCACCACGAGCAGGATATGCGGAACATGGGCGACCTGCGCCGCTACATCCCCTTCACCTGCGCGATGATGGCGATCGGCACCCTCGCGCTGATCGGCTTCCCGTTCACCTCCGGCTACTACTCGAAGGACGCGATCATCGAGGCGGCCTATGCCTCGACCCGGCCGGGCCATACGCTGGCCTTCCTCTGCACGGTGATCGCCGCCTTCTTCACCTCGTTCTATTCCTGGCGCCTGTTCTTCATGACCTTCGAGGGTCCGGCGCGCTGGGGCGCCCATGCGGCGCACGATCACCACGCCGCGCCGGCCGTCGCCCATTCCGCCATGGCCCACGAGGCCGACGGCGCGCCGGGCCACACCGAGGGCGCCGCCCACGACGACAAGGGCCACGACATCGAGCCGGCCCACCACAGCGACGTCGTGGCGGACGACCACCACGGCCATGGGCACCACGGCGATCACACGCCGCACGAGAGCCCGCTGGTGATGACGATCCCGCTGGCGGTGCTGGCCTTCGGCGCGCTGTTCGCCGGCCTGATCTTCAAGAACAAGTTCATCGGCGAGGGCATGGACGCCTTCTGGGGCCACGCCCTGGCGCACGGCCCGGACAACCACATCATGCACGAGATCCACGAGGTCCCGGCGCTGGTCTCCTACTCGCCGTTCATCATGCTGGTGGGGGGCTTCGTCCTGGCCTTCTGGATGTACATCCGCCAGCCGAAGCTGCCGGGCGAGCTCGCCGCGCAGCAGCCGACCCTGTACCGCTTCCTGCTCAACAAGTGGTACTTCGACGAGATCTATGACGCGATCTTCGTGCGCCCGGCGAAGAAGTTCGGCCTGTTCCTCTGGAAGGAGGGTGACGGCCGGATCATCGACGGGCTCGGCCCGAACGGCATCGCCGCCCGGGTGGTGGACGTCACCCGCGGGGTGGTCCGCCTCCAGACCGGCTACCTCTACCACTACGCGTTCGTCATGCTCATCGGCGTCGCCGGCTTGATCAGCTGGTACCTGATGTCCGGCCTGCCCAAGGGCACTCACTGATGCGACGGTCATCGTTGCGGCAGGCAGAGGGGAATACGAAGTAAATGCTCGGCCTCGGCATCCTCTCCGGTCTGCTGATCGTGCCCCTGTGCGGGGCGGCCTTCATCCTCACGCTGAACGGCGATGAGGCGGCGGTCGCGCGCAACAGCCGCTGGGCCGCCCTGGCGACCACGATCGTCACCTTCGCCCTCTCCCTGGTGGCGTGGTCGCGCTACGATGCCACCTCGTCGAGCTTCCAGCTTGTGGAGAGCCATGCGTGGCTCGCCCAGGGCATCCGCTTCAAGCTCGGCGTCGACGGCTTCTCCATGCCGCTCGTGCTGCTGACGACGTTCCTGATGCCGTTCTGCATCGGCGCCTCGTGGCACTCGATCCATTTCCGCGTGAAGGAATACTTCGTCGCCTTCCTGGTCCTCGAGACCACGATGATCGGCGTGTTCCAGGCCCTCGACCTCGTGCTGTTCTACCTGTTCTTCGAGGCCGGCCTGATCCCGATGTTCCTCATCATCGGCATCTGGGGGGGGCAGCGGCGGGTCTACGCGAGCTTCAAGTTCTTCCTCTACACCCTGCTCGGCTCGGTGCTGATGCTGCTCGCCGTGATGGCGATGTACTGGGAGGCCGGCACCACCGACATCCCGACCCTGCTGCAGCACCGCTTCCCGGCGGAGATGCAATGGTGGCTGTGGCTGGCCTTCTTCGCCTCGTTCGCGGTGAAGATGCCGATGTGGCCGGTCCATACCTGGCTCCCCGACGCGCACGTCGAGGCGCCGACGGCGGGCTCGGTGATCCTGGCCGGAATCCTGCTCAAGATGGGCGGCTACGGCTTCATCCGGATCTCGCTGCCGATGCTGCCGGTGGCGAGCCAGGAATTCGCGCCGCTGGTCTTCGCCCTCTCGGTGGTCGCGATCATCTTCACGTCGCTCACCGCGATGATGCAGACCGACATCAAGAAGCTCATCGCCTACTCGTCGGTGGCGCATATGGGCTTCGTGACGCTCGGCCTGTTCACCCTCAACGAGCAGGGCATCCAGGGCGCCCTGTTCCTGATGATCTCCCACGGCATCGTGTCCGGCGCGCTCTTCCTCTGCGTCGGCGTGGTCTACGACCGGATGCACACCCGCGAGATCGCGGCCTATGGCGGCCTCGTGAAGCGGATGCCGCTCTACGCGGCGGCGATGATGGTGTTCACCATGGCTAATGTCGGCCTGCCGGGTACCTCGGGCTTCGTGGGCGAGTTCCTGTCGATGATGGGCGCCTTCAAGGCGAACCCGATGGTCGCCTTCTTCTCGACCTTCGGCATCATCCTCTCGGCGGGCTACGCCCTGTGGCTCTACGCGAGGGTGATCTACGGGAAGCTGGAGAAGCCCAACCTGCAGGGCATCCTCGACCTAGACCTGCGCGAGAAGTTGATCATCGCCCCCCTCGTCGTCCTGACCATCTATTACGGCGTGCATCCCGCGCCCGTGCTCGACGTGTTCGCGCCCTCCACCGAGGCGTTGATGACGGGCATGAAGGCCGCGCTCGCCAACACCCAGACCGCGGCGGCTGCGCTGCCGGTCCCGCGCTGAGGCCGTCCCGATGCCGCCCGTCCACGCCGCCCTCCCGTCCCTCGCACCGCTCCTGCCCGAGTTGATCCTCGGTATCGGGGTCCTGGTGCTGATCCTCTACGGCGCGTGGCGGGGTGAGCGCTCCGCCGAGACCGTGAGCGTCGGCGCCCTGGTGCTGCTGCTCTTCGCCCTCTTCGTCGTGATCTCGCAGCCGGCCCACGGCCGGGTGACGACCCTCTCCGGCGCCTTCGTGTCGGACGCCTTCTCGAAGGTGATGAAGTCGCTGGTGCTGCTCGGCTCGGCGGCGGCGATCGTCCTGTCGCACGACTTCTTCCGGCGCGAGAAGATCGACCGGTTCGAGTTTCCGGTGCTGATCGTGCTCTGCACCATCGGCATGATGGTGATGGTCTCGGCCAACGACCTGATCGCCCTCTATCTCGGCCTGGAGTTGCAGTCGCTGGCTGCCTACGTCATCGCCGCCTTCCATCGGGACGACGTGCGCTCCACGGAGGCCGGGCTGAAGTACTTCGTGCTCGGCGCGCTCTCGTCGGGCATGCTGCTCTACGGCGCCTCGCTGATCTACGGCTTCACCGGCACGGTCTCGTTCCCCGGCATCGTCACGGCCCTGAACGATCAGGCGGGCGCGGGCATCGTGCTCGGCATCGTGTTCGTGGCGGCGGGCGTCTGCTTCAAGATGTCGGCGGTGCCGTTCCACATGTGGACGCCCGACGTGTACGAGGGCTCCCCAACACCGGTGACGGCCTTCTTCGCCGCCGCGCCGAAGATGGCGGCGGTGTCGATGACGGTGCGGGTGTTCATCGGCGCCCTGCCGGACGTCACGGCGGTCTGGCAGCAGATCTTCGTGTTCGTCTCCATCGTCTCGATGGCGCTCGGCTCCTTCGCCGCCATCGGTCAGCGCTCGATCAAGCGCCTGATGGCCTACTCGTCCATCGCCAATATCGGCTACGCGCTGATCGGCCTCGCCTCGGGCTCGCAGGAGGGGATCGAGGGCCTCGTCCTCTACATGATCATCTACCTCGCGATGACGCTGGGCACCTTCGCGATCGTCCTCAGCCTGCGCCGTCGCGACGTGATGTTCGAGTCCATCGAGGACCTGTCGGGCCTGTCGCGGACCCACCCGTGGCTCGCCTTCTGCCTTGCGGCGATGATGTTCTCGCTGGCCGGCATCCCGCCGCTCGCCGGGTTCTTCGCGAAGTTCTACGTCTTCGCGGCGGCCATCAAGGCGGGCCTCGTGACGCTGGCGGTGATCGGCGTCGTGACCAGCGTGGTCGGCGCCTACTACTACCTGCGCATCGTGAAGATCATGTACTTCGACGAGCCGAAGGAGCGCTACGAGCCCATGGCGCCGGGCCTGCGGGTGGTGCTCGCCCTGTCGAGCGTGGTGGTGATCCTGTTCGTCGTGATGCCGGATCCGCTGCGGGCCGCTGCGGCGAACGCGGCCAAGTCCCTCTTCTAGGATTGGCCTACCGACTCGGTCAGGCGGCGCGGAACGCGGGGCACAGGCTCCATGTCCACGACCGCCTCGGTTCCACCAACACGGAGGCCCTGGAACGGGCCCGGGCCGGGGAGCTCGGGCCTCTCTGGGTGGTCGCGCACCGGCAGGAGGCGGGGCGCGGCCGGCGGGGCAATGCGTGGTCCTCGCTGCCGGGCAACCTCACGGCGAGCGTGCTCTGGCCGGTCTCCGGCGTCGCGCCGGACCATCTCGCCGAACTCGGCTTCGTGGCCGGTGTGGCGCTGGCCGATGCGGTCGAGGCCACCTGCGGCACCCTGCCGGGCTGGGATCGGCGCGATCCGACACGATCTGTTCGCCTGAAATGGCCGAACGACCTGCTGCTCGGGTCCGGCAAGCTGGCGGGGCTCCTTCTGGAAGCGGAGGTTCTGCCGGGCGGCCGGCGGGCGGTGGTGATCGGTTTCGGCGTCAACGTCGCCGCCGCGCCGGCGGACCTGCCCGCGACAAGCCTCGCGGCGGCGGGTTACGTCGGCGGGCCGGAAGCGTTACTGGAACATCTCTCCGACGAGATGGCCGCGCACGCGCGCGCCTGGGCCGGAGGCAAGGCATTCACCCGCATCCGCGAGCGCTGGCTCGCGCGGGCCGCCGGTCTCGGAAGCGAGATCGCGGTGGCCAGCGGGGAACGGGTCCTGCGGGGCCGGTTCGACACGATCGACGAGGGGGGGCGGCTCGTGATCCTCGGCCCCGACGAGGCCCGGCATGTCGTGACTGCCGGGGAGGTGCATTTTGGAACGGCCGCGACGGCGGCCTGAGTTTGGACGACGACAGATGGCAATGGGACAGGAGGAGCTCGTCTTCCTGCCGCTCGGCGGCGTGGGCGAGATCGGGATGAATGCGGCTCTCTACGGCTACGGGCCGCCGAAGAGCCGCAAATGGATCATGGTCGATTGCGGAATGGGTTTCGCGGGCGAGGAGGCGATGCCCGGCATCGACCTCATGTTCCCGGACCTCACCTATATCGAGGAACGCCGGAAGGACCTGCTCGGCATCTTCATCACGCACGCGCACGAGGACCATATCGGCGCGATCTCGGAATTGTGGACGAAGCTGCGCGTGCCGGTCTACGCGACGCGCTTCGCCAAGAACCTGCTGGAGACGCGCCGCCTCTCGGAGCCGGGCGCGCCGAAGGTCGAGCTGCGTGAGGTGAAGCCGGGCAAGCGGCTGAACGTCGGCCCGTTCGAGCTCGAATTCGTGCCGGTGGCCCACTCGATCCCCGAATCGAACGCGGTGGCCATCCGCACGGCGGCGGGCCTCGTGGTCCATACCGGCGACTGGAAGCTCGATCCGACCCCGGTGGCCGGCAACGTCACCTCGCCGGAGCAGTTCACGGCGCTCGGCGACGAGGGCATCATCGCCCTGATCTGCGATTCGACCAACGTGGTCCGCGAGGGCTTCTCGCCGAGCGAGACCGAGGTCGCCGCGACCCTGAAGACCATCATCGCCGACGCTCCCCACCGGGTGGCGGTGACGACCTTCGCCTCGAACGTCGCCCGCATCCGCGCGGTGGCCGAGGCGGCCCAGGCCTGCGGGCGCGAGGTGATCGCGGTCGGCCGGGCCATGGACCGGGTGATCGATGTCGCCCGCGAATGCGGCTACCTCGACGGCCTGCCGGACTTCCGCCGGGCGGATTCGTGGAAGAGCATCCCCCGCGACAAGGTCGTGGCGCTGCTCACCGGCTCGCAGGGCGAGCCCCGCGCGGCCATGTCCCGCGTCTCCCGCCGCGACCACCCGGACATCAGCCTGGCTGAGGGTGATCGGGTGATCTTCTCCTCGCGCGCCATCCCCGGCAACGAGCGGGATGTCGGCGCCATCATCAACGACCTGATCGAGCAGGGCGTGGAGGTCATCACCGACCGCACCGCCCTGGTCCACGTCTCCGGCCACCCGCGCCGGGACGAGATGGTCGAGATGTACAAGTGGACCCGGCCGCAGACGGCGATTCCCGTCCACGGCGAGGCGCTGCACCTCGACGAGCATGCCCGTTTCGCCCGCGCCCAGGGTGTCGGCCACGTGGTGAAGGCCCGCAACGGCGCGATGGTCCGCCTCGCCCCCGGCAAGCCGGAGGTGGTGGAGCACGTCAAGGCCGGGCGCCTCTACAAGGACGGCCACGTCCTGATCGACGACAAGGACCGGGCGATCCCCGAGCGGCGCAAGCTGATGCAGGCGGGCCTCGTCTCGGTGGCCATCGCCATCGACGACGACGGCGTGGTGCTGGGCGAGCCGGCGGTGGACATCATCGGCCTGCCGAACCGGGGCCGGGGCGGCGAGGCGCTGATCGACACGGTGGTCGATGCCGTCTCGCAGACGCTCGGCAGCCTGTCGCGGGGCAAGCTCAAGGATTCCGAGGGCGTCGAGAAGAGCGTCGACCGCGCCGTGCGGCAGGCGGTCAACGAGGTGTGGGGCAAGAAGCCGGCCTGCCACGTGCAGGTGGTGGAGGTGTAAGCTACTGTTCGCGAAAGGCGGCCACGGCTTTTCCCATCCGCCTCCCTCATCCTGAGGTGCCCGCTCCGGCGGGCCTCGAAGGAGGGCTCCAGGGGCCGCGCGGCCGGCTGGAGGTCTCCTTCGAGGCTGCTCCGCAGCACCTCAGGATGAGGGCAAGAGGTGGGAGACAGGGCCCGCTGAAGGTCCGAGAGAGGGAGAGAAGAGAAATGATCGGCCGGCTCAATCACGTGGCCATCGCGGTGCGCGACCTCGACGCCGCCACCGCGACCTACCGCGACACGCTGGGCGCCACGGTGTCCGAGGCGCTGCCGCAGCCGGATCACGGCGTCACCGTCGTCTTCGTGGAGCTGCCGAACAGCAAGGTCGAGCTCATGGCGCCGCTCGGCGAGGGCTCGCCGATCGAGGCCTTCGTGGAGCGCAACCCGAACGGGGGCGTCCACCACGTCTGCTACGAGGTCGATGACATTATCGCCGCCCGCGACAAGCTGAGGGCGCAGGGCGCGCGGGTGCTCGGCACCGGCGAGCCGAAGATCGGCGCCCACGGCAAGCCGGTCCTGTTCCTGCACCCCAAGGACTTCCTCGGCACCCTTGTGGAGCTGGAGCAGGTATGAGCGGGCTGATGCGGGTGTTCGGGCGGTCCACGCCCGCGACCCTCGCGGCGGTCGCCCTCCTCGTCGCCTGCTTCGTCGCGGCGGGGGTGGGGCTGTTCAAGCTGACGGTGGGGGGCGGGATCGCCCTCTACTTCGTCATCTGGTGGACCCTGCTCTTCGCCATCCTGCCGATCCGCAACCATGCGGAGATGCGGCCGGAGCACATCGTGCCGGGCCAGGATCTCGGCGCGCCCGCCGCGCCGCGCCTGCGGGAGAAGGCGATCTGGACGACGCTGCTTTCCGGCTTCGTCTTCCTCGGCGCCCTGGCGATCTTCCCCCTCGCCGGGCTGTAAGATGGTCGCGCTCGGGGGCAATCCGGCCGACGGCGCCGCGCGGGCCGGGGGCGGGCCGGCGGGGGCGAAGGCCGGGTGGCTGTTCCCCTTCATGCTGGCCCTGTTCTTCACCTGGGGGCTGGTGACGGTCTTCGTCGACATCATCACCCCCAAGCTCAAGGCGCTGTTCGCCCTCAGCTACGCCGAGGCGACGCTCACCCAGTTCTGCTTCTTCCTGGCCTACGCAGTCATCTCCCTGCCCGCCGGGGCTGTGGTGGCGCGGATCGGCTACATCCGTGGCCTCGTGCTGGGGTTGCTGGTGATGGCGGCGGGGGGCTTGCTGTTCACGCCGGCCGCGAAGATCGGCGTCTATCCCCTTTTCCTGGCGGCGCTCTTCGTGATGGCCTCCGGCATCGCCGTGCTTCAGGTCGCCGCCAACCCGCTGGTGACGGGCCTCGGGGCGCCGGAGAGTGCGCCGAGCCGCCTGACCCTGGCCCAGACCTTCAATTCCCTCGGCACCACGGTCGGCCCGGCCATCGGCGCCTGGGCGATCCTGTCGCGCGGGCCGGCGCCGGCCGATCCCGCCACCCTCTCGCCCACCGCGATGGCGGCCGCGCGGCAGGCCGAGGCCGCCGTGCTGCAGACGCCGTTCCTGGTCATCGCGGGCGGGCTCGCCCTGCTGGCCGCCCTGTTCTGGACCCTGCGGCGCTGGCTGCCGGAGGAGGGCGGGGCGGCCGGGGGCAAGGGGGTCGGGCTCGATCTCCTGGCCCGGCCGCGCCTCGCCTTCGGGGCGCTGGCGATCTTCCTCTATGTCGGCGCGGAGGTCGCCATCGGCACGCTGATGGTGAGCTACCTCGAACAGAAGCAGGTCCTGGCGGCGAGCCCCGAGACCGCCGGCCATCTCCTCAGTTTCTACTGGGGCGGCGCGCTGGCGGGCCGCGTCGTCGGCAGCTTCGTGCTGCGGCGGGTGAAAGGCGGGGCGGCGCTGGCCGTCTGCGCCCTGGCGGCGGGGGGCCTCGCGACCCTTTCCGCGCTGACCGGCGGGACGGTCTCCGGCTGGAGCCTGCTGGCGGTGGGCCTCGCCAACTCGATCATGTTCCCGACGATCTTCGCCATGGCGATCGAGGGGCTGGGCCCGCGCACGGCGCAGGGGGCGGGCATCGTCTGCGTCGCCATCGTCGGCGGAGCGGTGGTGCCGGTCGTCACGGGAGCGCTCGCCGACCGATTCGGCCTGCAGGTGGCCCTCGCGGCGCCGATCCTCTGCTACGCCTGCGTCGCCGCCTACGGGCTCGCCGCCCTGCGGTCGCTGGCGGACCCGCAGCCGGCCGAGGCGGCGGCGTAAGGGGGCTCAGCCCTCCACGAACTGCCGCATCAGGAAGTGCGCGATGGCCATGGGCGGCGGCGAGAGGATGCCGTCGGGATGGGTGCCCGCGAGCATGGCGGACACCGCCTCCCGGTCGAACCAGCGGGCATCCTCGATCTCGGCCGGATCGGTGACGATCTCCCCGTCGAGCGCCTCGGCGACGCAGCCGAGCATCAGCGAGGAGGGGAAGGGCCAGGGCTGCGAGGTCCGGTAGGAGACCGCCCCGACGCGGATCTTCGTCTCCTCGTAGACCTCCCGGCGCACGGCGTCCTCGATGGTCTCGCCGGGTTCGAGGAAGCCCGCGAGGCAGGAGAACATGTGCGGCCGGAAATGCGGGCCCCGGCCGAGGAGGCAGGTCTCGCCCCGGCGCACCAGCATGATCACCACCGGATCGACCCGGGGGAAATGGTGCGCGTTGCAGGCCCGGCATTCCCGCCGGAAGCCCCCCGCCGCCGTGAAGCTCGGCGCGCCGCAATTGGCGCAGAAGCGGTTCCGCCCGTGCCAGTCGAGCATCGACTTCGCCACCGCGAGGAGGCCCAGTTCCTCCGGCGCGACGACGCCGTCCGTAGCGATGCTGCGCAGGTCGAGGCTGCGGTTCTCGGTGCCCTCCAGGGTCGGCAACTCGTCGGTCGGGATCGAGGCGGCGAAGACCGGGCGTCCGTCCCAGCGGCCGAGGAACACCGTCTCGGTGCGCTCCACCGCGTGCAGCAGGGCGGTGGTGGCGACATGGATCGCCGTGCCCTCCCGCAGGAGGAAGCGGTCGCCGCCGAGGATGAGCAGGCGCGTGTCCGGCGCGTCGAGGGGCGGCACCGCCTCCTCCGGCTGCTCGGCGGAGTGCCGGTCCAGGCGGCTGCGGACGAAGCCCAGGGTCGAGATCGGATCGTGCATCGGGTCAGGCCGCCGCGAACAGGGCGCCGGCCCGCTCGGCGAGCTGGGCGCGGGCATGGAGCGGGTAGGGGGAGCGGGTACCGAAGCCCCAGACGGGGCCGGGCCAGGCCGGATCGGAGCGGAACCGCCCGACCACGTGGACATGGAGCTGCGCGACGACGTTGCCGAGCGCCGCGACGTTGATCTTGTCCGGCTTGGCGAGGTCCCGCATCACCCCGGTGGCGAGGCGGATCTCCTGCCAGAGCGCCTGCGCGTCGGCCTCGTCGAGGTCGGTGATCTCGCTCACCCCCTCCCGCCTCGGCACGAGGATCAGCCAGGGGAAGCGGGCATCGTCCATCAGCAGGACCCGCGACAGGGCGAGGTCGCCGAGATGCACGGTGTCGGCCGAAAGGCGCGGATCGGGGACGAAATCGGGCGCGGTCATCCCGTCTCTATAGCGCGGCCGTCGGGGCCGAACAGGCGCGTGCGTCTCCGCGCCGTCGGCGGTTCACAGGGTGGGCACGGCCCCGGCGCGGCCGACGATGACCGTGCCGGCATCGTGCGCCCCGTCCGGTCCCGCCTGGGTGAGCACCGTGACGGCGGCGCCGGGCACGAGCAGGGCCTTCTCCCCCGGCGCGACCTGCGTCACCCGCGTGTCGGGGGGAATCGTGAAGTCGCTGCGCCCATCGCCGTGGGTGAGGGTGACCTGCCGCGTGTCCGTCCCGCTCACGTCGGCGATCCACCCTCCCGTGAGGGTCGCGCCGGGCTGCGTGTCCCAGGGGCGGCTGCCGGCGGCGAAGCCGCGCTCGGAGGGGGAATAGATCGTCACCGCCGTGGCCTTCGACGAATCGGGGGCGGCGGTGACGGTGATGTAGCTCTCCGGCTTGATGTCGCGCAGGCGAGCACCGATCGCGGTGTAGACCTGGGTCTTCGCGTCCATCCGCACCGTCACGGTGCTGCCGCCCGACCGCACGATCGTCAGGTCGTCGCCGTGGCGGGCCTCGACCGTGCCGCGGAAGCTGTGGGTCGAGGGGTCGGGCTTGCCCGGCTGCGCGAGGGCGGGCGCGGCGGCGAGCAGCACCGCGAGGGCGGTCAGGGTGCGGACCAAGGCATACCTCCGGCCGAAACAGACAAGGCCCAGGCCGAACGTGGCCGTGGGGCGGGGGTTCCCATCAATGGGCCATCAACACTGGCATGTCGGCCTGGGCGAGGACGTGACTCGTGACACCTCCGAAGATCATCTGGCGCAGGCGGCTCTGGGTGTAGGCGCCCTTGATGAGCAGGTCGCAGCCGAACTCCTTGGCCTCGGCCAGGAAAGTCTCGCCGGGGGTGCGCCGGCCGGTGGGCAGGGCGCGGTGGGTGGCCTCGACGCCTTCGCAGGCCAGCGCCTGGGCGAGATCCTGCGCGCTCGGCCCCGGCACCATGCCGCCCTCGACGCTCAGCACCAGAACCCGCGCCGCCCGGCGCAGGAAGGGCATGGCGAAGGCCACCGCGCGGGCGGTCTCGGTGGAGCCGTTCCAGGCGATCAGCACCGCCTCGCCGATGCTCGCGGGCGGGGCGGGCGGCGCCAGCAGGATCGGGCGGCCGCTCTCGAACAGGGCGGTCTCGAAGGTGGTCATGCGCGGGGCGTTGTCGCCGGTCCCCGGCCGTCCGACCACGGTGGCCGAGAACAGGCGGGCATATTGGCCGAGGAAGGCGTCGCCGGTCGGCACGTCCTGTCGCCATCGGTAGCGCGGCCCGGCCTCCATCACCTTGGCGGGGTTGCACTGGCCGTCGCGCGGGTGGCGGGGGATGCCGGCGGCGTCCATCGCGGCGACGAAGCGCGAGCCCGCCTCCTCCGCCTCCGCGATGTCGGCCTCCTCGTCGCGCAGCCACGTCATGCCGCCGACCATGTCGACGGGGACGTATTCGGCCAGCGCCGGGCGCAGGGAGACGCCCTCGATCAGGCTGCCGAAGCGCGAGGCGGCCAGCCGCGTCGTCTCGAACACGGAGGGCAGGGCGTCGTGCATCGCCACAGGTACGAGCAGGGTCTTCATCGTGCCGTCCTCGGGGCTGACGTCTCGGATCGGGCGGAGGCTAGCGATCCTCTCGGCCTATGAAAACCGGGCGGCGCGACGGCCCCACACGGTTTTCGAGGAACCCGCGCACGCTCCGGGTGAGGGGACGCTCCACGAGGCGATGCACGGCCACCGCCGCGAGGAGGGCGAGGCCGGTCATCGCGGCCATGGCGCCCCAGGGCGAGAGGGCCGACGCGAGGCCGAGACGCAGCAGCGCCTCCCGCCCGGCGCGCAGCGCGAAGGGATGGGTGAGATAGAGCGCGTAGGACGCATCCCCGAGGACGGCGAGGGCGCGCAGAGGGGTCGGCAGGGCGGCGATCCCGCCCCGGCCGAGGCCGGGGCCGAGGGCGGCCGCCGCCACGAGGAGCCCCGCCGGCAGCCCGACGAGGAGGGGCCGCGCGAAGCCCGGCACCTCGCCCTCGCCGCCGAGATGCCACGCCGCGCCGAGCATCCCGGCGAGCCCGAGGAGCGCGAGGGCGATCCGCGCGCCGGAGGGCAGGCGCAGGCCCGCGAGGCGGGCGAGGCCGAGCCCAGCGCCGAGGGCGAATTCGAGGACGATCGGGTCCGCCCAGAAGGCCAGCGGCGGGGGCGGCGCGAGGAGGGCACCGAGGGCCACCAGGGCGACGAGCACGCCGCCGAGCCACGCCACCGCCCCCCGCAGGCCGAAGCCGAGCCCGAGGGCGAAGAGGGCGTAGAAGGCCATTTCGTAATTGAGCGTCCAGCCGAGCCCGTAGAGGGGCTGGAGGCTCCCGTCCGGCCGGGCCATCGGCCAGAACAGGAAGGAGGCGGCGACAAAGGCCGGATCGCGCCCGAGCGACCCCGCCTCGCCGAGCAGCCCCGGCGCCGCCAGTGCCAGGGCGAGGTAGAGCGCGGTGGTGAGCCAGTAGAGCGGAACCACCCGCGCGATCCGGTGCGCGAGGAAGCGCCCCCGCCCGCCCGGAGCGCCAGCGAGCGAGCGGCTCGCCAGCACGATGACGAGGCCCGAGATCACGAAGAACAGGTCGACGCCGGCCCACCACGGCAGCAGCGTCCCCGGCGCCAGGGCCGCCCCGCCGCCGCGCGCGGCCAGCAGTCCGGCCTCGTGCCGGGCATGATGCCAGACCACCATCGTCGCTGCGACAGCCCGCAGGACTTGGATGAAGACCAGCATCAGAGCAGTCTTTCCCACGGAAAGCCCGCGCGGCGCCTGTTCACTGCCCTGATTCCAGGCAAAGACATCTGGAACAATCTCCGAAAGTCTCGGTTGACCCACTGAATCGGCGCACGATGGGCCGCCAAGTGCCGTGGGGTCCGTGAGGATCCGGCGCGGGTAGCCTCGTCATGCGTCAGTGTTCTCTTGCTACGAGGTTCCTAGATGCTGAAGAATACCGTTGTCGCCTCCGCGATGGTCCTGGCCCTGGCCACCCCCGCCTTCGCCCAGATGAACGACTTCCGCATGGAGTCGATGCAGTCGAACGCCTTCGAGGTGCAGTCGGCGCAGATCGCCCTGCAGAAGTCCCGCAACGCGCGGATCCGTACCTACGCCAAGGATGCGCTCCGTGACCACCGCGCCGCCAACGTGGCCCTTTCGGGCGGTGCGACCGGCTCCATGGGTGCGATGACCAATGGTGGCCCGATCGGCGGCCTGATCGGCGCTCCGCTCGCCGTCGCCGGCGGTGCGGTCGGCGCGGGCCTCGGTGCCGCGACGGGCGCCGTGGGCGGCACCCTGTCGGGTGGCCCAGTCGGCGGCCTCCAGGGCGTGGGCAACGGCGCGGCACAGGGCGCGGCGACCGGCAGCCGCCTCGGCGGCGGCGCGATGATGGAGAACACCGGCGCCTCGACGATGGTCCCCCCGAACCAGCAGCAGCAGGCGATGCTCGCGGAGCTCTCGGCCACCCCGGCCGGCCCGCGCTTCGACCGCCTCTACGTCAGCCAGCAGGTCCAGTCACACCAGATGGCGATCGGCATGACCCAGGCCTACGCGCAGAGCGGCCCGAACCCGGCGCTGCGCACCTACGCCCAGCAGGTCCTGCCGTCGCTCCAGGAGCATTACGGCATGCTGCAGCGGATGCCGGGCGCCATGTAATCCAGCCCCAGGGCTGACCAGAAGAGGGCGGTGGGTCGAAGGACCCGCCGCCCTTTTTTTGCGTCGTGACACAAAAAACGGGAGCGGCCGAAGCCGCCCCCCTCTCATGACTCTTAGTTGCAGGCGATGGTGTCGGAGGGCCGCAGCGCCCGGCCCGTCCCGTCGGTCGCCGGGCCGAAATCGCCGGTCTCCGGATCGCGCACCAGCAGCACGCCGTTGGCGATGCCGAAATGCGCCCCGTGGAGGGTCAGCTCGCCGGTCTCCACCGCCTCCTTCACGAAGGGGAAGGTCAGCAGGTTCTCGATGCTCTGGCTCACCATCGCGTGCTCCAGGCGGGTGAGGTAGTCGGGCGCGCTCGAATCGCCGGCCTTGGCCTCGGCCGGGGCGACGAGGGAGGTCCACTTGCCGATGAAGTTGCCCTTAGACAGGGGCTCCGCCTTCGTGGCGTAGGCCTTGATGCCACCACAGGTGGCGTGGCCCAGCACCACGATGTGCTTCACCTTCAGCCCCACCACCGCGAACTCGATGGCCGCCGAGGTGCCGTGGTAATCGCCGCCGGTCTCGTAGACGGGTACGATGTTGGCCACGTTGCGGATGACGAACAACTCGCCAGGCCCCGCGTCGAACACCGCCTCCGGGGCGACGCGGCTGTCACAGCAGCTGATCACCAGAACCTCCGGGGCCTGACTCGTGGCCAGCTCCTTGAAGCGGCGGCGCTCCTCCGGGAAACGGCCCGACAGGAAGGAGCGGTAACCTTCGGTGAGGCTGTGGGGGAACATGGGCTCTCCTCTTCTCATGAGTTAATTTGCTGCGACTGCGAAATCAGCGGTTGTGCCAGTTCAGAACGCGCGGCACCGGCGGTGTCATCCCGGACACCAGGTGTGCGACGACACCCGCAAGGCCCGCCGGCTCGATCCGCTGGTCGGTAGCCTCGAGTTCGGCGAGCGTCCACCAGCGGGTGCCGATCAGAGGATTGTCCTCGGTCTCGGCGAGCCGGCTCGTGTCGACCCGGTCATCGGGCAGGCGCACGACGAAGTAGCGCTCCCGGGCGTCGCGGGATTGCTTGAACAGGTGGAACGGCCCGTCGCAGGAGGCGACCTGCGGCCCGATCGTGACGTCCTCCCGGCCGATCTCCTCGCCGAGTTCACGGGCGCAGGCGGTGACGTGGTCCTCCCCCGGCTCCAGCCCGCCGCCGGGCATGAACCAGAAATGGAGCGGGCCCCCGTCCGGCCCCTTGGCGTGGACGGAGACGTACTCGATCAGCAGCACCCGGTCGGCGGGATCGAGGACGATGGCGCGGGCGATGTGGCGGATGGGCAAGCTCATGCGGGACGATCTAGGGCGACGCTTGCCCCCGTCACCGGAGCCGGCGCCCAGATGACCACCGGCAGGCCGAACGCATCGCGCTCCGGCGGATCGGGGAGGGGCTGCGCCCGGCCGAGGAGGATGTCGCGGGCGGTGACGAGGCCGGCGAGGGCATCGAGATGGTCGTCGGCGGGCACGCCCGGCGGACGCGCCGCGATCAGCGCCTCCGGCAGGCCGGCTTCCGTGAGGAGCCTGCGGCGGAGCGCGAGGCCCTCGTGCCGGCGCGGCCCCTTCTTCGGCAGGCCGAGGGGGCGCAAGCCGTTGAGCGCGTGGAAGGCCACCTCCGGGTGGACCTCGTGCAGCCGCTCCCGCAGGTCCGGCCGGTCGCGCAGGAGCGTATCCACCTCGCGGACATAGCGGAAAATGTTCCAGCCCTGGATCGAGGGGGCGAAGGGCGGCTCGCTGCCCGCCCGCGACAGGGCCTTGGCGGTCTCGTAATCCGGCGCATAGACCGCCGCCCGCGGCAGCATCGGGAACACCGAGGCGCGGGCGGGCCCGAGGCGGGCGCGGGCCGCGCGGTCGGCGCCCCGCCCGCCGCCGAGGATGCGCTCCGGCAGGCCGATGGGCACGTCGATCCCGGCGATGCAGGGCGCCTCCGGCCCGTCGAGGAGCGCCGCGACCGAGTCGAACAGCCCGCAGCGGAAGCGCTCCGGGTCGTCGCAATCGATCAGCGCCCCCGCCCAGGCCCCCCGGCAGCCGTCGAGACCCGCGATCCACCGCGCCATTACGGTACCCCCTCCTTGCCCGAAGCGAACGCGCCCGCTATGCGCCCGATTGGACGGGGCCGTCCGTCGGGGGAGATCCATCATGAGCGAGATCCGTCCGCGCCGCAGCGTCCTCGCCATGCCCGGCGCCAACGCACGGGCCCTGGAGAAGGCCCGCTCCCTCCCCGCCGACGTCATCCTGATCGACCTGGAGGACGGCACCGCCCCCGCCGCGAAGGCGGCCGCGCGCGAATCGGCGGCGGCGGCGGTCGCCGCCCGGGGCTTCGGCGCCCGCGAGGTGGTGGTGCGGATCAACCCGCCCGAGACGGAGGACGGCGAGGCCGACCTCGCCGCGCTCGCCGCCGCCGCGCCCGACGCGGTGCTGGTGCCCAAGGTGAAGACCTCCGATGCGCTGATCGCGGTGGGCTCGCGCCTGCGCCGTCTCGGGGCGCCGGCCTCGACCCGCGTCTGGGCGATGATCGAGACGCCGATGGCGGTGGTGAACGCCGCCGAGATCGCCAGCGCCGCCCGCGACGTGGATGCGCGGCTCTCGGCGCTGGTGGTGGGCCCGAACGACCTCCTGAAGGCCGGGCGCATTCCGCCGCCGGGCCGCGCCGCCCTGGTGCCGTGGCTGATGCAGGTGCTCGCCGCCGCCCGCGCCTACGAGATCGAGGCGATCGACGGCGTCTACACGAACTTCAAGGACGAGGCCGGCTTCGAAGCCGAGTGCCGCCAGGGCCGGGAGCTGGGCTTCGACGGCAAGATGCTGATCCACCCGAGCCAGATCGGCCCGGCCAACGCCGCCTTCGCCCCCGATCTGGAGGAGTTGGCCCTGGCCCGCCGCATCGCCACCGTGTTCGACGCGCCGGAGAACCACGGGCTCGGCGTCGTCGCCATCGAGGGGCGGATGGTCGAGCGGCTGCATGTCGAGGCGGCACGGCGGCTCCTCGCCATGGCCGAGGCCATCGACCGGCTCGGCGCCTGAGCCGATGGGGGATCTGCCCTCCGTCGGGATCCGCCTCCTCGACGACAGGCTCTCCGGCTGGGGCTTTCCGCGATGGGGCTCGGCGAGCGCCGCCGGCCTCGATCTGCACGCCTGCCTCGACGCGCCGCTCACCCTCGACCCCGGCGCCCCCGCCACGCTGATCCCGGCGGGCTTCGCCGTGCTGATCCGCGACCCCGATTGGTGCGGCCTCGTGCTCCCCCGCTCCGGCCGGGGCCACCGCGACGGGCTGATCCTCGGCAACGGCACGGGGGTGATCGACGCCGATTACGAGGGGCCGCTGATGATCTCGGCCTGGAACCGCGCGGGCGCGCCGGTGCGGATCGAACCGAGCGAGCGCATCGCCCAGCTCGTCTTCACCCGCATCGCCCGCCCCGCCCTCACGATGCTCGACGGCGACGAGACGTCGGGCTCCGGGCGCGGCGCCGGCGGTTTCGGCTCGAGCGGCCGATAGGAGGATCCCAAAGGACCACGTCCTTTGGTGGGGTCCAGGGGCAAAGCCCCTGGAAGACGCAGGGCTTGAGCCCCGCACCCGCCGGAGGGCTCGCCCTCCGGCCCCGTCTCAGTCCAGCGTCCGGCCGAGGCGCCCCGCCAGATCCTGGATGTACTGGAACGCCGTCCGGCCGGAACGGTGGCCCCGGGTGGTGGCCCATTCCAGCGCCTCGGCGCGCAGGCGCTCGGGGGCGACCTCCAAACCGTAGCGGGCGACGTAGGCGTCGATCATCGCGAGGTACTCGTCCTGGCTGCACTTGTGGAAGCCGAGCCAGAGGCCGAACCGGTCGGAGAGGGAGACCTTCTCCTCCACCGCCTCGCCGGGGTTGATCGCCGTCGAGCGCTCGTTCTCCATCATGTCCCGCGCCAGCAGGTGGCGGCGGTTCGAGGTGGCGTAGAACAGCACGTTGGCGGGGCGGCCCTCGATGCCGCCGTCAAGCGCCGTCTTCAGGGACTTGTACGAGGTGTCGTCGGCATCGAACGACAGGTCGTCGCAATAGACCAGCCAGCGGTGCGGATCGGGCCGGAGCAGGGCCATCAGGTCCGGCAGGGCCTCGATGTCCTCCCGGTGGATCTCCACGAGCTTCATCGGCCGCGCGCCTGCCGGGCGGCGGGCGTTGATGTCGGCGTGCGCCGCCTTCACCAGCGAGGACTTGCCCATGCCGCGCGCCCCCCAGAGGAGGGCGTTGTTGGCCGGCAGGCCCCGGGCGAAGCGCTCGGTGTTCTCGACCAGGATCTCCCGCGCCCGGTCGATGCCGGTCAGCAACGCCATCTCGACATGCGCCACCTGCGGCACCGGCACCAGCCGCCGCTCCGGCCCCCAGAGGAAGGCGTCCGCCGCGTCGGGATCGAAGACCGGCGGGGCAGGGGGCGCCGCGCGCTCCAGGGCGGTGGCGATGCGCTCCAGCAGGGGCATCAGGGCGTCGAGCGAGGTGGGGCTTGTCATGATGTCGGTCGGGATCGTGCGGAGGTCCCGCCTCCATAAGGCGGCGGGCCCCGAAAGGCACGCCCGCTTGTCCCGCCCGGCGCGATGCGGCAAAGCGGGGCCAGCGCGGGCCACATTCCAGTGACCCCACCCGAGCCGATCCGATGCACGACATCCGCGCCATCCGGGAGAACCCGGACGCCTTCGACCGCGACCTCGCCCGCCGGGGCCTTAGCCCCCTTTCGGCCGAGCTGATCGCCCTCGACGAGGCGCGCAAGGGCGCCGTCTCGGCCGCCCAGGCGAACCAGGAGCGCCGCAACGCGCTCGCCAAGGAGATCGGCGCCGCCAAGAAGGCCAAGGACGAGGCGCGCGCCGCCGCGCTGATGGCCGAGGTCGCCGCCCTCAAGGAGGCCGGGCCGGGCCTCGACGCCGCGCAAGGCGAGGCGGCCAAGGCGCTGGACGCGCGCCTCGCCGCCATCCCCAACCGCCCCAAGGCGGACGTGCCGGAGGGCGCCGACGAGCACGGCAACGTCGAGTACCGCAGCCACGCCTCGACCCGCGAGCGGCTGGGCGAGGGCAAGGAGCACTTCGAACTCGGCGAGGCCATGGGCCTCATGGATTTCGAGACCGCCGCCAAGCTCTCCGGCTCGCGCTTCGTGGTGCTCAAGGGCTTGCTCGCCCGGCTGGAGCGGGCGCTCGGCCAGTTCATGCTCGATCTGCATACGCAGGAGCACGGCTACACCGAGGTCGCCCCGCCGATCATGGTCCGCGACGAGGCGATGTTCGGCACGGCGCAACTGCCGAAGTTCGAGGACGACCAGTTCGCGGTGCTCGATGGCGAGGCCCTGCGCGGGGCCGCTTCCGGCGAGCAGCCCCGCCGCTGGCTCGTCCCCACGGCGGAAGTGCCGCTGACGAACCTCGTCCGGGAGTCGATCCTGCGCGAGGAGGAACTGCCGCTCCGCTTCACCGCGCTCACCCCGTGCTTCCGGGCCGAGGCCGGGGCGGCGGGGCGGGACACGCGCGGGATGCTGCGCCAGCACCAGTTCAACAAGGTCGAGCTGGTCTCGATCAC
This sequence comes from Methylobacterium sp. J-067, assembly GCF_022829465.1. Lineage (GTDB taxonomy): Bacteria > Pseudomonadota > Alphaproteobacteria > Rhizobiales > Beijerinckiaceae > Methylobacterium > Methylobacterium litchii. The sequence continues at coordinate 54,346 of NZ_JAKSXZ010000058.1, forward strand.
GACCCCCGAAAACTCCGCCGACGAGCATGAGCGCATGCTCACCTCCGCCGAGGCGGTCCTCAAAAAACTCGACCTGCCGTACCGGGTGATGACCCTCTGCACCGGCGACATGGGCTTCGCGTCGCAGAAGACCTACGACATCGAGGTCTGGGTGCCGGGCCAGCGGACCTACCGGGAGATCTCGTCCTGCTCGGTCTGCGGCGATTTCCAGGCCCGCCGGATGCAGGCCCGCTACCGGGGCAAGGACGGCAAGCCCGCCTTCGTGCACACCCTCAACGGCTCGGGCGTGGCGGTCGGCCGCGCGCTGATCGCCGTCCTCGAGAACTACCAGAACCCCGACGGGAGCGTCACGGTCCCGTCCGTGCTCGAGCCCTATATGGGCGGCCTCCACCGGATCGAAGGACCCCGCTGATGCGCATCCTCGTCACCAACGACGACGGCATCCACGCCCCGGGGCTCGCCACCCTGGAAGAGATCGCCCGCGAGCTCTCGGACGACGTCTGGGTGGTGGCGCCGGAGAGCGACCAATCCGGCGTCTCGCACTCGCTCTCGCTGAACGACCCGCTCCGCCTGCGGCAGGCGGGGGAACAGCGCTTCGCGGTGAAGGGCACGCCCTCCGATTGCGTGATCCTCGGCATCCGCCACATCCTGGCGGAGAAGGGGCCGGACCTCGTGCTCTCGGGCGTGAACCGAGGCCAGAACGTCGCCGAGGACGTCACCTATTCCGGCACCATCGCGGCGGCGATGGAGGGCACCATCCTCGGCGTGCGCTCCATCGCCCTGAGCCAGGCCTACGGCGCGGGCGGGCGGCAGGCCCTGAAATGGGATTGCGCCCGCACCCACGGGGCGAAGGTGGTGCGCAAGATCCTCGACACGGGGATCGAGCCGGGCATCCTCGTCAACGTCAACTTCCCCGATTGCGAGCCGGACGAGGTCAAGGGCATCGCCGTGGCCGCGCAGGGCTTCCGCAATCAGGCGCTGCTCTCCATCGACGCCCGCGTCGACGGGCGCGGCAACCCGTATTTCTGGCTCGCCTTCGCCAAGGCGCGGTTCGAGCCGGGCCACGGCTCGGATTTGAAAGCCATCGCGGAGAAGCGCATCTCGGTGACGCCGCTGCGCCTCGACCTCACCGACGAGCCGACGCTCACCCGCTTCGCCCAGGCCTTCGCGGAATGACCACCGCGCGGGACGAGGCGGGCTCCATCGGCGACGCCGCCTTCGTCCTCGCGCTGCGCGAGAAGGGCCTCCGGGACATCGCCGTGTTGCGGGCGATGGAGCGGGTGCCGCGCGGGACCTTCGCCCCGGCGGCGCACCGGGAGCAGGCGCGGTGGGACATCGCCCTGCCGCTGCCCTGCGGCGCCACCATGACGGCCCCCTCGTCGGTGGCGGCGATGCTGACGCGGCTCAAGCTCGAACCCGGCCAGCGGGTGATGGAGATCGGCGCGGGCTCCGGCTACGTCACGGCGCTCCTCGACCGCCTGGGCGCGGGGGCGGTGCTGAGCCTGGAGCGCTACCGCACCCTCGCGGAGGACGCCGCCGCGCGCCTCGCGGATCTGCCCGGGGTCCATGTCGTCCAGGCCGACGCCCTGGCGCCCGCCCTGCCGGATGGCGGGTTCGACCGCATCCTCGTGAACGGCTGCGTGGAGGCGGTGCCGGAGCACTGGCTCGCGGCCCTGGAACCGGGCGGACGCCTCGTCACCGGGCTGACCGTGGACGGCCACTGCCGCCTCGCCGCCGTCGCGGCGGACGGTACCCCGGACATTGGCCCGCCGATCCGCCTCGCCGCCCTGGTGCCGGGGCTGGCGCGGGTGTTGTGAGCGCGAAAGCCCTTGCGCGGACAGGGGCTTGGCGGCATCTTATTTCCCATGCCGGTGGATACGCTCACCCTCGTCAGGCAGGCCGAGCCTGACCTGCCCCTGCGCGACCTCGACCGCGTCGCGCTGACGGCTGCGGCTGTCACGGATGACGGTGACCGGATCGAGGCCGGGCGGCAGGGCACCATCGTGGGGGTCTGGCGCGAAGGCGCGGCCTACGAGGTCGAATTCGCCGACCCGCCCGGCGCGTTGGCGACGGTCGAGGCCGGCCATTTGCGGCTCGTGGAGCACGGACCCGCTTGAGCGACCTGCCATGGCCGTCGAGCTTCTCGCTCGATCCGCGCAAGGTCGTCCATTACCTCCTCGACGAATCACACGTCGAGGGCGGCGCCAAAGCCCGCTTCTTCCTGCGGTTCGGCTATGACCCCGCGGCACCCTTCGTCCTGGCCTCGGCCGTGGTAGCGCACCCGACCTGGGATAGGTTCGTGGCCAAGACGGTCTCCGACCGGGGCGACGTCAAGCTCATCTTCGAAGGCCCGATTCAGGCTCCTGACGGCCGGACACCGCGCATCCGCACCGTTTGGCGCCTGGACGAGAGCGGCGCGGCCCGCTTCGTGACGGCCGTCCCCCTCCCGCGGTGAGCCTTGTCGGGGCTCCCAAAGGGCCGCGCCCTTTGGCGGGTACAGGGCAGCGCCCTGCGGCCCCCCTACCGGATCGCCCGCGAGGCCCGCCACAAACGCCACACCCGGCGCCAGCGCGGCAGGTCCACGGCGGTGTTGAGCGGGTCGTAGGAGGTCCGGTCCATCGCCGTGAGGTAGGGCTCCACCAGCGCCATGGGCAGGAAGGCCGTGCGGGCGGCGGGGGCGATGGTCGGGCGACCGGCCTCGTAGGCCGCGAGATGACGGCGGGCGAGGTCGCGCAGGTCGGCGCAGGCGCCGCGCAGGCCGGGGCCGCCGCGTCCGGTCACGATGTCCTCGCGGGTCACGCCGTGGCGGCCGAGGACGTCGGCGGGGAGGTAGACCTGCCCCGCGCGGGAATGCCAGGGCAGGGCGCGCAGCAGGCCGGTGATGCCGTAGGCGACGCCGGCATGTCCCGCCGCCGCCGCGCCGCCGGGCTCGGCGCCGCCGCCGATGATCAGGCTCGCGATGCGGAACAGGGCGGAGGCGGTCTCGCCGCAATAGCCCTCCAGGTCGTTCACCCGGGGCATCGGATCCTCGTAGAGGTCGAAGACGCGGGCGTCGATCAGGTCGACGAAGGGCTGGCGGCTCAGGCGGTTGGCCTTGATCGCCTCCTCCAAAGCCGCCGCGACGGGGTTGGCCTTCACGTCGCCCCGCGCCTCGCCCTGCAGGGCGTCGCGCCACCATTGCAGGCGGATCTCCCCCGCCATCGGGTTCGACGCGGCCTCGCGGACCCGCGCGACGGTGAGGCTGAAGGCGTAGAGGGCGAACAGGTGCGGCCGGGCGGCGGCCGGCGCGAAGAGGGTGGCGAGGTAGCGGTCCGGGTCGCCCTCGCGTACCAGCGCCTCGCAATGGCTCTGCGCGAAGGGCAGCCCGGTCTCGGCCGTCGTTGCCTGATCCCGCGCCGCCTCCGCCATCAGGCGACCGCGATCAGCGCGGCGGCAACCTTGCGGTTCTCGGCCACCAGGATGTTGTAGGTCCGCGCGGCGGCCCCCGTCTGCATCACGTCGAGGCCGACCCCGGCATCCTTCAGCCAGCCGCGCAGGGCGGGGTCGATCGCCGCGATGTCGAGCCCCGTGCCGACGAGCAGCAGTTCGACGTCCCCGGCCTCGGCCTGGACCGGACGGAGCGAAGTCCGGTCGATCTCGCGGGGCGCCTCGACGGGCCACGCCCGCACGCCGGAGGGCAGGAGCAGGATCGAGCCGCGATGCGACATCCCGGCGAAGCGGAAGCCGCCATTGCCGTAGGTGTCGATGATGTGCCGCCCCGGCACGAAGCCGGAATCGAAGTTTGCCGGAGGCGCCTGCTCTGCCATGCCCTTGAGGACTACTCCGCCGGTTGCGGGAGGCCGGACCGCTCGGAAGCCGCCCGGGCGCCCGACAGCATCAACCCGAGATAGATCAACACCGGAGTCGAGATGAAGATCGCCGAGTAGGTGCAGATCAGAACGCCGCAGAGCATCACCACCGCGAAGCCGTTGATCGCCTCGCCGCCGAACAGCACCAGCGCCAGCAGCGACAGGGCCGAGGAGATCGAGGTCATCACCGTGCGCGACATGGTCGAGTTGATCGACAGGTTGAGCAGTTCGACGGTGGGGATGGTCTTGTAGCGCCGCATGAGTTCGCGGGTCCGGTCGAACACCACCACCGTCTCGTTCAGGGAGTAGCCGACGATGGTGAGGATCGCCGCGATCGAGGTCATGTTGAACTCGATCCGGGTGATGATGAACACGCCGACGGTCAGCACGATGTCGTGCAGGGTGCCGACGATGGCGCCGAGCGCCAGCTCCCGCTCGAACCGGAACCACAGGTAGAGCAGCACCGCGATGACCGAGAGCACGACGCCGATGGTGCCCGACTGGACGAGCTCGCCCGAGACGCGGGGGCCGACCGTCTCGGTGCGGCGGAAATCGTAATCCTGGTCGAAGGCGGCGTGCGCCTTGTTCATCACCGCCGTCTGGCCCTGCTCGCCGCTCTGCAGCGGCAGGCGCACCAGCACGGTGCCCTGGTTGCCCAGTTCCTGCACCTCGGGCTCGCCGTAGCCGAAGGCCGCCGCCGTGTGGCGGATGGCGGCGACATCCGCCTTGCCCGACTTCGCCTGCAGCTCGACCAGGGTGCCGCCCTTGAAGTCGATGCCGAAGTTCAGCCCGACGGTCAGGAACAGCACCACCGTCGCCAGCGACAGCAGCGCCGAGAGCGGGAAGGTGAAGCGCCGGAACCGCATGAAGTCGAAATGCGATTGGTCGGGCCAGAGGCGAAGCAGGCGCATGGTGTCGGACCTAACGTGCGGAGGATGTCAGCGGCGCCGGCTGGTCGAGCCGGCGCGGGGCGACCTCTTCCCGAGAATCAGAACGGCAGGGCCTTGGGCCGGAAGGACTTGTACCACACGGCGATCATCATCCGCGTGAGGGTCACGGCGGTGATGACGGTGGTGAGGATGCCGAGGATGAACACCACGGCGAAGCCCTTCACCGGGCCGGAGCCCATGAAGAACAGAATCAGGGCCGCGATGGCCATGGTCGAGTTCGAGTCGATGATCGTCGCGAAGGCGCGGTCGAAGCCGGCCTGGAGGGCCGAGATCAGCGAGCGGCCGGCACGGGATTCCTCGCGCATGCGCTCGTAGATCAGCACGTTCGAATCGACCGCCGTGCCGATGGTGAGCACGATGCCCGCGATGCCCGGCAGGGTCATCGTGGCCTCCAGCACCGACATCAGGCCGAGGATCAGCCCGACGTGGACCATCAGGGCGATGTTGGCGATGAAGCCGAACGTCCCGTAGGTCGCGAACATGAAGCAGACGACGAGGCCGGCGGCGACCAGCGTTGCGAGCTTGCCCGCTTCGATCGAGTCGCGGCCCAGCCCCGGCCCGACGACGCGGCGCTCCACCACGGTGAACTTGGCGGGCAGGGCGCCGGCCCGGAGCAGGACCGCGAGGTCGTTGGCCTGCTGCACGGTGAAGTTGCCAGTGATCTGGCCGGAACCGCCGGTGATCGCCGAGCGGATGACGGGGGCCGAAACCACCTCGTTGTCGAGGACGATGGCCATCGGGCGGCCGATGTTCTCGCTCGTCGCCTGCCCGAAGCGCTGGGCGCCGCGCAGGTTGAACTTGAAGCTCACCATCGGCTCGTGGCTCTGCTGGTCGAAGGCGGGCTGCGCGTCGGTCAGCTCGCTGCCGTCGGCCATCACCCGGCGCTCCACCGGCACCTTGGCACCCTTGCCGTCCTTGGAGGGCAGCATATCGACGTCGCCCGAGGGGCTGTCGGCGAGCATGCGGAACTCGAGCTTGGCGGTGGAGCCGAGGAGCTTCTCCAGCCGCTCGGGGTTCTGCTCGCCCGGCACCTGGATCAGGATGCGCTCGGCGCCCTGCTGCTGGATCGAGGGCTCGGTCGTGCCCGTCGAATCGAGGCGGCGGCGGATGACCTCGATGCCCTGGCTCACCGCCCGGCGGGTGCGGTCGACGATGCCGGCATCGGTGAGGGTCAGGCGCACCACGCCGCCCGGCTGCTCGGTGACGTCGAGGGTGCGGGCCCCGGTCTGGCCGATGGAGGTGGCGATGGGCGCGGCGAGGTCGCGCAGCTTCGGCAGGACCTTGGCCCGCGCCGCGTCGTCCGTGACCTTCACCTGCACGCCGCGCTGGAGCAGCTGGATGCCGCCGTCGGCGCGGACGCTCTCCTGCTGGAGGACGCGGCGCACGTCATCGCGCAGGGACTTGGCCTGGGAGGCGATCAGATCGTTCTGATCGACCTCGAGGAGCAATTGCGAACCGCCCTGGAGGTCGAGGCCGAGCACGATGGCCCGGGTCGGCACGATCCAGTGCGGGAACCATGGCGGCAGGCTCGCGAGGAAGCCCTTCCGCTGCTCCGGCGAGAAGAAGCTCGGCACGGCGAGCGCCAGCCCCACCAGGATGATCGCGAGGGTCGCGGCGATCTTCGCACGGGAGAAGCGCAACATCGGCGAATCGTTTCTCTTGATTGGCCGGCGGCTTGCACCGGCCTCCTCATGTGATGCCCGAACGGAACGGCCGCCTCAGGCGGCCCGTCTCACGCAGCCATCCTCACGCAGCTTTGGCGGGGCCGCCCTTGGCGCGGACCTCGGAGATCATCGAGCGCACGACCCGGACGCGGACGTTCGGAGCGATCTCGACCTCGATCTCTGGCTGGTCGTCCTGGGCCTTCACCACCCGGCCGACGAGGCCGCCATTGGTGACGACGGTGTCGTCCCGGCGCACGGCCTTGATCAGCGCCTGATGGTCCTTGACCCGCTTCTGCTGCGGCCGGAGGATCAGGAAGTACATGATCACGAAGATCAGGACGAAGGGGATCACCTGGAAGGCGATCTCCGCTCCACCGGCGGCGGTCGCGCCGGCCCCTTGCGCGAAAGCGGGGGTGATCAACGTGCATCTCCTGCGTCTGGAAGGCCGGCCCGCCCCCGAACGTGGGGTCGTCTGAGCAGGGGGGAGGCCCGGCGAAAAGCGGCCGGACTATAGCCAGCGACCTCCCGAAAGCAACGGCATGAACGGCGCCGCCCACGCGGAAACGGCTCCGAATCTCCCTGCGGAGACGCGAAGCCGTTACAAATGGTCACGTCTTCGGGGAGTCCCGGTCCCTCAGCCAAGGACCAGGGCGCGGACCTGCCGCAGCCAGCGCATGGGCGCCTCGACCGTCGAGGGCGCGCGGTGCTTGAGGATCGCCGACTTCAGCAATTCCTGCGGCACCTCCCAGGTCTGCACCGCGCCTTGCGGGAAATGCGCCACGTCCCCCACGGTCAGGTGATGGCGGGTGCCGTCCGCGTCGGTCACGAAGACCTCGCCCTTCAGGATCGTGATGATCTCATCGGACCTGTGGGTCCAGTTGAAGGTGCCGGCGCTCACCCGCCACAGGAAGACCTGCGCGCCGTCATCCTCGGTGCGCGACACCTCCGCCGCCTCGGCGACGGGGTTGCCGGCCACGACCCACTGCGTCGGGATCGGCGAAGGCTGGAACGTGGCGGCCTGCGGCCGGATGGCCGTGCTCGTGAGGGTGCGCCCGTCCTCGTAGATCCGCGCTTCGGCATAAGCCCCGGCGGCGGCAAGCGAGAAGAGGGCGGTGGCGAGGATGATCTTCTTCACGGCACGTTTCCGCGTTCGTCGGAAACATTCCTGCAACGTGACGGCAACATTGGCCACCACTTTTTCGCTCAGATCATGCTGTGACGTGAGAAATCAACTCTATCCACAGCACGAAATGAATTTTTATTGATTGTTTCCGCAATTCATTAAGCATTCGCGCCGTTCAGACAGCTTAACGGCTCCGATCGGCGAGATCGATCCGGGGCGAGCGGTTGCCGGCCACGACGACGAGGCGGCGCACCTCGCCGCGCAGGTAGGCGCGCAGGAAGCGGTCGTAATCGCGGAACACGACGCAGCCGTTCGAGGCGCCGGGCTGGGCGCGCAGCATGTAGGTGTGGGCGAGGATGCCGTCGCGGCCGTGGATCGCACCGCTGCCGCCGACCGGCGTCAGGCGGATCGCCCGGACGCCGTGGAACGGCGTCTCGCGCTCCCGCATGTCGTAGGTGCCGGGCGGGGTGGCGCCGCGCATCCGCACGTGCACGTAGCGCGGGTCGTCCATCAGGTTGCCGTAGCCGGAATGGGCCTCCAGCACCTCGCCGCTGGGCAGCGTCACGGTGCTGGCGCTGATGTCGTAGACCGCCGTACCCTCCGAAGCGCCGACCGAGGGGCTCGGGATGAGGCGGCCGCGCGACGGTGCGACCGCGTCCGGGTTGGCATAGGCGAGGGCCTGCGGCGCGCCCTGGCCGGAGGAAGTCGCGTTGCCGCCGCCGAACAGGCGTTCGAGGAACGAGGGCTCCTCGGCGATGGCGGCGCGGAACACGTCGCGGGTGCGGGGCAGGGCGCGGCGGGCGGCGATCCGCACCGGCGCCTGGGGGGTCGCCTGCACCGGAGCCTGGGCCTGGGCCTGCACTGGAGCCTGGGCCTGCACCGGGCCCGGCAGGGCGGCGGGGCGGCGGACGGGCAGCGGCACCAGGGTCGGTTCGGCCGAGGCGACCCGGCGGACCGGCGTCACGGCGGCGGGGGTCGGGACGCGGGCGGGCGCGGCCTCCGCGACCAGCGATGGGCGCAGGTTCGCCGGGGCGCTCGTGTTCAGGGCCAGAATCGGCAGGTCGCGGACGAAGCCGGCGGCGGCCTCGGCCCCGAGGATCGGCGCCGGGGCGAAGACCCAGGCGAGGTCCGACCGGAGCCGCAAAGCCGGGGCGGGCGTCGGCGCCTGGGCCTGGGCTTCCTCCTGCGCCGGAACGGTGAGGCGGGTCTCGCCCTCCGACCGGTTCAGGACCGTCCAGCCCGCCGCCGCGACGGCGGCGAGGCAGGCGAGCGCCGGCAGCTTCGAGCGCCGATGACGCGGGCGGCGGGCATACGCGATGCTGGACATGACGTGACTGGGCCCTGCTCGCCCCGTCGGGCAGCCGCCGTCCGTCGCCGCGGAACGCATCCGCGCACGTCGGCCGGGCAGGCCGGAACACCCGTTCGGGAAAACTCAACCGTGGCGATTAAGCGGGGATCAGGGTTAATCTCCGGCTAAGACCGGGCCGGAATCCGCTCAGGCCTCCATCGGGCCGTGCTTGCGCGCCACGTACACGCAAAGGGCGGCCACCGGCAGGCCGATGAGCGAGGTGCCCGCGAAGAACAGCGGGAAGCCGGTCTCCTCGATGACGAAGCCCGAGAAGCCCGCGAGCACGCTGCCGGGCAGGGCGCAGAGCGAGGTGAGCAGGGCGTATTGGCTCGCCGCGTGCTGCGAATCCGACAGGCGCGACATGTAGGTGATGAGCACGATGGAGGCGAAGGCGTAGGCGAACCCGTCGATGCCGACGCTCATCGCGAAGGTCCAGAAGGCCGCGCCGCCATGGCCGCCGTGCCACGCGAGATAGGCCAGCGCGAGGTGCGAGGCCGAGGCCGCCACCGTCCCGATCAACAGGCTCGCCATCATGCCGACCCGCTGGATGATCGCGCTGGCGAGGAAGGTGCCGGCCAGCGCGATCCAGAAGCCGAACAGCTTCGTCACGGTGGCGATGTCGGTGTTCGAGTAGCCGAGCTGCTTGAACAGCGGGATCGCCATGGCGTTCGAGACGTAGCCGGGCATCCGGAACCCGGCCACCAGCAGCAGGACCGGCACGGCGAGCGGCCCGAGCCGGGCGAGGAGGTCGCGGATCGGCGCCCAGATCGTCTCCACGAGGCCCGCGCGGGTGGGCTGCCCCTCCGTCGAGGGTTCGGGGGCCAGGAGCGCGGCGATGGTGCCGGGCGCCATCAGCGCGGCCATGCAGAGATAGGCGACGCGCCAGCCATAGGCGTCGGCGAGGTAGAGCGCCCCGGCGCCCGCCGCGAGGTTGCCGCAGCGGAAGCCGATCTCGGCCCAGGACGACATCAGCGCCTGCCGCTCCAGCGGCGCCACGGCGATGCGCCAGCCATCGACCACGATGTCCTGCGTCGCCCCCGCGACGCCGAGCGCCAGCGAGAACGCCACCGTCCAGGCAAGCCAATGGGCGGGGTCCCCGAAGGCGACGCCCGCGAGCGCCGCCGCCACGGCGATCTGCGCGGCGACGATCCAGCCCCGCCGCCGCCCGAGGAGGCGCCCGAGGAGGGGCGGATCGTAGCGGTCGAGGAAGGGGGCCCAGAGGAACTTGAACTTGTAGGCGATGGTCAGTTCGCTCATCAGGCCGATGGTCGCCAGGGGCACCTTCGCCTCGCTGAGCCATGCCGATTGCGTCGCGTAGACGAGGAGGAACGGCATCCCCTGCGCGAAGCCGAGGCCCAGCACCGCCGCCACGCGAATATCGGTGAAGAGCGGCGCGAACAGGCCCGGCTTGTCCGCCGGCGCCGTCCCGGCCCGCATCGTATCCGCCATCGCACCATCCCCCGCCGGGCGGAGAGAGCCAGACTCAGGCTCCGGTTGCAACGGTCAGGCTAGGTGTCGAGCCGCATCGCCGCCCGCAGGACACGGGTGACGTCGGCGAGCGCCACGTCCTCGGAGGTCTCGGGGTCGGCGGCGATCTTCACGCCGGCCGTGACATGCTGGGCGATGATCGCCATGGCGACCTCACGCAGCGCCGCCGTCATGGCGTTGATCTGCTGCACCTCATCGAGGCAGTAGCGGTCCTCCTCGATCATCTTGCGCAGGCCCCGGACCTGGCCCTCGATCCGGTTCAACCGCTGGATGAGGGGACGCTTGGCCGCCGCGCCCCGCTTCAGCAGGATCCGGTCGCCGACCACATCTCCCCGGATGTCATCCTCGGTCTCGTCTACAGTCTCGTCTACGGTCTCGCGCGACATCCCCGCCCCGTTCGGAAAGTTCGAGCCTCCGTATCATAGGTTGAAACGAGACGCGGAGCCGCCGCCCGGCACGCACCGGGCGGCGGGGTCGGGCTTACATCTGCTCGGTCTGGGCGCCGCTGTCGGGCCGGGCCGGGCCGAGGACGGGCTCTTCGCCCAGGGGCTTGTTCTTGAACACGCTGTAGGTGCTCTTGCCGTCCAGCGACGGGCCCTGCGTCCAGCGTCCTTCCGGCGTCGTGCCGTCGATGGAACTGACGTAGAAATTGTAGGCGTTCTCGCTGTCCTCCTTCTCCTGCGGGAAGGAGTTCGGGATCGGCAGGGCACCCTGATGGCCGCCGAGTTCCTCGATCACCGCCAGCCACTGCTGCTGGTGCATCGTGTCCCGGGCGATCATGTAATGCAGCATGTCCTTCATGCCGGCATCGTGGGCGGCGTTGTAGAGGCGCACGGCGAGGACGCGGCCGGTGCTCTCGGCGGCGACGTTGCAGTACATGTCCGCCGCGAGGTTCCCGCTGGCGTAGATGTGGCTCATGTCGAAGGGCACGCCCTCGCAATTGGCGGGGAAGGCGGCCATGCCCGTCGAGAGGACGTGCCGGTGCAGCATGCCTTCGATGGTGTGGCGGGCGTTGCCCCCGCCCATGACGGCGCCGACGACGCCATCCGCCGCGCCCTCTTCCTGCAGGGCGGTCGGGGCGTTCTCGAGGTTCAGGGCGACGGCGGTCGCCAGCATCTCGATATGGCCCATCTCCTCGGTGGCGGTGTTGAGGAGCATGTCGCGGTACTTGGTCGTCGGCCCCCGGGCGCCCCAGCCCTGGAAGAAGTACTGCATGCAGACCCGGATCTCACCCTCGATCCCGCCGATCGCCTGCTGGAGCATGCGCGCGTAGATCGGATCGGGGTTTTCGACCTTCACGGGATACTGAAGGCGCTTGTCGAAATAGAACATGGAGGTTCCTCCCTGCGAAAGCGCAGCGGACCCGGACGATACTCAGGGGGAGTATCGTCCGATCTCAGGGGTTGAACCTCGCGGATCCGGGAAGGTTCGGTCGCGCCGGGGAGAAAAGAAGGGGGGCGGGTCTTTCCCCTCTCCCCGTCTTGCGGGGAGAGGCCCGTTTGCACCTCGTCGTGCAAACGGGGAGCGGAGGCGAAGCCGTAGCGGCGGTGAGGGGGGTTGCCGGAGGAGTCTCGTTCGGCTCGCCCCCTCACCCCCGGCTGCCGCCTCGCCGCGCCGATGACGGGGTCGTCGCGGCCCTCTCCCCGCTCGCGGGGAGAGGGAATGAGCAGGCAGGTCGGCGCGAAGCCCCCTACGCCGCCTTCTTCCCCCGCCCGGCGATCTTCACGAGGTTGCGCAGGACGTCGGTGGCGATCTTCAGCCGCGACGGGATCGACGGCAACTCGCGCACGAACACCACGCTCATGTCCGGCCGCACCTTCGCGAAGGAGGCCTGCTCCGCGACGAAGGCCACGAGACCCTGCGGATTCGCGTAGGACCGGTCGCGGAAGTGGACGACCACGCCCTTCGGCCCGGCCTCGACCTTCTCCACGTTGGCCTTGAGGCACAGGATCTTGATCGTGCCGATCTTGAGCAGCTGCTCCACCTCCGGCGGCAGCGGCCCGAACCGGTCGATCATCTCGGCGCCGAAAGCCTCCATCTCGGCATCGTCCTGGATGGTGGCGAGCCGCCGGTAGAGGCCGAGGCGCACCGACAGGTCCTCGACGTATTCCTCCGGGATCGTGACCGGGACGCCCAGCGCGATGGTCGGGGACCACGCCTCCTCCGGCACGTCCTCGATGCCCGCCTTGAGGGCCGTGACCGCATCCTCCAGCATCTGCTGGTAGAGCTCGTAGCCGACCTCCTTGATGTGGCCGGACTGCGCGTCGCCCAAGAGGTTGCCGGCGCCGCGGATGTCGAGGTCGTGGCTCGCCAGCTGGAAGCCCGCGCCCAGCGTGTCGAGGCCCTGAAGCACCTTCAGCCGCTGCTCGGCCTGCGGGGTCAATTGCCGCCCGGCCGGCGTCGTGAACAGGGCGTAGGCCCGCGCCTTGGAGCGGCCGACGCGCCCGCGCAGCTGGTAGAGCTGGGCGAGGCCGAACATGTCCGCCCGGTGGACGATCAGCGTGTTGGCGGTCGGGATGTCGAGGCCCGATTCGACGATGGTCGTCGAGAGCAGCACGTCGAACTTGCCCTCGTAGAAGGCGGTCATCACGTCTTCGAGCTGCCCCGCCGCCATCTGGCCGTGGGCCACCGCGACCTTGATCTCCGGCATCTCCGCGTCGAGGAATTTTTTGACTTCCGCGAGGTCCTCGATCCTCGGCACCACGTAGAACGATTGCCCGCCGCGATAGCGCTCGCGCAGCAGCGCCTCGCGGATCGAGAGCGGGTCGAAGGGCGTGATGAAGGTGCGGACCACCAGCCGGTCCACCGGCGGGGTCGCGATGATCGACAGTTCGCGCACGCCGGTCATGGCGAGTTGCAAGGTGCGCGGGATCGGCGTCGCCGAGAGGGTGAGGACGTGCACGTCCGCCTGCAGCGCCTTCAGCCGCTCCTTGTGGGAGACGCCGAAATGCTGCTCCTCGTCCACGATCAGCAGGCCGAGATCCTTGAAGGCGATGTTCTTGGCAAGCAGCGCGTGCGTGCCGACGACGATGTCGACCGTGCCCGCCGCGAGCCCGGCGCGGGTCTGCTTCATGTCGGCCGTCGAGACGAAACGCGAGAGCTGCGCCACCTGCACCGGCAGGCCTTTGAAGCGCTCGGCGAAGGTCCGGTAATGCTGGCGGGCGAGCAGCGTCGTCGGCACGATCACCGCCACCTGCTTGCCGGCGATGGCGCAGGCGAAGGCGGCGCGCAGGGCCACCTCGGTCTTGCCGAAGCCGACATCGCCGCAGACCAGCCGGTCCATCGGGCGGCCGGCATTGAGGTCGTCGAGCACCGCCTCGATGGCGTTCGCCTGGTCCTCGGTCTCCTCGAAGGGGAAGCGCGCGGCGAACTCGCCGTAGAGCCCCTCCGGCGCGTGGAGGACGGGGGCCTTCTTCACGAAGCGCTGCGCCGCGACCTTGATGAGCTCGCCCGCCATCTCGAGGATGCGGCGCTTCATCTTGGCCTTGCGGGCCTGCCACGCGCCGCCGCCGAGCCGGTCGAGGGCGACTTCCGAGTCCTCCGAGCCGTAGCGGGTCAGGAGCTCGATGTTCTCCACCGGCAGCAGCAATTGGCCGCCGTTGTATTGCAACTCCAAACAATCGTGCGGGGCGCCCGCCGCGTGGATCGTCTTGAGGCCGATGAACCGGCCGATGCCGTGGTCGGCATGGACGACGAGATCGCCGGGCTGGAGGGCCTGGACCTCCAGGATCACGTCCTGCGGGCGCTTGGCCTTGCGCTTCTGGCGCACCAGCCGGTCGCCGAGGATGTCGCCCTCGGACACGACCGCCAGCTCGCCCACGGTGAAGCCGGCCTCCAGCCCCCACACCGCCACCGCCGTGTCGGTGCCGCGCTTGAGGGCGTAGACGTCCGCGAGCCGGGTGATCGCCACGGGCTTCCTGAGGCCGTGGTCGGCGAGCACGCCGCAGAGCCGGTCGCGGGAGCCGTCGGACCAGGATCCCAGGATCACGTGATGACCGGATCCCTGCAGGTCGCGGATATGGGCGACCGCCGCGTCGAAGACGGCGGCATGTTCGTCCGCCCGCTCGGGGGCGAAGCTCCGGCCGGGCTTGGCGCCGCAATCGATGACCGTGCGCGCCTCCGAATCCGGCTGATCGAAGGGCGTCATCCGCGCCACCGTGGCGGTGGCGAAACGCTCCTTCAGTTCGTTCTGCATCAGGTAGAGGGCGCGGGGCGGCAGCGGCTTGTAGGGCGCCACGCCCGCCTGCGGCTGCTTGAGGGCGGTCTCGCGGGCCTGGAAGTAATCCTGCACCAGGGCGATGCGCTCGGCCGCCGCCTCCTCCACCTGCGGATCGAGGAGGAGCGGCACCCCGGCGAGGTAGTCGAACAGGGTGTCGAGCCGGTCGTAGAACAGCGGCATCCAGTGTTCGAGGCCGGCATAGCGGCGGCCCTCGCTCACGGTCTCGTAGAGCCGGTCGTCGCGGGTCGCGGCACCAAAGCTCTGGATGTAGTTCTGCCGGAAGCGCCGGATCGTCTCGGTGGTGAGCTGCACCTCGCTCATCGGCACGAGGTCGAGGGAGCGGAGCTGCCCGGTGGTGCGCTGCGTCTCGGGGTCGAAGGCGCGGATCGATTCCAGCGTGTCGCCGAAGAAGTCGAGACGGATCGGGGCGGCCAGGCCCGGCGGCGACAGGTCGAGGATACCGCCGCGCACCGCGTATTCGCCGGTATCGCGGACGGTGCCGGTGCGCAGGAAGCCGTTCGCCTCCACCCAGGCGACGATGTCGTCCATCTTCACGACGTTGCCGATGGCCGCCGAGAAGGTCTCGCGGGCGATGTGCGCCTGGGGCGGCACCCGCTGCACCAGGGCGTTGATGGTGGTGCAGAGGATGCGCGGGCGCTCCTCGGAGGAGCGCGTCCGTGCGAGGCGGGCGAGCGCCGTCACCCGCTGGGCGGCGACGCCGGTCGTCGGCGAGACCCGGTCGTAGGGCTGGCAGTCCCAGGCGGGCAGGGACATGATGTCGAGTTCGGGGGCGGCGAAGCCGAGCGCCGCCTGGAACGAGGCCGAGCGCCCCGAATCACGCGCCACGTGGACCAGCACCGCCGGCCCCTTGGCGTCCGGCGCGAGGGCGCGGGCGAGGTCGGCGGCCACGACGGCGTCGAACCCCTCCGGCACGCCCGCGAGCGTCGGGCTGTCGCCGCGCTTGAGCGCGTCCATGGCCTTGGCCAGGGCGGAGGATTTCGGCAGGGCGAAGCGGGCGGTCTGCTGTTTGGGGGCAGCCGGCTGCGGCTTCGGTTGAGGCTTGGCCATCGGGGCTCGTTCGCGGGATGTTCGTCCGCCAGGGCGGCGTCCACGGGTCAGGCGGGCGTTAGCCCATCGCGCTGCATCGATCCAGGGTTCCGGATGCGCCTGCGGGCCGCAGCGGCCACATCGCTGGCGCGGGTATAGATTCGGGTATAGACGATGCGTTCATGGAACGGCTGTTCGGCTGCGATCCCGGCAAACGCCACCTTCTGCTGAGCGAGCGGCATCTCGACCTGCTCGACATGGCCGAAGTGTTTTCCGATCCCGATCGGCTCGACGTGGTCGATGCCCGGCGGGATTACGGCGAGGTCCGAAGGGTCACGGTCGGCGCGGCGTTGGGCGGCGTCTATACGGTCGTCTACACGATGCGCGGGCCGGTGACGTGGCTCGTCACCGCCTGGCCGGCCAACCGGAAGGAGCGGGCACGCTATGGCGAACGCCTCTGAGATCCTCTTCACCCGCCTGTCGGACGGCACGCTGCTGCGTCGCCAGCCGGACGGGTCCTATCGGCCCACGGAGGGCCGGAGCGATCACGCCAAGCTCGCCGCGCTAACCGAGGCGGAGATCGAAGCCCTGGCGGCCTCGGATCCCGACCACCCCGCCCTGGACGACGATTTCTGGGACGGGGCGCTGGCGCCGGTGCCGGCGAAGGAGGCGATCTCGATCAAGCTCGACAGCGACGTGCTGCGCTTCTTCCGCCGGGACGGGCGCGGCTACCAGACCCGCATCAACGCCGTCCTCCGGCATTACATGCGGGCCAACGAGAACGCGGGCTGAGCGTCCTCACTCCTTCGCCATGATCTCCTGCAGGGCCATCTCCACCCGGCCGCGGAAGAACTCCGCGTTGGGCATGCCCTCCGTCATGGCGGCGGCGCGGCTGCCGGCTTGGCGCAGGATCTCGGCGCGCAGCGTCGGGTCGGAGCGCTCCAGCATCTCCAACATCACGCGCACCACCAGTTCGGTGGCGATGGAGCGGGCCGGGTGGTCGTAGGGGGCCTTCGGCACGGTGCTCTCCTCGCTCATCGCGGGCTCCCTCACGAATGGATCGGCGCGTCGTGGCGGTGGAAGTCGCGCAGGCGCCGCCACACCGCCGTGTCGTAGTTCGAGGGCGTCTCGGCCTCGCCGGTCAGCCACTTGAACAGGTCGCGGTCGGGCACCTCGATCAGCGCCTCGAACTCGTCGAGTTCGCTCTCGGACAGGTCGCCGATCTCCGCATCGGCGAAGCGGCCCATGATCAGGTCCATCTCGCGGATGCCCCGGTGCCACGCCCGGAACAGGGTGCGGCGCCGGCGGGGGTCGAGGTCGGCGCTCGTACGGGTGGTGCCGGACATGAGTCCCAAACCTTTCCGTTCACAAGGATACCCCGTGAGATACGCCTGCCGGCCGGCGGTATCCAGTGCGCGTCAGGGCGCATCCGCGCCGAACAGGTCGCGCCAGCCCGTCCGCACGCGCCGCCCGTCCGCGATCCGCGCGGTGAAGCCGACCGCGTCGAAATGTTCGAGCACCGGCATCGTCATGTTGCGGCCGATCCCGGCCGCCTCGCGAAACCGCCCCACGGTGAGCAACCCCTCCGGATGCTCGCCGGCCACCGCCTCGGCGATCCGGGCGAGGTCGGCCAGCAGCGGCGGCGGGAGGTAATAGGCCTTCGAGACCCGCCGCAGCCAGCCGATGCGCCCGACCTTGTCGAGGAGGGGGCGCACGGCCTCCGGTTCCCGCCCGAGGCGCTCGGCCAGCAGATGCAGGCGCGGCTGGTCGCGCCCGGCCGCCTCCACCACCGCGCGGATCTCCGCGTAGAGCGCCGCGTCGGCGGGGGCGAGGCGCGCCTCGTGGCCGGGCCGGTGATGCAGGGCACCCCGCCGGGCGAGCGCCCCGGCGCGGGTGAGACCGTCGAGGACGAGGCGGGCGAGGGGCCGGTCGGCGGCGGACAGGTCGGCCGCGACCTCGTCCGCCGAGAGGCCGGGATTGTCGGGCTCGGCGGCGTGGCGCGCCTCGAACAGAGCGACGAGCCGCGCCTCCAGATCCGCGACCCGCGCGGCCGGGAAGGCGAGGCGCCGGCCTTCCGTATCCACGACCCGCGCGGCGTGCCCGGCAAGCAGCCCGTCGAGGGCCGGCGGCGGGATGTTGCGCAGGCGCGCGAAGCGCCCGACCTCGAGCCCCGCCGGCTCCGCATCGAGCAGCGCGGCGAGGGCGGCCCCGTCCTTGGGCTCGGCCAGGGCGGCGAGGACGGCCCGGCGGGCGGGGAGCCACGCCCCCCGGCGCGGCCCGTCGGCGTCGATCACCCGGCCGCCGCCGATCGTGCGCGCGGCGACGGCATCGCGCAGGACGAGGCGGTCGCCGGTGAGGGCATGGAGGGGCGCGTCGAGGGCGATCCGCGCAAAGGCCTCGCCCCCCGGCGGGATCGCGGGCGCCTCGGGGGCGAGGAGCACCCGGCCGGTCACGCCGGCCGCGCCGCAATGGACCTGCACCGCCGCCCGGTGGCGCAGGGGCCGGGCCTCCCCCGGCAGCAGGCGGATCCGCGCGTCGAGGCGCGTCGCCGTGCCGGACAGGGCGGGGGCGAGCACCCACTCGCCCCGGTGGATGTCGTCGCGCGACAGGCGGGGGCCGGTGAGGTTGAGGGCGCAGCGCTCGCCGGCCCGGCCCTCCGCCGCGACCTCGCCCTGGGCATGGATGCCGCGCACCCGCGCCTCGATGCCCTTTGCCGACACCAGCACCCGGTCGCCGACCCGCACCGTACCGGCATGGACGGCCCCCGTCACCACGAGGCCTGCGCCCGGCAGGGTGAAGCAGCGGTCGATGGCGAGGCGGAAGCCCCGCTCGGATCCGGCCCCGCGCGGGGCCACCCCGTCGCCGGCCTTTTCCAGCCGCGCCAGCACCTCGGGAATGCCGGCGCCGGTCAGGGCGGAGCAGGGCAGGATCGGCGCCCCGGCGAGGCCGGTGCCGGCGAGGAGGGCGCGCACGTCCTCGGTGACGGCGGCGATCCGCTCCGGCCCGGCCCGGTCGGCCTTGGTGAGGGCGACGATCCCGCGGGAGAGGCCCAGCAGGTCGAGGATGGCGGCGTGCTCGCGGGTCTGGGGCATCACGCCGTCGTCGGCGGCCACCACGAGGATGGCGCAATCGACCCCCGTCGCCCCCGCCACCATGGTGCGCACCAGCCGCTCGTGGCCGGGCACGTCCACGAAGCCGAGGGAGAGGGCGCCCCGCCGGGCATAGGCGAAGCCGAGATCGAGGGTGATGCCCCGGGCCTTCTCCTCCGGCAGCCGGTCGGCATCGATTCCGGTCAGCGCCTTCACCAGCGCCGTCTTGCCGTGGTCGATATGCCCCGCCGTCGCGACGATCATTCTTCTTTGGACTTCGCGTCGTGGATGGGAGGGGCGGCGCGGATCCACTCCGCGCCGCCTCGTATCAGCCCTTGATCCGGGTCTCGGCCAGTTCCGACATGCAGGTGTCGTAGGGCGTGAACGCCACCCTGTCCGACACCGCGAACAGGGTGAAGGGCGAATACAGGAACAGGGCCTTGGCCTCGTCCTGCAGGTAGCGCTCCACCTCCCGCACCACGCCCTCCTGCGCCTCCGGCTCTGCGGTGTGCAGGAGCTTGTCGTAGAGGGCGTCGAAGGCGGGATCCTCCGGGCCCTGGCGCAGGGTCGCGTCCTTCCCGAAGAACTCCCGGTGGACGCAGGCGACCGGATATTGCGGCGTCCAGTCGAAGTACCATTCGAGCTTGACGTCGAAATCCTCCGGCAGGTCGCCCCGGTCGCTGACGAACCGCGCCGAGAGGCCGATCTCCGCGAGGTTCCGGCCGATCGCCTCGACCACGCCCGTCCAGGCGGGCGACGCGACGAACACGAGCGCCCGGCCGCCGAGCCCCGCCTTCTCCAGCACCGCTTTCGCGGCCTGGGGATCGTGCGGGAACGGTTTCAGGCCGGGATCCGCGCCGTAGCGGCCGGGCTGGATGAAGGCCGGGATCACCGTGCCGTAGCCGTGCGCCCCCTGGTCGAGCACCGCCTGCCGGTCGATGGCGAGGTTGAGCGCCCTTCGCACCGCCGGGTCGCGCCAGGGCGAATCCGGCCGGTTCTCGTTGAAGACGCCCGTCAGGATCGTCTTGGCCTTCTTGGTCTGGATCTTCCCCTTGTCGCTCGCCGGGAAGGCCTTCGCCTCGTCCGGCGTCAGGTCGAACACCACGTCGACCCGGCCGTCACCGGCCGCCACCGACTTGATGCCCTCCGCCTTGCCGATGACGTTGTCGTAGACGATGCGGACGCTCGGCCTGCGGGCCGGGTTCCAGTAGGTCGGGTTGGGCTCCATCACGACCCTGTCGGAGCGGGAATCGATCAGCGAGACACCCTCGGTGAGCACGAACGGGCCAGTCCCCCACGGACCGGGCGCGTCGATCACTCACCAATGGCCTTCGGCCGATCCCGTCTTCGGGTCGATGAAGCCCCACTCGTTCCAGAACCGCGTCGAGGGCAGGTGCATGCCCCGCAGCTTCATCAAAGCGGCGGAATCGCCGCCGGGGAAGCGCATGCGGATCGTGCGGTCGTCCACCGCCTCGCAGGTCACGTCGCGGGCGAAGTTCAGGAAGGCCCCCGGCGGATGCGGGTTGGTCCATTCCTGCACCTTGTCGAAGCCGAGCTTGAACATGCCGGCATCGAAGCGCTCGCCATCCTGGTAGATGGCCTCGCGCATCGTGAGTTCGAGGGTCTCCCCATCGAGCCAGCGCCAGGATTCGGCGAGGCTCGGCTGGCCGATCCCCTCGTGATCGACCCGGTTGGCCTCCTCCATCGTGTTCCAGGTGATGGCGAGCCAGTTCACCGGCGACGGATCGACCACCGTCACCGTGTTGTGGGGGCCGAGGGCGCCGCCGCCTCCGGGATCCCCGGTCGCATGCGTGTCCATGCTTCCTCCTGTCATCGCCCGCATGGCGTGCGGGACGCCCGCCGGATTGGCGGTGCGCAACCTATGATAGAGCGCAATCGGTCGCGCGCAATCGACCTTTCCGATCCGTTGGCGCAGGCCGCTTGCCAAGCCGGCTTCGGGCACCCAAACACCGTCGGGCCGCAGGGCACCCGCGTGGGGCAGGGGCCGGGCTGGCGGAGGCGGGGATGGAACCGGGCGGGATGACGGGCAGGGCACAGGCCGGGGTGCGGGCGGTGGACCTGCGGCTCTACGGGCTCCTCGATACCGGCGTGAGCAGCTTCGACGGCGCGGCGCTCGGCCGCCTCGGCGCCGAGGCGGTGGCGGGCGGCTGCACCCTGCTCCAGTACCGCGAGAAGGACATCGCCGATGCCCGCGCGGCGGTGGAGCGCCTGCGGGCGATCCGCGCCGCGATCGGCGGGCAGGTGCCGCTCCTCGTGAACGACCGCGTCGACCTCGCCCTGGCGGCGGGGGCGGACGGGGTTCATCTCGGCCAATCGGACCTGCATCCGGCCGACGCGCGGCGGCTGCTGGGGCCGCAGGCGATCATCGGCCTCACCGTAAAGACGGCCGCCCAGGCGGACGAGCTCTACCGGCTCCCGGTGGATTACGCCTGCATCGGCGGGGTCTTCGCCACGACGAGCAAGGACAACCCGGACCCGCCGGTCGGGCTCGACGGGCTATCGCGCATCCTGTTCCGGGCGCGGCTGGCGCGGGGGCCGGGCCTGCCGGTCGGGGCCATCGCCGGCATCAACGCCGACAACGCGGCGCAGGTGATCGCGGCGGGGGCGGACGGGGTCGCCGTCATCTCGTCCCTGTTCGGCGTCGAGCCGGTGCGCCAGAATGCCCGCCACCTGCGCGGGCTGATCGACGCCGCCCTCGCCGAGCGCGGAGCGCACCGATGACGGCCATCGCGGTCACCCTGGCAGGCTCGGATTCCGGCGGCGGCGCCGGCATCCAGGCCGACCTCAAGACCTTCTCGGCGCTCGGCGTCTACGGCGCCAGCGTCGTCACCGCCTTGACGGCGCAGAACACCCGCGGCGTCCAGGCCATCCACGAGGTGCCGGCGGAGTTCGTTACCCGGCAGATCGAGAGCGTGTTCTCCGACCTGACCATCGGCGCGGTGAAGATCGGGATGCTGTCCCGGCCGGAGGTCATCCTCGCCGTCGCCGACGGCCTCGCCCGCCACGCGACCGGGATTCCGGTGGTGCTCGATCCGGTGATGATCGCCACCAGCGGCGACCGGCTGATCGCCGACGAGGCGGTCGCCGTGCTGCGCGAGCGCCTGCTGCCGCAGGTCGATCTCGTGACGCCGAACCTCCCCGAGGCCGCCGTGCTCCTCGGCGACGACAGCGAGGAGGACGGCGCCGTCCTGGCGCAGCGGCTCGTCGCCCTCGGGGCGCGGGCGGTGCTGGTGAAGGGCGGGCACGGGACCGGCCCGGAAAGCGTGGATTTCCTCGCCACCGCCGAGGGCCTCGAACGGCGCCTCGCCGCGCCGCGCGTCGAGACCCGCAACACCCACGGCACGGGCTGCACCCTCTCGGCCGCCATCGCCGCGCTCCTCGCCCGGGGCCTGCCCCTGCCGGAGGCCGTCGCCGCCGCCAAGGATTACCTCACCGCCGCGATCCTGGCCGCCGACGAGCTCACCATCGGCAACGGCCATGGGCCGGTCCACCACTTCCATGCCTGGTGGGGCGAGCGCGGCTGATGTGCATCGCCCCCGCCGAAACCTTGCGCCCGTCATCCGTTTGCGTTTGAAGAAGCGTACGATCGTTCGATGAACGGAACGGCCGGGCGGATCGAAGGACCATGCGGGATCAGGTGGAACGGCAAGCAGACCGCCCGGAGAAGGCCGGCAGGACGCGCGATCTGCTGACCGGAGCACAGGTCCTGTCGGGGCAGCTCGGCAAGACGATCCAGCGCCTGCGCAAGGCCTACAACCTGTCCCTGTCGGACCTCGCCGAGCAATCCGGCGTCGCCAAGTCGATCATCAGCCAGATCGAGCGCAACGAGACCAACCCGACGCTCGCCACCATCTGGCGCCTGTCCCAGGCGCTCGACGTGTCCATCGAGCGGGTGCTCGCGGCGGGCGACGAGGAGCCCTTCATCGAGAAGACCTCCCGCGCCGACACGCCGATCCTCCTCTCCGAGGACGGCAAGGTGCGGCTCGCCATCGTCGGCTGGATCAAGACGGTCGAATGGCTGCAATGGTACGAGGTCAGCGCCGATCCCGGCGGCGTCCTCGATTCCGACCCGCACCAGCGCGGCTCGGTGGAATCGCTGTCGGTGACGGAAGGCGTGTTCGAGGTTGAGGTCGGCGGTGCCCTCCAGCGGGCGCGGCCCGGCGAGACCCTGCGCTACCGCTGCGACCGGCCGCACCTCGTGCGCTGCGCGGAGGGGCCGGGGCGGGCCACCATGGTGGTGATCATGAAGGCCGCCGTGATGGAATAGCCGGGGCGCCGCCCCGGCACCCCGCCAAAGGGCGCCGCCCTTTGGGATCCGTGACTTACCGCCCGGTGTTCACCCAGCTCACGATGTCGGCCAGGACCATGACCAGCGCCTGATCGAGGGCGCGGGCACCGGAGCCCGCATCGACCGAGCCCACCGGTACGCGCGCCGTGAAGATCCGCGCCGCCGCGACGCGGCCCGTGCCGTCCGCCACCAGCTTGAGCGACAGGTCCACCACTGCCTCACCCGTGGCGGTCTGGATGTCGAAGGCGCGGATCTCGCTGATGAGCTGGTAATCGGCCGTGACCTTGTCGCCCGGACGGCTCACCGAGCGAAGGCGGCCGGCATTCTCCAGGCTCTGAATGATCCGCGTCTGGATCAGGCGCGGCAGGCGGTCGGCCCACTGGCCGCCGCCGAGGAAGGACAGGGAGCCGCCGCCCTCGCGCACGATGATCCGGTCCGCCTCGAAGGGCTGAATCCCCACGGGTTCCGACACCACGATCGCCCGCCCCGACGCCACGGGCCGCCCGCCCGCCGGGAGGGCGGCGAGGTCGAAGGTGAGGGGCGCCGCGCCGCCGGCGCAGCCGCCGAGCAGGGCGGCCACCAGCAGGGTCGCGGTCGGAAGGACCGAACGGATCATGCACACAACCTAATCGAGCCTGCCGACGAGAGCCGGCAGGTCACCAAAGCCATTCAACCGAAACTATGCCGTACGGGAAAGGCTGCGGTGCGGCTCAGCACAAACGTGGCCTTGGGGCCTAAGTCAACGACCACCGTTGTATTCGGGCAACGACGGCTTGCCGCCGAATATGACCTGCGAAGGGTCCTTCTCCAGGCTGCGTACGGTGCGGTTGAGGGTGCCAAGGGTGCGCTGCCCGTCGCCGGACAGGGCCTCGACCTCCCGGCGGCTGGTCCCCGAGAGGCGGCCGAAGCTCGTGGAGATGCTGGCGGTGCGCTTGTCGAGGTTCTCCGACATGGTGCGGAAGGCCCGGCCCGCGTCGCGCACCGAGATCGCCGCCTCGCGGATCTCCACGAAGGTGCTCGTCCCCTCCTTGCCGGCGGCCGAGCCGAGGAAGCCCTCCGCGCCCTTCAGCACCGCGTCGATCCGGTCGGCCGAGGCGTCAAGCTTGGCCGCGAGCGAGCGGGCGTCGTGGAGGCCCGCCTGGATGTCGGGGGCGGAATTGGCCAGCGCCGTGGAGAACTTGTCGGCGTTGTCGATCACCCGGACGACGCGGTTGCCGTCCACCGCCTTTACCAGGGACGACATGGCCGGCGCCGCGTCGGCCAGGGTCTTCGAGAAGGTCTCGACGTTGGCGAGGGAGCGGGAGATCGCGCCCTCGTTGCCCGCGACCAGCCGGTCGAGGTGCGCGAGCATGTCGTCCGCCCGCTGCGCCACCTGCCGGGCCAGCGCCATCATGTCCTGCATGTCGGAGGTCTGGGCGAAGATCGTCGCCGGCTCGCCGTTGGCGCCGGGCTTCAGGGGCGGCGCGTCGGCGTCGCCGCCGGTCAGCGCGATCACCGAGACGCCGGTCAGCATCGCCGAATCGAGGCGGGCGCGGGTGTCGGACTTGAGCGGCGTCGAGGGCTCGACCTTGACCATGGCGAGCACCCGGCGCGGGTCCTGCGGGGCGAGGTGGATGTCCGTCACCTCGCCGACCTTGATGCCGTTGAAGGTCACGCTCGATCCGCGCGACAGGCCGCCGACCGAGCCGGAGAAGACGATGCGGACCTGCTCGCTCACCTGCCGGGACGAGCCGCCCGCGATCCACAGGGTGAAGCCGAAGCCCGCCAGGATGACGGCGAGGGTGAAGGCCCCGATGAGGGCGTAGTTCGCGCGGGTTTCCATGAGGTCAGCCTCCGGTCGCTGCGACGAGGGGGTCCTGGTGCGGCGCGCGCACGGCCGAGGGCCCGCCCGCGACGGCGCGGGCGCGCTTGCCGTGGAAATACGAGCGCAACCAGGGATGGGGGTTTTCCAGCATCTCCTCCACCGTACCGGCGGCGATGATCTGGCCGTCGCCCAGCGCCGCGATGCGGTCGCAGGCGGTGTAGAGGCTGTCGAGGTCGTGCGTGACCATGAACACGGTCAGGCCCAGCGTCTCCTTGAGGGTGGAGACGAGGTCGTCGAACTCGCCCGCGCCAATCGGGTCGAGGCCCGAGGTCGGCTCGTCGAGGAACAGGATCTCCGGGTCCAGCGCCAGGGAGCGCGCCAGCGCGGCGCGCTTGATCATGCCGCCCGAGAGTTCGGAGGGGAGCTTGTCGGCGGCGTCGGGCTTGAGGCCGACCATCTCGATCTTGAGCCGGGCGAACTCGTCGAGGAGCCGGCCGGAGAGCTTCAGGTGCTCGCGCATCGGCACCTGGATGTTCTGCTTCACGGTGAGGGCGGAGAACAGGGCGCCCTGCTGGAACAGCACGCCCCAGCGGGTCTCCATCCGCCGCCGCTCGGCATAGGTGAGGCCGTCCACGTCCTGGCCGAACACCTCGATCGTGCCCGAGCGCTTCGGCACGAGGCCGAGGATCGTGCGGGTGAGCACGGACTTGCCCTGCCCGGACGGGCCGACGAAGCCCAGGATCTCCCCCCGGCGGATGTCCAGGTTGAGGCCCTTCAGGATGGTCTTGTCGCGGAAGCCGACCACGAGGTCGCGCACGCGGATGATGGGGCTGTCGCTCACCGGGCGGAACTCAAAAGTCGATGGCGGCGAAGAACACCGCGAACAGGCCATCGAGGACGATGACCATGAAGATAGACTTCACCACCGAGGCGGTGACGCGGCGCCCGAGGGACTCGGCCGAGCCCTCGACGGCGAAGCCCTCGATGGTGGCGATGAGCCCGATGGTGAGCGCCATGAACGGCGCCTTGACGAGGCCGACGACGACGTGGTGCACGCCCACCGCCGCCTGCAGCCGGGCGAGGAACTGATCGAGGGTCAGCCCGCCGTAGAGCATCGCCGTGAGGCCGCCGCCGGCGAGCGCCGCGAGGTCGCCGAGCAGGGTCAGCATCGGCAGGCTGATCATCAGCGCCAGGACGCGCGGGACGATGAGGATCTCGGTGGCGTCGAGGCCCATGACGCGCAGGGCGTCGACCTCCTCGCGCATCCGCATCGAGCCGATCTCGGCGGTGATGGCCGAGCCGGAGCGGCCCGCCACCATGATCGCGGTGAGCAGCACCCCGAGTTCGCGCAGGATCAGCAGGCCGATCAGGTTGACGACGAAGGTCTGCGCCCCGAACCGCTGGAGCTGGAAGATGCCCTGCTGCGCGACGATGCCGCCGACGAGGAACGAGATCAGCACGATGATCGGCGCGCCGTTCAGCGCCATCTGCTGGACTTGGTTGACCAGGGCGGTGCCCCGGAAGCTGCGCGGGCGCAGGGCGACGCGGGCGCAGGCCGCCACGACCTCGCCGAGGAAGGCGATGCCGGTGCCGAATTCCTTGCTCCCCCGCACGACCTGCCGGCCGGTCCCGTCGAGGAGCGACAGGGGGAAGCGCAGGCGCGGGGCGGGGGCCGGCGGCTCACCCCTTATCACCACCTCTCCGAGGAGCGTCTGGTGCTCGGGCCGCGTGCCGAGATAGGCGAGGGTGCCCCCCGACGCCTCGACCTCCGCGCGGGTCCGTTCCAGCACCCAGGCGCCGAGGGTGTCGAGCCGCTCGATCTCCCCGAGGTCGACCGCGAGGCGCGCGGGTCCGCCCGCCGCGATCCGGGCGGCCGCGGCCTCCACGGCCGGCGCCTGGTCGGCGGTCCAGCGACCGCCGAGCCGCAACCGCCCATCAGCCGCCTCCGTCAGCGATGCGGTGCCGGGCGCGAGCCCTTCGGTCAGCAACAGGGGGTACTCCTTCACCGGCGCGCGTCGCACGATCGTTGCCGCTCCCGCGCCGGGAGCGGATCGTAAGGCCAGGCTTGCCCCGCCCCGTCCGTGCGGGAGGACACGCCATCGCGAGACGCCATGCTGCGCCACGGTTATGACGAGATTACGGTTGACGCTTTCTCTCTTGTGCAGCGGCCAGCGCCAGAATGACGCCGCAGGCCGAGAGCGGCGCCATGGCGAGGAAGACCAGCGGCCCCGCCTCGCGGTAGATGAGCCCGCTCGCCAGCGTCGCCGTGACGGCGATTCCCGCGTTCACCGCCGAGAGGGTACCCTGCGCCCGGCCCCGCGCGCCCTCGGGCGACAGGGACGAGACCGCCTCCATCGCCCCGAGCTGCGTCGCGCCGAAGGTGAGGCCGTGCAGGACCTGCAGCGGCACCAGCGTCTCCATCCGGTCCCCGACCAGATAGAGCCCCACCGCCCGCAGGATGCCCGCCGCCCCGCCGAGGACGAGGAGCGGCACCGGCCCACGCCAGGAGGCGGGCAGGCGAGGGGCCGCCGCGAACAGGACGATCTCGGCGAGCACCCCCGTCGCCCACAGGGCGCCGACCTGTGTCGCGGAGAGGCCGTGCGCGGTCCAGTGGATGCTGCCGAAGCCGTAGATCGCCGCGTGCCCCGCCTGGATCGCGGCGGCGGCGCCGATGCACAGCCACAGCCGCCGAGGCAGGGGCGGGCCCTTGCCCCCGGCCGCGCGGCGGGGGGCAAGGGCCGGGGTGCGGTCGAGGAGCGCGGTGAAGCCGGCGATCAGGGCGAGGCCGGTGAGCAGGATCGGCACGGCGAGCCGCCCGCCGAGCGCCGCGAGCAGCGCCCCGCCCGCGAGGTTGGCGAGGAGGAACGCGATCGAGCCCGCCATGCGGATCCGCGAATAGGCGAGGCGGGGATCCCGCCGGGCGGCGGCGAGCGTCAGATAGTCGATGGAGGGCACGAGAGGCGCGGCGGCGACCGCGTTCAGCACGGTCAGCACCGCGAGCGCGGGCCAGCCGAACCCGGAGGCCGGGGCCATGGCGGCGTAAGTCGCCGCGACGCCGAAGCTGCCCGCCACGATCAGCCGCCGCGCCCCGAGCCCCCGGTCGATCAGCCCCATCAGCGGCGCCGTGGCGACGATCCGCGTGGCGATGGGCAGCGCCAGCAGCAGGCCGATCACCCCGGCATCGAGCCCGAGCGTGGCGAGCCAGACGGGCAGGAACGGCATGGCGATGCCGATCTCGGTGAAGACGACGGCGTAGAGCAGCGACAGGCGCAGCGCGCCGGAGGAAGCGGGCACGGGGGAAAGGGGCTGTGGGACGGAGGGTGTCGTAAGCGCCCGTTAAACCGCTTCTGTCAATCTTGAGGGGTTCGGGACGCGCCGGGCGCGGGGTCTTCGCTCCGCCGGACGCCCCTGTCGGAAGCGCCGTCGATGTCCGGTCTGCCCAGCGCCCACGCGATCGATGCTGCGGAATACGCGGCGATCGAGGCGACGATCGGCGCCAGCGAGCGCGGCCAGCACTTCCTCGCCGAGCATGCCCGCCGGGCCCGCGCCGAGGAGATGGCGACGGTGCTGACCGCCATCGAGCGGCTGGAGCGCAGCGTCACCGCCGAGCGTCCCGTCGATGCGGTGGGCAGCCTGCGTGGCGGCCTCGCGGAGATGGCCGAGGCGATCAGCCGGACCAAGGCCGAGATCTCGGCGATCAGCGTTCCGGACGGCGACCAGACCCGCCTCACCTCGGCCTCGCAGGCCCTCGACGCCATCGTGCGGGCCACCGAGCAGGCGACCTCCGACATCCTCGGCGCCGCCGAGGCGGTGCAGGAGGCGGCCTGGACCCTGCGCGAGCGCAACGTCGAGCCGGAGACCTGCGAGGCCCTCGACCGCCACGCGACCGCGATCTACACGGCCTGCTCCTTCCAGGACCTCACCGCGCAGCGCACCGCGCGGATCATCTACACCCTCCGCTACCTGGAGGACCGGATCGCCTCAATGATCGCGATCTGGGGCGACGAGATCGCGCGGGTCCCGCCTGCTCCGGGCGCGACCGAGGGCGCCCTGCCCATCGACGAGGATCTCTGCCAGATCGACGTGGACCGCTACATCGCCATGTCGGTGCCGGCCATGACGGCGGCGGCCATCGTCGCCCAGCCGGGCAGCCCGGCCCTGCACGAGGACATCGTGTTCGTCCCGGTCTCGACGCCGCCGGAACTCAGGGCGGAGCCCAAGTCCGAACCCAAGCCGGAGCCGGAGCTTAAGTCCGAGCCCGCGCCGGAGCCCAGGTCGGAGCTTTCGCCGC
Organism: Methylobacterium sp. J-067; assembly: GCF_022829465.1. Lineage (GTDB taxonomy): Bacteria > Pseudomonadota > Alphaproteobacteria > Rhizobiales > Beijerinckiaceae > Methylobacterium > Methylobacterium litchii. Next base: position 83,526 of record NZ_JAKSXZ010000058.1, read on the forward strand.
CGCACTGGACGGAAGAGGAGCCCGCCGACGCCCTGTTCGAATTCTCCCTCGCCGAGCCGGAGGCGATGAGCCTCGACGGGCTCGATGCCGAGCCGGCCGAGAAGCGCCTCGCCCTCTTCGCTTGAGGCCGTCCGAGCCGATATAGGGGGCGCCCGACCGCGTCAGCCCCCATCGTTCCTTGGCCCTGCACCTCATCAAGCTCAGCGTGGGCCCGGCCTCCATGGCCGATCTCGCCGCGCGACAGGCGAGCCAGCCGGCCCAGCCGGTCCACGTCACGCGCACCCTGCCCAAGCGGCATCGGGAGATTGCGGGCAAGGGCTCGATCTACTGGGTGATCCGGGGCAGCCTGTGCTGCCGCCAAGCGATCGTCGCCCTCGAGCCCCTGACCGGCGAGGACGGGATTCCCCGCTGCCGCATCGTGCTCGCGCCGCCCCTGGTGCCGGTGGTGCCCCGGCCCTGCCGCCCGTTCCAGGGCTGGCGATACCTCGCGCCGGGGGACGCCCCGGCCGATCTCGGCGCGGGGCTCGGCGGCGACGTCGCCGAGATGCCGGAAAAGCTCCGCCGGGAACTCGCCGCCCTCGGCCTCCTCTAGGACCGCGCCCCCCGTGAAGGCGCGCGATCCCGTCTCGCTCAGGCCCCCTCGAAGCGCCCGCTGGCATGGGCCAGCATCGTGTAGACCTTGCCCGTCTCGGAAGTGAGGTAGGCGTCGGTCCGCTTGGCGTCGGGGTCGTTCTTCACCACGTCGCCGAGCAGGCGTTCGAACTCGCTCACGTAGCGGTCCACGCTGCGCCGGAACTCCTGATCCGAGCGGTAGCGCCGCTGGATCTCGGTGAAGGTCGTCTGTCCCTGCGCCGTGTAGATGCGCGGCGTGAACAGGTTCGGCTCGCCCCGGCGGTACCGCTCCCACAGGTCGACGGCGGTGCGGTGCTCGATCATCCGCGCGATGTCGGTGGAGATCGTGTCGAGGGCGATCCGGCCGGTCTCGGCGGCGGGCTTCCCATTGCGCGGGGCAGGGGAGGCGGCCGGCGCCGGGGTCGGAGCCGGTGCCGTCCGGGCCGGGGTGGCCGGAGCGGTCGCGGCCGGGTTCTCCTCGTCGTCATCCAGCGAGGCGCGGGTGAGGAGGTCGGAGAGCCAGCCCTTCTTGTTGGCGCCCGCCCCCGTGGCGGGGGCCGGGTTGACCGGACGCGGCGTGACCGGACGGGTCTCGCTGCGCACCGGGGCCGGGCGGGGCGCCGGGGCGGGCGCCTGCACCGGGGCGGGGGCCGGGGTCGGCGCCGAGGCGCTGGGCGCCGGCGCGGCCGAGGCCGCCGGAGACGAGGCGGGCGCCGCGAGGGAGCGGCTTCCCCCCTCCGCGACGCGACGCTGCGTCTGGGCGATGGGCTGCGCGACGTCCACCGAGCGGCCGGTGCGGGCGACCAGGGCCGACAGCTCGTTGAGGGCCTTGATCTGGTCGGCCACGACCCGGCGCATCTCGCCGGCCGCGTCCTGGGTCTCGCGGGGCAGTTCGAGGACGCCGCGGGCGAGGTCGGCGCGGGTGGATTCGAGCTCGCTGCGGATGGACGAGGCCATCTCGCGCAGGTTCGTCACCGATTCCCCGAACCGGCTCTGCGCCTCCTCCAGGCCCTCCCGCATCTCGCGGGAGGCGGCGTCGAGGGCTTCGCGCACCCCGGCGGCGGCCTTCTCGGCCTCCGCCCCGGCATCGTCCTTCAGGCCGGCGAAGGCCCCCGTCACCTGCTCGCCCGCGCTCTCGGCGGAGCGGGCGAGGGCGTCGGTGAGCGCGCGCGCCCGGTTCTCGGCCTCGCGCAGGACCTTGTCGATCTGGCCGGCGAAGGCCGAACCGCGCGATTCCAGGGTCTCGGCCCGGGCCTCGAACTCGGCCATGGCGGTGGCGAGCGCCCGCTCCCGCTCGGTGAGGGCGGAGGAGAGACGGGTCTCGACCGCGTCGAGGGAGGTCGCCGCCCCGTCGAGGTTGCGGGCGAGGTCGTTCGCCTCGCGCAGGGCCCCTTCCGAGGCCTCGCGCAGCGCCGCGACCTGGGTCGAGACGTCGGCCCCGGCCCGGTTGGTCTCGGCGGCGACCCGCTCCAGTTCGGTGCGGATCTGCGAGAGCCGGCCGGAGAGGTTGCGCTCGATGGCGCCGAGGTTCGAATCCGCCCCCGCCACGAGGCCGGTCAGGGCCGCGTTGGCGCTCTCGACGCGGACGATCACGCCGCCCAGCTCGCGGGTGAGCCGGTCGTTGGTCTCCGCGAGGTCGGCGAGCGTCCGGGCCGCGCCCTCGTCCACCGCCGCGCGGAGGATGTCGGCCGAGGCGCGGGTCTGGATCGCGAGGCGTTCGGTGCTGGTGCGCAGGGTCTCGGCCAGCGGCAGGCCGGTCTCCTCCAGCACGCGCTCGATGGTCCCGGCCCGGTCGGACAGGGCGTCGGCGAGGTCGCGCATCGGGCCGTCCACCGCCGCGCGGAACCGCGAGACGTGGCCTTCGAGTTCGGAGCCGACGCTGTCGCCGCTGGCGTTGAGGCTGTCGAGCAGGGCGCCGCCCCGCTCCTCGATGGCCCGGACCAGGGTCTCGGCACTCTCGGCGAGGCGGCGGGCGAGGGCTTCGCCACGGGCGTCCACCAGGGAGCCGAGGGCGTTGGCCCGCCGCTCGAAGCCCATGCCCATCGCTTCGGCGCGCTGGTCGATGAGGGCGGCCAGCGCCGCCTCGCGGGCGGCGAGCGTCGCGGCCAGGGCCGCCGTGTGGGCCTCGACCTGTTCCGCATGGGCCTGCGCCCGTGCGTCCAGGGCGGCGCCCAGGCCGGCGGTGCGCTCGTCCATGAGGCCGGCGAAGGCGTCGTGCCGCTCGTCGAAGGCCGTGGCGAGGGCGTCGGCGCGCTGGCCGACGAGATGCGCGAAGCGCTGGATGCGGCTGTCGATCCGCTGGGTGAAGGCATCCGCGCGGGCGTCGACCTCGCGGGTGAGGTCCTGCGTGCGGCCTTCCACGACCCCGTCGAGGTCGCGCAGACGGGTCTCGAACACCTCGGTGAGGGCGCCGACCCGGTCGTCGGCGGCCTCGATCAGGCCGCGGCTGCGGCTGTCGAGGAGCCCGTCGATGGCCGTGCGAGCCTCGTCGAAGGTGGTCCGCAGGGCCGCGAGGCGGGCGTCGAACAGGTCGGCCATGCCGGCGGGCGCCGTGTTGAGGACGCTGCGGATCTCGTCGGTCTGGGTGGCGATCGCCTGGGCGATGTCGCCGCCACGGGTCTCCACGAGGTCGCGCAGGCCGTCCTGGGCCTCCTCGAACAGGGCGCGCAGGCGCTGGGTACGGCTGTCGAGGGTCGCAGCGAGCTGGCGCTCGCGGGTCTCGACCAGGGCCGCCACGGCGGCGGGGGCCTCCTCGAGCAGGCTGCGCAGGGTCTGCAGGCGCTCGTCCACGGAGGCGGCGAAGCGACCGCTGCCGCCTTCGACCGCCGCGTCGAGGGTGGACTGGGCCTCCTCGAACAGGTTGCGAAGGCCCTCGGCGCGGGCGTCCAGGGTCTCGGCGAGGCGGTTGCCCCGGCCCTCGACCAGATCCTCCAGGCGCCCGAGGCGGGCGTCGAACAGGTTGCCCAGGGCCTCGGTGCGGCTCTCCAGCGCCCCGGCGGCGCCCGTCAGCGCGCCTTCCAGCGCCGTGACGAGTTCGCGGCCACGGCCGTCCAGGGCCTCGCTGAGGGGGCCCGTGCGCCCGTCCAGGGTCTCGACCAGGGTGCGGGCATGCCCGTCCAGCATGGTGCGGATCTGGTTGGTGCGGTCGTCGAGCAGGCCGTGCACGGTGCGCACGCCCTCGTCCAGCAGGCCGCTGATGTCGCCCGTGCGGCTCGCCAGCGTGTGGCCGAGGCGGCCCTCGCCCTCCTCGAGCATCCGCTCGGCGTCGGCGATGGTCTGCTGCAGCTTGGCGAGGACGCCCTCGCCCCGGTTGTCGATGAGTTCGGCGAGCGAGGTGCTGCCGCTGTCGAACAGGCGGGCGAGCTCGGTGATGCGGTTGCCGATGACGCCGAACACCGCCCGGCCCTTCTCGTCCAGCTCCTTGGACATCGCCTCGGTGCGCTCGTCGATGAGGCGCCCGAGCAGGTCGGAGCGTTCGGCGAAGGCGGCGCGCACTTCGTCGGTGCGGGCCGACAGGGCGGTGTCGGCGGCGGTGGCGCGCTCGTCCACGAGGGCCGCGATCTCCTCCGCGCGGGCGGCGAGGGAGGTGTCGAGGGCGCGGGTGCGCTCCTCGACGGCGCCGGTCAGGGCGGCGATGCGCTCGGCCATGGCCGCATCGAGCCCGCCCGTGCGGGTCTCGATCGCCTCCACGAGGTCGCGGGTGCGCTGGGTCAGCTCCGCATCGACGGCGCGGGTGCGCGCCTCGATCAGGCGGATCGCCTCGAAGGCCTGCGAGCCGAAGCTCTCGTCCACGAGGCGGGCGCGCTCTTCCAGCGTCGCGCCAATCTCCTCCAGGCGGCGCAGGACCGTGCCGTCGAACCGCTCGGCGCCGGTATCGAGGGCGCGGGCGATCTCGCCGGTGCGGCGCTCGACCTCGGCCCCGAAATCGACGGAGCGGGTCTCGAAGTCGCGGGCGGCGGCGGCGAGGTGGGAATCCACGGATTCCACGAGGCCGCGACCGCCTTCCTCGACGATCCGGGCCATCTCGCCCGTGCGGGCCGACAGGGCCTCGTCCAGGGCGGCGGTGCGGGCGCCGAGGGACTCGTCCAGCGTCGAGGCGCGGGTGGCGAAGGTCTCGTCCAGGGCGGCGGCGCGGGTGGCCAGCGCCTCTGTGAGGGCGGCGGTGCGCGCGGTCAGGGTCTCGGTGAGGGCGGCGGCGCTGGTGCCAATCTGCCCGTCGAGCTGGCCGACCAGGGTGGCCATGGCCTCGGCTACCTCGGCGGTGCGCTTGGCGACCTCGGCCGTGTGCCGGGCGGAGCGCTCCTCCAGGGAGCCGAGATGGGTCTCGATCAGGCTGCCGGCCTCGCGGGCCTGGCCCGCGATGGTCTCGGCCACGGCCTGGCCCCGGTCGGAGAGGAGGCGCGTGACCTCGTCCAGCTGGTGGCCCACGGTCTCGCCGAGGGCGGCGGTGTCGCGGCCGATCCGGTCGGCGAGGATGTCGCCCCGGGCGATGGTCTCCTGCAGGGCGGCGAGGCGGCTGCCCAGCACCTCCTCGATGACCTTGACCCGCCCGTCGGCGGTCTCGGCGAAGGTGTCGCCGCTGCGGCCGAGGCTGTCGGCGATGCGCGCGCCCTGGCTGGCCACGGCGAGCACGATGTCGCGGCCGGTGCCGGCGATGCGGGCGTGGGTCTCCTCCGCGTGGGTGGAGAGCAGGTCGGCCACGTCACGGCCATGGGCGCCGAAGGTGGCCTCGATCTCCCCGAGGCGGTTCGACAGGTCGGACGCGACCTGCGCGGCGGCGCGCTCCAGGGCGCCGGTCGTGGCGCTGGTGCGGGCGGCGAGCTCCCGGTCGAGCCCTTCGAGGGCGACCCGCAGTTCCGTGACGGCGGCGCCGCCCCGCGCGCCCAGCTCCTCGGTCGCCCGCTCGGCGGCTTCGCGGAAGCGGGTGAGCAGGATGGCGGATTCCGCCTCGATGGCCCCCGTCACCTCGGCCGAGGCGGTGCGCAGCAGGCCCAGGCTCTCGGTGAGGCGCGTCGCGGCCTCGGCGACGCGGGTCTGCGCCGCCTCGCCCGCATTGGCGGCGGCCGCGCGGATGATCTCCGCCGCCTCGCTGGCGCGGCCGTCGATCTCGCCCGAGAGGTGCTCGACGCTGGTGCGCAGGCTGCGCACGGCATCGCCCGCGCCGGTCTCGAAGCCCCGGCCGAGGGTCGTGAAGGCCGCTTCCAGGCCCTCGGCGGCTTCCCGCGCCCGCCCGGCGACGAGGCCGCTGGCCCGCTCGGCCGCTGCGTCGAGGCGGCTCTCCAGGCCCGCCCCCTCGACGGCGATGGTCTCGTGCAGGCGGGTGACGATGCCCTCCATCCGCTCGGCGAGTTCGCCGCCGCGTCCGCTGACGGCATCCCCGATCCGGTCGGCGGCCGCGACGATGTCGTCGCGCACGGCGTCGGCGCGGGCGGCCAGCGTCGCCGCCGCGCCGTCCGCCGCCTGGGCGAGGGTGTCCTGCGCCGTCCGGCCGCTCTGCGCGATGGCGCCGACGATGTCGCGGCCGGCCGTCTCGATCTCGGTGCGCAGGGCCGTGCCCCGGCCCGACAGGTCCTGCGTGAAGGCCGCGCCGACCTCGGAGAAGCGGCCGGTGATCTCGGCGCCCGTGGCGGCGAAGCGCTCGGTGAGTTCGGTGCCCCGGTTCAGGAAGGCGCTCTCCAGGCTCGACGCGGAGCGCTCGAAGCTCTCCCGCACCGCCTCGCCCTGCCGCGCGATGGCCGCGCCGACACCGGCCCCGGTCTCCGCCAGGGATACCGCGACCTGGCCCGCGCTCTCGGCGAGCCGCCCGGTGAGGGCCTGCCCCGTCGCCTCGAACGAGCCGGTGAGGGCGGATGTGCGCTCCTCGAAGGTGCGGACGAGGTCGGCGCCGACGCCTTCCAGGCTCTCGCGCACGCCGGAGCCCGTCTGCGACAGGCGCTCGATCAGCGTGTCGCCGCGCTCGCTCATCAGGCCGGTGACGCGCTCGCCCACCTCGCCCAGCGAGGCGGTGATGGCGAGGCCCCGCTGGTCGAGGGCGCCTGTCACGCGCTCGCCGGCCCCGTCGAGGGCCGAGACGATCCGCTGGGCCGCCCCGTCGAGTTCCTGGGTGAGGTTGGTGTGCGAGCCGGCGATGGCGCCGCGCACCCGCTCGGCATTGGTGACGATGGCCTCGCGCTGCGCGACCAGTTCATCGACCAGGGAGCGGATGCGGATCTCGTTGTCGGAATAGGCGCGCTCCAGGGTGGCGATCTCGCCGCGTACCAAAGTTTCGAGTTCGCCCGCCCGGGCCAGGGCGCGCTCGACGCCGTCGCCCACCGCCGCGACCTCGCGGCGGACGGTCTGCGACATGGTCAGCACGGCGTCCGTCGAGAAGCCCTCCGGCTCCGCGAGGCGCACCGCGACCTCGCCCACGGCGCGGGCGACGAGGCGCATCTCCTGGGCGCGCATGGCGAGCATCGCCGCGACGACGAACAGGATCACCGGCCCGAGCAGCGCCGAGACGGCGCCCATGGCCTGGAGCGGCGGCAGGCCGGCGACGAAGCCGGCGAGGTCGCCGCCCGATTGCGACCAGACGATGCCGCCGAGCGCCCCGACCCAGGCGAGGCCGGCGAGCGAGGCGACGATGTAGGGCTTGCGCGAGGGGCGCACCCGCAGGGTCTGCTGCAGGATGCCGATGTTGCGCCGGTCGTCGTTGGCCACCAGGGAGCGGTCGGGCGGCAGCAGGCCACCCTCCCGGCGGGGCCGGTCGAGATCGGGGGAGGGCAGGTCCGAGGCGAGGGGCGGATCCTGTGTCAGCGGCATCGGGCCGCCCGGCGGGCGCTCGATGTCGAGGCGGGGCGGAGGCAGGCGGCCGGAGGCGTCGCGCCCGCCCTCGAGCAGCGGTTCGGTGTCGCCGACATCCGGGAGCCGGGGCTCCGAACGGGCGCCGCCGTCGCGCATCAGGGCGTCCAGGCTCAGTGCCTGCTCAATGGCTGAGAGAGCGGCCTCGGCCGGGTCCTTCAGCTTCTTGTCCGTCGCCATGAAACGCCTCGCACGCACGGGTCCGGCACTTGCATGCCGAAGACGCAACTTCCCGTTTACCACCCGAGCCTAAAGTCCGGCACCCTGCTTCGATAGGAGCGGGGGAGACCGCCCCCAGGTAACATTAACCGAATGGTTACCGCGACCGGCCCGAGGGGCGACGCCATCGTGCCAGGGACGGAGCGGAATCGCGAGGCGATGGGTGGGGGCACCCGGCCGATACCATGTGGATTGCGGGGTCTCCGATGGCAGAAATCGACCGCGCGGCCCTGGATGCCCAGACCGGCGGGGATGCCGACCTCGCCCGCGAGGTGCTGGCCCTGTTCGCGGGCGAGTGCCGCCGCCTGCTTCCCGCGCTCACCGACCCGGCCCGTCCGGCCATCCACCGGGCCGATATCGCGCACACCCTGCGGGGCGCGGCGGCCGGGCTCGGCGCGGCCCGCGTGCAGCGCCTCGCCGGGGAGGCGGAGCAGGCGCTCCGCGCAGGGACGGCCGGGGCCGGGGAGAGCGTGACCGTCCTGGCGGCGGCGATCCGGGACGCCGTGGCCGAGATCGAGGGAGCCTGAGGCTTCGAAAGGTCGCCCCTCGGCGTCGCCGTCCGGGGCCTCGATCCGCTTGCTTTCCGGTCGGCGAGCCGCCAAGCAGACACCGCCGTCCGCCGAGCCGCCCCCACGCGGCTCGGCGCGCACGAGGAGCCTGTGAGCATGCCCAAGATCACCTACGTCGATCACGCCGGGACGGAACGCACCGTCGAGGGCAGCGTCGGCGCCACCGTGATGGAGACGGCTCTGCGCAACAACGTGCCCGGCATCGACGCGGAATGCGGCGGCGCCTGCGCCTGCGCCACCTGCCACGTCTATGTCGACGATGCCTGGATCGCCGTCGTGGGCAAGGCCCAGGACATGGAGCAGGACATGCTCGATTTCGCCACCGACGTGCGCGAGAATTCCCGGCTGTCCTGCCAGATCAAGATCACGCCGGACCTCGACGGCCTGAAGGTCGCGACCCCCGCCCAGCAGGGCTGAGGCCGCCCCTCAGCGCACCAGCGCGCGGGCGGCGGCATCGAGCCCGTCGAGGGTCATCGGGAACATCCGCCCCGCCATCAGGCGCTGCACCATCCCGATCGATGGCGTGTAGGCCCAATGGGTCTCCGGCACGGGGTTGAGCCACGCCGCCTTGTGGAAATGGTCGAGGAGCCGCCCGAGCCACACGGCGCCGGCCTCCTCGTTCCAGTGCTCCACCGAGCCCCCCGGCGCGGCGATCTCGTAGGGGCTCATGGAGGCGTCCCCCACGAAGACGACGCGGTAGTCGCTGCCGTAGGTGCGGATCACCTCGGTGAGCGGCGTGCGCCCGTCGTGGCGCCGCGCGTTCTCCGTCCAGACGCCCTCGTAGACGCAATTGTGGAAGTAGAAGTGGACGAGGTGCTTGAACTCCGACCGGGCGGCGGAGAACAGCGCCTGCGCCTGCTCCACGTGCCAGTCCATCGAGCCGCCGACATCGAGGAAGAGCAGCACCTTCACCGCGTTGCGCCGCTCCGGCCGCATCCGCACGTCGATATAGCCCTGGCGGGCGCTCTCCCGGATCGTGCCGTCGAGGTCGAGCTCGTCCGCCGCCCCGGTGCGGGCGAAGCGGCGCAGGCGCCGCAGGGCGAGGCGCATGGTGCGGGCGCCGATCTCGGCGTCGTCGTCGAAATCGCGGAACTCGCGGCGGTCCCACACCTTCACCGCCCGGAAGTTGCGGTTGCCGTCCTGCCCGATGCGGATCCCCTCCGGGTTGTAGCCGTAGGCGCCGAACGGGGAGGTGCCTCCCGTGCCGATCCATTTCGAGCCGCCCTGGTGGCGGCCCTTCTGCTCGGCGAGCCGCTGCTTCAGGGTCTCGAACAGCTTGTCCCAGCCCAGCGCCTGGAGCTGCGCCTTCTCCTCGTCGGTGAGGTACTTCTCCGCGAGCTTGCGCAGCCATTCCTCGGGAATCGGCACCGCCTCCACCGCCTCGCCGACGGTCTCCAGCCCCTTGAACACGGTGCCGAACACCCGGTCGAACCGGTCGAGATGGGCCTCGTCCTTCACGAGCGCGGTGCGCGACAGGAAATAGAATTCCTCGACGCTCTTGTCCGGCAGGTCGCGTTCGAGCGCGCCCAGCAGGACGAGGTACTCCTTGAGGGTGACGGGCACCTTCGCGTCGCGCAGGGCCGTGAAGAACTGGAGCAGCATGGAGCGACAACGCGCGAGCCCCGCGCCGGGGTCAAGTGCGACCGTCGATCCCGCGGTGCCGCACGACGCGCCGCGCCGCAATCGCCGAATCGGAGCGAATCGCGCCAGAGTCTTGACGGCTTGGCGTTAAGTGGAATGCGGCGCTGCGGAAGACTTCGGCGGGGGCTTCGCGGCGCTGGACTCGGCTCATAAGGCCTGAATCTGGGTATAAGTCCCGAATCCTGTTGATATCCTGCCTCGCGAGACTCGCGCAGTCACTTAAACCGTCACGGGAATCACCCCAACTCATCCCGAACGGTGGCGCGTCCGCGATCCTGCGGGCGAGAGCCGGTGTCGAGGAGACCTGCCGTGGCGGTCATCCTGCGTAGTTTACCCGAGTTCAAGCGGTTTCTCGCGAAGCCGGGTGCGACGATTCAAGTGGTGCGCAACACCTTCATGGACCGGCAGCCTGAGGCGACGCGGGCGGCCTACCGGGACCGGGGGATGTACGCGCCACGGGCGGTGCAGGCGCTGTCGAAGAAGGCGGCGGTGTTCAGCCTGCGCGGCTTTCCGGGCACCGTCTGGCTCTACTGGGACAAGGGCGCGCGCGGCTGGCGCTTCCAGGGGGACACCGTCACCGTGCCCCTGGTGACGGGGCTCGGCGCCCCGGATGAGATCACCTACCGCTGCAGCTTCGCGGAGGGCTACGAGCCCGTCGCCCGAGCGCGGGCGCCCCGCCGGAGCGCCGCCCCCCGCGAGGAGGCGGCCCCTCCGCCGCCCTGACCGGGGCGCCTCAGGCGCTCCCGACCCTCGCCTGCGGTTGAGCCGGCGCGGGGGCCTTCTCCGGCTCGGATCGCGGGGCCTTCCCCACGGTCCGCCGGGCGCGGAACACCGGCTTCGCGTCGTTCTCGCGCTTCTTGAGCAGCGTCCGGTACTCGTCCCGCCGCTCGTGGATCGAGGCGATCACGAGGCCCATCGGCACCCCGACATCCACCAGCACGGCCTCCGACAATTGCAGCGAGGCCTCGATCGTCTCCGGCACGGCATCGTCCACGCCGAGTTCGTAGAGCGCGGTGGCGTGTCGCGCGTCGCGGGCGCGGGCGACGATGGTGAGGTCCGGCCGCTCGCTGCGCGCCGCCATCACCGCCTCCTCGACGGAGCGCGGCGTGTCGAGGGTCACGACCAGGGCGCGGGCGGTGTCGATGCCGCTGCGGCGCAGGATCTCGACGTTGCCGGAATCGCCGAAATAGACCGGCGCCCCCGTGCGGCGCTGCTCGGCGACGCGGGCCGCATCGGAATCGAGGGCGAGATAGGGGATGCGGTGGCGGGCGAGCATCTCGCCCACCTGCCGCCCGACCCGGCCGTAGCCCGCGATGATGACCCGGTTCTCGACCTTCTCCGGCAGGGGCTCGGCCGTGACCGTCCCCCGGGCGGTGGTGGCCGCGTGCCGACCGATCCGGCGGCCGAGGGAGGCCAGCGCCGGGATGAGGATCATCGTCACCGTGGTGACGATCAGCGCGGCGGCCCCGACCTCCTCCGGCACGAGCCCGGTGACCATGGCGCCGCCGATGAGCACGAAGGCGAACTCGCCCCCCGGCCCGAGGAGGAGCGCGGCCTCCAGGGCCACCGCCCGCGACAGGCCGAGCACCGGCCCGGCCATCACCACCACGCCCGCCTTGATGAGGACGAGGGCCAGCGACAGGCCGAGGATCGCGCCGGGCGAGGCCATGAGCTGCGCCGGATCGAGGTTCATTCCCACCGAGACGAAGAACACCCCGAGCAGGAGACCCTTGAACGGGTCGATCGTCGCCTCGATCGCCCGGCGATACTCGGTCTCGGCCAGGAGCAGCCCGGCGACGAAGGCGCCGAGCGTCATCGAGAGGCCGCTCGCCGCCGCCGTCAGCGCCGTGCCGACGATCACGAGGAGGCAGGCCGCCATGAAGAGTTCGGTGGAGCGGGTGCGCGCCACGAGCTGGAACAGCGGGCGCAGGGCGAGGCGCCCCGCCACCACGATCAGCACCAGCGCCACCGCTGCCTGCCCGAGGGCCAGCGCCAGGGCGAGGCCCTTGTCGCCCCCGGTATCCTGGCCGAGCACGGCGATGGCGAACAGGGCCGGGGCCACCGCGAGGTCCTGGAACAGCAGCACGGCGAAGCTCGCGCGCCCGGTCGGCGTGTTAAGCCGCCTTTGCTCGGCGAGCACCGGCAGCACCACCGCCGTCGAGGAGAGGGCGAGGCCGATCCCGACGATCACCGCGCCGGTCAAGGGCACGTCGAGCCCGTAGAGGATGACGCCGAGGATCAGGGTCGAACACCCGACCTGCAGGGAGCCGAGGCCGAAGACGAGGCGCCGCAGGGTCCGCAGCCGCTCCCACGACAATTCGATGCCGATCATGAACATCAGGAAGATCACGCCGAACTCGGCGAGGTGCGAGATCTCCGTGCGGTTGCCGATGGTGAAGAGGTGGACGGCCGGCCATTGGTTGGCGAGGCGCCCCAGTCCGAACGGGCCGAGCAGGGCCCCCGCCCCGATGAAGCCGAGCACCGGGGAGATTCGCAGCCGGTGGAAGAGCGGGACCACGATCCCCGCCGTCACGAGGAACAGGATCGCTTCCTTGTAGGAGCCGGCATGGACATCTGGCATCGGCGGCGGCTCTAACCTCGCGCTATCTTGGGATCGGCTGAGCCGCGATCATGAGGGCACGGGCGCGATACGGCAACCGTCATACCGGTTGAATCGTACCCGGACCGGGGGCCGATGCGCCATCGCCTGAGACATTTGCGCCCGCTCGCCCGAGGTTCCGGTGGAGAGCCGCGCGGCGGCGTAAAATGGGCACAATGCCGGGATACGGAAACATTTAAGAGAGCCTTACGCTCGACCCGGACCGAGCCCTGACAGTGACGAGGCCGATGAATTCGCTGAAGTCGATCTTCTCACGGGCCGGGCGGTCCCCGAACGGGCCGCCGAGCCGCGAGGTCGCCCGCGAGCGCCGGGAATGGCGGCTCGAATCCGACCGGTGGACGCACCAGCGGCACGTCGAGAAGGGCTACCGCATCAAGTGGGGCTACGTCGCCATCGCCTATCTGGTGGAGTTCATGGTGATCGGCGCCTCGCTCGCCGGCGCATGGCTCTTCGCGGGGGTCTATAGCGACGGGGACTGGCACGCCTTCTACTTCATGCTGCTGGCGCCGCTGGTCTACGCGGCGGTGGAGCTGTGCCGGGTGCCGCTGGGCATCCTGGCGCGCACCCAGCGCTCGTATTTCATCCGGGGGCTCGCGATCCTCGGCATCATCTTCGCGGCGGGCGTCACGACGAAGTCCGTCTCGCAGCTCGGCGAGATGATGTTCCACCCCCGCCTGATGGAGGCGGCCCGCACCAAGACCGCCCTGAAGGACGCCCAGGCCGACCGCGCCACGATCGAGGACCGCATCAAGGCGGCCGACGACCGGGTGGCCTCGTACACCGCCGAACTCGACCAGATCGAGAAGCGCGCCGCCGACAACGCCCAGCAGCTCGCGGGCCTGCCGGCCCAGCGCTGCGAGCGGGTGTTCGGCACCAACTCGAAGGGCATGCGCTACCAGAACCTGAAATGCGTGACCGATCCGCGCGTCGCCGCCCTCTCGGCGGGCGTGACGAAAGCCAGCGCCGACCGCACCGCGCTGGTGAAGGACCTCGAGGTGGCCCGCAAGGACCGCGCCGCCCTCGACCGGGGCGCCGCCGACCGCAAGGTCGCCGACACCGAGCAGGCATACCGGAACGCGGTGAACCGCTCGCAGCTGCACTCCTTCACGGCCATGGTTTACGGCGTCGATCCCATCGACGTGACCGAGCAGCAGGTCCACGCCTTCCTGCGCATCTTCGTGTTCCTGCCGGCGCTCTGTGCCGCCTTCGCCTCGACCATCCTGGCGCTGTGCGCGGTCTCGACCCGCCGGACCTTCATGGATGAGGACGACCTCGGCGCGGCGGTGAACCCGGAGGCGGCACCGTACATGCTCGACGCCATCGCCGACGCCCTGCGCTCCAACCCGTCGGTGGTACGGGCCGCGCCCGCGTCCCAGGCGTCGGTCATCCCGATGAACCGACCGGCGGCGCAGGCGCTGCCGGGCCAGACCCTTCCCGGCCAGGCTGCGGCGAACCAAGGCCTGCCCGGCCCGACCCTTCCTGCCGCTGGAGCCGGCGCATGAACTACGTCGCCTCCGGCACGCCTGAGAACATCGCCCTCGCGCAGCAGGTGAACACCCGGCTGCGCGCGGATGCGAGCTACGTCGCCGCCCGCGCCTTCCTGTTCCGGGCGCTGGGCCTCGGCGCCTTCCTGTGCCTGACCGGGGCGGGGATCGGCGCGGCGGCCTATGGCTGGGCGACGATGAACCAGTTCGACACCGCCGCCGAGAAGATCGCCGCCGCGATGCAGGCCGCCCTGGCCGACGTGACCCTGAAGACCAAGGGCGAGGTGACGCTCACCGACAACACCTTGAAGCTGGAGGGCCTGCCCAAGCTCGCCGGCGGCCCGCCGACGCCGACCAAGGCGCAGCTCGGCGAGCAGGCGAGCCCGGCTTCCAAGGCGCAGGTGAACACCACCTTCACGGTGTTCAAGCAGGTGCCCTATCTCGACGGCCAGATCGTCACCGGCTGGAACTTCAAGGACGGTGCCGAGCAGCCCTACCAGCAATATTGCTACTTCTCCCGCCGCTCCAACGAGAGCAAGGGACAGGTCGAGCTGAAGATCGACCTCGCGATGGACGGCAAGACCCTGCCGCAGCCGCAGAAGTCGGACGTGAATCTCGAGATCCTGTCCCGCAACTGCGTGTGGCACGAGAAGGGCTGAGCGCTTGCGGGGGCGGCGGGCGCCGCGTAACTCCGGAACGAGGCCAGCCTTCGAGACCGCGATGCGATTTTCCGGCACCGACACCTACGTCGCCACCCCCGACCTGACGGCGGCGGTGAACGCGGCCGTCACCCTGGAGCGCCCGCTCCTCGTGAAGGGCGAGCCCGGCACCGGCAAGACCGTGCTGGCCGAGGAGATCGCCAAGGGGCTGAACGCGCCGCTCATCGTGTGGAACGTGAAGTCCACGACGAAGGCGCAGCAGGGGCTGTACGAATACGACGCGGTCTCGCGCCTGCGGGACTCGCAGCTCGGCGACCCGAAGGTCTCGGACATCGCCAACTACATCCGCCGGGGCAAGCTGTGGGAGGCCTTCACCGCCCCCGAGCGGCCGGTGCTGCTGATCGACGAGGTCGACAAGGCCGACATCGAGTTCCCGAACGACCTCCTCACCGAACTCGACCGGATGGAGTTTCACGTCTACGAGACCGGTGAGACGGTGAAGGCCATCCGCCGGCCGGTGGTGATCATCACCTCGAACAACGAGAAGGAATTGCCGGACGCGTTCCTGCGCCGCTGCTTCTTCCACTACATCCGCTTCCCCGACGCGGACACGCTGCGCGCCATCGTCGAGGTGCATTACCCCGGCATCAAGCACCGTCTCGTGGAGGAGGCGCTGCGGGTGTTCCTGGAGACCCGCGAGGTGCCGGGCCTCAAGAAGAAGCCCTCGACCTCCGAACTGCTCGACTGGCTGAAGCTCCTCGTCTCCGAGGACATCGCCCCCGAGACCCTGCGCGAGCAGGACGGCCGCAAGCTCATCCCGCCGCTGCACGGGGCGCTTCTCAAGAACGAGCAGGACGTGAGCCTGTTCGAGAAGCTCGCCTTCATGACCCGGCGCGAGGGGCGGAAGGGATGACGGATCCCATCGCCATGCGCCGCCTCATCCTCCTCCGCCATGCCAAGTCCGACCGGCCGGCGGGCGTGCGGGACCTCGAACGGCCGCTGAACAAGCGCGGCAAGCGGGCGGCGCCCGTCGTCGGCGAGCGGATCGCGGCGGAGGGCCTGCGCCCGGACCTCGCCCTCGTCTCGCCGGCACAGCGCACGCGCGAGACCTGGGCCGCCGTGAAGGGCGCCCTCGGCGACCCGCGCGACGAGACCGTGCCGGAAATCTACGAAGCCGCCGCCGAGGACATCCTCGCCGCGATCCGCACCGCGCCGGACGAGGCGGGCACGCTCATCGTCGTCGGCCACAATCCCGGCCTCGGCGACCTCGCGGTGATGCTGGCGGGGCAGGGGCCCCGGGGCCTGCGCGCCCTGCTGGCGAGCGAATTCCCCACCGCCGCCTTCGCGGTGATCGACTTCGATGCCGAGACCTGGGCCGGGGTCGCGCCGAGCCGGGGCCGGCTTGAGCATTTCGTCCGCCCCCGCGACATCGACCCCGCCCTCGCGGGCTAGACCGGCACGGGCGCCGCGTGCTGTGCGACCTCCGCGTGGGTGGGGAGGTCGGTGCCCGGCATGAAGGCGTCGAAGGCCGCCCAGAAATCCTGCCGGATCGCCTCGCGCTCGCTCAGGATCTCGTGGCGGGCATCCGGCAGCACGAGGATGTGCCCCGCCTTCAGCCGCGCGGCGAAGCGCTCGGTGATGGGCGTGCCGCAGACCGGGTCGGCGCCCGCCGCGACGATCAGCGTCGGGAGGGTGATGCGCGGCGCGGCGCGGGGATGGCGCAGGCGGGCCATGGCCCGGAACGCCCCCGCGAGCCACGCGATGGTCGGATCGCCCACCGCCCCGGCGCCCACCTGCCGTGCGGCCTCGGCGTTGCGGGCGTAGCGCTCGGGATCGCGGCACAGGCGATTGCCGGCGAAGGGCTTCGTGGCGATCGAGACCGGCTTGCCGAAGGGGATGTAGCGGCGGCCGAAGCCGAGGCGGTGCAGCCCCCGCGCCAGGATCGAGGCCGCGAGCGGCAGGCGGATCATGCGGATCGACAGCATCGGCGCCACGGTCACGAGCCGCCGGAACGGCAGCCAGCCGTCGAGGGCGCCGGTCAGGGCGACGCAGCCGCCCATGGAATGGGCGAGGCAGAGATGCGGGGCGGGCATCGTCGGCAGCACCGAATCCGCGACGGCCAGGATGTCGAGGCGGTAATCGTCGAAGCGGTCGACATGGCCCTTGTGCGGGTCGTCCACCCGCCGGTCGGAATCGCCCTGGCCGCGCCAGTCGAAGGCCACCACCGCGAAGCCGCGCCCGCGCAGGTCGCGGATCGTCTCGTAATACTTCTCGATGAACTCGGCCCGCCCCTGGAGCAGCGTGACCGTGCCCCGGCAACTGCGCGTGGTCGGCCGCCACGTCGCCGCGCGCAGGGTGCAATCGTCCCCCGTGCCAACGGCCACGATGGTGCCGCCCGGCGGGGCCGGGTTGCCCGGCGTGTCGCGCAGGCTGAGCATCGCGGGCTTGGGCCCGTCCTTGCCGTCGAACCGTGTCACCCGCGCCGCCTCCCCGTCACTGCCCCCGGGGCAGCCTGATCCGTGCCCCGGAAAAAATCCGTTTTCCCGGCCCGCCGGAGGGTCTTGCGACCCCGATCCGGCGCCCCGATATCCCGTCTGTGCCGGCCCTTAGGCGGCACGAGAGACCGGTCCGGCCCATTGGGCGGACCACCGAACATGTTGCTCTTCAAGAGGATATGTCATGCGTCAGTTCGATCTTGCTCCCCTTTATCGCTCCACCGTCGGTTTCGACCGCCTGTTCTCCGCCCTCGATCAGTTCGCGAGCACCGAAACCGCTCCGAGCTATCCGCCCTACAATATCGAGCGCACGGGCGAGAACGCCTACCGCATCACCGTCGCGGTGGCCGGCTTCACCGATGAGGACCTGTCGATCGAGGTTCGGGAGAATGCCCTGACCCTGCGCGGCGAGCGCAAGGGCGAGGCCGAGAAGCGCGCCGAGTTCCTGCACCAGGGCATCGCCGCCCGGGCGTTCGAGCGCCGCTTCCAGCTCGCGGACCACGTGCAGGTGACGGGCGCCGTCCTCGAGAACGGCCTGCTCCACGTCGACCTCGTCCGTGAGGTGCCGGAGGCCAAGAAGCCCCGCCGCATCGAGATCGCCTCGGGCCGTCGCCCCACCGCGCCGGTGATCGAGGGTCAGGTCTCCGAGGGCGACCGTCAGGCCGCGTAAGCGCGCCTGCAACCTCCGCGTGAGGGAGCGCCCCGGCCACCGGCCGGGGCGTTTTCATGCGGCCCGGACTGTCATAATGCCGTGCTCACCTCATGGTGATGTCGAAACCCGCAGCGCCCGGTCGGGCGCGCGGGGCGAGGGGGCGATGGCCGCGAATCTGTTCCACCGCGAGGCGGTTGCCGCGCTGGGTGCCGGGCTGCACCGGGGCGTGCAATGGGGCGTCACCGCGCCGCTCGCCAAGCTGACGCGCCGGCCGACCTCCGCCGAGATCGCCGACGTCCTGGCCGAGGCGGATGCGATCCGCCTACCGGAGCCCGGCGCGGACGGCCTCAAGGGCCGCAGCCTCGGGCGCATCGGAAACCTCGAGGTCCGCCTCGCCACCCGCCGCTCGGAGATCCGCCGGGCGCAGCGCCTGCGCTTCAAGGTGTTCTACGAGGAGATGTCGGCGGTGCCGACCGGCCTCGCCTCCCTGTCCCGGCGGGATGCGGATGCCTACGATTCCCTGTGCGATCACCTCCTGGTGCTCGACCACGACATCCTGAAGCCGGCCAAGACGCCGTTCCGCGCCCCCCGGCCCAAGGTGGTGGGCACCTACCGGCTGCTGCGCGGCGAGGTGGCCGAGCGCCATCACGGCTTCTACTCCGAGGGCGAGTACGACCTCTCCCCCGTGCTGGCCGCGCAGGGCGGGCGGCGCCTCCTCGAACTCGGGCGCTCCTGCGTGCTGAAGCCCTACCGGGGCAAGCGCACCGTCGAACTGCTGTGGCAGGGCATCTACGCCTACGTCCTGCACCACCGGATCGACGCGCTGATCGGCTGCGCCTCCCTGGAGGGGACGGACCCGGATCGCCTCGCCCTGCCGCTCTCCTTCCTGCACCACCATGCCCGCGCCCCCGAAGCGTGGCGCGCCTGTGCCCTGCCGGAGCGGGCGGTGCGCATGGACCGGCTCTCGAAGGAGGCGGTGGACCCGAAGGCCGCGCTGCAGGCCCTGCCGCCGCTCATCAAGGGCTACCTGCGGCTCGGCGCCACCTTCGGCGACGGCGCCGTGGTGGACCGCCAGTTCGGCACCACGGACGTGTTCGTCGCCCTACCGGTGGAGCGCATCGGCGCCCGCTACAGGGGGCATTTCGCCCCGGCCTGAGCCCGGCTGCGGCGCCCGCCTCCGTTGACAGGCCCGGCCCCGAGGCGGATACCCCCGGCCGATCCGATGCAGCAGCGCCTCGCCAAGACCGCGGTGATGGTGGCCCACGATCTCGCGGCGACCGCCGCGGCCGTGGTGCTGACCTTCCTGTTCCGCTTCCAGGGGGCGATGCTCGCCGAGCGGCTGCACGCCCTGCCGCTGCTGCTGCCGCCGTTCCTCGTCGTCGCGGGGATCGTCTACGCCCGGTTCCGGCTCTACCGGACCAAGTGGCGCTTCGCCTCCCTGCCGGACCTCGCGGGCATCGTCCGCGCGGCGAGCGTGCTCGCCCTGGTGCTCCTCGTCGTCGACTGGGTGCTAGTCTCGGCCGATCTCTACGGCTTCTACTTCTTCGGCAAGATCGCCATCCCCCTCTACTGGGTGTTGCAGATCTTCCTGCTCGGCGGGACGCGGGCGGCGTTCCGCTACCTGAAATACACGCGCTCGCGGCAATCGAACGCCAAGGCCGCCACGGTGCCGACGCTGCTCCTCGGGCGCGGCTCCGACATCGACGTGCTCCTGCGGGCCATCGAATCCGGCGCGGTGAAGAAGCTCGCGCCGCGGGGCATCCTGTCCCCCCGCCGGGACGAGGCCGGGCAGTACATGCGCGGCGTGCCCGTGCTCGGCGATTTCACCGAGCTGGAGCGGGTGGTGATGGATTGCGGCGCGCGGGGCGAGCCGATCCGCCGGCTGGTGGCGGCGCCGAGCGCGCTGGCCCCGGAATCCGCCCCCGACGACCTCATCGCCCGCGCGCGGCGCCTCGGCCTGCCCCTCGCCCGCGTGGTCGGGCTGGGGGAGGGCACGCAGGGGCCGGAGCTGGCGCCGCTGGAGATCGAGGACCTGCTGCTACGCCCGACCGTGGCGATCGACCGGCCCCGGCTGGAGGGCTTCCTCACCGGCCGCCGGGTGGTGGTGACGGGGGGCGGCGGCTCCATCGGCTCGGAGATCTGCCTGCGCGCCGTGGCCTTCGGCGCCGCCGCCGTGCTGGTGCTCGAATCCTCCGAGCCGGCGCTGCACGGCATCCTCAGCCACCCGGCGATCATCGACGCGCCGGCCGAGGTGACGGGCGTCATCGCCGACATCCGCGACCGCGAGCGGACCTTCGCGGTGATCGCGGCCTTCCGGCCGGATTACGTGATGCACGCCGCCGCCCTGAAGCAGGTGCCATTCCTCGAACGGGACTGGCAGGAGGGCATCAAGACCAACGTCTTCGGCTCCCTCAACGTGGCCGAGGCCGCCGTGGCCGCCCGCGCCCGGGCCCTGGTGATGATCTCCACCGACAAGGCCATCGAGCCGGTCTCGCAACTCGGCGTCACCAAGCGCTTCGCGGAGATGATCGCCCAGTCCCTCGACGCGGCGCAGGCTCGCCTGCCGGGCCACCCGACCCGGCTGATCGCCGTGCGCTTCGGCAACGTGCTCGGCTCGGCGGGCTCGGTGGTGCCGGTGTTCAAGGCGCAGATCGCCCGGGGCGGCCCGTTGACCGTGACCCACCCGGACATGGTCCGCTACTTCATGACCGTGCGCGAGGCCTGCGACCTCGTGCTCACCGCCGCCTCCCATGCCGACGGCGAGGCGCGGGCGGACGGGGGCGAGCAGGCCGCCGTCTACGTGCTGAAGATGGGCCAGCCGGTGCGGATCGCCGAACTCGCCGAGCGGATGATCCGGCTCGCGGGGTTCGAGCCCGGCACCGAGATCGAGATCGCCTATACCGGCGCCCGGCCCGGCGAGCGGCTGAACGAGATCCTGTTCGCCCGCGAGGAGCCGCGCATCGGCCTGCCCGGCATCGAGGGGGTGATGGCGGCCCAGCCGATCTTCGCCGACCGGCCGCGCCTCGACGCCTGGATCGCCCGCCTGCGCGCCGCCGTGGAGAGCGGCGACCGGGCGGCGGCGGATGCGGTGTTCGAGGAGGCGGTGCCGCATTTCCGCGAGCGCGGGGCGGCGAAGGCGGAGGCCGCCGCGCTGCCGGCCGCGCCGATGGTCCCCGCCGCCGCCGAGCCCGTGGCCCTAGGCTGAGCGCGAGAGCCGCGCCAACCCCTCTCGCGTCGGCATGGCCGGCTGCCAGCCGAGGCGCGCGAGGCCGTCGCCGCGCGCGACGAGACCGCCCGCCACCCGCTCGAACAGCTCGCCACGCCCGGTGAGCCGGCAGGCGAGGCCGAGGAGCGATTCCGGCACCGGCAGCAGCCCCGGCCGGCGGCCGAGCCCGTCGCGCAGGGCGGCGATCATCTCCGGCAGGGTCAGCGGGTCCGGGTCGGCGGCGATGAACGGCGCCCGCAGGGGCTCCGACGCCCGCAGCAGCGTGTCCACCGCCGCCGCAAGGCTCTCCACCGAGATCAGCGAGCGCTCGGCCCCCAAGCCTCCCACCGGCAAGGGATAGGGCGAGCGGGCGAGCCGCAGCAGGGTCTCCAGATTGCCCTTCGCGCCGGGGCCGTAGACGAGGACCGGCCGCAGGGCTGCCCAGTCGAGCCCGGTGGCGGCGAGCGCCTTCTCGGCCTCGCGCTTCGAGCGGCCATAGGGGTCGGTGGGGCGGGGCTCGTCCGCCTCCGTGACGATGCCGGATGCGGTCGCCCCCGTCTGGGCGCGGATCGAGGAGAGGAACACGAAGCGGCGCACCTTCGCCCGCTCGGCGGCCTGGGCGAGGCGGGCCGTCGCCTCGGTGTTGAGGGTGCGGTAATCGTCCTCCGGCGCGCCGGACATGGCGTGGGCGAGGCCGGCGGAATGGACCACCGCGTCCACGTCCGACAGGGCGGCGGCCATGTTGATCGGCCGGGTGAGATCGCCCACCACCGCGCTCGCCGCCCCCGGCGGCACCTCGACCGGCCGGCGCAGCAGCACCCGCACCCGGTAGCCCCGCGCCGTCAGCGCCGCGAGGAGGTGGCGGCCGATGAAGCCCGTCGCCCCGGTGAGCGCCACGAGACCGGTCATGAGGCAATCCCCGCGAAGCGGCGCAGCAGGAGGGCGACGATCCCGCCCCCCGCCGCCAGGGCGGCGAGCGAGACCGGCCAGGACGGCCATACCACGCTCGCGGCGGCGAGGCCCGCGAGCGCGAGATTCGCCAGGAACACCCGCCCCACCACGCCCCGGACGGTGAGGCCGTTCACCGTCGCCCGCTGGTAGAAATGGGAGCGGTGCGCCTCCCACACGCGCTCCCGCCGTCTCGCGCGGGCGGCGAGGGTGAGGCTCGCATCCGCGAGGTAGACGAGCGGCAGCAGGAGCGCCGCCGCAAAGCCGCCGGTCGCCGCGAGGTGCCAGAGCAGCCACGCGGTCACGAGGCCCACGGGCAGGGAGCCGACATCCCCGAGGAAGAGGCCCGCCACCGGCCGGTTGAACGGCGCGAAGCCGAGCATCGCCCCGAGCAGGGAGGCCGCCACCAGGGTCGGCAACAGGGGCAGGATTCCGGCGAGGCCGAACAGCACGAGGGTCGCCGCGACGGGGACGATCTCGGCGACCGTCATCCAGTCGAGCCCGTCCATGAAGTTCGTGAGGTTCACGAACCACAGGCCGGCGAGCGTCGCGAGGGCGCGTTCCAGCCACAGGGGGATCTCCGGCACGAGCCGCCCGTCGAGATGGGAGACCAGCAGCCCGACGACGAGGATCTGCACCGCGAGCCGGGGCAGGGCAGGGAGTGGGCGCAGGTCGTCCACCGCCCCGAGCACGGCGAGGGCCAGAGTGCAGCCCGCGAGCCAGGTCCAGGCCTCGCGCGGGCCGACCTCCGGTGCCCCGGCGAAGAGCCCCGAGACGGTGACGAGGGCCGTCACCACCGCGATGCCCCCGCCCTGCGGCGTCGGCACGACGTGGCTCGACCGGGCGTTCGGCCGGGCCAGCGCGTAGCGGCGCAGCAGGGGCATCAGCCGCAGGATCAGCCCCGCCGAGAGGGCGGCGGCCAGCGGCGCGGCGAGGAGGGGAATCCAGGCGAAGGTCATGCTGTCGCGGGGCTGTAGCCCGGCCGGCGCCGCCGGGCCAGGGCCGTTTCCGGTGGATGAATGACCGGCGTCCTTGCGCAACTTCGCCGTTCCCGGCACGTTCTCTCCCTGAGACGAGGCTGGGCCGACGGAGGACGGCGCCCATGGCGACGCTCAAGGAATTCGAGGAAGCCCTGCGCGAGCACGGCATGAACATGGCGCTGGCGCTGCTGGAGCGCCTGCGGGAGCGCGACCGCGCGACCCGCACGGTGAAGCCCGCCCGGCGCCTCACGGGGCAGAAGATGACCCCGGAGCTCGCCCGCTCGATCCTGGAGCTTCATGCCAGCACGGGGATGACCCAGCAGGAGATCGCGTTCAAGGTCGGCGTGAACCAGGGCCGGGTGAACGAGGTCATCAAGCGCGGCAAGTGGCTCACCGACGATCCGCACGCCCCCGAGGCCGTAGCCCGCGACAGGGCCGTCGCCCGCCTGCGCGGCGATCCGAAGCCACGCAAGCCCGCCTCGACCAAGGCGCCGGTCAAGGCCAAGGACAAATCCGCCCCGCCGGGACGCCGCAACCAGGGGCAGCTCGTCTTCGGGGACCTGTAGGGCGGACTCGCAAAGGTCGCATCGGGCCGCCATGTGTGGCGGACGTTCGGCACGACCCCGAGAGACCATGAACCTCACCGGCATCCACCATCTGACGGCCGTCACCGCCCGCGCGGCGGACAACCTCGCCTTCTACACGGAGGTGCTCGGCCTGCGGCTCGTGAAGCAGACGGTGAACCAGGACGACGTCTCCGCCTACCACCTGTTCTACGCGGACGGGCTCGCGAGCCCCGGCAGCGACATCACCTTCTTCGACTGGCCGGCGCCCCCTGAGCGCCGGGGCGCGAACAGCATCGTCCGCACGCACCTGCGGGTGGCGGGCGGCCTCGACGGCTGGTGCGAACGCCTCGACCGGGCCGGCGTGACGCGCGGCGCGCCCGAGACCCGCGACGGACGCCTCACCCTCGATTTCGACGATCCGGAAGGCCAGCGCCTCGCCCTCGTGGACGATAGCGGCGCGGGCGAGGCCCATCCCTGGGACCGCTCGCCGGTCCCGGCCCCCGAACAGATTCGCGGCCTCGGGCCGATCCGCCTCGCGGTGGCCCAGCCGGAGCGCACGGGTGCCGTCCTGACCGACGTTCTGGGCATGCGCCGGGAGCGGGGCTTCGATGCGCCGGAAGGGTGGGTTGAGGTCTTCGCCATGGGTCCCGGCGGTCCGGCGGCGGAGATCCAGCTTCTGCGCGACACCTCCGCTCCGGCGCGGGCGGGAGCGGGCGGCGTCCACCACGTCGCCTTCCGCATCCCCGATGCGGAGCACGAGGCCTGGGCCGACCGGCTGCGGGCGAACCGCGTCCCGTCGAGCGGGCCGGTGGACCGTTACTACTTCCGCAGCCTGTATTTTCGCGAGCCGAACGGCATCCTGTTCGAGATCGCCACCGATGGGCCGGGCTTCGCTGCCGACGAGCCCCTGGAGACGCTCGGCGAACGCCTCGCCCTGCCGCCGTTCCTCGAACCGCGCCGGGCAGCCATCGAAGCAGGTCTCAAGCCCCTGCGTCGTTAAGAATTTCGAACGATTCCAGGGGGTTCACTTCTGCGCGCGGTGTGGCGTCGCGTGCCTTGACGCGCGTGTCGCAGCGCGGGAAAAGCCAGCCAAATCCGAAATCGCCAGACCATGCCAGGCTGTGGGGACTGATGCCGCGATGAGCAAGTATTACGAAGAGCGGGTGCTGTCGGTGCACCACTGGACCGACACACTGTTCTCGTTCCGCACCACGCGGGATCCCGCTTTCCGCTTCCGCAATGGCGAATTCACGATGATCGGCATGGAGGTCGAGGGGCGGCCGCTCCTGCGCGCCTACTCGGTCGTCTCGGCCAATTACGAGGACGAGCTGGAGTTCTTCTCCATCAAGGTGGCGAACGGCCCGCTCACCTCGAAGCTCCAGCATCTCAAGGTCGGCGATCCGATCATCGTCGGCAAGAAGCCCACCGGCACCCTGGTGCTCGACAACCTGATGCCCGGCCGGCACCTCTACCTCCTCGGCACCGGCACCGGCCTCGCGCCCTTCCTGTCGATCATCAAGGACCCCGAGACCTACGACCGGTTCGAGAAGGTCGTGCTGGTCCATGGCTGCCGTCAGGTGCAGGAACTCGCCTATGGCGAGACGATCACGCAGGACCTGCCGCAGCACGAGTTCCTGGGCGAGATGATCGCGAGCCAACTGATCTACTACCCCACCGTGACCCGCGAGCCGTTCCGCAACCGCGGCCGGATCACCGACCTGATGGTGTCGGGCAAGCTGTTCGAGGATATCGGCCTGCCGCCGATGTCGAAGGACGCCGACCGCTTCATGCTCTGCGGCTCGCCGGACATGATCCGCGACACGCGCCAGCTCCTGGCCGATGGCGGCTACGAGGAAGGCAACCACGGCGAGGCCGGTCACTTCGTGATCGAGAAGGCCTTCGTCGAGAAGTAAGCGTCCCGCGCTGACGGAACCGGGCCCGGTGCGAGGGATCGCGCCGGGCTTTTTCGTCAGCGGTCCCCGACCGGAGCCCCCGGCACGCCCTCGGCGAAGGGTCCGCCGCCCGCGCTGAACAGCTTGCGCAGGAAGCCCGGCGCGATGGCCGAGAGGGGGTTCACGGTCACGTCCGGGCTCGACAGCCGGCCGGACACGCGGAAATTCACGGCGAACAGTCCCTCGTTGTTTCCGCCTCCGAGGAGTGGCCCGACGATCGGCAGCTGCGCGGCGACGTTGTTCAGCCCGTAGAGCGGCACGAAGGTGCCGTTGATGTCCGTGCGCTCCCGGCCCGTGTCGAGCCAGCCGGACAGGGTGAAGCCCAGCGCCGCGTTCGAGATCGCCGCATCGGTGAAGTCGACCCGCGTCCCCGTGCGCACGAAGTTCGCCCGCATCCGGTCGAAGGTGACGGAGCCGGTGGAGGGCGCCGGGGCCGGCGCCGCCTTGCGCCCGCGCGGGGTCGGCGCCGGCTCGGCCTCGGCCGGGTCCGGCCCCTGGGCCATGATGCTCGACAGGGCCGGCTCGTTGCGCAGGGAGAAGTCGCGGATCTGCACCACGCCCGTCTGCGGCCCGTCGTTCAGGCCGATTCCGGCGGCGAGGCGCCCGCCATACATCTTCTTGTAGATGTCGAGGAAGCGCAGCGTCGCCCCCGCATCGGCCGATTCCACCGCGAGCGTCGGCGCGC
Organism: Methylobacterium sp. J-067; assembly: GCF_022829465.1. Classification (GTDB taxonomy): domain Bacteria; phylum Pseudomonadota; class Alphaproteobacteria; order Rhizobiales; family Beijerinckiaceae; genus Methylobacterium; species Methylobacterium litchii. The sequence continues at coordinate 109,650 of NZ_JAKSXZ010000058.1, forward strand.
CGCGCTCCCCGCGCGTCACGTTCGCCACCAGGGGCGCCGAGCGGAAGCGGCCGGAGATCGTCCCCGAGCGCAGGTCGTGGCCGCGTAAGGAAAGCTTGAAGTTGGCGCTGGTGATCGCCTCGTCGTTGAAGCCGGTGACGATCGGAACCTGGATGTCGGCCTCGATATCCTTCGGCGCTGCCTCCTTGCCGCCCTTGCCGTCCGGCCCGGAGAGGGACTTCAGGAAGGGCCGTGCATCCAGCACCGCGCCACGGACCACCACCTTGTAGGTGCTGCCGCTGCGGTCCACCACGACGCGCAGGTCGTCCCCCGGCGAGAGCTTCACGCTGGTGAGTTCGGCCCGCTCCAGGCCCCCCTCGGTGGAGAGCGTGGCGCTGCCCCGCACCGAGGCCTGCCCGGCATCGACGGCGATGTCGCGCAGGTCGTAGCCGCCCTCGCGCTCGGTGAGGGTCATGGCCATCTTGCCCGCCCGGCCCGACGGCTTGGCGAAGCCCGGCAGGATCCCGTCGATCCCCGCCTTGGTGAGGTCGGCCTCGATCCGCACGGGGGTCTTGGTCGCGCCCGGCTTACCGAAGGCGATCACCGCCTTCACCGGCACGGTGCCGGTGAGCTGCGGCGCGGCCGGCAGGCCCTTCTTCACGCGCAGGGCGTCGTCGAGGGCGAGGCTCACCACCGCCTCGCCCGGCGCCCCGATCTTGGCCTGATGCATCTCGACGGTGATCGGCGCGCCGCCGACCCGGCCCTCGCCCTTCACGGCGACGGCGCCCTTGTCGTAGCTCACCGCGAAGCGGCCCGCTTCCAGCCGGTCCTTGCCGACGACCTTGTCCACCGACAGGTCGGTGAGCGCGCCCGACAGGGTGATCGGCATGTCCGCGAGCTCGGGGATGTGCTTGAGGTCGAGGGGGAAGTCGACGCGCAGGTCGACATTGCCCTTCACGGTGGCCGGATCGACCTCGGCGCTGAGCACGCTCTTGAACAGCTTCGATTCGATAACGCTGGCGAGGCCGTCCGCGCCGCCGGAGAGCCGCAGGCCGATCTGCGCCACCACGTGGTCGGGGTTCGCGTCCGCGATCACGAAGCTGCCGTCCGAGAGGGAGACGGAGCGTCCGTCGGGGCCGCGCACCTCGGCGGTCACGTTGCGGATCGTAGTGGAACGGCCGGTGATCAGGCCGATGACCGAGCCCTTCACGATGGGCGGCGCATCTGACGAGACGTCGATCGCCGCGTCCGAGACCCGGAAGGCGATGTTCAGCCCCTTGTCGGGCAGTGGCGCGCCCTTGGTCGCCTCCGCGATCTCCGTGCCGGTCATCACGACCTTCATGTCGGCATTGTCGACATGGCCGCCGCGGAGCTGGTCCGCGAGGTAGTAGCGCACGGCCGGGGCGATGTGTTCGGGCCAGAGGCGCAGGAAGGTCCGCACCTCGCCTTCGCTGGCGAGGATGTGCAGGTTGATGCCGCCGTCGTCGGCCTCGGTGCCGACCGTGCCGGTGATGTGCCCTTTCACGCCGGGGCCGGAGAGAGCGAAATCGTCGATGACGATGCCGCCGTTGCGGCCCGTGAGGCGGGTGTCGAGGCTGTCGATCCGCACCGGCACGTCCTTCGACGTCGCCCCGCGCAGGGTGCCGTCGCGGCCGGAGAGCGAGGCCGTCCAGGCGGAGTCGGCGCCGGGCGGGCTCTGGGCCCAGTTACCGGTGAGATGGAGCGTGTTGCCGCCGCCCACGTAGTCGAGGGCGCTGAGGGCCATGGTCCGGGCGGCCTCGTCCCAATCGAGGGTGGCGCTCAGGTCGTCGATCGTGACCGGGTTGAAGTCCTTCTCCTCGATGAGGAACGTGCCCTCGCCGGTATGGACCTTGGCGCTCATCGTGGTGATGGCGCCGTTCTTCAGGGCCACGTCGGCGCGGGCCGAGAGCTTCAGGTCCGTGGTGAGCGGCAGGCCGGATTGGCCCGCGAGCAGCAGGAGATCGGTGACGGGTAGGTCGTCCAGGCTGATGCGGCCGGAGCGGGCGCCCTCGCCGTTCTCGTGCAGGCTGCCGCCGAAGCGCCACTCGCCGTGCGGGCCGTCGAGGCGCAGTTCGAAGCTGCGGGTGCCGTTCACCGGGTCGCGCCCGAACAGGCCGTTGACCCGGGCGAAGACCGCCCGCTCCCGGCCGTCGTCGTCGATGAGGCGCATCCGCGCGTCGGTGATCCGCGCCCGGTCGAGGGCGCCGACCACGCCGCCGGGATCGAGCACCACGCCGAAGATCGAGGCCAGGGCCGCCGAGAGGGGCGAGACGTTGCCCCGGGCCGCATCGACGCTCGGGGGCGTGTGCGGCTCTATGTCGACGGGCTGGGCCGCCTCGGAGGCGGCGAAGGCGATGGAGCCGTCCTTGTGGACGAGGGCCGTGGTCTGGGTGTCGCGGAACTCGATGGAGCGCGGCTTCAGGCTCAGCGTCAGCAGGCCCCAGGGGTCGAGGCTGACCAGGGCCAGCGGCGCCCGCACCACCAGCGCCCCCTGCGGGTTGCGGATGTCGAGCCCGGTGAAGCGCAGGGCCAGCGCGTTCTCGCGGTCGAGTTCGAGGCTGCTGCCGCGGAGCGCGATCGACCAGCCGGGGCCGATCCGCTCGGCCACCGCCTTGGCCACGGCGGCCGACAGGCCGTCGATCCGCATCGGGCCGTTGGACAGGCGGATCGCCGCGACCCCGATCACGAGGCCGAGCAGCGTCACGGTGCCGACCATGCCCAGAAGGCAACGCCAGCCCCAATGCCGTTGTCCCTGCCTCGTCGGGCGACTCGTGATCTTCAGATCCGCCATCGAGCCCCTTGGTCCGGGTGTTCTCGTTCGGTGATCGCAGGGCGGGACGGGATTCCCGCTTGCGGTGAATCGGTGCGCATGCGGCCTTTACAGCGGCGGCGCGCCGGGCTTGGCTGTCCGGGCGGGGCGCCGGAACTGGCGTTCACCCACACCATCAATCGGCCGAAAGGAAGGCACGATGGCCTTGAGCGAGGGGGCTGCCGCCCCGGATTTCGACCTGCCCGCCTCGGGAGGAGGGCGCATCGCACTGGCTGCGCTCAAGGGACACAAGATCGTGTTGTACTTCTATCCAAAGGACGACACGAGCGGTTGTACTCTGGAAGCGCAGGGATTCAACGCCCTTCTGCCGGCTTTCGAGACGGCTGGAGCGCGAATCATTGGAATGTCGCCCGATCCGGTGAAGAGCCACGACAGGTTCTGCGGCAAGTACGGGCTCGCCTTCCCCCTCGCCTCGGACGAGGACAAGGCGGTGCTCGGCGCCTATGGCGTCTGGGTCGAGAAGAGCATGTACGGCCGCAAGTACATGGGCGTGGAGCGGACCACGGTCCTGATCGACCGGGAGGGCACGGTCGCCCGCATCTGGCCGAAGGTGAAGGTGCCGGGCCATGCGGAGGAGGTGCTCGAGGCCGCCCGCGCCCTGCCGTAGAGGAATAGGGTCCGCACGGATCCTTAACCCTGATCGGGTCTGAATACGGGGAACGCCTTCGAGCCTCCCGAATGATTCGAACGACTTCCGCCCACATACAGGATGGGGCGCCCCGGCGCCTCAGGCCGTGGCTCGGCGCGGGACTCGCGGTGAGCCTGCTCTGGTCGGGCACCGCGACCTACCTCGTCCTGTTCCGGGACGAGGCGCTCGGCCGGATCGTGGCCGGGCAGGTGGCGATGCGCAACGCCTACGAGGCGCGGATCGCCGGGCTGCAGGAGCGCGTCGACGGTGCCCGGCAGGAGGGTGCCGAGGCCCGGGCGAGCCTCGCCGCGCGGGTGCAGGGCGCCCTGGACCGGCAGGCCGAGCTGGAGCGCCGGCAGGCCGCCCTCTCGGGCCTGATCGACACCGCCGCCACCGGCTCTCTTCCCGCCTCGGCAAGGGCCTACGCCGCCCCCCTGACCGGGTTCGAGTTGCGGCAGGACTCCCCCGCCGAGGCTACTCCAGCATCCTGGTCCGCCCCTTCGCCCGACCGCCGCAGCGCCCTGGAGACCGAGGATGGTCTGATCCGCCTCGAAGCCCGCCTCGGCGGGCTGGAGGAGGCGCAGGGGGCCCATCTCGGGCGCCTCGCGCGGGGCGCCGAGACCGGCATCGCGCGCCTGCGTGCCGTCGTCGCCCGCGCCGGGATCGATCCGTCGCGCCTGCTGCCGCCCGCGCCGGGCGAGCGGGTCGGCGGCCCCCTCGTGCCCCTCGACGCGACGGCCATCGAGCAGCAGGGCTTCGACGGCGGCCTGAGCCTCGTCGGCCGGCTGATCGGCAACGGCCAGCGCCTGCGGCAGGCCGTCGGGGACCTGCCCCTGCGCAAGCCGCTCTCCGGCGAATCCAGCCTGTCGAGCCCGTTCGGACCCCGGCTCGACCCGTTCACGAGGGGCCTCGCCCTGCATACCGGCCTCGACTTCAAGGCCGAGTACGGCGAGCCGGCGCGGGCCACGGCGCCGGGCGTCGTCACCGAGGCCGAATGGGCCGGCGGCTACGGCAACATGGTCGAGCTCACCCATGGCCACGGCCTCGCCACGCGCTTCGGCCACCTCGCCCGCATCGTGGTGCGGCCGGGCCAGCGCGTCGCGGCGGGCGACGTGATCGGCTATGTTGGCTCCACCGGCCGCTCCACGGGCGCGCACCTGCATTACGAGACCCGGATCGACGGCGAGCCGGTGGATCCGCAGCGCTTCCTGGAAGCCGGCCGCTCCCTCGACGGCCTGCGCCTGGGCGGCGGCTGATCGCCCCTCCGGCCACGGAGAACTCGACGGCGGCACGCCTTTGCGCGACATCTGGCGGGATAGCGGATTCTCCAACGCGCGAGCGCAGTGCCCTTGCCCCACTTCGATGACTTCTACGCCGCCAAGCTGCGCGGCTCGCTGGGCGTCACGGACGCCGAATCGGTGCTCGACCTGCGCGGGGCCAACAAGGCGACGGCCGAGGCGTCCCTGCGGGAGATGATCGAGCGCAGCCGCTTCGCGAAGGGCAAGACCGTCGCCGTGCGGCTCGATCCCCCGCCGGAGGGCGGCGGCGAGACCCTGTTCCAGCCGGCCGGACGGCTTCTCCTCGACGCCAAGCGCCGGGGCCTCGTGGAGCGCCTGCAGACCTTGCCGGCCCAGGACGGGCTCGGCTTCTACGTCGCCCTCACCGGCCGGGCCGAGAAGGCGGGAGCCTGAACGGATGGCGCCGCTCGCGCGTTGAGCGGGGTCCACACAGCCCCGGTCCCATGCCCAGCGTCCCGTCTGCGAAGACCATCCCCGGCGGGCGCAACGCCCTCGAACGCCTCGCCCGCTACGGCTACGGCGCGCGGGGCACCGTCTACGTCCTCGTGGGTGGCCTCGCCCTCCTGGCGGCCTTCGGCGGCGGGCGGCCGGGGGACAGCCACGACGCCCTGCGCACCGTCCTCGTCGGGCCGTTCGGCGCCGTGCTCGTCGGGCTGATCGCGCTGGGGCTCCTCGCCTTCGCCCTGTGGCGCGCGGTGGAGGGGGTGACGGATGCCGACCGGCGCGGCACCTCCCTGAAGGGCCTCGTGACGCGCGGCGCCCACCTCGTGAGCGCGCTGCTCTATCTCGGGTTGGCCGGCACGTCGGCCTCGCTCTGCCTGGGGCTCGGCTTCGGCGGGGGCGACGGCGTGCATGACGGCACGGCGTGGCTGCTGGCCAAGCCGATGGGCCGGTGGCTGGTGGCGCTGGTCGGCCTCGCCGTGGCGGGGACGGCGGTCGGCTACCTCGCCCGCGCCTGGAAGGGCGACACGACGGCCCGCCTCGCCCTCGACGGGGAGGCGCGGCGGCGCTGGGCCGAGCCGACCGGCCGCTTCGGCTACGCGGCGCGGGGGGTGGCGTTCCTGATCATCGGCGGCTTCGTCGCCGCCGCCGCGTGGTACCAGAGTTCGGCCGAGGCGAAGGGCCTCGGCGACGCCTTCGTGCTGCTGCGGCGCCAGCCCTACGGCACGGTGCTCCTCGCCCTGGTCGCCGCCGGCCATATGGCCTTCGGCGCCTTCGGCCTCATCCAGGCCCGCTACCGCCACATCGACGCCCCCGACGTCGACCGGGTCGACGACGAGGCGGTGGCGGCGGTGCGCCGGCTGGCCTGACCCGGCCTTAGAGCCCCACGGGGCGGCCGGCGGCAACGACGAGCATCTTGCCGTCGGCGAAGGTGCGGGCGGCGGCGCGGCGGATGTCGGCCTGGGTCACGGCCTCCACCATCGCGTTGCGGCGGGCGATGTAGTCCATGCCCAGATCCTCGAAGGCGATCTGCACCAGCTGGTGCGCGATCTTGGTCGAGGTGTCGAAGCCCAGCGCGTAGGACCCGGTGAGGTAGTCCTTGGCCTTCTGCAGCTCCTCGTCGGAGGGGCCTTCCGTGATGAGCCGGCCGATCTCGTCGCCGATCACCGACAGGGCCTCGCCGACGCGCTCGTTCTTGGTGGCGGTGTAGCCCCAGATCATCGCCGCCGAACGGTGGCTGACCAGCGACGTGCCGACCGAATAGGCGAGGCCGCGCTTCTCGCGCACCTCTTGGAACAGGCGCGAGGTGAAGGCCCCGCCGCCGAGCACGTGGTTCAGCACGTAGGCCGGGATGAAGTCCGGGTCGCGCCACGGGATGCCGGCCATGCCGAAGCGGATGACCGATTGCGGCACGTCGAGATCGACCACGATCTTGCGGTCGAGCTCCTTGATCTGCGTGCGTGGCACGGCGGTCAGGGCGCCGGCCTCGGGCAGGGTGCCGAAGGCGCGGGTGAGAGCTTCCGCCAGGGCCTCGGCCCCGATGGCGCCCACCGCCGCGACCTTGATCCGCCCGCGCCCGATCAGCCGCGCATGCATGGCGAGGATGTCCTCGCGGGTGATCGCCGCGACGCTCTCGATCGTGCCCGACGAGGGCCGGGCATAGGGATGCCCGTCGAAGGCCTCCTTGAAGAACCGGCGGGAGGCCATCACGCCCGGATCGTTCTGCTGGTAGCGCAGACCCGCCATCACCTGCGCCCGCACACGCTCGATGGCGTCCGGGTCGAGGCGGGGCTTGGCCAGCGCCAGGGCGAGGAGGTCGATGGCCTCGTCCGCGTGCTTGAGCAGCATCTTCAGCGAGCCGCCGAGCGCGTCGGGGCCGGCATGGAAGGAGAGCTCGATGGCCCGCGCGGCCAGCCGCTCCTGGAAGGCGTCGGAGGTCAGGTCGCCCGCGCCCTCATCGAGGAGACGGGCAAGCATCTGCGCGCAGCCGGCCTTGCCCTCGGGGTCCTGGGCGGCGCCGCCCTCGAAGGTGAAGGACAGGGCGATCATCGGCACGACGTTGGACTCGACGTGCCACGCCTCGACGCCGGGAACGGCCACGACCGGCAAGGCCGTCGTGGGGCTCGTGGCGTTCTGCGTGTCTGTGTCGGCCAGGTTCATGGCAGCCTCGTATGTTCTCGTTGCGGTCGCGGGCGGGAGGCGGTTCGGACGAACCTACTCGGCGGCCAGCGCAACCGGGGCGTCGGGGTCCCGGGCCTTGGTGAGGTAGCCGGTCACGGAACGGGCGGGGGAGAGCCAGCGCTCGCAGGCCGCCTGAAGGCGCTCCCGCGACACCGCCTCGATGTCCGTCGGCCAGCGGCGGACGTCCTCGATGGATTCGCCGATGGCCAGCGCCGAGCCGTAGATGCGGGCGAGGGAGGATTGGCTGTCCGACGAGTAGACGGTCTCCGCCACGAGGCGGGTCTTGGCCCGCTCGATCGCGTCGGGGGCGAGGGCATCCGCCGGGGCGCGGGCCAGCACCCGGTCGAGGGCGGCTTCCAACTGCTCCAGGCTCACGCCCTCGGCGGGCACGGCGTAGACGGAGAAGCGGGTGTCGTCGATGGCCGAGCCCATGTACCAGGCGCCGGCATTCACCGCGATGCCCTGCTCCAGCACCAGCTTGCGGTAGAGGTAGGAGGTCGAGCCGCCGCCCAGCACCTCGGCCAGCAATTCGAGGTCGTGACAGCCGCCATCGGTGGCGGTGATGCAGGACGGGGCCAGATAGAGCCGCTGCAGCGTCGGCTGCTCGACCTTCGGATCCGCCACCGAGACCCGGCGCAGGGCGCGGGGCTCCGGCTCGCGGGGGCGGCGGCGCTCCGGCCGGGCGCCGCGCGGGGCGACGCGGCCATAGGTGTCGTCGGCCAGCCGTCGCACCTCGTCCGGGGTCACGTCGCCGGCCACGATCAGGATCGCGTTCTCGGGCGTGTAGAAGCGGTTGTAATAGTCGAGGGCGTGCTCGCGGTTCAGCCCCTCGATCTCGTGCATCCAGCCGATGATCGGGATGCCGTAGGGGTGGTGCACGAAGAGCGAGGCCGCCATCGCCTCGGAGAGCTGGGCGGAGGGGTCGGTCTCGACCCGCATCCGGCGCTCCTCAAGCACCACGTCGCGCTCGGGCGCCACCACCGCGTCGTCGAGGACGAGGCCGTGCATCCGGTCCGCCTCGAAGGCCATCATCGTGCCGAGATGGTCACGGGCGACCCGCTGGAAATAGGCGGTGTAATCGTAGCTGGTGAAGGCGTTCTCCTGGCCGCCGAGGCCAGAGACGGCCTTCGAGAAGGCGCCCACGGGGTGCTTCTCGGTGCCCTTGAACATCAGGTGCTCGAGGAAGTGGGCGATGCCGGACTGGCCGAGCGGATCGTCCGCCGACCCGTTGCGGTACCAGATCATGTGGGTCGCCACGGGCGCCCGGTGATCGGGCACCACCACCACGTCGAGGTTGTTGTCGAGGGTGAAGGACGAAACCTCCGGCCCGCCGGCCTCGGAGCCCCCGAAGGCGGCGGCCTCCCCCCGCCCGGCGGTGGCCGCGAAGCGGGAGCCCCGCATCGAGGGGAAGAGGGTCGGCGTGCCCGTCCTGAAGAGGTGCATCAAGCTTGTCCTTACCCGGCTCCGCCCTCGGCGACCCCTCCCTGACAGGCGGGCCGGAACGCGGAGCCTTTGCGATTCCCGGCGGCAAGAGCCGTACCGGGAAAGTCCCTATGTTGCCGTCGTCGGCCCATGTCGCAACTGCGCCACGGTATCCCGCACGGACGCGGCCGGCGTCAGCGCCGCTGCTGCGACCGGAGGTAGGCGCCCGGATCGGCCTCCTCGCGCTCGGCGCTGGCGTTCTTCACCGGCTCGCCCTCGGTGCGCACGAGCTTCTTCGGCGCCTGCCGGTAGCCCTTCGGCGGCTCGACCAGCGTCTCGCGGGTCGGCTCGACATCCGAGGCCTGCTTGTCCTCGCTCTTGCCCTTGAACAGTTCGAGCGGGTCGAGCCACGAGGCGCGGCGGGCGTTGTCGCCGGGCTTGTCCTCGGCCTCGGTGGTGAGGTTCGCCCCGGCGCGGCGGCCGGCGCGCATCTCATCGACCGACATGGTCGCGTTGTTGTCGTTGTAGCGGCCGGCGGTCTGGTTGCCCTTGGGCACCCGCCGCTCCTCGACCTCGCGCTCGCGGGCGACGATCTCGGGATCCTTCGGCCAGGCCGCGTTCTTGGCGCGGGCGCGGGGCGCGGGCAGGGCGTTGCCGTCGAGCTTCGGCGGCATCACCAGCGGCGCGCGCTCGTGATAGTCGATCGGCGCCTGCGGCTTTTCGAGGAGGCCGATGCCGGAGAGGGCGTCGCGCATCAGCTCGCCGCTCTGCTGCGCCTGGGCCGAGCCCGCCGCGACGACCGGAACGAGGGCCGCCACGGAGAGGAGGAGTCGAAGCCTGCGTTGCGCGCTCATGCTACCTCACGGGTGCCGGCCGAGGATTCGGCGCGGGGACGGCCGCCGCGCGGCCTGATCCGACGAAGACCGGGGTGAAACCGGTTTCCGGCGATCGTATGGCGCCTTGACCACGCCCGACCAGTCCAGACGTACTGGGAGGCCCTGTGTGTTCTGCGTATCACGGCCGCGGCGCGGCGTTGTCGCGCGCCCGCCCGGCGGTGGCCGGGATGAGGCTGTCGAGGATCAGCCCGATCACGCCCGCCACGATGGCCGCGTCGGCGACGTTGAACACGTACCACGACCACCCGCCCGCATGGAGGTGGACGAAATCGAACACCGCCCCGTAGACGGCCCGGTCGACGGCGTTGCCCAGCGCCCCGCCGACGATGAGGCCGAGCGCCACGGCCAGCAGCCGGGAGCCGGCCCGCATCATCCAGAGGCCGAGCCCCAGGGCGGCGACCAGGGAGAGCGCCACCAGCAGCCAGCGGCCGAAGGCGCCGTCCTGCTGGAACATCCCGTAGGAGACGCCCCTGTTCCACACCACCACGAGGTCCGTATAGGGCCCGTAGCGCCAGGGCTGGGTGAGCACGAGGTCCGTGCCGAAATACAGCCCGAGCTTCGTCGCCTGGTCGGCGACGAGTGTGAGGACGAGGGCCAGGAGGCCCGCGCGGGGAGGGGTAAGCCTCACGCCGCGCTGGCCTCCGGATGCGCCGCATCCCATTCCCGCAGGGCCTGGGCATCGCGCGGCGTCACCTCGGGGAACTCCGCGTCGGTGCCGACTTCGGGGCTGACCCGCCAGGAGCGGGCGCATTTGCGGCCCTGCGCCGGGGCCGGGACCACGGCGACGCCCTTCACCTCGTCGAGGCGGAAGGCCTCGGCCGGACCCTCGCCCGCCTCCACCGCGATGGCGGAGGTGATGCAGGTGTCCGCGAAGGCGGTCAGGCCCAGGGATTCCACCGCCGCGCGCAGGTCCGCATCCGCGATGAAGACCTTGGGCGCGGCCTCCAGGCTCGCGCCGATGCGCTTGGCCGCCCGCTCGATCTCAAGGGCCCCCGTCACCACCCGGCGCACCCGGCGAATCTTCTGCCACTTGGCCGCCAGGGTGTCGTCCCGCCAGGAGGCGGGCGTCTCCGGCAGGGTCTGGAGGTGGACCGAACCCTCCTCGGACGGGGTGCGGTCGAGCCACGCCTCCTCCGCGGTGAAGGCCAGGACGGGCGCGAGCCACACCACGACCCGCTTGAAGGTTTCGTCGATCACCTGCAACGCCGCCCGCCGCGTCGGCGAGGAGATCGGATCGCAGTAGAGCGCATCCTTGCGCACGTCGAAGTAGAAGGACGACAGGTCGCCGGTCATGAACCCGTTGAGCAGGGCCACGATCCGCTTGGTGTCGTAGGTGGCGTAGGCCTCGCGGATCTCGCCATCGAGTTCGGCGAGCCGGTGCAGGATCAGCCGCTCCAATTCGGGCATTTGCTCGAACGGAACGTCGTCGCCGGGGACGCGGTGCGCCAGCGAGCCCAGCATCCAGCGGAGCGAGTTGCGCAGCTTGCGGTAGGTTTCCGCGAAGGTCTTGATGATCTCCGGGCCGATGCGCAGGTCGTCGGTGTAGTCGGAGGCCGCCACCCACAGGCGCAGGATGTCGGCGCCCGAATCCTTGATGACGCTCTGCGGCGCGACGACGTTGCCCTTCGACTTCGACATCTTCAGGCCCTTGCCGTCGAGGACGAAGCCGTGGGTCAGCACCACGTCGTAGGGCGCCCGGCCGCGGGTGCCGGAGGATTCGAGCAGCGAGGACTGGAACCAGCCGCGATGCTGGTCCGACCCTTCGAGGTACATCACCTTGTCCTGCCCGCCGTCGCGGATCCGCGTGACGCCGGAGAGGCCGGGGAAGGCCTCGGGATCGTCCAGCACGAAGGCGTGGGTCGAGCCGGAATCGAACCACACGTCGAGCACGTCCATCACCTGCTCGTAGGCGGCCGGATCGTGCTCGGGGGCGAGGAAGCGGGCGGCGGCGCCGGGGGCGAACCACGCGTCGGCGCCCTCAGCAGCGAAGGCCGCGTGGATGCGGGCGTTGACGGCCTCGTCCTTTAGAACCTCACCGCTCTCCTTGTGGACGAAGACGGTGATCGGCACGCCCCAGGCACGCTGGCGCGAGACCACCCAATCCGGCCGGTTGCCGACCATGCCGTCGATGCGGTTCTTACCCTGCGGCGGCACCCACTGCGTGTCGTTGATCGCCTGCACGGCGACCTCGCGCAGCGTCCGGTTGCCGAGGGCATCGACCGGCCGGTCCATGGCGATGAACCATTGCGGCGTGTTGCGGAAGATGACCGGCTTCTTCGAGCGCCAGGAATGCGGATACTGGTGGCGCAGCACCCCGCGCGCGACCAGCGCACCGGCCTCGGTCAGCGCCGCGATCACCGCCTTGTTGGCGTCGCCCTTCTCGCCCTTCTCGGTGTAGACGCGACGGCCCTCGAAGCCCGGCGCCGCCTTGGTGAGCGTGCCGTCGGCATCGACCGTGTAGGGGATCGTGGTGTCGATGCCCCGCTCGGCGAGGCGGCGGCCGGAGGCCATCCAGATCTCGAAATCCTCGCGGCCATGGCTCGGCGCGGTGTGGACGAAGCCCGTGCCGGATTCGTCGGTGACGTGGTCGCCGTCGAGGAGCGGCACGTCGAAGCCGTAGCCGAGGCCCGCCAGGGGATGGGCGAGGGTGAGGCCCGCAAGCGCGTCGGCGGGGACGTCCGAGACCCGCTCGAACGCCTCGACGCGGGCGGCCTTGAACACCGTCGCCGCCAGGGAATCCGCGAGCACGTAGGTCTCGCCGGGCTTGGCCCAGTTCTCCTCCGGCGCCGCCGTGACCTTGTAGAGCCCGTAGGCGATCTTCTTCGAATAGGCGACGGCGCGGTTGCCCGGCATCGTCCAGGGGGTCGTCGTCCAGATCACGACCCGCGCCTCGGAAAAGGCTTCGCCGCCCTGGGTGATCGGGAAGGCCGCGAAGATCGTATCGGAGACGTGTTCCTCGTACTCGACCTCGGCCTCGGCGAGCGCGGTCTTCTCAACCACCGACCACATCACCGGCTTCGATCCGCGATAGAGCTGGCCGGTGACGGCGAACTTCATCAGCTCGTCGGCGATGGCGGCCTCGGCCGGGAAGGCCATGGTCGCGTAGGGATGGTCCCAGTCGCCGGTGACGCCGAGCCGCTTGAACTCCTCGCGCTGCACGTCGAGCCAATGCGCGGCAAAGGTCCGGCATTCCTGCCGGAACTCGATCACCGGCACGTCGTCCTTGTTGCGGCCCTTGGCGCGGTATTGCTCCTCGATCTTCCACTCGATCGGCAGGCCGTGGCAGTCCCAGCCGGGGACGTAGTTGGCGTCCTTGCCCAGCGTCCCCTGGCTGCGGACGATCACGTCCTTCAGGATCTTGTTCAGCGCCGTGCCGATGTGGATGTTGCCGTTGGCGTAGGGGGGGCCGTCGTGCAGCACGAATTTCGGCCGCCCCGCCGCCGCCTGCCGGATCTTCTCGTAGAGGCTGATCCGCGCCCAGCGCTCCAGCAGCAGCGGCTCGCGGGTCGGCAGCCCGGCGCGCATCGGGAACTCGGTGCTCGGCAGAAACAGGGTCTTGGAATAGTCGCGGGCCGGCGCGGCGGGCGCGTTCGTGTCGGGGGTGGTCATCGGGTCTCGCAAGGTCGGGCCGATCGGGCGGCCATAAGGGGGCGCTGGGGACAGGCGGCGGATCCCGGCCGTCCGCGAAAGCCCTGCCGCACCACGCGCGCGGGCCCTCAGGCGGCGGCCGGGCTCGTAATTCGCCGTCCGCCGGGAGCGGGGCGCGATGCGCGGGGAGGGACCATCCCGCCTCTCTAGCAGCCGGCCCCGGCGGATGCCAGCGGGAGGGCGGAGCGGCCCTGCAACGATTCGCGGCTCCGGCCGTTCGGAGGGAGTGCCGATGTCCGGCCACGCTTCAGGAGGAATGCCCGTGAGACTCTCCCTCAGAACCGCCCTCGTCGCGGCCGCGCTCGCCGCCGGCTCCCTCACCGCCGCGATGCCGGCGCAGGCCCAGGGTCTGGTCGGTGGCGTGCAGCGCGGCGCGGCCGAGGGTGATCGCGTCGGCGGACCCATCGGCGGCGTGGTCGGTGGCGCCGTGGGCGGCGCGGTCGGCACCGTGAACGGGGCGCTCGGCATCGATCCGGGCCGGCGCGCCTACCGCACCGACATGCGCTCGCGCCGGGCCTACCGCCGCGCCCATCACCGCCGTCATCACCGCTGAGAGCGGGGAGGGCCGGGGCAGGGCGCCCCGGCCGCTCACGCCGTCCGGCGAAGGGTGTCCTGCGCCAGGAGATACAGCCCCGAGCCGATGACGATCATCGCGCCGACGATGGTCCAGCGCCCCGGCAGGTCCCCGAATAGCAGGAAGCCGAGGGTCACCGACCAGAGCAGCTGCGTGTAGATGAACGGCGCGAGGACGTTGGCCGGCGCCCGGGCATGGGCCAGCACGAGCAGCCAGTGGCCGATCGTACCGAACAGGGCCACCGCCAGCAGCAGCGCCCAATGGCTCCACTGCGTGGGGTTCGACCAGATCCAGGGCAGCAGCGGCGCCATCAGGGCGACGCCCGCGAGCCCGGTGTAGAACATGGTCGTGGCGGTGGAATCGTAGGACGCGAGCTTGCGCGTCACGATGGCGTAGAGGGCGTAGACCAGCACGTTCGCCACGCTGAGCAGGGCGGCCGGATGCATGGTGCCGACGCCGGGGCGCACGATCACCAGCACGCCGAGGAAGCCGATGCCGATGGCGGTGAGCCGGGCGCGGGACGACCATTCCCCCAGCAGCGGCCCCGCGAGCAGGGCGACGGTGAGCGGCGCGGCGAACTGGATCGAGATCGTCTCGGCCATCTGCAGGTAGCGCAGGGCCATGAAGTTCAGGGCCGTGGAGGCGAAGAGCAGCAGGGAGCGCACCACCTGCAGGCCGAGCCGGCGGCTGCGCACCACGCTCGGCGTGCGCACCGGGTTCACGAAGAGCGAGATCATCGCGACGCTGGCCGCGTAGCGCATGAAGGTGGTGACCAGGGGATCGACCCCCGCCCGCGCCAGGGTCTTGCCGCAGGCATCCAGGCTCGCGAAGAAGGCGACCGCGCCGCACATGAGCGCGATGCCCACCATCCGGCGACGCCGGGCGGCCTCGGCCTCACTGGCGGTGGCGATCCCGGCCGGGGCCGGGACGGTGGAGGCGGAACTGGCCATGGATGCGAATCGCGAGGGGCGCGGGAAACCGCGACGCTGGCGGCACGATGCCATGCGTGCCACGGCACAGGTAGGCGCGGCGGCGCAACCGAACCATGCGGCGAGGTCGCGGGACGCGCAGGCGCCGCTTACCGTTCGTTAACGCTTCGGCGCGTCAGCGCTTCGCGGCCTTCTTCGGAGCCGGCGCGCTGGCGTTCGCCATCAGGGCGGCGAGGTGCGACTGGTCGAGTTCGGAGGGCTGCGGCGCGCGGGCCACGGCCGGGCGCGGCGCGGCGGGGGCCGGCGCCACGGCCTGCCGCATCTCGACGGCCGGCGGCGGTGCGCTGGCGCGGGGCGAGATCGAGCCCGTCGTCTCGGGATCGGCGATGCTGGCGATGGCGGGGGTGGTCAGCCCGTCCGAATCCCGCTGCAGGCGCAGGGCCCAGTGGATCCCGGTGGAGAGGGCGGCAACGGCCAGGATGGCCTTGATCCCGCTTGTGAGCAGGGAACGCATGCAATCGAAACCCGAATGAACGCCCGAACGATGGACCGGATCCCGGCCCATCGCGACCTTCGCACCGGAGCGTGAAGAAAGCGGGAAGACGGAGGGGTGCCCCCTGCTCCGCTTCGGGACACGGGCGTCTCGACCGGGGAGAGAAAGTGAGTGGGCCTTGCGCCTGATCCGCGGTTCCTGTTCCCCGCGCCTCCGACACCCCTGCAGCCGCTCGGCCCACTAAGCCTCACAGGCGCGGCCCAGAGAACTGGTCCGGACCGCCCCGTCACTGCCGACCCCGCTACCATGCAGGCCCGAGAGGGCTCGCGAAACCGTCAGGCGCATCGGCCACGGGGAAGGCCCGTGTAAGGGGTCGCAAGCGAGCCGGCAACCGAAGCCGGGCGGTGACCCGGCGCCGCATGGGGCGCCGGGACTTCGACCTCAGCGGAGCGAGCCGCAGAAGCGCTGGATGCGGCGGCAGGCCTCTTCCAGCACCGCGTCCGAGGTGGCGTAGGAGATGCGCAGGTTCGGGCCGAGCCCGAAGGCCGAGCCGTGCACCGCCGCCACGCCCTCGGCCATCAGCAGCTCGGTGACGAAGTCCTCGTCCGTCTCGATCACCTTGCCGCCCTCGGTGCGCTTCCCGATCGTCTCCGCGCAGGACGGGTAGACGTAGAAGGCGCCCTCCGGCGTCGGGCAGGTCAGGCCCCGGGTCTGGTTCAGCATCGAGACCACGAGGTCCCGGCGCTTCTGGAAGGCGGCCCGGAAGGTGCCGAGGTGGTCCTGCGGCCCCTCGAGCGCGGCCACCGCCGCCCATTGGGCGATGGTGGTGGCGCCGGAGGTCTGCTGGCCCTGCACGAAGTCCATGGCCTTGATAAGCTTCTCGGGGCCGGCGGCGTAGCCGATGCGCCATCCGGTCATGGCGTAGCCCTTCGAGACGCCGTTCATGGTCAGCGTCCGCTCGTAGAGGGCGGGCTCGACCTGGGCCGGCGTGACGAACTCGAAATCGCCGTAGGTCAGGTGCTCGTAGATGTCGTCGGTCAGGACGTGCACGTCCGGATAGCGGAGCAGCACGTCGGTGAGCGCCTTCATCTCGGTGCGCGAATAGGCGGCGCCGGAGGGGTTCGAGGGCGAGTTGAGGATGATCCACTTGGTCTTGGGGGTGAGCACGCGCTCCAGCTCGGCCGCCTGGAGCTTGAACCCGTCCTCCATCCGCGTCTCGGCGAACACCGCCGTGCCGCCGCACAGGCCGACCATCTCCGGGTAGGAGACCCAGTAGGGGCGGGGGATCACCACCTCGTCGCCGGGGTTCAGGGTGGCGAGCAGCGCGTTGTAGAGGATGTGCTTGCCGCCCGTGGCGACGATGGTCTGCGACGGCTTGTAGTCGAGCCCGTTCTCGCGCTTGAACTTCTTCGCGATGGCCTCGCGCAGGGGCACGATGCCGGAGACCGGCGGGTAGCGGGTCTCGTTGCGGTTGATCGCGTCGATGCCGGCCTGCTTGATGTGGGCGGGCGTGTCGAAATCCGGCTCGCCGACCGAGAGGGAGATGACGTCGACGCCCGACGCCTTCAGCTCGCGGGCCTTCTGCGTCATCAGGATGGTCGCGGAGGGCTTCACCCGCGAAAGGACGTCGGCGAGGAAGGCCATGGGGTCGCGTGCTCCGGTGGAAAACGGCGCGGACCCTAGTCCCGCGGCCGTGAGCCGGCAAGCATCGTGCGACTCACGGGATTCTTGATAAGATGGCCGGGTGATCGGGAGACGGACATGCGCAGCGGCGAGACGATCAGCGTGACCATGGCGCCGGAGACCTTGCGCGCCGTGCGCGAGAGCGTCGAAGCGGGGGAATACGAATCGGTCGATGCAGCCCTGGACGAGGCGGTGCGCGCCCTCCAGCGCCAGCGCCGGGAGAAGGCGGACCATCTCGAATCGCTCCGCGCGCGGATCCAGCGCTCGTTGGACGATCCCCGGCCGGAGCTGACCATCGAAGAGGTCGAAGCGGATATGGAGGTGCTGTTCGCGCAGGCGCGTGCAGCACGTCGTGCGTAGGCTTCCCGTCAGATTCCGGCGCGAGGCCAGAGCCGATCTCGCCGATATCTTCGATGTCGTCTTGCGGGCGAGCCGGGACGATATCACCGCAGAGCGGTTCACCCGCCGGATCATCGCGCGGTGCCGACGTATCGGCGACGCTCCCTTCGGCGGTCGACTGCGAGACGATCTGATCCCCAATCTGAGAACGGTTCCGTTCGAGGGTAGCGCCGTGATCGCCTATCGGGTCGAACCCGACTGCGTGAGGATTACGAACATCTTCTATGGTGGACGCGACATCGAAGCGTTCTACCTCGCTGGCGAACAAAGGATCGCCCTCGCGAAGCAGCACTGAAGCCCCGCCCTCCCACATCACCGCCCGAACCCCCATCTCTAAGGGCATGATCCCACTCTCCGTCCTCGACCTCTCCTTCGTCTCGTCCGATTCGACCCCGGCGCAGGCGCTGCACGACACGCTGGCGCTGGCCCGGCATGTCGATACCCTCGGCTACCGGCGCTACTGGCTCGCCGAGCACCACGCCCTGCCGAACGTCGCGAGCCCGGCGCCGGAGATTATGATCGGCCAGATCGCCGCCGCGACCCGGACCCTCCGGGTCGGATCGGGCGGGATCATGCTGCCGAACCACGCGCCGCTGATGGTCGCCGAGCGCTTCCGGGTGCTGGAGGCCCTGTTCCCCGACCGGATCGACCTCGGCATCGGCCGGGCGCCCGGCACCGACGGCGTCACCGCCCGCGCCCTGCGGCGGCGGGAGGCGCCCTCGGGCAACGGCGGCGACGACTTCCTCGACCGGCTGCAGGAATTGCTGTTCTGGGACGGCGGCTTTCCCGAGGGACACCCGTTCGGCCAGATCCAGGCGACCCCGGCGGGCGTGGCGCTGCCGCCGCTCTTCCTGCTCGGCTCGTCGGATTACAGCGCGCAGCTCGCCGCGCAGATCGGCGCCGGCTTCGCCTTCGCGCAGCATTTTTCCGGTATTCCCGCCGAGGGGCCGATGCGCGCCTACCGGCAGATGTTCAAGCCGTCGCGGCTCGGGGCCGAGCCCCATGCGATCCTCGCGGTGGCGGCGATCTGCGCGGAGACGGACGCGGAGGCCGAGCGGCTGGCCTCGAGCGCCCGCCTCTCGACCCTGCGACGGGAGCGGGGCGAGTACCGGCCCCTGCCGAGCCTCGCGGAGGCGCTGGAGTATCCCTACTCCCCCTCGGAGCAGGCGAGGATCGAGCGGGGCCGCGACCGGCTGCATGTCGGCTCGCCGGCCACCCTGCGCCCGCACCTCACGGCGCTGGCGGAGTCGGTCCAGGCCGACGAGCTGATGATCGTCACGGCCATCCCCGACCAGACGGCGAGGCACGACTCGTATCGCCTGCTGGCGGCCTGATCCGGGGATTCCGAAGGGCGTAACGCCCTTCGGCGGAGTGTCGGCCGGACCGTTGCAGGCGGCCGAGAACGAGTCAGCGGCCGAACAGGCGCTTCAGGCTGCCGAGGATGCCGCCCGAGGAGGCTTCGGCGTCCTGCCGCGGGGGCGCGGAGACCGCCGCCTTGCGCGGGGCCAGGATGAGGCCGAGGGCGGCCGTGTCCGTGGTCTCGCGGTCGATCAGGATGAAGCTTCCGGTCTCGCGGTTGTCGGCATAGGCATCCACCGCGACCGGCCGGTCGAGGGTGAGGCGCACGTCGGCGATGTCGTTGGCGGACAGGCGCTCGGCCGGGCCGGGCTTGCCGGTCTCGGGATCGATGCGCGAGACGATGGCCTGCACCGTCGCCGTCACCGTGGCGGTGCCGACCTTGGCGAAAAGGCTCGCGCCCGGGGCGAGGTCGGTCTCGGCGGCCCAGAACAGGCGGGCGTCGAGGGTGTCGAGGGCCAGGAGCGGCGCGCCCTCGGCGGCGATCACCTGACCGCGCGAGGCGTCGATCTGCTCGGCGAGCACGAGGGTCACCGAGAGGTCGGCCCCCGCCTCGGGGAGGTCCCCGTCGGCGGTGTAGATGCGCTCGACGGTGGCGGTGCGGCCGCCCGGCTGCACGCTCACCCGGTCGCCCGGCCGCACGGTGCCGCTGGCGATGCGCCCGCTATAGCCCCGGAACTCCGAGTTCGGCCGGTTCACCCACTGGACGGCCATGCGGAACGGGGCGTTCAGGGCCTCCTCGCGCACGGGCACGGTTTCCAGGAAGGTGAGCAGCGTGCCGCCATTGTACCAGGGGGCGTTCACGCCCGGGTCCACGACGTTGTCGCCGTTCTTGGCCGAGAGGGGGATCGCCCGGATCTCAGCGAAGTTCAGGCCCGCGGCGAAGTCCGAAAACCCCTTCACGATCTCGGCGAAGCGGTCCTGGGCCCAGCCGATCATGTCCATCTTGTTGACGGCCAGGACCACGCGGCGGATGCCGAGGTTCGACACCAGCAGGGCGTGGCGGCGGGTCTGGCGGGTGAGGCCCTGGCGGGCATCGACCAGGATCACCGCCACGTCGGCGGTGGAGGCGCCGGTCGCCATGTTGCGGGTGTACTGCTCGTGGCCGGGGGTGTCGGCCACGATGAACGAGCGCTTGTCCGTGGAGAAGAAGCGGTAGGCGACGTCGATGGTGATGCCCTGCTCGCGCTCGGCCTGCAGGCCATCGACCAGCAGCGCGAGGTCCATCTCCTGGCCTTGCGTGCCGTGCTTGCGGGAATCCCGGCGAAGCGCGGTGATCTGGTCGTCGAAGATCTGCTTGGTGTCGTGCAGCAAGCGGCCGATCAGGGTCGACTTGCCGTCGTCCACCGAGCCGCAGGCGATGAAGCGCAGCACTTCCTTGTCGCGGTGCGTCTCGAGGAAGGCGGCGTAATCCTGCGCGACCGAGGACGCCTGGAACGCAGTCTTGGGCGGGTGGATGGTCATCAGAAGTAGCCCTCCTGCTTCTTGCGTTCCATGGCGCCGGCGCCGTCCTTGTCGATCACGCGGCCCTGCCGCTCCGAGGTGCGGGCGGCGAGCGTCTCGGCGATGATCTCGGGCAGGCTCGCGGCCTCGCTCTCGACCGCCCCGGTCAGCGGGTAGCAACCGAGCGTGCGGAAGCGGACGATCCGCTCCTGCGGGGTCTCGCCGGGGTTGAGGGGCAGGCGCTCGTCATCGACCATGATGAGCTGGCCCTCGCGCTCCACGACGGGGCGCGGCGCCGCGAAGTAGAGCGGCACGATCGGGATGTTCTCCTGCTCGATGTAGAGCCAGATATCGAGTTCGGTCCAATTGGACAGCGGGAAGACCCGCAGCGACTCGCCGCGCTTCTTGCGGAGATTGTACAGGTGCCAGGGCTCGGCCCGCTGGCGCTTCGGATCCCAGCGGTGCTGGGCCGTGCGCAGGGAGACGATGCGCTCCTTGGCGCGGCTCGCCTCCTCGTCGCGGCGGGCGCCGCCGAAGGCCGCATCGAACTTGTGCAGGTCGAGGGCCTGACGCAGGGCCTGCGTCTTCATCACGTCGGTATGGACCTCGGAGCCGTGGCTCACCGGCCCGACGCCGCGCGCCAGCCCGTCCTGGTTGGTGTGAACCAGCAGGTCGAGGCCGAGCTCCTTCGCCCGGGCATCGCGGAAGGCGATCATCTCCCGAAACTTCCACGTCGTGTCGACATGGAGCAGGGGGAAGGGCAGCTTGCCCGGCGCGAAGGCCTTCAGCGCCAGATGCAGCAGGACGGACGAGTCCTTGCCGATGGAATAGAGCATCACCGGGTTCTCGGTCTCGGCGACCGTCTCCCGGAAGATGTGGATGGCCTCGGCCTCCAGGCGCTTGAGGTGGCTCAGGCGGGCGGGGGAGGGGGCGGTTTCAGGCCGCAGGGCGGCCGTTGCGGCGCTCATCGGGCGAACTCCGGCTCACGGGTTTCGGGGTTGGGCTCGAATGCGGCAGGCTCCTGACCCGGCTGCACCGAGGCGCCGGGGCGGCCGACATGCAGCCCGCATTCCTTCTTGTCTTCCTGTTCCCACCACCAGCGGCCGGCACGCTCCGGCTCGCCGACCTTCACGGCGCGGGTGCAGGGGGCGCAGCCGATCGAGGGGAAGCCCCGGTCGTGCAGGGTGTTGTAGGGAACGAAGTTCTCGCGCACGAACAGGTCGATCCGCTCCCGCGTCCAGTCGGCCAGTGGGTTCAGCTTCATGAGGCCGCGCTCGGCGTCCCAGGCGGCGAGCGGCGTCGCGGCGCGGTTGGCCGATTGCCCGGCGCGCAGGCCGGTCAGCCAGCCGGCGGCGCCGTCGAGCGCCCGGCCCAGCGGCTCGACCTTCCGGAAGCCGCAGCAGGCCTGCCGTGCGGCGACCGAGCGGCGGAAGCCATTGATGCCCTCGTCGCGCACGAAGGCCTCCTCGGCCACTCGCTCGGGCACGTAGGCGAGGATGCGGATTCCGTAGGCGGCCTCGGTCTCGACCCAGGTCTCGTAGGTCTCGGGAAACAGCCGGCCGGTATCGAGGGTCGCGATCTCGATCCGCGTGCCCGCGAGCTTCGCCATGGCGATGGCGTGGGTCAGAACCTGATCCTCGATGCCGAGGCTCGTGGTGAAGACCAGCCGACCGGGCACCTCGCGGGCGATCAGGTCGAGGCGGGCGGGAAGATCGAGGGCGGCGAGGCGGGTGGCGAGTGCGCCGGCCCGCACCTCGGCCTCCCTGGAATCCGTAAGGGACATGATGGTCTGCTCCTGCGCCGGCCCTGTGGACGTGTCGGGCCGCGCCGGTTGTCGAGGGGTCGAAATGTTCGCTATACCGAACGAAGTCAAGGCGACGGGGCCGATTCGCACCCCGGATAAGGCTGCCCTCGCGTGTGTCAACGCACATGGAACGAGGGGAGCAGCCCGCCGTTTGTAAAAAATTATTCTCAAAAACCTGATAGAGCCCCTATAGGACGGGAAGTTCCTTCTTCCTGCGAAGGGGTGCCGAAACGGCGGAGGTCCCTGTTGGACGCCATCGACCTGAAGATCCTGGCCCTGCTGCAGCGGGACGCCACCCTCTCCATCGCCGCCATCGGCGAGAAGGTCGGCCTGTCGCAGACGCCGTGCTGGAAGCGCATTCAGCGCCTGGAGGCGGACGGGGTGATCGACCGCCGCGTGGCGGTGCTCGACCCCGTGAAGCTCGGGCTCGGCCTGACGGTCTTCGTCTCGATCGAGACCGCCGACCACTCGCAGGATTGGCTGCAGCGCTTCGCCGACACCGTCTCCGCGATGCCGGAAGTGCTGGAATTCTACCGGATGGCCGGGGACGTGGACTACATGCTGCGCGTCGTGGTCGCAGACATGCAGGCCTACGATGCGTTCTATAAGCGCCTGATCTCGGTGCTTCCGCTGAAGAACGTCACGTCGCGTTTCGCCATGGAGAAGGTGAAGTCCACCACGGCCCTGCCGTTGCCGGCACCGCCCAAGGCGAGCCGGCATCTGCCGGAGCTGGCACCGGCCCTCGCGGCGGTGGGAGAATGATCTTCTCCTCCTGACGCGCACGACGACGGCGATCTCCTCCTTTCGTGCCGTTCTGCAAAAAGAACGTTTCTGGTTGACATGGGCCCCGCGCCCTACGACATGGTCCGGTAATGTCTCGCTCTGCTCTCCTCCCGCGCACCGCTCCCTTTGGGGACGGCGAGCGCGCCAGCCTCGATGCCGTCCTCGTCAACGCGAGTCCGGTCCAACGCGCATGGCTGGCGGGCTTCCTCGCCGGGCTCGACGCCGCCGGGGGTCAGGCCCAGGCGGCGCCCGCCCAGGCCCCCAAGGCCAGCGAGCCGCTGACGGTCATCTACGCGAGCGAGTCGGGCAATTCCGAAAAGCTCGCGGGCGACGTGGCCAAGCTCGCCCGCAAGCAGGGCTTCAAGCCGAAGGTGGTGGATTTCGCCGACCTCGACCTCGCGACCCTGCCGAAGGCCGGCAAGCTGGTGGCCATCGCCGCCACCTGGGGCGAGGGTGAGCCCCCGGCCCGCGCGGTGCGGGCCTATGGCGAACTGATGGGGGAGGGCGCCCCGCGCCTGGATGGCGTCGAGTTTGCCGTGCTCTCCCTGGGCGACACCTCCTACGCGGAGTTCTGCGCCATCGGGAAGGCGCTCGACGCGCGGTTCGAGGCCCTGGGCGGCAAGCGCGCCGCCGAGCGGGCCGACCTCGACCTCGATTTCGAGACGCCGGCCGCCGACTGGATCAAGGGCACCCTCAAGGCGCTGGCCCCGGCCGCCGTCCCCGACAACGTCGTCGCGGTGGATTTCGCCCGCGCGGGCGGGGACGGGGATGAGGAGTCCGAGCCGAGCCGCGACCCCGCCGTGGTCGAGGTGGTCGAGCACGTGAACCTCAACTCCTCGCGCTCCGACAAGGAGACGATCCACCTCGCGCTCGCCTTCGAGGACGGGGCGCCGGCCTACGAGCCGGGCGATTCCCTGGAGATCTACCCGGAGAACGACCCGCAGCTGGTGGACGAGATCCTGGCCGCCACGGGCCTCTCGGGGGACGAGGCCCTGCGCAAGGCGCTGCTCGCCGAGCGCGACATCACCACGCTGTCCGCCGCGACGATCGAGCGCTTCGCCAAGGCGACGGGCTCGGAGGACGCCAAGGCGTTCGTGGAGAGCGGCGAGGTCCGCGCCTGGCTCGAGGGCCGCAACCTCATCGACCTGATCGAGCGCTTCCCGGCCAAGCTCACCGCCGAGCATCTCGGCAGCATCACCCGGCCGCTGCCGCCGCGGGCCTATTCCATCGCCTCCTCCCGCAAGGAGGTCGGCGACGAGGTCCACCTCGCCATCGCCGCCGTGCGCTACCAGACCTTCGGCCGCAAGCGCTCCGGCGTGGCCTCGGTCCATGTCGCCGACCGGATCCGCGACGGCGCCAAGCTGCGGGTGCGGCTGAAGCCGAACAAGCATTTCCGCCTGCCCGCCGACCCGGCCACCGACATCATCATGGTCGGCCCCGGCACCGGCGTCGCCCCGTTCCGCGCCTTCGTGCAGGAGCGCCGCGCCACCGAGGCCCCCGGCCGCTCCTGGCTGTTCTTCGGCGACCGGCACTTCACCCACGACTTCCTCTACCAGCTCGAATGGCAGGAGGCCCTGGAGGACAAGTCGCTCACCAAGATCGACGTGGCCTTCTCGCGGGACCAGCCGGAGAAGATCTACGTCCAGAACCGGATCGACCAGCACGCCGCCGAACTGGTGGAATGGCTGGACGGGGGCGCCCACTTCTACGTCTGCGGCGATGCCAAGCAGATGGCCAAGGATGTCCGCGCCGCGGTGGTGCGGGCCTTCGAGACCGTGAAGGGCCTGTCCACCGCCGATGCCGAGGCGCATGTCGCCGGGCTGGAGCGGGCCAGGAAGTACCAGCAGGACGTTTACTGAGCAGGACCGACCGTCCCCCCGCGACCGTCGTCCGACAAAGCAACCGAGACCACCATGACCGACGCCCCGTCCCCCGCCGCCAAGCGCGTCTACGAGACCCCGCCGACCTCGCGTCCGATCACGGAGGCCGAGGCCGCGCGGGAGGCGAAGCTCGCCGCCAACGAGCACATCAAGATCGCCAGCGGCTACCTGCGCGGCACCCTCGCGGACGGGCTCCTGGCGCACGCCACGGGGGCCATCTCCGAGGATGACGGGCAGCTCGTGAAGTTCCACGGGATGTACCTGCAGGACGACCGCGACCTGCGCCCCGAGCGGACCAAGAAGAAGCTCGAGAAGGCCTACGGCTTCATGATCCGCCTGCGCATCTCGGGCGGCGTGGTGACGCCCCAGCAATGGCTGGTGCTCGACGACATCGCCCGCACCTATGGCGGCGACGCGATGCGCGCGACGACGCGGCAGACCTTCCAGTTCCACGGCATCATCAAGTCGAACCTGAAGCGGACCATGGCCGCCATCGATGCGGCCCTGCTCGACACGATCGCCGCCTGCGGCGACGTGAACCGCAACGTCATGGCCTCGACCAACCCGGCCCAGGCGAAGGCGCATGCCGCCGCCTACCAGCTCGCCAAGGACATCTCGAACTCCCTGCTGCCGCGCACCCGGGCGTGGCGGGAGATCTGGCTCGACGGCGAGCGCGTGGTCGGCGGCGAGGACGAGGTGCAGGAGGTCGAGCCGATCTACGGCAAGACCTACCTGCCCCGGAAGTTCAAGACCGTGATCGCCGTGCCGCCCTCGAACGAGGTCGACGTCTTCGCCCACGATCTCGGCTTCATCGCGATCCTCGACAAGAAGAACGCCGTCACCGGCTGGAACATCACGGTGGGCGGCGGCATGGGCATGACCCATGGCGAGCCGGACACCTTCCCCCGCACCGCCGACGTGATGGGCTTCTGCAAGGCGCAGGACGCCCTGCGCTACGCCGAGGCGGTGATGACCGTCCAGCGGGACTGGGGCAACCGCAAGAACCGCAAGAACGCCCGCCTGAAGTACACGATCGAGCGCTACGGCCTCGACGCCTTCCGGGCCGAGGTCGAGGCGCGGGCGGGCAAGCCGCTCGAGGCCGCCAAGCCGTTCACCTTCACAAGCAACGGCGACCGCTTCGGCTGGACCGAGGGCGACGACGGGCGCCACCACCTGACGCTCTACGTCCCCTCCGGCCGGATCAAGGACATCGAGAACGGGGCGCAGTTCCTCTCCGGCCTGCGCCGCATCGCCGAGGTGCACAAGGGCGACTTCCGCCTGACGGCCAACCAGAACGTCATCATCGCCAACGTGCCGGAGGCCCAGCGCGCGGCCATCGAGGCGCTGGTCGACGAGTACGGGCTGACGAAGGGCGCGGGGGCGCTCCGGCGCAACTCCATCGCCTGCGTCGCCATGCCGACCTGCGGGCTGGCGCTGGCCGAGAGCGAGCGCTTCCTGCCGAGCCTGATGGACGACCTGGAGGCGAGCCTCGCCAAGCACGGGCTGCAGGACGAGGAGATCACCATCCGCTCGACCGGCTGCCCCAACGGCTGCGCCCGGCCCTTCATCGCCGAGATCGGCCTCGTGGGTCGCGGCCCCGAGCGCTACCACCTCTATCTCGGCGCGGCCTTCGACGGCTCGCGGCTGAGCAAGCTCTACCGCGAGGACGCCTCGCCGTCCGAGGTGGTCTCGACGCTGGATCCGCTCTTCGCCGAATACGCCACGGCCAAGCAGGCCGGGGAGCATTTCGGCGATTACCTGATCCGCGCCGGCCACGTGGCGAAGACGACCAACGGGCCGGACTTCCACGAACGGATCGGCGCGCTGAAGTAGGCGCGTCCGTTACTCGGCGGGGGCGGCCACCCGAGCCTTGGCCGCCCTGCGCTGGCGCGATTCCGCCGCGAGGTCGGAGAAGCCTGCGTCGAACCTGTCGTACAGGCGGCTGACGAGGCCGAGGGCGAAGTCGAGGGTCGCGCCGAACAGGGTCACGACCCCGATGAACGCCGCCATGGCGAGACGCCATGCGCCGGCGATGACGCGACCGATCCAGTGAAACAGAGCCATGACGTGCTTTCGTGCGAGGGGCGGTCGGACAGATCGTCCGTTGCGCCGCACACATAGGCTCGCACCTGCGGTCGGGGACGCGACCGATAGCGGCGGTGGCAGGGCGGAACTTTCAGGATCAACCGCCCCCGTTCCGCGTTCCGCCTTCGCAACGCAGCGGAGACGGGTATGCAGGCGAAGCGGGTGGTCGGGCGCAAGGTGCGCTACGCGGTGGTGGGCGGCGGCTGGATCTCGCAGGCCGCCTTCATGCCGGGGGTGGCGCAGACCGGCAATTCCGAGATGACGGCCATCGTCACGGGCGATCCGCAGAAGGCGGACGCCCTGGCGAAAAGCTACGGCCTCACCGCCTTCACCTACGATCAGTACCCGGACGCCCTGGCCTCCGACCTGTTCGACGCGGTCTACCTCGCCCTGCCCAACGGGATGCACCGCGAGTACGCCGTGCCGGCGCTGGAGGCCGGGTGCCACGTGCTCCTTGAAAAGCCGATGGCGGTGAGCGTCGCGGAATGCGAGGCGATCAACGCGGCGGCGCAGGCCTCGGGCGCCAAGCTGATGCTCGCCTACCGCCTGCATTTCGAGCCGGGGACGCTGGATGCCATCGCCCGCGTGCGGGCCGGCGCCATCGGCGAGCCAACCATGTTCACCGCGACCTTCGGCCAGACGGTCAGCGCCGGCAACCACCGGGCGAAGCAGGGCTTCTGGGCCGGGCCGGTGCCCGACATGGGCACCTACCCGATCAACGCCGCGCGCAACCTGTTCGGCGAGGAGCCGGTGGAGGTCTCGGCCCTCGGCAGCCGCCGGCCGGACAGCCCCTACGCCTTCGACGGCACCGTCGCCGTCACCCTGCGCTTTCCCAGCGGACGGCTCGCGCAGTTCACCGTCTCCTACGAGACCGAGGGCGTCGATGCCTACCGGATCACCGGCACGGAGGGTGACCTCCACATGCAGCCGGGCTTCCTGTTCGGCACCGGCCTCGAAGCCACCCTGACGCGGGGCGGGGAGACGGAACGCCTGACCTATCCGAGCGTCGACCAGTTCGGCGGGCAGACCCACTACTTCTCGGATTGCATCCTGAACGACCGGGCGCCCGAGCCGGACGGCGAGGAGGGCCTGTGCGACCTGCGGGTGCTCGAAGCCGTGGAGCGGGCGCTGGCCACCGGCCGGACGCAGAGCCTCGACCCGATGACCCGCAGCCGGCGGCCCGAGCCGTCGCAGGCGACGGACCTGCCGGCGGTCGAGCCGCCGGAAATGGTGAACGCCGCCCGCCCCGACGCCTGACTCCGACAAACATCCGCAACAATGCGTCGCATGTGGAGAACCAATTAAAAGCGAGACAGTTGTTTTTGTGAGACAACGGAATCGTAACCTCCGCCGCGCCCGAGAGCGCTCCGGAGGGGCGAGGGGAGGGGATCATGGCCAAGCACGATATCCTGGGTTTCTTCGAGCACCGCCGCGACGGCGCCTGGGTGTGCGTGAGGCCGTTCACCCTCACCACGCCGAACGCCAGCGTCGACATCCGCCAGGGCATGCGCTTCGATTACGGCAAGCGGATCGGCGGCGTGGACCTCGCCGAGTACCTGGAGCGGCTGGGCTCGCAGTTCGGCTCCTGAGGCAAACCGAGGGCGCGGCGCGGGGATGCGATGACCGGCTTTGACGGTCTCCCCGGCCCGCCCTACTAGGGGTCATGCAACCCGACGAGCCCCTGCAGATCGTGGCGGAGGACAGCGCGCCGACCACGCGCTGCCGCATCATGGCGACCGCCAGCACGTTCTTCCACGAGATCGGCTACCAGAAGACCACCGTCGCGGACATCGCGCGGGCCCTGAAGATGAGCCCGGCGAACGTCTATCGGTTCTTCGATTCGAAGAAGGCGATCAACGAGGCGGTGCTGGAGCGACTGATCGGCGAGGTCGAGGCCCTGCTCGCGGGCATCGCGAACCGGCCCGGCCTCTCGCCCACGACGCGGCTCGTTACCGCCATCGAAGCCCTGCACCGCTACAGCATGGATCGCTACGAGCGCTATCCCCGCATCCACGAGATGGTGGAGGCGGCGATGGGCGAGAGCTGGGAGGTCTGCCGGCACCACCTGGCCGGCGTCACCGGCGTCTTGGAGCGCATCATCCGCGAGGGGGTGCGGACCGGGGAGTTCGAGACCCCCGACCCTGCCATCGCGGCCGGGTGCATCCACGTCGCCATTGCGCGCTACACCCACCCCCTCCTCGTCTGCCAGCCGATCCTGCCGCCGGTGCCGCCGCTCGACGCGATGATCGGCTTCCTCCTGCGGGGGCTGGCGCCGGCCCGCGCCTATTCCGAGGCGGGTGTCGAGGGCGGGGCCGGCTCCGAGGCCGAGGGCTGCGCGCCCTCGTAGCCCTCGATCACGAGGATCTCGGCCTCGACGCCGCCGCGCTGCTTGGCCTTGGCCTCCTGGTAGAGGTCCGAGTTCCAGCAGGCGAGGGCGTCCTCGTAGGTCGGGAACTCGATGACGACGTTGCGGCTGCGGGCCTGCCCCATCACCGCCTCGTAGCGACCGCCCCGGATCAGGAAGCGCCCGCCGAACTTGGCGAAGGCCGCGCCGTTGGCCGCCACGTACGCCTTGTACGCCTCGGCATCGCGGACATCGACCCGCGCGATCCAATAGCCCTTGGTCATCCCTGATCCTCTCATGCCATCTCGGCGACGATGGCCTGAGCCACCGCCCTGGGGTCGGCGGCGCCGGTGATCGGCCGCCCGACGACCACATGGTCGATTCCCGCCCGGCGCGCGTCGCCCGGCGTCATCACCCGCTTCTGGTCGCCCGCCGCGGCGCCCGCCGGGCGGATGCCGGGGGTGACGATCAGGCGGTCCGGCCCGACGATGGCGCGCACGCCGGCCGCCTCCGCCGCCGAGCAGACGAGCCCGTCGATGCCGATCGCGGCGGCCTGGGCGGCGCGCTGGGCGACGAGTTCCGCCACGGGCAGGGCGTAGCCCGCCTCCGCCGCGTCCGCATCGTCGTAGGAGGTGAGCACCGTGACGGCGAGGATCTTCAGGCTCTCACCCCGGCCCTTCACCGCCGCCCGCATGGTCTGCGGGTAGGCGTGGACCGTCAGGAAGGTCGCGCCGAGGCCGGAGACCGCGCGCACCCCCTCCTCGATGGTGTTGCCGATGTCGTGCAGCTTGAGGTCGAGGAAGACCTTGTTGCCCCGCGCGACGAGGCGCTCGGCCAGCGCCAGCCCGCCGGCATAGGCCAGCCGGTAGCCGATCTTGTAGAAGGTCGCCGCGTCGCCCAGGCGGTCGATCAGCGCCTCGGCGTCGGGCACGCCCGGCACGTCCAGGGCGACGATGAGGCGGTCTCGCGGGTCGGTCACGGTCTTCGGGGTCACGGTCATGCGGGCACCGATCACGGGGGCGGGCGGGCTGTCAATGCGCGCCGCCGGGCCAGGGGAAACGGATGTTCCCGTTCCGCAGCCCCGCCAGCACCACCTCGACCCCGCCGGACTTCACCATCCATTCGAGCCGGTGGTCGCGGTATTCCCGGCGGCGCCCGCCGGTCGTGTAGAGGTCGGAGGCGGCGGCCATCTTCGCGGCGGCCGCGTCGAACTCCGCGAAGGTTTTCGCGACCGAGGGGCGGTCCCGCACCCGCGCGTGCCACAGGGCGAGCGGGCTGCCGGCCTCCGGGCCGAGGCCGTAATGGACCGAGCGGTTGACCATCGGCGCCACGGCCGTGTCCGCCCAGCCGAAGTCCCGTCCGCCGAACCATTCGGCCGTCCCGAGGCGCCCGGTGAGCCAGTCCTGGAGCACCCGGGTCTGCGCGGCGGCCTGGGCGCGCAGATGCGCGGCGAGCTCGCCGTCCGCCCGGCGGAACCACAGGATCTCGCCGAACCCCCAGTTCACGGCCTCGTACTGCGTGTCGCAGACCTCCTCGGTGATCCGGGCGAAGGCACGCCCGGCCGGCTCGCGGGGCAGGAGGGGCGGATCGGGAAAGCGGTCCTCGACGTATTCGAGGATGACGGTCGATTCGAAGAGCGTCACGTCGCCGTCGATCAGCACCGGCACCTCGGTGCGTGGGTTGGCTGCGGCGAAGGGGCCGTCCTGGCTCCCGGTGCCGAAGCTTTCCGGCAGTTCGGCGGTGAAGGCCACGCCCTTCTCGCGCAGCGCGATCTTGACCTTCTGCGCATAGGACGAGAGCGGGTGCTCGTAGAGCAGCATGGGCGTCTCCGGGTTCGCGCGGGATAGATGACGCGCCGTGCTCACACGGCCAGCACCCGCGCCACCTCGTCCCGCAGGACCGGCAGCAATTCGGCCTCGAACCACGGCTCGCGCTTGAGCCAGCCGTTGTTGCGCCAGGACGGGTGGGGCAGGGGCAGGACGCGGGGGCGGCGGGGCTCGTCGAGGATCGCGCGCCAGCGGCGGACGGTGCCGGTGAGGCCGCCCTCCAGCTTCCCGAGATGCCACGCCTGCGCGTAGGAGCCGATCACGAGGATCAGGTCGAGGTTCGGCAGGCCGGTGAACAGCTCCTCCCGCCAGCGCTCGGCGCATTCCCGGCGGGGCGGCTTGTCGCCACCCTTGGCGTCGAGGCCGGGAAAGCACGAGCCCATCGGCACGATGGCGATTTTTTCCGGGTTGTAGAACTGCGCCTCGTCCAAACCGAGCCAGGAGCGCAGCCGCACGCCCGACGGGTCCATGAACGGCATGCCGGTGCGGTGAGCCCGCGTGCCCGGCGCCTGACTCGCCACGCCGAGGCGCGCGCCGGTCGAGCCCTGGATGATCGGCCGAGGTTCCTGCGGCAGGGGCGGCCCATAGAGGGGGCTGTCTCGACAGAGGCGGCAGGCGCGCAACCGCGCGGCGGTGTCTTCGAAGGGCGGCATCCGGCGGATATAGGGCCCCCGGCGACCGCTCATAAAGAAACGGCGCGGGTCGCGCCGCGCCGTTTGAGTGGAGTCTCGTGCCTTGGGGGAAGGCCTCTCCGGTCTACGCTCCCCCACGCGGAAATATTGTGCGTTTCCTCACGCGCCCTTCGTGCCGGACAAGTCGAGCGGCAGCGAGCGCAGCCGCTGCCCTGTCGCCGCGAAGACGGCGTTGGCGATGGCCGGCGCGAGGACCGGAACGCCAGGCTCGCCGATGCCGGTCGGCGCCACGGCGCTCGAGACGATGTGAACCTCGACCTTGGGCATCTCGCTGATCCGGGTCGGCTCGTAGGCGTCGAAATTCGCCTCCTGCACCTGTCCGTCCTTCAGGGTGATGCGGTTGCGCAGCACCGAGGACAGGGCGAAGCCCACGGCGCCCTCGACCTGCGCGCGGATCACGTCCGGGTTGACGGCGACGCCGACATCGACGGCGGCGACGATGCGCTCGACCTTCACGTGGCCCTCGGCGGCGCTCACCTGCGCCACCATGGCGACGTAGGAGCCGAAGGATTCGTGCACGGCGACGCCGAGCCCGCTGCCCTTCGGCTGCGCGGCGCCCCAGCCGGCCTTGTCGGCGGCGAGCCGCAGGACGCCGGCGAGGCGCGGCGCGCCAGCGAGCAGCCCCAGCCGGTAGGCGACGGGATCGGCGCCCGCCGCATGGGCGAGGTCGTCGATCATCACCTCCATCACATGGGCGGTGTGGCTGTGGCCGACCGAGCGCCACCACAGGACCGGCACGCCCTCGCGGCCGTTATGGACGCCGAAGCGGTAGGCGGCGAGCGCGTAGGGCGTGTCCGAGGCGCCCTCGACGGTGGTGGCGTCGATGCCGTCCTTGACGATCATCGCCTCGAAGGGCGAGCCGATCATGATCGACTTGCCGACCATCACATGGTCCCACCCGACGATGGCGCCCTTGGCGTCGAGGCCGGCGCGGACCTTGTGGAACACGCTCGGGCGGTAATAGCCGCCGGTCATGTCGTCCTCGCGGGTCCAGACGAGGTGGACCGGCGCCGTCTCGCCGCTCGCCTTGAACACGGCGGCGGTCTCGGCGGCGTAATCCGCCGTGGGGGTCGCCCGGCGCCCGAACGAGCCGCCGGCCCAGGTCGTGTGCAGGCGGACCTTGTCCGGCGTCACGCCGAGCAGGGCGGCCATGGTCGCCTGTTCCACGGTCTGGAACTGGAAGCCGGCATAGACGTCGTAGCCGCCGTCACCCGCCTTCTCGATCGTGGCGTTCAGGGGCTCCATCGCCGCGTGGGCGAGATAGGGGAAGGTGAACTCGGCCTCGATCACCTTGGCCGCGCCCTTCAGCGCCGCCTCCGGCTCGCCGCGCTTCGAGGCGGTGAGACCGGGCTTGCCGGCCTTCTCCCGGTACTCGGCGAGAATCGCCTCCGAGGAGCGCGTCTCGGCGGCGGACTCGTCCCACGTCACCTTCAGCGCCTTGCGGCCCTGCATCGCGGACCACGTGTCCTTCGCGATCACCGCGACGCCGGAGGGGACCTGCACCACGTCGATCACGCCCGGCACCTTGCGGGCGTCGGCGGCGTCGAAGCTCTCCACGGTGCCGCCGAAGCAGGGCGCGCGGGCGATCACCGCCGTCACCTGGCCCGGCCGGCGGATGTCGAGGGCGTAGACGGCCGAGCCGTCGGTCTTGGCCTTGGAATCAAGGCGCGCCAGCGGCTTCCCGATGAGTGTCCACTCGCTCGGATCCTTGAGCCGGGGCTCGGCCGGGACGGGGAGGGTGGCGGCGGAGGCCGCCAGCTCGCCGAACCGCGCCTGCCGGTTCGAGGCGGCGTGGCGCACGATGCCGTCCGCCACGGTGATCTCGGCCACCGGCACCCGCCACTGGAAGGAGGCGGCGGCCACCAGCATCTCGCGGGCGGCGGCGCCGGCCTTGCGCAATTGCACCCAGGAATTGGCCACCGCCGTCGAGCCGCCGGTGCCCTGGATCGGGCCCATCAGCAGGTTGGCGTAGCGCGAGGCGTCGGCCGGGGCGAATTCGGTGCGCACCCGCGACCAGTCGGCGCCGAGCTCGTCCGCCAGGATGGTGGCGAGCCCGGTCGTGTTCCCCTGGCCCATGTCGAGGTGCTTGATCACCACGGTCACGGTGTCGTCGGCGCCGATGCGCACGAAGGCGTTCGGGTCGGCCTTGATGCCGGCGGGGTCGAGCCCGGCGGCGCGGGCCGGGCCGGCATCGAGCCGGAAGGCCACGACGATGGCCCCCGCCCCGACGAGGAAGCCCCGCCGGTTCGGACGGGGGGAGGGCGGTGTCTGAATCGGCCGACGGACGTTCAGCATGGCGGCGATGCTCCGGTCAGGACCGTGAAAGGAGGCGGCTTCGCAGGGCGGCGGAGCGGTCAGGCGAGGGAGCGCGCGGCCTCGTGGATCGCCGCGCGGATGCGCTGGTAGGTGCCGCAGCGGCAGATGTTGCCGTCCATGGCGCCGTCGATGTCGGCGTCGGTCGGGCGGGCGTTGCTCGACAGGAGCCCGATGGCGGACATGATCTGTCCGGACTGGCAATAGCCGCACTGGACCACGTCGAGCTTGCGCCACGCGGTCTGCACGGCCTGCGCGACGCGGCCCGAAACGCCCTCGATCGTGGCGACCTGCTGCCCCGCGCCGACATCGCCGAGGCGGGTCTGGCAGGCGCGGACGGGCTGCCCGTCGAGATGCACGGTGCAGGCGCCACACTGGCCGATGCCGCATCCGTACTTGGTGCCGGTCATCGTCAGGTGGTCGCGCAGCACCCACAGGAGCGGCGTGTCCGGATCGGCATCGACCGCATGCGGCACGCCGTTGATCGTGATCTGGGGCATGACGGACTTCGGAATGCGGGGGGACCGAATCCGGCCCGAGACGCCAGCATAGCGCGCGGGAACGCCCCTCGGGCTGTGCGCCAGCGCACACAAACCCCCGGTAAATGGGACAGCCCCCCGAATGCAATCGATTGGACGGTTCTCGGCAGTCCCTTCTTAAGAGTTTGGCGACATCCTGGCTGTCTCTCGTCAATAAATCCCGAATAGCCCGGTTAACCTGCAGCGCATGTCCGATCTCACCGTCGAGATGGTCCAGCGCGGGCGTGGTCCCTCGACGGAGGAGGCCGCCCGGCGCCTCGGTGTCGCCCGCGATATCCGCTCGGCGCGGGAGCGGCTGACCTCGCGCACCGGGCTGGAGCGCGCCTTCGACCAGGAATTGCTGCGCCACTACGCCCAGTACCGGGCCGGATCCGGCATCGCGCTCGGCTTGTTCGCCGTCGCCCTGGCGGGCGCGGCGACCTTCTGGGTGCCCCTGGTGATCGCCGCCGCCTGGGCGCTGTGCGTGTTCATGATGATCACGCTCAACTCCATGATAAGTCGCGCCTTCCTCGCGACGGAGCCGGAGCACATCGACCTCGGCCGCTGGCGCCGCCGCTTCGTGATCGGCGAGGTGCTGCAGAGCCTGTGCTGGTCGGGGATGGTGGCGCTCGGCGGCACGGGGGGCTGGACCTTCGCCCTGTTCGCCCTCGTCATCGCCTCGGCGGTCACGACCATGCTCGCGGCGACCGTGCCGGTGGCGGCGGTGGCGGCCCTGCTGCCGCTCTCGATCGCCACCGTCTCGCTCACGGCCTTCTCCAGCGGCATGGATGCGCTGGCGCTGGTGGCCATGGCCGGGGGCACGCAGATCTTCTTCCTCGGCCTGTCGCGGCGCCTCTACGCCTCGACGGTGGGCGCCCTGCATTCCCGGGCCGAGAAGGACGCGGTGTTCGGCGAACTGGAACAGGCCAAGGCTAATTCCGACGAGGCCCGCCGCCGGGCCGAGGAGGCGAACCTCGCCAAGTCGCGCTTCCTCGCCACGATGAGCCACGAGCTGCGCACGCCGCTCAACGCCATCCTCGGCTTCTCGGAGGTGATGAAGAACGAGGTGTTCGGCCAGCACGCGGCGCCGGCCTACCGCGAATATTCGAACGACATCCACGACAGCGGGATGCACCTGCTCAACCTCATCAACGAAATCCTCGACCTCTCGCGCATTGAGGCCGGGCGCTACGAGTTGAACGAGGAGCCGGTGTTGCTCTCCAGCATCGTGGAGGAGTGCCGCCACATGATGGCGCTCCGGGCCAAGGCGAAGGGCCAGACCGTGCACGACATGGTCGACATGACCCTGCCGCGCCTCTGGGCCGACGAGCGGGCGCTGCGCCAGATCGTGCTGAACCTCCTGTCCAACGCCGTGAAGTTCACGCCGCCGGGCGGGGAGATCTGGCTCAAGGTCGGCTGGACGGCGCGGGGCGGGCAGTACCTCTCCGTGCGCGACAGCGGCCCGGGCATCCCCGAGGACGAACTCGGTACGGTCATGTCCTCGTTCGGCCGGGGCGCCCTGGCGATCAAGACCGCCGAGCAGGGCTCCGGTCTTGGCCTGCCCATCGTGAAGGGCCTCGTGGAACTGCACGGTGGCCAGTTCCAATTGGAATCGCGCCCCCGGCAGGGTACCGAGGTGATCGTGACGCTTCCCGCCGCGCGGGTGATGGACACCCTCGCCGCCGAATCGTTCGACGAGCCGGAACCCGAGCCGGAACCGAAGCCCAAGGCGAAATCGTCGCGGCCGGTGAGCCGCGCAGCCTGAGACAGGTCGAAGCGACTGAATTTTCAGAGTGTTTATTCAGAATTTCTTTGGCCTTGCAAAAGCTAGCTCACGGGCATAGGCTCGATTTGTCGGTACGTTCTTGGATGTTTTGGGCCGTATTTCCTTCGCAGGGCGGTTCTCTCACTCCTATCGTTATCGTTCGACCCGATGTTCCGTGTCCCAACACGGGCGTTGTTTATTCCTGACCCTGCGAAGATCGAGACGTATCCATGTCTACCGGTACCGTGAAGTGGTTCAACGCGACCAAGGGCTTCGGCTTCATCCAGCCTGAGGACGGGGGCCAGGACGTGTTCGTGCACATCTCCGCCGTCGAGCGCGCCGGCCTCGGCACGCTAAACGAAGGTCAGCGCGTTTCCTACGAGCTGGAGACCGACCGTCGCAGCGGCAAGAAGGCCGCCGGCCAGCTCCGCGCCGCCTGATCCTATCCAGGATTCACGACCGAGCCGCCCCCACCGGGGCGGCTTCCTTATGTCGACCCCTAAGGGGCCGCGCGTGTGCGTGCCGCCCGATCCGGAGATTGCGTGAGCTTCCAGAACAGCCAAGCCCTGACCGACCGCCTCGCCGCCTCCTCGAAGGCGCGTTCGGAGACCCTGGCCCGCTTCCGGGCGCGGCCGCCGGCCGACGATCCGGCCGTGCTGGCGCGCCATTCGGCCCGCCGCGCCATCATCGACGCCCGCGAGACCCGCGCCGCCGCCCGTGAAGCCGAGCGCCTGGTCGAGGTCGCCCGCGCCGCCGCCGCAGCGGAAGCCGCCCGTCTGGCGGAAGCCGAGCGCGTCGAAGCCGAGCGCCTCGCCGCCGAGGAGCGCGCCATCGCCCGGCAGGCCGAGCTGAAGGCCCAGCGCGACGCCCGCTACCTCGCCCGCAAGGCCAAGGCCCAGCGTCGCGGGTAAGGGACGTGCCGGACGGGCTCAATCGCCCGTCCGCCGTGCCGCGTTCTTGTAGACCTCGTCGCGCTCGCGCTTGCCGACCGCGACGACCAGCACCATTAGTTCGCGGTCACGCACCTCGTAGACCAGCCGGTAGCCGGCACTCCGCAGCTTGATCTTGTAGCGCTCCTTGGCGCCATGCAGCCGTGCGGACAGGACCTTCGGCGCCTGAAGCCGCTCCACCAGCTTGGCCTTGAAGTGATCCCGCACGCTCGCATCGAGCTTGCGCCACTCCTTCAGCGCCGCGTCGAGGAAGGCGAGCTCATAGCTCATCGAGGGAGACGCGGTGGATCGCCTGCCCCTCCCGCGCGTCGGCGAGGGCGTTCAGTTCGAGATCCTCAAGACGCTCCAGAAGCTCCTCGTAAGCCCTGGCGGGGATGCAGTAGAACGCCGGCTCGTTGCGGTTGAGGATCGCGACGGGAAACCCCTCGCCGGCGGCGACGGTGCCCATCGGGTTCTTCTTCAGATCGGAGATGCTGGCGACGGTCGCGGCGTGGACGGCATGGGGCATGACAGGGGCTCCCGTTCGTGCCTTCCATAGCACCCGGAACTGGTCGCGCCCTAGGGCAATCCGCCCATCGCCCGCACCAGCGCCCATTCCGCGTCGCTGACCGGCTGTACCGACAGCCGGGAGTTGTTGACGAGGACCATGTCCTTCAGGGCCGCCTCGGCCTTGATCGCCTCGAGGGTGACGGGCACGCGCATCGGCTCGACGGCGCGGACGTCGACCATGCCGAAGCGGCCGGTCTCGTCGGTGTGGTCGGGATAATAGGGGCGGATCACCTCCACCACGCCGACCACGGCCTTGCCCTCGTTCGAGTGGTAGAAGAACCCGCGCTCGCCCACCCGCATCGCCATCAGCTGCTGCTTGGCGAGGTGGTTGCGCACGCCGTTCCAGAACGTGCCCTCCGCGCCGGCCGCGACCTGTTGCGCCCACGACCAGGTCGCGGGCTCGGACTTGAACAACCAATACGCCATCGTCGTCTCGTCGGGATTCCTGACGCCTCAATCCATCTCGCCCCGCAGGGGCCGGGAGAGAAGCTTGGCGGCGACCGTATCCACCTCGGTCTCACCCGCCACCAGCGCGGCGACCGCCTCGGCCACCGGCATCTCGATGCCCCGCGCCCGGGCGAGGCCGGTCAGCGCGGCGGCGGTGAAGGCGCCCTCCGCGAGCTTGCCGCCCGCCGCCGCCTCCGGGCTCGCCCCGGCGCCGAGGCGCTGGCCGAAGGCGAAGTTGCGCGATTGCGGCGAGCCTGCCGTGAGCACGAGGTCGCCGAGGCCCGACAGCCCCATCAGCGTCTCCGGCCGCCCGCCGAAGGCACGCGCGAAGCGCATCAGCTCCGCGAAGGCGCGGGCGATGAGGGCGGCGCGGGCACTCTCGCCGAGCCCTCGTCCCGCGACGATCCCGCAGGCGATGGCCAGCACGTTCTTGCCCGCCCCGCCGACCTCGACGCCGCGCACGTCGTCGGTGTGGTAGAGCCGGAAGGTCGGCCCCGAGATCAGCGCCGAGAGCGAGGCCGCGAGGCCGGCATCGGCGCTGGCCAGCGTCACGGCGGTCGGCAGGCCGCGGGCCACATCCGCCGCGAAGCTCGGGCCGG
This sequence comes from Methylobacterium sp. J-067, assembly GCF_022829465.1. Lineage (GTDB taxonomy): Bacteria > Pseudomonadota > Alphaproteobacteria > Rhizobiales > Beijerinckiaceae > Methylobacterium > Methylobacterium litchii. The sequence goes on from NZ_JAKSXZ010000058.1 coordinate 148,426, forward strand.
AGAGCACGGCGACGGGCGTCCCGGCGGGAAGCACCTCGGCCGCGACCGCGCTCATGAAGCTGTCGCTGCCCCGCTCGATGCCCTTCGCGCAGAGGATCACCGGCCCCGCCGCCGCCAGCGGCGCGGCGAGTTGCCCGAGCACCCCGCGCACCGTCTGCGCCGGCACCACGAGGAGGGTCGCCCGCGCCCCCGCGAGCGCGTCCGCCTCGGCCGTGGCGCGCACCGCCGGATGCAGGGGGACGCCGGGCAGGTAGCGCGGGTTCTCGCGCTCGGCCTCGAGCCGCGCGGCGGCCTGCGGATCGCGCAGCCAGAGGGTCACCGGATGGCCGGCGGCGGCGGCGGCGTTGGCGAGCGCCGTGCCCCAGGCTCCGCCGCCGACGACGTTCACGGATGCGCTCATGCGGTCTGCCTCAGCTTGCCCCGCCACGCCAGCGAGCGCCGGTTGAGGGCGTGGAGGTCGGCCTCGCCTGCGAGCACCGTTTCGCCCAGCGCGATCGCCGCTTCCAGCCGGTCGGCGGCCATGTTCGCGTAGGCCGGCGGCTTCACGCTCTCGCGCCAGGGGCCGCCGCAGGCATGGTCGAGGAGGATGCGGGCGAAGCAATGGTCGAGGCGCACCGGCCAATCCGGGTGAATCAGCGCCGCCTCCGGCAGGCGGCGCTCCACGAGGTCGCGCCACGCGGCGCGCCGGTCGGGGGCATTCATGCCGCCGTGACCGGCGAGGGCTCGGCCGCCAGCGGCCAGCGCGGGCGGGCCGGGGCGGTGATGTCGTCCACGAGGCCGAGCCGCAGGCGCTCCAGCCCGGCCCAGGCGATCATCGCGCCGTTGTCGCCGCACAGGTGCAGGGGCGGGGCGACGAAGGCGAGTCCGGCTTCCCCCGCCAGCGCAGCCAGCGCCCGCCGAATCGCGCCGTTGGCGGCGACGCCCCCCGCCGCGACCAGGGCGGTCGGCCGCCCGGCCCGGTCGGAGAAGCCGCGCAGGGCCACGCGGGTGCGGTCGATCACCACATCGACCACCGCCGCCTGGAAGCCGGCGCAGAGGTCGGCCACGTCGCGCTCGGCCAGCGGCGCGGTGCGCTCGGCCTCGATCCGCAGGGCGGTCTTGAGGCCGGAGAGGGAGAAGTCGGCCTCCCGCCGCCCGAGCATCGGCCGAGGGAGGGCGAAGCGTTCGGGATCGCCGGCCTCGGCCATGCGCTCCACCTCCGGCCCGCCGGGATAGCCGAGGCCGAGGAGCTTGGCGGCCTTGTCGAAGGCCTCGCCGATGGCGTCGTCGATGGTGCCGCCGAGGCGCACGTAATCGCCGACGCCGCGCACGGCCACGAGCTGCGTGTGCCCGCCGGAGGCGAGCAGCAGCAGGTAGGGGAAGTCGAGCCCGTCCGTCAGCCGGGCGGTGAGGGCGTGGGCTTCGAGATGGTTGACCGCGAGCAGCGGCTTGTTCGCCACCAGCGCCAGGGTCTTGGCGGTGACGAGGCCGACCAGCACGCCGCCGATCAGCCCCGGCCCCGCCGCGACGGCGATGCCGTCGAGGTCGGAAAGGCGCGTCCCGGCCCGTTCGAGGGCGCGGGCGATCAGCCGGTCCAGCACCTCCACATGGGCGCGGGCGGCGATCTCCGGCACGACGCCGCCATAGGCCGCGTGCTCGGCGATCTGGCTCAGCACCTCGTTGGCGCGGATCACCGGCGCCCCATCGGGATCGAGCGAGACCACGGCGGCGGCGGTCTCGTCGCAGGTGGTCTCGATGCCGAGTACGGTCTTCACGTAGCGGACTCCCTGCGATCCCGAACCCGTCGGGGGCGAACCGCCCCCGACGGGTTCGGGATCGGTTGCGCCGTCATGCGGCTCAGTCGACGGCGACCATGACGTCGGACGCCTTGACGACGGCATAAGCCGGGCCGCCGGTCACGAGCTTCAGGCTCTCGACGGACTCGTTGGTGATCGAGGCCGTGACGACCTGACCGGGGCTGATCTCGATCTTCACATGCGCGGTGGTGGCCCCCTTGTCGATCGAGACGACGGTGCCCTTGAGGACGTTGCGTGCGCTGATCTTCATGAAGTCGAATTCTCCTGCGGGCGCGCCGCGTGGCGCTGCGGGCTCCTACCCCATCGCGGGCCGGGTGGCGACCGGCTCATGGGTCGCCCTCGGCTGCGTCCTCCGCATCCTCCGGCACGGGCGCCGCGCCCCAGCCGGTCAGCGCCGCGTTGAGGTCGTCGAGCACGAAGTGCCGGGCGCTGTCGCGGTCGTAGCCCTCCGCGAGGAGGTCATCGTACTCGGTGAAGACGTGGCGGGCATAGGCGATCAGGGCGAGGCGGGCGGCCGTCTCCGGCGCGGCCCCACGCAGGCCGGGGCTCGCCAGCGCCCGGTCGATCACGACGCCGGATTCGAAGGACGGCAAGCGCGGGGCGAGGCGGAGGAGGGCGCCCGCCACGGCCGAGCGCCGGTTCGGGGGCCCCTCCGCCGGGGGTGGGTTTGTCCACGTCATGCCATGACCTTCACAGCGCGATCAGATAACATCGGACGCAGGCTCGATCACAGACGGTGATCCGCCAAGGGTACGGTCTCATGCGCACGTTCGTCTCGTCCAGCCTCGCCCTCGCCGCGCTCCTCGCCGCCGGCCCGGTCCTGGCGCAGGCCCAAGCCGCCAAGCCGGACATGAGCGCCGCCGTCCCGGCGCCCGGCCGCTCCGTCTCCGCGACGGGCCGCACCATGCCGAGGCCGCGCAACGCCCCGACGGAGGCCGCCGCCAAGCCCACCGCGAGCGAGGCCGAGATGCTGAAGGCCCAGAAGGCCGCCGAAACCCGCTCCAAGGCCTGGGACACCAAGATGCACCGGACGATGGGTTCCATCTGCCACGGATGCTGAGGGGGCCGGTCCCAACGAAAAAGGGGCCGCCCGAAGGCAGCCCCCTGTTCCGTCCGATCCGGGTGGACCTCAGCGCGAGTAGAACTCGATCACGAGGTTCGGCTCCATCTGCACCGGGTAGGGCACCTCGGAGAGGCCCGGCACGCGGGTGACGCGGGCGGTCATCTTGGCGTGGTCCACCTCGATGTAGTCCGGCACGTCGCGCTCGGCGAGCTGGCTCGCCACGATGACGATCTCGAGCTGGCGGGAGGCTTCCTTGACCTCGATCAGGTCGCCGGCCTTCACCTGGTAGCTCGGGATGTTCACGCGCACGCCGTTCACCTTGATGTGCCCGTGGTTCACGAACTGGCGGGCGGCGAAGGGGGTGGCGACGAACTTCGAGCGGTACACCACCGCGTCCAGGCGACGCTCGAGCAGGCCGATCAGGTTCTCGCCGGAATCGCCGCGCTGGCGGATCGCCTCGGCGTAGTAACGGCGGAACTGCTTCTCGGTAATGTTGCCGTAATAGCCCTTGAGCTTCTGCTTGGCGCGCAGCTGCGTGCCGAAATCGCTCATCTTGCCCTTACGGCGCTGGCCGTGTTGGCCGGGGCCGTATTCGCGGCGGTTCACGGGGCTCTTCGGGCGGCCCCAGATGTTCTGGCCCATGCGGCGGTCGAGCTTATGCTTCGCCTGAATCCGCTTCGACATGACTTCGCGTCCTCTCGTAATGAGAATTGAGGAACGCGCCCTCCTCTTCCCGACACCGAAGGTTCGGGACGACAGGGCGGCCGGAGCCGGCCCACGGGTGCGCGTAAAACGCCGCGGGGCCCCGTTGAGGAGCCCCGTCGACGGTCGGTTCCATACGGGAGACGGCGGGCGCGGTCAACCGCCCGCCGCCGCGCGGGGCGCTCAGAGGTAGGCGGCGAGGCTCTTGTCGCGGGCGACGTCCCGGCAATGGGCGAGGTAGCCGCTCTGGTGCAGCCCCATCAGCTCGGTCACGGAGGTCCAGAGCCAGTGCGGCGCGCGCTCGTGCCAGCCATCGGCCTCGACGCGGCCGCGCCACGCCCGCCGCGCCTCCGGGGACAATTGCCGCCCATGCGCCCGCCCGACCACCGCCGCGAGGCTGCGGGCCACGCGCACGCCCTCGTCCTTCGAGAATTGCTCGGCGACGATCTTGAGATCCTGCGGCAGCAACTCGCGCACGATCACCGGGGTCTCGCCGATCCGGGCGGCGATCATCCGCTCGCCCAGAGCCGGCGACAGGGCGCGCGCGCCCTCGACGACGCGCCGGGCGTGGTCCTCGGGGATCGTCACGCCGGGGGCGGCCGGGGCGAGGAAGGGCACGCCCTCCTTCACGTCGATCAGCGCCACCTTGGAGCGGCCCTTCGCCCCGGCGATCCGCACGAGGCCCGCGAGCCGCATCTTGCCCAGCGACGAGCAGCCCTTGATCCAGTAGGCGGCGTCGATGAGCGACACGGCCTCGTCGCCGCCGCGCTCCAGGCCGAGGACCCGCGTGCGGAAGCCGGGCTCGCTCAGGAGGGCCTCGAAGGCCGCCTCCTCGTCGGGCGACAGGTCGAGGAACCGCTTGCCCCGGGGCAGGCGCGCGGACTTACCCCGCAGGCGCTCGTCCGAGAGGTGGCGCCAGCGCCGGCCGAGGGCCCGGTTCCGGGTCGTCTCGACGATGGCGGAATCCTCGTCCCCCTCGTCCTCCCCCTCGGGATCCTCGAGGCCCGCGCTGTAGCCCATGGCGATCGCCTCGATCATCCGCGCGACGGCGATGCCGGAGAGCGGCGCGGTGAGGCCGGCGGTCACCAGCGAGAGGGTGAGCCGCACGAGGTCGTAGGCGGGGTTGCTGACGACGGTCTGGTCGAGGTCGCGAATCTGCATCCGCACCTTGCCCTCGGTGTCGGCCAGGGCGCCGATATTGCCGAGGTGGCAGTCGCCGCAGATCCAGACCGGCGGGCCCTCGGGGAGGGCGTCGGGCGGGAAATCCGCGAGCCATTCGTAGAAGCGGGCGGTCGATCCCCTCACGTAGGAGAGGGGCGACGCGGCGATCTTGCACAGACGCCGCGTCCGCAGGAGCTCCGCCTCGCGCCCCTCGATCGGCCGGACATGGACGTTCATCGCTCGCCTGCACCCCGTGCCCGACACCCGCATCGGGCGCGGGTGTCATGGTTTCGTCATGTAGGACTCAACCTAGACGGCGACATTAAATTTCCTGTCAGCGATGGGATTAAAAGGACGCAGGCGCCTCAGGTCACGACGCTCGGCTCGGCCCGGCCGGTGCGCGGTTCGATCGCGGCGAGGGCCCGCGCGGCGGCGACGACGGGGGCCAGCACCTCCGCGACGGGGCGGTCGAGGCGGGCGGGGTCGTTCTCGTAACGCTCCAGATAGACCCGCAGCGTCGCCCCGGCGGTGCCGGTGCCGGAGAGGCGGAACACCACCCGCGCGTCCTCGGAGAAGGCGATGCGGAGGCCCTGGCGCTCGGTCAGCGAACCGTCGACCGGATCGCGATAGGCGAACTCGTCGGCCGTGGAGACCGTGAGGTCGCCGATCCGCGTGCCGGGCAGGCTCGCGAGTTTGTCGCGCAGCGCCTGCATCAGGCCGTTGGCGGCGTCCGCATCGACCTCCTCGTAATCGTGGCGGGCGTAGTAGTCGCGGCCGAAGGCCTGCCAGTGGGCGCGCACCAGGGCGTCGGCCCGTTCGCCCGTGGCGGCGAGGATGTTGAGCCAGAGCAGCACGGCCCAGAGCCCGTCCTTCTCGCGGACATGGTTCGAGCCGGTGCCCGCGCTCTCCTCGCCGCACAGGGTGATGAGCCCGGCATCGAGGAGGTTGCCGAAGAACTTCCAGCCGGTGGGCGTCTCGTAGGCGGGGATGCCGAGGGACGCGGCGACCCGGTCGGCGGCGCGGCTCGTCGGCATCGAGCGGGCGACGCCCTTGAGGCCCTCCGCATAGCCCGGCGCCCGGTGGGCATGGGCGGTGAGCAGGGCGAGGCTGTCGCTCGGGGTCACGAACAGGCCGGGGGCCACGATCATGTTGCGATCACCGTCGCCGTCCGAGGCGGCGCCGAAATCGGGAGCGTCCGGCCCCTGCATCAGGTCGTAGAGGTCGTGGCAATGGACCGGGTTCGGGTCCGGGTGGTGGCCGCCGAAATCCTCCTTCGGCTCCGCGTTGACGACGGTGCCCTTCGGCGCGCCGAGCATCCCTTCGAGGATCGCCGTCGCGTAGGGGCCGGTCACCGCGCTCATCGCGTCGAAGCGCATGCGGAAGCCCGAGGCGAACATCCGGGAGACCGCCTCGAAGTCGATCAGCTCGCGCATCAGTTCGGCATAGTCGGCGACCGGGTCGATCACCTCCACCGCCATGGCGCCGAGACGTGTCTCGCCGAGCGTGTCGAGGTCGAGGTCGGGGGCCTCGACCAGGGTGAAGCGGGTGATCGCCTTGGCCCGCGCGAAGATCGCGTCGGTCAGGGATTCCGGGGCGGGGCCGCCGTTCGCGGCGTTGAACTTGATGCCGAAATCGCCCTCCGGCCCGCCGGGATTGTGGCTCGCCGAGAGGATGATGCCGCCGATCGCCTTGTGCTTGCGGATGACGCAGGAGGCGGCGGGCGTCGAGAGCAGGCCGCCGCGCCCGACCAGCACCCGCCCGAACCCGTTGCCGGCGGCGAGCTTCAGGATGGTCTGCACCACCTCGCGGTTGAGGAAGCGCCCGTCGCCGCCCAGCACCAGGGTCTGGCCGGCCTTGTCGGGGATCGAGTCGAAGATCGCCTGGACGAAGTTCTCGACGTAGTGCCGCTGCCGGAAGACCGGCACCTTCTTGCGCAGGCCGGACGTGCCGGGCTTCTGGTCCGCGTACGGCATCGTCTCAATCGTCGTCGGCGTCATCGCTGCGGGCCTCCGGGTCGTTCTGCCTGCTCAAGTATGGCGCTTGTGCCAGCCCGGAGGGGCGGCTGTCACCCGATTCCGGCGGTGACAGGCGGTCATTCCTGCCGAAGTATCGCCCCGGCTTCTTCTTGCGCTACCGGCGCCAAAGGGCTTCGATCCCCGTATCCGCCCGCAGAGGCGGATGGGAGGATTCGATGGATCGATCACATGACGGCCAGGGGCCGGCGATGCCGCGCCGCCGCCTGTTCGGAACCCTGGCGGCCGCCGGCCTCGCCGCGACGATCGCCCCGGCCGCGGGCGCGGCGCCGGCCGGGCGCCTCGACCGGGAGGAGTTCCGCCTGCCATGGGCGGGCGAGGCGGGCGTCGACATCTACGTGCGCAACAAGCACCCGGCGGGGCAGAACACCTTCCCCGGCGAGCGCATCCTGCTCTTCGTCCACGGCTCGACCTACCCCGCCTCCACGGCCTTCGACCTGCCGCTGGCGGGGATGTCGGCCATGGATTACCTCGCCGCGCAGGGCTTCGACGTCTATCTCGTCGACCTGCCCGGCTACGGCCAATCCGGGCGGCCCAAGCAGATGAGCGCCCCGGCCGCCGACAACCCGGCCTTCATGCGCACCCCGGACGCGGCGGCCGTGGTCGGGCAGGTGGTGGATTTCATCCGCAAGCGGCGCGGCGTCGACAAGATCGACCTGATGGGCTGGTCCTGGGGCACCTCGACCATGGGCCTCTACACGAGCACCCACAACGACAAGGTGAATCGCCTCGTGCTCTACGCCCCGCAATGGCTGGCGCGCACGCCCTCCCTGATGGCGGCGGGCGATGGCAAGATCCCCGCCTATCGCAGCGTCAGCCGCGACAGCGCCAAGACCCGCTGGCTGACCGGCGTGCCCGAGGACAAGAAGGCCGACCTGATCCCGCCGGGCTGGTTCGAGCAATGGGCGGACGCCACCTTCGCCACCGACGCGGTCGGGGCCAAGCAATCGCCGCCGGTGCTGCGCGCGCCGAACGGCACGGTGGCCGACAAGGAGGATTACTGGGCGGCGGGCAAGGCCCTGTACGATCCGGGCGCGATCACGGTCCCGGTGCTGATCATCCACGCCGAGTGGGACGCGGACCTACCGAGCTATCAGGCGCAGGAATACTTCGCGAAGCTGACCCACGCCCCCTACAAGCGGTTCGTGGAACTCGGCGAGGGCACGCACACGGTGATGATGGAGAAGAACCGCATGCAGTTTCTCCGCGAGATCGCCGCCTTCCTCACCGAGAGCGACCCGCAGGCGCTGAACTGAGCCGGCCACGCCCCGCCCGCTTCGGCGGGCGGGGCGCGTCCCTCACTCCGCCGCTTCCCGCGTCTCGTAGCCAAGCCGCGCGTTCAGCTCGCGGATCAGGTGCACCGCCGCCTCGGCGATGACCGTGCCCGGCGGGAAGATCGCGGAGGCGCCGGCCGCGCGCAGCGCATCGTAATCCCCCGGCGGGATGACGCCGCCCACCGCGATCATCACGTCGTCCCGGCCCTGCTCGGCCAGCGCCGCCTTCAGCTCCGGCACCAGGGTGAGGTGGCCCGCCGCCAGCGACGAGACGCCGACGATGTGCACGTCGTTCTCCACCGCCTGCCGCGCGGCCTCGGCCGGGGTGGCGAAGAGCGGCCCGATATCCACGTCGAAGCCCAGATCGGCGAAGGCCGAGGCGATCACCTTCTGGCCGCGATCATGCCCGTCCTGGCCCATCTTGGCGACGAGGATGCGGGGGCGGCGCCCATCCGATTCCTCGAAGGCCTCGACCAGGGTGCGCACTTCCTCGACCACCGGCGACATGTGTCCCACCTCGCGCTTGTAGACCCCGGAGATCGAGCGGATTTCCGCCCGGTGGCGGCCCCAGGCCTTCTCCAAAGCCTCGGAAATCTCGCCCACCGTCGCCTTGGCGCGGGCCGCGTCCACGGCAAGTTCGAGCAGGTTGCCGCTGCCCTCGGCGGCCTTCGTCAGGGCGTCGAGGCGGGCCGAGACCTCGGCCTCGTCGCGCTCGGAGCGCAGGCGCTTCAGCTTGTCAATCTGCAGCCGGCGGACATTGCCGTTGTCGACCCGCAGCAGCTCGATCGCCATCTCGTCGTCGGCCCGGAACTTGTTCACGCCGACGATGGTCTGGCGGCCGGAATCGATCCGCGCCTGGGCGCGGGCGGCGGCCTCCTCGATGCGCAGCTTGGGGATGCCGGCCTCGATCGCCTTGGCCATGCCGCCCAGCGAATCGACCTCGCGGATATGCTCCCAGGCGCGGGCCACCATGTCGGCGGTGAGCTTCTCGACGTAGTAGGAGCCGCCCCACGGATCGACGATCCGGGTGGTGCCGCTCTCCTGCTGCAGGAACAGCTGGGTGTTGCGGGCGATGCGGGCCGAGAAGTCGGTCGGCAGGGCCAGCGCCTCGTCCAGCGCGTTGGTGTGCAGCGACTGGGTGCCGCCCTGCGTCGCCGCCATCGCCTCGATGTTGGTGCGGGTGACGTTGGTGAACACGTCCTGCGCGGTGAGCGACCAGCCCGACGTCTGCGAATGGGTGCGAAGCGCCAGGGACTTGTCCGACTTCGGATCGAATTCCTTGACGAGCTTCGCCCAGATCAGCCGGGCCGCCCGCATCTTGGCGACCTCCATGAAGAAGTTGGTCGAGATCGCCCAGAAGAACGACAGGCGCGGGGCGAACTGGTCGATGGTCAGCCCGGCCGCGAGGCCCGCCTTGATGTACTCGACGCCGTCCGCCAGCGTGTAGGCGAGTTCGAGGTCGTTCGTCGCCCCGGCTTCCTGCATGTGGTAGCCGGAAATCGAGATCGAATTGAACTTGGGCATGTTCTTCGACGTGTAGGCGAAGATGTCCGAAATGATCCGCATCGATCCCTTGGGGGGATAGATGTAGGTGTTGCGGACCATGAACTCCTTGAGGATGTCGTTCTGGATCGTGCCCGCGAGCTTGCTCGGCGGCACGCCCTGCTCCTCGGCGGCGACGATGTAGAGGGCGAGGATCGGCAGCACCGCGCCGTTCATCGTCATCGACACGGTCATCTCGTCGAGCGGGATGCCCGAGAAGAGCGTGCGCATGTCGTAGATCGAATCGATCGCCACGCCCGCCATGCCGACATCGCCGGAGACGCGAGGATGGTCGGAATCGTAGCCCCGGTGGGTCGCGAGGTCGAAGGCGACGGACAGGCCCTTCTGCCCCGCCGCAAGGTTGCGCCGGTAGAAGGCGTTCGAATCCTCGGCCGTGGAGAAGCCGGCATATTGCCGGATCGTCCAGGGCTGGGTCACGAACATGGCCGGGTAGGGGCCGCGCAGGAACGGCGCGAGGCCCGGCCAGGTGTTTAGGAACTCGATGCCCTCCCGGTCCTGCGGCCCGTAATGGCCCTTCACCGGGATGCCCTCGGGCGTCATCCACGGCTCGCCCATGGGGGGAGCCGCGACGGCCAGCGGATCGCCGGACAAGGGCAACGTGGCGAAATCCGGGATGCGGGAGGTCATGGCGTGACTCGTGTCCGTTCTTGTCAGGCCATTATAGCCCCGCCTTCGGCGCGGGCTACTCCCCGAAAGACGGGCTCTGGCGCCGCGTGACACGGCGATAGACAAAGAACCCGCCGAGCATCAGCGCCAGCCCGTACCATGTGACCGCATAGACGAGGTGGTTGTTCGGGAAGGACACCACGGTCAGGCCGCCGATGGGAAGCCCGCCGGGATTCGGCGCGGCGTCGGCATCCACGAAATAGGGGGCGACATCGGAGAGCCCCCGGGCGGCGGCGATGGCGGCGACGTCCCGCGAGTACCAGCGATTCGCCGCCGGATCGTTCGCGCGGAGGAAGGCGCCGCCGGGTTCGGTGAGGCGCAGGAGGCCCGTGACCGTCACCGGCCCCGCGACCTGCCCGTCGGGCCGGCTCGCCGGATCCTTCCGATCCCCCGGCACGAAGCCGCGGTTCACGAGGACGAGGCTCCCGTCCTCCCGCCGCAGGGGCGTGAGCACCCAGAAGCCGGCGCCGTACTCGGTCACCGCCTGGACCAGGGTTTCCCGGTCGTTGAGGAGCTGGCCGGAGAGGGTGACGTGCCGGTAGGCGTCGTCGGGGCCGACCTGGGCCCACGCGGCGGGGGAGGGCGCCGGTACGGCGGGCGCGTGGACCCGCGCCTCCGTCCGGGCGATCAGGTCGAGCTTCCAGGCGCGGCGCTGGACCTGCCACGTCCCGAGGCCGAGGAGGGTCAGGAACACGAACGCCGCCCCGAGGCCGAAGACGACCCGGCGGAGCGGCGTGGGAGCGGCACGGCCGCCCCCGGGACGTGGCACGGAGCCCGTCACCGCATCTTTTGCAGCAGCTCGTGGTGGGCCGCCGGCATCATGTTCCGGTTCATGTGGTACATGACCCACACCGAGCCGGAGAGCATGATGGCGACCAGCGTGACGGTGAAAATCATCGCCATGAAGGTCCAGCCGCCCTCGGACTTCGTGTTCATGTGCAGGAAGTAGACGAGGTGCACGACCATCTGCACGCCGCCGAGGACCAGCACCACCAGCGTCGTGACGAGGCTGTTGTCGAGGGTGTTGCCCATCACCAGCCAGAACGGGATCACCGTCAGGATCACGGACAGGACGAAGCCCGTCACGTAGGCCTTCACGCTGCCGTGGCCGCCCTCGGTGTGGACGTGGTCGTGCTCGTGGGACCCGTGAGCGTGGGTGGCATCCGCGCTCATTCGAGCACTCCTATCAGGTAGACGACGGTGAACACCCCGATCCAGATCAGGTCGAGGAAGTGCCAGAACATCGACAGGCACATCAGGCGGCGCTTGTTGGCCGCCACCAGCCCGTACTTCTGGACCTGGATCATCAGGGTGACGAGCCAGAGGATGCCGAACGAGACGTGCAGCCCGTGGGTCGAGACCAGGGTGTAGAACGAGGAGAGGAAGGCACTGCGCCACGGGGGCGCGCCCTCGTGGAACAGGTGGACGAACTCACGGATTTCCAGCGCCACGAAGGCGACGCCGAACAGGCCGGTGACGGCCAGCCACAGCTGCGTCCGGCGCTGGTTGTCCTTGTCCATCTCCAGCATGGCGAAGCCATAGGTGATGGAGGAGAACAGCAGCATCGCGGTGTTCACCGCGATGCCCGTAAGGTCGAACAGGTCCTTCTGCGAAGGCCCCGCCGCGTAGTTGCGCCCGAGCACGCCATACGTCGCGAACAGGGTCGCGAAGATCAGGCAGTCGCTCATCAGGTACAGCCAGAACCCGAGCATCGTCGAGCCTTCGCTGTGGTGGCCTTCCTCGTCGGTGACGTAGAAGACCGGCGCAGCCGTACCGGGCGGTGCGGTGTCGGTGTGCATCATCGGATTACGCCAGCTCCAGTTCGCGCATCCGCTTGGCCTCTTCCCGCGAGACCGTCTCGGCGGGGATGTAGTACTCGCGGTCGTAGTTGAAGGTGTGGACGATGGCCGTGACGATCAGGGCCACGAAGGACAGGGCGGCGAGCCACCAGATGTACCAGACCATGGCGAAGCCGCAGATGAAGCTCAGCGCCGCCAGGATCGCCCCCGTCGCCGTGTTCTTGGGCATGTGGATCGGCTGGTAGCCGCCGGTCGGCCGGCTGAAGCCGCGGGCCTTCATGTCCCACCACGCGTCGGAATCGTGCACCACCGGCGTGAAGGCGAAGTTGTAGTCCGGCGGCGGCGACGAGGTCGACCATTCGAGCGTCCGGCCACCCCACGGGTCGCCCGTCAGATCGCGCAGCTCCTCGCGGCGGCGGATCGAGACCACGAACATCATGATCTGGCTGCCGATGCCGCAGGCGATGAGCACCGCGCCGAAGGCCGCGACCATGAACCAGGGCTGCAGCGACGGGTCGTCGAAATGCTGCATCCGGCGGGTCACGCCCATCAGGCCGAGCACGTAGAGCGGCATGAAGGCGACGTAGAAGCCGGTGACCCAGAAGCCCAGGGACATCTTCCCCCAGAACTCGTCCAGCTTGAAGCCGAACGCCTTCGGGAACCAGAAGGTGACGCCCGCGAACATGCCGAACAGCACGCCGCCGATGATCACGTTGTGGAAGTGGGCGATCAGGAACAGCGAGTTGTGGAGCACGAAGTCGGCCGGGGGCACGGCGAGCAGCACGCCCGTCATGCCGCCGATGACGAAGGTGACGATGAACGCCACCACCCACATCATCGGCACCTCGAACCGGATGCGGCCACGGTACATCGTGAACATCCAGTTGAAGATCTTCGCGCCCGTCGGGATCGAGATGATCATCGTCGTGATCCCGAAGAACGAGTTCACGTCGGCGCCCGAGCCCATGGTGAAGAAGTGGTGCAGCCACACGAGGTAGGCGAGGATGGTGATGACCACCAGCGCGTAGACCATCGAGGTGTAGCCGAACAGCCGCTTGCCGCAGAAGGTCGAGGTGATCTCCGAGAACACGCCGAAGGCCGGCAGGATCAGGATGTAGACTTCCGGGTGACCCCAAATCCAGATGAGGTTGAAGTACAGCATCGAGTTGCCGCCGAGGTCGTTCGTGAAGAAGTGGAACCCCAGGTAGCGGTCGAGGGACAGGAGCACGAGAACGGCGGTGAGGATCGGGAAGGCGGCCACGATCAGGATGTTCGTGCAGAGCGACGACCACACGAAGATCGGCAGCTTCATCATGGTCAGGCCCGGCGCGCGCATCTTCACGATGGTCGCGATCAGGTTGATGCCCGAGAGCGTCGTGCCCACACCGGCGATCTGCAACGCCCAGATGTAGTAGTCGACGCCGACACCGGGGCTCATCGCCGCCCCCGACAGGGGCGGGTAGGCGAGCCAGGTGGCACGGGAGAACTCGCCGATGAAGAGCGAGACCATCACCAGCATGCCGCCGGACACGGTCATCCAGAAGCTGAAGTTGTTCAGGAACGGGAAGGCCACGTCGCGGGCGCCGATCTGCAGCGGCACGGCGAAGTTCATGAGCCCCGTGACGAACGGCATCGCCACGAAGAAGATCATGATCATCCCGTGGGCGGTGAAGATCTGATCGTAGTGGTGGGGCGGCAGGAAGCCCTGCTGGTCGCCGAAGGCGATGGATTGCTGCGCGCGCATCATGAGCGCGTCGGCGAAGCCACGCAGCAGCATGATCAGCGCGAAGATGCAGTACATGATGCCGATCTTCTTGTGGTCGATCGACGTCACCCAATCCCGCCACAGGGGTCCCCAGAAGCGGAAATAGGTGATCGTGGCGAGCACGGCCAAGCCCACCACCGCCACGCCGGCGAAGGTGCCGATGAGGATCGGCTCGTGATACGGAATCTGGTCGAGCGTAAACCGACCGAAGATTAGCTGCTGGAGATTGACGTTATCGAACATTGAATCCGACCGTTCAGAAGGTTCGAAGGCGACCGTCGCGTTGGATCTAAGATATCCTTCGCGCCGGCCCGCCTCACTGGTTCACTTCGTCACTGGCTGAGTGGCGTCACTGACTGATTTGCTTGGGAGCGATCTGCCCGCCGTCGGGCGAACCGCTTCCGGTCTCAGGCTTTGCTTTATCAGGCTCGGGGGCACGCGAGTCGGGGTTGCCCATGTCGGGGCGCGGCTTCATGCCCTCCGGCTGTGTCTGTCCATGCGGCCCGGTCCCGGAGGCCGGCCCCGTCGCGCCCGGCGCCTCGTGGCCTTCCCGGGCGAAATGGTTGTCGTATTGCAGCCGCTTGTAGTTCTCCTCGCCCTCCGGGCCGGACTGGCCGCCCCGGGCGTCGATGGCCATCATCTCCGACATGCACATCTGGCCGGGCCGCGTGCACAGGCCGACGATCTTGCCGTAGAGGCCCTCGGCATAGGACTTGTAGTAGCGGGCCGGCTCGGACTCCGTCGGCTCGGAGAGCTTCAGATAGGCGTCCTGGTTGAGGTCGGACCCCTCGGCCTTGGTCTTGGCGACCCAGGCGTCGAAGTCCTTGTCCGCCACGCCGCGGAACTTGAAGAACATGTTGGAGAAGCCGGCGCCGCTGTAATGCGCCGAGCGGCCCTCCGAATCGACGGCCTTGTTGACCACCGCGTGGAGCTTCGTCTCCATGCCGGGCATGGCGTAGATCATGCCGGCCAGCGTCGGCACGTAGAACGTGTTCATCACGTCGGTCGCGGTGATCTTGAAGGTCACCGGCCGGTCCACCGGGATAGCCAGCTCGTTGACCGTGGCGATCCCGTATTGCGGGTAGAGGAACAGCCACTTCCAATCCATGGCGATCGCCTCGACCTGCAGCGGCTCGACATTGGCCGGCAGCTCGCGCTTGGCGTCCAGGCGGGTCAGGGGCCGGAACGGATCGAGGGTGTGGGTGCCGATCCAGGTCAGGGCGCCCAGCGCGATGATGATGAGGAGCGGCGCCGTCCAGATCAACACCTCGAGCTGGGTCGAGTGGTGCCACTCAGGATCGTAGACCGCGTCCTCGTTCGTCGCCCGGAAGTGCCACGCGAAGAACAGGGTGCAGGCGATCACCGGCACGATGATGAGCAGCATCAGGCCGGTGGAGGCCAGGACGAGGTTGCGCTGCTGCTCGGCGATGAAGCCCGCCGGCTGCATCACCACGAGGTTGCAGCCGCCGAGCAGGGTCATCAGCGGCGGCAGCGCGATCAGGGGCACGCAGCGGCGCAGGAGGCTGCGCCGCCGGGTGTCGGCCAGGGTCGTCCGGTCCGGTCGAAGGGTCGAAGAACTCACTGCTCTCGTCTCGTCATCCCGTGCCGCAGGCGCGGCATCGCCGGCCGGCGGACCCGGCCCCTCACACAATTTGGCGGCACGGCCGCACCCGGAAGGCGCGGCCGGGTCTCACATTTGGCGCAACTCGGACCGGTCGATGAACAGCGCGGCCAGGGAGCAGACCGCGCCGGAGAGCAGGTACACGCCGACGACGGCGAGGCCGAACTGCTCCGACAGGTAGAGGGCGACCAGCGGGGCGAAGCCCGCGCCGAACAGCCACGCGAAATCCGAAGTCAGCGCCGCGCCGGTGTAGCGGTAGCGCTTGCCGAGGCGGGCGGTGACCGCGCCGGAGGATTGCCCGTAGGCGAGGCCCAGCAGCATGAAGCCGGTGGTCACATAGATGGTCTGGCCGATGGCGCTCTCGCCGAACAGCAGCGGCGCGAGGATCGAGCCGAAGGCGAACAGGGCGATCAGCCCGGCGCTCATGATGAGGGCGGAGCGACGGCCGATCTGGTCGGCGATCAGCCCGGAGGCAGCGACGGCGCCCGCGCAGATGATCGCCCCGGAGAACTGCACCATCAGGAACTCGCCCGGCGACCGGTCGGTGTTGTTGAGGGTGAGCCACGCGATCGGGAAGATCGTCACGAGGTGGAACAGGGCGAAGGCGGCCAGCGGCACGAAGGCGCCGAGCAGCACGTCCTTCAGGTGGTGGCGGAACAGGTCCAGCACCGGCACCGGCTGCAGCCGGTCACTGTCCATCATGCGGGCGAACTCGTCCGTCGCCACGAGGCGCAGGCGGGCGAACAGCGCCACGACGTTGATGGTGAAGGCGCAGTAGAACGGGAAGCGCCAGCCCCAGTCGATGAAGTCCTCCGCCGAGAGGTTCACCAGGAAGAACGAGAACAGGGCGCTGGCCACCATGAAGCCGATCGGCGCGCCGAGCTGGGGGATCATGGCGTACCAGCCGCGCCGCTCCTTAGGGGCGTTGAGGGCCAGCAGCGAGGCGAGGCCGTCCCAGGCGCCGCCGAGCGCGAGACCCTGCATCACCCGCAGGGCCGCCAGCAGGTAGACCGAGGAAATGCCGATCGAGTCGTAGCGGGGCAGGAAGCTGATCGCGGCGGTGGAGCCGCCGAGGAGGAAGAGGGCGGTGGTGAGCTTCACGCCGCGTCCGTGCCGCCGGTCGATCGCCATGAACAGGGCGGTGCCGAAGGGGCGGGCGACGAAGGCCAGGGCGAAGATGCCGAAGGCGTAGAGCGTGCCGGTATGGGCGTTCACGAAGGGGAAGAACACCTTCGGGAACACCAGCACGCAGGCGATGCCGAACACGAAGAAGTCGAAATACTCGGAGGCGCGCCCGATGACGACGCCCATGGCGATTTCGCTGGGCGCGACCCGGTGGTCGCCCATGGCGCGCTGTGCGTCGCGCTCGAGACCGCTGCTCGAAGTCGAAGAGATGGATGTGTTCGCGCTCATTCGCCGGCTGTCCGCCCCCGTCGCCCGTTGCGATTCCGACCGGGCTTGCGTCTTGCTGCATGTCCGCCCGCACTGCAACCTTCATTGCAAGCATAGCGGCTCCGCTTGGACCTCACCCCCTGGGGAGGCTGCCTCGCGCGCGACAATGTGCTCAGCCCGGCACGGGCCCGCCGGATCCGGCCAAGCTTTTGTCGGCAGTCGCGTTTCTGTTCGGTGCTTCCGTCCGTGTCACCCGCAGTGCAACCTGCCGCGGGTCCGCCCTGTTGCGGCGCAGCACGTGGTCCGCCCCCTCCGATGCGAAGTGCGGGTTGTAGAAGGGATCGCCCGCGGCGATGGCCTCCTTCCAGCGCGCCTTGAACGCGGCGGTGTTCTCGGGGTGCTTCAGCAGCGCCTCGGCGGCGTTGCGCGTGGCGGATTCGTAGTGCCGGATCACCACGTCGCCGTCGTAGAGCACCCGGTATCCGCGCGCGCCGATCCGCAGGCACAGGTCGGTGTCGTTGAAGCCGATGTCGAGGGTCTCGTCGAAGCCGCCCACCTCCGCGAAGACCTCGCGCCGCGTCATCAGGCAGGCCCCCGTGACGGCGGAGACGTCGCGGGTGGAGGTGAGGGCGGCGTTGGGGCCCGCGTTGCGCACCCGGTCGAGATAGGCCGGGACCAGCTTTAGGGCATGCTCGGCCGGCCCGCTGAAGCCGACGATGACGCCGGCATGCTGCACGAGGTCGTTGCCGTAGACGAGCATCGGCCCGACGGCGCCGACATCCCGCCGCCCGGCAAGGGACCGCAGCCGCCCGAGCCAGCCGTCAGAGACGATCTCGACGTCGTTGTTGAGGAACAGCACGAAGGGGGCCTGCGCCCCATGGGCCCGCACGGCCTCGTTGTTCATGCGCGAGAAGTTGAACCGGCCCCGGTAGGGGTGGAGGCGCGCCCGCCCCTCGGCCTCCAGCCGCGCGAGATAGCGCCGCGTCGCCGGATCGTCCGACTCGTGATCGACGATCACGAGGTCGTACTCGGCCCTCGGGGTGTGCCGCTCGATCGACTCGACGGTCGTCTTGAGGAAGGCCAGGGCATTCTTGGTCGGGACGACGATGAGCGTCCGGCCCGGCACGTCGGGCCAGATCACCCGGTAGGTGTTGAAGGTGTGGCCCGGCACCACCGCGCAGCCGGGATGGACCCGCGCGAGGGATCGCGCCAGCGCTTGGCAGGTGTTGGCCGTGACCTGGTCCGCCTTGCCGTGGCCGGTGCTCGTGCGGTGCGTCCGCCAGCGGTAGAGGAACAGCGGCATATGCGCGACCGCCCGGGCCCGCTCCAGCGCGCGCAGGACGAAATCCACGTCCTGCGAGACCGGCAGGCTCTCGTCGAAGCCGCCGGCCGCGTGGACGAGGGCCTTCCGGCAAGCCACGAAGTGCACGAAGTAGGGGTGGCAGAGGTAATAATCGAAGGAGAGGGCGGGGCGGCCTGAGAATTCGAGGAAATGGTCGATGTTCTCGTCGGTCACGACCTCGTCGCTGTAGGCGAGATCGACCTCCTCCCGCAGGAAGGCCATCGCCATCGCATGGAGGGCCGAGGGCTCCAGCACGTCGTCGTGGTCCATGAAGGCGACGATGTCATGCGAGGCCGCCGCGACGCCGGCATTCGTGGCCTTGGCGATCCCACCGTTCGTGGCGGTCCTGACGATCGTGATGCGGGGATCGGCCGCCGCGTGGCGGGCGAGGATCGCGGCCGTGTCCGGCGCCGTGGAGCAATCGTCGACGCAGACCAGTTCCCAGCGCCCGTACCACTGGGCGGTGACGCTGGCGATGGCCTGTTCGAGCCACGTGGTCGGCGTGTTGTAGACCGGCATGATCACGCTGATGGCGGGGGCGTCGGCCCGGCCGTGGCGGCGCATGAACCGCGCCGCCGTCGCCGCCGGCACGGATCTCAGGCGGTCGCGGAAGCGGACGAAGTTCGGGTTGACGTCGATCCGCACGGGGCTTCCGAGGATCGGCCGGCCCGTCGCCGCGTCGCGGATCTCCACCGTGTCCCCGGCCGCGAAGGCGATCCCGGCCGGCAGGTCGAGGCGGAAGCCGGTGAGGAGCTTGCCGTGCCCCGCCTTGGCGACGTCGTCGCGGGCGATGTCTGTGGCACCGCGCGCCACCACGGCGCCGTGATGGAGGATCTCGATCCCGATGGCCCGGTCACGGTCGGCGGTGTCGAGGGCCCAGCCCTTCACGAAGGTCTCGCAGGCGATGTCGACATGGCCGACCACGCCCGGCGGGGGCTTGGCGGTCCCGAGCAGCCTGCGCAGCCATCGCTTCAGCGGCCTCGTGACCATCCTGCGCTCTTCGGTTGGGGTCGCGGCATCACACCCGGTAATGGGCCGAGTTCCGGGACAGGTTGACGTTGTAATAGGGATCGGCGCGCAGCTGCGCGCCCCAGCGGCCGAGCATCACCCGTGTCTCGGCCTCAAACCGCGCCTTCTTCTCGGGGGTGTCCTCGGGGCCGCGGCTCTTCGATTCGTGGTGGATCAGCTTGGCGAAGGGCGTCCAGACGATCCGGTAGCCGGCCTCGCGGATCCGCAGGCAGAGATCGACGTCGTTGAAGGCGACCTTGAGCGCCTGCGCGTCGAACCCCCCGACCTCCGCAAACACCGTGGCGCGCAGCGCGAGGCAGGCGCCCGTCACCGCCGAGACCTCGTGGGCCAGCACCATGCGCGCGAAATAGCCGGGATCGGCATCCGGCATGGCGAGATGGCTGTGGCCGGCGACGCCGTCGATGCCGAGTACGATGCCCCCGTGCTGGATCGTCCGGTCGGGGTAGAGCAGCTTGGCGCCCACCGCCCCGATCTTCGGCCGCGCCGCCTGCCGCACCATCTCGGTGAGCCAGCCCGGCTCGATCACCTCGATGTCGTTGTTAAGGAACAGCAGGACCGGGCCGGTCGCCGCCGCCGCGCCCCGGTTCGACAGGTCGGAGAAGTTGAACGGGCCGGGCACGGGCACCACCCGCACCCGGGGCTCGGCCGAGAGGCCCGCGAACAGGGCCGCCGTGGCGGGTTCGCAGCTGTCGTTGTCGACGATCACCACCTCGATGTCCGGGTAGTCGGTGGCGCCGAGCAGCCCGTCGAGGGTCACCGCCAGCAGGTCCGCCCGGTCGCGGGTCGGGATGATCACCGAGACCTTCGGCGGGGGCGAGGGCAGGGGGTGGACGAGGCGGTTGAACCCCTCCGGCCCGCGCTCGGCGCGGGCGCCGAGGGGGGCGGCCGCCTCCTCCAGGGCGCGCAGCCGCGCCGCCTCGCTTCTGGCCAGCGCCCGGTCGGAGAAGGTGCCGGAGCCCCCCGCCGCGCGCCAATGGTAGAGCACCCGCGGCACGTGGCGGATGCGCGCCGGGTCGAGCCCCGCCGTCAGGCGCAGGAGCAAGTCGTGGTCCTGGCTGCCCTCGAAGCCGGGGCGCAGGCCCCCCGTCGCCCGCAGGGCGTCGGTGCGCATCGCCGTGAGGTGGTTGATGTAGTTCTGGCCGTAGAGCAGTTCCCGGTCGAAATCCGCCTTGAAATGCGGCTCGAACCGGCGCCCCCGCCCGTCGATCTTGTCTTCGTCGCTGTAGACGAGGACGAGGCCGGGATCCTCGCGGGCCGCGCGGACGACTTCGTAGAGGGCGTCGGCGGCGAGGACGTCGTCGTGGTCCATGAAGGCGCACCACGCGCCGCCGGCCATGGCCAGCGCGTCGTTGGTGGCCCGCGCGATGTGGCCGTTCTCCCCCCGCCGATGGACGCGGATGCGCGGATCGGCGGCGGCGGCGCGGGCGAGGAGGCGCGCGACCGCCGGATCGGTCGAGGCGTCGTCGACGGCGCAGAGCTCCCAATGGGGGTAGATCTGCGCGCGCAGGGAGGCGAGGGCGGCCCGCAGCACCTTGGGGGCGGGGTTGTGGACCGGCATCAGCACCGACACGAGGGGCGGCTCGCGCCATGTGGCGATCTCGGCGGCGAGGGCGGCCCATTCCGGCCCGCGCCGCCGATGGGCCGCGATCCAGCGGGGATAGCCGGTCTCCCGGCGGCCGTTCAGGGCGCGCTCCATCAGGCCCCGGGCGCGGACCTTCTTGCCGAGGAGGCGCCATTTCAGCGCCGTGAGCGAGAGGCCGGGGGCCCGCCGGAGGGCGCGCAGCATCAGGAACGGCCGGGCGAGGCGGCGCAGGCGCGCATCCCGCAGGGAGGCGGGCATCCGGCCGAGACGGGTGCTGATCCTCAGTTCCACCGCCTCCGGCGGCACCCGCCCGGTCCAGAGGTAGGCGCCGCCGCCGAGGGATTCCTCGTGCAGCAGCGTGCCGGGACGCCCGTGCGGGCCGATGAAGGCCAGGGCGAAGCCCACCGCCTCGGCGGCCGGATCGTCCGCGAAGCGCAGGTCGACCCAGCGGCCACGCAGGGACGCGACCGGCAGGCGCAGGCCGTCCGGCCCCTCGGCGAGGGCCATCCTCACGCCTTCCAGATCTTGTCGACCGTGTCCTTCACCGCATCGGTGAGGGCGACGTCATAGACCAGCATCTCGTGCACCGCCTTCACCGAGCGGAGCCGTTCCGCGAGGGCGACGGTCTCGGCCGGCAGGGGGGTGGCGGCGGGGACGGGGATGTCCAGGCCCAGCCGGTCGATGAGGGTCGAGGCGAAGGCCTCGAACCGCTCCCGGTGGCCGACGATGCCCACGCGAGCGATCACCTCGATGGCGGCGATCGAGTGGCCGGGGAACAGCCGGTCCTCCGGCATGCGGGTGGCGAGCTGGCGGATCAGCGGGTTGTAGAGCAGCCGGTAGGCCGGCTCGGGCAGCATGCGGAAGTAGCGCTTCAGGCTGCGCAGGTCGGTCAGGTCGTAATCCGCCGAGAACAGCGCGGCCTCCGCGAGGGGGCCAAGGCGCCAGCGCCGGGACGGGTCCGCCCCCTCGGCCGCCCGGCTGCGCAGCCACAGCATCCGCATCGCCATCTCGACATAGGGATCCTGGACCAGGATGCTGGTGAGCATCATGTCCGGCATCATGAAATGCTCGTAGCGGGGTACGATCAGCGCCCCGGACAGGAACAGCGAGGGCATGATCTGGCTGCCGAGAATGCTGGTCAGCACCTCGTCGGTCAGCCGGTGCAGGCCGAAATGGCTGTGCCGGAAGAACGGGAACAGGGCCGTCTGGAACGTGGTCTCGGGCTCGATCCCGGTGTTGATGAGCAGGAAGCGCTGCTGCACCATCCCCTCGTCGGGCAGGCGGCGGTAGACCCGGACGTTGGTGTCGGAATCGTAGAGTTCGAGGTCGGCCATCCCCGTGATGCCGGGCACCTCCTCCTCGGTGAGGCGGAAGGTACACTGGCCGGTGGAGTGCCAGCCGAACTGCTTGAAGTTCTCGTCCACCAGGGCGGCGGGCACGTCCGCGATGCGCCGCCCCCCGGCCGAGACGGCGACCCGGCTGACGGCGAGGGGATTGTCCGGCACGATCCAGCCCTGGATCAGGTTGCCCGTATCGCAATCGATGTGGAAGCGCATGCTCCGAAACTCAGCCCACCGGAACCGGGTCCGGGCCTCGGCCGGTGCTCGGCGACGGATTACAGGAGCGGGCGGGTCTCCACAATACGAGACGCCCCCAGCGGGCAATCGGGAAAACCGGCTTGCGCCCCCCGCCGCCAGCGGCTATAGCCCCCGCCCACCGGCACCCAACGGTTGCCGGCCCGGACTCGTCGCTCGGTGGAAGGGCAGACCCTTGACAGGGTCGGGCCAATCTTCGAGACGCTTTCGATCCGGCTGGACTGTTTCGAAGCGTTTGGATTCCTCGTATCCGAACGGTCGAGATGGAGACGTAGCACAGCGGTAGTGCATTCCCTTGACATGGGAAAGGTCACAGGTTCGATCCCTGTCGTCTCCACCATCCGTCCACGCTCAGGGCATAAGTGAGCCCGGCGGCGCCGAAGCCCTCAGAATCGCCATCACCGCCTCCGGTGAGATTGGGCAGCCGGCCGGCACGATGACCTTCACGGCCAATTCATCGATGGCCGGCATCCGGTCCCCCGTCAGCCGCGCCGAGGCCAGCCGCGCGAGATAGATCGCGTTGAGGCGGATCGTGATGAACCGGCTGTCGAGGACGCGGCCCCGATAGACGTAGGCGACATGGTCCGTCGGCCCGGGACGGCCGACGAGGGACGGATCCGGCTGGTAGGGACTGGCCTCAACGAAATCGACCGCGATCGGCGCGGCGCACTCCGCGACGCGCATCGTGAGGGGTCCGGCGGCAGCGCGCGGCCACAGCCCTCCCATGCCGAGGTCGACGGGGCCGCCGGAGGCTTCCCAGCCGTCCCGATGGGCGGGCGGCGCCTGGCGCCGGGAGACCTCGACCCGGACCACCACCGACGCGACGACGAGGGCGCAGAGCAGCGCGAGGCCGCCCCGCGCCCAGGGGGTCAGCGGTGCGGCATGGGCCGGCATGCGCCTCTCTCCACGCAGAGCAGGATGGGAACGATGGCGGCCGCGACGGAGCCCAGCGCCACCACGGTCGCGCCCGATCCGTCGTGCCAGAACAGGTAGGCCTCCCGCGAGGGCAGCATCGCCAGGATGCGCGTGACGTTGACGGCGACCACGAGGCAGGCGCTCACGCCGAGGGCGCGGGCGGCCGCCGCATCCGCCGGGTGCCGGGCGATCTTCAGGATCGAGAGCCAGATCAGCACCGTCAGCGACAGGTTGTGGAACGAGGAGCACCCTTCCAGGAGGACGACCGACCAATCGCCGCGCACGGAGATCCGGGCGCCGTCGACGGCGATGCCGTCGAAGAGCAGGCGTCCGAACCGCTGGATGACGGCGACCTCGAACACCTCGATCAGCTGGTAGGCGAGCTTGAAGAGCAACTTGCCCCACAGTTCGTAGACCGACAGCGCGAGCCACATGTGGCTGAGGTCGCGCAGGAGCCGGTCGGACCGTCTCGCGAGGAGGAACCACATCCCGGCGAGGGTCGTGGCCAGGTAGACGCCGTGATGCTCCGGCACGAACCACGCCAGCGCGGCCACAAGCAGGACCACGAGGTCGCCGCGGCCGAGGACGGCGCGGGGGCCGGCGAGGACCAGCGACACGCAGGCCGCCAGCCCGAACGCTTCACCGATGTTGAATTCGACGAGACGCTGTGCGGTCTGCGCGGCTTCGAGCAGGTGCCGTTGCGCGACGGCGGACAGGACGGTGCCGCAGGCGAAGACCAGCAGGGCGCTGCCGCCCGCTCCGAGCCGTGCGGCGGCGCTCCCGCCGCGCAGGGCCGCGACCCTCACGCCACACGCGGGGTTGCGCGATCACGCCGCCGCCGCAGGATCGCGACGGTCGCCCCGACCAAGAGCAGGGCGAGGCCGGCATTCACCTCGGGCGAGGGGGCTCCGCCGGAGCCGCCTCCGCCGAGGCTCGCCCCGCCGCCGCCGCCGGAACTCACTTCGAGCAGGACCGCCCCGAAGGACCGGCTCGGCGTCCGGTTCACCGCAGCCCCATCCTGAAAACCGCCGGACGCCGGGGCGGCAAGGGCACGCGTGACGGCGAGGGGCGAACCGGAGAGGAACAGACGCGGGTCGGCGCCGACGGCATGATCGACCGACAGGCTCGATGAAGGATTGCCGCTTCCGGCAGTCACGGGACTGCACAGGCACAGCCCAACTTCATTGAAAAAGCACGTACCTACGTAGTTCATGACAAAAACTCAGATAAAATGTCATGATGACACTAATCTTCCGAAGTGAAATCAGTCGCAACCCTTAAGCGTCGTTAACGATGATGAGTCACAGGTAAGTTTAACGGACGATCGCGGCGCAACACACGAATGGCCGAGCTTTGGCGAGTCCTGAGATGGAATCGCGGCACCAATACTGGCGCGCGGGCCGCGGAAACGACAAAGCCCGCCGCGGCGGGGGCCGGGCGGGCTGCGAGGATACGGGCCTGGGCTCAGGCCGCGTGCGTCAGATCAGATAGACGGTGCCGGCGGCCTTGAAGGCCTTGGGGCAGTTGCTGCCATCGACGAGCCTCTGCGCCTCGGCGAGCGTGAGCTGCCGTGACATCGCCACCTCCGCGAGGGTCATCCACTTGCTGGTCATGCCGGGTCCTCCTGTTCCGCGTTTCCCGCTTAACGAGGATGGACGGGTTTTGTTCACGGCCGGGAGGGCCGGTCACTCCGCCGCGCGCAGGGCGGGGGGCGCCTGCGGGTCCGCCGGCGTCGGATCGTCGAGGGCCGCGTCGACATCGTCCGGCTTGTCCCGGAAGGACAGGCGGTGCGCCAGCCGGTCGAGGTAGATGTAGATCACCGGGGTCGTGAAGAGCGTCAGGATCTGGCTCACCGCGAGGCCGCCGACCATGGCGTAGCCGAGCGGCTGCCGGATCTCCGAGCCGGTGCCGGTGGCGAACATCAGCGGGATGCCGCCGAGCAGGGCCGCCATCGTGGTCATCAGGATGGGGCGGAAGCGCATCAACGCCGCCTGCCGGATGGCCACCTCCGGGGTCAGGCCCTCCTCGCGCTCGGCCACGATGGCGAAGTCGACCAGCATGATGCCGTTCTTCTTCACGATGCCGATGAGGAGGATGATGCCGATCAAGGCGATCAGGCTGAAGTCGAACCCCGCCGCCATCAGCACTGCCAGGGCGCCGACGCCCGCGGAGGGCAGGGTCGAGAGGATGGTGATCGGGTGGATGAAGCTCTCGTAGAGGATGCCGAGGATCAGGTAGACCACGAACAGCGCCGCCAGGATCAGCAGCGGCACCGTCGAGAGCGATTGCTGGAACGCCTGCGCGGTGCCCTGGAAGCCGCTCGTCACGGTGGCCGGCACCTGCAGGTCCCGCATCGCCCGGCCGATCGCCTCCGTGGCCTGTCCCAGCGCCACGTCGGGGGCGAGGTTGAAGCTAATCGTCACCGCCGGGAACTGGCCCTGGTGGTTCACGGCGAGCGGCGCCACTGGATCGGTCGTCCAGCGGGCGAAGGCCGCCAGCGGCACCTGCCCGCCGCCGACCGGCGCCTTGATGTAGATCTTGTCGAGGCTCTCGACGCTGCCCTGCAGGGCCGGCAGCACCTCCATCACCACGTGGTAGCTGTTCAGCTGGGTGAAGTACTGCGCGATCTGGCGCTGGCCGAACGCGTCGTAGAGCGTGTCGTCGATGAGCTGGGGCGTGATGCCGTAGCGCGAGGCGGCGTCGCGGTCGATCGACAGCGTGAGCGTCGTGCCGCGTGTCTGCTGGTCGGTGGCGACGTCGCGCAGTTCGGGCAGGGTCTTCATCGCGTCGAGGATGCGCGGTGCCCAAGTGTTCAGCTCGGCGAGGTCCGGGTCCTGCAGCGTGTATTCGAACTGCGTCCGCGAGGTCCGGCCGCCGGTGCGCACGTCCTGGGTCGCCTGGATGAAGGTGCGGATGCCCTCCACCCGCTCCAGCTGCGGCCGCAGCCGGCTGATCACCTGGAACGCGTTGGCGTCGCGCTCGTCGCGGGGCTTGAGGGCGATGTACATGCGCCCGGAATTGAGCGCCTGCCCGTTGCCGCCGAGCGACATGCCGAGCCCGGCCACCGCCGGATCGGCCTGGACGATGGCGCCGACCTTCTCCTGCAGCGCCTTCATCGCCGAGAACGAGATGTCCTGCCCCGCCTCGGTGACGCCGATCATGAAGCCGGTGTCCTGCTGCGGGAAGAAGCCCTTCGGGATCGCCACGAACAGGTAGCCGGTCAGCCCCAGCGTGGCGAAGAAGACGAGGAGCGTGACGCGGCGGAAGCGCAGGGCGACGTCCAGCGCGTCGGCATAGGCCGCGAGCAGCCCGTCGAACGCGGCTTCGCTCATCCGGTAGAGGCGGCCGTGGCGCTCGGCCGAATGCGGCTTGAGGAGCCGCGAGGCCATCATCGGCGTGAGCGTCAGCGAGACGAAGGCCGAGACCGCGATGGTCATCGACAGGACGACGGCGAATTCCCGGAACAGGCGGCCGATGATCCCGCCCATCAGGAGGAGGGGGATCAGCACCGCGATCAGCGAGACCGAGATCGAGACGATGGTGAAGCCGATCTCGCCCGCGCCCTTGAACGCGGCCTCCATGGGCCGCATCCCCTCCTCGATGTAGCGGCTGATGTTTTCCAAGACGACGATGGCGTCGTCCACCACGAAGCCGACCGAGATGGTCAGGGCCATCAGGGAGAGGTTGTCGAGGGTGTAGCCCGCCATCCACATCAGCGCGCAGGCGCCGAGCAGGGCCAGCGGCACGGTCACGCTCGGGATCACCGTCGCCCAGAAGCTGCGCAGGAAGACGAAGATCACGCCGACGACCAGCGCGATGGTCAGGATCAGGGTGAACTGCACGTCCTCCACCGAGGCGCGGATCGTCTGGGTCCGGTCGCTGAGGACGCCGATCGTGATGGCCGTCGGCAGGGTGGCGGTCAGGCGCGGCAGCTGCTCCTTGATGCTGTCCACCGTGTCGATGACGTTGGCGCCGGGCTGCTTGAACACCACGAGGAAGATGCCGCGCTTGCCGTTGGTCCAGCCCGCCTGCTTCGTGTCCTCCGGGCCGGCGACCGACTGGCCGATGTCGCGCACGCGCAGGGGGGCGCCGTCGCGATAGGCGATGATAACGTCGTTCCAGTTCTGCGCGGCGGTGAGCTGGTCGTTGGCGTAGATCGTGTAACTGTGGCTGCCGCCGTCGATGCTGCCCTTCGGGTTGTTGACGGTGGTGAGCGTCAGCTGCGCGCGCACGTCCTCCAGGGACAATCCCTTGGCGACGAGCTTGGCGGGGTCGATCTGGATGCGCACGGCCGGCTTCTGCTGGCCGCCGATGAACACCTGCGCGACGCCGGAGATCTGGCTGATGCGCTGGGCGAGTTGCACGTCCACCGCGTCGTCCACGTCGATCAGCGGCATGGTGTCGGAGGTCGCCGACAGCAGCAGGATCGGCGAATCGGCCGGGTTCACCTTGCGGTAGGTCGGCGGGGTCGGCAGGTTCTTCGGGAGCTGGCCGCTGGCGGCGTTGATCGCCGCCTGGATGTCGCTCGCCGCGCCGTCGATGTTGCGGTTCAGGTCGAACTGCACCGTGACCGTCGAGATGCCGAGCGAACTCGTCGAGGTCATCTGCGAGACGCCGGGGATCTGCGAGAACTGCCGCTCCAGGGGCTGCGCGACGGACGAGGCCATCGTCTCCGGGCTCGCGCCGGGGAGCTGGGCCGTCACCTGGATGGTCGGGAAATCCACCTGCGGCAGGGGCGCGACGCCGAGCAGCGGATAGGCCACCACCCCGAGGAACAGGTTGCCGACCATGATGAGCGTGGTCGCGACCGGGAACCGGATGAACGGCGCCGAGATCCCGCCCTTCGTCACCGGATCGTCTCCGTCGGCGTCAGCGCCTGCGCGGTGTGGGCGGCGCCGTGCGGATCGGCCACGAGGCTGCCCTCCTGCACCTTGTACTGGCCGGCGACGATCACCTGCTCGCCGGGCTGGAAATCCCCGCTGAGGATCCGGGTCCGGCCCGAATCCGAGCGCCCCGCCTTCAGCGGACGCGGGTGCGCCCGGCTCGCGTCGTCCACGACGAAGGCGAACAGGCCGTCCGGCCCGTGCTGGATCGCGTTGTCGGGGACGGTCGTGGCCTGAGCCACCGTGCCGACGCGCATCTTGGTCGAGACCGACAGGCCCGGCCACAGGGCGTGGGTCTTGTTCTCGTACACGGCCTTGAGGCGGATCGTGCCGGTCGCGGTGTCGACCTGATTGTTGAACAGGGCGAGCTTGCCGTCCGCGAGCTTGGTGAGCCCGTCCGACGACCATGCCTCCACCGGCACGTCGCCGGCCTTCAGGGCCGCCGTGATCGCGGGCAACTGGTCCTCCGGCGCCGTGAAGACGACGAAGATCGGCTCCACCTGTGTGATCGTCACGATCGGGGTCTGCCCCGCCGCCGTGACGATGTTGCCGATATCGACCTGCCGGAAGCCCGTGACGCCGTCGATGGGCGCGCGGATCGAGGCGTAGCCAACCTGCGTCGTGGCGTTGTCGATGGCGGCCTGATCGGAGGCCACCTGCGCGGTCAATTGGGCGACCAGGGCGGTCTGCGTCTCCAATTGCTGCCGGGAGGCGTAGGCGCCGAGGCCGGCATAGCGCGTCTGGTCGGCCTTGGCGTTGCCGAGATTGGCCGTGTCCTGGTCCTTCTTGGCCTTCGCCTGATCCAGCGCCGCCTGATAGGGGCGCGGATCGACCTGCACCAGGAGGTCGCCCTTGTGGACCGTCTGGCCCTCGCGGAAGGCGACCTGCTGGATCTCGCCGTCGACGCGGGTGCGCACCTGGACGGTGTTGTAGGCCTGCACGGTGCCCAGCCCGTTCGTCACCAGGGCGAAGGGCCCCCGCTCGACCATCCCGAGGGTGACGGGCACGGGCAGCGCGACGTTCGTCTTGGCCTTCGCCGGGGGCTGGGACCAGCGGGTGTAGCCGTAGGCGCCGCCGCCCGCCCCGACGAGCAGGAGCAGGATCAGCCAGCCCGCACGGGATCGTTTCGGTGCGGGGCCCGTCGCCGGAGCGCGCGCGTCGCCGTCGCCCCGATGCGCCGTCGCCGCGTCCGGTCGAGGGGCGTCGCGCTCATGCCCGTCTTCACTCAGCATCCGCCGGTTTCCGCCCGTTGATCCGTCCGCCCCGCGAACTGCAAGTATTCTGCATGCAATCGCAGACTTGTCACAGTTCGGTGTCCGGGATGTTTCTGGGGCGTCGGCGGCCTCAGGACGGGCCGGTCTCCAGGCGGTAGACCTCGAAGACCGTATCCCGCCACCGGAACCAGCGCTGGCCCGTCATCCGGTCGAATCCGTTGATGCGGCCGGACTTGGCGATGGACCTGACCAGGCGATTGGCCAGGGCCACGCTGTCGATGTCGTAGGCGATCAATTCCGGAGGGCGCCGGATGTCGCCCTTCCGTTCCTGGATGAAGATCGAGTGCGGCATGTCTGTCACCGGCAAACGACGTCGTGCCGGTCAACATACAACTTGTGAGCGAGTTCAGACGCGCCCTCGATGCGGTTAAGGAAGCGTCACGCGCCCATGTTCAGGCCGGCAGGACCACCACTTTCGTCTTCACCGGGGTGCGGGCGTAGAGGTGGATCATGTCCTGGCTGAGCAGGCCGACGCAGCCGCTGGTGATGCCGCTGCCGATCGTCTCCGGGTCGCTCGTGGCGTAGATCGTATAGAGCGTGTAGGCGCCGTTCTGGTAGAGGTGCAAGGTGCGGGCGCCCAGTGGATTGTCGAGGCCGCCCGGCATGCCGCGGGCGTATTTCGCGGCCTCCGGCTGACGCTTGATCATCTCCTTCGGCGGCGTCCAGACCGCCCATTCGGACTTGCGGCCGACATAGGCGTCGCCGCTCCACAGGAAGCCGTCGCGCCCGACATTGGCGCCGTAGCGGGTCGCCGCGCCGCCGTCCTCGACCCGGTAGACGTAGTAGTTCTTCGGATCGACGATGATCGTGCCGGGCGCCTCCTTCGTCTCGTAGGCGACCGTCTTGCGGTAGTATTTCGGATCGACCTTGGCGATGTCGACCGCCGGGATCGGGAACTTCTCCTGCGGCAGCGGCCCGTAGAGGCTCGCCGCCTCGGCGAGGCTCGTCGAGTCGGAGGTCTTGCAGCCGCCGAGCGCCAGGGTGCCGAGGCCCATGGCCGAGCCGGCCAGGAACGACCGGCGGTCGAGCCGCCCGTGCGATGCGGCGCCGCCGCGTGCGGGGGCGCTGCCCCTCCGCCAATCCAGGATCATGGTCGTCGTCGTCCCGTGTGCGGCCTGCCGGCCTAAGTCCCCACGGGGTAGAGCCTGCCGCCGCCCGGTTCAATTGACAAGCTTGTCGCTCGCGCCGGCTCCCCAGCCTCGGCCGGGGTGAGATAGGCCATGGCCTCCGTCCGCCCCCGCAGGGGCGCCCGGCTCACCTCCCGCCAAGGCCCGACGCCCTCGCCGTCGCCGGCGGCCGCGAGGACGGCCTCCGAGACGAGGATCGGGACGCCATGCGTCTTCGTCGCCTGCTCCAGGCGGGCGGCGACGTTCACCGTGTCGCCGAGCACGGTGAATTCCAGGCGCATGTCCTCGCCGATGATGCCGCAGAACAGGTCGCCGTAATGGATGCCGACGCCGATCCGGATCGGCGCCCGGTCCTCGCTCCGGGCGTTCCAGCGCTCGATCACCGCGACGAGGTCCCGGGCGAAGGCGAGCGCCCGGGCTGCGTCGTCCGGACGCGGCTCGGGCAGGCCGAACACGATCAGGGCGCCGTCCCCGATGAACTTGTCGACCACCCCGCCGCGCAGGCGGGCGACGCGCATCACCCGGCGCCGGAACGCCGTCAGGAACTGCGAGAGGGCGTGCGGATCCAGGGTCTCGGCGAGGGCGGTGGAGCCGCGCATGTCCACGAAGGCCACGGCGGCGTTCTGCCGCCGCCCGGCGCGCAGGCTGTCGTCCTCGTCGGCGAGGCGGTCGGACAGTTCCTCCGGCAGGAAGCGGGCGAGGTTGGCCCGGCGCCCGGCCTCGCGGATCGCGGAGGCCGCCAGCACCACGAGGAGCACGACGAGGGCCGCCACGGTGATCCAGATGGCGAGGGCGATCCGGGAGACCAGCGCCTGCCGGGCATCGAGCAGGGCGGCCTCGTGGGCCTCCATCTCGCGGATCAGGGCGCGGATCGCATCCATGGTGCGCTTGCCCTGGCCCTCGCGCACGAGACGGGCGCTGCCCGCCGCGTCGCCGCTCCGGCGCAGGGCGACGCTCGCGTCGAGATCCCCGTCGAACCGGGCCGCGAGGTCCCGCAGGCGGTCGAGCTGGGCGAGTTGTTCGGGATTGTCCCGGACGAGGTCGCGCAGGCGGTCGAGGTCGCGGTGGAAGGCGGCGCGGCCCGCCAGGAACGGCGCGAGGAACGCCTCGTCCCCGCTGATCACGTAGCCGCGCTGCCCGGTCTCGGCGTCCTGGAGCGCCGACAGGGCGCGGGCGAGGCGCCCGTCCACCTCGATCGTGTGGCGCACCGCGTCGCTGCCGTGCTGCTGGTACAGGAAGCCGGCGACGGCGAAGGCGGTCATCAGGATCAGGGCGGCGAAACCCGCGCTCATCCACGTGACGGTCCCCGACCGCACGATGGTGAAGCGCAGCATCGCGGTCCAGAAACGATTCACGACAGAAGCCCCTCGGCATCCGGGCAGCCAAGCCGGGCCGGACCCTTCGGTTCCTCAGGCGGCGCTCACCGTCTCGCGAGGAGGTGCTCCTCGGCACCGTCGCCGCCGTAGCGGTCCCACAGCTGTGCGCAGGTCTCCGAAGGCCGGTCGCGGAACGCCCGCGTCTCGGCGTCGAGGACCCGCTGCAGGCCGACCGAGCGCTTCAGGGTGAAGAAGTCGGCGTGGTTCAGGTGGTTGGCATGGGAGAAGGCGCGGAAGCCTTCGGTGTCGACCCGCAGGTCGGGGCAGTGGCGCGAGGCCATGTCGGCCTCGATCCCGGCGCGCAGGGCCGGCGGGTCGCTCTGCAGGGCGGCGCGATGCGCCTCCGCCCAGGAGCCGAAGGCGGCCCAGCCGCCGAGGCAGAGCAGGAGGGGGGCGAGGGTTCTCTCCATGTGCGGTCCCGCCACGACGTTCGCACCACAAAGCGCCGCCTCGCGGTGGGTTCGACCTGAACCGGATGAGGGGGCGTCCTCTGTGTGGGCGCACACCTCGGCGGAATGCGATGCAAGACGAGGACCGATCTCGCAACCGCCGAGGTTGCGGGCTATCACGTTCCCGTCGGGCACCGCCCGGGATCGGGCAGGGCAAACCGTGATGCGGACGTCGTTGGGTCTCAATGGCCTGCTGGGAGGCGCGATCGGCGTCATCGCGCTGGTGTCGATCCTGAGCAGCAGCGCGGTCCTGATCACGCGCAGCCGGCTGCAGACGGCGACGGACGCCCGCGAGCATTCGGATCAGGTGATCCGGGGGCTCGATGCCTTCCGCGCGGCGATGCTCAACCAGGAGACCGGGCTGCGCGGCTACCTGATCACCGGGCGCCCGAGCAGCCTGGAGCCGTATCAGGCCGGACGCCGGAGCCTGGACGACGCGGTCGGCCGCCTGCGGAGCCTCGTCGGCGGCGACGGCGACCGCACCCGGATGCTCGCGGATGCGGTGACGGCGGCGCGCGGCTGGCAGGCCGACATCGCGGAGGCGGCCCTCCGCAAGGGCGCCGACCCGGCCCAGCGGGCGGAGGCGATCGGCCTGGAGGCGGACGGGCGCGGCAAGCAGCTCTTCGACCGCCTGCGCGCGGAGCTCGCCGCCATCGAGGGCCTGGAGGAGGCGGCCCGCGCCGACCTCTCCCGGCGGGTGGCGCAAACCCAGCGCGACGAGGATTTCGCGGTCTGGGGCGGCACGCTGCTCACCCTGCTGATCTGCATCGGCCTCGGCATCGCCATCAACCGCCTCGTGGTGCGTCCGCTGCTGCGGGTGATGGCCTATGTCGAGCGGGTCGGGGAGGGCGACCTGACCGGGCGGATCGAGGGTCAGGCGGACGGGGAGGTCGGCCGGCTCGCCGCCACGCTGCACGCGACGGTGACGGGCCTGTCGGATTTCGCCCGCACGAACCGGGCGGCGACCGCCGACCTCAACGCGGCGGCGGCCGAGATCCGCGCCTCGGCACAGGAGCAGGCGGCCTCCGTCGAGGAGCAGTTCGCCGCCGTGCAGGAGACCGCCGCCACGGTGGACGAGATCACCCATTCCGGCGCGCAGATCTCGAAGCGCGCCAGCGAGGTCATCGCCACCGCGCAGGCCACGGCCAGGACCTCGCGGCAGGGCCTGCGCGCGGTCTCCGACACCGCCCAGGCGATGGATGCGATCCGCGAGCAGGCCGAGGCCGTGGCCGGCAACATCGTCGGGGTCTCGGAGAAGACCCAGGCGATCGGCGAGATCATCGAGAGCGTCAACGACATCTCGGAGCGCACGCATCTCCTGGCGCTGAACGCGGCCATCGAGGCGGCGGCGGCGGGCGAGAGCGGGCGCAGCTTCGCGGTGGTGGCCTCGGAGATGAAGCTGCTGGCCGACCAGGCGAAGGCGGCCACGGGCCAGGTGCGGGCGATCCTCGGGGAGATCCAGCGGGGCATCAACACGTCGGTGATGCTCACCGAGGAGGCGGTGAAGCGCTCAGCGGCGGGCAAGACGCGCTCGGATACGACCCAACGCGCCATTGAGGAAATTGCTGGCAGAGTCGAGGAAGGCGCGCAGGCATTCCAGCAGGTCATCGCCTCGACGAACCAGCAGCAGCTCGGGATCGAGCAGGTGATGGGGGCACTGCACAACATTCGTGAGGCGAGCCAGCAGACGGCGGCGGGGACGCGTCAGGTCGAGACCGCTTCGGCCAACATAACCGAGCTCGCTCAAAAGTTAATGATGCTCGCGGAGCGTTATCGACATTGAAATTTGCAACGCCTTTATTCGATCTCAGTGATGGCCGTGGGAACGCTTATGATGTATGCGGAACTTTCGGTGTGAGCGGATGCCTCGTTTACGTAATCCACCGGGTGCAGTCACACGCGGTTGACCTGCAGGTGGTGTCAGAGAGCCTTGGGCCATAGCAGGAGTCGGCACGGTAAGCTGACCATTTTGGAACTTCATTTCAAAGCTCAGCCAGGCGACAGCAGCCAGGACAGTGATCGCCCCCAGGCGGCGCATTTGCATCCAACATCCTCAACGACGCGCTCTTGAAAGTTCAAGGCATACGGATCAGTCCGCAAGCCCCGTGCCGGCTTGAATGGCTTGCTAATCCGTCACGCTTCCAGTCATTGCGTATCCCACCATGCCGATCCGGCGCAAAATGGCTTATTTCTTTAATATAACTCCAGTCTGTGTCGTAGCCGAATTAGACGAGCATACAACTTTATAAACGGCATCGTTATAGTCATAATCGTCCGAACTACCGCCCATGTCATTCCAATAGAAGGTCAGTGTCTTCCCGGCCGCTTCGCTGCAGTTGACGGCAGCATAAGTCGGCAGCGCCGTCAGGCAGGCCCCGCTTTTTAGGGAACTGGACGAGCCAGAGACGAGGACTTGAAGACTACAATCCTTGGTCACCGACGAGTATGCCTGTGAACTAGGCGGCATCAAATGCGAGTAAAACCAATGTGTTGTGCCCTGGGCGGCGCTGTAGCCGTTGCGGCCATAACTGGAAATGCCACCCGTTACGTTTTTGAGCGCAAAGCCCATTTTCTGACCGGCGGTGATGGTAGTCGTCACGGTTTTGGTGTTATTCGAGCTGACGTTTGAATAAAGCAACGTGAGAGCTGAGCTAGTTGGCACGCTTCCATCGCTTGGCACAACATACCAATAGATGTAATTCGCATCTGCCGCACTGCTGGCGAAGCCCGAAAGCGTCGAGGAAATCGTGTAAGTTGCGTTCTGCGCCGTGGCCGTCACCTTGACCGTTGTCGAGCTGGTCACCAATTTCATCAAGGTGGTCGGCATGGCCGACGTAGCAGCCACCGTCATGGTGTAGAGTGTCGCGTTGCCACTCGTTGTCGTGCCCGGCGTCGCCGTGTAAGTCACCCCGCTATTCGCAGTGAGTTTGGCGACGGCACCTGCCATATAGTTCTGCGCCACTGTCGTTGCGGTCGAACTCGACGACGACGATGTGTAAGCACTCGCCCCCGCCAGAGCTGCAAAGTCCACGGCAGCCTGGAGCTGAGCGCGTAGATCCACCGCCCGCATCATATCGAGGCCGGCGCCTGCAAACAGCGTCAGGGGAATCAAGGCGACGGCTAGCCAGAGAGCAAAGATGCCACGGCGGTCACGCCGAAAGGTCAAGATAAGGTCGAGCTGCGGGAAGCGCATACAGTTGATCCAAACTTTGAGGGGGTTCAGGTGCTGTATGTGACGGCCACGCCGTTGCGCGGGCGCGCCAACGCGGTACCGGTCAAAGCGAAACTCGAACCCACCGGGAAGGAGATCGGGAGGCTCAGGGTGTAGGTGGCACAAACCACGATGGCGCTGTCGCCGCTAGCGGTGACTACACTCTTGGCGAGCGTTGCCGCGGTAGTTATGGCCGCGACGCTTCCACAGGTTGTATCGGTCCAGGCGATCGCCGGCGCGGAAGTTGTGCTGGAGTAGTTGACGCTAGCCACCGAAATTTTGAGTGTTGTGCTGGGGAGCGGCTGTATCGATAGCTTCCCCGCTGTACAGAAATCAGCCATGACACTGGCGCTGACG
The DNA here is from genome assembly GCF_022829465.1 of Methylobacterium sp. J-067. Lineage (GTDB taxonomy): Bacteria > Pseudomonadota > Alphaproteobacteria > Rhizobiales > Beijerinckiaceae > Methylobacterium > Methylobacterium litchii. The sequence continues at coordinate 184,401 of NZ_JAKSXZ010000058.1, forward strand.
CTGTCCTGCTGAGAGACAAGGTCGGCGAGATTGCGGGCCGCGGCGACGGTGAGCATCTTGGCACGCGCCAGCAGATAGCATTGCACGCTGCCGAAGCAGGCCGTGAGCATGAACGGCAGGACCAGGGCAAACTCAACCGCGCCCAACCCGCGGCGGTCGGCCGTAAAACGGCTGAGTAACGCACGCATCAGTAGCTCTCGTTTTGGAAGGCAAGCGTCGTCATGATCAGAATATTTCCGCCAAAACCTGCTGCTTTAAGAAGCGAGGAGAAAAAGGCGGGTTTACTGTAGGCGACTTGCACCAGCATGTCCGAACCGGAACTACCAGTGTTGAAGCCGGTGCTAGCTAACGTGCTAGTGCTCGATACGGCGATGACGCTGAGAGCAGAGAAGCTTGACCCCGATTGGACGTTGTAGGTGATGCTAGCGCACGGAATGACCGGCATTTTGGCGCAGATTGCAGCTTTGAAAGTCGCTTCAGTTGCCGAGCCGGTTCGGATCAGGCGGCTGGCATCGCGCACGGCGTTGTCGAGTGTGCTCTCCATCATCAAGCAGAGCCCGACTTCGATCCACGCACATAGGATCAACAGGAAAACAGGCGCAAGCAAGCCGAACTCGATGGCTGTGACGCCACTTCGATCGCGATGGATGCCCAGATCAGGTCGGAAGCGGTACACGTCCGGGGCCACCTTTAGACCACGCGATCTTATATATGTGAGAAATTTTCCCACATTTAGAGAAGGCGAAAAAATCTTGCCAAGCTGTTAACATTCGACGCCGCATGCGTCGCCTTTCACAGAAACGGACGATTTCTTGGGCCTTGAAAAGCACGAGGATCGGAAGGTTTGATCCGACCGACTCTATGGCGCACTTTGCCGAACGATTAATGCGTGACTGCTTTTGGGGTGTTCCTGTAACGGCTTAGGTGGCTGAGTTGGGTCTGATGCGGTAGGACCGCTGTGGGTGGTTTTTTGCCTGTCCGCTTCAAGGCCCAACAGACCGAGAAGCGGACGCTTCATTGCGCAAACTGCGGCCGTATGGCTACGCTGCGCGAACCGTGGCGAGGAACCGCCCGACCTCGGCAGCCAACTGCTCGGACTGACGCGACAGCTCCGAGGCTGCCCCAAGGACTTGGCTCGCCGCCGCACCAGTCTCTTCCGCAGCGCTCGCCACTCCCGCGATGTTGCTGGTTACCTCACTCGTCCCCATTGCAGCCTGGCTGACGTTCCTTACGATCTCCTGCGTCGCCGCTCCTTGTTCCTCCACCGCCGCCGCGATCGAGGTGGCCACGCCGCTAATCTCGCGGATCCGTCCCGTGATGCCGTCTATGGAGGTCACGGCTTGGCTCGTGGAAGCCTGAATACGCGCGATCTGTGAGGAAATTTCGTTCGTCGCCTTGGCAGTTTGCTCGGCCAAAGCCTTAACCTCTGCGGCCACGACCGCGAAGCCTTTGCCCGCCGCTCCCGCGCGCGCTGCCTCAATAGTTGCGTTGAGCGCAAGGAGGTTCGTTTGCCCCGCGATGTTCGAGATCAAGCCGACGACATCGCCAATCCGAGAAACGGCCGCGCTGAGTTCCTGCACCAAGGTACCGGTTTGATCGGCCTCGTCGACCGTACGTTGTGCCAGTTCAGCCGAGCCAGCAACCTGACGCCCAATCTCCTGAACCGACGAGCCGAGTTCTTCAGCGGCGGCTGCCACCGTGTTGACGTTCGACGCCGCTTCCTCGGCTGCCGCAGCCACGGTCGTCGACTGGCTGGCCGTCTCAGTTGCAGTCGCCGTCATCGTCTGCGCGGTGGCCTGCAATTCAGTTGCGGAGGATGACACCATACTGATGATGCCGCCCACAGCGGCTTCGAAGCCGTCAGCCATGTGTCGCATGCCGGCCTTGCGCTGCTCCTCGGCTGAAGCTCGCGCCAGGGCGGTAGCCTCTTCGAGGTTACGGGTTCGGATCAAGTTTTGTCGAGACGCCTCGACGGCGGTGGCGATGGCTCCAATTTCGTTCGTGCGGGCGAGATAGGGAACCTCGGCTGACGCATCGCCTGCGGATAGCACGCGCATCCGCTGTACCAGTCGATCAAGTGGGTGCGTCAGACCGGCGAGCACGTAGGCAAGACCGCTCAAGCCGACGGCCATGGCGAGACCGCAGAGTAGTCCTGTCAGCCACCGTGCTTGACGATAGGTGCTGGCCGCCGCCGCCGTCGCGTCATCGCCACCCTGCGTATTGAGGGCCGTATCCTGATCGAGGATCTTGAGCCCGGCATCATATGCATCGCGGCTCGCGATAAAGAGTTCATTGCGATGAACCAGATCGCCAGCCTTCACTGCAGCTGTGAACGTCCCACGAATATCGAGATACTTGGCCCAAGCCTCACGATAAGCGTCCCAAAGCGCACGCTCTTGCACGCTAGAAATCATGCCTTCGTACCGTCTCGCCGTCGCCTCGACGTCGGCGAGACGGCTCGCGGTTTGGCGCTCCAGATCGGCGATCGTGTCGACGCCGATCATGTAGCGGGAGTCGACGATCCGCAAGCGGACAACCCTGTACTTGAGCTCGCCCAGCTCGCGGACGCTTGGAAGCCAATTGCTGGAAAGTTCGAGTGCTCTTTCATTTGCCGAGGCGAGTTGCCACAGCCCGAGCGCACCCTGCCCTAGAATTGCAAGCGCGAGGCCTACGACGAGACCAATGATGGTATGTTTGACACGGAAGTTCACGGCGAGACCAGCCCCCCAAATGATGCCGAAGACTACTCTATTATAATTAACATTTCACTAATCGCGGTCACTCATTGAATTTACCAATACGCATAGACAGATATACAGTATGGCCTGCGTACGGTGCATTCAAATGGAGCTAATCGCTATCGCATTCAGCGTCCGATTAAGATCATGGGGCCGAAGTACGCCCCTGCTCATGTGATATTGCCGGATAGCGAATGGCTGCTTTGGAGAAGCGCCGCCAGAGGTTTGAGCGGCCGAGTTGGGTCGCAAGCCGAATGCCTGCTTGGGGTGGAAAGCAGTCTTGCCGCTTTGAGCACCACACAGCCGCGAAGCGGACTATCGTTAGCTGCTCGATACTACCTGAGGCACGCATCAGCAGAACGGCCTCTCAATCAATGAGCAAAGGCCGGTACAACCTTCCGTCCGAAGGCCTCGATGAACGCAGCCTGATCGCCCGCGACCTGATGCACAATGATCTCGGCGGGGCCTAGCTCGGCGAGTTCGGCGAGCCACGCCGTCTGGCGGCCGAGATCCTCGGAGATGCGCACGTAGCCCGGTACATCCTCCGCCCGCACAAAGCGCGAGGCGGTGTCGAAATCCTCCGGCAGGCGCAGGTCCCAGTTCACGTCGCCCTCCAGCATGTTGCTCGCCCATTGGTCATGGGCCAGGGCTAGGGCCCGGGACGGATCGGGATCCCAGCAGACCTTCGTCTGCAGGAAGATCGGCTTGCCCGCGCCTCCTCCCTCGCGGAACGCGTCGAAGACCTTGCGCAGCTTGGCCGGGTCGATCCCCACCGTCGCGAGGCCGTCGGCCCAGCGTGCGACCTGTCGGGCGGTCTCTGGGGTCACCGCGCCGGCGATCAGCAGCGGCGCGCGCTCGGGCCGGGAATACAGCTTGGCATCGACCACGGTCACCCGCCCGCGATGGGTCACGGTCTCTCCGGCGAAGAGGGCACGGATGACGGCGGCGCACTCGGCCAGCCGGGCGGTCCGCTCCGCCTTCTCCGGCCAGGGCAGCCCGGTGACGTCCTCGTTGAGGCGCTGGCCCGAGCCCAGCGCGAGCCACAGCCTCTGCGGGAACATCTCGGACAGCGTCGCGGCCGACTGCGCCAGGACCGCCGGATGGTGGCGGTAGCCGGGGGCCGTGATGATCCCGAACGGCAAGCGGGTCGTCGCCAGCGCCGCGCCGAGCCACGACCACGCGTGGCCCGAATGACCCTGCTTGAGGCTCCAGGGGCGGAAGTGCTCCGAGGACATGGCGCAGGCAAAGCCCGCCGCCTCCGCGGCCTGGACGTAGCCCAAGAGCGCCGAGGGCGCATGCTGCTCGTGCGAGACGTGATAGCCGATCCGTGTCACAGTGTTTGCCCTCTTGTTCCCTTGATACCGTTCACGCTGCGATCGTCGGCGCGCGCCGGGTGTCGGTTTCCCGCAGGGTCCGGTCGGCGTAGGTGCCCTGCACGGCGGCACGTCCCCCGTGCTCGTAGAGGTCGAGCATCAGCGCGGAGTGGATCAACCCGAGATGGCTGAACGCCTGCGGGAAGTTGCCGAGGAATGCGCCGTCCTCCCCGGTCTGCTCCGCGATCAGCCCGACATCGTTCTGAAGCACCCGCAGGGCGGCGAAGCGGGTCCGGGCCTCGACCTCCCGGCCGAGCCACAGGAGCGCATCCACCAGCCAGAAGGCGCAGAGGACGAAGGTCCCCTCCTTGCCGGGAAGGCCGTCGTCGTTCTTGTACCGGTAGACGAGCTGGCCATGGCCCAGGCGCTCGATGATGACATCGACCGTGCGGGCGAAGACGGCCTCGTCGACGGGGAAGCCCACCATCGGTGCGATGAGCAGGGCCGCGTCGACATCCCCGCCCCCGGCATATTGCGGGTAGTAGCCGTCCGCATGCACCGCCTCGCCGTTGACGAAGGCGACGATGCGATCCCGCTCGGCGCACCAGCTCTCCCGGGGGCCGAACAGGCGGATCGCCCGATCCAGGGCCACCCAGTTCATGATCGCCGCGTGCAGGTAGCGCTGCTCCGGCTTCCTCGGCTCCCACAGCCCCGCATCGGGCTCATGCCAGTGGGCGGCGGAGATGTCCGCCAGCCGCGCCCCATGCCCATGCAGGCCCTCGGGCAGGGTGCCGCCGAGGCGCTCGTAGAGATAAAACAGGTCGAGCACTTGGCCGTAGGCGTCGGCCTGATGCTGGTCGGCCGCGCCGTTGCCGTGGTGGACGGGCCCCGATCCGCGCCAGCCCTCGAAGTGCTCGACCACGGTCTCTTCCAGGTCGGCCTCCCCGGAGATGCTGTAGAGCGGCTTAAGCTGTCCCTCCTCCCGGTCGCACAGGGCGCAGACGAACTCGAAGAACCTTTCCGCCTCGCGGGACATGCCGAACTTCTTGAGGACGTAGAAGGACAGGCAGGCGTCCCGGATCCAGCAGAAGCGGTAATCCCAGTTGCGGATCCCGCCGACCTCCTCCGGGAGGGACGTCGTGGCCGCCGCCACGATCGCCCCGGTGGGCCCGTACGTCAGGGTCTTGAGCACGAGGGCCGACCGCATCAACTCGTCGGCCAGCGGGCCGACATAGGCGGAGTCCCGCGTCCACAGGGCCCAGGTCCGGCGCACGTCCTCCATCAAGGCGTAGGCGTCCGGCGGCGTCGCGGGCGGCTCGCCGAGATACAGGGCGAAGGACCGGCTCTCGCCACCCGACAGGGTGAAGCGCGCGACCCCCACCCCGTCCTCGGTCTCGAACCGGGCGTCGGTGGAGAGGCTGGGGCATCCCTCGGCGGTGATGCGGCCGTCACGCACCGTCAGCGGCGCGAAGGTCTCCGCGAAGCCGGCCAGGGGGCGGTAGGCCGCGATCATGGGGACAGATCCCGATAGTCCCACGATGAGGCGCACAAGCCGCGGGCGCCCCTGGCCGCCCTCCGGACCGACCATGAAGTCGTAGAGGTGGACGAAGCCGTCCGCCGTGGTGAAGGTCGTTTGCAGGATGTTGGTGCGGCTGAGGTATTGCCGCGCCGTCTCGTAGTCACCCTCGGGGCGAACGACGAAGTACCCGCCCCGCCGGCGGTCGAGCAGCCGCGAGAAGGTCGGGTCGGAATCGAACCGCTCCAGGCAAGCCCAATCCAGGGATCCATCCCGGGCCACCAGGGCACAGCCTTCGCAATTGCCGAGCAGCGCGTAGGCTTCGATCGGTTGATAGGCACGGTCTTCGGGCACAGGCATGGCGGCTCCTCGGCGGCGCTCTCGCGGCGCTCGTTCGGTTTGGGAATGAGAGGGATCGCCGGAGGTCAGACGGCGAGGCGAAACGCCGGTTCGAGCAGTCCTCGGACACCGACATCGACCAGCAGTGTCCGGCCGTGATGGGGATCGGCAGTTCGCGCTGCCTCGTCCATGCCTTCGTAGCCGGCGGTCACCAGCAACCGGTCGAGGGCGCGTCCGGCGAAGGTGGGGCAGGTCGGTTGCCGCACGGGGACGGGGATCGTGCGGACGCGCTCGCCGGACGGGCTGTAAGCGTCGAGGCAACTCGCCCCGAAACGCGCCGTCCAGATCAGACCTTCCACGTCGGTGGCTGCTCCGTCGATGCCACCGTCTCCGTCGCTGTGATCGTAGTGCGTCTCGGGCTCGCCCCGCGGCAGGCCGGTGGCTGGATCCAGGGCCACGCGCCGAAGCACGCCTTCGGCGGTATCGACGAAGTAACCCGTGGCCCCGTCGGGGGAGAAGGCGATGCCGTTGGGTGTGGTCAACCCGCGATAGAGGCGCGTGATCTGCGATCCGGCTACGTGGTAGATCGATCCACGTCCTGGCTCAGCCTTCCGCCCCATGGTGCCGATCCAAAGGGCACCGCTCGGATGTACCCGGCCGTCATTGGAGCGGTTGCCGGGAATGTCTCCTTCAAGGGGGCAAAGCAAGCCCAGATCGCCGGTCGAGATTGTCCGAACGTACAGTCCATCGTCGGCGGAGAGGAGATGACGGTCTGCATCAATGGCGGCGACGTCGCTCGCCATGACCGGCAGCGCATGGATCTTTGCCCGCGTCGTTGCCGGATCAAGGGATCGTTCGAACAGCCGGGATTCGAGGATATCGACCCACCACACGGTATCGGTCGCGGGATCGTAGCTCGGCCCTTCGCCGAGGTGGCACCGGGTACCGTCCAGAATGACAACCGACTGCTCAGTCATTGACAAGCTCGCTCTCCACGGTCGAGCGATGACGCGTGTACAATCGGCTAGTTCCCAATCCTCGATAACTTGCCGCAGATAGCCTTGATCGCTACACACGTATCAGAATTGCTTCTAATCCCCACTTCATCTAATGCATTCGTCTGTTGTGCCGATAAGTGGGCGGTCTTTGGGCGACACCAAGCGCATCTGGCGTTCCCACTTCCATCGCGCGCTCGACCTACCAGAGCTCCTTACCGCGGGTTGCGAGCAGCCCTACCTACAACGCGACGGGATACTCGCGATGCTGGTCCTGGCCGTGGCGCACAGCATCTTCGCTCGGTCCATGGACGTCATGACGCGCGACGCGGCCGAGGACGTTACCTTCAGCCCTATCGACAAAAGCGAATGGCGCATGACTGCCAGAGTAAGGGCGGAATATACGTCTGCTTTCAGGCTTGTCGGTGAGGCGGTCCAAGCGACTGGTGTGGGTGGACAGCCGACCTAGTTGGCAACTGTGGATGAGCCCGCGTCGTAGCGCGCCTGTGCGGCCAACACGTCCTCAATGTGGCTCTCCGCCCATACGCGCAGAGCATCAACAGTTGCAGATAGCGTCTGCCCAAGCGGCGTGATGCTGTACTCGACCGTCACCGGCACGGTCGGGATGGCCTTGCGGTGGACCAACCCATCTCGCTCCAGGTTCTTCAAGGTCTGCGAGAGCATCTTTTGCGACAAGCCCTCGATCGTGCGCCGCAGCTGATTAAACCGGACGGGGCCTTCGCCCAGCAAGCCGAGCACCAGCACCGCCCATTTGTCGGCAACGCGATCCAGCACCAGCCGGGTTGGACAAGTGGCGGCATAGGGGTTCGAGGTAGGCATGGTGGTTTCCTCCAGGTGACCAAGTGAGTTGTAGGTGCCTTCTTTACACCTGTGTAATTCTCATTCACCTGGTACCTATCAGGAACCTAACGGACAGACCACTATGAACGTTGCTCTCATCGGCGCCACCGGCAACGCAGGCGCTCGCATCCTCGGCGAACTGTCCCAACGTGGGCACAGCGTCACTGCTATCGTCCGCAACCCCGCAAAAGTCCCATCCCTGCCGAGGGTCAGCGCCAAGGCCGGCGATGTGTACGACCAGGACGGTCTAGCCGCCCTGATCAAGGGCCATGACGTGGTCATCAGTTCGGTGCACTTTACGGCGAGCGACCCGCACAAGCTGCTCGCAGCGGTCAAGGCCTCGGGGGTCGCGCGCTACCTTGTCGTTGGTGGTGCAGGAAGTCTGGAGGTCGCGCCGGGCGTCAAGGTCATCGACACCCCCAACTTCCCTCCTCAGTATAAGGCCGAAGCGGCGGCCGGCGGCGTGTACCTCGACATCCTGCGGGGCGAACGGGAGCTAGACTGGACGTTTCTGTCGCCGTCCGCGCTGTTCATCCCGGGCGAGCGTACCGGCACGTTCCGCCTCGGCAAGGATGAGCTGCTCGCCAACGACCAAGGCAGTAGCATTTCGTTCGAGGACTATGCCATCGCTCTAGTGGACGAGCTGGAGCGGCCCGCCCACTCCCGCGAACGGTTCACCGTTGGCTACTGATCCGCCCCCCGTCCCGGGGAGGTAGATGCGAGGAGGGGCCAGCAGAACCCTCTTTCGTGTCCGCTGAGGGACGTGGCCAGAACGTCCGCTTCAGGAAGCAGGATCAGGGTCCGCTCCCCACCCCAAGCCGAAATTGCCGGGCGGCCGACGAGTGTCCGCTTCCGGGAAGCGCCTACGGTGGTCCGGACGACCGACATGGGTCGAAAGCGGCTGGCCCGCTCGATGCTGAGAAAGGGCCGTGAGCCGGCGCTTGCGGTGTCCAGTTCCCCCGCCACGCCGACCCTCACGCAACCGCCCGGCCAAGGCATCACGGGCGGGATGGGAGGAACTGGCTCGCATCCGCCTGTCGTCGCGTGCTCGCCTGCTGCGGGCCGTGCGGTGTCGCGAACGCCTCGGGCACGCGTGCAGGGAAGGCTTCACTTTATCAGGCACGCTTGGACCTGTCCCCAGAGCGCTCGCTAAGCACCTCAATCAGGCCGTATGCTGGTCACCCAAGGTATGCCCGCACCTGTGACACTGACGCTGGGACACATTGCGCACGATCGACCGTTCTTCAGTCTCTCAGCGAAAGACTTCTATGAATAAGCGTATTCTCGTTGCGGCGTTTGTCGCAGCGCTCACTACTCCTGCCTTCGCCCAGGTTTTAGAAAGCCCGACCACTACAACCGTTATTGTCCCCCGTGGTGCGCCAGGTGTCGTCACCCGTCGGCCGGGCTCGACGGGTGAAGAGGGCTCTGCCAGCTACTCGCCGACCGGACGTGCTGCGGACGGCATTTCGAACGACTCGGCCGCTTCTGGCAATGAAGGGCAGCCCTCCCGAATGGGTTCGACGGGAAGCGGCGGCGGCAAGTAGTCATAGTCGAGGGTAGCCTCTGTCCTTGGCAGCCCTTCTTCTATCCCTGAGTGTGGCCCCGGCGCGTGGCCTTCCACAGCGCAGCGACGGGGCCACGCGCCTGCCATCCGCGACCGTGCTCACGATGCCCTGCCATGGGCTGCGATCCATTCTCGCTGGGGTCTGGCTGTCCCCGTTTTTCTGGGTTTAAAGATCTTAGTAGACATGCGGTTCGGGGATTTGCACCCACCCCCCATGCGTGAGGTGCCGCCACCATGGGAGTACCGTGATGGTTTCGCCTTCCTGGCCAGCCGTAGCCACGCGACCCATTCCGGCGAAACGATCCGCACCACATTCGTGTCGTTGCGATAGCCGGTTAGCCGCCGTTCCTCGACGGTGAGCAGGCCGAGCTTGCGGGCCTCGCGGATCGCGTTGCGCACCGTCGTCTCGGCGACCCCTACCAGAGCGGCGAGGTGCGGGACGGACAACCGGCAATCGCCCCGGCGGGCGGTCTCGGCGGCGATCAAGGCAAGGGCGGCTTGCTCGGCCAGGGTGAACCGGGCCGCAAGGGCTGGAGGAAGCCGTCCAGAGGCCGCCCAGCGGCGGCGGCGCTCAAGGCTGGCATCCGTGCGCGGCCGGGAGCCTGCGCCCGTCCTGGGGCTGTTCTGACGATCCTGCGGGGCGTCTGCCACGCGAGCGGCAGGGGTTCCCGTTGGGTTCGGGCTCTGTCCACCGCTGTGTGCGGCGCTCGACAATCGCCGCGCCTCGATCAAGGCGGCCAGCGTCTCGGCCTCGGCCTCGGTGATCTGTCCCTCGGCATAGGCGCGCCACATCGCGCCCGTCACCACGGGCAGCGCGGCGCGCGGCGCGTCCTCCGCCTGTCGGCGGATCGCATCGGCATAGGTGTTCATCCACGGTCCCTCACGGGCCGCGATCCAGGGTCCAGGCAAGCCTTTCCTGTTGCCGAAACTGACGTTTCAGCTTGACTCCCGAGGGGAGATCATGGCTTGTGAGGGGAAGTCACTCGCGCCTCACAGCGCCTCAGGTTTTCAGCAGCCTCTTCCTTGCCGGGAAGGGGCTGTTGGCTTTTCAGGGTCTATCTCGCGGCGATGGTCTCCTGATCCGGCTCACGACTCGCGAAGGCGAGCGAGGCCGTGACCGCCCATGTCGGCTGCGGGCGGTGGTTAAGTCAACGTTGAGGAATGATCCACTCGACCATGCAGGCCAAGCCCTCGACCCTCGCTGACCTCCGCAACGCTGGGATCGTCACCAGCACAGAGATTGTGTCGGCGATCGATCACTTCGTGCGCGATCCCGCTGGGCCGCCCTATCGCTTCGCCAGCGGGCATACGCTCGACGTCGCGGGGATCCTGGCAACCGAGATGCCGGGAGAGACCCTTACGTCGCGGACTGTGCTGCAGGAGAAGACCTTCCGGACGAAGGTCGCGGCCGCGATCATGGCGGCGCATCCCATCATGCCGTGACGAGTTACGCCGTTCTGGAACGCTTCGGTACTTCCCGTACTAATGAAGGATGACCTTCGTCGAGTTTGTGGGTGCCTTTCTTGATGAGGCTGCAATCGCGGTCGTCGTCACCGATGCCGAGCTTAATCGCCCAGGTCCGACGATCCTGTACGTCAACGCTGCATTTGGTTTCTTGACCGGCCGGGATCATACATCCCTTGTCGGGACGAGCCCTCGCTTTATGCAGGGCAAGGACACCCGCCGGACCAGTCTCGACGCATTTCATCATACCCTTAAGTATGGTGGGCGCTTCCACGGCTTCCTTACGAATTACCGTCCTGACGGCACGAAGTACCGGGTCGAGATCGACTGCCGACCGTGCCGCGGGCCCGACGGCCAAATATTCGCGTTCATCGCGTTCCAGCGTGAGGTGATGCGCCGTGTCGGACGACCTTCCGTCGGTCAGGCAGGTCGCTACACTCCCACCAACATAAGTAACACTCCCGTGACCGCCGCTTTGCGGACAATGCGTGTGTTCGAAGAGGTCATAGAAAAAGACGTGCTGTGAATGATATCCAATCAATGCATCGTTCAACCTAACATGCATTACTATTCCTTCATATATAACTTGCGCTCAAATTAATATCTGATTCATCAGTTAAGATGATGATGGAGATACTGGTAGAGCGGGACGCAGCGATTGTCCTCGCTTTGCTCGCATCGCGTTCCACTTGCCCATGCGGCTAAGTCTGACCGTCAATCCTTTGGGATTGTGGATCGGTAGACCTATGGGCTCGCCTACCTGAGCGGTCGAACTATGCGCCTTCACTTGTCTCTCAAGACATCCCTCGCCGGTGCCTTCGGGCTCCTCGCTTTGATCTGCGTCGGCCAGGGTGGTGTCTCTGTCCTTAAACTTGGAGGCATCAAGCGCGGTGTCACCGAAGTGGCTACCAATTGGCTGCCCTCCGTCATCGCCGTGAACGAGATCAGGGCCGCCAGTTCTGAGGTGCGCATCAAGCAGCTACGCCTGCTCGCTCTGTCGGATACCGCCGCTCGGCTCGCCGAGAACGAGGCGGCACTCGCTGCGACACACGAGGCGCTCGCGGCTGCGCGTCGGACCTACGAACCGCTGATCTTCTCGGTCGAGGAAAGGGCGCTCTACGATGCCTTCGGCGCCGCTTGGGCGAGCTTCGCTCACGCCGATACTGAGACTCGCCGTCTCATGGAGGCGGGCCAGAGGGCGGAAGCGGTCGCCCTTCTGAGCGGTCCCGAGGCTGTCCGGTTCTACGATGAAGCACGGGCGATGCTGCAGCGTGACGTTAAGCTGAACGAGGTCAGCGCACGTCGGGACGCCGAGACGGCGATGGGCGATGTCGGTAGCGCTACGTCGCTGGCCTACATCGCAGCCTTTCTGGCGCTGATCACCGCGCTCGCCGCTGCGGCCTTCGGTTTTCTCCGTGTATCTCGCCCGATCACTCGGATGACGGCCGCGATGCAGATCCTGGCTGGGGGTGATGCTGCATCCGAAATACCCTTCCGCTCACGGCAGGATGAGATTGGCGCGATGGCGGCGACTGTACAGGTGTTCAAGGACAACCTCATCCGCTCTCGAGCTTTGGAGGAGGAAACCGTCCAAGCACGTCTTGCCGCCGAGGAGCAGCGCAAGGCCGGCATGCGCCAGATGGCGGACGGCTTCGAAGCTGCGGTCGGCGGCGTCATCGGCATGGTCTCGTCCTCGGCGACCGAGTTACAGGCCACCGCCGGGACGATGAGCGGCACGGCGGCCGAGACCGCAGCGCAGTCCTCCGCCGTGGCCGCCGCGGCCGAGGAGGCGGCTTCGAACGTCAACACCGTAGCCGCCGCTGCGGAGCAGCTGGGCTCGTCGGTTCAGGAGATCGGCCGGCAGGTCGATGGCTCGGCCGAACTGGCGCGGCTCGCCGTGCACGAGGCCGATCAGGCCGGTGCTCTAGTCCAGCACCTCAGCACCACCGTCTCGCGGATCGACGACGTAGTCGGGTTGATCTCGTCGATCGCCGGGCAGACCAACCTGCTGGCCCTCAACGCGACGATCGAGGCGGCGCGCGCGGGTGAAGCCGGCAAGGGCTTCGCCGTGGTTGCGGCGGAGGTGAAGGAGCTGGCCGGTCAAACGGCACGGGCCACGCAGGAGATCTCGAGTCAGATCGCGCAGATCCAGGCTTCCACGGGGCAGGCCGTGGCGTCGATCGGCGGCATCACCGGGCGCATCCGTGAGATCAACACGGTGGCGACCTCGATCGCGATCGCGGTGGAGCAGCAGGGCGCGGCGACCCAGGAGATCGTGCGCAACGTCGCCCAAGCGGCGGCTGGTACGGGGGAGGTGACGGGAAACATCGCCGGCGTAGCGGGGGCGGCGGAGGAGACTGGCGCCGCGGCGACGCAAGTTCTGGGGGCAGCTTCGGAGCTGTCGCGCCAGTCGGAGCATCTCGCGGCCGAGGTCGCCCGCTTCCTCGCCACCGTGCGCGCAGCATGAGGCGATGAAGCTCGTTGACGCCACGCGCTGAAGCGTCATCGGACCGATCTACTATCTCCTCAAATACGTGACATTCCTTCGATTGGAGATTGCCGCCATGGACGTTCTCCTCGTCGACGACAGCACGACGGTGCTGATGCGCCTGCAGCGGTTGCTGGAGAGCGAGCATGGCGCCGAGGTCGTCGCTCACGACGACCCGCTCGCCGCCTTGGTTGAGGGCCGCACGCGAGCCTTCGATCTCGTACTCGTCGACCAGAACATGCCCGAGATGGACGGGATCACTCTCATTCGGGAGCTGCGGACAATCGCGCACTATGCCCAAGTGCCAATCGCGATGATCACCGCCGACACGACTGAGGAGGTACGTATGGCGGCGCTGGAGGCCGGGGCAACCGACTTCCTCGACAAGCGCATCAAGGGGATCGAAATGAGCGCGCGCCTGCGCAACCTGGTGCGCTTGGCCAACGCTGTGCGCCACCTCGACGAGGCGGCGTCGTCGATGGCGGGTGAGATCGAGCGGGCGACGCGCCATTTGGTCGAGAGGGAGGCCGAGGTCATCTTCCGCCTCGCCCTGGCTGTAGAGTACCGCGACAACGACACCGGCGACCACACGTGGCGGGTCGCACGCTACAGTCAGATCATCGCGAAAGCGCTAGGCCTCGAACCGGAGTACTGCTGGCGCCTCAAGCTCGCGGCTCCGCTTCACGATGTCGGCAAAGTCGCCGTACCAGACGGGATCCTGCTGAAGAAGGGCCCGCTGGACGAGGCGGAGTTCGCGGTGATCCGCATGCACCCGTTGGTCGGCAAGCGTATCCTCGATGGGAGCACGTCGGAGCTGATCCGCCTCGCGGCGGAGATCGCAGAGGCGCATCACGAGCGCTGGGATGGTAGCGGCTATCCGCACGGGCTTGCGGGCCTGGACATTCCCCTGGCGGCACGGATCGTCGCGGTGGCGGACGTGTTCGACGCGTTGACGACGGTGCGTCCCTACAAGGGGGCGATGGGCTTCGAGGAGGCCATCCTTTGCCTTGAAGCGGAGAGGGGCAAGCACTTCGACCCGGCATGTGTCGAGGCCTTCGTATCGGCTTGGGACGAGGTTCTCGCCGTTCACTCGGCCAGGAGCGGGGGCGCGTCGGCCGCGTTCGTGCGGGGCATCGAACCCTGGGCCCGCGTCCCTGAGATGCGGCGAGAAGTGACCGTCGCCGAGTAGATCCTCACCGCAATCGAGTGTCGGCAAGCCGAAATGCAGGGACATGACTGCAACCATAATTTTCTTGAAGGCTCAGCAACCTCAGTTGACTGCGATCTCTGAACTGGAAGAGCTGCCATCACCCAACCTCGGCGCCGCATTGTTAGAGTTATGGCGACGGCGTGACGAGCTTCTGGCGGTGATCGAAGGCTTGCGCCGTCCATCTCTCGCGACACACGCGCGCTTCGGTCCATTGGTGGCTAGCCTGGAGGCGTTGGCGGTCCAAGGGTTGGTCGAAGTCGATCTACTCATTCGGGAGGTCGAGCAGATGACCAATTTCCTCGTGACAAACGAGCCAGCAGTGGGCCGCCTCGAACAAGGCGAGGCTCCCCGCGTCGGTCTGTTCACGGGCTAGGCGGACATGGACCACATTTAGCCGCCGGAGCAGCCAGCACGACAAGGCGAGCAGGTAGAAGGACCGGACGGTCTAGCGCGGCGACAAGTGGCGGAAGGGTGGGCGACAGGCTAGACAGCGGGGAGTGTGGTCGGCATCACGCGCGCATCCCGACGAGGGCCAGGACCGCGCAGCCGGCGGCGGCCACGACATTGCCAGCGCCACCCCACGGCAGCGGCGGGAACAGTTGGCGGACATCTGCCGTCGCAACGGGGGCGGGCTCGTCCTGGGTCTCGTCCTGCGGCGCCTCGGGGGCAGGCTCCGGGGCCGGCATGGGCTGGGCGGGCTCGTGCAGGTGGATCACCTGCCCCGCGTGCGCCACAATGGCCTTGAAAACGGGCTCCGTGGCGGTCTCGGCGTCGTCCTTGATCCGGTCCAGGGCGGCGATGATCTTGTCTGCTGCATCAAGGGCCGTCTGTGCCGCTTGCTCAAGGTGGGCGCGAAGGGCGAGGCCGGCGAGCGGCGCCGGGGCCGCCGGTTCAGACGGGCGGGGGCGGGGCATGAAAGCGACGACGTTGGGCATGGGGGCACTCTGCAAGGGTGAAACGTTGAGGGGCGGTTTGATGGCGGGGCAGGGCTATTCCCCGCCCCATGCCTAGCGGATCTCTGCAATCAGCGCCTTGTTGCGGATCTTCATTTCGCAGAGCATTTCGTGATGGACGCGGGACACGAGGATGGCGTCGCGGTCGGCCTCGGTCTTGGGAGTGCGGCGAGCTACTTCCTGAACGCACGCATCACGGAGACAGCCGAGACGATTACTTTCGGCCTCGATGATCTCCCCGCCGTCGTTTTGAAGGCGGATATTGGCGTCGGCATAGAACCGGACTTCCTGCGACACGTCGCTCAGAACCTCGGCCTCGCGGTGGAACACGTCGATCAGTCGAAGCAGGCAGTCCGAGGGGACGGCCGACAGGTCCAAGCCGTGAGCGTAGGTGAACGCCTCCCGGCACAGGTCACGGTCGGGCTGCCTGCTGGCCAGCAATGGCGTTAGGGTGCCGCCCAGCATGGCGTCAGCAAGCTGCGTCCCTACTCGGTCCCAAGCGTCTTCTTGATGCTCGTCACGATCCGCCGGAGCGTTGTAGCCGGCAGCGCCGATGGGACCGAGACACTTGAGGGCCATGCCGAGCATCGTCTTGGGCTCGGTCGCCTCAAGCCGCGCCATCAGATCCGTGGCGCGGCGGTAGAACGGCAGCCATTCCGCCTCCGACATGCGTTCAGCCATGTTTTCGCGGTCGGCCTTCATGTTGGCGGCGTAGGCTTCGCAGAACTCGGCGGCTAATTCGGCAATGTGTGCGTCGGGCCCGAAGTCGATACCGGCGACCGGGGCAGCGTCTGCCTCGACCTGAAAAGCCGCGACCTCGCGCAGGACCGTGTGCACGATGCGCGTCCCGTCATCGATGTCGTGATGTGGCGTGATGCGGAACCGCTCGAAGTCGTCTAACGCGAGCGCGGCCTTGGCGACGATCTCGGCCAGATGCGTGGATGGCTCGTTGATCGCGCGGGTGATGACGGCGCTCGTCTTGCCGGTCTCGGTGTCAAACTTCTCTTCGGACCAGTCCGTGACCTTCAAGGCGAAATCGACCCACGCGCGATGCTGAACCGCCCAGCGGCAGGCGTCGGCAAGAGCGGCCGGAGCGGGTGCGAAGGTGCCCTCGGCGGTTGCGGCAGGCTCTGGCCTGCGGCTCGTGCCGGCAAGGCGGGCGGACAGATCGGCGGCGCGGTCGCGGAGCGAAGGGGCGGCGGTCTCGGTCTGCCACGCGGCCTTGAGGCAGACGGCCATGGCAGCGCCCCAGGTGCCGCCGTGGCGCTTCTGATGATCGCGGGCGGCGAGGGTCGCGACGGTCATAATCGCGGCGCGGTCGAACTTGTGAGAGACGGCGAACGTCTCGCCGCGGCCGGAGCGGGTGGTGATGTTGAGGGGGAGGTTGCGCGAGCGGGCATAGGCCGAAGCGAAGCCACGAGCGGCGAGCAGGCCGGTGATGACGGGAGCGCGGTCGGACTTGATGTCCCGCAGGGCGGCGGACCAGGAGAAAGAGCGGCGGCTGAAGTGGGACATCGGGGTTAGTCCATCTCGCGGCGGTTGCTACCGCCTATGGACTTGTTATAATACCCATGCCTTGTTTTAGTCAATAGGAAACATGGTATAAAACCAACCGAGGCTGTGATGTTATCGACCGGCAACCAACTCCGTGCGGCGCGGGGGCTCGTGGCTATGGATCAAGTCACGCTCGCGGAGCGGTCAAAAGTCAGCGCCAACACAATCCGCTCAATGGAAGCGAAGGGCGCCAATATGCTTACCAGCGGTCTCGACACGGTGCGCTCGGTTCAGTCCGCGCTAGAGGCTGCCGGCGTCGAGTTCCTGAACCACGGGCGCCCCGGCGTTCGCCTACGGGCCGAAGGGTAGCCCCCTCGCATGACCGCTCGCGGGAACTTCTTCGCGGTGGACCGGCGGGCATGGGCTGCGCTGTGCGGTCTCGGCAGCATGAACGCGGCCGTCGCCTACCTCGTCCTGGCGCGGGGCACTCTGAGCGACATGCGCACCACCGCATGGTCGGTGAAGACCATTGAGACGCATACTGGCGTGCCTCGGCATCTGGCCCAAGCCGCGATCAGGCGGCTCGTCGCGGAAGGGCTAGTCCGACAGACACGGGGAGGGACGAAGCCGCTCTACTATCTCGTCGCCGCGCATGACCTTCCAGGCCCTACCCCTGCACGGATCACAGCGACAGAGGCCGAACTGGTGCGGATCATCGAGGATGCGGGACGGTCAACCTTCGTGCCTAAGACCGCGAAGATGGACAGCGACTGGCCCGTGACGACGCCATACGAGCTTGCGTGCGGCCTTGTGCGCAAAGGGCACCTGACGAACGACGGACGCCAATTCTTCGGCCTTGCGCTCGCTCCTCAGCCGATGTCCGAGGAACCGGACTGGATCTGGCTCCCCGCCTCCATCGTGACCGGCGCGGCCGATGAGAGGCCACCTGTGGAGTTGCTGCGGCAAGCGCAGGATCAGACGGCCTTGCGCCTGTTCGTGGATCTCTACCACGCTCAGAGCCTGCCACGGGCAAGTGGCGTCCACTGGCGCACCGTTCGACTGAACTACACGAAGGAGGCCATCGGCACTTATGGAGCGCACACTGTCTGGGGCTTCTCCCGCGCGAGGTCGGAGGCGTGGCCGAACTGCCCGCTCGTGAAGCCCTTCCTGGATCAATCCAGCGAGCAGCCGGCGCAACGCTTCTTCGATGCCTTGGCGTTCCTCATCCGCCTGGGTCTCGTCGCCTACACCCCGCATCTCATCGAGGCGGACACCGATGAAGCGGCCGTGCTGTTCCCGGTCGGCGGCGCCATGGCGGTTCGCGAGGAACGGGCGCTCGGAGACGCGGCCCATACAGCAGGGCTTGCCATGATTACCGACTGGCAAGAGAAGCTGGCGGACGGCTCCTATGAGCACCTGTTCCCGCTCCTTCCCCACCAGGGCAACGCGGTGATGGTAGGGCTGCTACGCCTCCGATATCAGGCCGATACAGCGGCCAATGCCGAGTGGGGCGAGCGCCGCTCCCAATGGGCTGAGGAAGCCCGAAAATTCGAGGAATTGGCCGAAAAAGCGCAATCGTCTCAGCGCTTTGCAACATCAACTCAATATCCAATCTAGATCAACTCGATTTCAACTCGGGATCAACTACTAGGTAGATCCCCTCACTATCACCATCGCCTCCCTTCGGTCGGTGGCGCACGCGCAAGGGGAAAGCCATGGCTTGGAGCACGAAGACTTCCCCGACCCCGGAGCCTCTGCCGCCTTGGGCGAGGGGCAGGATCAGCCTGTATGCGTTCGAGGAACTGAAGCGGTGCCTGGGCCCCTATGGCTATGCCGGCAGGCGGGACACCATGCGTAGGCTGGTAGACAAGGGGCTCGTGCGGCAGATCGAAAGCGGCGCCTACGTCGTCACGGAAAATGGGATCGATCTGATTGAAGGCCGATATCGGCACCCGGTCGATACCCCGGACGTGATCGTGCCTCCGCTCAAGCGCTACCCCGCCACGCCTCACCAATCATCTCAAGAGGCTGTCGGAACGGGGGTTGTCGTGAGGGGACGAAAGCGGGTTGACCTATACCTGCCGAGGCCGGGGAACGCGGCACGGTCGCAAGAGGCTGCCGACATGGCGCGGGCGGTTCGGCCGGCGGTAGCCCCTTACACCGTCGAGCCCGCTACGGACGGGTGCGACGTGATCCGCCCACGGTTCGGTTCTGCGATCTGGAAGGCCGAAGGGTGAGCGACGCCGACGACACGGCTCGCAGGCTCGTCACGAATGAGCGAACGAAGCTGACGGCAACCTATCTGAACACGGCGGCCGGCGGTCTCTTTACGGCTGGTGTCGTCGCGCCTCTCGTGGCGGCTGTGTTCGGCCTTGGCACCGGCCCGCACCTGTCGGCGTTGACTCTCGTGCTGGGCATCGCGATCTTTCTAGCGGCGAGCGGTTCCCTACACCTCGCGGCCCGCACGGTCCTGAAAGGGCTCAAGCCATGACGGACGTTCAGATTGTCGCTTTCATCGTCGCCCCCGTGATGGCGGTTGCCTTCGGCTGGGGCGTCGCGCTTTGGGCGCGCCGGGCGGCATAGCACCGTGACGACGGAACAGCTTGCCTTGCTCCTCGCCGTCCCGTTCGGCGGCGGCGCGTTGGCGTTATGGGCCTTGTGGCTCAACCGGCGTGAGAGCGGCACCCGCTCGTGACGAACTGCGGGGCAGAGATCGGGCTTTTCATGGCCCTACTTCTCGGGCCGGGGTCGTTCGTCGCAGCCGGCGCCTTGGTCTACTGGATCACGGCTTGGCAGGATCGGCGCGACGCCATGAACGACTGTGGCCTCTGACGGCTTCCACTGGCTACAGCTTTCGGTTCCCCTGGCCGTGTTCGCAGTCGGCGCCCTCGCCTATTGGGCAGTCGCACGTCAGGACGATCTGTAAGGGGCATCCCCTTCACCGTCGTCGCGCATCGGCCTACCCTGTGGCGGTCCTCCCGAGGGACACGCCGGCCCGGTCGAATGGCCCCCCGTTCAACAGATCGGGTCGGCGGCCTGCGTACCTCGAAGGCCAAGCCGTCTTGGGCCGGGTTTCAGGTAACTGCCGGTCAATTAGTTCGCATCACGATGCAGCATGGGCCGTGCCGCAAGTAGGCCCTTGTCCTCTCGTGGGACATGCCGGCCCGATCCAATGGCCTCTTGCAAACGCCGGATCGGGTCGGCAGCTATCGCGGCGGCCAGACCGGCTCAGTCTTCGGCCTCTTCCGTCTGCAGTCCCATTGCTGCAC
>NZ_JAKSXZ010000113.1 GCF_022829465.1 Methylobacterium sp. J-067
GCCGAACAGGCGCTTGTAATTGTCCAGGTGCTCCGGCGACGAGATGATCAGGATCTCGCGGATGCCGGCCAGCATCAGCACCGAGACCGGGTAGTAGATCATCGGCTTGTCGTAGACGGGCAGGAGCTGCTTGTTGATCGACAGGGTCGCCGGGTGGAGCCGCGTGCCGGAGCCTCCGGCGAGGATGATGCCCTTCATCGGATGGGTCCTTGCTCTTTAGCGGCTCAGGCCCGGACCGGTCCGGCCAGCCTGTCCAGGCTATCGTCCAGGACGAGGATGTCCATCAGCCGGCGAGCCCGAGGCGTTCGCCCTGATAGCGGCCCTCGCGGATCGGGCGCCACCACGCCTCGTTGGCGAGGTACCACGCCACCGTCTCTTCCAGGGCCGCCTCGAAGGTCTTCTGCGGCGCCCAGCCGAGTTCGGCCTCCGCCTTGCTGCAGTCGATGGCGTAGCGCCGGTCGTGGCCCGGCCGGTCGGCGACGAAGGTGATCAGCCGCTCGTGCGGCCCGGCCTCCGGGCGCAGCCGGTCGAAGGCGGCGCACAGGCCCTTCACCACGGCGAGGTTGTTGCGCACGGCGCGCCCGCCAAGGAGGTAGGTCTCGCCGATCCGCCCCCGCTCCAGCACGGCGACGAGGCCCTTGGCGTGGTCCTCGACATGGATCCAGTCGCGCTCGTTCAGGCCGTCGCCGTAGACGGGCAGGTTCCTGCCCTCCAGGGCGTTGAGGATCATCAGCGGGATCAGCTTCTCGGGGAAGTGACGCGGCCCGTAATTGTTCGAGCAGTTCGTCACCAGCACCGGCAGGCCGTAGGTCTCGTGCCACGCGCGGGCGAGGTGGTCGGAGGCGGCCTTCGAGGCCGAGTAGGGCGAGCGCGGGTCGTAGCGGCTGTCCTCCGTGAAGAAGCCCCCCGGCGGCAGCGAGCCGTAGACCTCGTCGGTGGAGACGTGGAGGAAGCGGAAGCCCTCGCGATCCGTGCCGGTCAGGCCGTCGTAGCGCTCGCGCGCCGCGTCGAGCATCGTCTGCGTGCCGATGACGTTGGTGCGCACGAAGGCGCCGGGATCGGTGATCGAGCGGTCGACATGGCTCTCGGCGGCCAGATGCATCACCGCCTGCGGCTGGAAGTCCGCGAAGGCGGCCCGCACCGCGTCGCGGTCGCAGATGTCGGC